>NZ_JBHTHA010000002.1:0-1426566 GCF_042676385.1 Paenibacillus sp. GCM10027628
TCCTAAAATAGGAAATTATGTGATTGAAATTTTCATGTTAGGTTTGATGCATGCTTAATGTGAATAACATCGTTCCTGCTTCGCTCAGCGTCCCATATCGTCGAACTCATCAGCGACAATGAGAATCGCTTTTGAACCAATGATAAGCGTTATTTAATTCTTCGAATTTATTGGCGTCCTTCGTCTTCCACCACAGCCTCAACCTCAATCTCGACCAGAAGTTGCGGATCGATCAGCGCCTTCACCTCAACCATCGTCGCTACAGGCTGAACATCGCGGAAAAATTCGCCGTGCGCCTTCCCAATCTCCGTCCACTTCGAAATATCCGTGACGAACATGCGAGTTCGAACGACGTCGGACATCTGCGCTCCAAGCTCAAGCAGCGCTTGTTCAATCGTTTGCAAAATGTATAGTGCTTGTTCGTAGGGATTGTCAACGCCAACGACCTCTCCGTCCTTCATCGCCGTCGTCCCTGCCACTTCAATTCGATTTCCAACCCGAATGGCCCGACAATAACCGACGAGCGGTTCCCAAGGGGAGCCCGTAAATACTTTAGCTCTTTGCATCTTCTTCAATCCCCCATTTTTAATGATCATACCTGCCTATAAAAAGCCGCCAGTTTCTCCTGCAATCCTTCTGTGACTGGTAGAAGCGGCAATCGAAGCATGTTCGAGTCAATGACACCTTGCTGCTTAAGCACCCATTTCATCGCCGCCGGATTCGGCTCTTGAAACATCAGCCGGATCAGAGGAAGCAGTTCATCGAATTGCCGTTTGCCCTCATCTCGCTGACCTGCCGCAAAACTCCGGTAGAACTCAACAAACCGCCTCGTCTCTACATTAGCAGAAGCGCTCATCATCCCCTTTGCTCCTGCGGAGAGAGCTGCGAACAGCAGTGAATCTTCACCGCAAAGTACCGGCTTCGAGCCCAACCGGGTAAGCTCTGACACTAGTTGTGTATTGGGCGTACTGTCTTTCATTCCGATGACGCCATCCAGTTCAAGAATCATGCGCACAGTGTCCAGTTCCAGCGTAACGCCGGTGCGGTGCGGAACTTCATATAAAATTACCGGGACTCCGACACTGGCAACACGCTTGAAATGTTCAACAATTCCTTGCTGGCTCGGTTTATTATAGTAAGGTACTACAACAAGTACGGCATCGGCGCCTAATTTTCCTGCGGCTTCCGTTTTTTTCACCGTTGCACGCGTGTCATTCATACCTGTACCCACGATTAGCGGTGCGGTCGTGTTCGAGGCTTGCCGAGCCGCTAGAGCGGTAGCAAATAAGATGTCCAGTTCCTCCGATGTAATCGTCGGCGATTCTCCAGTAGTACCATTAATAACTAGACCGTCCACTTCGTCTTGAAACAATTGATAAGCCAGCTTGTAAAAGGAACCGGCATCCACCTCATACGCCTCATCAAAAGGTGTGATGATCGGCACATATACCCCTTGAAGGTCATTTTCTCTCAACAAATAAACCATCTCCCCTACCAGCCAAAATTTGTCCTTACTCACACTCTATCATGGAACTTATCATCACAGTTAGCTATAATAAATGATAACGGTCATCAAAAATATTGATAGTGCGAGGACACCAAATGGATCTTACGTATTTCCGAACGTTTCGGGAAGTCGCCAAGCGAAAAAGCTTTACCCGCGCAGCGGAAGAATTAGGTTATGCGCAATCCAGCGTCACGATGCAGATTCAAAAGCTGGAACGCGAATACGGCGTCCCTCTTTTCGAAAGATTTGGACGTCAGCTTCGGTTAACACATCCTGGAGAAAGCTTGTTGAAACTGGCCGTGCAAATGCTGGAGCTTTATGATCAGTCCAAAGAAATGATCGCCCATCAGGTTAGCGGCACGCTTACGATCGGTACGATAGATTCCCTCGCTGCGTACTACTTGCCGCCTTATTTACAACAGATCAGACAGCACTTTCCCAACCTCAATATCCAGCTTCTACCCGACAATGAATCCTCCTTATTAGCAAAGGTAAAAGAAGGCGATTACGACATCGGCCTATTACTCGACCGTTATCCGGCAGATTCTTTTCTTCACTGCATTCAAATCAGGGATGAGCCGCTGGTGTTCGTAGGCCCCAAAGATCACCCTCTGGTGCATGCAGCAGGCGTGCAGTTAAGTGACTTCCAGCATACGGAATTCATCGTCACGGAAGGCAGCTGCATCTATCGGAATATGTTTGAAAAATTGCTCAAAGACAACGCCGTTCCCTTTCGAATCGGTTTCGAACTTGGCAACTTGGAAACGATCAAACACTGCGTCATGACAGGACTTGGTATTGCTCTACTTCCCCGTATCGCCGTCGAAACAGAGCTGGAACTTGGCAAACTTGCAATTATTCCTTTTAGCCACCCGGCGCTGCGCTTCGATCTCCAACTCCTGCTACACCCCAAAAAGTGGATGTCACAACCGCTGCAATCATTCATCGCTATGCTGACAAACAGCGAAATCAGACAATAAAAAAGAAGCTCGCCTTTTCGAAAAGGTGGAGCTTCTTTTTCTCATTCGTTATATGCGGATGTCAAGATTTTTCCCTAAATGCGGTGCTGCCGATAACGCTGCCGCGTTCACTTGCTGCTGGGATTTGGTAAAATCCTGCATCAACGTGCTGGCCGCTGCTTCTTGCATGTCGCTCGCCTTGCTAAACAGCTGCAGTCCGACTGCTTGCTGCAAAGCATCGCCGCTGTTTATCGCGGATAATGCAGCATTTACATTCACGAGCACTCCTCCTCTCACCGTTCGGTAGCTGGCAAGCGTACGGCCGTAGCCGATTAGCCCCTGTAGCTTTGCGTCTGTCGCTTTCGCGTCATTTGCCTTTTCGCAGATGCTAGGCAGTACCTAAGCACTCTTTTAGTATAGGGATGACAGCCTATTTCGTCAATATTTGACACAGGCTATAGATCCATTTAACGCTGCTTACGCACCGAATTCAGATGGATTCGCTCTCCAAGAATGGAGGAGATCGAGATCCTCTTCCTTGATCTTGCCTTTTTCCAGAGCAACTTCAAGCAACTTGGAGTAGTTGGATAGCGTATGGAGCGGCATGTCCGCCGCTTCAAAAGCTTGTGTAGCCTTGTCAAGCTGATAGGAGAAAATCGCAAGTACGCCCAGAGCGACTGCCCCCGCTTCCTTCACGGCCAATGCCGCTTTCAAAGAAGATCCGCCAGTAGAGATCAGGTCTTCGATGACGATAACCTTTTGACCTGGCTTGACCGTCCCTTCGATCAGGTTCTCTTTGCCGTGACCTTTGGCTTTATCGCGAATGTAGATCATGGGTAGGCCTAGCTTCTGTGCAACCCAGGCTGCATGTGGAATCCCGGCTGTCGCTGTGCCAGCGACAACTTCCGCTTCCGGGAACTTTTCTTTGATTAAAGCAGCAAAGCCGTCGGCAATAGCCTCACGAATCGCCGGGTGCGACATCGTCAGTCGATTATCGCAGTAAATCGGCGATTTCAGACCGGATGTCCAAGTGAACGGTTGGTGCGGGCGTAGCGATACCGCCTCGATTTCTAGTAAAGATGCTGCGATGTGCTGTGCGATCGTTTCAAGCTGGCTCATGATTAATGACACCGTTCCTTCCTTGTTTTCAGCCTCTGGTTTACGTTGCGCCCATGAAATCAAGCGCTAAATTTACTCACACTCAAATCCTGAGTGCGAGATTAAACTGCAGGTTTCAGAAACGGACAAATTAGCGGCAGTTTTTTCCTGTAAAAGCGCATAAAAAGAGGGAAGGCCCCATTTAGAAGGAGAAATTCCTTCTAAATGGTATTTGGAAGCCTTCACCCGTGAAGTTTTATAAAATCGAATCGATGATCGATTCGATCGCCGCTCTCGGATCGGCTGCCCCAGTAATCGGGCGGCCGATCACGACGTAGTCCGTGCCCTGCGCGAACGCCTCAGCCGGCGTCATGACGCGCGACTGATCGCCCGCGTCGGCGCCCGCAGGGCGAATGCCCGGCGTAACGGTGACGAACGCGCCACCGCACGCCGCCTTGATCTGCGTCACCTCAAGCGGTGACGCGACAACCCCGTTGAGCCCCGCGGCATGCGCGAGCTGGGCGTAACGAATGACGGCCTGCTCGACCGATCCGGTCAGGCCGATCTCGTCGTTCAGCACCTGCTGGCTGGTGCTGGTAAGCTGCGTGACGCCGATGACGATCGGGCGTCTTGCTCCAGGGGCGAGCGCCTTGTCGACGCCCTCCATGGCCGATTCCATCATCTGCTTGCCTCCGGCAGCATGGACGTTGAACAAATCAACCCCAAGGCGAGTCACGCTCTCTGAGCCGCCTCGCACTGTGTTGGGGATGTCATGCATCTTGACATCCAGGAACACCTTGTAGCCGCGGTCCTTAAGGCTGGCTACAAAACCCGGACCTGCAGCATAAAACAGCTGCATGCCCACTTTCATATAGCAGGGAATGCCTTCGAGCTGCTTTAGCAGCTCTTCAGCTCCCCCTGCGTTCGCGTAATCCAGGGCGACCATAATGCGCCCTGCCACGTCCGTACGTGTTAGTGTACTCACGTTCGTCACCATCCCTTACGCGTAAACCGGCATCGCGCGGGAGGAGAAGTTGATCGATTCGAGCATGTTCACGAGCGCTCTCACCGTATCCAGCGATGTCATACAAACCACGCCGTTCTCAACCGCTTCACGGCGAATACGGAAGCCGTCGCGCTCAGGCGTTTTGCCCTTCGTCAGCGTGTTCACAACGAATTGCGCTTCGCCGCCGCGAATGAGATCCAGAATGTTCGGCGAACCTTCGCTCAGCTTATGCACCGTCGTTACAGGCAGGCCAGCTTCTTCGAGCGCCGTTGCCGTACCGCCGGTTGCGATAATTTTATAACCGAGACGATAGAAACCTTTCATAATCTCAATCGCTTCGTCCTTATCTTTGTCCGCAACCGTCACAACGACGGATCCGGCTGCAGGGATTTTCATACCCGCTCCGATTAAACCCTTGTACAGCGCTTTGGCAAAGTTTGTATCTCGGCCCATCACCTCGCCGGTCGACTTCATCTCAGGTCCGAGTGTCGTATCTACTCGGCGGAGCTTCGCAAAGGAGAACACAGGCACTTTAACCGATACATACTTATCTTCCGGCCACAGACCGCTTTGGTAGCCCATATCAGCCAGCTTTTGACCCATAATAACGCGGGTTGCTACATTCGCCATCGGGATGTTGGTTACTTTACTTAAGAACGGTACCGTTCTGGAAGAACGCGGGTTAACCTCAATGACATACACTTGATCGTTGTGGATAACGAACTGGATGTTGACCAGACCCACGACTTTCAGCTCTAGACCGATTTTTGTCGTAATGTCGATAATTTGTTGCTTGATCTCGTCGGAGATCGTTTGCGGCGGATAAACGGCGATCGAGTCACCGGAGTGAACCCCTGCGCGTTCCACGTGCTCCATGATGCCTGGGATGAGAACCGTTTCTTTATCGCAAATCGCGTCGACTTCAACCTCTTTACCAAGCATGTAGCGGTCGATAAGTACCGGATGCTCAGGGTTGATTTTCACCGCATATTCCATGTAGCTCAACAATTCTTCATCCGAGTAGACGATTTCCATCGCGCGGCCGCCAAGGACATAAGATGGACGAACGAGCACCGGATAGCCGAACTGTGCAGCCGTTCCTACCGCTTGGTCAACAGATGTTACTGTGCCGCCCGGCGGTTGAGCAATGCTCAGCTTGCGAAGCAGCGCTTCGAATTTCTTACGGTCTTCAGCAGTATCGATACTTTCGAGATCAGAACCAAGAATGCGCACGCCGGCTTTCGAAAGCGGAGCCGCCAGATTTATCGCCGTTTGACCGCCGAATTGTACGATAACGCCGATCGGTTTCTCGCGCTCGATGACGTTCATCACGTCTTCGAAGAACAATGGCTCGAAGTACAATCTGTCGGAAGTATTAAAGTCCGTCGAAACCGTCTCCGGGTTGTTATTGATAATAACCGCTTCGTAACCCGCAGCTTGGATCGCCCATACCGCGTGAACCGTGGAGTAGTCGAACTCGATCCCTTGACCGATACGGATCGGACCGGAGCCCAAAACGACGACTTTTTCTTTGTTAGTTTCCGTTACTTCGTCTTCTTGCTCATAGGTAGAGTAGTAGTATGGCGTCGATGCTTCAAACTCCGCTGCGCATGTATCTACCATTTTGTATACGGGCTTGATATTTTGCTGCAGGCGCAGATTGCGAATATCTGCTTCTTTCGTGTAAGTCGAACTTCCAGCCAATGCACGAATCTCAGCGATCGCGCGATCGGTGAAGCCTTTGCGTTTTGTTTCGAACAGCAGCTCCGGCGTTAAGTCGCTTGCCGCGATTTCTTTTTCGAATTTAATCAAGCCGTCAAGCTTGTTCAGGAACCACCAGTCGATCTTCGTGAGGCTTTGCAGCTGCTCCACGGTGTAGCCTCTACGATAAGCTTCTGCCAGTAAGAACAGTCGTTCATCGTCCGGTTTTTGCAAACGGAATTCGAGTGTTTCTTGATCAAGCAGATCCGTTTCTTTCAGGAAAAGACGGTGTACGCCGATTTCCAGAGAGCGAATCGCTTTGTGGATCGACTCTTCGAACGTACGGCCGATCGCCATCACTTCGCCGGTCGCTTTCATTTGCGTACCGAGCTTACGGTTGGCAGCCGTAAATTTATCGAACGGCCAGCGCGGAATTTTGGATACGATGTAGTCCAGCGTCGGCTCGAAGCAAGCGTAGGTTTGTCCCGTTACCGGGTTCACGAGTTCGTCAAGCGTGTAGCCAATCGCGATTTTCGCAGCCATTTTCGCAATCGGATAGCCCGTTGCTTTGGACGCGAGCGCCGAAGAGCGGCTGACGCGCGGATTCACTTCGATGACATAGTATTGGAAACTGTGCGGATCCAGCGCGAACTGTACGTTACAGCCGCCCTCGATGTTCAGCGCACGGATAATTTTCAGCGATGCGGAACGCAGCATTTGATACTCGCGGTCAGACAACGTTTGGCTCGGCGCCACTACGATACTGTCACCCGTGTGCACACCTACGGGATCGAAGTTTTCCATGTTACATACGACGATACAGTTGTCGTTCGCGTCGCGCATAACCTCGTACTCGACTTCTTTCATACCTGCGATGCTGCGCTCAACCAGACATTGTCCGATAGGGCTGTAGCGAATACCGGAAGCGACGATATCCGTCAGCTCTTCCATTGTGTTACAGATACCGCCGCCTGTTCCACCCAGGGTGTATGCAGGACGCACGATGATCGGGAAACCGATTTCCATAGCGAATTCCACAGCTTGCGCAACCGTAGTTACGATAACGCTATCCGGTACAGGCTGCTCTAATTCTCTCATCAAGTCGCGGAACAAGTCGCGGTCTTCCGCTTTTTCAATCGCCGTTAACTGCGTACCGAGCAGTTTGACGTTTTCGCTCTCCAGCACGCCGGCGCGCGCCAGCTCTACAGCCATGTTCAGACCGGTTTGACCGCCGAGTGTTGGCAATAAGCCGTCTGGACGCTCTTGGCGGATGATTTGCGTAACGAAGTCGAGCGTAATCGGCTCGATATATACTTTGTCGGCCATGTTCGTGTCGGTCATGATCGTAGCCGGGTTGCTGTTGATCAAAATGACTTCCATGCCTTCTTCTTTCAGCGCTTGGCAAGCTTGCGTTCCTGCATAGTCAAACTCCGCCGCTTGACCGATAACGATCGGGCCGGAGCCAATCACGAGAATCTTTTTGAGTGTATTATTTTTTGGCATACTGCAGTTCCTCCTTCACAGATGTCGACGCCGTCGTTGCTTTCCACTGAGCAAGCATTTGTGCTTGGCGCGGCTGCTGCGGGTTGTCTTGCTTAAACTTATTAATCATCGCGATAAAATCATCGAATAGGTAGCTGGAGTCAAAAGGACCCGGTGCCGCTTCCGGATGGTATTGAACCGAAAATGCAGGGTATTTCTTATGCTTCAAGCCTTCGATGGTGCGGTCGTTATTGTTAATGTGCGTTACTTCCAAGTCGGTTCCGGCAATGGAATCGTCCTTCACCGTGTAGCCATGGTTTTGCGATGTAATGTAGCAGCGACCGGAGATCAAATCTTTCACCGGATGGTTGCCGCCGCGGTGACCGAATTTCAATTTATCCGTATCCGCTCCGCAAGCGAGCGCGAACAGTTGGTGCCCAAGACAAATACCGAAGATCGGGAATTCGCCGAGCAGTTCTTGGATCATTTTCACAGCGTGAGGCACGTCTTTTGGATCCCCAGGGCCGTTGGACAACAAGATGCCGTCCGGAGCCAGTCTGCGGATTTGTTCGGCAGTTGCATCTTGAGGCACAACAACGACGTCGCAGTCACGTTTGCTGAGGTCGCGGATAATCCCGCTTTTCGCTCCGAAGTCAACAAGCACGACACGCTCTTTGTGTCCCGGTGCACCAAAAACGCTCTTTGTCGATACGCGAGCAACTTGATCTGTCATCAGCTTGGAGCTACCAAGCATTTCAGTCAATTCTGCGATCGATTTATTCGAAGTCGTAAGCAGGCCCTTCATAACGCCATGGTGGCGAATTTTACGAGTCAACATGCGGGTGTCGATGCCGCTGATACCGATGATGCCGTATTCTTTAAGCAGGCTGCCGAGCGTGTACTGCGCTCTCCAGTTGCTTGGGATTTCTTCATGCTCCCGAACCACAAATCCGTGAATGAAAGGGCGTACGGACTCGAAGTCGTCGCGAATCACCCCGTAGTTCCCGATCAGCGGGTATGTCATCGTTACGATTTGTCCGCAATAAGAAGGGTCGGAAAGCACCTCCTGATAACCTGTAATCCCTGTATTGAATACAACCTCGCCGACGGAGTCACCCTCACTACCGAACGATTTTCCTGTAAAAAGAGTGCCGTCTTCCAGCAACAATCTTGCCTGCATGTTCTTTCAACTCCTTCGCTATTGTCAAACGGTTCGTACTTGAACCGAGATGTCATGCACCTGTCATGCATAAAAAAAGATCTTTCTGTATAAATATACACGAATTTTCATTCGCCGTATAGAGGTTATAGCTTGTTAGGACCAAACGATTTTACCTGATGCGATTGTCACGACTGGCCAGCCTTGCAGCTTCCATCCGATAAACGGTGTATTTTTACTGCGGGATACGATTTCTTCTTTTAATACTTCATGCTCATTATCCAAGTCGACGATGGTGATGTCTGCTGCACTGCCTACATTCAATGTTCCGTATGGAAGTCCGAATACGTCAGCAGGTTTGGCTGTCATTCGATCGATCAGGAAGCCCAGCGTCCACTTTCCGGTAAGTACGAATTTTGTATACAGCAGCGGGAATGCCGTCTCAAAACCGAGAATGCCGAATGGCGCGAGCTGCATGCCCCGTTCTTTTTCTTCCTCGCTGTGCGGTGCATGGTCCGTAACGATAATGTCGATCGTGCCGTCCTCCAAGCCTTCGATCACAGCCTGTACATCGCGCGGCGAGCGCAGCGGCGGGTTCATTTTCCAGTTGGCGTCCAGCCCTGGAATATCCTCGTCCGAGAGCACGAGGTGATGCGGACATACCTCAGCGGTTACTTTGATGCCGAACTGCTTCGCATGCCGGATCAAACGGACCGATTGCTCGGTGCTTACGTGGCACACGTGGTAGTGAACACCGGTCGCTTCCGCCAGCAGCACGTCACGGCCTACATGAATCGCCTCAGATTCGTTCGGGATTCCCTTGAGTCCGTGTTTCTTCGCGAACTCGCCTTCGCTCACCGGCGCGCCTTCAACGAGCGTGTTATCCTCGCAGTGCGCGATGATTGGCATACCGAGCGAAGCGGCTAATGCCATCGCATCTTTCATCATTTGCGCGCTTTGCACGCCGACGCCGTCATCGGTGTAACCGATTACGCCCGCTTCCTTCAGCGCGGTGAAATCCGTCAACTCGCGGCCCAGCTCGTTTTTCGTGATGCAGCCGTACGGAATCACGCGAACGACGCCTTCAGTCTCGGCCTTATCTTTTATGTAGTTGACCGTATCCACCGTATCAATGACCGGTCTTGTATTCGGCATACAAGCGATTGTGGTGAAGCCGCCTCTTGCCGCCGATCGTGTACCAGTCGCTATATTTTCTTTATGTTCAAATCCCGGCTCGCGAAGGTGAACGTGCATATCGATGAAACCCGGTGCAACCAGTTTGCCGGCTGCGTCGATCACTTCGTGCCCATCCGTGTTCGGCGCTGTGCCTTCCCCAGCTTCCACTACTTGCGCGATTTTATCGTTTTCTATAAAAATGTGCTTTTTCGTTTGTACATTGTTTGCATCTACCGTTAATCCGTTCAATATCCAAATACCCATGGTTAATTGTGCCTCCCTATATTCGCTTGGGGAATTATTATGATAAAGCTCTCTCGATGACCGCCATGCGGATCGGTACACCATGAGCGATTTGCGTAAAGATTTTTGATTTCTCGTGTTCAACCAGTTCATCGTCCAGCTCGACGTTGCGATTGACCGGAGCCGGGTGCATGATGATTGCGTGCGGTGCCATACGGCTTGCGCGTTCTACCGTTAACCCGTATTGTTCGCGGTATTCCTCAGCTGAGCGGATAATCCCTTTGTCATGACGTTCAAGCTGTACACGCAGCATCATGACTACGTCGGCCTTGAGCGCATCTTCGAAAGAGACATAAGGGGCGAATGCGGCTAGCTCAGGAGCTTGCATGTTATCAGGTGCGCAGAACTGCACTTTCGCTCCCAGCGCGTGCAATCCCCATAGATTCGAGCGTGCTACGCGGCTGTGTAAGATGTCGCCAATGATGGAGACCGACAGCCCTTTGATTTCGCCGAACTGCTTGCGCATCGTATAGAAGTCGAGCAGCGCTTGGGTCGGATGTTCGTTGTTGCCATCTCCCGCGTTGATAAGCGGAACTTTGATTTTCTCAGCCAACTCGGCAAGCACGCCCACCGGCTTCAGCCGGATAACTCCTGCATCGATGCCCATCGATTCCAATGTTCGCACCGTATCGTAGATGGACTCACCTTTTTGCACGCTGGACTCGGCAGCGGAGAAATTGAGTACATCGGCGCCCAGCCGCTTTTGCGCCAGTTCAAAAGAGAATCGGGTTCTTGTACTATTTTCAAAGAAAAGGTTGGAAACGAATTTGCCTTGCAGCTGGTTTGTCACCTTCACAGGATATTGTTCCCAAAATGCGGCACGATCCAGGATACTTGTGATTTCCCCCGCGCTAAGTCCTTTCAATCCCAGAAAATGTTTGGTTGTTTGTACGCCCACCATGCTCACTCCTGTTTCCCCCTCTGTTGAAGTATGATCACTTGGTCTTTGTCGTCAATCTCGGTTAGCAGCACTTCAATGTTTTCGCTCTTGGAGGTAGGTACGTTCTTGCCTACATAGTCGGGGCGAATCGGCAGTTCGCGATGCCCCCTGTCAACCAGCACAGCCAATTGAATCATTTGCGGTCTGCCCAAATCAATCAAAGCGTCCATTGCTGCTCTAACGGTGCGTCCTGTATAGAGCACATCGTCGAAAAGGATGACTTTCCTGTCTTGGATTTGCAGTTTCCCGCCTTCCTGCACGTTTTCTACCGATTTCACCTTGACCCGGTCGTCACGATAAGAAGTGATGTCGATTTCCCCTACCGGTACCGGCACGCCTTCGATTTCAAGAATCCGCTCTGCCACGCGAGTGGCCAAGTAGATCCCCCGTGTGCGAATTCCGATCAAGGTGCAGTTCTCTACTCCTTTATTCTTTTCCAGGATCTCATGGGCAATCCGCGTCAGTGCTCTGCGAATGCCCATTTCATCCATAATGCTGTGTTCCGCTGTTTCGGTCATCATTATCACTCCTAAGCGTTTTGCTTTAGCAAAACTTGCATCGTAAGCATGAGCCACTACGTGAAACCAAAAAACTCCTTGCCATGTTTTGGCAAGGAGTTGAACGTGCGTAAAGACACAAAGCGGGTCATCAGGATGCGCACATCCTCATGCTTGTTCATACACCGAACACGCGATTCGGTCTATTCCCGTCTTTTTCATCGACTACCTTGCCAGCCTCTCTGGACTGTTTTTAAAGGTACATATTCAATTAAAAGGATTATCCCATTTTCGACACGATAAGTCAATATGTTATTCACTCAACCTTTGACTTTCTGCTCTGATCATCAAACAAGCACAATTGCTTATAATCACCTATACGGGAAAGAATATCAAGCAATTGGATACGCATTTCCACAGACAGGGGTTCCATCATTTTCTCCGTAACTTGTTTGGAGACTTCGCCCGCTTTTTGCAAAATTGCCGGAGCCTTCTCTGTCAATTGCAAAAGCGTCGCGCGTCGATCCGTCGGATCCGGGAGGCGAACGATAAGATCTTCTTTCTCGAGGGCATCTACAAACTGAGTAACAGTGATCGCTCTAATGCCCATTTTTGCAGCCAAGTCATTCATTCGTATGGGACCGAATTCTGACACGGCACCTAGCATACGCAGTCTTGGTCCACTCAAATAAGAAGGTACGCCAAGCTCTGATGAGCCCTCTTCAAATCCTTGGCGAATATAATGTGCGGTCCGGATGATGGCATGAACAACTTCACCGGCAGTAGGAGCTTTTTCCCCGGGAGGGATTTGCGGATCCATCTATAAGTTCCCCCTTGACGTTTGAAAAGTGATTAAGTAAACTGGAAGAAGTAAACTAAGGTTACTTACTATAAGTTTGCTTCATAATCATATTACCCTAATTTTCATTATTATGCAAAGCATCATTTTTGTAAGATTTCAAACCACAATGAGGAGGAAATCATGTTAAAACTGTTCCGGTTTTTAAAACCGTACCGTTCGAGCGTCATTGCAGTCGTTGTCTTTATGCTATTGCAATCTCTTGCTCAACTGTACCTGCCTACCCTGCTTGCTGACATTGTCGATTTCGGTGTTGTAAATGGAGACGTACCTTACATCATCAAATACGGAGCCTACATGCTCTGTGTTGCATTAGGCGCAACGGTTTGTGTTGCGATTGCCAGCTACTTGCTCGCCCGATCTGCAACAGGATTCGGCCGAGATTTGCGCAGAGCCGTCTTTACTCACGTAGAAAGTTTTTCTTTAGGCGAATTTGATAAACTCGGCACTTCTTCGCTCATTACGAGAACAACGAACGACATCGCGCAAGTTCAACAGGTCGTCGTGATGATGCGCATGTTTATCGGGGCGCCGACCATGCTTGTCGGAGGGGTTATTATGGCGATCTATAAAGACGCCCATCTCGCGCTCGTTTTGATCGCGATCATCCCTATTCTAGCTATCGCCATCTTTGCCATTATGCGCAAAGGCATTCCCCTTTTTAAAGCGCTGCAAGTAAAAATCGACCAAATCAACCTGGTCCTCCGAGAAAATTTGATCGGGATCCGAGTCATTCGAGCTTTTAACCGCTCTGAACATGAAAAGCGCAAATTCGAAAAAGCGAGCCTAGATTATACGCAAACCGCAATTAAGGTCAATCTCCTTATGTCTACCATGATGCCTCTAATGATGCTGGTGTTTAATCTCGGTGTCGTCGTGATTCTCTGGTACGGGGGTATCCGTATCGATAACAACCAAATGCAAATCGGCGATCTGATGGCTTTTATTCAGTATGCCATGCAGATCATGTTCTCGATGTTTTTGATGACGATGATCTTCGTCATGATTCCTCGGGCCTCCGCTTCAGCTGTACGCATTAATGAAGTGATGAATACCGAAACGAACATTCGTAACCCAGAGAATGCCAAACCGTTACGAAACGGTCAGGGCGCCGTAGAATTTGAACACGTCTCCTTCAGTTACCCGGGTGCCGAGCAGCCTGCTATTCGGGATATTTCTTTCCGTGCAGAGCCGGGCGAAGTGACCGCGATCATCGGCGGAACCGGTTCAGGCAAAACAACGCTGCTTAATCTCCTGCTCCGCTTCTATGATGTAGAAAACGGACGCATCGAGGTTGGCGGTGAATCGCTACAGTCACTGGACCTGGACGGTTTGCGGGAAAAGATCGGCTATGTTCCGCAAAAAGCCGTGCTTTTCTCAGGCACCGTTGCAGACAATATCCGCTACGGTCGTGAAGAAGCCACCGATGCCGAGATTCAGCATGCGGCGAGAATCGCTCAGGCTGCCGATTTCATCTCAGAGATGAAGGATGGCTTTCAATCCGTAATTGCCCAGGGGGGCACAAATTTATCAGGCGGTCAAAAGCAGCGGCTCTCCATTGCCCGCGCGCTTGCCCGCAAACCGAATATCTATGTGTTCGACGACAGCTTCTCTGCGCTCGATTTCAAAACGGATGCCAAGCTGCGGGCCGCTCTCAAAGCTGAAACCAAGGATGCGACGACGATAATCGTCGCGCAGCGCGTTAGTACGATCATGGACGCAGATCGAATCCTTGTCCTGGAAGACGGACGTATGGCCGGCACTGGGACTCACGCAGAACTGATGAAAACTTGCAAAGTCTATCAAGAAATCGTCGCTTCCCAGCTATCAGAGGAGGAAATCGCATGAGTGAGAAACCAAGAGATGGACGGCCCGCCACTGGCATGAACCCTGCTCATTTTGGCCGCGGTGGCATGGGTGCCATGGGGATGCCCGTCCAAAAGGCTAAAAACTTTAAAGCCACTTTAAAACGTCTATTTCGTTTCATGCTGCCCTTTCGAATCTCATTAACCTTAGTCTTTGTAACGGCGATTCTGAGCACCGTGTTCAGCATCGTGGCACCAAAGCTCATGGGTAACGCCACAACGAAACTGTTTGAAGGATCTATCGCAAAGTTTAAAGGCGTTGCCGGCGCCAAAATCGATTTTGACGCGATTTTCCAAATCGTGATCATCCTGGCTGCGCTCTACATTCTTAGCTCTATTTTGACCTATATTCAGCAATGGATTATGGTCGGCGTTACGCAAAAGATCGTATATAACCTGCGTGAGCAGATCAGTGAAAAACTAACGCGCGTCCCGCTTTCATTCTTCGATTCGCGAAGCCACGGCGACACGATGAGCCGGGCAACGAACGACGTGGACACAATCAGCTCGACGATGCAGCAAAGTTTAACCCAGCTCATTACATCACTCGTTACTTTACTCGGCATCATTATTATGATGCTGACAATAAGCCCGCTGCTAACGCTGGCAACCATTATTACATTGCCGCTCAGCATTTTAGGGACCAAAATGATTGCGTCCCGCTCGCAAAAATATTTTAAAGGACAACAACAAACGCTTGGCGCTCTTAATGGCCATGTTGAAGAAATGTATACGGGGCATACCATCGTCAAAGCATTCGGTCACGAAAGAAAGTCAGTTGAACGTTTTAATGAGATCAACGAAAAGCTGTACCATTCCGGCTGGAAGGCGCAATTTATTTCCGGATTGATATTCCCGTTGATGACGTTTATCAGCAATATCGGGTATGTGCTGGTCAGCGTCATCGGCGGCATCATGGTAACGGGCGGCTCCATTAAAATCGGAGATGTTCAAGCTTTCATTCAATATTCCGGCCAGTTCGGAATGCCGATTACTCAGGTAGCGAACATCGCCAATGTCATCCAATCAACGATCGCCGCAGCTGAACGGATTTTCGAGTTGCTGGATGAACCGGAAGAAGTTCAAGATATCGCGGATTCAAAGCCAATCGGGCAAGTTAGGGGTAATGTCAAATTTGAGCATGTAGCCTTCTCCTATAAAGAAGATGCTCTTCTGATCCAAGATATGAACATTGACGTTCAGCCTGGACAGACGGTAGCAATTGTCGGACCTACCGGCGCGGGCAAAACGACCATCGTGAATCTTCTCATGCGGTTCTATGAGCTCAAAGGCGGTAGCATTATCATTGATGGTGTAGATTCACGGCAAATGACACGCAGCGATCTTCGCGCGGTGTTCGGTATGGTGCTTCAAGATACCTGGCTCTTCAACGGTACAATTCGCGATAATATCGCGTATGGGCGCGAAGGCGCAACCGAAACCGAAATCATCCGAGCCGCGAAGGCTGCTTATGCGGATCACTTCATCCGCACCCTGCCCGACGGATACGATACCATCCTCAATGAGGAGGCCTCGAACCTGTCTCACGGTCAAAAGCAGCTTTTAACCATCGCTCGTGCGGTGTTGGCCGATCCTGCCATTCTGATCCTTGATGAAGCGACAAGCAGCGTTGATACGAGAACCGAAGTATCGATCCAGCGAGCTATGAGCAATCTGATGAAAGGGCGCACCAGTTTCGTTATCGCGCACCGCCTTTCCACGATTCGCGATGCAGATCTGATTCTCGTGATGAATCATGGAGCTGTTATTGAGCAAGGTACGCACGAACAACTTCTGGAGAAGAACGGTTTCTACGCAGATCTTTATAATAGTCAATTCGTGCAAGCATCCATAGCGCAAGATGTAAGTTAATTGGAAATGTGGGGCGGTTCAACTCAAATCGGAGTTGGGCTGCTCTTTTTTTCATCCGATAGTCCACAGCAATTTACATCCGAAGACCGAAGAGCAGCTGCGTTCCGCCATGTAGAATAAATGTCATGAAATCATTTACTTAAAGGAGTGATGAACCAAAATGACACAACCGCAAGGCAAACTGGGCTATATTATTGCAGGACTACTGCTCTCCATTCTCGTGTCTTCCATGGACAACACGATAGTTGCTACTGCTATGGGAACGATTGTCGCAAAGCTGGGAGGCTTCGACAAGTTTATTTGGGTAACCTCATCTTACATGGTAGCTGAAATGGCCGGCATGCCGATTTTCGGCAAACTGTCCGATATGTACGGCAGGAAACGGTTTTTCATTTTCGGCATGGTCGTCTTCCTGCTCGGTTCGATCTTGTGCGGCACTGCGCAGAGCATCGTGCAGTTGAGCATTTATCGTGCGATTCAAGGGATAGGCGGAGGCGCCTTGATTCCCATCGCTTTCACTATTATCTTCGATACGATCCCTGCGGAAAATCGCGGCAAAATGACGGGGCTGTTCGGAGCGACATTCGGATTGTCCAGTATTTTCGGACCCTTGCTAGGTTCCTATATTACGGATTACATCGAATGGCGATGGATATTCTACATTAATCTCCCGATCGGTATCCTTTCGCTCATCTTCATTGCCATTCATTACAAAGAATCGCCTGTCCATGCTAAGCAGAAAATCGACTGGGTCGGCGCAATTACGCTGGTCGGGGCTGTTGTCTGCCTCATGTTCGGATTGGAGCTCGGCGGCAATAAATATGCCTGGGACTCCGCGCCCATACTCAGCTTATTTGGCGGCTTCCTTGCTTTACTGATTATTTTTCTTTGGACAGAGACAAGAGCTGAAGAACCCATCATTTCCTTCTCCATGTTCCGTGAGCGGCTTTTTGGCGGCAGTACGTTGATAGGTTTATGTTATGGGATTGCATTTATCGTTTCGACGGTGTATATCCCGATCTATGTGCAGGGTGTAATCGGGGGAAGCGCGACAAATTCGGGCCTTATTTTACTTCCCATGATGCTCGGCGTCGTGGTATCCAGCCAGGTTGGCGCTATACTTTCTTCGAAAATCGGCTATCGCAATGTCATGCTTATCTTTGGCCTCATTTTCCTGACCGGCATCGTATTGCTTGGCACATTGACGACCACGACCCCTCGATGGCTGGTTACCATCTATATGGTGCTTGCAGGTCTCGGCACCGGCGCCTCGTTCTCTGTGCTCAGCATGGCGGCCATTCACAATCTCAGCCCTATGCAAAGAGGCTCCGCTAACTCGACGATCTCATTCGTCAGGGAGCTTGGCATGACGATCGGCATCACCGTGTACGGCATGATCCAGCGCAACAATTTTACCCACAAAATGGCGGATACCCTCGGAGGAACCGATCAACTCCCCGCCGGAGGATCCAATGACCCTCGAGCGTTGCTTGCTCCGGATACCAGAGCCCAGATTCCAACGCCAGTCTTGGATAAAATCACTGCAATTCTCTCCAGTTCAATCACTCACGCCTTTACTTGGGCGCTTGTACCTACCGGACTTCTGCTCGTTTTCATCTTCATGTTAACCAATGATAAGCTTGGAGAAGCTAAGGGAAATACGAAACAACAGGCCGCAGAATCGTACAGCTAGGCACGTTATGCAGGGACTGACTAATGAGTTTTGTTGACTCGTTAGCGGTCCCTTTTTACCGGAAGTAATCTCCCTTTCTCAGCCATTTCGACAAAAAAAGTCAACTTCTCGGTGAAACCGATTGGCTGAAACGCCGCCTTTCTGATAATATAGGAGAGTCAATCTAAATTTTAAGGAGATGGAACCATGAGTGAAATGAATACCCTAGAAATTATTCAGTTTATCAAAGAGAGCAAAAAAAAGACTCCTGTTAAAGTATATGTAAAAGGAAACCTCGAGGCGATCGACTTCGGCGAAGGCAGCCAATCCTTCATTTCCGGCGGAAGCGGCGTTGTATTCGGCGAATGGAGCGTTATTCAGCCTATTCTGGAAGCTAACAAAGCGCTTGTTCAAGATTTCGTCGTTGAAGCAGATCGTCGTAACTCTGCAATCCCGATGCTGGACCTGAAGCCAATCAATGCCCGCATTGAGCCAGGCGCGGTTATTCGCGACAAAGTACATATCGGAGACAACGCCGTCATTATGATGGGCGCTCTCATTAACATCGGCGCATCGGTCGGCGACGGCACGATGATCGACATGAACGCAGTTCTTGGCGGCCGCGCACAAGTAGGCAAAATGTGCCACATCGGCGCAGGCGCTGTCGTTGCCGGCGTTATCGAGCCCCCTTCCGCACAACCTTGTGTGATTGAAGATGATGTACTCGTCGGCGCTAATGCTGTTATTTTGGAAGGCGTTCGTATCGGAAAAGGATCCGTTGTCGCTGCCGGTGCCATCGTTACTCAGGATGTCGAAGAATATACAGTCGTAGCCGGAGCACCTGCTCGGGTCATTAAAAAAGTGGACGATAAAACGAAGTCCAAAACCGAAATTTTACAAGATCTTCGCACCCTGTAAGGTGTTTGGGAGGGATTCCATATGGCTAGCCCTTTCATAGAGCTGCGCCGTCAGCTTCACCAAATACCTGAGCCCGGCTTTCTGGAATTCAAGACGCAGCAGCTGCTCTTGGACACACTGGCCCGGCTGCCGCAAGACAGAATGACGATCCGCACTTGGCGGACAGGCATTCTGGTGTATATTGCGGGTACGAACCCGACGAAGCGTTACGGCTATCGCGCGGATATGGACGGGCTGCCCATTACGGAAGAGACGACGCTTCCGTTCCCTTCCCAGCATCCGGGCTTTATGCACGCTTGCGGCCATGATCTGCATATGTCGATTGGCATGGGGGTTGTCACCCACTTTGCCAATAAGCCGATGAAAGATGATCTGGTCGTACTCTTTCAACCGGCTGAAGAAGGCCCTGGAGGCGCACTGCCCATGCTAGCCGCTGAAGAGCTGCAAGATTGGAAGCCCGATCAGATCATGGCGCTGCACATTGCTCCGGAGTATCCGGTTGGCACAATTGCCACAAGGCCAGGTATTTTGTTTGCAAATACATCAGAGCTTTTCATCGATCTTCTCGGCAAAGGCGGTCATGCCGCTTACCCGCACCAAGCGAACGATATGATCGTAGCGGGCTCACAAATGGTCGGACAATTGCACACGATCGTGTCCCGCAACGTGAATCCGCTGGATTCGGCCGTCATTACGATCGGTAAAATGGAAGCAGGAACGAAGCAGAACATCATCGCTGAAAAAGCGCGCTTGGAAGGTACGATCCGTACCCTTTCCGCCGATTCCATGGCTAATATTAAGAAACGCATTGAAGCCGTTGCTTCCGGAATCGAAAGCTCCTTCGGTTGCAAAGTCTCCATCGACTATGGTTCGAACTATCGCCAGGTTTATAATGATCCTGCATTAACCGAGGACTTCATGGACTGGCTCCGCACCAATGATCACATTCAGCTCGTTGAATGCACGGAAGCAATGACCGGCGAAGATTTCGGCTACTTCTTGGAGCAAATCCCAGGCTTTATGTTCTGGCTGGGCGTTGATACGCCGCATGGACTGCACAATGCCAAGCTCGAGCCGGATGAGCGTGCGATTGACGTCGCTATTGAGACGATCACCGCTTATCTGCGTTATCAGTCCAGTTTATAGAAAACAATAAAACCTCCGAATCTTTGTGAATTCGGAGGTTTTTTTGATAAAAGTTCCAGGAACTTCGTGCAGATCAAGAAAGTTTACTAATAAATCGCTCAACACGATCCAGAGATTGCTCAAGCACTTCCTGCGAATATGCGTAAGAAATACGGATATAGCCTTCCCCATATGAGGTGAAGGCATCGCCAGGAACTACAGCGACGTGCTCCTCTTGCAGCAGCCTCATCGCAAACTCCTGCGATTTTAGGCCAAATCGGGCGATTGAGGGGAACAAATAAAACGCTCCGTTTGGCTTCTCCAGCTCGAAGCCCATGGTCAGCAATCGATCATAAACATAATCTCTGCGAGTTTCATAGCTTTTCCGCATAGGCAGTGCATCGTCCACCCCGTTCGTCAATGCTTCCACTGCGGCATATTGACTTACAGAACTGGCACAAGTCACGTTATATTGGTGAACTTTCACCATATGCTCCGTCAAGTAGGCGGGTGCAAACGTAAAGCCAATACGCCAACCGGTCATCGCGTGCGATTTGGACAAGCCATTAATCACGATTGTTTTCTCTCGCAGCTTGCCGATGGTCCCGATGGATCGATGGTTCTCTCCATAAACGAGCTCGCTATAGATTTCATCGGATAAAACAAACACGTCCCGATCTTCCAACAAGCGAGCCAGATCGGACAGTTCTTGTTCCGTTAACACTTGTCCTGTCGGATTGGAAGGGTAGCATAGAATGACGCAACGAGTGTTAGCCGTTAAATATGGTTCTAACAAATCCGCCGTTAATTTCAACCCGTTCGTTCTCGTATCGACATAAACCGGCACTCCGCCTGCTAGCCGGATCAAGGGCTCGTAGCCAGGATAGATCGGCGCTGGAATAATCACTTCAGCTCCTGGTGTCAGAATCGTACGCAGCGTAATATCCACAGCTTCACTTGCGCCAACCGTTACAATAATTTCATCCGCTGCGCGGTATTGCTGACCGTATTTATTACGAACGAAGCCTGATGCTGCTTCACGAAGCTCAAGCAAGCCGGGATTTGGTGTATAGACCGTTTTATTTTGTTCCAAAGCCCGTTGTCCCGCTTCGATAATATGCCGCGGCGTTGGAAAATCGGGCTGGCCTATCGTTAATGTCAATGCACCCGGTATGGTGCTTACAAGGTTGGATATTTTGCGTATGCCTGAGATCTGGATCTCTTTCACTTGTGGATTAATAAGATGTTCCATCCGATTCACTCCCCCATGGATGAATGCTACGATGTCCTTAAAATATGGAGGAGATGCTCCATATCCGCAGGAAGCGGCGCTTCAAACTGCAGCGTTTCCCCCGTTCTCGGATGAACGAAGCCGAGAGCCGCAGCATGCAGGGCTTGCCCGCTTGTTTCCATCGTGATGCCTTTGCTTCTACCGTACATCGGATCCCCGACAAGCGGATGACCAATGAATTTCATATGGACTCTGATTTGATGGGTCCGACCGGTTTCGAGCTTCAACTCCACCAATGTGCAATCGGCGAAACGCTCCAACACAACAAAATGAGTTACTGCGTGTTTGCTATTGCGATCGGTTACCGTATACATCTTGCGGTCCTGCGTATCTCTGCCGATTGGCGCATCAATCGTCCCATGCTCATGCTGGATCGTACCATGAACGATGGCTACATATTTGCGGTGTACGGTATGTGCTTTTAGCTGATCGGCCAAACTCGCATGTGCCTTATCGTTCTTCGCTGCCATAATCAAGCCGGAAGTGTCTTTATCGATTCGATGCACAATACCGGGACGAAGCTCGCCGTTAATACCGGATAAATCTTTACAATGATACATCAGCGCATTCACCAATGTACCTGAATTATGGCCTGGGGCCGGATGTACGACAAGTCCTCTGGGTTTATTGACGACGATTACATCCGAATCTTCAAACACAACGTTCAAGGGAATGTCCTCCGCTTTAAGTTCCACTCCCGTTGGTTCCGGAATGTTCAAAGCGATTACATCATTTTCCGAGAGTTTGTAATTCGGCTTAATAGCTTTTCCGTTAACCTTCACATGACCGTCTTTCACCCATTGCTGCACTTGTGTTCGGGATACATCTTCCTCTAAGGCTTCTGTAATAAATTTATCGATACGCTCACTTGCATACTGCCGTTCAACCGTCCATTCCACAGCTTCACTGAGCGCTGATTCAGGAGAGGTCTGGTTTGTGTTCATGTGTTGCTCCTTTTTTCTCTTTTCTCCAAACGAGCAGCGATTCTAAGAAAATCAGGATAACCCCAATTACAATGGCCGAATCAGCTACATTGAAAATCGGATAAATGTAATAAATCGCTTTGCCGAACAAGGTGAAATCGAACGTAAATTGCAAGAAGTCAACGACTTCCCCGAACAGCGCCCGATCCAAAAAGTTGCCTAGCGCACCGCCTAAAAGCAAACTAAGCGCGAATGACAGCAATACTTTGCCTTCACGGATGGTGCGACGTATGTACCAAAGGATACCGATTACAACGACCAGTGTGATGATAATGAAAAACCATCTTTGATTTTGTAAAATGCCGAAGGCCGCGCCGCGGTTGCGATGCGAGGTGATAACGAAAAACTCACCGAGTATGGAACGTTCTTCACCGATGGGAATACGTTTCACAATCATCCATTTGGTGGCTTGATCAAGCAAGAATACAATTAACGCATACAAGTAATACTTCACGTTATTTCCTCCTAAAAGTTTTCCGAAAAAAACGATCTTCATCAGCACTAACTAGTCCCTTATATTCAAGGAATTACCTCACTAAAAAAAGCTTCCGCTCGGCACTATAACGGTATGGAACATTCCGCAAGAAGGGAGCTGTGCCGATGATGACCCATTTGACCGAGCAGCAACTAAGAGAATTAAATCTGCAGCTATTGGAGGAAAAGCTTGATCTTGAACGTCATTTTGATTCAAATGACAATTTTGGCTTGTCCCGTTCATTTATAGACAGCACCGGCGAGCTTTCGATGTATGACAACCATCCCGGCGACATTGCTTCAGAAATCTATGAGCGAGAAAAAGATATTTCTTTAAATGAGCATGCTGAATTTCATCTTCGTCAAGTGAATGAAGCGTTGGCTCATATGGACCGAGGCGATTACGGCGTTTGCGTATTTTGCAAAAGCCCCATACCTTTTGAGCGACTGCAAGCCATACCAACCACACTCTACTGTCTTGAGCATGTGCCTGATCCGGAAGAGTCCGAACGCCGTCCAGTTGAAGAGCGAGTACTCTATCCGCCGTTTGGTCGAACAAGCTTTGACGAGCGCAATGACGAAACCGAATTCGACGGTGAAGATGCATGGCAAATCGTCGAAAGCTGGGGAACTTCCAATAGTCCCGCGTTTGCGGAAGACCCGAACGTCGGAGACTATAATGAAATGTACATTGAAGCCGACGAGCATGAAGGCTTCGTTGAATCATTTGAAAGCTTCGTCGCAACCGACATGTATGGCGATCACGTGACAATCGTTCGAAGCAAGGCATACCGCGATTACTTGCACAATGGCGAAGGCGATCCCTTGCTCGAGCCTGAAGACTCTTACGATCGCGATTAAATTTACAACAGGACAAACGAGCTTCGCTCATTTGACGAAAGCTCGTTTGTACCCGTTGGACTACTCTTGATAATGAGCCGTTACGACATCATTGCATCGGACGCAAAGCGTTGGATGCTCTTTACTGTGCCCAACCTCTGGCGTCACTATCCAGCAGCGCTCGCACTTCTCGCCTTCAGCCACAGCAATTACAATCGCTGTATCCTTCGACTGATAAGCGCCTTCCGGCACTGCCGTGCCCGGCTCATGCACCTCAACTGCCGATACAATGAACAATTGATCCAATTGTTCGAATTGGTTCAACAAGCCGTAGACACGCTCATTCGGATAAAGGTGAACAGCAGCTCCAAGAGAGTTTCCGATCACTTTCTCTTTCCTTGCTTCTTCCAGCGCCTTCAGCACTTCATCTCTAACATCCAAGAAACTGTCCCACTTCTTTTCCAGTTCCTCATTGTAAAGATTCGTCTGCTCTTCAGGCAATTCTGCAATCTGCACACTGTTCTGTTCTACTCCCGGAATGTACTTCCATACTTCATCAGCGGTAAAAGCCAGAATCGGAGAAATCAATTTCGTGATCGCCGTGAGCGCCTCGTACAATACCGTTTGTGAGGCTTTGCGCGCTGCATCATTCGGAGCGCCCGCGTATAGACGATCCTTGATAACATCCAGATAGAAAGAGCTCATTTCTACAGCGCAGAAATGGTGGATCATTTGATAAACTACATGGAACTCATAATTTTCATAGGCTTTCACGACTTTTTCAATCATCCGATTCAGACGGATCAATGCATAACGGTCTAGCTCTGATAAGCTTTCCGGAGCAACGCGATCTGTGGCCGGATCAAAATGGCTCAAGTTACCGAGCAGGAAACGCAGCGTGTTACGAATTTTGCGATATACTTCGGTTGTTTGATTCAAAATGTTATCCGAAATCCGGTGATCCGATTGATAATCGACAGAAGATACCCATAAACGGAGGATATCGGCGCCAAGCTTGCCGGCCACTTGCGTCGGGTCAATCGTGTTGCCGATCGATTTGGACATTTTACGTCCTTCCCCGTCAAGCGTAAAGCCATGACTAAGAATGCCTTTATAAGGTGATTGGCCTCTTACAGCGACACCGGTAATCAAGGAAGAATTAAACCATCCGCGGTATTGGTCGGAACCTTCCAAATACAGATCAGCCGGCCATTGCAGTTCCGGACGTGCTTCAAGAACCGCTGCATGACTTGAACCGGAATCGAACCAGACGTCCATGATATCCGTTTCTTTGCGGAAATCGCCATGACCACACTTTGCGCACGATGTTCCGTGAGGCAGCAATTCCTTTTCATCCTTGATAAACCAAGCATTCGATCCTTCTTTGGCAAACAATTGCGCCACATGTTCGATTGTTTGCTCGTTCACCAGCGGTTCATTACAACTGCGGCAGTAGAAGATCGGAATCGGAACGCCCCAAGCGCGTTGTCTCGAAATACACCAGTCGCCACGCTCGGCGATCATGTTGTGCAAGCGAACTTCGCCCCATGTCGGCGTCCAATTCACTTTTTTGATTTCTTCAAGCATCTCGTTTCTAAATTTATCGATGGAAGCAAACCACTGTTCCGTCGCCCGATAAATAACAGGCTTTTTCGTACGCCAATCATGGGCATATTGATGCTGGATTTCCCCTGCTTTAAGCAGCAGTCCGACTTCCTGCAGCTTCTCAATGACGAGTTTGCCGCCTTTTTCATAGAACAGACCTTCGAATCCTGGCGCTTCTGCCGTAAAATGACCTTGATCATCAACCGGACAAAGCACGCCGATATTGTAGCGCTGACCAATCGCGAAGTCGTCCTCTCCATGGCCCGGAGCCGTGTGTACGCAGCCCGTACCCGCTTCCAGCGTGACATGCTCGCCAACCATGACCAGTGATTCCCGATCGTAGAAAGGATGCTGACAAGTCGCGTATTCCAGCTCACTGCCCTTCACTGTGGACAATACATTGTAATCCGTCCAGCCAATTTCTTTGGCAGCAGCTTCTACCAAGCCTTGTGCCAGCACATATTTTTTACCGTCAGCTTGTACAACCGCATAATCGAATTCTGGGTGCAAAGAAATCCCTAAGTTCGCCGGTAAAGTCCAAGGTGTGGTTGTCCAGATCACAATAGCAGCATCCTGCGGCAGTTTGCCTTTGCCGTCTTTTACAGGGAAAGCCACATAGATGGAGGATGATGTCTTTTCTCTATATTCGATTTCCGCTTCGGCAAGCGCACTTTCGGAAGACGGAGACCAATAAACTGGCTTCAAGCCCTTGTAGATATAGCCTTTATGCACCATCTGACCGAAAACGCGGATTTGCTGCGCTTCATACTCAGCTTGCAGGGTAATGTACGGGTTCTTCCAGTCGCCGCGAATACCTAGTCGTTTAAATTGGCTCTTCTGTTTCTCCACCCATTGAAGCGCATATTCTTCGCAATATTTGCGGAACTCGTGGACGGACATTTTTTTGCGGTCCACTTTACCGCCATTGGTGATGGCCTGCTCAATCGGCAAGCCGTGTGTGTCCCAGCCCGGAACATAAGGCGCATCATAACCTTGAAGGGTTTTGAAGCGAACGATGATGTCTTTCAATACCTTGTTCAGAGCATGTCCGATATGAATATCGCCATTCGCGTACGGAGGCCCGTCATGCAAAATGAATTTTTCGCGGCCTTTACGGCTCTCTTGTACTTTAGCGTAGATATCCTCCGCTTCCCAGCGTTCTTGAATTTTCGGTTCCGCTTGCGGCAAATTACCTCTCATTGGGAACTCGGTTTGCAATAAATTCAATGTTTTTCCATAATCCATGTTCAACCACTCCATTCCTGCCATTCAACTAAATTAATAAAATAAGAGCTAAAAAAGTTCGCTTTCAGAACCGAGAAGGTTGGACGATATCTGGAGAAGGAGGAACGGAGCGTAGTGATTTGCTACGTGAGTACCGGACTTCCCAGATTCGTTCAAGATTCGATGTCGAGTAACCTTCTAGAAATGCTTCGTTATCAAAGTGGACTTTTTTAACAACCTATAATACAAAAAAACCTCTCATCCCAAAAGGGACGAGAAGCTCATCTCGCGGTACCACCCTCGTTAAAAAGCTGATGAAGCAAGCCATGAGGCGTGCATCCATAAAACTCTCTCACTCGTCCATGGATAACGGCATGACCCGATTCTCTCTACTCATTTCAAGAGACGCTCCTGGGGGATATTCGGCACGCTGCAGAGATTAGGCTCACACCAAAACCCTAATTCGCTGTCACTGCGGTAACGTCCTACTCGTTCCAATCATCGCTTTGCATTCAATACATTTAACAGGAGTATAACGAATTCATTAGGCATAGTCAATAAGATCAATCCCCCAATAAAATTCGCCATGACCACTTAGAGACTCACTTACTCTGCTTGATGATCCATCTGCATGCTTTGCCAGCCTTCGTTATTCAAGAGCTCCAGCTGAGCTTCCAGCAAAGTCCGAAACCGCGTGCGGTAAATGGAGGCTTGCTTCTTCAGCTCCTCGATCTCGAGAGCAACCTTACGGGAACGAGCCAGCGATTCGTTAATGATACGGTCTGCGTTCTTCTCTGCCTCTTTCAGGATGAGCTGCGCCTCTTTCTTGGCGTTGTTTTTCACCTCATCCGCAGCCTCTTGAGCAACGATAATCGTCTTGCTGAGCGTCTCCTCGATATTCGAAAAATGATCCAATCGTTCTTGCAAGGTTACTGTTTGATTATGCAGATCTTTATTCTCTCGAATCAGCGCCTCGTAATCTTTGATCACCTGGTCCAAAAATTCATTGACTTGATCCTCGTCATAACCGCGGAAAGAGCGGGAAAATTCCTTGTTATGTATGTCAAGCGGTGTTAATGGCATTCGTGCCCCTCCTTAGAGTTTTCGTAGATAACTTGCTTCGCAAGCAATCCGGTACATGATCAGTTCGACAGAAACCAATAAATTCCTGCATCGTTCGCGGATAAATTATCCGCTGTCACGCATATTTGCCGATCTTCACACGAATCCGCCCTTTTTTGGTAACACCTTCCACCTCAAGCACCTTAAAACGTCCGAATCCTTGCAATGACACCATATCCCCTTCTTTGAGCGGTTTGCTCGGATCCTCTTCCAACTTCCAATTGACGCGGCAGCGCCCAGCTTGGATCGGAATTAGCACCTTGGCCCTGCTTAGTCTGAAAACATCGCTGACAATGCCATCCATTCGCAGCGAAGCCACGGATAAGTTAAGTTCTTCCAGCTGCACCTTGGCCAGCTCAAGCTTATCCAAAGGCAACAGCTCCGTTTGTACGTGCACCCGGTGTACCTGCGACAAATTCAAGTGCAAGTAATCGGCTGCATCTTTGGCTACGAGACAGTGACAGCCACCCTCTATAACATGAATATCGCCAACCTTGTCTCGCTTCATGCCGAGTCCAAGAATGGCGCCCATGTAATCTCCATGTTCTAAGGTCAAAAATTTCCCGTCTCCAGACGATACGGACAATACGGCGATGCCCATGTCTTCATCGTCTAATGCGCGGTAATCCGGTGCGATTATCGCTCTTTTGCGTTCGGCGGCCGGATAGCCACCATCCATGCGGCAATGCACATCCGGATGGCGGTTCACTAACGTGTTCAAGATAAAGGCTTGTCTTGGATCCAAAAAGTCCGTCCGCTTCACGGCATGCTGCTCAGCGGCTCGCTCCACCCATTCCAAAGCCTTATCGACAAAATGATGTTCATCCGGATGAAAATGACCATAAATTTCTTTTTGCAAGGTTAGAACACTCCAACGATAAAATCAAGTACGGCCACAATTCCCATCACCACAAAGCGCAATGCGATGAGAGCTACGATTGGCGAAAAATCAATAAACCCTACACTCGGAATAATTTTTCGGAATGGACGTAAATAAGGCTCAACTAATTTCCCAAGAAGATCCCCGATAAAGCTTTCTCGCGCGTTAGGAAACCAGGAGAGAATCAAATATCCAATAATCATAAAATAATAAATTTCCATCAAAATGCCTAGATAATAGTGAACGTAGTCCACGTATGCATTCACCTCTATGTCAGGATATGCGTCTATTCCTCACCCATCATTTCAGAGATATGACCGTGAATATCAACAGAATCCGGAGTGCAGAGGAAGATATTCGGTCCGAGCTTGGATATAGACCCATTTAAAGCATATACCGTTCCGCTTAAGAAATCCACTATGCGGACGGCTTGATCCCCGCGTACCCGCTGCAGATTCACCACGACCGCTCTTCGAGATCGAAGATGATCGGCGATATCTTGAGTTTCTTCATAGGTGCGGGGTTCGCTCAGCACAACACGGGCATTTTTCTGCGAATGAATGCTGACGACGTTGGCTTTATTTTTACTACGCATTTCATACGGATTGGTTTCAGGTTCTTCGGTTGCTTCTACAATTCGTTCCCGTTCCACAATCTCTTCTTCTTCTTGAAGGCCAAGAAAATTCATAAATTTGTTCATAACACCCACTGCTATTCCCTCCTTGTCTTATCGAGTATTCAAAGTTCTTTACCTACTAAAATGGTTCCTAATCTCACCCAGGTAGCCCCTTCTTCTATGGCCACTTCAAAATCGCCCGACATCCCCATCGAAAGTCCGGTGATCTTATAAGAGAAGATTTTCTGATTGTTCAAGCGGTCGCGAAGCTCTCTTAGGCCTCTGAAAACTGGTCTCGTCGCTTCGGCTTCCATTTCATAAGGAGCCATAGTCATCAAACCGGCGATATGTATGTTTTTCATTTGGCTTATTTCCTTGGCAAAGTCAAGAAGATTTTCCGGAGCCATTCCGTATTTGGACTCTTCACCTGAAACGTTGACTTGCAGCAAACAATTTACTTGGATTCCTAGAGCTGCAGCTTGCTTGTCCAATTCTTTGGCGAGCGATATGCGGTCCAGCGAATGGATATAGGCGAACTTGCCTATAACATCTTTTACTTTATTCGTCTGCAGATGTCCGATGAAATGCCAGGTTCCAC
This sequence comes from Paenibacillus sp. GCM10027628, assembly GCF_042676385.1. NCBI lineage: Bacteria > Bacillati > Bacillota > Bacilli > Caryophanales > Paenibacillaceae > Paenibacillus > Paenibacillus sp. GCM10027628. Next base: position 29,773 of record NZ_JBHTHA010000002.1, read on the forward strand.
GCTCGTGCAGGGCCTCCCATTTGGGCTTCACATCCTGCCAACGGTTCTCACCGATATGTTGGAGTCCTTCGTCCAATACAGTTTTCGTTGTCTCCAGCGAAACATATTTCGTAACAGCGATCACTTTAACTTCATCTTCGCGACGTCCGGACCGCTGACACGCAGCTTCGATTCGTGCATGAACATCTTGTATGCGTTCACGTAAACTCAATTTGTAAGACACCTCAATTCAACACGTGGCCTGAACAGGACTTCTTATTTAAGCCCGATCCAAGCAACCATTCTCCCTGTAACTCCGCCTTCTTTTCGATGTGAAAAAAACGTATCAGTGCTACAGCTCGTACATAACTGAGTTACTTCGATATGTGACGACAAAATTCCTGCTTGTTCAATCAAAATTCGGTTTAATTCTTGTAAATTCAGCATATACTTCCCGTTCTCTTTGCTTTGAATGATTGGGTAAGCTTGATCCGGAGAACTTCCAATGTCTGAGAGCGCCTCATATACCCGCGAAGCAACCATGTCATCCACCTCGTAACAGCAAACGCCAATGGATGGCCCAATGGCAGCACGAATATGTTCAGGCCGGCTACCAAAAGTATGTGTCATTAAGGATATTGTAGCCATGGAAATTTTTAGTACCGTTCCTTTCCAGCCGGCATGCGCAAGTCCAACAGCACGATTGACAGGGTCATAAAAATAGAGAGGTACGCAATCCGCAAACTGGGCGCAAAGGACAATGCCTTTCTCATTGGTGATAAATCCATCTTTGGCTTGGATCGCGCCTTCCCGCGTCAAACGGCCCATGCCCTTCTCTTGATTACTTACAACAATGACTTCTTTGCCATGCACTTGCTCCGCATACGTAAAAGATTCGAAAGGCAGGCCAATAGCCTTAGCTAATAACAATCGATTCTCAACCACATGCTCAGGTACATCGTTCACATGAAGTCCGCAATTCATAGACGTATACGGCGACTCACTAACCCCTCCATGTCGCGAGGTAAAGCCGGCCGTTAACTCCGGGTACTGCTTCATCCAGCTATCTATCGTAAAAAGGACTGGCTGATCATCCTTTTTTTGTTCCACGAATGGTTCCACTATGGTCTCTCCCTTTATCATCGATCTCCCCTATTACTTTATCATAAAATGGAAAGACACACGATAGACGCTCGGCCACGCCGCCATAGCAGCTGCCTTTATCACGTGTGTCTTGTATCAATTTCGAAATTGCCGGTTGTACTCATACACCTGCTCATTTTCCTCGGTTTGACGGTAAGGTCTTGCATCTTCGAGTTTCACGAGCACGACATCTGCGCCGATTTTCACAATATGTTTCCATGGAATAATGACATCCGTTCCGGAGCCAAACAATCCGAAAAATCGGCTTTGGTTCGGCACGACAATCGATTCAATACGGCCTTGACGCAAATCAAGCTCTAAATCGCTGATTTGACCTAACTTTTTGCCATCCACAATATTAATAACATCCTTTGTCTGGAAATCGGATATTTTCATGAGGCTGTTCACCACGAATCTTCAAAGGATTTTGCCTTGCTTTGTACTAGTATATGTAGGAGGTGGGCAAAATGTCCTGCAAACCAAAAAAAGACCTTCACGGCTCGTCTACAGCCGATCCAGTCTTTATGTTAACAGCTTTATGTTTTCACATGTTTCTGCATCTGGGAGATGGCCGACTTCTCCAGCCTCGATACCTGCGCTTGGGAAATGCCAATCTCGTCGGCGACTTCCATCTGCGTCTTGCCTTCGAAGAATCGCATGGACAGAATCATCTTCTCCCTTGCATTCAGCTTCCGCATCGCTTCCCGCAGCGCAATGCCTTCGATCCAGGACATGTCCTTGTTGCGCTCATCACTGATCTGATCCATGACATAGATCGGATCCCCGCCATCATGATAAATCGGCTCGAATAATGACACGGGATCTTGAATCGCATCCAGTGCAAACACGACATCCTCTTTGGGGACATTCAGCGCTTCCGATATTTCATAAATGGTCGGTTCGCGCGAATTTTGGTTCGTTAAGCTATCTCTAACCTGTAACGCTTTGTAAGCAATATCCCTTAAGGAACGAGATACCCGGATCGGGTTATTATCGCGCAAGTAACGGCGAATCTCACCGATGATCATCGGGACTGCATAAGTGGAAAATTTGACATTTTGGCTCAAATCAAAGTTATCAATGGCTTTCATTAAGCCAATGCAACCGACCTGGAAGAGATCGTCCACATATTCTCCCCGGTTATTGAACCGCTGAATCACGCTGAGAACCAGCCTAAGGTTCCCGTTCACTAATTTCTCTCTTGCAGCTCGCTCCTGTTTTGTCTGCAGCTCGGCGAATAACTCGCGCATTTCAGCATTGGTCAGAACAGGCAGTTTGGCGGTATCAACACCACATATCTCGACTTTATTTCGGGTCACCGTGATTACCTCCCAAGGAGAAACATTAATGTTAATTATCCCCCTGAGCGATTGATTTATTCGTGCCCAAACCTCCTTGCCCCGACTTGACAAAAGGGTTTGAACTTGCTCCCTCCCGTGACTGCTGAACAAATTCGACATCGGCTCCAGAAAAAAAATTTTTACATGGAAAAAGAGAGGTTACCCTCTCTTCTTAGACCATTTTATTAAACTCCTTACGGAGCCGTTTAATAATGCGCTTTTCCAGCCTGGATATGTAGGACTGCGAAATACCAAGCAAATCCGCAACATCCTTCTGCGTCTTCTCTTCACCGTCCTGCAAACCAAAACGCAATTCCATAATAATGCGTTCCCGCTCCGTTAGCTTGTCGAGCGCTTTATGCAGCAGTTTCCGGTCCACCTGCTCCTCGATATTGCGGTAGATCGTATCGTTCTCCGTCCCAAGAACGTCGGATAGTAGGAGTTCGTTGCCATCCCAGTCGATGTTAAGCGGCTCGTCGAAGGAGACTTCGGTACGAATTTTGCTGTTACGGCGCAAATACATGAGAATTTCATTTTCTATGCAGCGTGAAGCGTAGGTAGCGAGTTTAATTTTCTTCTCGGGATCAAAGGTGTTGACGGCTTTAATCAATCCGATCGCGCCAATGGAGACCAAGTCCTCTATATTGATGCCTGTATTCTCGAATTTTCTAGCTATATAGACAACCAATCGCAGATTGCGTTCGATTAGCATAGCACGAATCGCCGCATCTCCGGACGGTAGTTTTTCCAATAAGTATTCTTCTTCTTCTCTTGTTAATGGCGGCGGGAGCGCTTCGCTACCACCTATGTAATAGATTTCTTCGCCTTTGAGCCCTAAGAACATTAAGATGCGATAATAAGTAAGCTGCAACAGCAATTTCCACTTCAAGAGCATGTTAATTTCCTCCTAAGAGTTTTCCGGCAGGAAAACTTTCTTCGTAAGCATAAGCTGAGCTTTTCGTTAGACCCCCCATGCCGCATTAGCCGGCAGCCACCAAAGTGGGGTGGATAATCGCTTGATACGAACCGTCGCTGCAAAGCTTGCCTCCATCAAGACCAATAAGCACCTTTGAAACTTCGATTTGCTTGTTATTATGGGTTATCACCACCTTATCCGGTTTGATGGCGAGCATGAACTGCGTATTGCGATTAACTCCCCGGTAAGGCACAAGGCGCAAACGATCCTGCCAAACAAATTCTTCAGTACCTAATCCGCTTATGATCTGATCCACATCCGCAGAGCGGATTCTTTGCAGCCATTCCCCAGGAAGAATGTCACTCCATTGAGAAACTTCCATGACCATAACGGGCGTTCTCGTCAGAGGATCATAAAGCTGATTCCCAGTATCAATAAGACCGCTGCAGGTGGCAGTGAAATCGTCAACATGAATTGTCACTTCGGCCAAGAAGGTCGTTAACTCTTCACGCTGTTTGGTACTCAAAAATACGGTTCGAAACCACCAGATAAGCGGCAAAAGCAACAGAAGAACAAAAATGATACCCACTTGCAATTGGAACACGGGTGCTCCGGATTGCGTGAAGACAATACCTTTCATGACATCAGAAGAAGACGCCCAAACATAATGAATGCCGAACATCCCCCCGGCGACAGCAAAGTTAACCAGAAGAAACGCTCCCAGGTTTCGCAAAAAATTTTGTAAGCTGCCGAAGCCAAAAGCTGTCATAATCATTCCAATACAAAATATACATTTCACAGAAAATGTAAATAAAAAAGAAGGAACTGGTAAAAACATCATGACTACATAAGAAGCGCCTAGAAATGCCGAGACCGCAATTCTCCACCATTTGAACGATAATTTTCGCGTTTTCGCAGTCACGATGAGCATAACCGCATCCATCAGGAAGTTTAACAGGAAAATGAGATCTGCATAAACGACCACAAGTTCCTCACCTCCCAAAACCGACGCTACTAATAATTCACCAAATGTGAAAAGATCCATCGACGGTTCTAAACCAGTATAAAATAATCATATTTCAAAGTCTGTCTAAACTTGCTAGTTATTTGCAACTTTTTTTGTCAGTTGTTGCGGCCCTTCAAAAAGTAGAGAAGCCTGATAGAACAGCAAAAAACCGAAGTCTCTACATGTGTAGGGCTTCGGTCTCTTTACAAACAATGTGTATTTATTTGTCGTTATTCCGGCCGCGGTTGCGCAGGAACGTCGGAATATCCAATTGGTCATTCGATGGTTGGCTTCCAAAAGGTCGCAAGTTGTTCAAACGATTGTCAGAAACTGTTTCTTGTTGGCTTGACACTGGGCGTTTCGCCGGCTGTTGCGCTGGCGCCGCTTTATGTTCAAAACCGGTTGCAATAACGGTTACTAAGATTTCATCTTTGAGTTTGTCATCAATGACCGCACCAAAAATCATATTAACATCAAGATCGGATGCTGAAGCAACGATATCCGCAGCTTCATTGACTTCGTACAAACTCAAATTCATACCGCCTGTAATGTTCATTAACACACCGCGAGCTCCATCAATGGAGTTTTCCAAGAGCGGGCTCGAGATTGCTTTCTTAGCTGCTTCCGCAGCGCGATTCTCGCCTGTCGCTACACCGATTCCCATAAGCGCGGAGCCGCGTTCGGTCATAATCGTTTTGACATCGGCAAAGTCCAGGTTGATCAAACCAGGCGTTGCGATCAAGTCCGAAATCCCTTGTACGCCTTGACGCAGTACGTTATCCGCTTCGCGGAATGCTTCCAGCATCGGTGTTTTCTTGTCGACGATTTCTAAGAGACGATCATTGGGAATAATGATCAACGTATCCACTTTTTCTTTCAGAGCTGCAATGCCTTGCTCGGCTTGCAAGGAACGCTTACGTCCCTCAAACGTGAACGGGCGGGTAACGACACCAACCGTCAGGGCACCGACTTCCTTGGCGATTTCCGCAATTACCGGAGCTGCACCAGTTCCTGTGCCGCCTCCCATACCTGCCGTAACGAACACCATATCAGCACCGCGTAGCGTGTTAAGAATAAGCTCTCTTGACTCCTCCGCCGCTTTCTTCCCTACTTCAGGATTAGCGCCGGCGCCAAGACCACGAGTCAGCTTGTCCCCAATTTGCAGCTTGTGCTCCGATTTAGCAAGGTGCAGTGCTTGAGCATCGGTATTCACCGTAATAAACTCAACGCCTTTTACACCGTTTTCAATCATACGGTTCACCGCATTACTACCGCCGCCACCAACACCGATGACTTTTATTTGAGCCAATTGGTCCATATCCAGATCAAATTCAAACATGCGAGCCATATCCCCCTAACTGTACATTCACTTGCGACTTGTTACACAATTTTACTCATAAACCTACCAGATGCATTTGGTTTATATGAACTCACTAAAGAAATTTTTCATTCGTTCCATAAAACCGGGTTTACTGCTTTCGGAGGATTTCTTACTTGTCGTTTTCACTTCTTTTTTCTTCGTATTAAAGCCTGAGTTGCGATTTTTCATGTACTTGGATACGAATTGAATAATGCCAACACCGCTAGTGTAGGAAGGATCCCGCACGCCGATAAAATCAGGAACGGCTATGCGAACAGATGTTGCAAGTTCTGCTTGTGCAACCGGAAGCATACCCGGCATACAAACGGTCCCCCCAGTGAGCACGTAACCACCGGTCAAATCGCCATAGCCCAAACGATGTACTTCCGCACGAATCAACTGGAAGATTTCTTGAACGCGAGGTTCGATAATATTCGCGAGGTCAACCTGCGAGAATTCCTTTTCTACGTTGCTGCCGATTCTTGTCACTTTAAACACTTGATCCGGAGCTGAATCATCAATGGACGCGCAGCCGTATTTCAGCTTAATCTTTTCAGCAATTTCCAGCTGCGTCCGCAATCCAATCGCGATATCATTGCTAATAAATTCCCCACCGATGGGTATCGTTGAGGTTGCCACCAAATTGCCTTGTTCGAAAACGGCAATTGTCGTCGCCCCAGCCCCTACATCAACCAGTACGGTGCCAATGGCCTTCTCGTCCTTGGATAATGCGAGCTGTCCGGATGCTAAGGACATTAGTATGAGGCCTGCTACCTTCAGTTCGGATTTTTCCACAACGCGAATTAAATTATGTATGCCTGTCTTGGCCCCTGTAATGATGGTCGCTTCCACTTCCAAGCGAACTCCAATCATGCCGCGAGGATCATTAATGCCTTCTTGTCCATCAACTAAATATTGCTTGGGTACGACTCCAATGATTTCACGCTCGGGTGGTAATGCGATAACTCTGGCTGCCTGAATGACCCGATCAATATCCTCTTCACCAATTTCTCTGTCTTCATTGGAAACGGCAACAACGCCATGACTGGATTGAAGCGCGATATGATTGCCGGTAATCCCAACGTAAACCTCGGAAATTTGTACGCCAACCATTCGTTCGGCATGATCCACCGCACTACGAATCGAATTCACAGTTTGATCGATGTCGACAATGGCGCCTTTGCGAATACCCTCTGACTCGGCAGATCCCACACCTATTATATTAATGGTTCCGCCCACGACTTCCCCAATAATAGCACGAACCTTGGATGTACCGATGTCCAAACTAACAATGATGTCATTGTTGCTCAAGCCCCTGGCACCTCCTGTAACTTGGTAAAAAAGTGAGTTGATCACAGATTCTTCTGTACTTATTCAACACAACTGCCATATTCCCTCTTTTTTCTACATTTTTTTTACAACCTAGTAATATTCATATTATAGATGTTCAAAATAGCAATTAAAATCAGCCACTCAACTAGCAATTAATTCCAATAGAGTAACTATTTTAATATACGCATATTTAACCATAAAACTAATTTTAACATTATTTTAAGCACTTGAGTAGCCCATCCCGCGTTTTTTTGTCAAGAAGGACGCACTGTTTCCTTAGGTGTTATTTTGGGGGTTGATTTAGGTGTCTGCTTGACACCAGACTTGCCATTGTCCTTGCTGGGACTGGGTGTTGGACTTGGACTGCCGGCCGTCTTCTGATTAGTTAGACTGTTTGCATCGCTTTTTTGTTCATCGTTTGGATCAAAAGGGACATGATTATCTACTTCCAGCATATTGATAATCCCATTGGTAATATGTTCTTCTTGCAAGCTCGCCACATAGGCAGGCAAGTTATCAATTTTTTCAGCTAAATACGTGATCGTTGTATAAACTTCGAATTGTGACCTTGTGTAGAGTTTGATTTTGTCCGGATAGGAATCCGAAGGATCCGGCTTAATCTCTGACACGTCTGCCAAGCTGCTAGACGGAATTTCCCCTAACACTTTACACAATGCCGCTTTATTCGGGTCACTATCGGACCAACCGGTTAGGATCGGCATATCCAGGGGGAAACTGCCTGTTGACAGCTTGACAACCGCTCCATCGGCAAGAACAGCCTCTTTCGTACCATCTGCACCCATCTGAAAAGCAACTTTCGGATATTCTTGAACGGCAATATGAATGATGCCCGGAAAATGTTTCGTTACTTTCGCTGACTTGACAATGGGTAAAGTCATGACACGTTTTTCAACGCTTTGTGAACTCACCGCAAAGAAACGATCGCCAGCCGCAATTTGCGCAGCTTGTCCGATTGCATCTGATGCGATCAGTTGGTTGCCTTCAATTTGGATGGCGCTGATTCGACTAAGCGAGGACTGGAAAAAGAGAATGACCAGCACCGTGATAAAAAAAATAAATAAAAAGCCTAACAGCTTTCGATTGGTACGCGCACGCGGCTTAGGATTGGGCAGGGCGGGAACTTTGCGGTCTTCAGACAAGATGGGCACCACCTAAGAATTATTCGGGAGAAAATTGACACCAACATATACACGTGCGAAAACCGTGCATCCCTTCCTGTAAGCAGGAAGGGATCCGCGGAAGTCAAAAGTACGATTTACTCGCTTGGAACAGGCATTTGGCGATGCACAGAGGCTCCCAATCTGGAAAGCATAACTTCGATTCTATCATAGCCTCTATCAATATGATGAATTTGCTCAACGATCGTCGTGCCATGCGCAGCCAAACCGGCAATCACGAGTGCGGCACCGGCACGCAAATCAGTCGCCTCTACGGTTGCACCGTACAATCTGGGAACGCCTCGAATAAAGGCTGAACTCATATCGACACGGATGTCTGCGCCCATACGAGACAGTTCATCTACGTGCTTGAATCTACCTTCAAATATCGTTTCTTTCATCACACTAAGTCCGTCCGCTAGAGAAAGCAGAACCATGACCTGTGACTGAAGATCCGTTGGAAACGCCGGATGCGGCGAGGTGACGATGCGTTCGACGGCTTTCGGCCTTGCCGGACAGCTCACCTGTATTATATCACCGCTCGTTGCGATTTGAACACCCGCACGCTTGAGGACGTGAATCACCGAAGTAAGATGGGCGGGATTCACGTTTTCCAGCGTGATATTGCCTCTTGTTGCGGCTGCAGCGACGAGGAAGGTTCCGGCAACGATGCGGTCCGGTATAATGCGATACGTACAAGGAGACAGCGTTTTGACTCCACGAATCGTGATCGTATCCGTGCCTGCCCCGATGATATCGGCGCCCATCGCATTCAGGAAATGTTGCAGATCCTGAATCTCAGGCTCACGGGCTGCGTTGTAAATCGTCGTAATGCCTTCTGCTTTTACAGCAGCCATCATAATATTTTCCGTGGCTCCAACGCTCGGAAAGTCGAGAACGATCTCGCATCCTTGAAGCTTTTCGGCGGTACATACAATTTTGTTGGCGGATTCTTCGATTTGGGCTCCTAGTGCCTGTAGTCCTTTTAGATGCAGATCAATTTTACGTTCGCCAATGGCGCAGCCGCCTGGTTGGTACACGGTAACACTGCCGAATTTGGCAAGTAGCGGTCCCATAAGAAAGATGGAGGAACGCATTTGCCCCATCAATTCTTCAGGGATATGAGAGGAATGAGCTGTGGATGTTGTGACGGATACGCTGTCCCCCTGCTGCTCTGCCCGGCATCCAAGCGCGCGGAGTATCCGCAGCATCGTATCGATATCGAGCAGATTAGGAACATTGTGCAAGGTGTGTGTGCCGCTAGCCAAGATGCAGCCTGCTAAGATTGGTAATGCGGCGTTTTTCGCGCCGTGTATCTGGATGGCTCCCGAGAGAGGTCTTCCACCTTCGATAACGAGCTTCTCCAAAATTCCACCTCCGATTTACCTCTCACCCATCACCAAAACCTCAGGCACAAGTGCAACCCCGTACTGATCCAGCACGATTTGCTGCACCTCTTGGATTAGAGTGAGAACGTCCACGGCTGTAGCATTCCCGGTATTAACAATGAAATTGGCGTGCAGCGGTGAGATTTCCGCTCCGCCGACACGTTTGCCTTTCAGGCCGGCTTCTTCAATAAGTTTCGCCGCAAATCCCCCGGGGGGATTCCGAAATACACTGCCGGCGCAAGCTAGCTGACCGGGCTGTGTGCGTCGTCGCCTGTCGCGGTATGCCGCCATGGCTCCAGCGATCTCTTTGCGATCTCCGATCTGCAGTTCAAAGACAGCTTCTGTTACGATGCCGGGCAGCGTATGCAGGATCGAGTGCCGATAGGCATACTGTAATTCCTCCGCCTGCATGGTGACCAATTCCCCTGTGTCCAGGATAACTTCAGCCTGCTTGAGTATGCGTGACACATCAGACCCGTGAGCCCCTGCATTCATGTAGACGGCGCCCCCCACAGAACCGGGAATTCCAGAAGCAAACTCGAGTCCGGTTAATCCTTCTTTGGCTGCCAAAACGGACAATTTAATGAACGAATAGGAACCGCCTGCATACACGGTAGTGCCTTCGAACCGAAGCGTTTCTAAGGCATTACCCAGCTTCATGACGACGCCCCTTATTCCTTTATCGCTCACGAGCAGATTCGATCCCCGGCCGATAATCGTCCACGGTACGCCGCGTTCATGTAAGATTCGAATTGCGGCCACAACCTGCTCTTTAGTGTGCGGAATGACCAGCACATCGGCTGGACCGCCGATTTTCCAAGTCGTATATGGAGCCAGTCGTTCATTCGTTCGAATTTCGCCGATATTTGCTGCCTGTAAGTCGGATATCAATTGCTGCATGGGAAAACCTCCTTCACAGAACTTCGGGTGAAATGCGCGAGCGTAAAACCGTATTGGCTGCTCTGTCATTCCATCTATACGAGCCGTTCCGAAATCGGCCGCTTTCCGGTATTTGGCAACGTATAGAGCCTTAGGTGTCTGTCACGGTTATAGTGTAGTTTATGTAAAATCGGAAAGAGTGTGACAATTGCCCATCCGCTTTCGCGAAATCGGGTCTTATAAGCTATGCGTTTCAATTAATTTGACGATCGATTCCGCAGCATTGGTATCACTTCGGGATGCCATGGCCGCTTTGTATGTCTCTCGATTCTCATACAGAGCTTCAACGTGCTGAGCGAGAGCTTCCGCAGTCAGCTCTTCCTCAGGAAGTACGTCGGCATAGCCGGCTTTTTGGAACGATTTTGCATTTAAAATCTGGTCTCCTCTGCTCGCTTGCAGCGATAAAGGAATGAGCAGCATCGGCTTTTCCAAAACGAGAAATTCATAAATGGAAGTGGCCCCCGCCCGGGAAATGACCAGGTCTGACATCGCCAACATATCCGGCAGTTCATCGGCTATGTATTCGAATTGCCTGTAGCCTCTTCGTCCGGAGAACTCTTGCGATATATTGCCTTTTCCGCAAATATGTACGATTTGAAATCGGTCAAGCAATCGATCCAGATTGTCCCGCACTGCTTGATTGATCGCTTGGGATCCAAGACTTCCGCCCATGATCAATATCACAGGCTTTTGCGAGTGAAAATCGCAGAGTTGATATCCCCTTGAAGCCTTCCCGTTCATAATCCCCTCGCGAAGCGGCAATCCGGTTAGAACCGCTTTTTGTCCCTGCACATGTTGTATCGATTCGGGAAAAGTTACACAAACTTTGGTCGCAAAAGGAATGGAGATTTTATTGGCAAGCCCCGGCGTTATATCCGATTCATGAATAATAACCGGAATCTTATTCATCCGGCCGCCGAGAACGACCGGGACGGAAACGAACCCGCCTTTCGAAAATACGATGGCGGGCTTCAAACGACGCAGCAATCTATACGATTCATAAACGCCTTTGATAACTTTGAAAGGATCTTTGAAATTTTTAATGTCGAAATATCTGCGCAACTTCCCCGAGGAAATTGGATAAAAAGGAACGCCCTCGCGTTCGATAATGTCTTTCTCGATACCGTCGGCCGAACCGATATAGTGGATATCCCAGCCTAGCTGACGAAGTTTGCTCATCAGCGCAATATTAGGCGTAACGTGCCCGGCGGATCCGCCACCGGTAAACACGATTGTTTTCATGCTCTGTCACCTCGAATAACGGGATATATTGAGCAGGATGCCGATCGACGTGAGCATAAGCGTCAATGACGATCCTCCTGCACTTATGAGTGGCAAGGTAATGCCCGTAACCGGAAACATCCCGATAACAACGCCAATGTTAATGATGACCTGCACAGCAATCATCCCGATAATGCCGACCGCGATGAGGCTTGCAAATGTATCTGGAGCAGTAATAGCCGCACGCATGCCTCTCCACACCAGAATGGTGAATAACAGAAGCACAAGCGTACCGCCAATGAACCCAAGTTCTTCAGCAATAATAGAGAAAATAAAATCCGTTTGCGGCTCAGGCAAGTAGCTGTATTTTTGACGGCTCATGCCTAGTCCAAGTCCGACCAAGCCTCCGGGTCCGATGGCATAAAGCGATTGAATCGACTGATAACCTGCTCCAAGCGGGTCCTGCCATGGGTCTAAAAAGGCGGTAATCCGCTGCAAGCGGTAAGGGGCGGCAATAACAAGCCCTACAAAACCCGCAACCCCTATCATACCTAGATAAGAGAGATGTAGCAATCTCGCGCCGGATGTGTAAATGATTAGCAGTGAAGCGCCTACGAGAACAACGCCCGTTCCAAGGTCCGGCTGCATCATAATAAGTCCGAAGGCCAAGCCCATAATGCCAAGCGGAGGCAGAAGCCCTTTAGTAAATAGCGTAATTTTCGCCTGCTGCTCGGACAACATTTTGGAAAGAAAAAGAATCATGCCGATTTTCATAAATTCAGAGGGCTGAATTCCAAAAGCGCCGATGCCAAGCCAGCTTCTCGCACCGCCACGAACGACCCCAATGCCTGGGATCAAGACGATAAGGAGCATGCCGAAACAGACGAAAAGCGCGATCCGCGCATACTTTTTCCATACCAGATAATCCACATTCATGGTAAAAAACATAGCGATAACGCCTAAAACCGCAAAAAGCAGCTGGCGTTTCAAGTAATACAACGAATCGCCGAAATCGTGAAAAGCAAGAACCGCACTGGCACTATACACCATAATGACGCCGATTGTCAAAAGCAACAGAGTAGGAATAATAATCCAAATGTCCGGAGCGGACCGCGCTTTACCCATAACATGACACCTCTTAGCCAAGTGTTGTGGGCTTATCCGCAAATGTGGATAGGCCCTACTTAGAGTGTATGCACGGACTCTTTGAACATGCGTCCTCTGTCTTCATAGGAAGGAAACATATCCCAACTCGCGCAAGCCGGCGAGAGGAGCACAATATCGCCGGGATCGCTCATGCGGTATGCAAGTTCCACCGCTTGAGATACCGCGTCCGCTGCATCCTTAGCAGTATCGACGGTTTCAACAAGGCTAATCCCTGCCAACTCGGCAATGCGGTTGATTTTTTCTTTCGTTTGTCCCAAGGTGACTACGCCTTTGATCCGCTCGCGGAAAATAGGCAGCAGTTCCATATAGTCAGAACCGCGATCCAGACCTCCGGCAATGAGTACAATATTTTGCTCGAACGCTTCAATGGACTTTATTGATGCTGCCGGATTCGTCGCCTTGGAATTGTTATAGAAACTGATCCCGTTTAGCTTTCTGACGAATTCCAGACGGTGCTCCACGCCTTGGAAGCTTCTAAGGACGTCAGCGATCGTTTGCAGCTTTACGCCTGCTGTAATGGCCGCCGCCGATGCTGCTAATGCATTTTCGATATTAAAGCTGCCTGGTATGCCCATTTCTTGCGCCGGAAGAATGGCATGAATACCGCCTTGCCCATCCGCATAAACGAGCGTATTTGTCGATCTGTCCAAGTAAACGCCGTGCGGCAACACCTCATTCATGGAAAAAGGCAATACTTTGGCGCGCAAACTCGGGATGACCGACCGGCATACCGCATCATCCCAATTCAAGATAGCAATGTCATCTTCCGTCTGATTCGCGAATAACTTGACCTTGGAAGCAATATAATCATCCATCGTGCCATGATAGTCAAGATGGGTTTCATAAAGATTCAGCAAGCACGCGATCCGTGGTCGAAACGCGGTCGTTCCTTTCAATTGGAAACTGCTCAGCTCAACGACCATCCAGTTTTCTTCCGTCACTTCAGGAGCGGCTTCAGTTAACGCCCGGCCAATATTTCCGGCTACAACCGGCTTCAGCCCTGCTGCATTCAACATAAGACCGATCAGCGTTGTCGTTGTCGTTTTACCGTTTGAACCGGTTATGCCAATAATCGGCGCCTCGCAAAATTGATAGGCAACCTCGACCTCAGTCACGACTTCGATGCCTAACTCCTCGGCTTTACGAATCGGTTCCACCTTGTATGGGATCCCCGGATTTTTCACGACGAGCGCTACACCTTCATGCACGATGGATTCCGGATGATAGCCGCATACAACAGAAATACCCAGAGCCTCCAGTTCGTCGGCTTCAGGGCATATGTTTCGTTCTTTTTTGTCATTGACCGTGACAACGGCCCCATTTTGATGAAAAAGCTTAGCCGCAGCGACTCCGCTGCGAGCCAAGCCCAAGATCACCACTTCAAGTCCACGATATTCACGCGGATGCTTCATTCTCTACAACACCTCATTCATGTATAATCCGAGCACGGCAAGTACGAGACCTGCAGCCCAGAACGTGATGACGACGCGCCATTCCGACCAGCCGACCAATTCAAAGTGGTGGTGAATCGGACTCATTTTGAACACGCGTTTACCTCTTGTCTTAAACGATACGACCTGGATCACCACCGAAAGGATCTCCACCAAAAACACACCGCCAACTATGGCCAGCAACAGTTCAGCTTTGGTCAAAATAGCTACGGCGACGAGTCCCCCTCCGATTCCAAGCGAGCCCGTGTCACCCATAAACACTTTGGCCGGGTGGGCATTAAAAACGAGAAAGCCAAGTACGGCTCCCACCATTGCCGCTGAAAAAATCGCCGCTTCCGGCTGCGTATTGTTCATCGCGATCACGGTGTACGCGCCAAAAGCAATCGCGCTCGTTCCGGCCAGCAGTCCATCCAAACCATCCGTGAAATTGACCGCATTCGATGCGCCCAGCATCAAAATCGCCATCAGCGGAAAATACAGCCAGCCCGGATTAAAATGGAATTCGACAAATGGAATGTATAAGTCCGTACTATGCCCTTCTTTAATGAGAAGGTAGCACACAATCGCTGAAATCAGAAGTTGCCCGAACAGCTTTTGTTTTGCGGTAAGTCCTAATGAACGTTTGAAGATGATTTTAATATAGTCATCCAGAAAACCTACGAGTCCGTAGCCCAGAGAAGCAATCAGCAGGATCAACAGATCGGTTGTTTTATCGGCAAAACGAAGTGTCGCCAGCGCCAACGCGAGCAAAATGATCGTTCCGCCCATTGTCGGCGTCCCCTGCTTCTTCAAATGTCCTTGCGGACCGTCGGTACGAATTTGCTGGCCGAATTTCATCCGCCGCAAAATCGGGATAAAGAGCGGTCCCATAATGAGGGCAAGTACAAAAGCCACGCCCATCGTTAATAATACTGCGTTTTCCACTGTGGTTCCTCCTGCTCGTTTTCCGGGTAGAAAACGATTTGCTATTCATAGTGTGAGTTGATGAGCTAAACAAGAAAGGCAATGCCTTGCTCACTCCGCGAGCAAGGCGTGCACGACATGCTCAAGCCGCATGCCGCGCGAGCCCTTCACGAGCACGAGATCATCGCCTCGTGCCAGATCAGCGAGCTCTGCGGTGAGCTCCTCCTTGTCGTAGTAGGCGCGAACTTGCGCCTGCGGGAACGACTTCGCCGCTTCCTCCGCGATGAGACGGCCGAGGCGGCCGAACGTGAAGACGTAGTCTACACGTTCAGGAGAGAGCATCGCGCCAATCTCGCGATGGAACTGCTCTTCTTGTAGCCCAAGCTCCAGCATGTCGCCGAGCACGACGAACTTCCGACCGAAGCCGCTCAGCTGCTCGGTTAGCGCTATGGCAGCCCGCATCGAAGCCGGGCTGGCGTTATACGCATCGTTCAGCACAGTCAGCCCGGAGGCTGCCGTCAGCTTCTCGATGCGCATGCTCGTCATTTGCAGCGTGCGCAGCCCCGCTGCAATATTTTGCGGCGATACGCCGAAGGCTTCGCCGATGGCAATGGCCGCAAGCGCGTTGATCACATTATGCGTGCCGAGCAAAGGAATATACAATTCCGGGTAACCCCGGGAATTGATGGTGAAGTAAGCCCCTTCCGCATCCATACGGATCGCTGTCGGGTGTATATCATTGATCGTGCCGTTGCCGAAGCGGATGCGGCTCAATTCAGCCGGCAGCCTTCGTTCCGAGAGCGCCTGCTCGATCAGAGGCTCGTCGCCGTTATAGACGAACAGCCCGCCGCTCGGCATGCCGCTCAGAATCTCCGCCTTGGCGCGAGCGATCTCTTCGCGCGATCCCAGCTGGAGCATATGCGCTTCGCCGATCATCGTGATGATCGCCGCTTCCGGCTCCGCGAGCTCGGATAAGAGCTCAATTTCGCCGCGTCCGCTCATCCCCATTTCGACGACTGCGTATTGTGTCGTCTCTTCGAGTTGCAGCAGAGTCAGGGGTAATCCGATATGATTGTTCAGGTTTCCCTTTGTTTTATGAACATGATACGTGCTGCCAAGAACAGCAGCAACCAGATCCTTCGTCGTTGTTTTGCCGTTGCTGCCGGTGATGCCGACGATCCGCACAGGCAGCTGCTTACGGTATGATCTGGCCAACTGCTGCAGCGCGACGAGTGTGTCCTTCACACGGATAATCGGCATGCCTTCCGGCGGGTTCGGACGATCGTCCTGCCATAGAGCAGCAGCTGCGCCTTTGCTGTAAGCTTCTGCGGCATAGGCATGGCCGTCGAAGTGTTCACCGATTAACGGCACGAATAAGCTCCCAGGCTGTATCGTCCGCGTATCGGTAGATACTCCCGTTATTTGCAGGTCAGCCGCTGCTGCCGATGTTGCCACCAGATCAGCCCCATCACCCAGCATGGCAGTCATTTGTTTAAGCGTTCGACTAATCATCGATTTCTTCCCCTTATCGCAGTCTTAGCCACCAAACGATCATCAAAATCATGCTTGACCCCCATGATATCCTGATACGTTTCGTGGCCTTTTCCCGCTATCAATACTACATCGCCCGGGCCTGCCTCTTCAATAGCCTTTTGAATCGCTTGCTTCCGATCGACGATAAGTCGGAACTTCTCGCTGGGAAATCCGGCCTCCTCTATGCCTGGAACGATGTCTTGCAAAATGGCATCAGGCTGCTCGGTACGCGGATTGTCGGAAGTCACGTATAAATAATCGCTATATTTCGCGGTTACTTTTCCCATGAGAGGGCGCTTCTTCCGGTCCCTGTCGCCCCCGCAGCCAAAGACCGTGTAAATTTTGCCTTCAGCAAAATCACGAATCGTGGATAATGCGTTTTCCAGACCATCAGGCGTATGGGCATAATCAACCAAGACCAGGAAGTCCTGACCCTCGTTAACAACCTCCATACGCCCATCAACGACCGCTACACTTTCTAGACTATTCCGAATCTGCTCCAGTGCAACGCCTTCGGCTAAAGTTGAGGCAATTGCCCCAAGCGTGTTATACACATTGAATTTACCGACCAATTTCATGCGAAACTGAGCTTCACCTGCAAAGGAAACGAGGCGAAACTCCGTACCTTGAGCCGTAATTCGAATATCCTTAGCCCTGACATCACACTCGTTGTCAATTCCATAGGTAATGACCTGAGCTGCGGTCAATTTTTCAAAAGCTTCAGAAGCAGGATCGTCTGCGTTCAAAATGGCATACTGACGCTTCTGAGGGTCTCCAGAGAAGCCATTGCCCAGTCTGGAAAACAGCAAACCCTTTGCCGACTGATAAGCATCCATCGTCTTATGATAATCCAGATGATCCTGGGACAAATTCGTAAATATGCCCGACCGGAAATGAATCCCCTTCACTCGGCCCAGCTCCAACGCATGACTGGACACTTCCATAACGCAGTAATCGGTTCCCGCTTCCTTCATTTGATTAAAGCTTCGCTGCAAATCAAGCGCTTCTTGCGTTGTTCGCTCCATATCCGTATACGTATCGCCGATTTTCATTTGAATCGTGCCCATTAATCCGGTGGTAAAACCTTGATCGCGCAAAATTTTCTCAATTAAATAAGTGGAAGTTGTTTTGCCATTCGTCCCTGTAATGCCGATAATTTTCATTTTTTCACTTGGATATCCGTAGAAATGCGCGGATAGTACCGCCATCGCATATCGTGCATCTTTCACAACAAGCTGCGGTACCGGCAAATCCAGCACACGTTCGACGACAAGGGCAGAAGCCCCCGATTCAACCGCTCTAGGGGCAAAATCGTGGCCGTCTACGGCCAGCCCGGGGATACACAAGAAAAGATCCCCTTGCTTTACTCTTCTGGAATCGGCCTCAATTCCTGTTATCTCCGTATCCGACTCACCCTGTATATGTGTAATGAGCAGAGCAGAAGCAAGCTCTTTCAGTTTCATGGGCAACCCTACCCTCTCCTTAAACTTGATCATATCTATTATGGACAATTTTATGCATACGGAAAAGTAAAACATGTCTTATCCGCAAATCTTTTTTCACATTTTTATTGAGGAGGCTCGCTGTTGGACAAAAAGATCCGGATCGTTGAGCCCTGGTCGACTCTCGTCCCTGCTTTTGGCGCCTGGCTGATGACATATTTGCCATTTCCGGATTTCGCCAATCTAAAATTCATATTCAGATCTTCTAATATATCATCTACCGAAGCTCCAACCAAGTTCGGCACTTCGACAACCGGCGTCTCCCCGTAACGGTAATCTTTATCCAGCTGCTGCTTATTCGGCTCTACTTTCATATAGCGCAGTGCGTCAGCCATAATATTCTTCACGAGCGGGGCTGCGATCAAACCTCCGAACTGGATGCCTTGCGGATCATCCACTGCTGCGTAAACGACAACCTTCGGATTGTCGGCAGGAGCAAACCCGATGAAGGAGACAATGTGCTCATCCGGCGAGTACCGACCGTTAATCACTTTCTGCGCAGTTCCCGTCTTGCCCCCGACGCGGTAACCGTCGATGAACGCATTGCGTCCCGTCCCTTTGGCTACGACGCTTTCCAGTGCTTCTCTAACCTGTTTGGATGTATTTTCGGAAATCACGTTGCGTACAAGTTCCGGTTCAACGACATCGACAATTTCACCGGACTCAGGGTTCATAAACGACTTCGCCACGTGAGGCTTAAAAAGCTTTCCGCCATTAATGGCCGCTGAAACAGCGGTAATTTGCTGAATCGGCGTGACGGATACGCCTTGCCCGAATGCTGTTGTCGCCAGCTCAACCGGCCCGACTTGCGAAGGCTTGAACATAATTCCGTTCTCTTCTCCGCCCAAGTCGATGCCCGTTTTCTTCCCAAAACCGAATTTTGTAATATAATCAAACAGCTTTTCCTTGCCAAGCCGTTGTCCCATGACCACGAAGCCGGGGTTGCAGGAATTTTCTACGACTTGCTGCATCGTCTCGCTGCCGTGTCCGCCCCGTTTCCAGCAGCGGAGTCTGGCGCCGCCAACTTCAATAAATCCTGGGTCAAAAAATTGTTCGTTCTTTAAATCTACCTTTTTCTCCTCTAATGCAGATGCCAATGTAATGATTTTGAACGTAGAACCCGGTTCATACGTTTTCCATATCGGCAAATTGCGGTTATACGTTTCCGCTGAATAGTTATTATAATTTCCAGGCTCATAAGTAGGCCTGCTGCCCATCGCCAATATTTCCCCGTTATTAGGGTCCATCATGATCGCCAGCACGTTTTGAGCCTGGGTCTGGACCATCGTCTGATCCAGTTCCCTTTCTAGCACGGACTGCAAATGACTGTCGATCGTAAGCTGCAAATTCAGCCCATCTTTCGGCTGCACATATTCGTCAGTTGTGCCTTTCAGCTGTCTCCCCGCCGCATCGGCCATGTAGGAAATGCTGCCCGGCACGCCGTTCAGGTACTTGTTATATTTGGCTTCCACGCCAGTCAAGCCTTCGTTATATGCATTCGTAAAACCGAGAACATGTGCAGCAAGCGTACCAAATGGGTAGAAGCGCTTATTATCCTCCGCCACGACAATGCCAGGAAGCTTTAAATTACGAATTTCCTGCGCCTTTTCTACCGTAATTTTGCGACCAGTCGGTTTGATATAGTTAATTCTGGATTTTCTAGTCATTTGTTTGAAAATCTCATCTTCATTTCCTTGCAGCACCTCAGCCAGCTTGGCCGCCGTCGCACGCGCATCCTGAAGCTGGACAGGAATAGCCATCACGGAAGGCGTGCTGACGTTATAAGTGAGCGCTACGCCATTTCGATCCTGAATCTCGCCTCGTTTAGGCGCAAAAGGTATATCCCGGCGCCAGCTATCTTCCGCTTTATCAGCCAAATCCTGACCTATCCACAATTGAACATAAGCAAGACGCAGGATGAGCGCAGTAAAGATGATAGTTCCAATAATAAGCGCAGTAAATAATCTGCGACGAACGGTAACGTTGGATGCACGCATGAACGTTCGCTCCCCCTTCCCAACCAGTCAAGATCTTTCATATCATGACTATTCGGGACAACCAGGGGTTAGAACAAGCTCTCCCCCTAAGGGGTCTTTTTGGCGGCTGTGCGCCCAGTACCATCTTTGGCGTTTGGTGTTGGCGACGAAGATGGAGATGGAGTCGGCGAGGATGCCGGCGTTGCCGCAGCCTTCTCGCTCAGCGGCTGCAGCTGTAAAGTAACGGTTCGACTCTCGCCATCACCCGCAACGCTTTGATCCGCAACATACCCTTCACCGGATGCCTGACAGTTTACTTTGAAAAAAGAACAAGCTTCCATGGCGTCTCGCAGCGACCTGCCCGTTAAATTCGGCAACGGCATTTCATCGACGGACTGTAACGCTACATAAGTTCGTTGCGTCGCCAAGATTTCAGTACCCGCTTTCGGAAACTGATCCACTACCTTGGATCCTTTTCCAAACACTTCCAGATTCAAGCCACTTTCCTTTGCTGTTTCCTTGGCAACGTCAGCCGTATTATCGGCAAAATTAGGCATGGTGAGCTTGCTTGGCTCCGTTGCAGCCACTTTCGGCTGCTTGCTTGAAGAAACCCCCATGTATTGCAAGGACTCGGTGACAATATCTTTGAATGCCGGGGCCAACACTTGACCACCCAGGTGATAGTTGCCGCCAAGATCAGGCTGATCTGCAATCAACGTTACTAAGATTCGCGGATTCTCAACAGGCGCATAGCCGATAAACGAGATCACCCATGTATCAGTTGAGTACGTTTTCTCACCAGGAAGAACGAGGTTGGCTGTTCCTGTTTTCCCCGCGACACGATATCCGTCAATATAAGCCAGCTTACCTGTACCGATTTCCTGATCGGATACGACTTGCTCCAAATAGCCGCTTACTTGATTGGCTGTTTGTTCACTTACCACTTGCCGCACCGTTTGCGGAGCGAATGTTTGAATCGTCTGGCCTGTTTTCGGGTCGACGATATCTTTGACAATATGCGGCCACATCAATTTACCACCGTTGGCCATCGCGGCATAGGCAGCCGTCTGCTGAATAGCCGTAACAACGACCTTTCCTTGCCCGTATGTAGCTGTCGCATATTCCGGATCATATTTGGGCTCGATCAGACCCGAAACTTCACCAGGCATATCGATATTCGTCTTCTGATCGAAGCCGAACTGCTTCATGTAGTAATCCAATTTTGACATGCCAAGCTTTTCATACCCTAACTTGACAAAAGCTACGTTACTGGATCGTTTGAGACCTTCCAGAAAAGAAATTTTGCCCCAGCCCACTCGATTATGGTCATGAAGCTCTCTATCTTTCACTTTAATCATACCGGATTGATAAAACTCATTCGGATTAAATAATCCTTCCTGGACCGCGCCCGCCAAGGTGACGATTTTGAATGTCGAGCCGGGTTCGTAGCGCGAAGCGATCGCGTTATTTTTAAAATTGTTCTGATCTTTGATCATCCAGTATTTATTCGGGTTAAAAGTGGGAACGTTCGCCATGCCCAGAATTTCCATCGTCTGCGGATCGACAGCAATCGCGGTCAAACTTTTGGGATGCCACTTTTCGTTCACTTTCGCCAATGCGCTTTCGATATAGAACTGAATATTCTTATCGATGGTGAGCCTCACATTTTTCCCATCCTCAGCAGGCTTGAAGTTGATTTTGGAGTCAGGAAGCTCGACGCCCTTGCCATCCGTCTCGTAATTCATCTTACCTGGAACGCCTTTCAGCACATCGTCGAGTTTGAGCTCCATGCCTAGCGACGGGACGCCCTCTTTGTTCGTGTAACCCAATATATGGGAAGCAAGTGTTTCACCCGGATAATATCGCCTTTTCTCTTCCACGATGTTGACACCTATGTCAACTTTATCTTTGACCTTAACTTTCGTACGCTCGGTTTTGATGAATTCGTTGACGGCGTCCGCTTTATCCTTCTCTATCTTCCAGCCTTCATTTCTTATATCCGTATATTGTGCAAAGTCCGAATCGTCCGCTTTCCTTTTTGTTGCACGATCACGAATTTTGTTAACTAATGCCGGCTTCGACTCATCCGAATCTTTCAAAATATCCGCCAAACCTTGAGCAATATCCTCTGAAAGATGATAGTCACGGTAGCCATCTATGATTTTGGGATTTAACGTTACCGTATATGAAGTAGCATCAACAGCCATTACTTTATCGTTTCTATCGAGAATCGTGCCGCGGACAGGCGCAATTACCTTATCGGTTTCCCAAACCTTCTCTGCTTTGTTTAGCAACCAAGAGGCTTCTACTACTTGAATCCAATAGACTTTAGAAATGAGAACAATAAAAAGAAGGGTAAATACCCCTCCGATTAACAACGAACGAACTTTAATTTTTTTTGTCATCATCGAACACCTGCCTGTTTATGGATTATAGGCTACTTTAGTGTTCTTGTCGACATTAGCAGCCGTTTTCCCTTTATTTGGAGGCGTTTGGCTCACTTGCTTCTCATCCTGCGGCTTCAATCCGAGACGCTTGGCTTCCTGACCCAGTCGTTCCGGACTTTGCAATTTCTCCACTTCTTGCTTGAGAGCGCTATTCTCCGCTTGAATAACACGGATTTTGTTTTGTATATCCAGAATCTCTTTGTTCATCTGGTAGATCGCCGCATATCGCCAAATAATGACGCCTGCAACAATAACGCAGAGTACTACAGTGAACAAATAAAGCATTTTTTCTTGAACCGGTAATGATTTATTTCGATAGACAACTTTCGTTGTTTCCTTGATCTTCACTTTAGGTAATTGTTTATGAGTCTGCTTCTGGTCGAGAGCCAAACTTCCTTGGATATAAGCGGGCATTATTCATTCCTCCTTAGAGTTTTCTGTAAGGAAAACGTTCTTCGCTTGCGTTCGCTTAGAGCTACTTCTGCATCCGTCAGTGTTCAGAGCTTTTCTGCAATTCGCAGCTTAGCCGACCTTGCCCTTTGATTAACTTCCAGTTCATGCTCACTTGGGATAATCGGCTTACGAGTGACTAATTTCAGCGTCCCTTCGCGTTTACATACACATATCGGAAAATCGGACGGACATGTACACTTTTCGACGTTGTTCACCATAATTTGCTTGCAAATGCGATCTTCCAGCGAGTGGAACGTGATGACTGCCACCCTTCCCTCCGGAGCCAGGCAGCGGATCGACTGTTCCAGTGCCTCCTCGAAAGCGCCCAACTCGTCATTCACTGCGATTCGTAAAGCCTGGAAACTGCGCTTCGCCGGATGTCCGCCAGTTCTTCTTGCAGCTGCCGGAATGCCTTCTTTAATAAGCTCGACAAGCTCACCAGTCGTTTCGATCGTCTTTTTGCTTCTCGCTTCAGCAATGACTGCTGCAATGCGACGCGAGAACTTTTCTTCGCCATATTCATACAAAATTCGCGCGATTCGGTCAGGCGGCCACTCATTGACGATCGTTTTGGCGGTTAATTCCGTCGTACGATCCATCCTCATGTCGAGCTCTGCGTCATGATTATAGCTGAATCCGCGGTCCGCTTCATCCAGCTGCGGAGAAGATACGCCTAGGTCGAACAAAATACCGTCGACCTGCGGCTTGCCACCTCGAAGCGCTCTTGGCTCATTGCGCAGTACATGTTCCAAATCGCGAAAATTGCTTTTAATAATTTTCACACGATCCAGGTAGGGCGCAAGCACCGTTTGCGCATTCGCCAGTGCCACATCATCCTGATCCAGCGCGATAAGCAGTCCCTCCGGTCCAAGCTTGGAAGCAATCAGCGAGCTATGACCCGCCCCTCCCATGGTGCAATCGACGTAAACGCCATTGGGTTTTATATGTAAACCTTCAACAGATTCTTCCTTCAGTACTGTCACATGATGAAACA
This sequence comes from Paenibacillus sp. GCM10027628, assembly GCF_042676385.1. Classification (NCBI taxonomy): domain Bacteria; kingdom Bacillati; phylum Bacillota; class Bacilli; order Caryophanales; family Paenibacillaceae; genus Paenibacillus; species Paenibacillus sp. GCM10027628. Next base: position 54,001 of record NZ_JBHTHA010000002.1, read on the forward strand.
CTTTGTGTCCTCCTAAATAAGGTGAGACTTTGATCTCCGATCAAAGATCCCTATAACTCCCTACAAAGTGGCATGTTGCTTTAAAGCTTAATCACATTACTTTGCGGGGGCCCCTAAATATGTTGCTACAGATCAAAATTAAAGTCAACGAGCTTTTCTGCGATTTCATTAAACGATTGTTCTGATTCATTGGAATAGCTTTCCCATATTTGTTTGCTCCAAATCTCAACACGGTTGGAAACGCCGATGACAACACAATCTTTTTCAAGCTTGGCATGATCAACCAGATTTCCCGGAATGTTCGCTCTTCCTTGCTTATCGAGATCGCATTCCGTTGCGCCTGAGAAAAAAAACCGGGTGAAAGCACGTGCATCAGACTTCATCAGCGGCAGCGCTTTGAGCTTCTGCTCAAGTATCGTCCATTCCGATCTCGGATAAACGAATAAGCATTGATCCAAACCGCGAGTGATCACAAACGAGTCGCCAAGGGCTTCACGAAATTTGGCCGGAATAATCATTCGGCCCTTTTCGTCAATGCTATGCTGGTATTCCCCCATGAACATAGCATGGCGCCCCCCTTCCCTCCACTTTGTACCACTTTCCACCACTTTTTAATGATTATTCGCCAAAAATGCAGCAAATCCTGCTACGGAAGCAGGATTTGCTAAAATTTATTTTCAATTATAGGTTTATTGTCCGTCTTTTGGCCCTTGATTCGCATCTTCATTAGAAAGCGAAGAAGCATTTTGCGCTTTTAGCTGACTTCTCATCTCTACGAGCTGCTTGTTTCTTTTCCGTCTAAACACCCAGATCGGCACGCCGATGATCGCGGCAATGACGAGGACCGGAAGCGCTGCAGCCAAGAATACAAGGATCCACTGCAGCACGGTCGCAAGCACATTTAAGCTGGAATTCCAAGCTCTTTGGATGCGATCCTGCAGCGTAAGCTTATTCGGATCGGATAAAAGCGGCTTGTTGCCTGTTTGCTGATACATTCTCAGTTCGATGGTCGAATAGGATACGTTCTGATCCAAATACCTCATGCGGCCTTTTATTTGCTCAATTTCACCCTGCACCTTAGACAATTCATTTGAAAAAGCGAGCAAATCGTCTGTTTTCGATGCTTTTTCCATAAAGCTCAGCAAACGTGTCTCCACCATTTGCTTGGCCTTCAACCGGGACTCCAGGTCCACATATTCCTCGGTTACATCCTGTCCTTGGACGTTTCGCTGTAAGGAAGGGCTTATTTTCTCTAACCCATCGAGCAAAGAGACAAAGCCGCCTGATGCTACTTTGATCGTATAGGTGCCGCCTCTTTCACCGGTGTTTGCATTCTCGGAAAATTGCAAAATATAAGCTCCGCTCATCGTTATCAGATCACGAAGCTGCGTCTGGGCTTTGTTGTAGTCTTCGACCGGCATCACCATGTTTGCCCGGTAAATCAGCTTGCGGTTAAACCCGGCAGCGTCATCGCTTCCAATTGGAGGGATTACCGTACCAAGTACCGTCTTCCCGGATGCCGGGGCCGCCGCTGCCGGTTGATTAGCAGATCCTTCAGTTGGGGCTGCACCGATAACACTTTTTTGATCAGCGGCGGCCGATTTTTCAGTTTGCATGCTACCGCTTGGCTGACTCCCCATTTTAGCTTCGCCGGCTGTTGAGGCCAGAGAGTCTGATTTGGATGCGCTGCACCCTACAAGTGCCCATGTAAGCACTAAACCAAGGGCTAGCATGAGGGAAATTGAACGCAATCTGAATCTACTTCTCTTACTCCCAATGCTTTTGTCATAAAGCCTTTGTTGACCCCACTGTGTGTCCGCCTCATCAGATCGGTGAACCTGCATTTCAATCTTGAAATCCTTTTTTTGTACCCCCAGCATATTGCCCAGCTCCTCGCTACCAAATATAGGTTACACACCCTATTAACGGATGCAGTGCAAAGAAGGTTGCACCTATGCGTGAGCTATTGAGGGTATTAGCAAAAGCTCCGCCAACTTTGCTGCCGGAGCTATATTCCTATTGGAATTCTGCTGTACATTTTCCAATAGAAACTCGCAACAAAAAAAGGCTTGGAAGGAACCGCATCGTTCCTTCAAGCCTTTTCTCATTGTTTTAATGCTCAGCCCAGCTGTCCAAATAAGATTTCTGCTCTTCCGTCAAAGCATCGATACTAGTGCCAAGCGACTCCAGTTTGAATCTGGCCACTCTTTCATCCAACTCGTAAGGCACATTTACAACCTTGTTGCCGATGTTTTTGTACTGTTCGTTGACAAATTTCAGAGACATCGCTTGCAGGGCAAACGTCATATCCATAATCTCAGCCGGATGACCGTCTCCCGCAGCAAGGTTCACAAGTCTGCCTTCAGCCAAAATGAAGAATTTGCGACCATCGGCCAATTGGTATTCCTCAATATTGCGGCGCACCGTCCGTTTGGATACCGACATGGCTTCAAGTTCAGGCTTATTCACTTCAACGTCAAAGTGACCCGCATTGGAAAGAATAGCGCCGTCTTTCATCACTTTATAATGCTCACCGCGGATCACATCACGGTTACCCGTTACTGTTACGAAGAAATCACCCAACTTTGCAGCTTCTATCATTGGCATAACTGCAAAACCATCCATGTATGCTTCCACAGCTTTAATCGCATCAATTTCCGTTACAATGACATTTGCCCCTAAACCTTTGGCCCGCATCGCAACCCCTTTACCGCACCAGCCATAACCGACTACAACAACAGTTTTGCCTGCTACGACTAGGTTCGTCGTACGATTAATTCCATCCCAAACAGATTGGCCCGTACCATAACGGTTATCGAATAAGTATTTACAGAATGCGTCGTTCACGGCTACCATCGGGAATTGCAGCTGATCATCTTTTTCCATGGCCTTCAAACGCAAAATCCCGGTAGTCGTCTCTTCAGCCCCGCCTCTTACGTTTACAAGCAGATCCTTACGCTCGGAATGTAAAATCGTGACCAAATCGCCGCCATCATCAATAATCAAATCAGGCTTGGATTCAAGCGACTTAATTAAAAGCTCCTTGTACTCCTGAGGACTTGGATTGTATTTGGCAAATACCGTGATTCCATCCTCCACAAGTGCCGCGCAAACATCGTCTTGTGTGGAGAGCGGGTTACTCCCGGTTATGGTAACTTCCGCGCCGCCGGCTTTAACAACTTTAGCCAGATATGCGGTTTTTGCTTCCAAATGCAATGAAATCGTGACTTTCAACCCTTTAAAAGGCTGTTCTTTCTCAAATTGCTCGCGAATGCGGTTTAATACCGGCATGTGCGACTGAACCCAATCAATTTTCAAATGGCCATCCGGAGCCAAGCTCATATCGGTCACAATACTTTTATCCACTGTATTCAATTACAAATCCCTCCTATAAATAATAAATCCGATGCATACCATCAACTGGAATTGGCATTTCGATCAACGAAGATAGCCAACCATTCCCATAACGGTTGATATAAGCACACCCATTATACACTCTTTCTTGTGGCTTAGCCAATGGCATGATCGTATGTCGAATACGTTCGAGCTGGCGTAATGCAGAATCAAACTGAGTCCGATAAGCATCGGAGGCTTTATTCTCAAGAAACTCAATCTGTTCAACGATTTTCGCAAAATTCGTTTCCCCGAGCTTTTTCACACCGGGATTTATGGCCGCAAGCGACTCAACAAGAGGGGCGTAGCTGGCGCGGAACTCATCTTTTACAGCGTCGAAGCGTTCTGAAAGCTTTAAAGTATCTTGTGCATCCAGCCATTCTTGCTTCTTCTGATCAAATCGTTCAAGCACATCCTCCAGGGTCAGTCCATATTTGTTCATGTGCTTATGTACGGTTCCCTCGATCAATGTAAACTCCAAGCGCGGTGCGATAATAGGCATTTTCATCCCCAAATGCTCAAAGGCGACTTTCGTTTGCGCCCAGTAGGCAATCTCACCGGGACCTAATACCGCGGCCAGTACAGGGAACAAAAACTCTTGCATCAAAGGCCGAGTCATCACGTTATTGCTCAGTTGTTCCGGCGAGGTTAAAGCCAGGTCTCGAAGCTTCTCGCGCGTATACGTAAAGTCTTTCTTTTTATCAGTAAATAAATCGCCTTCCCGGTGCAGCAGCAGCCGCTGCCCTCCTGCAAATATGAACAGATTTGCACTATCCTCTGCAACATCAGCCTGTGCCTTGTAACCTGCAGCTTCGACATCATCGCGTCCTCGAACGAATGCGGCGTTTAGAAGCTCGTTTTCCGCTACAAGCCGCTCAAACATGGAGGCCTCCAATTGCCGGAGTTCCGGATCGTCGGAGTCGATCAATACAAGACCATACTCACCAAACAAAGCAGCCATCCATCTGGCGAATGCATCCGATAATGTGCTTGCTCCTTCTGCTGTTTGCCGGAGCTTGGCAAGGAGAGAAGCTTTAAATTCCGTATCCATCAGCGATTGATCCAGAGCTTCCATCGCTTCTTTCCAAGCCTCTGGACTTAGCGGAAGCTTGCTGATCGAGGTACGCTGCCCTGTTGGGTGGTCAACTTTTATCTTTTCAACCTGCTGTGCTCCCGATAAAGCATAAATGTGGTTTACTTCATCATAATCATGATCTTCGCCGGCTATCCAGAAAACGGGTATGACCGGCCGCTGCAATTTCTCGCTCCATTGACGCGCTAGTTGTATAATGGTGATCGCCTTGTACAGAACTAGCAATGGACCCCCAAAGAGACCTGCCTGCTGTCCCCCAACAATCGTCAAAGCTTTTTCGTCATGCAGGGACGAAATATTCGCCAATGCTTCCGGAGAGTTGCTAATTCTCTGATTATATCCGGTTAAAACTTGAACTAAACGAGTACGATCTGCCCGTGGCGCTTTGGTTTCATTTGTTAACCAAATTGCACGATCCTCCCAATCATCCGAGTTCCGATAATGATATGGGAACAAATTCTTGACCAAGTCTTTCTCCATGATGTAATCTTCGGCAAGAATCTGACTTTTCTTCCAGTGAAATGTTTCCATTTGCATAAATGGCGATGTCTCCTCTTTATCCCAAATAAAAGACGTTCTTCTTTCTGATTGTACACGTATGACCGACAATCGTCAAAACTGTATTTTTTTCAATTACATTTGTTGATCTGAACACGACGAAAAGCCGCCCCTCTCGGGACGGCTCTGCAATCATTAGTACAAGTGGCAAGCTACGAAGTGACCTGGCTCTACTTCTTTCGTTGCCGGCATCGAAGCTGCGCATTCCGGCATTGCCTTCGGGCAACGCGTACGGAACGGGCATCCGCTTGGCGGATTCAATGGGCTCGGTACATCGCCCTGGAGAATGATGCGCTCACGCGTACGTTCCACTTCCGGATCCGGAATCGGAATCGCGGAAAGCAATGATTGCGTATACGGATGCATCGGTTTTGCATAGAGATCGTCGGACGTAGTTACCTCTACAAGGTTACCTAAATACATAACACCGATACGATCAGAAATATGCTTCACCATCGCGAGGTCATGCGCAATGAACAAGTAAGTCAAACCGCGTTCTTTTTGCAGACGTTTGAACAAGTTCACGACTTGCGCCTGTACGGACACGTCCAGCGCGGAAATCGGCTCGTCCGCAATGATGAATTGCGGTTCGATCGCAAGGGCGCGGGCAATCCCGATACGCTGACGTTGACCGCCTGAGAACTCATGCGGGAAACGGTTCGCGTGCTCGTCGTTCAAGCCGACTGCGCGAAGCAATTCCATAACTTTCTCTTTACGCTGCGCGCCTTTGTATAGACCATGAATGTCAATACCTTCGGCAATGATGTTTCCAACGGTCATACGCGGGTTTAACGATGCGTAAGGGTCTTGGAACACCATTTGCATATTACGGTTAAATTCCTTCAACTTCTTGCCTTTCAATTGGTGAACATCCTCACCATTAAAAAGCACTTCGCCTTCTGTTGCATCGTACAGCTTAATAATCGTTCTTCCTGCCGTCGATTTACCACAGCCGGATTCGCCTACGAGACCAAACGTCTCGCCGCGGTTGATTTCTATGGAGAAGTTGTCAACGGCCTTCAACACTCTGCCGCCGCCAAGATTAAAGTGTTTCTTCATATTGCGAATTTGCAAAATAGGTTGTTTAGACATGTTGATTACCCCCCACTCCTACAGGACGTTCAACTTTTGGAGCATCCGGATGCAAAAGCCAGCAAGCCGCACTGTGCGTTTCGGACAGCTTCGTATGCTCAGGATCCTCTTCCAAGCAATGATTCATTGCATATGGACATCTCGCTGCGAATGCACAACCTTTAGGAGGCGCAAACAGATCCGGCGGTGTGCCTGGAATCGGAATCAATTCTTCGTCACCGTTCGTATCAAGACGCGGAACCGAGCGCAGCAATCCCCATGTATAAGGATGATCCGGTTTGTAGAAAATTTCATCTACAGTTCCTTGTTCAACTATTTTTCCAGCGTACATGACGACTACGCGCTGTGCCATATCAGCAACAACACCCAGGTCATGCGTAATCAAAATAATGGATGATTCCGTTTTCTCCGAAATGGTTTTCATCAAATCAATGATTTGCGCTTGAATCGTCACGTCGAGAGCTGTTGTCGGCTCATCCGCGATAAGAAGCTTCGGTGAACAAGCAAGTGCGATTGCAATCATAACACGCTGACGCATACCACCGGAAAGTTCATGCGGATACTGATGAATACGTCCCTCAGGACTATTGATACCAACAAGCTTCAGAATCTCAATCGCACGTTCAGTTGCCTCTTTTTTGCTCAACCCTTCATGCTTGATCAGACCTTCGGTGATTTGTTCGCCGATTTTCATCGTTGGATTCAGCGATGTCATCGGATCTTGGAAAATCATACCCATCTCAGAGCCGCGAATTTTCTCCATTTGCTTATTCGACAATTTCGTAATATCCGTTTTGCCGTCAAATAAGATAGAACCGCTTTTTATATAGCTAGGCGGAGTAGGAATTAAGCGCATGAGCGTCTGCGCGGTAACGGATTTCCCGCAGCCGGATTCTCCTACAATCGCCAATACTTCACCTTTTTTCAAAGAAAAATTTACGCCGCGTACGGCTTGAACTTCTCCCGCATACGTACGGAAAGAAACTTTCAAATCTTTAACTTCCAGCAAATTGTTGTTGGTGCTCATCATTATTCACCCCTTCTTACTTGCGCATTTTTGGATCAAGCGCATCGCGAAGCCCATCGCCCAACAAGTTAAAGCTTAATAGAATTAAGCTGAAAATAATAGTAGGGAAAATAAGGCGATGCGGATACAAACGAATATAGTTCGCGCCGTCAGACAGCAAGTTACCAAGCGATGCAAGCGGCGGTTTAATTCCAAGACCGATGAAGCTTAGGAAGGCTTCAGTAAAGATCGCGGTTGGTACAACAAATGTGATTTGTACGATAATGATACCAAGAGCATTAGGAATCAAACTGCGCAAAATAATTCTCATGGCAGAGGATCCAAGCGTACGGGAAGCCAGTACGAATTCCTGCTCTTTCAAAGTCAACATTTGTCCGCGGACCAAACGCGCCATTGGAACCCAACCCGTTAAGCTGTAAGCCAGAATAATGGTTGGAATACCAGGGCCGATAACCATGATGAGAAGAATGGCAATCAACAGATAAGGAATGGAGTAAATAATCTCAATTGCACGCTGCATAACCTCATCGACTTTACCGCCGTAGTAAGCTGAAATGCCACCGTAAATAACGCCGATGATCAAATCAATAATTGCGGCAACAATCCCGATAAACAGCGATATACGAGTCCCCCACCAAACGCGAGTCCATAAGTCACGGCCGAAATCATCGGTACCGAACCAATGCTCACCGGATGGGGATTGGTTTTTAATTTTCAAGTTTTGCGTCTGATAATCATAGCTAGAGATGAAAGGTACAACAATTGCCAATACCAACAAAACAACCAGTATAATTAAGCCAGCCATAGCCAGTCTATTTTTCTTAAGTCGTCTCCATGCGTCCTGCCAATAATTGAGCGAAGGTCTTACAATTCTTTCGCTGGTTAAAGATGCGCTTGAAACGGGAGCAAACTTATTGTTGTTCTCAGTTGATTGCGAATTAGTTTGCATCATTTATTTCCCGCCTTTCCCAAGACGAATTCTAGGATCGATAAAACCATACAGTACGTCCGTTATGAAGATTACTAGAATAAGAATACTTGAATAGAAAATTGTTAATCCAGAGATCATGGTAAAATCATTGGAATAAACCGAAGATACAAAGTGCTTACCCAAACCTGGAACAGAGAAGATTTGTTCAACAACGAGTGTACCCGTGATTACGTTTACAAATATTGGTCCGATAATCGTAATAACCGGTAATATTGCATTACGGATCGTATGTTTTACGACAACCGTGAAATTGCTAAGACCTTTTGCTTTCGCCGTCTTGATATAATCCTGATTCAATACGTCAAGCATCGATGTTCGCATTAAGCGGGCCAAAATCGCTATAGTACCAAAAGAGAGCGCTATTGCAGGCAATACTCGATATTGAGTACCTGTCAATAAAGTTCCTTTCCATAAACCTGCAGGAAGAATGCCCCATTTAACGCCAATGTAGTATGACAACAAAGGTCCAAGAACAAAGGAAGGAATAGAAACCCCAACAACTGCAATGAACATGGCTGTATAGTCACCAGCTTTATTATGTTTCAACGCTGCTATAATTCCTAATGTTAAACCCACGATAATAGCAATGACGATAGCGATCAAACCAAGTTCAAGAGATGAAGGAAATGCTTGTTTAATAATATCAGTTACTTTGTGAGCAGGGAATTGAAAGGAAGCTCCTAGATCGCCATGGATGATATTGTTCATGAATGTCAGGTATTGCTCCCATAATGGCTTATCTAATCCGTATTGCTTCAACAACATTGCTTTCGTTTCTTTCGGAATCCGTTCAGAGCCTTCTCCCAGCGGATCTCCAGGTAAGTTTTTCATCAACACGAATGTAAATGTTGCGATGAGCCATAACGTAATAAGCGCATATAAGAGACGGCGAAGAATGAACTTAACCATAGTGCTCCTCCTTATATTAGTATAATAGCCAAGAAATTTAGAAGAGGCCGCTCCCACGAGGTGCGAACGGCCTCTTCTCATGAAGTGTGTTGTATTCGACTTCGTTATTACTTAACGGAAGCCCATTTCAGTTCCCACTCAGGACCGAAGGAAGGAAGAATCAATCCATCGATATTAGGCTTTTTCACGTAAGCGCGAGTACGGAAGTAAAGTGGAGCAACGCCTTGATCATCCATCAGGATTTTCTCAGCTTCTACCATTGCTTTAGCACGTTTGGACGCGTCAACCTCTGTTTGTGCTTGTTTAATCAAAGCGTCGTATTGAGGATTGCTGTAGTCGCCTTCATCAAACTCTCCGCCAGTGATCCACATATCAAGGAATGTCATTGGATCGTTGTAGTCAGCACCCCAAAGTGAAAGAGCGATGTCGAAATCATGCTTGGAAGAAAGCTCGATACGCAGAGCATGCGGAACCGGGTTCGCTTCAGCTTCGTATCCAAGGTTTTGCTTCCATTGAGCAAGAATGAACTCAAGGGATTTTTTCGCAGTTTCCGTATCGTCTGCGTTGATTTTCATTTTTGGAAGAGCAGTTAATCCAGCTTCTTTCAAACCTTCATCAAGCAATTGTTTTGCTTTAGCCGCGTCGAATTTCGGTTGTGTTTCGCCTGCAGATTTACGGAAATCGCCACCCGCACCATCAGCAGTACCGTCAGGTACAAGACCAGTAGAAGCAACGGAACCATTAGCAAGTACAGTATCTACATATGCTTGGCGATCGATCGCCATTCCAAGCGCTTGACGAATTTTTTTGTTAGCAAGAGCCGGTTGTTTTTTCGTTTGGTACATGAGGTAAGAGTTTGTTAACTCTCTTTTCGGTAAATTATCCGGTTTTCCTGCATATAACTTCAATTGGTCGCCTTTAATTTCAGTCAAGTCAGCAGCGTCTGTCTCATAAAGGTTCAAACCGGTGTTTGTATCTTTTACGATATTGATTGTCGCTTTAGTCAACTTAACGTTGGCTGCATCCCAGTACTTATCGTTTTTAACAAGTTCAAGCGATTGTTGGTGTTCCCATTTGGAAAGGATAAATGGACCTGCACCGATCACTTTGTCGGCATCCGCGCCGTTCTTGTCGCCATTCTTCGTAGTGATGTCTTCTCTTTGCGGGAAGAACGCAAGGAATCCAAGCAACTGAGTGAAGAATGCAATTGGTTTTTCTAATTTAATTTCAAGTTGCTTATCGCTAATCGCTTTAACGCCAAGAGCGTCTTGTGCTTTTTTAACTTCATCAGGAGTTTTAGCTTTAGTTACTGCCTCACCACCTTTGAGCCATGCTACCATGAAGCTATATTGAGCTTTCGTAGCAGGATCAAGTGTACGTTTGAAGGAATATACGAAATCTTGAGCTTTCACCGGTTGACCGTCGGACCAAGTTGCGTTGTCACGAATGTCGATTGTGTAAGTCAGACCGTCTGCTGAAATTTTCGGGAAATCTTTTGCAAGTGCAGGAGTAGCTTTACCATCTTTGTCAGTACGGTACAAACCTTCACTTACAGCATTAAGAATTGTGGAAACAGCGTTTGCTGTCGATTTCGATACATCCAATACTGGTGGTTCTGCAGTGAAGTTGATTTTAAGTTCTTGCGGTTTGTTAGAAGCCGCTGGTGCAGCTGTACCTTTAGTATCCCCAGTTGGTGATGTAGCCGGTGTTTCCCCGCTTTTCGCGCAACCAATTGCAACACTTCCCATAAGTGTAAGTGCTACCGCTGTTGAAACCCACTTTGTCGCTTTCATAAAACTCCTCCTTTAAAATTATGTATGTCTAATTTATGGTCAGGTGTTATTTAGTAGTTTTATTGACATAAACTTAACACCGAAAACCCAAAGGCAAAACATAAAACCGTTTTGATGTTACATTATCTAACAAATTTCTCTGGTAAAAAAAATTACTAGTGTATACGCAAGGAATTATAACATATTGCAAAATAATGTCCAGCCTTTATTTACCTTTGTTAAATTAAATATGAACAAAAGAAAAGGCTCTCACGGTTTTTAATTATACAACCAACGGTCAATAAAATCTATATGATTTTCTTTGTTATTTTCTACAATTCTAAAAAAAATATTACAAAGGAACTACTTTTTTCGAAAAATGTAAGCACTTTCTTGAATGGTTATGTCGAAAAAATAAAGTTTTTTCCGATATTCAACAGGAAGAGAACGATGTATAACGCAGAAAGTCCTAAGAAACTTAACCTCCATACGACACGGCTTACTTTTAACAATTCGGTCTTCCCTTTCAAGTGGGTTTGATATCCGCCAATCATTCCAAATGCAATGAGCAGAACCAGCATAATCAGCCAGAAACCAAACTTGGACTGAAATAATTGATTCCACATCAAAGAAACCGAGCCGATCAAAAATACAGTAGTGATATCCATCGTCAGTCTTGTCGTTATTTTCTTGTCTCTCATGAAAAAGAACACCAAAAACCATAGCACTATAAAAGTAATAAAAGGAGCAACTGCAAAAATAGCATAAACGGTTGAAAAGAAGTTCGCCACGACGCTCATAAACAAATCACCTACTTATTCAAGGGCTTTCACGAAACGATAGACGGTTTGGTTCACAGCAAGCTCCAGGTTCAATTCTTTGGCGATACGCAACAAGCTGCCATTCATGCTGTCAATTTCCGTGCCCTTGGCTTGCATAAGATCCTGCAGCATCGAGGAATGATTCTGAGCGGTCGCTTTACAAACATGAAGCAGCGTCTCCCACAAATCATCAGGTAAAACGATGCCTCTGCCAGCGGCGACGAGCATCGCCTCTTCGTAAAGCTCACGCATGAGCGTAAGAGCCCAAGGAGACTCCAACAATTCTCCGTTTCTCATGCGCAAAATTGCGGTAAGCGGATTGATCACTGCATTCATGATCAACTTACTCCAAATCCGTACTTTCATCTCATTCGACAAAGCCGCTTCAAATCCTGCCTTCTTTAGTAAATCCCGCAAGAAAATTTGCGAAGAATGGGATGGTCCGCCTGTTTGAACTGCAGAACCTAAATAAGTCATACCATGGCCGGTGTGAGTGACTGCGACCGAGCCTTCTTTTCTTGCAGCCTCTGTTGTTACAGCAAGAAGAAGCCTGTTTGAACCCACAGTGTTCATCAGTTTTTCTTCATGCCCTATACCATTCTGGAAACAGACTACGATGGTACTATCTGACATATAGTTTTTCAAATGTGTGATGAATGTATCATGAATCGCAGTTTGTTTGACCATAACAAAAAGAAAATCCGGATATATTTCGTCCATACAAACCTCATCGAAGCTTAGGAGCTGCATGCCTCTCCCTTCCGGATTCGTTAGATTTATTTTGATGCCGTCCAGTTTAATGCCTTGCTCTCGAAGCTCCTGAGCTTGCTCTCTTGATTTTGTTACAATTGTGAGATGATCACATACCGGAAAAAGTTTGGCTGCAAATAACAAGCCTAATGAGCCTGCACCTACTATCATTATGCGCATTTATATAAGTTCCTCTCTTCACGACCGACGGTTCTTTTTGCTGGAACTTTATTATACCATTATGCCAATCTAAAGGATAAAGCTTATTCCGATAACGAAAAAGAAAGCTCCGGCTTGAAGGTCCCCCTTTGCCGAAGCTTTCTTTACTATTTGTGAAATTGTTAGTCTACTCTTTCTAAATTTCCGTTAGCATCCATCTTGAAGCGCGGCTTGCCTTCTTCTTCCTCTTCAACAAGGAAAGCTAATTTTCTGGCACGATCCATGATCTGGATTAGTGCTTTATAATCATCATTAACTACGCGATAGTCCGTTTCCACTTCATTAACTTGCTTGTTCAGCTTATCATTCTCTCGGCCAAGCCTATCTAGTTCGTCTTCCTTGTCCTGCAATTCTTTCTCCAAGTTTTTGATATGCCTGTTCATATCTTGATACGTATTTCTCCATTGGCGAAGAAAACGAATCACGGCATCAATCGAAAGCGTTTCCTCTGTAAAAGACTCCGTTTTGCTCGAGCTCAGTTCTGAAGGTTCGATCATGGCGATGGAAGAGCTGGAAATGCTCACCGCCGCATGTTTTTTGAGCTGCGTTCGCTTTTGTCGCTGAGCTTTTGCTATTTGAATGGCGGCTTCATACTTCTTTCTGACAAAACTATTCCAACGGAAACCGCATGCGGCCGCTGTACGGCCAATTCGTTCGCCCACTTCTTCAAATGCGGATAATTGTGTGCTGCCTTCTCTTATGTGACGCAGCGTCACCTCCGCCAAAATCAAATCGTCTTCATCGCTCCAAGCATCTTGTCTAATTGCCGACATAAGGTCAATCCTCCTATGCATCTAATAAAGAGAATCAATTCGTAGGGAGTTGGGGTAAATTGATTCGTGCCATTATTACTATTTCTATGCCCATACTAGAGTTCATAGAATCTATTTGATACTAAATGGTATTGCCATTTTTTTTGACACTCATACATGGAGTCCCGATAAAATGGAATACTACGCTTATACGATGAAATGTTTTTAATTTCGTCACCTTTTGACGGTTTACACTGTTCTGATCAAAAGGTATAATGTGATGTAGTAAAAGTGCAACGTGGTATGAGAGGGGGATGTAACGAGAATGGATCGCATGTTTCGGGTTCTAGGTTTTTGGACACTTGTAATCGCATTGATGAGCTTAGCTGGAGATATGATTCCAATGTCCCTGATTTTCTTTTTCCAAACAGCCGTATTCGTCATTCTGGGCTATATGCGCTTGTCAGAACGTACTTACATATTGTTGTTCTGGGGATATATGATTATTTCCTTCGGCGGTTTTACGTATTGGTCATTTTTCAAAATGTCCGTATAAACCAGTCTCAATGAACAACAAACAACAAAAAGGTGATCCGACTGTTCAGCAGTCGGGTCACCTTTTTTTCTTTGCGATGAGCACTTTAAACAGTTCACTCATTTGATCGCTCAGCAGCAGCTGACGAATGGCTCGGTTTCTTTTCGAAACATCACTGAAAGGATTGGGATCAAAGTGGTCTTGAAGCTTTAGTAAAATCCCTTGTTCCACCAGGAATTCTCTTTGTGTTTGAAGCGTGCAGGAAGTGAAGCCGCCCCGCTCTGCAGCATCGATACAAGACGTGAAATTCACATGTGATGTAATGTCCTGCTCACCTTGTGCGATTAGGAGATTATCGTGAGCCTGATGCTTGCGATAACACATCAACGTTCCTCGATGACGATGTGCAGCGTAGAGTTCTTTTTCGCAATCACCATAATCAATAATGATACAGCATCCGCTTTTCACCTGCTTGGCAACCGCATCTATCCAGGTTTCCGCGGCTAGATTCACTTCTGCGATTTGGCCCTCTGTCCATTGAACTTTTAGACGATCGATAAAGTCTAATAAAGGCTCATCTTTTAGCGGAAGCCAATGTTCCTCAAAACGTTCTTCCTTCTCGTTCCATGAGATAAATGACTCTTGAAATTTGAGGTCCAGATATCGAATCCTGTGCACGGGAAATGCATCCAGCAACTCATTCGCCAGAACATAGACATTATCGTGGGTCCCGCTTGCATACCATTCACTGTCATTCATAAATTGAATTCGTTCCGTATGCGCCACGAGCGTTTGACGCTGTAATTCGCGATGAAAGCCGCTCGATTCTATGATCGTATATGACAAGCGAGAATAAAGAGCTGGGGCTGCTTGTTTGATTTCATCCAGAATGTGAAGGGCTAAACGGCCATTACCTCCTCCCCATTCAACCAGATGAATAGTTTCTCGCGAAGGTACTGCAAGATCAACTTGCCGGCAAATAAAAGCCGCCACCATCTCGCCCATAACGGATCCGATCGAGGAGCTGGTATAAAAATCCCCGCCTTTGCCAATTTTCAAATTCGTATTCCGGTAGTAGCCTCCAGGCTCGCTATATAAACATATATCCATATAATCGCGAAACGATATGAATCGCGTCTCGCTTTGGCGAATAGCCTTCTTCAAGGCATTTACGACATCGGGATGTCCTAGCTGTGCAAACAAAATCGCTTCCCCCATTTCTTTACTTGAAGACAAACGAATCGGAAACCTTTATAATGAAGTAGGATTACGGAAGGAGAGACATAAAAGCATGTCCAACAAATGGTTCACCTTAACGGTTGTAGGTGCGATCAGCATCACATCGTTAACAGCATGTACAGACAACACGAAGGTCAAAGAAGCTGCCCTGCAAGCGCTTGACAAGCAAAAAGAAATGAAATCTTATACGTTCGAAGGCAGTACAACTTTAGGCATCAGCGACGCTTTAATGAAGTCAACAAACCCTTTAACGAATGGGTTGCTGTCATTGGTCCGTGAAAGCACGATCGATTGGAAAGGGATCAGCAACATCGACCCGCTCCAATTCCAGACAGATTTGAAAATAACCCCAAAAGGTTCGACTTCACCCTTTGAAATTCCAGTTCTCATTAAAGATAGCAAAATGTATTTTAATATGCCAGCTTTAAATAAAACGCCTGACGAGTACTACGCAATCGATCTTCAGCAAATGAGCCAAAACAGCAAATCGCCGTTGACGCTAGACAGCTTGAAAAACACGTCGCAATTGACGACTTCAATGGCAGGATTGATTTTTAGCGGCACGGATGCTAGATGGTATAAACAAGAGAAAGATCCCGTTAAACTCAAAGATGGATCAACCGCCACTTCGATCAATTTGGAAGTGACGAACAAAAATGAAAAAGAAATTAACACGATCCTTCAAACCAAAATGCCTGAACTCATCAATATACTTCAAACGAATGGACTCGTTACCGCTGACAAAGCCGAACAGATGAAGAAGGCTCAAGCGAATGTGGTCCAAATCCATGCTCCGAGTAAACTGAGCCTCGCGATAGATACTCAAGGCTTTATCCGCGACGAATCCATGGATTTAAACTTCTCTGCAGCAGCGGCGGATGGCAAATCGGCCGATAATCACATCACATTGCACCAAACTTACGATGCGATTAATGCAGCAACCGCATTAACGAAAGAAGTTCCCAAGAACGTAAAAAATTTCGATGACATTCTTAAACTCATTGCACCTGCAAAAAAATAGATTCAGTCTTTTCATACTTACCTCTTCCCCGGGGTAAGTATTTTTTTGTGCTTCATTTAATAGAAATATGATAATCTGTTCACAGGGGGAGCGTTCGTTAGATGAAATATAAAATTGCAGCCATACTGATGTCGGCTTTATTGATTCATTCCAGCTTATTTCCAGTCTATACAGCCCTTGCTGAAGAACACGCGAATTCACCCGATGAAACGAAGCAACTCGTGCAAAAAGGGCTTACCATTTATGAAATTGATAAAGAAGTTGCCCGTTTAAATGAACAGGATGCCAAAATCGTCGTTCAAATCAAACAAAATGAACGCGATGTCGACAAACAAAACAAGGAAGTTGAGAATACAAGAAAGCATGCCGGCAAAGTGCTGCGCGCTTATTACACCGGAGATCGGGATTCCATCTGGATGCTGATGTTCTCTATCAGCTCATTTGCCGATGCGTTAAAAATGTTCGAATATTTACAAATGATTGTTAACAATGACCATAGGGCATTAGCCAGCTTTACCGAGTCGTTCAAAAAACTGAAAGCATTGCGCGGTGAACTAGAGACTTCGCGAGGCGAGCTGCAGAAGACGAAGGATAATTATTTATTACAGCGAGAACGCCTCGTAAAACTTCAGGAAGAGTTGGATAAACAATTAGCAGTTAGCGTACAAGCGGCAGCCATCCAAGAGCAAATCAAAAGCTTAAACAATCAATGGAAAGACCAAGGCATTCCGCTGTTCCGCGAATATTTAAACAATCTATCCTCGGCATTCAAAGAACTGCCGCAATATGTCACTGATGGAAGCAATAAATATCTGGACTTATCCAATATCAAAAATCCGGTTATTACGATTACTGACACTGATTTTAATACATACCTTCATACGAAAAACGAACTTCTGCAAAATTTGAATTTTGAATTTACAGAAGATAAGATTATTGCCAAGGGAAAAAAAGGTGATG
Source organism: Paenibacillus sp. GCM10027628 (assembly GCF_042676385.1). Classification (NCBI taxonomy): domain Bacteria; kingdom Bacillati; phylum Bacillota; class Bacilli; order Caryophanales; family Paenibacillaceae; genus Paenibacillus; species Paenibacillus sp. GCM10027628. The sequence continues at coordinate 71,133 of NZ_JBHTHA010000002.1, forward strand.
TTAGTATTGTGCTACAAGGATCGTTTGTTTTGAAGGAAAACCCTGATATGAATGAAGTCCGATTTATCGTGAATCAACTCGAATTTAATGGGTTTCAGCTTCCGGATACGACGATTGAAGACTTCATGAAAGAATTTAAATTAGGTTTCGTTCCGAGGAAAATGGTCAACTATTTGGATGTTGTTGGCGTCGAGATGAAAAAAGGCACAGCGATAGTGAAGCTTAAACTCACACTTTAGCAACGCTTAAGTACGATATTTCAACCAAAAGCGAGGAAAACGTATATGATACCAAAGATTGGACTATTGATGGATTTGCCCGATAACAAAATTCCCGGCTTTTATGCACAAATCGTAAAGGCTTTGGCTGGAAAAGTTCAGTTATTCGACAGAGACAAAGAGATGCTGATCGTCAGCGATGAGCTGCAGCAGAAAGCTGTCCTTGAAATCATGGACCACTACAAAATAGAATCGGAGATCATGCCGCTTCGCCTACTACCGGATGATGCGGAATTAACCGACTTATTTAGCGATTACGGCTTCATCAGCCGTTCAGACAACCCTTATCTCTACGAAAAGCTAATCTGCTCATTTCGCTTCACATCGACAAGTGACCGCGCTGAAATGCAACAAGCGCTTTTGCAGATGGAAGAGCATATTATAGCCAGGTACAACGAACAAGGACGCGAGGCATATGTCACTGACCGTCAATTGGAAGAGCTTATGCACGGCATTGCGAGAGCGTACAAATGCCAGATTGAAGTTATCGTTTAAGCAGCCCAAATTTGGAAAGCCCCCATCCCAACAATAATAGGGATGAGGGCTTTCTTCTTTAAAGCAGATCGGCAGCTAGCTGTGCCAAATGGGATCGTTCTCCGCGTTCAAGTGTAATATGACCGCTTATGCCTTCCTGTTTGAAACGTTCCACCACATAGGTGAGGCCGTTGCTGGACGCATCGAGATACGGATGGTCGATTTGTTCCGGGTCACCTAACAGCACGATTTTACTGCCTTCCCCTACGCGAGAGACGATTGTCTTCACCTCATGCTTGGAGAGATTCTGAGCCTCATCGATAATGATGAATTGGCCTGGAATCGAGCGTCCGCGAATGTAAGTCAGGGCTTCAACTTGAATGCTGCCGAGTCCGGCAAGCACTTTATCGATGTCACCCGGTTTTTTCGTATCGAATAAAAACTCCAAATTATCATAGATCGGCTGCATCCAAGGCCGCAGCTTTTCGTCTTTTTCCCCAGGGAGATACCCGATATCTTTGCCCATCGGAACGACCGGCCGTGCGATAAGCAGCTTCTTATACTTCCGTTCATCTTCAATTTTCATGAGCCCTGCCGCCAGCGTTAACAACGTTTTCCCTGTTCCCGCCTTCCCTGTCAAGGTGACGAGCGGAACCTCGTCATTGAGCAGAAGCTCAAGCGCCATGCGCTGCTGAGCGTTGCGGGCCGCGATGCCCCAAATTGGTTCATTGCTCATAAACAACGGTTCGAGCTTTTTGCCTTCGGCATTCACTTTCAGAAGTGCCGATTTGGAAGTGCCTAGCTCATCCCGCAATATAACGAACTCATGCGGGTGAAGCATATAGCCTAAATTAAGCGAATTCACGCTCAAGTAACGATAAGAATAAAATTCATCGATAATGGAAGGGTGTACATGCAATGTTAAATATCCTGTATACATGTCGGTTTGGGCAACGATCCGATCCGTTAAATAATCTTGAGCCGTTAATCCTAACACATCCGCTTTAATCCGTACCAATGTATCTTTGCTGACAATAACGACAGGTCTTGGGAGGTCATTCGCTTGTTCTTCCAAATGATAATTCAGCGCTACAGCAAGAATCCGATTATCATTGGTAAGTTCGGCAAAGGTTTCTTGCAGCTTGGCAAAGCTGCGATGATTTAACTCCACTTTAATGCTGCCGCCTTGTTCAAGTGTAATGCCATCAGACAAAGTTCCCTTTGCCCGAAGCCCGTCAAGCAGTCTAGATACATGTCTCGCATTTCGGCCAATCTCGTCGGCATTTCGTTTTTTCGAATCGATTTCCTCCAACACCACGGCGGGTATAACCACTTCATTATCTTCGAAAGCGAATAATGCATTAGGGTCCTGAAGCAGCACATTGGTATCTAACACGTAAATTTTTTTCATTGTGTGTCCCCTCCCGGATTTGGCGTTAGATCTAGATTCATACATACAACCTAGCTGTATAGGACAAACTAAACGCGAGATTCAAGGAAAAGAAAGGATCGATTCTAGTGAGACTAATCTGCCTGATGTTGCTGGTGCTATCCCTTGCTGCCGGCTGTAGTCAAGCGCCTAAAAATGGTGCTGCCCCCCCTCAAGATCCAACTAACAATCAGATTAAAGTTCAACAAATCGCGCCGCAAAAGTTAGAAATCAAAGATTCCAAAGCGGTTGCAGATCGATTGGAGCAGCTGGCCACCAGCATTCCTGAGGTCGAAAGCGCGCATTGCGTTGTCTTCGGTAATACCGCTGTCGTCGGCATCAATATTAAAAAGGAATTAGACCGGGCCAAAGTCGGCACTGTGAAGTATTCGGTTGCAGAGGCACTGAAAAAAGATCCCTACGGTGTCAATGCCGTCGTTACAGCTGATATGGACTTAGATCAACGCTTGCGCAACATTCGTGATAATGTAAGAGCTGGAAGACCAATAACCGGATTTGCCGAGCAAATGGCGGATATCGTAGGACGCATCATGCCACAGCTGCCGCGGGATATTCGTAATCCACCGGTAAATCAAAGGCCCACCGATGCGAATCAAGCCCCAAATCCAAACTTATAAATCGCTGAATACAACAAAAAGCCTGACTGCATACGCAGGTCAAGGCTTTTTTCATCACACCAAACACTTGTCCGTCCAATTTCTCAGTGGCACGGATAGCATAGTTTTTTTCATATTCAGGCTCGGTCACAATACGGGCACCATAAAACATAACGTCTTGAACGGAGCGAATGTCAACGTCGACATACGCCGGCTTAAACGGAACCCCTTTTAAAGAATCCTTCTGAAGATTGGACACGATCCGGGATCGCGCATCAACAGCAAAACGCAGAGTGGCCAGGTCTTTGGCATAAATCCAAGAAATCGCATGCACATTTGGGGCGCCAGTTTCAACATCTAAAGTGCTCAGAAGTAAAAACTTTTCACGCTGAAGGACTGAGTACAACTGCTCCGGTAAAGCTGTGATGAGTTCAGCCATGTCGTTTGCGCCTCCTACAAGGTGGTGAGAAACGATTCTTACGCTTTCAGTATAGCATAGCCGGTGGCGAGCCTACCACCATTATGTATCTATTTTTCGTTCCATTCCAACACTCCTTTAACACCCAGATATACCCTATTGTACGTCGGATAGAAAAAGTTATGTCGCGAAACGAAAAGTGTTATTGGTTATTATATTTTGGATTGGAGTTGATATCCTCCAGCAGCTTCTCGGCTGATTCACGATCAAACTGCTGTTTCTTGCTTATCCCTTCTTGCTCATATGCAATGAAAATAGCAGGAGAATCCCCTTGATCCATAATATGAAAGTTGCTTACTAAATGATCCTCTTCAAGGATTACAGCAAAAAAATCACGGGTTTCACGGGCAGCTTCATCATCAGGCCTCGCTTCCGCCACGATGTGCATTTGAAGCCAGTTAAACAATGCATCCTGAAGCTTCACGTCAGACCCCATCCTCTCTCAACAAAATAACGTCCCAGCCGCTTTTCAGCCATGCCATCCATTGCTGTTTCCACAACTGCTGTTTGTCAAATGGAGCCTCCAAGTAAGCAAGGTCCATGGTTGAAACCATCTGCAGGACTTCAGGCACATTTAAAAGACGATCCAGAAAAGCTTCGGCGCAATGTGACAAATAATATGGATTTCCATCGAATACAACATCGTCAGCCTCAGACAAATCCAATTCGATAAATTCAGAACCGCATAGCTCTTCGTCATCACTTAAAAGAAGGTTCGATTTAAACATAGGAAGTAATCTCGGATGCAGCATATGTGCTGTATCACGAAAGTGATCAAGAACTTCCAGCGGATCGCAACAAATCCGATCAGCCCCAAACCGTAATGGCTCCCTGTTTACAATTGGAGTTAACCAATATCTGGTCATCGATGCCTCCTGGCGAATCTTTATTGAGACGGCTTATTCCCGCTTCTTTTTTCTACAAAATAGCGTACGCGAACGAGCAGCATGAGAAATACGGCAACTGCCAAGCTAAGAACAATCGGCAAACCCGCCACTTGGAAAACGAGCAGCATGGCCGATCCGAGCGCCAGCAGCACATAAATGATAAGCGCCTTCAAAACAGGCAGTTTGCGGGTGCGGAACACTTTGTTATATACATAGGTCATGAAAATAAAAATTAATACATATGTCGTGTAAATATGGTTACCAAACCATTCGGTTAACATAGATTCACCTCAATCCAAGTCGAAAAATTAATAAAATAAGCATAGGCAAATACAGGGAAAGGGAAACGAGGCATAGCGCCCACATTTCCCTTTTCTGCTATACAAATGCTGATTAAACGCCGGCTTCGGACATTTTACGATGTTTCTCAGCGCGCTCGCGTTCGCTTTTGTTCAAAATCTTTTTGCGCAAACGAACGGATTTCGGTGTAATTTCACAATACTCGTCGTCGTTCAAATATTCAAGCGCCTGCTCCAAAGAATACAGGCGAGGAGTTTTCATCTTCACAGTCTCTTCTTTGTTCGCAGAACGAATATTGTTCACTGCTTTTTCTTTACAAATGTTAACGATGATGTCATTATCGCGCGTGTGCTCGCCTACGATCATGCCCTCGTACACTTCCGTTTGAGGATGTACAAACAAAATACCGCGGTCTTCAACGGAGAGGATACCGTAAAGGGTCGATACGCCCGTCTCACTGGATACAAGCACGCCTTCATGACGTCCGCCGACGCCTGCGCCTTGGTAAGGACCGTAGCTGTCGAAAGCATGGTTCATAATGCCGTAACCGCGAGTCAACGTCAAGAAGTTCGTACGGTAACCGATCAATCCGCGGGCAGGAATCAAGAATTCCAAACGAACATTGCCGCTGCCGTTGTTGATCATATTGACCATCTCAGCTTTACGTGATCCCAAGCTTTCCATGACGGAACCCATGCTGTCTTCCGGTACGTCAATAATCAGACGCTCGATCGGCTCCATCTTTTGGCCATCAATCACACGGATGATAACTTCCGGTTTGGATACTTGCATTTCGAAGCCTTCGCGGCGCATATTCTCGATCAGGATACCGAGGTGAAGCTCACCACGACCGGAAACGATGAATGCATCAGGACTGTCAGTGTCTTCTACGCGCAAGCTCACATCTGTTTCCAGCTCTTTATATAGACGCTCACGAAGTTTACGGGATGTCACCCATTTGCCTTCGCGTCCGGCAAACGGACTATTGTTCACGAGGAACGTCATTTGCAGCGTCGGCTCATCGATTTTTAGAACCGGCAGCGCCTCAGGGTGAGCAGGATCTGCTACCGTTTCGCCGATATTGATATCTTTAATACCGGAGATGGCAATGATATCGCCAGCCGCAGCTTCTTCAATTTCAATACGTTTCAAGCCGGTGAAACCGAACAATTTCTCGATTCTCGCTTGTTTTGTAGCCCCTTCGCGTGTCATCACAGCTACGGTTTGACCGGCGCGAATTTTACCGCGGTTGACACGGCCTACACCGATACGGCCCAGGTATTCGTTGTAATCCATCAAAGTAACGAGGAATTGAAGCGGCTTTTCAACATCCTCAGTTGGTGCTGGAATATGGTTTACGATTGTTTCATAGATCGCATGCATGTTCTCATCTTGCTTTTCAGGATCCAAGCTTGATGTTCCTTGAAGCGCAGATGCGTATACAACGTGGAAATCAAGCTGCTCGTCAGTCGCGCCAAGTTCGATGAACAAGTCCAGAACTTCGTCTACTACTTCAGCAGGACGTGCGTTAGGACGGTCAATCTTGTTAACGACAACGACCGGAGACAGGTTTTGCTCCAGCGCTTTACGAAGTACGAACTTCGTTTGCGGCATTGTACCTTCGAAAGCGTCGACAACGAGCAGAACGCCGTCAACCATTTTCATAATCCGTTCAACCTCGCCGCCAAAGTCGGCATGCCCTGGTGTATCTACAATATTAATCAAGTAATCTTTATAGGAAATAGCTGTATTTTTGGCCAAAATGGTAATTCCGCGTTCTCTTTCGAGATCGTTGGAGTCCATCGCTCTCTCTTGGATCGCTTCGTTCTCCCGGAACGTACCGGATTGTTGTAGCAGCTTATCTACGAGCGTTGTTTTCCCGTGGTCAACGTGCGCGATGATCGCGATATTGCGAATCTTGTCTCTTGCGTGCATGAATGTCAAACCCTCTCTACCCTATAATTTTCGTCTCTGTTCATAAAAGAAGCGTCGGACAAAAGCGCCGACGCTTGACATTTATACTTATTATACGCATATTCTCGACATTATGCAAGGTAAATCCCCTCGAACACAAAACATTTACAAGACAGACAAGCAGCTCACCACGATCTTGGCCGGCGGAAAATCAAGACAACGCCAGCTAAAACAAGCAATAACGCGATCACATAAATGCCAAGCTTGAACAAAAGAGTCATTCCAAAAAATACCGCAGCAATAATGCCCAAAACCATTGCGCCAATCAAAACGCCACGATCGCTGTTGTGATCAAATAGATGAAGCTCATATAAACCGACAGCCACTCCCAAAATAAACCCCGGCCATAAATAGCTCATTGAACTCCAGCCAAAGATGTTGCAATAGAAAAACATCAACGCGTACGTAGTTAGTATGCCTCCCGGTACAAGCACACCTGCAGGCAGCGTGCGATTAAAGAAAAGGAAATGGAACAGAAGTCCCGGAATCAGCAAAACGAGCGGCCAAAAGAAAGAAGCGATAAAATGAAAAACACCCAGCTTGCCCAGCAGTAAAACCACGGCCACGGCGATTAACAGAATCCCAATGGAGTAGCTATTTCTAGCCAAACGAATCCCTCCCAATTCATTGTCGACGGGGTATCCGGTTCGACACCCTTCTACAAATAGTGTATCGCACCTTGGATAAAATTGCTAGGCGATGCGTACGCTTATTTGCGCCGATATGTGAAAGCGAGAACCACAGCCCGCCTAGTGACGCGAATTGCATGTAAGCTCACCTTTTTCTGTACAGGTTGTTCGTTTACGAACTGCGTTCGAATTCCAAAGCCGGGGCATACTAGCGTATGTCTTCAAGGCATTGTTGCCATCCATTTACATGCCAACCGGGGAGGTATCATGAAACAACCAACTGCCGCAAAGCAGCGGAAGCCGCTTTGGACAAAAGCTTTCTTTCTTACTTCGCTATCCAACTTATTGTTGTTCTTTAGCTTTCAAATGCTGATCCCGACGATTCCAACCCATATCTCGCAACTAGGTGGAAACGAGGTTCAAGTTGGACTTGTCATGGGATTGTTTACGATCTCATCACTGTTAACTCGGCCATTTGCTGGTAAAGCATTGGATCTGCTTGGCCGTAAGCATGTACTGCTTGTCGGGCTGTCTATCTGTGCTTTAACGATAGCCGGGTATTCGTATATGGCCGTTATCACCCTCATCCTTGCTGCACGTTTCGTTCATGGGATCGGTTGGGGGATGTCTACAACATCGTTAGGTACGGTAATTGCTGACATCATACCCGCGGAACGGCGTGGGGAAGGTATGGGTTATTACGGCTTATCGAATACGTTTGCTTTGGCACTCGCCCCATTAACCGGTTTATGGCTAATGAACCGCTATGGCTTTCCGCGCGTACTTCAACTATCTACAGTTTTAGCGCTTCTATCGTTATTGAGTTCATTGTTTATCTCCCATCCGAAGACCCTGTCGTTCGTAAAGTCGGCTCAACGGCCAAAGCTGATAGATCGGTTTTTGGAAAGATCCGCTTTGCTGCCATCCGTCTTACTGCTATGCACAGCCGTTTGTTACGGAGGCATCGTCACGTTTATCACACTGTTTGGCCGTGAAGCCGGCATTTCGAATGTCGGTTGGTTTTTTCTGTGCAATGCATCCATGGTACTTATCGTACGCCCTGTTACTGGCTTGCTATTTGATCGCAAAGGACCGGAATGGGTACTTTTGCCCGGCGCTTTTTTTACAATTGCGGGATTGCTGTTATTATCCTATGCACATTCTGAGCTTAGTTTGGCTGTGGCTGCTTTATGCTATGGCGTAGGCTTCGGCTCGTTGCAACCCGCACTGCAAGCATGGACTATTTCCCGGTCCGCCCCCAATCGCAAGGGAGCCGCGAGTGGAACCTTTTTCTCCGCCAATGATCTGGGAATCGGTATGGGCGCTATGGTTTTGGGTGCTTTCGCTAATTATTTCGGAAGCTACGCGGTCATGTATCGGTTCTCAGTGGTGCTTATGGTCGTATTCTTGCTTATTTACGTATGGTGTCTCTGGCAGACCAAGCGAGATGTGCGCTTGATCGGCAGGGCTTCGAACTAGCGGAATGAAAGAAATGATTCCATTCCAAGCCGATCTGACAGCCATGGCAATATTCCGCTGCGCCGAAGCTCCCCGAAAACAAAATCTTCCACCAGCCAGCATGCACCATGTCATGAAATTTTTTGGAACAAAACAGAAAAACCGCCAAGCTGATGATTCATCAACTTGACGGTTCCCATCTGATCTATTGATTTCGAGTCTTTAATCTAAAGGTGCGCGCCCACTTTACGGTAAATCCGATAGCAATAACGAGTACGGTTGTGGCGATTGGAATCCAAACATGAAGGAACTCGTGCTCGATGAGGAACCAGTCGATCATTTTTTCATCCTTGACGAACATTTCCCCCGCTGTATAACCTAATATGCCCGACCCGATATAAACAAGAATCGGAAATTTATGAAGCAGGTTCATAACTAAGGTGCTCCCCCAGATAATGATGGGGATGCTGAGTCCAATACCGAGAATGATGACCGTATTGTTTCCGTTCCCTTTGGCGGCGATCGCCAGAACATTGTCCAAACTCATGACGAAGTCGGCAACAATAATGGTCCAGATCGCCTTACCAAGCGAGGTTGCTTCTTTGATATTCGTATGACTATCGTCGTCGGTCAGCAATTTAATCGCAATCCAAAACAATAGCACAGAACCTGCAGCTTGGATAAATGGAATATCCAACAAACTCACGGCAATCAAGGTAAGAACCAAACGCAGCGCGATCGCGCCGAATGCCCCCCACCAAATCGCCTTTTTACGCTCTGCAATCGGCAAGTTTTTACTTGCAAGCGCAATAACAACAGCATTATCACCGCTTAATACGATATTGATTAACATAATTTGCAAAAACAAAATGAGCGCGTCTAACATCCTTCATACCTCCAACAAACATACTTGTTTTTTCCGTTTGTTCCACCTGGCATTAGAACAAATGCTGTTCAGCCGCTTCCTTCTTTTCGCTATAAACAATCTGTATGGTTTCCGTTTGCCTTACGGCTTGTTCGATTAGCTCAGGCAGAAAGTCCATGCTATGTTCTAACTTTTCCACCACACGCAGGTTGGGATTTGTGCTGGGCGATGGCGGCAGAAAAAGTGAGCAGCAGTCCTCATAAGGTAATATGGAAATGGGGAACGTACCGATTTTTTCTGCAATTCGAATGATTTCTTGCTTGTCCATCATAATCAATGGCTGCAAGATCGGCAAGGATGCGACGCGGCCAATGACATTCAAACTGGATAATGTCTGACTGGCCACCTGGCCCAAGCTTTCACCGGTAACAAGCGCATCCAGTCCTTCACGCTCTGCTACTTTCTCCGCAATGCGGTACATGGCCCTACGTATCAGGGTGACCAGTAAATTATCTTGGTAAACTCGGTGAATTGAAGTTTGTACGTCGGTAAAGGGCACCAAGTGCAGCTTTATGGAATGCGTATAACCTGAGAGCTGCCGTGCCAGCTCAATCACTTTTTCCTTAGCCCGCTCACTGGTATAGGGGTAGCTGTGAAAATGAATCGCCTCAAGCTCGAGTCCTTTACGCATGGCGAGCCAGCCGGCAACAGGGCTATCGATGCCTCCTGAGAGCATGAGAAGCGCCCTTCCATTCGTACCTAACGGGAAGCCACCTGCCCCCTCAACGACTTCAACATACAGCAGCGCTCTTTCCTCACGCAATTCAACTCTTAATTCAACCTCAGGCTGATGAACATCCACCTGCAGGCCCGGGATCGCTTGAAGCACATACCCTCCTACCAATACATTCATTCGTTGCGAGTCATAAGGAAACGATTTGTTCACTCTTCGAACACTCACTTTAAATGTAGCCGGTTGCTTAGGCAAGGACTGCATCATCCGAAGTGCAAGATCCCGTATAGCATCCAATTCAAGAGGAGCATGATAGGCAGGACTCAAAGACGCCAGTCCAAAAACTTTAAGAAGAGCTGCTGACGCCTCCTCATACGGAGCTCCCCCTAGCTCCACATATACGCGTCCATACTCCGGAATATACCTCAAATCGGGGAAGTCCGCTAATACATTGCGAATTTGCAGCATGACACTTTTCTCAAAACGCCTGCGGTTTCTTCCTTTCAGCGTTAATTCTCCTAAACGTAAAATCATGCAATCCGGTTTCAACTTCGCTTCCCCCTTCTGGCTGATGATGATATAAGCATCGGGGCAAGCTCTTTCACAACTTGCCGTAGTGCTGAAATAAATTGATCCGCATCCACTCCTGTGTGCACATCAGAAAAGCTCACGCGCAGCCCGCTTATCGCCTGCTCGCGACGACAGCCCATCGCCAGCATGACTTGGCTGGGATCCGCTTCCCCAGATGCACATGCAGATTTGGTAGATATATAAATCTCTTTCTGCTCTAAAGCATGGACAACCACTTCGGCTTTCATACCGGGGAAGGCAAAATGCACGATATGCGGAGCAGCTTCCTCTTCCAGCAGCGAGCCCGTAAGCGTTAGCCCCCCAATATCTGCAATCCCTTCGACGATGCGTCGTCTAACTTGGTACATCCGTACCAACTTCGCTTCTAATCCTTCCATCGAGAGCCTTAACGCTTTCGCCATCCCCACAAGAAGGGGAACATTCTCGGTTCCGGACCGAATGCCGTATTCCTGACCTCCGCCGGCAAGTTGCGGCTGCAGCAGAATCCCATCCCTGCGATATAAGAAACCTACGCCCTTTGGTCCCCGAAACTTATGCGCCGACGCACTGAACAGATCAATACGCCACTCTTTCGGGCGAAAAGGCAGCTTGGCTATCGCTTGAACCGCATCGACATGGAAAACTATTTTGGGATAATTAGCCAGCATCTTGCCGATTTCTTGAATTGGCTGAATGCTGCCTACTTCATTATTGACATACATGACACTGATCAGAATTGTTTCATCGTCTAACGATTCCCGAAGCGCTTCCAGGCTAACAATCCCCCTGTTATCAACGGGTAAATAAGTAACACGGAACCCCTCTTGTTCAAGTTGCCGGAATACTTCCAGAACAGAAGGATGCTCAATTGCCGTTGTGATCAGATGTTTGCCGCGATTCCTGTACTTATAGGCTGCACCTTTGATGGCAAGATTATTGCTTTCTGTGCCGCATGAAGTGAATATGATTTCACTTGCCATTACGCCGAATGCTCCTGCCAGCACTCCTTTGGAACTTTGCAGCAGCTTCTCGGCTTGCAAGCCGAGTCTATGTATCGAGGACGGATTGCCGTAGTGCAGCTTCATGACCTCGGCTATGACGTCAATCACTTCTTCATATGGCGGAGTTGTCGCCGCGTTATCGAAATAAAGCATTTGTTATAAGTCTCCTCTATCTTGCGCACATCTAGCAATATATGTCTTTCATCATTAAAGCCTAAATTCAAGACGAACTCAAGCTTCTTTCCAAAAAAATAAAAAGCCGATCCCGTGATATGAACGGAAATCAGCCATTAATTCTATAGTGAGTAGCTCATCTTATAACCGAGCACTTTATTCACATAAGCCTGGGTCTCATTGGGCAGTAAATGGAGTTTATTCGCTAAATCTTGATCGTTTCGTATACCTAGGCGATCAACGCGATTGGGTCCCGCATTGTATGCGGCCAGTGCAACCCCCTCGTTGCCATTGTATTTCTTGAGTAAATTGCTAAGAAAATGCGTACCCGCATTTACATTTTGCTCGGGGTCATAGGGGTTCGTCACGCCAAATCCGCTGCCGGTTCCATCCATAAGCTGCATTAAGCCTTTGGCGCCAGCCGAGGACACCGCATGATGGTTAAAATCCGACTCTTGCTGAATGACCGCTTTCACAAGCGATGCATCCACCCCGTAACGTTTGCTGGCCGTTTCAATAAGATCATCGAATTGCGAGGAAGAAGCTGCCTTGCTCGTCGATTGCAGTGGGGTGTATGATCTATTCAATGCCGTTAATGAACTTGGAATTTTCCCGGTTGTTTGGCCCATCATGGAGGACAACAGATCTTGTTTGTCATTGCTGCCGCCTGACGATGCTTGTCCCATAATGGTCTCCAACAGTGCGCCAAAATCACCTGAATCATCAGCACCTGTTGTTGACGTATCGCCAGACAATAAGCTCATCTTATTCATTAGCTGAAGCTGCAGCAATTCTTTCATGACTCTAGGATCAATGCTGTTCATTTGGGTCCTCGTTTCTGTCTAAGTAGTCGTTGTTTCCATTGTACACGTTTTGAGCCCTGGCGACTATCCCTAATTTAAATAAAAAGGAGCAGCCTACCGGCAATATCATTAAGTTAAGGCGCAGGGCTAAAATCAAAAAAAGAGCAGGTTATCGAAGAGANATCACCTTTACGGTGATCTTTTTCTTTAAGCGGGTGATGGGAATACTCCAAATTCTCATTAACATGCTTCCTACGGAAGCAACTAGCGGTAAATTTGGACGCGCGTCCTACTCTGGTTTTTTCTACGATGCCTTCACGGACGGTCGAACCCTCCGTGGGTTCTCTTCCCTTCCCGCCATAACAAAAAAGATCACCTTTACGGTGATCTTTTTCTTTAAGCGGGTGATGGGAATCGAACCCACGCTACCAGCTTGGAAGGCTGGAGTTCTACCATTGAACTACACCCGCGCGTTATCGGGACGACACGATTTGAACATGCGACCCCCTGCTCCCAAAGCAGGTGCTCTACCAAGCTGAGCTACGTCCCGATGTTATTTTGCTTTTCTAAAAATGGCGTGCCCAGAGAGATTCGAACTCCCGACCTTTTGATTCGTAGTCAAACGCTCTATCCGGCTGAGCTATGGGCACACACCTGATGTTGAAGCCGTTAGAGAGCTTCATAAAAATAATGGAGCGGAAGACGGGATTCGAACCCGCGACCCTCGCCTTGGCAAGGCGATGCTCTACCCCTGAGCCACTTCCGCATGTATCCTACATCTTGTCTCTCCGTTGATGTTTCTCAGAGGCGACAATGAATAATATATCAGGATATGAGCATAAATGCAAATGTTTTTTTCTGCTAATTTTTTATTTGATAAAAACACCGCCAAATGGCAATATCTCCCGAGCAATTCGCCGCAATAAACTATCGCTTTTCATATGCTCATCGAGGTGACGATCAGGCTTGCATGGCTGAAGGAGCACCCTCCCGACTCCCATCATTTCCCACTGGTAATTCATGTGCTGGCTTGCCAGCGTATTGCCGTACACCGATAAACGCAAGCTAGTGTTGCGGGGATAAGCTACGAGACAACTGGCATCGACGAATATCGGCTGCTTGGGATCTAGATCAACCTGGTAGATGGGCCCTGCCGTTAGAAGTCCCAGTTTCCCCGGCCCCTGAAATTGCATTTTCACTAAATCTTTCGTAATAAGCGTATTTTTGACACTCTGTATGTGAGAGGTAAACGTGACACCTTCCGAATAAAACAGAACATGGCGAAACTCGTAAAGCAAATCGTCCTGAGCCTCTACAGGCACAACAACCATACTATACCCTTCCGGAATTCCAAGCATAAAACGTGCCGGTCCATAAATACGCGCTTGCAAAAGACGTTTTTTCCGGTACATACTTGGCAGCCTCATCAAAGAATCCTCGCGCTGCTCTGACCTCCCTTGAAAAGCGACAATCTGGTTCGGATGCAGCACATAAGCTGATTCTTCAGGACCTACCACGAAAGTAGCCAATCGCCCGTGCAAATCTGCATGTTCGAAAAATACGTCCATCCTGCATCCCTCCAGCGCCTATTCATTGTGTATGGTGTTTCTTCCTTCGCCAAACGATTAATCGAAGCACACGCCCAAATATAAAATAAAAGATAAGTAATCCCGCCGCGGTCGCCACGGTATACGTGATTTTTCGATTGCGGGCTTCTTTGTCCAATGCCAACTGCTCCATCGTCTTCAATCGCTCTTGTAAAAGCTCATTTTCTTTTTGGAGCGCCTGATTTTGATCGATCAGTCGATTCTCCGTCTCTTGCGAGCGGGCTACCGCTTCAGAAAGCTTGTCCTTTTGCTCTTCCAGTTGCTGCTTCGTCGACTCATAATCTTTCTGTATCTGTTCTACATTATCAGGAAGTTGATAGATCTCTTTAACCCGATCCAGCCAGTTTGCATGAACGGGGGCAGCGGGCGCTGTAAGGCCCAGTGATACAATGACTGTTAAAACGATTGGTCCGATCCACAAGCCTTTACGGGCACCCATCTTCATCCCTCCGCGGTTATACGACATGTTCTTTTATTTTATCGCAAAAACCGCTCTACAGCCACTACAGCTACTCTACAGGGTATCGCAAAATTGTTTTCATCTTTGCCGGTTCCACCTTCCTAGGGTCGGATAAATAGATTTCATGGTGCTTTCCAACTTGACTTAAGCCATGCTCTTCCATATAAGATTGAATTCGCTGAACGGTTTCCGGCTCCGTGGAGTATGGACCTACATGCAGCATTTGCACGCACTTTCCTTCGGAAATCTTTTCATATGTGATCTTTTGCAGTTCGTCGAGTTCTTTTTTCTTGGATCCTGCAATTTGACGTGCAGCTTCCACGATTTCAACGTTAACGTATTCAGGCAATCTAATCATCAATTTCCAGTTCCATAGCTCTCTTGCAACCTCCATGGCATCCTGCTCTCCATCTACCCACCAGAGCCCCTCCAGCTTCGCTACGGTAAAGTCTTGACTATTTTTCTTACAGATCCCTTTGACACTGTACGCGAGCGTGTAGAGCGCTTCTGTGGCGTATGCAAAAGCGGATCCATTCGGGCAATATCATTAAGTTAAGGCGCAGGGCTAAAATCAAAAAAAGAGCAGGTTATCGAAGAGATAGCCCGCTCTTTTTTTTGCATGAAAAAGAACTTGACAAGCAGTTGGAAATATGTGGCGAAGCCCCTTGAAAAACGAGGAGGTTACGCCAATGAATGAGTACGCGAATTCGCTAAAAGAAACGCTGACATCCCTCATACGAGAAATGTCAGCGCTACCCGCACCTTATGTCAAAAACCCTGAAAAAGATTTTACCCGAAAGAAAAAGCTGCCCTTTGAAACGGTTATGCAACTTCTGATCTCAATGGGCGGTAACAGCATCTATAAGGAACTCTTGGAATCGCAGGGCTATGACGTAAACACCGCAACCACTTCTGCTTTTGTTCAGCAGAGGCATAAAATCCTGCCATCTGCTGTAGAATTCTTGTTCCACAAATTTACGCAGTCGTATACGGATATCAAGGACTACCGAGGGTATCGATTACTTGCCATTGACGGTTCGGATTTGCATATCGCAACTGACCCTGAGGACGCAGACACCTATTTTCAAAGTCAACCGAACACGAAAGGCTATAACCTTCTGCATTTAAATGTAACCTACGACTTGTGCAACAGACTTTATGTTGATGCCATTGTTCAGCCACGAAGGTTGTCTAACGAAGGAAGGGCACTAGCAGATATGGTTGATGGTTCTCCCATTAAAGACAAAACCATTGTTATTGCCGATAGAGGTTATGAAAGTTATAACAATTTCGCGCATATTGAGCGCAAAGGATGGAACTATGTCATACGGGTAAAGGATTTGGATTCCAGTGGTATTCTTTCGGGCTTGCGTTTGCCCTCTAGCGGAGAGTTTGATAGGGACGTTCATCTCACACTCACAAAAAAACAAACCAAAGAGGTCAAGGCTCGTCCCGAAATGTACAAGTTCGTCCCTGCCACATCTACATTTGATTTTTTGGATTTGCATGAGAACATGTTTTACCCGATTTCCTTTCGGGTTGTTCGCTTTCTCTTGCCTAGTGGCGCTTATGAAACCGTCATTACGGATCTTTCTGCCGCTGATTTCTCACCAGAGGAACTTAAGTCCATTTATAACATGCGATGGGGCATTGAAACCTCTTTCAGAGCATTAAAATACACCGTCGGTCTTACGAATTTTCACGCAAAGAGACAAGAGTCCATCATCCAAGAGATTTTCGCAAGAATGATTATGTACAATTTCGCTGAAATGATGACCTCGCACGTCGTCATTTCCCAAATGGATAAACAGCACCACTACCAAGTCAACTTCACGGTTGCCGTTTACGTTTGTAGACATTTCCTGCGCTCACGCGGCGATGGACCTCTGCCCGATGTTGAAGCACTGATTCGAAAAAACATTTTGCCGATTCGACCCATTCGCCCAGGGCAGCAGAATACGCGCAAAATCCGCTCGAAATCATCTGTTAGCTTCGTCTACAGAGTAGCATAATTCATTTCACATGACCATTTTTTTAGCGGATATTCCATCCGTTTGTTTACTGTGCGCTTTTTTCCATATTTACATAAAAAAACAAACGGCATAGGGGCTTTTTCCCATGCCGTTTCGGATCCGTCTTTATTCCGTGTTTTGTCTTTGAACTTAACTTAATGATATTGTCCATTCGGGTCCCCTTTTCCGACAATCGTGACATACGAAATAGGATCAAATTCGACAAGTTGTGGATGCGTGGGGGCCGTGTAATAAGATTTGTGCAGCTTAGCTAAATCAATTTTACTCATGAATCCACCTCCATATTTGGTTTAATTTTATAAAAGGAATACTGACAACTGTGCGTCAGTGAATACAAAAAAAGCTTATCTTCTCACATTTTGTGAGTTCAGATAAGCTCTTATTTTCAAATATTTATTAATGAATTATTCCGCTGCTGGAGGCGTAAACGTACGTTGTGCGAACTCAGTATCCAACATAAAGAATGCGTTGCTATCCTGGTCGATACGCTTAAGCTTGTTAATAATGCTGTCGAACATCGCTTCTTCCTCTACCTGCTCATCAATAAACCATTTCAAAAAATGCATCGTTGCATGCTCTCTGTCATTTAACGCCAAATCCGAAAGATGGTAAATACGTCGCGTTACTTCCTGCTCATGCTTGAAAGCATGCTCAAAGGCATCCAGGATAGATCTGTATTGATTCACAGGCGTGTCCATCCCTGCAAAAGATACTTTTTTCCCGCGGTCATTAATAAACTTAAAAATTTTCATCGCATGAAAACGTTCTTCTTCCGCTTGAACAATAAAAAAATTCGAAAAACCATCCAAGCTTTCTGCTGCACAATAACCGGCAATAGCCATATAGACGTGCGCGGAGTAAAATTCATAGTTCATCTGCTCATTCAGAGCTTCAGTCAGTGTATCGTTCAACATCTGTGCACACACCTTTCAGTTCGGTTATCTTGGTCGCATTCCTTATACATACAAGATTACCAGAACTGCCCCAAGAAATACAAACGGTAAAAGCAACTTCAGCAGATCCACATTCATATCATCACGCTATCTGCTCGCGATTCGGCAATAATTTGCTTCAGTTGCGCATATAAGATATCAGGAGAAGCTGCACATAAAAGTTCTTTTTTGCCTATCATGGCAATGCATTCTTTTTTGCAATGTTTGCAGTTGCCCAAACAATCTTTTTTCTTTTGCTTAATATCCGGGTATTC
Source organism: Paenibacillus sp. GCM10027628 (assembly GCF_042676385.1). Taxonomy (NCBI): domain Bacteria; kingdom Bacillati; phylum Bacillota; class Bacilli; order Caryophanales; family Paenibacillaceae; genus Paenibacillus; species Paenibacillus sp. GCM10027628. The sequence goes on from NZ_JBHTHA010000002.1 coordinate 89,110, forward strand.
CTCTTTCAAGGATTTATATATTTGTTTCGACCCAAATTTTTCATTTCTACAGCAATATTTAATCGTTTTCATTGATCCACTCTCCGCACCCAGGCTGATGCTGCTACCCTGATATTAATGATAATAATTATCAATGTCAATGAAAAAAAGTGAATGCTTGTCTTCGACCTAGAAAAAGCAAAAAAGCTCTCTTTCATCCTATTAGAAGGATAAAAGAAAGCTTTCTATGATGCGGTCAAGAGGACTCGAACCTCCACGGGGGGTTAGCCCACACGGACCTGAACCGTGCGCGTCTGCCAATTCCGCCATGACCGCAAACTACAAAGTGAGCCATGTAGGACTCGAACCTACGACACCCTGATTAAAAGTCAGGTGCTCTACCAANAGCCTACCGGCGCTCCTTTTCAACTTATGAGATGTTTTGCTCCAGCATCTCGTTGTGTTCCATATTTTTTCGGACGGTCACCCTTGAGATCCTCAGATGATCGGTTTCCTCCACAATAAACATCAACTCGTCGTTATACATGACTTGCTGATTTTTGCTTGGCGGAATCTCGATTTGCGAGTAAATCCAGCCGCCGATCGTATCGTAATCATCGGATTCGATATCGACGCCGAAGTAATCATTCACTTCGTCGATTAGCAGCAGCCCGTCAATGGAAAAGGTGTTATCATCTTTCATCTCAATCGTCGGGCGCTCTTCATCAAACTCGTCTTGAATCTCCCCGACGATTTCTTCCATAATATCTTCAAGCGTGACAAGACCTGAAGTACCGCCGTATTCGTCAATCAGAAGCGCCATTTGGCTTTTCCGTTTCTGCATCATTTTCAGCAAATCACTAATATGAATAGAGTCCGGGACCGTTGTAATCGGTCGAATAATTTTTTTAATTCCTTTAAGATTAGCATCCGGTTTTAACAGGTCTTTGATATGGACGAAGCCAATAATATTGTCTTTGTCCGGATCGCATACCGGGTAACGCGTTCGCATTTCTTTGATAGCGATCGCAAGGTTTTCGGAGAAAGAGAGTCCGGCATATATACATTCCATTTCAGTTCTTGGAATCATAATTTCCTTGGCTGTTGTCTCTGCGAAATCAAATATATTATCAACAAGCGTGAGCTCTGTGTTATCGATAAGTCCATTTTTATGGCTTTCTTTCATCAGCACTCGAATTTCTTCTTCCGTATGAGCGGATTCATGCTCGGTCGTCGGTTCAATGCCGGCACGACGCAGCATCCAATTGGAAATTCCATTCAAGCACCAGATAAAAGGGTACATGACTTTGTGAAATACAATCATGGGACCTGAAGAGATAAGCGTAATCTGCTCCGCTTTCCGAATCGCATATGTCTTGGGAAACTGTTCGCCAAGTGTAATATGGAGCGTCGTCATGAGTGAGAAAGCAATCAGGAACGTAATGGTATGAAATACCGAATCCGGCATGTTCAACGGTGCAAAGAGCGGTTCCAATATTTTGGCAAAGGTCGGTTCCCCAACATAACCAAGTCCTAGAGAAGTAAGCGTAATACCGAGCTGACAAGCTGATAAATAGGCATCCAAATTGTTCATAATGCCCTTTGCGAATTTAGCGTTGCGATTGCCTTCTTCGGCGAGAGAGTCGATGCGGCTGCCTCTGACTTTCACCATCGCGAATTCGGCTGCGACAAAAAATCCGTTTAATAAAACCAAGCCAAGCATTAATAAAAAACTGATCAACGTTTCCGGTAAAGGATCCTCCAATACCTTACCTATCCCCTCGAAATGCAATAATCGCATCGGGAGAGTAGGTACACCTCCCTTAAAAGTCAATTTAAATAGTAAATATCACTTTTCATTATATAATAATACTTTAAGCAATCAAAGGTGCGTTTATGACTCCTGACGCCAAAAAGTACGAGCAAACGGGAGCATTGTGGGTAAAATGGGGCAACAACGGTGGCTTACCCGTGAATAATCCCTCTTTGACCCGAATAACCCGATTTTTCCTAAAAAAAAGAAAACAAGCCGATTTCTCGGCTTGCACGAATTCACATTCGATTAAGCATAATACGGAACTAACAAGAAATAAGCCGCGACAGCGATTAACCCAAGCGCGATGGACCAAGAGCCCAAAGCTTTGTTACCAAGAAAGAAAGCAATCACGCCTAGGATGACCCCTGAGATGCCCAATAAAACAGGCCAGACAAAAAGGGAGGCCAACGCAACGAACAGGGCTATGTAGCCGACTGCTTTATTGCGCGTTACCATATCTACCAATTCATCGATCTCTTCATCGCTTACTTCTTCTGTTTGCGAAACACGTTTTTTTGCTTTAGCAAGCCGGTATGAATCAGCGAAAGTGACTTTCCTCGGGGGAACAGCAATTTCCGCCGCATACTCTTCTTTGGTATTCATACCGCTTTCGAGCCGGAGTTGTTCTTGTTGGAAACGTTTCTTCTTGGCTTTGCCCGATGAGACGTTGTCTTTTTTCATGATGCCTCCATGTTGCTCGAAGCTATTTACTTTTTTTCAGTTCAAATGTGTGACAGCAAGTGCTGGCTGCCTTCTTCGCAGCGTCTTGGTGCTGCGTATCAAACGATTCACCGGCAAATTCCTCATTGTAATTCGCATTCGCATGCTGATCAACTTCGATCATAATTGTACCTGCGTTGCAGTTGTTGCCTTGCGCCCAGTATTCGCAATTGGCGACTGCACATTTCACATCCGGCATAATGATCACCCCTTTAACAATTTGCCCGCTCCCGGGGTGACCTATTCTTATTTGAGTTTGTTAGATAGCACCAAGAACATCGCTTGCGACCATAAGAGAGGCAGTGCAGGTTCGCCCCATTTGGAAAGCCATTCGTTATAAACGGAAGGATTTCTAAGGTTGTCCGCAACCTGTTCAGGAAGCCTGCCGAGGGAGTCCGCTTTGCTAAGGATCCATTCCAAGCAGCGCAATGCCTCTTTTCGATCGCCTGTTTCCGCCTTAAACCACCCATACCACGCGGTCAAAATCAGCCATTCCCCGCCGCCATAATAGCTATCCGCCGGATAACGCTGAATTCCACCGTGCTTCAAATCGCGTTCAATAGCTTGTACGGTACGCTGCATAATCGGGTCTGTCGGTTCTAGCACCGCAAAAGGAACGGCAAGCCAAAGCAAGCTTGTATCCACGTCAGGCAAGACCGGTTGCCAAACTTCATTTATGCATTGAATCGATTTTACGAGGCGGCCATCCTTGACTGCGTGGTCCAATATAAATTGTTTGATTTGTCCGGCTCTCTCGATTAACGGTTTGCGCTGCTCCAATTCACCTAAAGCCTTAAGTCCACCATACACGCAAGCCAAGGTAGCTGGGTGAACATAATCAGGAAACTCTTCCCAGCAATCGAAATTCGGGTAATGCCAGAAAGTCATCAAATAATCTACTGTAATTTCGATACTTTCCCTTAGCTCTTGTAGAAGAGAGTATTTCTTAGTTGTTCGCACATGCTCTGTTAATCCCCACAGCCAAGTCCCGTAACCATCCAATTGAAAATGTCCCCACTCCGAATTATCCGCTCTGCCGTCCAAATGATACCTGGTTCCCAGAAACTCTCCGCGGTCGATCCATTCCTTTCGTTCATGCTTGCCGATAAGCTTATCTACAGTATTTCTCTTGTCGCAGAGCACACGATTCACCCAGTGATAGAACTGCTCTGCACTATCCGATTCTCCGGCCTGATCCATGGCGTAGGCAATAAATGTTCCATCCCGCAGCCAACTGTATGTATAGTGGGTAAATAGTGGAGATGCTGCATAGCCTCCTCGAGGATGCTGATTCAATTTGATGATGGTAATGCTGTCAGCAGCTAATTGTTTACGATCCATAAACATGCCTCCTAAAAGAAAAGAGATGCAACTGATGTCGCATCCCTTACTTGTCATTTTGTCATGAATGAGTAACGATTATACCTTTTCGCCTTGCATACGACGCTGAGTAATGTAGTCCGTTTCATAGTAGGCCAAATCTTCACGAAGCTCCTCGAACACTTTGGAAAGCTCGATCGTCAGATCGCGCACTTCGCGTGAAGGCTTTTTGCGGAAACGGATCGCATCCTGCCCTGTATAGGCATAGCGGCCATCTTCGGAATAACATTCATTTTTAGGATAAAAAAATGTATTGACGCATGTATGATACACTTCATACAAAGCTTTTTCTGAAAAATCAACATTAAATGTCGGACGTCGCAAGCAAACCCCTAATTTTTCATAAGCGACTTCACAAAATACAAGCAAGTGGCGTGTATCTTGCAAATAGCCTCTGTAAAACTCATCCATTGCCGGGTCATTCTCAACATTTAATTGAGATAGCGAATGTTGATTCAGAAACAGCTCCATTTTGGCAGTTGTTTCTTTTAGTTTGGTACGAGTAGAATCACAAATATTTTTGACATTAAAAACAGCCATGCATGAAGACCTCCTCTAATTGCGCTATTCCTATCCTACCATAAAATAACCTGAAAAGGTATAAGCAAAACTCCAGTCCTGATGCATAAAACTATCCTCTGCACCTAACCCTACTAGGAGAGCGTCGGTTTATAATCCAAACAAAGAGTTTTGAACGGATAATACGCGAGGAGGCGTGTTTCATGTGGCGTTATGTATGTTCTTTCTTTGTTGTTCTGGGCTTAGGAATTTTCTTGCTTGCGGATAGACCGAAATACAACAACCCACCTGGTCCCGAAGTCAACAGTGTCAAGTATGAGACCGCCGGTAAACAAGTGCTTCTTCAACAAGATGTGAAGATTACCGATGATCTGTGCAGAAGTCAATGTTCACTTGATTTTATGAAAATGATTGGACGAATCGAGGCCGGCGAGCCTGTGGATCAAGTATTAAAAGCCATGAAATCGGGGCATGAGAAAATGGACGTCTTAATTTGGTCCAAAAAACAGCAGTCCCTGGAGCAAGGCATTCAATCAGGTCAAATGCAAACCCCTTATAAGGACCAAGCTACTGCATACATGAAGGAAGCGAAAGCGGCAGCAGAAGCAGGCAAGCATTATCAATCACCCCAATTCGGTCAAGGCCAGCATGTATATTTCGTGCTTGGAGTTCCTTCAGAGAAAGCAGAGGGTTCGCTAGTCGGTGTGATTCATCAAGATATTCTTCATCAAGTAGCCGAACATCAGCGCAAAAATCTGCGCCTTGAACCGTATCCGAATGAAAATCGATGGAAAGTCGAATCTGTTGATACGGACACGCTAAAGGATAAAGCCGTAAATCACCCCGAAGATAATCAGGGAACGAGCCATTACCACCAAAATGAAATTGTGGTTCGCTTTAATCACGATCCTACGAATACGGAGTTAACGCAAATTAAAAATGAGATCAAGGCCAATTCCGTACAAAAATTAGGCTATACGTATGTATTCCGAACGGATGGGATGGAAGCGAAGCAGTTAATGGCCTATTTCAAAAAATGGGATGTTTCATATGTAGAGCCTCATTTTTTATATTTAACGAATAGTTATTACGATGACACTACAAACGATAGTAGTTGGGCGGATTATTTTAGCAGAACCCAGGATAAAAACACGACAGAATCTACGCCAATCAGTCAAAATTTCACGCCAAATGATAATTTGTACGGCAAATATCAATGGAATTTACCTTTAATCGAAACCGTACAAGGCTGGCAAGTGAATCGTGGAGCTAGTGACGTGGTCGTTGGCGTTGTCGATACGGGAGTCGATTTAGCGCATCCTGATCTTCAGGGACAGCTGCTGCCCGGCTATAATGTGATTAGCGGCGACGACAAGCCGCAGGATGATGTTGGACACGGCACGCACGTTGCAGGGGTAATCTCTGCACTAGTCAATAACAATCTGGGTGTAGCAGGAATGACCTGGTACAACAAAGTTCTGCCTGTCAAAGTATTGGATCAAACGGGAGCCGGCAGCACCTACTCTGTTGCGCAAGGCATCATCTGGGCAACGGATCACGGAGCCAAGGTCATTAACCTCAGCCTTGGTAATTACGCGGATTCCAGCTTCCTCCATGATGCAATTAAATATGCTTATAATAAAGACGTCGCAATCATCGCCGCCAGCGGCAATGATAATACGGAAAGACCAGGTTACCCTGCCGCTTATCCGGAAGTATTTGCTGTAGCCGCTACGGATTCGGAAAATAAAAAAGCGCCTTTTTCCAATTATGGCGACTACATCGCTGTTGCTGCACCAGGTGTTAGTATTGCAAGCACGTATCCGAACAATCAATATGCAGCCTTATCAGGTACATCCATGGCTAGTCCCCATGTGACCGCCTTGGCCGCCTTGATTCGTTCAACGAATCCCGCGCTTAAGAACACCGAAGTATACGATATAATGAGACAATCGGCTCAAGATTTAGGTGATCCAGGCCGGGACAAGTACTTTGGCTTCGGACTGATTGATGTGGTTAAAGCGGTACAGAAAGCGCAGCAAACCAAAGCTTCCAGCACCGCTCAACCTTAAAATATCAAGCATCATATTCAACGAAAATGCGTTCAAGACTACCCCTATGGGTCAGCCTTGAACGCATTTTTTTTCAAATCAAATTAAATACCCGCAAGGCGCGAAGCCATGCGGGTAACCGACAGTATGGAAAGTTTGCCGTAAGCCGGGTTCTGTACTTCCAGTGGTCATAACGGGCGTCTGCTCCCCTGCCACCATTGAAGCGACAATCATCTATCTAGGCCATACATTGCTGCACAGCTCAAGCGACCAACCCGAACGCGTCTCGGGCAAAGACTGCCGCTTCGAGAGCGGCTAGCGTTCCTCTAGGTCTTGCTCCAAGTGGGGTTTACCAGGATCTATGTCACCATAGAACCTCGTGGTCTCTTACACCACGGTTCCACCCTTGCCTGTGCGTGCATGAAGCACGCCATCGGCGGTCCATTTCTGTGGCACTATCCTTCAACTCGCGTTGACTGGACGTTATCCAGCACCCTGCCCTATGGAGCCCGGACTTTCCTCTCGCGTGTCACCACGCCAGCGATTGTCTGTCAAACTTTCCGATGCATTTGCTAGTATACAAGGAATGTGCGCGAAATACAACTACTGATCGCTTCCTCCATTTCCAGCGGTCCTTCGAATTCATACAGGAGGCTCTAGTTGTCTCGCCCTAAAGAAACTGAAAAGGCTCGGTATTGACTTCAGACGCGACAACTTGCGTGTCCGTCTTCGCTAGCTGCGCGGCGAGATATTCGGCCACGCCGCGCTTCATAATCTTTTCGACGTTGTGCCCGACGTCGATCAAAGCAATTCCCGCCGCAAGCGCATCATGCGCGGTGTGGTAGTCGATGTCGCCAGTGACCAGCACATCGGCGCCGGCAAACATGGCGTGCCGCATATAGCGGCCGCCAGAGCCGCCCAGCACGGCCACCTTGCGGATGGGCCGTGCCAGATCGCCGACGACGCGCACCACCGGCACGTCGAAGACCTGCTTCGCGAGCTCGGTCAGCTCGCGGAGCGTCATGGCCGCGGGCAGCTTGCCCGCGCGGCCGAGGCCGAACACTCTACCCTTGAGGTCCATCGGGTAGAGGTCATAGGCCACCTCCTCGTAGGGGTGGGCCTTCAGCATCGCCTGAACCGCCTTGCGCTGCGCGCTGGCGGTTACGATCGTCTCCACGCGTACTTCCTGTACGCGTTCGAGCTTGCCTGCTTCCCCGATATACGGGTGCGTCCCTTCCTGCGGCTGGAACGTGCCCGTGCCGGGGATGTTGAAGCTGCAGTGGCTGTATTGCCCGATCCACCCCGCTCCCGCGGCGAATAGGGCGTCCAGCACCTGTTGGTGATGCGTCTCAGGGACGAACACTACCAACTTCTGCAGCTTTTCCGTATGCACGTCTTCAAGATGGGTCAGGTCGGTTAAACCAAGGGACTGCGCCATCATGTCGTTAATGCCGCCTTCCGCGACATCCAGATTGGTGTGCGCGATATAAACGGCGATATCGTGCTTGATCAGTTTTTCATAAAGGCGGCCAGCAGGCGTATCTGTCTGCAGATGCGCAAGCGGGCGAAAAATAATCGCATGATGCGCGATAATGAGGTTCGCACCGACACGAATCGCTTCTTCAACGACTTCGTCGGTCACATCCAGCGCCACAAGGACCTTTTGGATTTCCTTTTGCAAAGATCCGAGCTGCAAACCAATCTTATCGTCAGGCATTGCGTAATGTTTCGGTGCGAGCTGTTCAAACAGCTGAATTACCGTCTGTCCTTTTGCAAACATGCAAGCACCTCCTTGATTTCACGAATTTCATTCGTTATTTGCTCCGCTTTGGCTTTAGAAGCCTCTGCTGTTGAACGTGACAACTGCGTCTCGATCATCGAAAGCTTCTCCAGCTCGCTCTCCCATTTGCGGAACCAAACGTCCGGAGCTTCCTTCATCAAAAAGGGGCCCATAAGCAAAAGACGTTCTTTATCAATGGTCTTCTCTCCTGGCAATCGCAGATCTTGATATAAGGCTTCAAGTATTACCTTATTTTTTGCAGGAGCAGCCGTCAATATTTCATAAATTTTGCCATCTTCTTCCAAAATCGTCTCAGATTCAAGGAGCCAACTTTGTTCATCCAACCAACGGCGAACTTGATCTTCGCCGACATTCGGCTGCAAAATCAATTTCCTGACGCCTTTTAGTTTATCTTTGCCCGCTTCCAAAATGCTGGCCATCAAGCTTCCGCCCATACCGGCAATCGTAATGACGTCGACTTCACCCGGTTCAATAACAGCAAGTCCATCGCCTGACCGGACACTAATTTTGGCGGACAATCCGCTCTCCAAAACCTGCCTTGTCGCAGCTTCAAAAGGCCCGGGATTCACTTCACCGGCGACAGCAAAAGTTATGATGCCGCTCTGTGCTAAATAAGTCGGGAGCAAAGCGTGATCTGAGCCAATATCCGCAATTCGAGTGCCCTTTGGCACCCGGTCTGCTATCATTTGAAGTCTTTTCGATAATTTCACCATGTTACATTACCCACTCTACCCAATTTTTGCGTAACAAAAATAATGCGATTCCTGCCGATACCAGCTTGCCTGTAAACGATAATTGAACGATTTTCGCACTCATGTCTACATCAACAAGAAACGTAAGTGCTTCAGGAGCAAACCAAACAAGTCCGCCAACCAATAATAGCACACCTGCTGTCTGCTTATTGGTATGATGCACAAGCCATGCGATCCATATAAGTAATATACTAACGGGAATCCAGCTAATTTCAAGCGAGAACCATCCGGGATTGTCCAATTTCCGTATTAAAAACCAGCCATACGTGCCTAAAAGCCCGATCCAGCCGCAAAATTGAAAAATTCCCATTCGAGCTCCAAGACCGTTAATGAGCCAGATCACGCTACAAAAAGCCACGTATCCCACATATGCATAAGATGAACTCACATCATGCAGGTGTAATAAATAAAGTCCGATAAATAGCAGGACAATGGATGCCAAGCCGCAAAGCAAGTAGCTTATGGCGGGTGATTTGCTGTATTGGCGATACCCCAATCCATAACAAATAACGACAAAAAGAGTGGAAATTCCAATTTGCATTGGCATTCCAAAAGAGTTAAAATTAAGAGCAGATAAGGCTACAGCGGCAATGACCGCCAGGGCGACCATCCATATTTTCCAATTACTGTTCGTCACAGAGGATGCGGAAATACCCATAATTGATTTTGGTTTTTCCATTCCTTCGTCTAAATATAAATTCATCAAAAAATCACAATAATGCTCGGGCAGCAACCTGCTTCTTCGCCAATGCTCGATTTCTCTGACAATTATTTTTCTTTTTTCGGCATCCATTAATTCGCTCACCTTCCTAGATTTTATATCGGTGAATGAAGCTGAACGTTTTAGTATGAATTAGAGAACTGGCACAAAAAAAGCCCCGCCGCACGGGCAGGGCCTTCTCACAGTTATTCCAAGAAATCCTTTAATCGCTTGCTTCGACTCGGGTGTCTTAGTTTGCGGAGCGCTTTTGCCTCAATTTGACGAATCCGTTCACGCGTAACGCCAAACACTTTTCCTACTTCTTCAAGCGTTCTTGTGCGCCCGTCATCCAATCCAAAACGTAAGCGAAGCACATTCTCTTCCCGCTCCGTCAATGTATCCAGAACGTCTTCCAGTTGTTCTTTCAAAAGTTCGTAAGCCGCGGCATCTGCTGGTGCTAACGCTTCCTGATCCTCGATAAAATCTCCTAAGTGAGAATCATCCTCTTCACCGATCGGCGTTTCCAGAGATACAGGCTCTTGCGCGATTTTCATAATCTCACGTACTTTATCCGTGCTGAGATCCATCTCTTTGGCAATTTCCTCTGGCGTTGGTTCGCGCCCCAATTCTTGCAGCAATTGACGGGAAACCCGTATCAATTTGTTAATGGTTTCGACCATATGTACCGGAATACGAATGGTTCTCGCTTGGTCTGCAATGGCGCGAGTGATTGCCTGCCGGATCCACCAGGTTGCATACGTACTGAACTTGTAACCTTTGGTGTGATCGAACTTTTCTACAGCTTTAATAAGCCCCATGTTGCCTTCTTGAATTAAATCAAGGAACAGCATGCCACGACCGACATAGCGCTTCGCGATGCTGACTACGAGTCTGAGGTTAGCCTCTGCCAAGCGTCTTTTTGCCTCTTCATCGCCGTTCTCAATCCGTTTGGCCAAATCGACTTCATCTTCCGCGGAAAGAAGCGGCACACGACCAATTTCCTTCAAATACATCCGAACAGGATCATTGATTTTAATGCCCGGCGGCAAAGCCAAATCATCGTCGAAATTGAATTCATCGTGTTCTTGCTCGTCAGGATTCATTGACATCTCATCATCCGATTCATTTCCTACATCGATGCCATGCTCCGAGAGCTGTTCGAAAAATTCATCGATTTGTTCCGGATCCTGATCGAAGGGAGCCAATTTCTCCATAATATCCTTGTAAGTCAGTGAGGACCGCTTTTTCCCCTGCTCGATAAGCTGGTCTTTCACCTGGTCCAGGGTTAATTCTGTCTCTAGTTCTGTACGCTGATCATTCGCCATAGTACGGACTCCCTCCTCCCTACACATAAGTAATCTCAAGTTGACTATAATTGCTTACGTAGGGCCATAATCTCAATTGCTAATTGAACTGCTTTCTTCGTATCGCCCGCTCTATCTGCAATCATACTTTGTTCGGTCATGCGGGCAATCTCTTGTGAAATCGAATATTTCTTGATTTCGCTAATGTAATCATCGATGATTCGATTACTGCTAACATGACCAGCCCCAATATCTGCAATAGAACTGGCTAAGCTCTCCAACTTTCCATCTTGAAGCATTAACATATATCGGCTTACGTCGGGCTCCATATTGTCTTCAAAAAAAGAATATAGATAAGCAGCTAATACTGCATGAGCTTCGAAATTAAATTGATCTCCTAATTGCTGTTCAACATACTTGCATACTTCACGGTCTTGCATCATGGCAGCAAGCAACAACCGCTCGGATTTTTGGTATTTGTCCAGAATCGGATCTTTGGTACGTCCCGCTGGTCTCCCATTATTCATAACATTATTCCACAGAAATGGTTTATTATCCCCATCTGTTCGGTTTTTTTCCGATTGCAGCAAGATTTCATGAAGATCCAGCTTCATCGCCTCATAAGACGAATCCGGAAATTCAGAAGCGAGCTGCTTCAAATAATGTTCACGTTCCATTGGTGAAGGAAGATCAGCAATCATTTTCACTGCGGCTTGCAGATAACGAAGTCGGTCACCGTCCTCGTGCAGCTTAAAATTTTTACGGATGTATAAAAGCTTATATTTCATCGACGGTACGGAAGGTTCAATGATCTCCCGTACAAATCGGTCAAAACCATAAGTACTCACATATTCATCAGGATCTTTACCATCCGGCAGCATCGCAACGGTTACCTGGCAGCCAGCTTCTTCAAGAATCGGTATGCTTTTGAAAGCAGCGGATTGTCCAGCGTTGTCCCCGTCATAACATACGACGATTTTGTCCGCGTTGCGGTTTAACAATGCCGCATGTTCTTTCGTCAAAGCCGTACCCATAGTGGCAACACCATTACTAATGCCAGCCTCCCATGCTTTAATCACATCCACATAACCTTCAAAAAGAACAGCTTGCTGAAGCTTACGCATATGGGGTCTGGCTTGATGCATGTTATACACGGTCCGGCTTTTATTAAAAAGCATGGACTCCGGACTGTTTAAGTATTTGGGCTGCGCATCGCCCATCGATCTTCCGCCGAAAGCGATCGTCTTACCGGTGGGGTCACATATAGGGAATATGATGCGTTCCCGGAATTTGTCGACATAGCCGCTACCCTCGTGTCTGGCTGAAATGAGGCCGCCTTTCTCCATCAGCGGTAACGAGAATCCCCTTTTTTCCAGCTGTTGAACAAGCGTATCCCACATAGCCGGCGCATAACCGATTTGAAACGTATCGATCAGCTTATCCGAAATTCCCCGCGATACCAAGTAACCCTTGGCCACTTTCCCTTGCTCGGTATTACCTAGAATATAATGATATAATTTTGCAGCAAAATCATAAGCTTTCAGCAAATTGGCTTTTTCCAGCTGCTGTTCGCTTTGCTCCTCTGTTGCTTCTTCCCAAGTAATTGGCATATCGCCTTCTTCGGCTAACTTGGTTACAGCTTCAGAGAAACTTAGTCCTTCGATTTCCATTAAAAAACGAATGACATTGCCGCCTGCTCCACAACCAAAGCAGCGATAAATCTGCTTCTCTGGTGTAACGGTAAAAGATGGGCTTTTCTCAGAATGAAAAGGACATAGCCCCTTCATATAATGGCCTTGCTTACTTAAATGGACATGCCTGCCAATGACATCGACAATATCATGGCGCTTGAGGACAGCCTCGATGACCTCTTCAGGTATGCGTCCGTACCTCATGTTCGTTCCACCTACAATTCAAGTCAGTGTTTCCGACTCATTACTATTCGCTACTCATTTTCGATTTCCTGCAACTGTTGCAAAAGTTTTGTCAAACCTTGTAGAAAATATTGCCGATCCGCTTCGGTAAAGGGTTTCGGACCCTTCCCGTACTTGCCGCTTCGGCGCATTTTGGCTGAAGTATGCCTCCGGTCCAAAAGAAAATCAATCGAACTGTCCGTATACTGCTGACCGCGATTGGTCAAACAAATCGACCCTTTGGCTAATCCCAAAGCGGCAAGTCCGAAGTCCTGCGTCACCAGTATATCCCCTTTGTTAATATGATTGGCGATATACAAATCGACAGATTGATCGGAACGATCGACCTGTACAACCTTGACGTCGGAACTTTCTTTCATTCGGTGGTCGAATGATGCAACCAGGATAACCTGAACACCGAAGCGTTTGCCCGCTTGCTCGATTTCCGCTTTAACGGGACAAGCATCGGCATCAACGATAATATTTCTCGCGCGCATCCACCATAGCCCCCGATGCTCTGTCGAAATCTCACCGTAATATTATATACGATGGACTTACAAAAAATCCTGCTTACACGAATATAAAACCTTACTGGATGTGTTCGATATGATCCATGATCAGGCTGGCCGTTTCTTCCACGGCTCGATTGGAAACATCAAAAATGACGCAGCCGATTTTACTCATAATTTTGTCGGCAAAAGCCAGTTCTATTTTAATACGTTCCACATTGGCATAGGTTGCATTTTCTGCAAGTCCGAGCGTGCGCAGCCGTTCCTGCCGAATGACATTCAATTTATCCGGGTCAATACGGAGGCCGATAATTTTTTCTTTTGGCACCGAATAAATGGCCGACGGCGGCTGCATTTCGGGCACTAGCGGCACATTGGCTACTTTAATTCGCTTATGCGCCAAATACATCGATAACGGGGTTTTGGAAGTGCGCGAAACGCCGAGCAAGATGATGTCCGCTTTTTGGATTCCGCTGAAGTCCCGACCGTCATCATACTTAACGGCGAATTCCACGGCCTCGACTTTTTTGAAATAATCCTCGTCCAGCGGATGAATCATGCCAGGCTGTCTGCGAGGCTCCTGCTGCAAGGCTTGCCCTAACGAAGACACAATCGGGCCAAGCAAGTCGATGTGAGGAATTCCGTATTCCTTTGACTTTTGAATCAAATGTTCCCGCAATTCAGGAATGACCAAGGTAAAAACGATAATCCCACCCTGTATGCGGGTTGTATTCATCACTTTATCAATGCCTTCACGATCATGAATAAACGGAGCTCGCACAATTTCAACATGTGCAGGATAAAATTGCATTGCGGCAGCACGCACAACGGATTCCCCTGTTTCCCCTACCGAATCGGAGACAACATATACGCGAGTTGGCGTTTGATGGTCCATCATATCCCTGCTCTCCTCTCCATAGGGGGCGTCCCATTAGTCATTAGTATGTATGCCTTCCAAGAACAGAACGAAAGCACAAAAAAACTCACCAATATGCGTGCAGCATAATGGCGAGACGTTTTCAACAAATCATATCAAAGCCCAATCCACATGTCAAATAAGTAGAATGAAATCAAATATTATACTTTTCCATTTGCTCAATAAAACCTCTTGCTTTCCACTGAACACCTATATGAAAGTCCATATATGCACGCAGGCATTGCTTCAGTTGCGCTTTGGTTTCTTCTTTGACTTGAATGACGCCAAGCCTCCGAATATCCATTCTCGGGAAGAGCTTGAGCAGTTTCAAAGTCCCATCGCCGATAGGAATCCCCACAGGGTCCTTATGCCGGCAGCGCGTACATAGAACGCCTCCCAATGCGGGGCTAAAGGCTGTTATCGGAGACTCCGCACCGCAGGAAACGCAAGCGTCCGTTACGGGCAAATACCCGGCCAGATCAAACATTTTCATCTCGTACAGATGCACGACGATTTGCATATCCTTGCCTTCCTCAATCGCTGCGAGCCCTGCCTTGACCTGTTCGAACAAATAGGAGCTGCCTTCCTCATCGCCTAGCATTTTATCCGTCATTTCGACCAAATACGAAGCGTAAGCGGACATGTATAAATCCTCACGCAAAGCGTGGTGTGCCTCTATAATTTCAGCACTGTTCAGCGTACCCATTTGCCCGCTTTGTTTAAAAAACACAAAATCGCCGTACGTAAAAAGCTGCGTTACGGCGGCGTGCCTGCTCTTCACTTTTTTGGCCCCCCGAGCCATGACGCTCACTTTGCCAAGCTCGGGCGTAAACAGACTGATAATTTTGTTGCCCTCTCCGTAGTCCATACTACGAAGCACGATTCCTTGTACGCTGCGCAGCAATTGACGTCCCCCATAAACGCCGCTAAGAACTAATGAAAGGCATCCAGTCCTTCCAGCGGCTCTTCGTTACTTTGATCCTCCTCCTGTATATCCGTCTCCATGCCAGGCTGGACAGAAGCTTGTTTATACAGCAGATAGGCATCTACATCACCGGTCATTGAAAAATACTTCCACGAAAAGTCTTTCATGTGCAGCATCCTCCCCATCGAACGTGATATGCATAGGATGGTTCGGTGAAGGCATATCTATGCCTTGCAATAACTGGTACGCATTAAAAAATATAATGCGATTACTCGTGTCTGAAACCGAGATCTCGGAGTACTCGCTCTTGATTGCGCCAATCTTTCTTCACTTTTACCCAAAGTTCCAAAAACGTTTTTGAGCCCAACAGCGCTTCAATATCTTTGCGGGCTTGCTTGCCGATTTCTTTCAGTAAGCTGCCTTGCTTGCCGATGATAATTCCTTTTTGCGAATCGCGTTCGACAAAAATAACGGCCGAGATGCGGACAAGCCCGTTTTCCTCCACCCGCATATCCTCAATTTGAACGGCAATTGAGTGCGGAATTTCCTCACGCGTTAGGTGAAGTATTTTCTCACGGACAAGCTCAGCGCATACGAATTGCTCCGGATGGTCCGTAATTTGATCAGCAGGGTAGTACTGCGGTCCTTCCGGCAAGTAACGAACGATTTGCTCGAGCAGTGTCGTTACATTGTTGCCTTGAAGTGCGGAAATCGGCACAATTTCAGCAAAATTGTACAGATCCTTATAACTTACGATGATAGGCAGCAGCTCTTCCGGCTGAACACGGTCGATTTTGTTGAGGACCAGGATAACCGGTGTTTCTACATGCTTAAGCTGTTCAATAATATAGCGATCTCCGCCGCCCAGACCTTCTGCCACATCGACTAAGAAGAGAATCGCATCGACCTCACCAAGCGTACTGTGTGCGACCTTGCTCATATAGTCGCCAAGTTTGGATGTTGGTTTATGTATGCCGGGTGTATCCAAGAAAACGATCTGACCGTTGTCCGATGTGTAAACGCCATGAATCTTGTTCCGTGTTGTCTGCGGCTTGTCAGACATAATCGCGATCTTTTGGCCGATGATCTGGTTCATCAACGTGGATTTCCCCACATTCGGACGTCCGATGATCGCGACAAAGCCTGATTTAAACTCCTTATTCGTCACTACTTTTCCTCCACCCCATGCAAATCTTTCGTTGTGAATGCGCCAGGCAATAAATCAGCAACCGTCGTTTCAACGAAGTCGCCTTTAAGATTTCCTAAATAAACGGGCATATCCGGTCTGCACAACTCTATCAGCACTTGCCGGCAAACGCCGCATGGCGATATTGGCCCTTCGGTGTCGCCCATGACGGCAATCGCTTGGAACGAACCCGCTTGATTTCCATCCGCAATAGCGCGGAATAACGCCGTTCTCTCGGCGCAATTCGTTGGTCCATAGGCGGCATTTTCCACGTTACAGCCATGGTGCACATGACCGTCGGCTCCGAGCAGAGCGGCCCCAACCTGAAATTTTGAATAAGGAACATATGCTTTTTTCATCGCTTCTTTAGCGTGCTGAATAAGTTCTTTTGGATCCATAAACATCATCCCTTCTTTTTATAAACTTCCTCTAGAGTAGGTGCAGGCATGCGAATGCTAGTATGGTGACTGTAGTCCCAATCAGCGCTCCCAGGATGAGCGCCGGAAACGGTCTGGCTTTTTTATCATACAAGACCATAAAAACAAGTGCCGATAACGTAAAGGCTAGTAAGGCAACGATTGTCAAATTAACGAATATTGTGATAACCGTTGACACTGCAAAGGCAATCGCAGATAGAAGACTAGGACGAACCAGCTTTCCTTTGTCTGCGAAACGGGTTTCAATCACAATAACGGTAAAGATGACGAGTGCGATCAATACCCAAATCGTCCCCGCGGAAACAGGTGCATCCTGAAGTTTGGCTTGCCGGAACAAGCGGTCGATAGGCTCAAAGAATATGATCATTCCTACAATGACGGCAAAACCCGCGGACACCAATACGGACGCCGCGGCGACGTCCTTCGCAATTTTGGCAAGCGGATGGCGGTCGGGCATCGCCAGATCGACTGCTTTTTCCACTGCGGTATTGATAAGCTCCGTAACAATCATCAAGGTAACGGCCAGCAAAATAAACAGAATATCCGTTTTCGGCAGTTGAAAGAACAAGGCAGCTAGTAAAACGAGAAATGCAACGCAGAAATGAAATTTCATGTTGCGCTGCGTATCAAGAGCATACTTGATCCCTTCGTAAGCGTACCGGAAGCTTCTGCGCCATTTACGGAAGCCGCTTTGCATTAGCGGGTGAGACCTGCCTTTTGTAAAATCTCCTCTTGCTTGGCAAACATCGCTTTCTCTTCTTCTTCACTCTGATGGTCATAGCCGATCAAGTGCAGGAAACCGTGCACGAATAAAAATCCGAGCTCTCGCTCGACCGAATGTCCATACTCTTCGGCCTGCGCGATAGCGCGCGGCACAGAAATGATAATATCGCCAAGCGGTTCGATAAACGACTCCGATTCCGTCTCGTCGCCATCGCCATCGCCATCTTCGGCGTCTTCATAAATAATCTCGATTTCGTCTACGCCGAATTCGCTCATCGCAAACGAAAGCACATCCGTAGGTCTGTCAATACCGCGGTATTGTTTGTTAAGTTCATGAATCGCTTCATCGTCGACGAAGGTAAGCGCGATCTCGCCAGCTACGATGTCTTCCTGCTCACCGGCAAGGCGCAGCAGTTCCTCGAGCTTGCCGGCGAACTCAGGCGTAATGTCCATCACATCTTGCTCGCTGCTCCATTCCAGCGTTAAATCCATACTTGCCATTGCAGCCGCCTCCTGAAATTAACCCCACAAAGTGAAGAAATGCTTCGAAGCTTAGTCCTATTACTTTGCAGGGACCCCAAAATATATAACACAATCAACATTACCATATTTCCGTTAAGTGCCTGTCTTTTTGGAAGCCAATTCGCTTGGATATTCAATCCTCGCATGGAAAATGCCTAGCAGCGTTTCATTTAATGTTTTTGCGATAGTGTCCAGCTCTTTCAACGTGAGGTCGCATTCATTGAACTGTCCGTCGTCCAGGCGGGATTTAATGATTTTGTGAACCATCGAGTCGATCTGCTCCAGTGTCGGATTACGAAGTGAACGAACGGCAGCTTCTACACTGTCTGCAATGCCGACGATAGCTGCTTCCTTGGATTGCGCTTTCGGACCCGGATAGCGGAAATCCTCTTCGCGAATCTCTTTGTCCGCGCCTTCCTCCTCCGCCTGTTTCACCGCTTTATGATAAAAAAAGTGCAGTAAAGTCGTACCATGATGCTGTTCGGCAATGTCCCGAATCGGCTTCGGCATTTTGTAATCCTTCAGCATTTCAACGCCATCGCGAGGATGGGCGACGATGATCGATTTACTCAAATTCGGATCAATGCGATCATGGGGGTTCTCGATGTTCGTTTGATTTTCAATGAAATAGCTCGGTCGCTTCGTCTTCCCGATATCGTGGTAATACGAGCCGACCCGGCACAGCAGTCCGTCCGCCCCGATGGACTCGGCCGCAGCTTCGGATAAGTTGCCAACCATCACGCTATGATGGTAAGTGCCCGGTGTCTCCGTAAGCAGCTTACGCAGCAGCGGATGATTCGGGTTTGACAGCTCTACGAGTTTAAGCGGCGACAAAATGCCGAAAGCGACTTCAAAGAAGGGCAGCAGCCCGATGACGAATATGACCGTGAGCAGTCCGCCTGCAGCCGCGAAAGAGAGCGACATGATCGCCTCTTTTTGGCTGAAATGATCCTCTAAAAGCATCATTGACGTTATCGTCAACATGGAAAAGAAC
This sequence comes from Paenibacillus sp. GCM10027628, assembly GCF_042676385.1. NCBI lineage: Bacteria > Bacillati > Bacillota > Bacilli > Caryophanales > Paenibacillaceae > Paenibacillus > Paenibacillus sp. GCM10027628. Next base: position 108,257 of record NZ_JBHTHA010000002.1, read on the forward strand.
GAGATCATCAGGCCCGCTTTCAATATGGTCGCACGTTGGCTTGCACGTTGAATGGTAAATATAGCACTGAAACCGATAACCAGACTTACTAGACCATATCGAAAATCAAAGAGCAGAACATGTTCCGTATTGAAAATAATACTGGCCATTAAAGCAAATAAGACCGATGAGATGAAAGCCATTTGGGCATCCAGCAAAATGGTTATGAGAATACTGCCGAGCGCCATCGGTGCCAGATAGCCGATATACGGGTAATCCAGGTTCTGGCCCAGTGAAATGATCTTCATACCCGCTACGTTAATCAGAAAAATAAGAATGAGCATCACTAACTGCGAATTATTGTACGTAATCGGCAGGGTGCTTTGTCTTACGAACATGTAAACAACAAAAGACAATAAAGCTGCTAATATCGAAAGTCCCAGCTGCGGCAAATGGTTCGCTTTATCTTTGAGCAACTCAAGTTTATCCAGCCTAGCGTAAATTTCCTCGGTGATCACATCGCCGACATTGACAAGAACGTCATTTTTGTTGATGTAAACAGGCTTCACGCTTTCCCGGGCTTGTCCTTTCGCATCATCGGTCCCTTTTTGATCGAAAAACTTATTCGGTGTAATAACCGCACGAACAATCTCCGTCACTAATTCCCTTGAGGTATTTTTCGTCAAATTAGAAGTGTTTACCAGTTCAGCCACTTTCGCGCGTGCCGTCTGTGCATCCAGAATTTGATCGTTCATCAATTTGGATACGATATCTTTCGTGACCGGCAGCATGGCGGATAAATCATCTTTCGTTAAACGCGGAAGTTTGAAATAGACTTCCTCTGGGATCTGATACTGTTGTTCAGCCAGCCCCTGTTGAATTTGTTCCAGCAACGAATCATTATACTGTCCGCTGCTGCGCAGCGATTTTACCGACTGATTTTCTAACTCGCTAATGAGCTGGGGAATAACTCGCCGATAAATGCTGACTTTGTCGTCGAACTTGACTTCATCATCTGCATTAATTTGTAATAATTTATCATAAATAGCGTCAATTAAGGCATCGTTTTTAAGATTAACTACCCGGTAGACAGGTTGGACGCGTTTAGCCGCATCCTCTTTAGCTTGCTCGGTGGCGACAGCGTTCTCGATTTGTCTTGGTGCATAGATTGTTTTCTCGCTGGTAGCGCCTAGCTGAATATCATAGACTTGCGGGACGAGCTTAGCATAAAGCGACATATAAAAGATGAGCGCCAGCAGGAGAAACAACAGCAAACGAACCCAAACGCTGTATTTCCATCCGATCAGCCGGTAATGAAATTTGCCTTTGAACTGAACTTCATTCTTCATCACGGAAGGTCATTCCTCTCTACATATCAACCGAGCTTGTTCACTTATCCTTTTCTTCGTTATAGGCCACAATGATCTTCTGTACAAGCGAATGACGGACAACATCTTGCTCATCAAAATAAATAAAACCGATTTCCTCGATATTGCGCAGAATCCGATTTGCTTCAACAAGACCTGACGATTTGCCGCGAGGCAGATCAATCTGTGTCACGTCTCCGGTAATGACCATTTTGGAACCGAATCCAAGACGCGTCAAAAACATTTTCATTTGCTCTGGCGTCGTATTTTGCGCTTCATCCAGAATAATGAAAGAGTCATCCAGCGTTCGGCCGCGCATGTAAGCCAGAGGGGCAATCTCTATTAGCCCGCGCTCCAGCGACTTCGCCACCTGCTCGGGACCTAATACGTCATTAAGAGCATCATACAATGGTCGCAAATAAGGGTCAACTTTTTCCTGTAGATCGCCGGGCAGGAATCCGAGACTTTCACCTGCTTCGACAGCCGGACGTGTCAAAACGATCCGTTTGACAGCTCCTTCTTTGAGTTTCGTAACCGCCAGAACGACAGCCAGATAGGTTTTACCTGTACCCGCAGGTCCAATTCCGAAGACAATGTCTTTCTTCTTGATCGTCGACACATATTGCCGCTGGCCGATCGTTTTGACACGAATCGGTTTCCCCCGATGTGTCGTTGTAATCTCGCCTTTGAACAAGTCCAGCAGTTGATCCGCTTTCATTTGCTTGGCAAGTTCCAAAGCATACTGCACATCGCGCTCGGTCAACGTGTAGTTATTACGGATGAGCTGCAGCAAAACTTCAAAAAGCTGCTGAAGTGAGTTCACTTCGCCAGCAGCTCCCTGTATCGTTATTTCTTCTTCGCGAGTAAAAATTTGCGCTTCAATTTCGCGTTCGATCAAATGCAGGAATTTATCCTGCGGCCCGAACAAGGCTAGTCCTTCAGCCGGATTTTTCAAAGTCAATTTCACGGATTGTGCGTTTTCTACCAACAGGCCTCATTCTCCTCGTGTCACAATTGGTTGCTCTACTGCGATATTTTCTTCCACTTCAAAATGCACTTCCATATAAACTTTACCATTCTCTGTTTTTTCATGCAAAATTTTTTCACCGGCGATCCGCGAATCCGTTCCAGCAGAAGCGAGCAAATCAGCTCTTGCTTGCTCTAATCCGGTCTTTTTGGCTATTGCCGCATCAACCGGCTCCTCGATATAATTAACTTCCATGATTTTCTCGTGAAGCCATCCTACCGGCAGCGTAAAAGAGTGCCATTGCAACGATTTCCGTTCTGGAATCGTTTCAAATTGCGCAAAGTTTTGTTTGCCGTAACCGCTGATTTTCAGCGCCCTCGTCCCGAAAACCAGGTAATTGCGACTGAACGTTTCACCGGTATACACTTTATAGCTTTTCGTTAAGGGTACTTCAATTTTGGAAGTATACCAAACAATGCCTTTTACGCTGCCATTCGCTACGACAACCTGATTGTTCGTTTCATCGCCGATCACACCGGAAATAAGCACGTCCCCTTTGCGGACATAGGTATTCGGCTTCACCATCGGTCTGCCTTTTAACGATTGAATTTCTGTCACAAGCGCGTTCTTTGAAGCAACCAGATGCCTAGGATTCATCAATGGTCCTTTATCCGGAATCGTCGCTTCTACGACCTTAATCGTAATATGCGTTCCGCGAATTTCGACACCAACCCAAGAGGCATTCGGCAGCATTCCCTGAATTTCGCGAGAAAGTTCTTCGCTCTTTTTTAGTCTAAACTTCCATTGAAACGTATGTATGCCTTGTTTAGAGGCTGCTTGCAAAATCTCTTCTTTTGTAATGCGGTCGTTTCCTTCCACACTAACCTGCCATACAAGGGATGTCAGCACATACAAGGCTAAGATGAAAGTTGCTAAGCCGCCAAGAAACAATTTGCGTCTGCCTAGTTTGTCCATAAAAAACGGAAGCCCATGCCGGGTCAGAACATGCATCCGACAGCCTGTCCGCTTCAATAGCGGTCGCAGCCTGAAGAAGTCTTTGATCAGTATGCATAGCTCCAGCTTATTCTCTTCCTTCGGCGTGATATCCCATATGGAGAAGCCGCCCTCCATCATGGGATTAATAATGCCTTGAACGCCCTTTCCTCTCAGCTGTATGCGCACATACCCTCGCAGACGGGCAATGAATATCGATTGCTTCATGATACAGCCTCCTGTTCACTTACTGACACATTACATCTATGGAATGTACTTCACATCATCAATTAAGCCCTCGATAAATACTTCCTCCGATAAAATTGCCCGAATGACCAGCTGCTTCCCGTACACCTCAAGCTTTCCCTTCGTTAATTCGAGCTTCAAAATCTCACTTGAAAAATGAAGCACGCCCCGGTGATTCTCCACATAAAGCTGTACGTTGCCGATCATCGTGATGCGCGGCAAGTCCTGTACCACGTCCTGGGGGAGATCGAGGATTTTGGCCGTGAACTGGTTCCATTTGCGGGTCAAGCGACGCATAGCTGGGCAATACCCCCTCTAACTAGATGATCATGGCGGCAGGAGCGCGCATAGACTTTTTACCAAATTATGCGGTATGACCGTGATTTATGTGAAAAACATATCTTTGGACCTCAACGCAAAAACACCCCGTCTGGCCTATCCAGAGGGGTGTTAGCAAGGTCTTATATTTTATTTCCGATAAGGCTTCTTTGACCTTGGTGGGCCAAGAATTTCAGCCCATACGATGCCTTGCAGAAGCTGCTGCCCGGTTGGTTGAATGGTTAGCATCTCAGTACTTTGACTAGCTTGATCGATTGCCTTTGCCGAGTCGGATGACAACGCAGGAGAACTGAAAGGCGATTCTTTACGCGCAAGCGACTGAATATCGGATACGGTAGCTTCAGACTTCGTGTAATCGCGCTGCGGGCGTTTAGGCTGCACGGTATTAGCCGCATTGCCTTGTGAGCTTCGAGGCGCAACGAGAGGCTTAGAAGGGCCGCCAGGACTGCCTCCAAATGAAGGCATACCTTGAACGGTCCTCCTTTTGTTGCGTTCATTCGAAGAGGCGTCCGTCCACTTTCTTCTGATTTGATAAAAGAAGGTCAGCACGATGATAACCAGGTACCAATGTTTGAACACAAATGCGATAAGTTGTTCCATGCGACACTTCCTTCCTGCTATTCTTTCTCGTTCTTGCCGTCATTCATTTTACCGAGAGAAGAACGCATTTGTGTATCCGCATCAATATTTTTCAGATTCATATAATCCATCACTCCCAATTGGCCGCTTCGCAGCGCTTCTGCCATCGCAAGCGGCACCTGCGACTCGGATTCGACAACTTTCGCGCGCATTTCGACTACGCGGGCTTTCATCTCTTGCTCAGCCGCAACGGCCATCGCGCGCCGTTCCTCGGCCTTGGCCTGGGCAATGCGTTTGTCAGCCTCCGCTTGTTCCGTTTGCAAATGAGCGCCAATGTTTTTGCCTACATCAACATCAGCAATATCAATAGAGAGGATTTCAAAAGCGGTTCCTGCATCGAGCCCCTTGCCAAGCACAGTTCGGGAAATCATATCCGGGTTCTCCAAGACGTCCTTGTGGGAATCGCTGGAACCGACAGTCGTTACAATCCCTTCGCCTACACGGGCAATAATCGTTTCTTCTCCTGCGCCCCCGACCAGCCGATCGATATTCGCTCGCACCGTCACCCTGGCAATAACTTTCACTTCAATACCGTTTTTGGCAACCGCCGATACGGTAGGTGTTTCAATAACACGGGGATTTACACTCATTTGCACAGCCAGCAGAACGTCACGACCTGCAAGGTCGATCGCCGCCGCTCGTTCAAACTCCAAATGGATGTTCGCGCGATGAGCCGCAATCAACGCATTGACGACGCGGTCCACATTACCGCCTGCCAGAAAATGGCTCTCCAACTGATTGATGCTTAAATCGATACCGGCTTTTGTCGCCTTAATCAATGGATTGACAATCCGGCTTGGAATGACGCGGCGCAAACGCATGGCAATAAGTGTGATGATACTGATCCTCACGCCGGAAGCGAGCGCTGAAATCCACAGCATCACAGGTACTACGCTCAGCAGCACCGCTAAAGCGATAATGATGATAGCTGCAAGCAGCAGCAAATACAAACTTGGTTCTAAATTCATTGAATTTCCTCCTTGGTATTCACTTTGGTGTTTTCCCGAACGACGACGCGCGTTCCTTCAACCTGTACAACGATAACCGCTTTGCCGTTCGGGATAAAGCTTCCGTCCGTCACCACATCAATACGTTCTCCGCCTATGAGAGCCGTTCCTGCGGGGCGCAGAGGCGTTATAGCTTCACCAGTCCTTCCGACAAGAAAGCCGCGATCAGGCGTTGACGTGAAGCCTTTAGCCGTCGTTAGCTGCTCCTTCAAGATAAAGCGATTCCAAACACCGCGATGCTTGAAATACTTGATGGCGAAGGCTACTGCAATAATGGCGATCAATAGCGCTACACCCAGCATGACAGCAGCTTCTTTAGGATCTGATGCGGCCATGAGAACGCCGCCAAAGAGGCAAATGGCCCCCAAGACGCTTAAGATGCCAAAACTCGGAATAACAAGCTCCAATATTAATAACACGATACCGATACCGAATATGGCCAAATCGCCGAAACCCGCAAATCCAGCTAAATAAAAACCAAGAAAATAAAGGGCGAATCCGGCAATCCCCGCTGCCGCCAACAAGCCGCTGCTGAAGAAAAGCAGTTCCAGCGCAATTCCTACAATCCCGACAATCAATAGTACCGTCGCTGTAACCGGGTGGGTCAGAAAAGCAGACAAATGTTCCGCAAGCATATCCTCACTCCTTTCCTCATCTTTCCTTCAATCATGTATCATTAATATGTACGTTGCACAACACAAACTGTTTCGTTAAATCATAAAACAAAAGACCGGAAGGAATGGATCCCCCCGGTCTTGCCGTACATATTTGTTTTAACCTAATTGTTGTTGGACCAACTGATTAATAAGTTTACCATCAGCGCGTCCTTTTACCTGTGGCATTAATGCAGTCATCACTTTGCCCATATCCGCTTTGGAAGAAGCACCAACTTGCTGGATGGTCTGCTGTACAATGGCTTTCACTTCTTCCTCAGAAAGCTGTTGCGGCATGTACTCAGCTAGAATTACAAGTTCTGCCCTCAGGTTGTCGGCCAGATCGTCTCTGCCGGCTTTTTCAAATTCTTGGAGGGAATCCTTACGCTGTTTGATCTCACGAGTAAGAACGTCAAGCACTTCATTGTCGTCTAAGGTTCTCTTTAGATCTATCTCCGAATTCTTGATAGTAGAACGAACCATACGGATTACAGAGAGTTTGAACTTGTCCTGACTCTTCATCGCTTGCTTCATATCTTCGTTCAATCGTTCGCTTAAGCTCATGTTGCCTCCTAGAACTTTCTCTTACGAGCAGCCTCTGACTTCTTCTTACGCTTAACGCTAGGCTTCTCATAATGTTTGCGTTTTTTAACCTCTGCTAGAACGCCATCCTTAGCGATGGAACGCTTAAAGCGACGAAGTGCAGCATCTATAGTTTCGTTCTTGCGAACTCGAGTTTCTGACACCAGTTTTCCCTCCCTCCGAACAGACCGTCCAAGACAAAGCGGTTCATCAAATCTCATTATATGTGATAGCAATTAGGGTGTCAATGCGAAACCTTACCTAGGCAAAGATCACCTTAATTGGCGACTCCTAACGGAGCTAATTTTGCCCCTGCCAGCAGATGGTAATGGAGATGATGGACAATTTGTCCCGCGTTGGCTCCACAATTCGTAACCACGCGATATCCGGAATCAGCGACTCCCAATTCCCTCGCGACGTGCTGGGCTGCCTTTTGAACTTGTCCGATTACTGCCCAGTCTTCGTCAGTCGCAGCGTCCAAGGAGGCAAAGTGATTTTTAGGAATAAGCAGCACATGGATCGGCGCAGCAGGTTGGATATCGTGAAAAGCCAAGACTTGATCGTCTTCATAAACTTTCTTGGAAGGAAGCTCTCCCGCGACTATTTTACAAAAAATACAATCACTCATTCTTAAAACCTCTCCTTTAGCATACATCGAATTTGGTTATTCTAATCTTATCGGAAAGACGAGAAAAAATCCATTTTTGGATATAAAACGGAAGAAAAACGCCACGAACGAATCGTGACGCTTTCATCCGCTGAAGATTCGGTGTTAGCGGTTATGCTGTTTTTTAGCTGCTTGATGGATCTTCTTCCACTTCGCTTTTTCAGCGGCTTGCAGCCCTTTATCTTCTTTGCGGGCCAAATAGGCGAGCTCTTTTTGGAGCTTTAAATAATTTTGGAAACGATCCTGCGCAAGCGACCCGTCAGCTAGCGCTTGCCGAACTGCGCAATTCGGTTCATTTTCATGTTTACAATCATGGAAAAAACAACGCGTTCCCAGCTCTTCAATATCTTGAAATGATGTGCTTAACCCTTCCGACGCATCCCACAACTGAAGTTCACGCATGCCTGGCGTATCGATTAAAATGCCTCCGCCCGGAAGAGCGATCAGTTCCCGATGCGTGGTCGTATGCTTGCCTTTATCGTCCCCGGATCGGATATCGCCTGTCTCCAAAATCTCTTCGCCATATATGCGGTTCACCAATGTAGACTTTCCTACCCCTGATGATCCAAGCAGCGTCACCGTCTGCCCCGGCGTAACGTAGCCGGCAAGGTCGGCTAGCCCTCGATTTTCCGCTGAGCTAATAATGTGAACCGGTACGCCGACAGCTACCGCTTCCACTTCTGCGGCCATGGCCTCGGGATTATCGCTTAAGTCGGCTTTACTGAGCACGATAACAGGGTTGGCGCCGCTCTCCCAAGCCAGCACGAGGTAGCGCTCAATTCTTCGTACATTAAAGTCCAAATTAAGTGCTGTGACTAAAAATACCGTGTCAACGTTTGTTGCGACAATCTGCTCATCGTTGACTTGACCGGCAACTTTGCGGGAAAACTTACTTTTACGCGGCAGCACAGCATGGATCGTCGCTCTCTGCTCTTCTTCGCGAACCGAAAGAACGACCCAGTCGCCGACCGCGGGGAAGTCTTCACGACGAAGCGCGTTGTGACGCAACTTGCCTGAAATTTCAGCAAGCACTTCACCGGATTCCGTTTGAACGCGGTACATATGCTTATGCTCCAATGAGACACGACCCACATGATATCCTTCATGTTGATACGGCTCGAATGCTTTCTCAAAAAAGGGATTCCATCCCAAATCAATCTTATTCAATCGCCTTTTTCATCCTCTCTTGCTTATCTAAATCAAGTATAGTCTGGGGCTCTTGAATTCACACGGGAAACAATCATTATGAATCATTTTTTCTCCATTTCAATCAACGTTAAGCAATGGTCAATTCTATTGTAGACTGACAGTCTAATTAAGCATATAATAGAAATAAATCGATCGTTGAAACGGAGTGATCGGATGAGTCAGTTCATGAGAGCCTCCACCCGCAAAAAGCGGGATGTCATGATGGATGTGGCTTTGACCATGTTTATGGAAAAAGGCTACGAAAACGTATCCGTTGACGATATTATCGCATCGACCGGCACGTCGAAGGGGACCTTTTATCATTATTTTAAAAGCAAGGACGCCATCATTTCAGCGATTTACAGCAAACAAATCGAATGTATTCAAGACTGGGTGAAACAGCCCCCTTCCAAGGTGCAATCCCTTGAAGGGCACATTAATCGCTTATTTTTAGACTTATCGTCCAATCTTGCACCCTACCCGCGATTAATTCGAAGCTTACAAGCGTTGTCGCTGCAGAACGAAACAGTGAAGTCAGAAGAACAGCAGCAACTGCGCATACTATCGGAAAGCTTACTGCACTGGCTGCCGGAACCAAGAAAAATTGAACTTTTGGTCTGTATGTATGCAGGAACTGTTCTTAAATGGTGTGGCGAAGACAATGCCGATTTACTCTCCATGATGAAAAGCAACTTAGCCTGGCTATGGGCAGGCCTTCGTTCAGAAGTGCGGGGCGCGCCGCTGCAGGTAGAACCAGTCTCCAAGGAGGAAAACAAAATGAAAATAGCTATTATTGGCGGTGGCTTGGCAGGATTGACTGCAGCCGCTTATTTATCCGAAAATCCACATGTCGAGGGCATCCTTTTTGAACGCAGTCCTCAGCTCGGCGGTCGCGCTTTTACTTACGAAAAAGCCGGCTTTACACTTAATTACGGTGCTCACGCCGTCTATGGCATCGATCGTCATACACTGACTTCGATGGAAAAAGAACTGGGACTTTCTTTTAGCTCCAAACAAGTGGATAAACGTAAAGTTGTTTATGCCAAAAACAATCAGCTCACGCCGGCACCGCTCGACGCAATCAACCTGCTCAAAACCGATTTGCTCAGCACGGTGCAAAAAGTACGCTTCGTCGGTGAAATTGCCGCGATTATTGCGAATATCCACAATCTTAAAAACTATGCCACGCTTGCTGATTACCTAGCAGAATCCAATGCGGATGAAGATGTAAAAGAACTTTGGGAGCATCTTGTATGCTCCAACTTCTTCATCGCCCCTGAAGATGCTCGTAAAGTTTCCGGCGCTGTCATCAGCGAGTACTATCACAATCTTTTCCTATCCAGCAAGCCCGTGAACTACGTATTAGGCAGTTGGGCCGTCATTACGAATCAGCTGAAGCAAAAAATGACTTCAACCGGACGCTGGGAAATCGCCCTTCAAGAAGGCGTAGACAGTCTGCGATACGCGGATAAGAAGTTCATTCTTCAGACGAAAAACCGCGAAACGGCCTTTGACAAAGTCATTTTCGCGATGCCGGTTCAACAAGTCGTAAAATTGCTCAAAGGCACAGCATGGGAGCCGTTCCTGTCCCCTTATGAGTCGAATACTGCGACAGAGGTTATGGTTTATGATATCGGACTCAGCCGCGTTGTCGCCAGACCGTTCAGCTACATCAGCGATATGGATAACAAACTGTTTATCAGCGACGTTTCGGCGACGGATCACACACTGGTCCCTGAAGGCGGACAATTGCTGCAAGGTATCGCCTACCTGAGCGACAACTTTGACAATGATGAAGAGCGCAAAGAATATCTGGATCGGAAAACCGTTCAAATGGAAGCCTTGTTTGACAAACATTATCCGGGATGGCGTGATGTAACTGCCGTCAAACGGGTTTCGAAAAAAGCAATGGTTTCCAGTGTGAAAAACATCGCTACCAATAACCTTTTGCCAACTCGCGTAGAAAATGTGCCTTTCTACTTCTGCGGAGACGGCTGCACTGGTAAAGGCGAACTGGCCGAACGCGCATTTTCAAGTGCACGACATGCAGCTTTATCGATTGTCGAGGAAGTGCAGCAGGCATTGCAAAACGTATAAAAGTCAAATAAAAAACTGCTCCATCGTTGCCGACACATCTGTCGGGCGTTGGGGCAGTTTTTTTGTTTATAGAAGAAGCTTCTATTGGATGAATTCCAATTACCTTGGGTAAAAAAGTATTCTCTTTTCAAATTCGGCCTTTCCAGTATTCCCACGCTTTTAAATATTCCGGTAAATCGTGAGGATGATGTTTACAGCTAAGCCCAATACGACAATAGAGCTGTATGATCACTTCCTCGATAAGGTGCGACCGCCCCATCGTTCCATGTTTTAACATTTGGAATGCCGGAAGCAATGTTTCCAAGTTCAAGTCGTCCGGAGAGGAGCAAAATGCATAAAGAAAATCATAATGGACAGGGCCGACCATAGGCGATGGATCGATAACCCCCGTGAGAACTTCTTGATGAAAGACGAAATTATGAACGCCCATATCCCCGTGAAGCAAATATTTGGCTTCATCTTCTTGTTGCATCGCTGTCTTTTCAACGAGTAATTTGACTTGATGATAATCCTCGAGGGGCAAAAGATTTCCAATATACATACGGGCTTCTTCGACACTTTGCTCATTATACTCCCGCCAAGTTTCATGCGAATATTTTAACCCGTCCCATCTGTCCGCTTCCTGCTCATTAACATAATGATTGATAAGCTCCTTAACCAAAAGGGGCAGCCAGTTCTTTTTCGAACCCCGGTTGTAATGGGTTGCGCCTTGCAGGAATGAATACACGATGAATGTTTTCGCAGGATCTGTGTAGAGCAATTTAGGCAATAAACTCGTTCGCTGATAAGTTTGGAGAAATAGCTCGGCCAAATTAATTTGCTCGGGATGGTCCAGTTTTAGCACGTATTTCGATTCATTATTTTCAGAAACGATATAAATGAGCCCCTCTGTTGTACCTTTCATCTTACTTAAAACAACATGGTCACTATCAAATATACCTTTTTCATGAAGCTCTTTCATGATGCCGTTAACCCTTGCTTCTCCTAACATTCTCGAGTTCTCCTTCATGTAAACTTATCCTGCTCTGGTTATTAAACATTTAGTGTCCGGTCATAATCGCAACCGTTCTACTTGTACAATCCCAGGTCACATGGCCTCCGAAAGTTTCTCCGACGAAACGGGCCGGTGCGACGGTAAAGCCATTGACCAACTGAGCAGGTTCATCCAATTGAACAGCTTTCCCATTAAGTATAACGGTTTTCCAGTCCAGCGTGAGCTGTAGGGTCGTGCTGCCTTTGCGCGCCGTTACCGTGCGTGTTGCTGCCTCATACTCCACTGTCGCTCCTAATTTTTCAAAGATTGCACGCAGAGGAACCATCGTAGATCCGTTCATGATCACGGGCGCTTGTTCGAATTTTTGGTTTTTGCCATCGATCTCAACAGAAACTTGTGAGGTTAACCCGAAATTGCGGTTTGCGACTTGTTTGCCGTCTCGGTTGTAAATTCGCAATTGCAAAACAGACCCCTCGGGCACCTCACCGGCTTGCAGGCCCAGCCCGTACGGCAAATTAGTCTGTGTCGCAATGACTCGCCCGTTCAGGACGTATTCCACTTTTCCGATATAAACTTCCGGTATTTTTACAAATGGAACGAGTCTGGTCTTCTTGGTAAAAGATTGGTGATCTGCATCCACAGGGACATAACCGATACCGTCCTCCGGCTTGGCTGTTTGGGACACATCTGACAACAGATAAGGATTGGCAATCAATTTGCGGTAATAGTTTTGTATAGACGCGGAATCGCTTAGTGAATAGTCGTTTTTGGCATTTTCCATTTTTTGATCGACGTTAAAATAAGTGATCGCTTTTAGTCTCGGATATTTGTACGGCATAATTTCGTATAACCTTTGTAAATTGAGCTTCGCCCATTCCGTAAAATCTTCACCTGCCGAATTAGAAAAATGAGGAACCCCCGTTTCACTTAGCATGAGCGGTTTCCGGTCTGCGTACGTATTGTATAATCTTGTCAACCGCTCTACGTTGCTGGTCGCAATCATGGAAGGCAAGGAAGAATCGCCGTTCTCATAAGGCTCGATGTAGAGGCTGACGCCCACCCAATCTACGTACGCGTCTCCCGGATAATACGGATCAATATCGTTGGCCGGAACATCGCCAGGGCTCCAGACCATCGCAATGTTGGGAGCGTCGGCAGCAAACACATCATGAAGCATGCGGAATTTCTCGATATATTGGCTTGGATTACCGTGCCACTTCACCCAGGCCCCGTTCATCTCACCGGCAAAGCGCAAGAAAATGGGAATGCCAGCCGCTTTCGCGTCCTTAGCCCATTGCCGTAAATAAGCGCTGTCTGCAACTGGATCCAAGCCATCATCTGGTTCCCAAGCAATCTGTAGGGCTGCTCCTGCTTCTTTGGCTCTTTTGGCGTACGTGGCAGGGAAAGGTTGTCCCCAGTGTGCGTAGGCTAAAAATAGCGCATGCTTTTTGCCGTACACGCTTTCAGTTTTCGAAAAAAGATTGCCGACTTGCGGATCTTGCTCGGAATACAAACCTATGTATGTGCCGTAAGCAGGCTCGAATTTGGCCAATTTACCATTCGTGGGCAGCGCACGAGCTTGTACCACTTCCTGATCGCTGTCTTGCCGATATAACTCGACCGTTGTTCGAATTTGATCAGCCCGTTGCAGTTTAACTGCTCCCCAATCTTTGCCTGCTTTCAGCCAATATTCGTTTTCAAGTTCGTAATAACGAATCGCCTGCTCATACTCGCCAATCCCATCGAAGTACGCATCTAGATCGCCGTAAAAGAGAGCTGCATTTTCCCATTCACCGGTGCTTGCATAATGGTCGGCGAGAAACTGCCAGTGCGGGACTGCTTCCGCTTGATGGCCATCCGCTTTCAGAGATTCGGCTTTTTGCCAATGATCCCATACGATGTCCGCACCAACCGAAGCTGGGGCGCTTGTGAGACTGGCAGCCATCATTCCTGCGGCTAATGCGATGATCCCGAGTTGATTCCTTTTCAATTTCAATGTTCCCTCTCCATTCTGTCTTTTCATAGCGGCTTGATACTTGATACGCCATAAGAATCGGAAAGTAGCACGCTTGGGCAAGAAAAAAAGAAAGAAAGATAGGAAAAAAGAATGAATGAAGAATGAAAACAGCGAGTAATCCCGCTGTTTCCGTCTTAACCAACAAACAGTTATTTGGCATTTACAAGTACGGCACGGGTACGCTTGCGCTGTTGCTCCGTCAATGGCTGTACGTAGGCAGAATTACCTCGCGGAGCCGCACCCTTAATCGCACCCGCTTTAAACGTTCGCCCGGCTGCCGGAATCGCAGTTCGAATCCCATACGTTGACATCACGATTCCTAAAGGATTGCTAATCGAACGCAAGCCATCGGACGGTGCTGCAAAGTTGAGTGCAGCGGCAAAACGGTCGCTGGAGCGCAGCCATACCGATCCGGAATCTCCCGGAAGGGAGACGGCTGCGCCATTGTTACCTACAATGATAGACTGATTGCGGAATAATAACGTACCGATCGAACCCCCATAGGAAACATTCACATCTACGTTATTCGATTCCACTGTTCCTCTGACAAAGCCTGTAGTACGCCCTGTTTTAAACACTTGCATGCCAACCGGATAGCTTAACAAATGCCCGGGTACGGTTATCAGTCGAAATGCACTGAATAAATACCTGGGATTCAGTATGCTGTTGGAGGTTGGAAGCGCAATGGCAGAGTCCTGAAAATTCACTTGACCCGGGCGAAGTCTAACGAACTGAAATGCCCTCCCAATCCGATCCCTTCCGGAGACGCCTCCGTCTGCCGGACCGGGCTGCAGTGTTTCCGAGAAAGCCGTACTGTTATTTTTGATGAGGACATGATTGTTGCTGAGGATGTAAAGCTGGTTGTTCTTAATGACAACGAGTCCTCCGGTTCCCGTAGCGGCAGGATCCGGTTTACCCACACTTACTCCGCCTGGAACGGGGCGAATTCGGTTTTTGTATATTTGTTTGGGTCTAATCGTTCTTGGCTTTGGAGCTGTTGCATTTGTTTTGAACATGCCCGAAGATATAAAACGAACGGGGATGGACGTGCCTGCTTTAGCTAGGGTCAATTTCAAGCTGTTTAGACTGGACGGAACGATTTGCTTGTGCGTATAAATGATAATCCCCGCTCCCTCGGCTGGTTTCGCTGGATCCGCATACCCCACGCCCACCGCCATCACTTCTGCTCTTTTCAGCAGAATGGGGGCCATTCTGTTCTTATGCCTTAAAGCCTCATAAAAAGTCGCCATGAACATACTCCTCTTCCGCTAAGAATGGTGCAGTGTATGCGACATTGAAAGACATTGCTTGAGACCTTCACCTAAAGCTTGTTTACAGAATGTAAAAAAGGCTAACCGACGGTATATCCCATCGATTAGCCAAGCCTTAAATATCTATAACTCTTCCATCGTAATGCGGCTTCCCCGCCCTGAGGGCTCCGCTGGATGGACAATCAGCTTTCTCGGAAGCCTTGCCCGCAGCTCAGGGACATGCGAAATGACGCCGACAGCCAGACTGTCCATATGCAGCTTCTCCAGCGCCCCAATGACCATATCCAGCAGCTCTTGATCCAGCGTACCGAAGCCTTCGTCGAGGAAAAAGAACTCGAGCGGATATTCGCCCTTTAACTGGATCTGAGCCGATAAAGCAAGCGCTAAAGCCAGCGAGGTGAGGAACGTTTCCCCGCCAGACAGCGTGCTGACCGGACGTTTGACGCCGCCATTGGCGTCGTCGCGGATGACGAAACCGCCTCCGGAGTCCACCTCAATGGCATAGCGGCGACGCGTCAACTCGCCCAATCGCTCCGAAGCGGCGCGGCTGACCTGCATCAGCTGCTCCTCCGCGAGGTACTCGACGAAGGCGTTGGCCTTCAGCACGGCTTGCAGCTTGCCCAGCCGTTCCATCAGCGCCGCCTGCTCCATCCGGCGCGCTTCCAGCTCGCTCCACCGCGCATGCCGCGCAGCAAGCTCTTCGGCGCCCTGCGCCGCCTTGGCCCGCGCCTCGAGCGCAGCCTCTGCCCTTGCCTTCGCAGCGCCTAGCAGCCTCTGCGTCTGCTCCCACTCGGCCGCGCTCAGCACGCGGCCTTGCAGCTTCGCTGCCAGCTGCGCCAATCCGTGGCGCAGCGCCTGCTCGCGCTCGCGATGCTCAGCGGCGAGCGCAGCCCACTGCTGGCGCTGCTCCGGCGCCAGCACCGCGGCTTCGGCGGCTTCGCGCGACGCGAAGCCGCTGTCCGTGAGCGCGGCGTGAAGCACGCGCTCGGCTTGCGCCAGCTGCCGGCTCGCAGCGGCAGCGGCTTCGGCGGCGGCGCTGTGGCGCTGCGCCGCCAGGTGCTGCTCGCGCTGCGCCGCTGCGTGCGCGAGCTTGGTTTGCTGCGCGTGCAGCCGCAGCCGCTCGAGCGCGGAGGTCGCCTCCGCGATGAGCTGCGGCACGGCCGCGCCGGGCGCGCGCTGGGCGAGCTGCCGCGCCTTGTCGGCGGCGAGCTGCGCCAGCCCCTGCAGCCGCTCGTGCAGCTGCAGGGCGGTTTTGTCCTGCTCCAGCGCGGCCCGCTGGAGCTCGTCGATCTTGAGCAGCAGCCCGTCAAGGAACGGGATGCTCTTTTCGATGCGGACGCGGAGCTCGTCCGCGGCACGTTCATTGGCCAGTAGCTGCTCGAGCTGTGTCTCGACCGTGTCCCAAGTTAGCTCTGTGAAACGCTCGTGCCAATGGCTAAGCTGCTTGTCAATCTGCTCATTGATCGTAGCCAATCTATGCTCTGTTTCGGCGAGAACGCCTTTTGCGGCTTGCAACTGAGCAGACGCTTGGGCGTGTTGTTGCTCTAACGATTGGTGCTCTTTCTTTAAGGAGAGTAAGCTTCGCTCCAGTTCCTCTATTTGGTTTTTGTTGGAAATTACGGAGTCCCGAACCATCCCCCAAAAAGCTTCAATTGTAGATAGATTTACCCTTGGATCTTTTAACTCATTTGTATGTAATTGAGTTTCTGCGATTTCTTGAGCCGCTGCCACTTCACCCAACAACGAGGATTTGAGCGGATCCCTCACTACGAAATCAGCTGACTTCACATTGGAAGCCGGGTCCTCATTCCCTGCCATTTCATCCAACGCAGCCGCCTGATCCAATATTTGAACCGCTCTTTGTGTGAGCTGAGCCTGTGTAAATTGAAACTCTCTTGCCTGCTGCAGCAATTCCTGCACTTGCTGAACAGACGCTTCCAATCTTGTTTCGCTTTCGGCAGCGTCATGCAAGGAATCATCTTTCTCCTTGTATCGTCGAGGCGAAGGATGCTCGGTTGAGCCGCAAACCACACAGGCTTCCCCATCGCTCAGCTGTTCAGCTAGAACGGCCGCCAGCGTCTCACGTTCATGCTGTTTCCAGATTCGATTCTGCTCATCTAAAAGAGTTTGGAATGATGAAATCAGTACAACTAGATGCTCGCTATCCCCGCTCATCGAACTACGCAATTGCCCAGCTTGCATCGACCAAGTGATTAGCCGTTGCCGAAAAGCTTGACGCTTCACTGCTAGCTCCGTCAGATTTTGTTCGCATACCAGATAGGCAGACGCTTTGGCCTCTTTCTCCTTCCGTGCATCCTGCTCCTGTCTCCGCAAAAGCTCAATCGACTTCTTCTCTTGTTGGGCTTCTTGCAAAAGCTGGCGCGCAAGGGTATTCGGCTCAACCAGCTTTAACTGGTCTTTAAGCTCAGCTTGCTTCGCGATTGCTTTCTGCTTCGTCTCCATGATTTTGCCGAGCTCACTCTGTAAACCATCCAACATCGATTTTGCAGCCGATTTCTGAGCTTCCGTTTCTTGCACTTGCAGCTGGATTTGTTCCAACTCCTGCTGGAGGATCAAGGCTTGCTGCAGTTGATCCAGGCGCAGCAGTAAAGCTCCTTCTTGAGCAGCAAGTTCTTGCTGGGCTTGTTCGTTAGCTGTATCCGATTGCTGATAGGTTATTTCAGCTGTTTTCTGTGCCGTTATCGCTGCCTCGAATTGCGATTGACTGCTAAGAACCTCAGCAGCAGCATGCTGCTGCTGCTCTAAATATGGCCGTACCCGTTCTGCATGCTCGGCTTGCTGCAGCAGCAATTCCTTTTCGCGGATAAATGCCTCTTGTTCCTGCTGCTGCCCGACTTGCAGCTCCAATGCAGCTTTCTCCGTCTGCCATTGAAACACTTGCTTATGTTCTTCGTGAAGCAATTCTTGGCGCTTCAGATCTAAGCGGCTTTGTTCAGCTTCTTCCTCAGCTTCGAGGAGGCGGTCTTTGGCTTCCTTCACAGCTGATTCTGAAGCATCTCCAAGACCTTGCTGCTCGGCTGCTAGCTGCTTTACTGCGCTATCCGTTTCTTTCACTTTGGCGCTAACTTTCGCGCTCAAATGATCGCCATACTGTTCAAGGTGAAACAGTCTTTGCAGCATTTGACGGCGATCTTTTCCTGTCAGCGTCAAAAATTCCGCAAATTTTCCTTGCGGCAATACGACAGCACGAGTGAAATCCTGCATGGATAACCCAAGAACGCTCTGCACCTGCTGATTCACTTCACCGGCTTTATCGGCAAGCACCACCGTTTCTTCTCCGTTGATTTGAAGAAGTCTCGCAATTGTCCCGTTGATCGACAACTCCGATCCGCGCTTGAACTGCCGTTCGACCCGATATCGTTCCGTACCGGCGGCATTCGTCAGTTCAAATGTAAAAGAGACGAACAATGTCTGCTCGGCATGATTCATAATGGCTTGGGTGCCGCCGCTGGCTCGCTCGACCTTTCCATACAGTGCGAGCGTAATCGCATCAAGGATCGAGGATTTGCCGCTTCCTGTGGGACCAAAGATGCCGAACACTCCCGCATCGACAAGCTGGCTAAAATCAATCGTCTGCAGCTCGCGATAACTTTGGAGACCGGACATTTGTAATTGAATAGGACGCATATGTTCAAGTCCTCCTAAGCGTTTTCTGTGAGAAACACGACTTTCGACGTACTTTCGAAGATGAGCGACCGCTCACCCACCCCACAAAGACGGTTTTTCAGCTTTAAAATCGTTAACAGTGAGTGTTTTCCACGCCTTCGGGACTTTAGCGTGGTTTTTCCGTCTTAACTTTCCTCGTTTCACCGCATCAGACACTTTTAGACGGTTTTTCAGCGTTAAAGTCATGAACAGCTGGTATTTCCGACGTCAGTGGAACTTAAGCGCGGTTTTTCCGTCTTAACTCTCCTCGTTTCACATCATCAGGCACTTTAAGACGGTTTTTCAGCGTTAAAGTCATGAACAGCTGGTATTTCCGATGTCAGCAGGACTTTAGTGCGGTTTTTCCATCTTAACTTACCTCGTTTCACTCATCAGGCACTTTAAGACGGTATTTGAGACTGTCGATTAACTGTTCATAACTTCGAAAATCTGCGGGAGACCACAAAATGTATGCGAAAAATTATACATAATGAGCGGCGCACACATCGAATCAGGCGATTCTATTCGAAATTTCATCCACAAAACGCGATTTGGGTCCTGATTCTGTAAATGAATCCGAAAAATCATATACATTCTCTGCATGTTTCCGTTCAAGTCAATACTATCCACAATAAATCGACAGCCTCTTTTTCAGCGTTAAAATGATTTCATGCTGCATCTCCCAGCTAGGCAGTTATCCACAAGTACTTGTTTTGGATAAAATCAGTCCCGCTCTCGACTACCCGGCCGCTTCCGCATCGTCGTTCTCCTGCAGCAGCTCAAGAAACAGCCGCACGAGCTCCGGTTCAGGCTGCGCGCCTCCCGTTTGACGCGAATAAAACCGCGTAAAATGCTCTTCCATCGAAAGAGCTGCACGAGGTGCGGAAGCCCTTACCGCTTCAATCTCCGGATAAATCGGACGGATATGGATGAAGCCGTCATACGCTTTGCGCAGCGATTGAATTTGTTCCAGCGACATCGCTTCAGTCATCGTGATCTCCAGATCGATCCAGGCGCTGGCATCGCGCCGTTCTTCCAGCCACTGGTACACTTGCTGGATGCCCTCTTTCGCTTTCCAGCTGACCAGCGGACGGCCGGAAGTCAGGAAGATTTCCTGCGGCTCCGCCTTTTGACCAGGCGCCAAGTCGAGTACGGTTACCGACTTCGCTTGTCCCGCTTCGGAGAAGCTGTAGGCGATCGG
This sequence comes from Paenibacillus sp. GCM10027628, assembly GCF_042676385.1. Lineage (NCBI taxonomy): Bacteria > Bacillati > Bacillota > Bacilli > Caryophanales > Paenibacillaceae > Paenibacillus > Paenibacillus sp. GCM10027628. The sequence goes on from NZ_JBHTHA010000002.1 coordinate 128,130, forward strand.
GGAGCCGCAATAGCGAATCGGGGATGCGGATTTCACATTTTGCGGTCTATGTAAATGGCCTAACGCCACATACTGCGCACCGGCTTCAAAAGCGGACGTATCTACCGTGTAGGCGCCACCGACTTGAATCGGGCGTTCGGATTCCGTTTCCAGCCCACCCAACACATACAAATGGCTCATGATTAAATTCACTGTACCGGATTCGAAAGAAGCAGCCTGGCGACGAATGAGCGCAGCCACTCGCTCTGAATATTTGCTGCGCAGTACTTCCTCCTCGGCAACATCAGACAACAGCTCCTTCAACCTCGATTCCGAAGGATAGGGCAAAGCGGCAAGCCTGGCCAATTCCCCCGTTCTGGCAATTCCGATCGATTGAATGTCTGGAACTGGCATTCCAATTAGTGTTATTCCTTGTTTAGCTGCCAAGGGCCCGGAAGCGGCAAGCCGATCGGGATGATCGTGATTTCCCGAAATAACGGCAACCTGCCGTCTCCCTCCGTCCGCCAGCCTTGCGATACCTTCATAAAAGAGCTGCTCCGCAGCAGCCGGAGGATTGACGGAATCGTAAATGTCTCCCGCAACAAGTACAAGATCAATCGACTGATCCTGAACGATTTGCACCAGCTCGTCCATGAACGCTGTCTGTTCCTCCATGCGGCTGCGCCCTTCCAGCGTTCTGCCGAAATGCCAGTCTCCCGTATGTAAAACGCGCATCGTTTACGCCCCCCTCACATCTCTACTAACTTCGCACCATCAAAAAAGTACAGAAACTTATCCGTTACAGGACGTTTCCAAATATGTTCCACGGCCCGTGTGTACAGCATAATTTGTGTTTCATAACGAGCGCGCAGTTCGGAATCTCCGCTGCCTTTGACGGCATCGGTTTTATAATCGACCAACACAAGGCCTTGCTCATCCTCGAACAAGCAATCGATGACCCCTTGAATAAGCACGGTTTCTCCGGCAGTGGAACGTTCTGTTCCTGTGTATACTTCATTCGCCGGTAAACCATAGCTGAAAGGCACTTCTCGCTGAACGTTCGCTGCCCGTACCAAGCGCTGTCCGACTTCGGTTTTGAAAAAGTTCAAGATAACCGGAACGTCAACAACTTCACTTTGCTGCGGGGTCAGCGTTTGTTTGTTCAGCATCTCGGCCAATGTCTGTTTGATGTTGTCTTCGGTCGGCATTTCCTGAAGCGATATATTTTGCATAACCGCGTGAACGACAGTTCCTTTTTCGGCAGCGGTCAGCTTTCTTTCCTCCATAAACCTCGGTCTACGCCAGATGCTGGAGGTTGTTTTCACCGGTGACCCCACGGATGATTGAACAGACAATCCCGCATTATTCACTGTTGGAAGTTCACCCTCGCCTTCAATACGATTAAGCTCAGACAGGCGTTTCATTTCCGATACGGTCGTTTTGGCAAAAAGCTTGGGCGCATCGGGATATTCATACGTCCAGGAAAGCCGATCCCTCAACCATTCACCCCAGTTTCCTGATGTAGTGACCGGCTGAATGCTGCGAATCGCTTCCATGCGCTCCGCATCAGGCAATACGTTCTCCTGTTCCTCCTGTTTGTCCGATTGCAAACTTTCCGGCGTCATCACTGTGAACTTCCATTCAGAAGGATCCTTAAGCAAATGCAAGCCGGGCGTTGTCTCATGGATGCCAATCCGCTCTCGCCAAAGCGCCGCATCGGGATGGCGCAGCACGGCAGGGCCGACCCAGTCCAGATAACTTTTGGCTTTGGCCAGTTCAAAATCGGGCAAATACCATTCCGCTCTCGATAAATGACGTCCCCATGTACGAAGGAGTTTGTCCAGTGATTTGACAGTTCCAAGCAGGTACAATTTCTCTCTGGCACGCGTGAGCGCTACGTAAAGTACGCGCATTTCTTCAGCTAACAGTTCCAGCTTCATTCGTCTCTTAATGGCAAGCGAAGGCAACGTCGGATAGCTGACCCTGAGTGCCGTATCGACAAAGCGTGGCCCAAAGCCAAGCTCCTTATGCAGAAGAAAAGCATCGTTCAGATCGCGTTGGTTGAACATTTTTGCCATACCCGCAACGAAGACGACCGGAAATTCAAGTCCTTTACTTTTATGTATGGACATGATTCTTACGACATCCTCCTGTTCACCGAGCGCCCGCGCCGTTCCCAGATCGCCTCCGCTTTCTTTCATCCGTTCAATGAACCGCAAAAAGCGAAATAGTCCGCGAAGCGTTGTGCTTTCATACTGCCTGGCCCGATCGTATAAAGCTCTCAAGTTCGCTTGTCTTTGCAAACCGCCCGGCAGCCCGCCGGCAAAATCGTAATAGCCGGTTTGCCGATAAATGTTCCAAATCAAATCCGCGAGCGAGCCTTGTCTGGCCTCATTACGCCAATGCTCCAGCAGCTCCAGAAAATGCTTCAGCTTTTCCAGCAATTTCGGATCATGCCCCTCATCGAACTGCGCATCCGGCCCAGCGTCAACATATTGCAGTAAGGATTCGTAAAATGGCACCGACTTGTCGGTGACTCGAACCTGCGCCAGCTCTTCAGCCGAAAGCTGCACCACTGGCGAGCGAAGAACAGCTGCAAGCGGGACATCTTGATAAGGGTTGTCGATCACCTTTAATAGAGAAAGCATAACTTCAACTTCTGTCGCCGAAAAATAACCCGTGCTCAAATCCGCGTATGCCGGAATTCCATGCTGCTTGAGCTCTTCTATAATAATCGGGGACCACATCTGCGTAGCCCGAAGCAAAATCACAACGTCCCGATAGGTGGCAGGACGCGTACCTCCTGTTCGTTTATCAAAGACTTGAAAAGGCTCCTGCTTGCCACCATCGCCTAATAACTGACGAATCTGACGTGCGATCGCCCGCGCTTCAAGCTGAGCCGTTTCCAGCTCCCGCGCATCTTGAATAGGATCGAGCGCACCTGTAGCTAATTCACCCGTACCTGACTCATCAGCAAAATCGCCGCCTTCTTGATCGTCCGGGTCATTGCCAAACGATTCGCTTGGGTCCGGAGCATCCGTTGAACGATCTACGATCAGCACCTCTACCGAGCAATCTGAACCTGGCGCCGGGTAACCGGCCCCATACACAAGCTCAGCACGCTTATCATACTCAATCTCACCCACAGTCTCGTTCATGATCTGCTTGAACAAAAAGTTCACCGCATCCACAACTTGAATGCGACTGCGAAAGTTGCGCGCCAGATCGATTCTGCCGCCTTGATCTGTTGCTTGCGATGAAGCCGCCTCATCCGATTTTGACCGATAAGCCTTATACTTTTCCAAAAATAGTTCAGGCTCAGCCAGACGAAACTTATAAATACTTTGCTTCACGTCGCCCACCATGAAACGATTCCCCGGCTTCGAATTAGAGATCAGCGTCACAATCGCTTCCTGCACGCGGTTCGTATCTTGATATTCATCAAGCAGCACTTCGGCGAATTGTCTGCGATAAGCAAGCGCCGCTTCCGACGGATAAAGTTCATCCGGCATAGAGCCGGGCGCACATAAAATCTGCAAGCAGTAATGCTCTAAATCGGCAAAATCAATTAGTCCCTTGGCTGCTTTCGCCTGCTGATAACGCTGACCGAAATCAATCACGAGATCAACTAGCGTATGCAGCAATGGAGCCAGCTCAGCTATCTCTTGGCCAAATTGTTCAGGCGTGCGGCCGAACAGTTCTTCTTTGATTTTGTTAATCTGCTCTTTCGCCCTGTTGCGCAGTTCTTTCACTTCTTCTTGAAGTTCTTTGTCATAGTCGTCGCCCTTGCACGCTTTCAGCTTCCCGAACTCCACGGTTTGAAAGCCTTGGTACAAAACGGACCACGGATACGTCGTTGTTTCGAGCAAATTGTTTACGAGAAGAAGATCCTCTCGCAGATTGTCCAAATAGGGCGCCGGTCCGCCCGGCAGCTCGGCCAGCTGCTGCGCTTGCCGGAGCAGGTCGGCTGCGCCTTCCAGCTCAAGGGACAGGTCGCGGACCAGACTCCGCTCCCAAACCGAATAATCCGCCGTCGCGGACGCTGCGGCTACAAATGGCAGCGCCACCGCTACCTCGGAGGCGGACTCATCCGCCGCCTCCAGAGGCGCCGGCGGCCCAAACATCGAGGCCGTCGTCCTTAGCCAGTGCTCCGGCCACGGATGACTGCGCGACACATCATACAGCTTTTGGATCAGCTGCATGATCGCGTCGTCGTTCCGCTCGCCGCTGAACGAATCGACCAGCCGCCAGAAGGCGCTGTTCTCTCCGCTCGCGGCATAGTAGGCTTCCAGCATCTCGCCGAGCAGATCCTGCCTGAGCAGTTCCGCTTCCGTCTCGTTCGCAATGCGAAAGCCGGGATCCAACCGAATGAGACTGAAGTAGCGCTGCACCACCTCAAGGCAAAATGAGTGGAGCGTCGTAATCGACGCGCGTCCCATCAATGCCAATTGCTTGCGCAAATGCTGGGAGCCCGGTTGCTTGGTCAGTTCTTTTTCCAATGCTTCCCGGATCCGGTGCTTCATCTCCGAGGCCGCAGCTTTCGTAAATGTAGCTACGAGCAAACGGTCCACATCAATCGGTTCCCACTCGTTCGAGATCCTGCGAATGATCCGTTCGACGAGCACCGCCGTTTTACCGGAGCCGGCCGCAGCAGCGACCAGCATATTTTGACCGCCGAGCGTGATGGCATCCCATTGATCGTCCGTCCAGGTGCTGCCTGCGGGTTTGGGTTGTTGTTTATTCATTGGGTTTGCGCTCCTTTCCGCATTAGTCACGTAGTTGCTGCACCTTGCTCCAGTTCCGTCCAGAGCTGGTCTTTACCGCGCTGTTTCCAAACCTGAATTTCATTTCCCTCAAATAACGGGTCAAATTGACAAACGGATTTATACGAACAGTGAAGGCAGGCCGTTTTTTTGCCTAAACGGTAGGGTGCGATGTCGACATGACCATCCGTGATCCCGGTTCCGATATGCTTGACCTGCTTGCGCACATATTTGCGAAGCGTATCCCACTGCGCATCCGTAGCTACCGAAGAGCTTGAATAAAAACTTCCGTCTTTTTTCAAGGCTACAGGGATGAGCTGGGAATGGCCCGCTGCGTGAACCAATTGGTCATCCATTAAACCGGCGACATTGGCGTCTGCTGTAATAAGGCCTTTCATTTTATACCGCTTGCGCAGCTCCTTCTCGACTTCCGAGGGATCCAAAGCGTTCTTTTGCTGCAGCATCGGATTGTGCACATGGAAATAAAGTACGCCTGCCGGTTTCGCCGGAATGCCCAGCCACTGCTCAGCGTGTGTGATAATGACATCGAGATACGTCAGCATTTGCAAGGACAAGCCGTAAAACACCTCGGAGAGTTGCAGCGAAGTCTGACTAGATTTATAGTCAATGACGCGCAGCAATACGCCCTGCTCGCCATCCGCACGATCTACGCGGTCAATCCGGCCGATAATCTCCATCGTACAGCCGTTGTCCAATTGAAAGGTAAGCGGCGGCAGCTCCTTGCCGGGGCCAAAATCAATCTCCAGCCCGAGCGGCTGGAATTGGCCATGTTTGGCATGCTCGCCGAGCACGACAGCGGCCCTTCCGACAACTTGTTTCAGCTTTCTCGCAATGTAAGCGTAGCGGCTTGAACTTAGCAGGATTTCCCCCTGCAGCCTCGGCGCCAGCTCATCGACTACTTGCGCAGAACGTTCCATGCAGTCTTCGGCGGAAAGCGAACCCCAGTCCAGCTGATCGCGCTGAAGCCCTTGAACAAATTGATTCAATGCTGCGTGAAACAATTGTCCGATATCCGGAGCATCAAGCCGATAAACGCGTCTTTCCTGCAATCTCAGGCCGTGCGAAAGAAAATGAGAGAATGGACAGGCCACGTACTTTTCCATCCTTGATACGCTGGCTCGCAATTGCTGACCATATAGGCGCTGGCTGGTTAAGGAGCTCAGTCCCGCTTCTTTATTCGTATATTGCAACGCACTGGCTAAAGCTTGCAGCTTCATTTGCCATTGCGGCTGAGTCGCAAACCAGTTGTACATTTCCCACCAAAGATCGGCCATCCGTCCGCCAAGCATCCAATGCTTCATCCGAACAGCCAGGTAAGAAATGGCTTGACTAGGGTGAGCGATATAGGCAGACTGCTCGTCCTCGGTTGTTTCATTCGATGGTTCTGCAAGCAAGAGCGGCATGTCCGTTCCGGGAAATAAATGACGAAGCTGCTTGATCAGCTCGGATGGAAGCAAGGATTTCCCTTCCTCATCTGCGAGCGGATAGCTAAGCCATAATCTTTTGCCGGGCACGGTCAGAGAGGTATAAATGATAAACTGCTCGTCAAGCAGCTTTCTTCTGCTGCCGTCGGCCATCGGTAACCCGGAATCCATTAACACTTCCCGCTCCGCTTCGGTGAGGACACCTTTTTCGTCCATTTGCGCCGGAATCACGCCATCATTTACGCCTAATATGTACGCATAACGAATACCGCTGGAGCGTGTCCGGTCCATGCTGCCGATCAGCAGTTGGTCCATCGATGGCGGTACTAAGCCAAGTTTCATGCTCTCCATACCGGTTTCAATCAAGCCGGTGAACAGCTCTTGCGACAGTTCGTCTTCACCCATCGTCTCGATGAGCTGATCCAGCATATCCATGACACTGTTCCACATTTGACCGTGTTCGCGTGCCTTCTCCGGGTTGCCTTCTTGAATCGCTTTCTGACTCCATGCCTCAAGCTTATCAGGTGCCTGGACTTCAACAAGCAGCTCATAGAGTGCTTGGACCTGCTCTTTTACCGAACGAGCTTGCCCGAGACGTTTGGAGAACGCTAATAAAGGGCGCACAATCCAATCCTTGCTTGCATTCAACTGCTCAAGCGCAGCTGCATCTTCATTCATACGTTCATCAGCTTGCTCTAAATTAGCCCGAAACTTGAATGTCCATGGCTTCCCGTCCGTCCATCTGTAACCTTGTATGCCGAAAGCCAGGACATAGTTTTCAAGCTTATCCATCAGGAAGCGTTCGGATGCGGCGTCTATGGGGAGCAGCAGATCCGTTTTGACGCACCGAAACACGGCATCGTAATGCCAATTATGCTGGACCACTTCAAGCGCCGAACGAATGAATTCAACTAGCGGATGATGGAGCACGGTGCGTTTTTGGTCAAAAAAGTGTGAAATTCCGTAATCGGTCAGAACCGCCTTCAGTAAATCCTGATACCCTTCCATGTTGCGTACCATAATCGCAATATCGCGCCAGCGAACGCCCTGTTCGCGCACAAGCTGAAGCATATCCCGCACCGCACCCTCCACTTCGGCGCGCCGGTGTACGGCTTCTCGAATCACAAGCTGCTCGCTCAGTCTCTCGCCCTGTGCAGGCTGATAACGCTGCGCCCTGCCGCCGATCCTGCGATCGAACACCTTTTCCAAATAAGCGAGTGCCGGACTTTCTTGAAACCTCGGGGAGTACTCCGGTTCGAGCAGCAGAACCTCAGGTGCATGAAGTCCCAGCTGCCATATCATTTCTTGCAAACGCACCATAGTCATGGCCGTGGGGTGGAATAAATCCAGTTCATCCGGGGTATCTCCAGCTTCAAGCGCGCGATCCAGACACAACGTAATCGTCACGTCTTTACAGTGGGCGAAAAGCCCCCCAAGCACCGCAAATTCCTGCGGCGTGAAGCCATGAAAACCATCGATCCACAGCGTTGCCGAACGCAAATAAGCGGAATTCGGCAGCTGCTCCGCCAGCAGCGTCAAATAATCCTCACCATCCAAGTACTGACGAGCGAGCTCTGATTCAAATTCCCGGTAAACAAGACGGATGTCCTGCATTTTATCCCGGAGCAAGCCACTTTCGGCAATGGAAGTCATACGTTTGGTTTCGTGTTCGTCGAGCTGTTCCGCGCTCACGCAGTAGCGTTTCAACTCTGTAAACAATTGGTTCAGCCTGTCGACAAAACCCATTTGTTCCGCGGAATGTCCGAAAAGCCGAAGTTGATCTTTGTACTTATGTAAAATGCTCGTCAAGAGCAGCTTTTTACCCGTTTCATCAATAGGGAGTCTGGCCGTCCCGCCTTCCTCTTGCATCACGCGCCACGCAAGACGGTGAAAACTGAGCACTTGCGCGCGAATCATGCCTCCGATTCGGGAATCGGATACGAGAGCGTGCTCGGCTTGGAACGTCGCTTGTTCCGGCACCAGCAGGATTAGCGGGTCGCCTTCCGGTTCAGCAGCCAGACGCTGCTTCATCTCTTCCAGGCAGCGCTCGCTTTTGCCGCTGCCGGCTCTGCCAATCAGGAATCGAATGGTCATAAAGTACTCCTTTGCCTACGTAGTCATCCTCTTATTCTATCATACTTTTGGTAGAAAAGAGGCGTGGCAGATCATGGGGATGTTCAGGCATCCGCCCGTTTCTGAGCGCTTTCTTGACATTCCGCTTGGCTGTAATTAAAATATGTACAACAAAGAGGGTGAAATTATGAAAAAGTTCAGCAGCCGCTTCACCATTGGTGTTCACATCCTGTCATTAGTGGATTTGGAAAAAGGCGAACACTGCACTTCGGAATTCATTGCCGGCAGCATTAATGTCAATCCTGTCATCGTGCGCAAAGTGAACGGCATGCTCAAAAAAGCCGGACTTCTTCATGTCAGACAAGGCGTTGGCGGAGCCTCGCTAGCCAAACAACCAGACGAAATCACGCTGCTTGACATCTACCGTGCGGTAGAAGTCGCCGAAGAAGCGGACTTGTTCCATTTTCATGATCAGCCAAATCCGGATTGTCCGGTCGGCAGCAACATTCAATCTGTGCTGCAACTCAAACTCCAGCAAGCGCAAACCGCGCTTGAACGCGAATTAGCTCAAGTGACGTTAGATCAGGTCGTTAACGATCTTGCAAATAAAATCAGCTCCTTACGGGACTGATCGGATTTCATACAAAAAAAGCTGTCCGTTTCGTCATTCAAAATGACGCTCGCGACAGCTTTTTTAATTATTGTTCGTGCCCCTATTCCGGCATCGGACCTGTGTAAACCGACTGCGGTCGGAAAATGCGGTTGCAGCCCGCTTGTTCAAGCAAATGAGCCGTCCAACCCACCATCCGGCTTGCCGTAAAAGTCGGCGTGAACAATGCCTTCGGCATGGCTACGGCTCTTAGAACGGCAGCGGCGTAAAACTCTACATTCGTATAAAGCTTTCTTCCCGGTTTATACTCATGGAGCAAGTTAACGGCGACCGCTTCAACGTGGGTAGCAAGTCCAAACCAAGGATCCTCGTCCGCTAATTCCGTCGTCATGATGCGAAGCGCTTCAGCTCTCGGATCGAATGTTTTGTAAATGCGATGTCCAAATCCCATCAGCCTTTGACCTGCGCCAAGCTGTTCACGAAGCCAGGTTTCCGCCTGGTCCTTCGTTCCGATCTCATCGAGCATGTCCATAACCTCGGATGGCGCTCCGCCGTGCAGCGGCCCTTTCATCGCCCCAATGGACGCGCAAAGCGCAGAGGCAATATCAGATTGCGTGGAGAGCACAACCCGACCGGCGAAAGTCGAAGCATTCATCCCATGCTCCATGGCCAAAATGAAATAGGTCGTTAGCGCTTTTACATGAGCCTGCTGCGGCACCTTGCCGGATAGCATGTATAAATAATTGGCAACATGGTCCAATTCAGGATGCGGTTCGACCTGCGGCAGTCCTTCCGTTTGCCGGTAGCGGTACGCGATGATGACGGGCAGCATCGCCGTGTAGCGTAACGCGGCCTCAGGCTGCGGAGGCCATACGCGGCTTGTACCATCTCCGGCTCCAATCGCCGATACGGCTGTCCGCAGCACACTCATCATATCGCATTCCGCTGGAAGCAAATCCAGTATCGATTTTAACGCCGCCGGAAGTGCGCGCTCAGCTTTCCACTGTTTCCGAAAATGAAGGAGCTCGTCTTCCGCAGGCAGCTTGCCGTTCCATAATAAATAAGCTGCCTCCTCAAAGGTTGTGTGAAGCGCCAGTTCTTTCGCCAAATGCCCCCGATAAATAAGAAGCCCTTTCTCCCCATCAACTAAAGATAATTCCGTTTCCGCAGCGACTACGCCTTCCAAACCTGTAACAGATGCCATTTTATATGCCTCCCTTTCAGCGTGAAGAAATCATTTTTTATTTCCTTCATCTTACTCGGAATTTACAGCTTCATCCAATTCAGATTTTCTTTAGGGATGATAAATAAAAATGTATAAATATTTTTTATCAATCATATTTTTTTATCAACTCATCACATCCATCTCGCGTGGCTCTATTCATGAAAATTCGTTCCAACTATGCAATACCTCAGGAGATCGGATGAGGGGACGACAAAAAGAAAAATTCATCAAATAAGAACTCATAACATGCTGTCACACAATTTCTCGCATTTGAAGGGGCTCCTGAGCAGGGGGCACAGTTAGAACGGATGTTCTCTAATAGAGAACATTTTGACGCATTTGGTGTGTAAATGACCACCAATCAGGCTTCGAACGAATAAAATTCCATAATTAGCGAAGATCGTTCGCTGTTTATGGAATTTTGTTCGTTCGAGCCCCGAAATGGCTATTTCTCCGAAATTTAGCGTCAAACTTGTTCACTATTAACGACCGTTGTTCATTGTCAAGCGAGTGACTCGAAGAGTACCCCCTCATTTCTTTGAAAATGGCCGATATGGTTGCATGATGCGCATTCGAATCTGCGGAAGAGCGAGCCAAAAGGTGCGCTAATAGCGACCCATATTCTCTAAACTGCTGGAACTGCACACTTTCAATCTCCCTATCGGAGATTCCCCCACTTTTAGCGTCATTATTGGCGTTCAGATTTCATATTGCAGGCATCAGCCCATACAGACCCATATCAGGCCATAATCAGGTCCTTATATATTAAACCCTCCCACAAATCGGCATTTTACATATTTCCCTGTACAATCCAAAAAGCGAGGCTTCTCAGCCTCGCTCCGGGAGGTGCAGCTATTTACTTCGCACCTCAAAAATCGCGAATTTCAAATAATGTCCCTCATCTACACCGAGGATGCGGGGGTGATCCATCCCGGCTCCACGGAAATCAACGAGCCTGAGAATTTTTCCGGCATCGGTTGCCGCTGCATGAATCGTCTCAAGAAACAGTTCCGGACGCATATGGTAAGAGCAGCTGGCGGTTACAAGATAGCCGCCTTCATTCACCAGCTTCATACCGTGCAGGTTGATGTCCTTGTAGCCGCGGCAGGCGCCTTCTACGGCCCCTTTCGTTTTGGCGAAGGCCGGCGGATCCAGAATGACGACGTCCCAGGTGCGACCGCCGCTAACCGGCTTGGACGTATCTACTTTGGTTTGCCCGACGTTCGCCGTCGAGCGGATTTTCCGCTCGTCCAAGCCCTTCACCTGCTGGCGCAAATACTCAAAAGCGTCCGCGACAACAAACTCGACACGCTCCTCATAACCATTCAGTCTGATATTCTCTCTTGCGCTCTCAATGGCGTGCTCTGAAATATCGAGACAAGTAACCTTTTTAGCCCCGTACTTGCAGGCATTCAGGGTAAAGCTTCCGGTATGGGAGAAACACTCCAGTACGGTGGCGCCGTCCCAATAAGGGAAGGTCACGACTTTGCCATTGGCATTGACTGGCAGCGTCTGCATCTGACCCTCGTGCTCAATCTGCTTGAGCTCGATGCCGCTTCGGCTCCCCCAGCCAGTCATCAATGGAGCGATCGACGCGCGGTTTTCTCTTTGATCGAAGAAATACCCTGTCTTCTGCCCCTCTTCAATGTCGACGCGAATGCGCAGACCATTCTCCAGAATGTCCACATGCTTCGGACAATCCCCGAATAGAAGCCCCTTCGTCTGTTGCAAGCCTTCCAGCTCCCTGACCGAAACATCACTACGTTCATAGATGCCGGCCGGGTTCATGACTTGAACGAGCGCATCAACAATTTGCTGCCGGCAGCGGTCCATCCCAAGTGTCAGGATCTGGACTACAAGGACGTCGGCGAATTTATCGACGATCAAGCCCGGCAGGAAGTCCGCCTCCCCATAGACCAACCGGTAGGAAGCCGCCTCCTCCAAGAAACGTTTGCGGTGCTGCAGACAACGCGTAAATCGCTCGACGAAGAGCTCCGTTGTCAATGACTCCAGAGGCTGATACGAGACGATGCGGACCGTAATTTGCGAAGCCGCATTGTAATACCCCGTGCCTAAGTATTGGCCAAGATGATTAAGAACGGGCACCAATTGCCCTGGTTCGATTTCCCCGTCTACCCGTTCGATTTCGCTGCGGAACACCCAAGGATGTCCCTGCTCCAAACGCGGTTTCCGTTTTTTATGTAAGATTACTGCTGCCATGTCAGGTTTGCCATCCTTTGTTTAAAACCGTCTTCGATCGCCAGCTTGTCATGCTTGTCTGTACGGTCACATATATTGGTTGAAAATAGTCCATGCTTGCGAAGGAGATCCGCCGCATATGATTACTACGATCGTGCTGCCTGTGCTGACAGGCTTAGCCTTATTTCTGTTTGGGATGAAGCTGATGGAAACCGCGCTTCATCATTGGGCCGGCGCCCGCCTCCAGCAGTGGCTGGAGCGGTTCACCCGCACGCCGGTGCGCGGTCTCGCCACCGGCACCGCGCTCACAGCGGCGCTGCAAAGCAGCACCGCCATCACTGTCATCGCCATCGGACTCGTCAACGCCGGCGTCCTAACTTTCCCGAGAACGCTCGGCATCATTCTCGGGACGAACATCGGCACGTGCCTCACCACCGAGCTGATCGGGCTCAGTATCGGCCACCTCGGCGTGCCGATGCTGCTCGCGAGCGCCGCCGTCTGGCTCGCGAGCTGGTTTGCCGGGCCATTGCCGCCTACGGCGCAAGGCCTCGGTCTAACGCAGACCGCCACCGCAGGCGGCGGTCGTCCTTGGCTGCGCAGCGTGCGCTACGGCTCGCTGGCGGTGGCCGGCTTCGCTCTCGTGCTGCTCGGCATCGAGATCATGCAAACCATCGGGCCTGCCCTGCAGTCCCGGGGACTATTCGCTTGGTTCGTGCTCCAAGCGAAGCAAAGCCTGCTCTGGGGCGTCATCGCAGGCGCCGCGGTTACCGCGCTCGTGCACAGCAGCGCGGCAGTCATAGCCATGGCGATGGGACTCGCCACCATCCAGGGCATTCCCGTCGAGCTGGGCGTCGCGATCACGATTGGCGCCAATGTAGGCACCTGTGTGACCGCACTGATCGCCGGTATCGGGGGCTCACGCGCCGGAAGCTATGTCGCGTGGTCGCACATTCTCCTCAACGTTGGAGGAGCCATTCTCTTTTATCCGTTTATCCATCAGCTCGTCAGCATTTCCGCAATCTCAGCCGGCGGCGCTTCGGAACAAATTGCACGCGCACAAACGATTTTCAACGTCGTGAGTTCGCTGCTCGCCTTGCCGCTTTGCTATCTCAGCATATGGAGGCGACTTGATTTCCGATCATTTTCGTAGATGTCCGTGTGGTGATTAGTCTAGTCTAGCACTAAACATCAATGCCTAATTTGCGCAATGCTTTACTCAATACGCTGTTATTATTGTCGTAACCAGACTCTTGCTGCTGACGCCATGCTTCTAATGGTTCCAGCCATTCAACCCCGCGAATTTCTTCAACCTGTGCCTGCAGTGCGCCGTCAACAGCTTCAACCAAATAATAGTGAACTTCCTTATCTACGATGCCTAGCGCGGGATTTTTATACTGATATGCAATCAATTCAACAGGCTCGATAATACGTCCTTGAATGCCTGTTTCCTCCAAAATCTCGCGAAGCGCTGTTTGTTCCACAGTCTCCCCAGGCTCCATCTTCCCCTTGGCCAGCGTAATTTTGCCGTAGCGATCCTGAATCATTTGAACCTGCAATCGGCCGTCGTGTTTACGGTAAACGACACCGCCAGCTGATATCTCTTTCATGGATTGATCCCCCTGAATAATGGTTGTTTATAACGAAGAAGAGGATGCCACCCCACCTAAGGGCGGAATGATATCCTCAGCTTGTTTCCTTATAAGATGTTATATATTTACAGCTTGAGCAGGTTCAACAATTCGCACGATGTGCCCTTTGCTTTCATTAACTCCCGCTTCCGTTACTTTAACGCGGCATACTTCACCGATCATGCTTTCCGTACCCTCGAAAACCAACTGGATATAGTTATCGGAATAACCCATGTACAAGCCGCTTTCAGGGGCGCCTTTATACGCGCGTTCCGGGATCACTTCCAGCACTTGTCCGACGAACTTCTGGGCATAAGCAAGCTGCATTTTTTCCGAGAGATCGATCAATTCATGCACGCGTGCATTTTTGATTTCTTCGTCGATTTGATCTTCCATGCGTGCTGCAGGCGTACCTGTCCGTTTGGAGTAAGGGAACACGTGCATTTCGGAAAATTTCATTTGTTCCATAAATTTAAAGCCATTCCTGAACATTTCTTCGGTTTCGCCGGGGAACCCGACGATGACATCCGTCGTAATCGCTACGTCCGGCATAATTTCATGAAGTCGTTCGATTTTGCGGGCAAACTCCGCAGTTGTATACTTTCGTCGCATGCGCGCTAATACTTGATCGTCACCTGCTTGCAACGGAATGTGCAGATGGCGGCACATTTTATCGGACGATTTAAGCACCTCGATCACTTCGTCCGTAATTTGGCTCGCTTCAATAGAGCTGATGCGGATCCGCTTCAAACCTTCTACTTTATCCAGATCCCAAAGCAGTTTCGCCAAGCTGTAGTCCTCAATATCCTCGCCATAACCGCCTGTATGAATACCTGTAAGGACAATTTCCTGATAGCCGGCTTCAACGAGCTGCTTCGCTTGCTGAATGACACTTTGCGGCTCACGGCTGCGCATTAGGCCGCGCGACCATGGAATGATACAGAAGGTGCAGAAGTTATTGCATCCTTCCTGAATTTTCAGGAACGCACGTGTACGATCAGCAAAATCAGGCACGTCTAACTCTTCGAACTGACGTGTTTTCATAATGTTGCGGACCGCATTAATCGGCTGACGGTCTTGTTCCAGTTGTTTCACGAGCGGAATGATCTTATCCCGATCCTGTGTTCCGATCACCATATCAACGCCAGGAATGGCCAAAATTTCAGCCGGCGACGTTTGCGCATAACAGCCGGTTACCGCGACAATCGCTTCGGGATTGCGGCGGATCGCTCGACGAATCATTTGGCGGCTTTTTTTATCGCCCGTATTCGTCACCGTACATGTATTTACTACATACACATCTGCAGTCTGCTCGAAATCGACCTGCTCGTATCCCTCATTTTTGAACAGCTGCCAAATGGCCTCCGTATCATAAAAATTCACTTTACATCCTAATGTATGAAACGCTACCGTTGCCATAACGCTTATCCTCCCATCTCTCCGGTTTCATAGAAAAGGCACGTGAGCCCTACCATAGCCGCAGTCTCCGTGCGTAAAATGCGTGCACCCAGCGATACCGAACGAAACCCGGCCTCTTCAGCCTGCTGAACCTCTTGCTCCGTAAAGCCGCCTTCCGGTCCAATGGCAATCAATACGCGCTTACCTTGCCCAACCTTGCCTGATTCGACCGCTTGCCGAATGGCCGGCTTTAATTGCTGACCGTCTTCCTTCTCGTAGCAGATCCATGCGGCATCGGCTTCTTTCGCTTGAGCGAGCAGCTGTTTCCAGGTAAACACCGATTCTACCTGCGGAACGCGATTGCGGTGTGCCTGTTCGGCCGCTTCCTTCGCAATTTTCTGCCAGCGTTCAGTTCGCTTTGCTTCTTTCTTTGCATCATACTGTACAACAGTACGCTCCGATAAAAAAGGAAGAAACCGGGCTGCCCCGATCTCGGTCCCTTTTTGAATTACCGTCTCCATCTTGTCGCCTTTGGGCAAGCTCTGCGCGACCCACACCTCTACAGCCGCTTCGGCGTTCATCGGCAGGTCCTCCACAATTTCGGCCGTTACGCAGCCTTTATCCAGCGACGTAATACGGACTAGCGCTTCGCGGTCAACACCATTGCTGCAAATCACTTGATCACCGATCTCTGCGCGCATGACGCGCTGCAGGTGATGGGCATCGTCTCCTTCAATGGTGACTTGCGCAGATGTTGATGAAAACTGCGCGGGCGGAAGAAAATATCGCTGCATAGGTTCAAAAGCCTCTCTATCTTCATGCACATTTTTATTTTAAGTTGTTCTATGAAAACTTCCACTCACCATCATACCTTTTTTGCGATCGAAAATCTACAATTGCTTATTGGAAGTCTCTAGCCGCCTAAAATCCAAATAATCGGAACTTGAAGAAATGCTAAAATATCATCGCCCAAACGAAGATATGGATCCAAGGTCACTTGTCGTAATGGTCTTACGAAAACAACCAGTAAAAAAATGACGGAAGCCCATTGTTCAAACTTGACAAGGGACTCGCTATATTTCAAATCGACTACGTCTTGAATAATTCGATAACCGTCAAGTGGCGGTATAGGGATTAAGTTGAACAAGAACAGGGTGAGATTCGTACCCACCATCAAATTTAAAAACAATTTTATCGCCTTGACACTCCCACCGGACATGCCGTTAAACCAGCCAAATTTCAAAAAAGCCATGAATATAAATGCGCTGATAAAAACCAAGATCAAGTTTGAAATGGGTCCTGCAGCCGTAACAATAATCCCCATGAGACGAGGATTTTTAAAGTTTCCCCGGTTTACCGGCACTGGCTTCGCCCAACCGAATCCGGCAATCAACAACATGATCGTGCCGAACAGGTCCAAATGCACCATGGGGTTCAAGGAGACTCTGCCAAATTGATAGGCCGTTGAGTCTCCAAATTTATAAGCGCTATAAGCATGCGCAAACTCATGAAAAGTAAAGGAAATAACTAGAACCAGAATAACAAAAGGAAGTGTATTCCAGTCGTAAAACAATAATCCTCCCATGTAACACCACCTACAGCTTTCTAGCTACAATCACAACCCAATCCGAATCGTAGTTTTTCTCTACAATCGTAAAGTTGGCTGCAATAAGCGCTTTTTCCACATCCGCTTCCTTGGCAGTAATAATTCCTGAAGCGACATAATAGCCGCCAGGCTGTAATACTTCATATACGTCATTAACGAATAGCAAAATTATTTCCGCCAAAATGTTCGCCACGACGACTTGTACCGGAATCGTCACACCTAGCTGGTTGGACGCTTCGGTTTCGCTAGCTTTCAGAACGCCGAGCAAATCGCTCAGCTTTACCGTAATCTGATTATCAAGCTGGTTCAGCCTCGTGTTCTCTGTTGCGCTTGATACGGCAACGGGGTCTAAATCCACAGCAAGCACATGTTTGGCGCCAAGCTTTGCGGCAGCAATGGACAAAATACCCGAACCGGTTCCCACATCGATCACGTCGTCTCCGGGTTTTACCACTTTCTCCAGCGTTCTCAAGCAAAGTGCCGTCGTTGCATGGGTACCTGTTCCGAACGCCATTCCCGGATCCAGTTCTAGGATCAACTCATCAGGCGACGCCGTGTATTCTTCCCAAGTAGGTTTAATCGTTAAGCGCTCCGAAACGCGAATCGGTTTAAAATATTGCTTCCAAGCATTCGCCCAATCCTCGTCGTCCACTTCTCTCATTTCAAATGTAGGATTGCCGGTATCGATGTCAAAATCCCGGAGCTGATCAATCGATGCTTTAAGATTATCCAAGACCGTATTCATCTCAGTACCTTGAGAGAAGTATCCTTTAATAACCGCTCTTCCTTCCGGAATATCGTTGAGCGGCAGCTCATACCACTGGCCAAGCGATGTGTCCCTTTGTTTGTTCAACGTCCCGGATTCTTCGATGGATACGCCCCCGGCGCCAAGCTCATGAATAAAATTCGAGATCATTTCTATTGCTTCTTCTGTCGTATGTACGGTAATTTCGTGCCAAAGCATGGGTGTTGCTCCTCCTAAATTTGCCTCGCAAACTGATCTTGCAGAGACTCCAAAATATTGTGAGTATAGGGTGTAACCCTAAATTCATAATGCTTATTGTACTACAACTCGGTTCCCCTAGTAAAATCGGGTCCTTAGAAGACAAAAAGCATCCGTCAGACAGTGACTTAGCACTGATTGACAGATGCTCCAATTTTACTTATACAGTGCCTCCGGCGCTCTCGATAACACGGATGGCTTGCTCGTAAACAGCCTCATCAATGACTGCAGCCAGCACGGTATCAAGTCCCGTTACCCCTCCGCCGCCGCCATCGCTCATTCCGCTGGCTGCCGGATCGGCTGCAATCAAAATCCCCTCATCCGGCGTTGAAACATGCGCAGCCTGCGTCAATCTTCCTAAGCTGCCAAAGTCCCCGGCATAAGGATTCATGACGGATTGCAAGCCATACCCTTCATACCGGCCAAATCGGTCTACCGATACGTCGATAGCGCGCAAAGCTTTCAGTTTGGAAGCCGCGCCTTCCGCCTGCTCAGGCGAATGGAAATAGGCAAGAATATTTTTCTCAGCCATTACTGTTGTTCCTGTCGGTAATCCGCCGCTTGCGCTCTTTCGGCCGCTTCATAATCATCTGCGTCCGCTACTTCAGCGGCAAATTCCACGTCCTCATTTTTGGTAATAGGCAAATTCTTATCCTGCTGTTTCTTGTTGTCGCTCATCTTTGTACCTCCTTGGAGTATTGCTTAGCAAAACTTGCATCGTAAGCTAACTAGCGCCTGTATAGGTAAACCAGTTTTATTGTTCCAAAGTGAGCGCATTTCATACAAGAAACATGATCCTAAATTATTCAGAAACTTTAAGAACCGTGATTAGTCCGCCCATCTCTCCGTTTGCCATTTCACCTGCATTCATCGTGTGATCCAGGATATGACAATGGAACATCCAACTGCCAACCGCATCTGCGGTAAGAGCAATATCATAGGTCTCTCCTGGACCTATCAATACTGTATTCATCATCTGCGGTTCTTTGACAGGATGGCCGTCTTTGGCAATCACCTGAAAATCCATGCCATGAAGGTGCATGGTATGAACCTCCATTGTATCGATATTCGCCATGCGGATGCGGATGGTTTCCCCTTTTTTCACTTCAATTGGCGGGGTGTCCGGGTAACTCCGGCCATTTATTGTATAGTAATCCTGATCTTCCTCATCCGATGTGTTTACATGAAAACCGCTGATCATCATCATATAGTCGTGATCATATTTTTTTTCCGTTGCACGGTCTTTAGGATCAATAATAAATGCACCATAAAGGCCATTCCCAATTTGTTTCATGTCATCGAAATGAGAATGGTACATAAAAGTGCCCGCATGGCTGGCCACAAATTCATAAGTGAAGCTTTGTCCTGGCTGCACAGTCTCCTGCGTAAGGCCTGGCACGCCATCCATTGCATTGGGCAAATGAAGGCCATGCCAATGTATGGCCGTCGGTTCCGGCAGCTGATTATCCAATTTCACACGGACACGATCTCCTTCTGTAACTCGAATTACAGGTCCGGGGGCTTGTCCATTAAACATCCATGCGTTAGTGACAACGCCTTTTACGGGAGACCATGGGCCAATTGCCGCAGTCAGGTTAAATTCTTTCGTACCGTCTGCCGCAAGATGAGGCACCATACCAACGCCATGAAAAGCGTCGTTCACTTGTGCTTGTTCTTTTTCAAATTGTCCAGCCGCTGGTGTAACGACTTGCACTTTGTTTAGTTTCATATTCCATTTCACTTTCACGTGAAATGCCTTCTCGATGGTATCAGCTGATACCAGTAACGTTCCATTCATCATGGCCGGCTCTAAATCAGGCTGATACAGGGCTCCATCCAATACGATGCCTATATGTTGCATCATATGACCACCCATATCTCCCATAACTTCGTGAGACGAGTGATCCATATGATCCATAACGGCCTCGGGATAAAATGTACTATTGATCAAGGCGGCCTGATGCTGGGCATCCCATCGAACTTCAGAACCTAGCATTTCACCTATACTGCGCAGCGGAAGCATGATTTCCGATAAATCCTTGCTTACCATAGCGCTGCCTTCAACAACTTTGCCGTCAACCGTGACGATAAGCGCACCTTCTCCTGTTTCTTCTTTCTCCATGGAACCTCCATGAGCAGAAGTAAGCAATGGGGCACTTTGCACCAAAAGAAGCAAAAGCGCCGCAACTAAAGTCATTCTTTTTATTGACATTGTTAGCTTGTCCTCCTTGTTGAGATGAAGAAGACCATTGAAGCTTAAATCCGCTCCAATGGTCTCTTCTTCAGGATCTGATTAGTGATTTAAGAAGCCGTTCAGTACAGAAGTTGTGATCATTGTTTTTTCATTCTCAATCCGAGCTGCGATTGGTAATTGCACCGTTTGACCATCGATCAATGCAGTGGCGTCATTAATTTTCACTTTCAGCGAATGACTGCCTTTGGTAACAGTCACACTGCTGTCCTCTTCATTCCATTTAACAGTTGCTCCATGCGCTTCAGCAACATCGCGAAGAGCGGAGAGAGATTTATCCGTATCCATCCATTCGATCATTTGGCTGTAAGTCGGTAATCCGCTGATATAACCTACACTGCCTGCACGCTTGTTGTCATATGTTTTATTAATGACCGCATCAACTTGAGCTTTTAGCGGCTCCGGCAAGATCATCTCGTCTCCGGGATGTTGCATATTGCTCATTACATAACTAAAACCGTTCAGGTTATCAACAACTTGCAAGCCAGTAGCTTCGCCGCCCGCAGGAACAGAAAGAATTCGGGAAAGCTTTTTCGTATCGATATTATAGGCCCAAACGAAGTTATTGGAGTGCATACCGCTATCTTCGCCGATGAACAATGTTCTTAACTCTTCCGAGTAGGAAAGGTTATCGGGATTCGCGACGAGATCTTCTGCCGCAGTATTGCCTTTACTATCTGCTTTCGCCAGATCTTGTCCAGCGACTAGGCCGTTCATCGTGGAAGGGACGAAATCGCTGTTAATAGGTTGTTTATCCTTATCGAGTTGGCTTCCGGCCAATTGCAGCTCATAGGTCACGCCTGCTTTGATTTTTTTCACTTGAATATCGTCAGCAGGATCAGCGCCTTTAGTGTCCTTTTCCATCGATTTCTCGACATAGGACATAGCCACATAAACTTTCTTATCTTTGGCGTTGACTGCTACGCCTTCCATCTTATTGAATTCAGCCGTCGCTCCCGCGATGGCTCCAAAACGGCGAGACTCCAGGAAAGCAGCCGCTTTCTCCATGCCTGGCTTCACTTTTAACCATTCCACTTTACCGCTTGGATACGATTTGATTTTGGTAAAACCGGCTGTATCCTTATCCGCAGTATCAAAGAGGTCGCTGAACTTAAGGCCTTTATCGATATACGTTCTAATTTCCGCATCTGTCGCATGACCGAGCTTGATCCACTGCAGATCCGCGGAACCTCCGTTCGTATCGCTCTTCTGAATCCATTTCGCTGCGTATAGAGTACCCGCGGATAAATCCTTTGCTTTATCGGCTACATACATGAACAACATGGTATTGCCGCCGTCATCTCCAAAAAAGACAGTTTTCATGTCAGGCGCAACACGGCCCAGCTCATGTGAAAAGCGGCCCATACTGTAGTGTTTTACAACTGAAGTCGTATTATCGGCATGAACCGTTACTTCAGGGATATAACCGTACGCGTACGGATTGCCTTGCTTTTTGTCATCTTGGAAATATGCCTTGACAAACGGACCGACATAAGTTTGAGTCGGGTCTGCTTCAAAGGCGCGAGCATCCGCTTCATACTCCTCACTGCTGAGGTGCGTATTCCAAGGCGTTAAAGATCCGTTACATGGAATCCACAGTCCGTCCACACCGCTAAAATCAACCTTCTTCAAATCAGTAGCCGCAAGCTCGCCTGTTGTTTTATTTTGATCCAACGTTGTTAACGACATCGATGCTGGAACCAAGCCGTATGCCGACTTTCCTGCATTATTTAAGGTTATGTACTCGTAATGGGTAATCAGGGAAAGGGGGTTGCCGCCTTTTGCTGTTGATTTAGCGCCATCCACTTTAAACAAACTATTAGAATCCGGTGAATCCGAAACGTAAGGTGTTGGATTGCTCGCAACGCTTGTATCGAGAATGGCTTTACCATTTTTATCTTGCGAAACACCGGCAACCGTACCATTGATCGAATCATCCGATTTAAACAGCGTTTTGTATGTAAGAGGGAACGTTTTTACCGTACCGTCCGTGTATGTAACTTGGAGGGAGGCATTCGAGTACATTTTCGCCATATCTTGCGGCGTTGCAGGTGCAGACATACTTACGAATTCTACTGACTTTACTTTAACGTCATTCGCTGCATAGGCCATATTGGGCAATACGCTAGGTGCTAATAGCGCTAATCCTAATACAGGCGTTAACATTTTTTTAGCTTTGTTTGATTTCTGGAACAAGTTCATCTACCTCTTCCCTACTAGTGATAGTTTCATATACTCAAGGTTACTAAATATTTGTAAAATGAAAGCCACAGTTTTCGTTCAGTTATGTAAAATTGGCATGAAGATTTTGTAAATTCATAAAGTAAACAAAAAAACTTAGCCTGCGGCTAGGTCCTTGTGCTTTCGGGTACCTTTCCCATCAACTCTAACTCCCTTTTTTTTGTTCGAAAAAAGTGGCCTCATGATTTATGAATAAGCGTTTCTGTAAAGGAAATAAACATTTTGGCAACAAAAAAACACCTCATCTCAAGCAACCAACAGTACAATGACTGTCAATTATTCGAAAATGAGGTGCTTTATTTGTAAGATATGCAACAATTCTAATCGCCTAAGAAAGCTCTTTTCATTCGCTCAAAAATCGATTGATTTTGCTCGTGCGTATGTTCGCCGCTTTCCTTGCCGAATTGGCGAAGCAGTTCTTTTTGTTCTTCACTCAAGTTCGTTGGTGTCACGACGATCACTTTCACGTGTTGGTCGCCTTGGCCATAACCGCGCAGCCGCGGAACCCCTTTTCCTTTTAAGCGGAAATAGGTATCCGTCTGTGTGCCAGCTGGAATCTTGAGCTTGACTTTCTCCGTCAAAGTCGGAATTTCGATCTCATCGCCGAGCGCGGCCTGCATAAACGTTAGCGGTACTTCGCAGTAAATGTCATCGCCTTCGCGCTCGAAGAATTCATGGGACTTCACACGAATGACTACATACAAGTCGCCTGCCGGACCGCCGCGGGTACCTGCTTCCCCTTCGCCGGATACGCGAAGTTGTGCGCCGTCATCCACGCCGGCTGGAATCTTGATATGGATCGTACGTTGTTTCTTCACCTTACCGGCGCCATGGCAAGTACCGCATTTTTCCTTGATGATGCGGCCTTGACCGTTACATGCCGAACATACGCGGCGGTTGACGATCCGGCCAAACGCAGTATTTTGGACAACTTCCTGCTGGCCGCTGCCGTGACAGACGCCGCAAGTATCCGGCTTTGTCCCCGGTTTCGCGCCGGATCCATGACATGTATCGCAGTTCTCCGTACGCGGGATATGAATATCCGTCTCTTTGCCGAATACCGCCTCTTTGAACTCGATCGTCATCGTGTATTGAAGATCGTTACCGCGCTGCGGCGCGTTCGGGTTACGTCTGTTGCCGCCGCCACCGCCGCCAAAGAACATATCGAAGATATCGCCGAAGCCGCCGAAATCTTGTCCGCCCATACCGCCCATGCCTTGGTTAGGATCCACGTGGCCAAAACGGTCATACTGCGACTTCTTCTGATCGTCGCTCAGAACATCGTAAGCTTCCTTCGCTTCTTTGAACTTATCTTCCGCATCCGCGGCTTTATTCACGTCAGGGTGATACTGTCGGGCCATTTTGCGGTAAGCTTTCTTGATATCCTCTTGCGAGGCCTCTTTACCGACGCCAAGCACCTCATAATAATCACGTTTACTCATGTTTCCACTCCCATGTTCAAGACTACAAACGGAAAGTCAAAGCCACGGATACACTCCGAGCGGCTTTGACTTCTTCCGTCTTATATTCTTATGATACATAAAATAAGGGTTTAAAAAGTCGGCTTTCAGAACCGAGAAGATTGGACGAAATCCGGTGAAGGAGGAACGGAGCGTAGGCAAACCTACGTGAGTACCGGACTTCCCGGATTTCGTTCAATATTCGATGTCGATATACTACCTGAATCACTTCGTTATCAAAGTTGGCTTTTTAAACTTCCTTACATCAGGATAGGCTTATTTCTTTTGGTCGTCAACAACTTCGTAATCAGCGTCGACAACATTTTCTCTGCCTTTAGGGGCTTCGCCGCCTGCCGCGCCGCCTTCTGGACCTGCGCCTTGAGCCTGAGCAGCTTGCTCATACAGCTTCACGGAAAGCTGTTGAATGATTTCTGTCAGCTCTGCAGTCGCTGCTTTAATCGCATCCAAATCATTACCAGCAAGCGCAGAAGTTACTTTTTCTTTTGCAGCGTTGGCTTTATCGATCTCGCCTTGGTCGACTTTATCGCCAAGATCTTTGATCGTTTTGTCTACGGAATAGACGAGTTGATCCGCTTCGTTGCGAGCTTCTACAAGCTCTTTGCGCTTGCGGTCTTCCTCAGCGTGCGCTTCCGCGTCTTTCATCATTTTATCAACTTCCTCATCGCTCAAGCCGCTGGAAGAAGTGATCGTGATTTTTTGGCTTTTACCGGTTCCTTTATCCAAAGCGGATACGTTCACGATACCGTTCGCATCGATATCGAAGCTAACTTCGATTTGCGGGATACCGCGAGGTGCCGGAGGAATATCGCCAAGCATAAAGCGGCCCAATGTTTTGTTGTCGGTAGCCATCGAGCGTTCCCCTTGAAGAACATGGATTTCTACGCTTGTTTGGTTATCCGCATATGTGGAGAACACTTGGGACTTCGTTGTCGGGATCGTCGTATTGCGGTCGATCATTTTGGTGAACACGCCGCCTGCCGTTTCGATACCAAGGGAAAGTGGAGTTACGTCAAGAAGAACGACGTCTTTCACATCACCGGTCAATACGCCTGCTTGAACCGCTGCCCCAAGAGCAACAACTTCATCCGGGTTTACGCCTTTGTGAGGCTCTTTACCGATCAGTTTTTTGATAGCATCAACAACCGCAGGGATACGCGTTGAACCACCAACAAGTACAACTTTGTCGATTTGGCTTGTGGAAAGGCCGGAATCGCTAAGCGCTTGACGAGTTGGTCCCAATGTTCTTTCTACAAGGTGAGCGGAAAGTTCTTCGAACTTCGCACGAGTCAGGTTAAGCTCCAAGTGCTGAGGAACGCCGTCAGCAACTGTGATAAACGGCAGGGAAACCGTAGTTGTCAGAACGCCGGAAAGTTCTTTTTTCGCTTTTTCGGCTGCATCTTTCAAACGTTGTACAGCTGCTTTATCTTTGCTCAGGTCGATACCCTGTTCTTTTTTGAATTCAGCAACGAGGTAGTCGATAATCACTTGGTCGAAATCGTCGCCGCCAAGACGGTTGTCCCCGCTTGTTGCTTTAACTTCGAAGAAGCCGTCTCCAAGTTCAAGGATGGAAACGTCGAACGTACCGCCGCCAAGGTCATAAACGAGGATCGTTTGATCTTCTGTTTTTTCCAAACCATAGGCCAGCGCTGCCGCTGTAGGCTCGTTGACGATACGCAGAACTTCAAGACCTGCGATTTTACCGGCGTCTTTAGTTGCTTGACGTTGGCTGTCGTTGAAATAAGCAGGAACTGTAATTACCGCTTGAGTCACGGATTGACCCAGGTAAGCTTCAGCGTCGGCTTTCAGCTTTTGCAGGATAATTGCGGAAATTTCTTGTGGCGTATATTCTTTGCCGTCAATGTTTTCTTTGTGGTTCGTACCCATAAAACGTTTGATCGAAATCACTGTTTTGTCCGGGTTTGTGATCGCTTGACGTTTGGCTGTCTCCCCGACAACACGCTCGCCGTCTTTCTTGAAACCAACAACGGATGGCGTTGTGCGGTTACCTTCGGCGTTAGGGATAACAACAGCTTCGCCGCCTTCCATGACGGCAACGCAAGAGTTCGTAGTACCCAAGTCAATACCAATTACTTTACTCATGTTAAAAATGCCTCCTTTAATTCCATGCTCCGATGGGAACATTTCGTTTCATCATATTCAGGTTACGATCTATAAGATCTGCTAAACCATTACACGCTAACTTTTACCATTGCTGGGCGGATCACTTTATCTTTTAACATATAACCTTTTTGCAGTTCTTCCACGACGATGCCTTCTTCGTGTTCTTCGGATTCAACCTGCATAATCGCTTGATGGAATTCCGGATTGAACGGTTGGCCGACAGCCTCGATCGGCTTCAAACCTTCTTGCGTCAACACTTGATCCAGCTGGCGGAATGTCATGTCCAGACCTTTGACCAAGGCGTCAAAATCTTTCGCTTCCTTGCTGGAAGACAGCGCCCGATCGAAGTTATCGACGACCGGCAGAAGCTGCTCGATCACTTTAAGAGAAGCGTATTTCGCAAAATCTTCTTTCTCCGCTCTGGAGCGGCGACGGAAGTTATCGAAGTCCGCTTGAACGCGTAAAAAACGCTGATAGTTTTCATCAGATTGCATACGCAATTGATCCAGTTCGCTAGGCGCACCAGCTTCTTCGGATCCCGCTTGCGATGGCTCTGCCGCATCAGTTTGCTGCTCGGCAGCTTGCTCGCCTTCGGCTGCGTATGTAGCATTCACGTCTTGCTCTGCTGTTTGTTTATTTTCAGTACTCAATTGTCCTTCACCTCCTTAAAAAACTATATACTGCCGTCAGTTTGCCCATCTTTATGATTCTTCAAAAGGCTGCTTCATTTTAATAACGGTATGAATGCGCAATACGGCTGCCGCAACTTCTCCAGCCGCTTGAAGCGCGTGAATTTTCACATCGGCAGGGTCAATAATGCCAGCTTCAATGAAGTCAATCACCTGCCCCGTATCGCAGTCGATGCCAAGACGATCGGTCTCCAATGCGATTTGCGCGGCTTTAAGCTCTTCGACCTTCTCAAGCGGGTTATAGCCCGCGTTAACGACGATCTGCGCCAAAGGTTTCCGCAGCGCTCCCGCCACGGCGGCAACGCCGAAGCCTTCCATGCCCTTCATCGTCTCGCGAAGGCGCTCCAGGTCATGCGCGACAGCCATCTCGACGGCGCCGCCGCCGGGCAAATACCCGCCGCGCACGGCGGCTTGGACCGCCGAAGCGGCGTCCTTCGCGATGCGCGAGCGCTCATGCGCCGCTTCGCGCGTCGCGGCGCCGACAATCACGGTCACGTGCTGCCCGCCGTGGCCACGGCTGACGCGCACGCGCTCCAGCCGCTCATCGTACGCGGCGTAGCCCGCGTGCCCGAGCGCAGCGCCGAGCTCTTGCGCGCTCTTGCGCAGCGCCGTGCGCCGCACCGGCCTGGCGCCGGTGTACTCGCTCAGCTGCTGCAAGTCCTTGCGGGACAGCCGCTGCAGCACGAAAATGCCATGGTCGGAGCACAGTTGCTCCGCCTCGGGGTCAACCCCGCGGTCTGAGGCAATCAGACCGACGCCCAGCTCCAGTAGCGAGCCAAGGCTGCTGCGGAACTGCTCCCTCAGCTGCATATGCCGCTGGAAGCCTGCCTCGGTGACCAGCGATTCCTCGCTGACCGCCTCAGGCTCCAAGGCATCATGCAGCACGAGAACCCGGACATCCCGACGTTCGGCGTCGAGATGCAGATTCATCGGCTTCTGATTCAGCAGAATGCCGGGCCAGACCTCGCTGCTCGCCTCCTCGTGGGCGAGCACGCTGTCCGCGAAGCGGTACCCGTCTTCGCGCAGCTTCGCCTCGCCGACCGCCTCGGCGGCGGCGGCAATCAGCCGCGCGATATCCGCCTGCTCGCGGCCCGCCGTGATGGCGATGCGCTTCAGCGCAGCATCGCCCAGCCCTTCAATGCTGCGGCTTCGGCCTTGCAGGCTCCTGACCGCCAGCTCAATACCTTGCTGCATTCCGCTGACGACCTTCGCCACCGGGACGCCGCGCGTCACCTGCGCAACGCCTTCCTGCACAAGCGCTCCTGCGAGCACCGTTGCCGTCGTCGTACCGTCGCCGATTTGGCGCTGCTGGCTTTTCGCGACTTGTATGAGCAGCCGTGCGGCCGGATGGGTGACGTCCATCTTCTCCAAGATAGTCACCCCGTCATTCGTGATGATGACCTCGCCATGCGCCCCGACTAACATCGTATCAAGTCCCTTGGGGCCGAGCGTACCTTCCACAGCAGAGCATATCGCTCTAACGGCCGCAGCGTTGTTCACCAAGGTAGAGAATCGTTCTTCACCTTCATGTTGAACGCCGCTCATTTGCCGTACCATCGCCCTAAAACGACTTCCAAATGTTTCGAAAGATGGTCAAGCAAATTGATGACTCTTCCATATTCCATGCGTGTAGGTCCGAGAATGCCGATGGTGCCAAGCGGTTTATCGCCAATCGAATAGGAAGCGGTAATTAAGCTGCAATTATTAATTGCTTCAAGACTGTTTTCCGTGCCGATTTTGACCTCAATGCCTTCATTAGACGGAGTAAATAATTTGATCAGCGTAGGCGCCTCTTCCAAGAGGTCGAAAATGCTTTTCACTTTATCCACATCTTTGAATTCCGGCTGAATGAGCATGTTGGTCATTCCGCTAAGGAACACGCGATCCTTCTCATCGTTTTGAAGGACGCTTTCGACGACAGAAACGAGCTCCTGATACCCATTTACATATTTGCTTAGCTCATTGGAAATCTCATTATAAAGCTTGGATTTAAACTGAAGCAAAGGGACATTTTTGAGCCTTGCGTTCAGTATATTGACGACCTTTTCGATCTCGGACATAGGTACGCCTTCCGGAATGGAAACCGTCTTATTTTCCACGTGGCCTGTATTCGTCACAATAATTGCGACAGCCGTCGTTTCCGAAAGCGGCACGATTTGCAGATGTTTGAGCGTCGTGCTAAACACCTCAGGACCGAGTACGATGGATGTATAATTGGTGAGACTGGAGAGCATTCCCGCGACATGCTGGATCACATCTTCCATCTCTTGAATGCGCTGCGCAAAAACCAGCTTCATCGCATCAAGCTCATGCGTTTGCAAGGAACCGTGCTGAAGCAAATGATCCACATAATAACGATAGCCTTTGTGCGAAGGAATCCGGCCGGCGGACGTATGGGGTTGCTCGAGAAAGCCCATCTCTTCCAGATCGGACATTTCATTGCGGATCGTAGCCGGACTGAATCCGACATTGCCCCGTTTCGAAATGCTTCGCGAGCCGATCGGCTCCGCTGAACGTACATAGTCATCAATGATTGCACTCAAGATCATACGCTGACGTTCCGACAACATATATACCCCTCCTTGTTCGAGTAGAACTTTAGCAACATGGTTCCGCCGTCGTTAGCACTCTTATTTAGTGAGTGCTAAATCCTATTACAAAAATAACAGACCCTAAGGTCTGTTGTCAAGTCAATCCAATCGTTTAAGCACAGCAATTTCGTCGCAGCAATACTGCTTTTTGCAGTGCATGCAATCCTTCCAAACCTTTTCCGGAAATATCTCCTTAGGCACGACGGTGAACCCGTTTTTTTGGAAAAAGGCCACTTCATACGTCAACGCCATCACTTTAACAATGCCTCGACTTCTAGCCTCTTCCACAAGGAAATCAACCAATTTGCCGCCGATTCCCTGTCCTTTATAGCCCGGTGTCATCCCCAGTGACCGAATTTCAACCAAATCTGGCCCAAGACGCGTTAACGAGCCGCAGCCGATGAGAACATGATCATGTTCCGCGACGATAAACGTCTCGATTTGCTCTTGCAGCATCTCCCTTGTACGGGGAAGCATGATCCCCTGCTTGGCGTAGCCTTGTATAATATCATAAAGCTTCTCGATATCCTCCATGGAAGCTTTTCGTACAGTCACTGTTGAATTCACCATTATCCCACCAATCGCAGTAAAAATGCATAAAACCCACGCCAGCGTCATAGCGGGTTTACCTCACATACGCTTGTGGATTCTTGTATAAATATACAACGAAACGTATATTTGCACAAGAGAAATTTATACAGTTTTTAAGAGGTAGGGCACCGTCCACTTTGCAGCTCCAATGCGAGACCTTATTAGGAACTGGAAAACATACCGTTAATTGAACATGAAACTGTTTATAGAAAAATTTAACTGGAAATTCTCCCGCTAATTCAGATTATTTTCAATATTAGTCGCTAAATTGGTTGTTTTAACGGGAGTTTTTCCATGTAAACTACGAAAACGCAGAGTAAACATCTCTTTTAACGGGAGGAATTCCAGCTAATTCGCATCTCGGAATCAAATCGGCATTCAGCTCAGATCGGTACTCTCAGCCGAGGTCAGGAAAGAAATGAGGCAAATACTTCATTGCCTAGCAGTATGCCTTGCTTCGAAAGCCTATAACCATCCGCAGTCCGCTCGAGCAGTTGTTTACGCAGCCAGCCGTCTAACGTTGCCTCGAATTGCGATTCGATGGTGACTCCGAACTGGGACATAAAATCGGCATTTCTCACACCTTCCAGCATACGCAGGCCGACCATCATAAAGTCTTCCATAGCTTCCTGACGCGTCACCTCGAATTGCTCCGTAATCGGCAAGCCCTGCTTAGTGGCGTCTATATAAGGCTGAATACCTTTAACGTTTACGTGTCGCTTTCCGTTCATATAGCCGTGAGCCCCGGCGCCGAGACCATAATAGGAACGATTGCGCCAATACATCGAGTTATGCTTGCTCTCGTAGCCAGGCCTAGCGAAGTTGCTGATCTCGTACTGTTGGTAGCCCGCTTCCTCCAGTCGGCGCATGATGAGTTCATACATGTCCACTTCTTCATCTTCGCTTGGCAGCGGCAGTTGGTTTTTGTGGAACAATGTGTGGAACAACGTGTTTTCTTCAACTTTTAGACTATAGATGGAGTAATGCTGTAAATCCAGAGCCAATGCTTCATTCAACGTCGCTTGCATGATATCTACCGTTTGTTTCGGGAGTCCAAACATCAGATCGATCGATAAATTGCTGAAACCCAGCTTCTTCGCGTTCTCGATGCTTCTGAATACGTCGTCGGTATTATGAATGCGCCCGATCGCCGCCAACAAATCATTGTTGAAGGACTGCACGCCGAAACTGATGCGGTTCACGCCGCCTTCTTTCATGACAGCCAGTTTATCTTCATCGGTCGTTCCGGGATTAGCCTCCATAGAAAACTCAACTTCAGCCGGGTTCGCCGGAAAATAAGTCCGAACCATTCGCAGAAACCGCTCCATCTGATCGGGCAGCAATACGGTTGGCGTCCCGCCGCCAACGAAAATCGTTTCTACCTTCGCAGGCGGATTCTCTCTTACCGTCAACTCCATTTCGCGTTCAAGAGCATCCAGATATTCCATCACCGGCTGACCTTTTAGCACATAGGAATTAAAGTCGCAATAATGACACTTATTCGTGCAAAACGGGATATGAATGTATACAGCCGTTGGGGCCGCATAGGTAACTAGCATCGTTAATCATTCCTTTCTGAGCGAAAAAGCCAAGGGGCAGAGTACTCTGCCACCCCGGCTTCATCTTTTTAATGCTATAACGTCTACTCGTCGATTTTGAGAACAGCCATGAACGCTTCTTGCGGCACCTCAACGCTGCCGACCTGCTTCATGCGCTTCTTCCCTTCCTTCTGCTTGTCGAGCAGCTTGCGCTTACGGGAAATGTCGCCGCCATAACACTTGGCGAGAACGTTTTTACGCATTGCTTTGACGGTCTCACGGGCGACGATCTTTTGTCCGATTGCCGCCTGGATCGGCACTTCGAACATTTGCCGCGGGATCAGTTCCTTCAGCTTATCGCAAATAATTTTACCGCGGTTATAAGCCCCGTCACGGTGCACGATGAAGGACAAGGCATCGACTTGTTCGCCATTCAGGAGAATGTCCATTTTCACGAGATTAGACTTTTTATAACCTGTAACTTCATAGTCAAATGAAGCATAGCCTTTTGTTCTGGATTTTAGCTGATCGAAGAAATCGTAAACAATCTCTGAGAGCGGGATGTCATACGTCAGCGTAACACGATTGGAATCCAGATACTCCATATTGATATATTCGCCGCGTTTGCCTTGGCAAAGCTCCATGATTGTACCTACGTAATCGTTTGGTACAATGACTGAAGCTTTGACATACGGCTCTTCAACGAAATCTATACGTTGCGGATCCGGGTAGTTCGACGGATTATCGATATCCATCACTTCGCCGTTGGTCAAAGTGACGCGGTAAATTACGCTTGGCGCCGTTGTAATCAGCGGGATGTTGAATTCGCGTTCGATACGTTCTTGAATGATTTCCATATGCAGCAGTCCAAGGAACCCGCAACGGAAACCGAAGCCCAGTGCTGATGACGTCTCCGGCTCAAAACGCAGCGATGCATCGTTCAGCTCCAGCTTTTGCAGCGCTTCGCGAAGATCGTTGTAATCGGACGTTTCGATCGGATACAGTCCGCAGAATACCATCGGATTAATCCGTCGGTAACCAGGCAGCGCTTCAGGTGCAGGACGATTAGCTTCGGTCACCGTATCCCCGACACGCGTATCTCCAACATTCTTGATACCTGCTACGATAAAGCCTACATCGCCTACGTCGAGCGAATCGACGATGGACATGCGCGGTTTGAACGCTCCTACCTCGATGACTTCGAACGTTTTGTTCGTCGCCATCATTTTGATCTTGGAGCCGGCTTTGATGGAACCGTCAACGACACGCACATACACGATAACACCTTTATAGGCATCGTAATGAGAGTCGAAGATCAGTGCTTTCAAAGGGTTGTCCGGATCGCCTTGAGGCGCAGGTACCTTCTGACACACTTGCTCCAAAATTTCTTTAATACCGATTCCGGCCTTAGCGGAAGCCAGCACCGCTTCACTTGCATCAAGTCCGATCACGTCCTCCACTTCCTGCTTCACTCGCTCAGGATCAGCACTCGGCAGATCGATTTTATTAATAACAGGTAAAATTTCGAGATTATTATCAAGCGCCAGATAGACGTTTGCAAGCGTCTGAGCTTCGATCCCTTGTGCTGCGTCTACAACGAGCAGCGCTCCTTCACAGGCTGCGAGGCTTCGGGATACTTCATACGTGAAGTCGACGTGTCCCGGCGTATCGATCAGATTCAGGATGTACTGCTCACCATCATCGGCGCGATAATTCAATCTTACGGCTTGCAGCTTGATGGTGATGCCGCGTTCCCGCTCCAGATCCATCTGGTCCAGCACCTGCTCCTGCATTTCACGGGAAGAGAGCGCTCCTGTATATTCCAAAATGCGGTCGGCAAGTGTCGACTTACCGTGGTCGATATGCGCGATAATTGAAAAGTTGCGAATTTTCTTTTGTCTAGCTCGAATGTCCGTCATGCTAAAGACTAACCCCCACTACATGCAAATAATTTTCATTATAGCAGTTGTAGGAAGTTGCAGCAATGTGCGGACATCATCCTTTGCCAAGGACAGCGTCGAAAATCGATACGAATAGCTTGATTCCGTGATGCGCAACGATCTGCAAAAGGTCGCCGAGCTTGTTTCCGACATGGTTCAGCGAATTATCATGATCGGCAACGGGAGCGTCATTAGCTTCCGTCTCCGCTTTGGCTTTTTCCGCTTCTTTGACAGTTTTGTTCTTCGCGTCTGTCTTGCTTGACGGAGGCGTAGTTTCAGCGGCCAGCGCTGTCACTTGCGCCTTCGACTTTGCTACGCTGTCCTGCGTATTTGTGGAGGAAGCAGGCAGCGGCCCTTGGATCCGTTCCACTCCGCTTGATGCCAGGCTTACGCCGAATAAGATGCAAAACAGCAGCAGCAGTCCAAATAAGCTAACTTTAAGATAAAAATGTTTCATCCTCATCTACTCCTCCTCCATCCAACGCATCATTATGATTGCTTCGGCGCTGGAACCGGTGCATCAACTTTTTTCGCGTTCAGTATGACTTCAGATATGGCGTCCGCCAGCCAATCCGTTGTCCGGTAGCATTCTTCCATTGTGTTGTATGGGCCCCCGACTTCTATCAGGATGTTATTCGGCGAGAAATTTTGATTGTAAAGACCGTTGCCTTCGTTCGCTTCTTTGGCATGAATACCTTTGGAGATGCCGGGATGTTTAGCTTCCAACACTTGATGAATTTTATTTGCGAATTCTTCATTTTTCTTCCAATCCGGATTTTTGCCGCCGATAATAAAGTACACCTGCGCATAGTCTTGGCCGTCGATGGTAGCCGTCGTTTTACTGCGTCCTGCGGAATCACGATGAATATCGAAGTAATACTGAAGGTCCGGATGAGCGGCTGCGGCTTCCTGGAGCGTTTTCAACGAATATTTATAAGAGTACGGATACTCAAAGTTTTTCACTGTGCTCGGATACACCGTTTCGGAATGTACGGCGCCAATGCCGTCCTTCTCCAGATTTTGCGCCAGTCTTTTGCCTACTGAAATCACATTGACCTTATCGCTGTAAGCTTTGTCTGGGTCGGTAATCCCCTTAAGCTCGGGAAGGAACGATTCATTGCTGTGCGTTTGATAGATGAATGCGATATTGCTGCCTGCTGTTTTAGGCGGTTGACCGGATGAGGCGACAGTTTGCGTTGGCTGCGGTACGGATGTGGAGGTCGGCGTCGTTGTTGGTTGAGGCGGGTTTTTCGCTTCGCCTGCCAAAACGTTATTTGACGGTGTAAGATCGTATGGTTCACTAGAGTTCGCATCGCTTCCTTTAACAAGCACCGTGCTTCTCGACAGATCCATGCCAGGCACTTCGCTGGCAACCAGACTTTTGGGATCATGCGGGTTAATATCCGTCATAAAACGAAAAGCAAAATTAAACACATTGTGCTGAGAAAATGTAAATTTCTGTTGGTCCTTATGTAGATGCGGCACTTCCATGCCTAACATATCAATAAAAAATTGATTCGTGACGGATGCGGCAAGACTTTTCATCGAAGAGACAGGGGAGGTCGTCTTCACTTTGGCCTGAAGAAAGCCTCCGACCCCAATAAAGACGAACAGAGCAAGCGTAGCGGTACTAAGCAGGAAAAATGTCTTCCCGACTGAGCCGGCGCTCTGAAACGTTTTGCGAACATGGCTGAGATTAAGTGTGGCGGATGTCCATTTCATTGTGTGATTCCTCCTAATCTATCTTACTTTAATCTATGAAACGAGCTTCTTCAGTAGAACTCGAATTCATAGATTTTTTCAGATAGAGAAAAAGAAAAGACGCCGCATGCCATTACTGGCTTCGACGTCTGTATATTGCTTATAGCTTGTATGGAGTTAGTTATACAACGGATTCAAAATCAAAAGAACCTTTGGCAACAATCGTTACGCCGCTGGTTTTATTTAACACAGTCGGACCGTTATAAAGCTTGACCAGTTTGGAACCGGAAGACTTATCGCCCTTCTTGGGGCGAGCTTGGCTACGAGCTTTCTTCATGGGCTTCAACATAAGGAATCCTTCCTTTCACAATGGATTTGAGTGAAGACACCAGCTTAGCGTTTCGTTCAGATAATTCCATCATCACCTGATGATGATTTCTAGACGGGATATCCGTCTTGGTTTTGAAATGTATGGATGACACAATCGTCGGATGCAGCTTTACACAGTAAATGTATTCAAATTCTCCATCCTCTTTATCTTTGGCTCGACCTAAGTATATGTTCGTATCCTGGCCGCGATAACACTCGGCAATATAACTCGTAGGATCATCTATGGTAAATTGATGATGGCTGCCAACTTGGCCTGCACGGCCGAATTGCTTCAATGTGACGCCATCCTCCAGCAGTTCAAACAAGGTTGCTGCGGTCACTTCTTGAAGCTCAATTATACCACAATTGGAATCAAATGTCTTATGAAATTTATCCAGCACCCTATCATAATCTACGCTGGAAACGTTGAGAGAATCCAAGGAATCGAACAGGAAACTGCGAAGCGCATCATTTTTGCGTATATCCGACTTTTTATAGCGCCTTTTTTGCGCATGGATGCTTGTTTTCAGCGGATACAGATGCGGCCCAGCAAGTTGTTCCAATCCTTCGTGCCCATCATGCCCAGCGATCATCAATGGATGATAGCCTTCCAGATAGTCAGGCAATGGACGATTCTTAGGCATGACGATAAACGTTCGGTTGTGGCCTAGTTCTCCTAAGCATAACCCGATTAAGATTAATAGATTATGATAGACCGGAGCGTTATCCATATCTGAATCCGTTAAGATGATGAGCCCAAAATCCGTCTCTTCCATATGCTTCTTCAGCATATTCAATTTATGGTGCGAAGCAGCAAGTACACCTTGATGTATGACCGTAACCTCTGAGACCGCCTGGAGTTGGGTTTGATAAAATTCCGCCCATATTGAGCTTTGCTGGGAACAGCCGATAAATAATTTTGGCTTCATTGTGCTCGAGGCCCTAATTCTTTAAACATTTGCTTCACTGTATACGTGGCCGGCCCTAATCCAGCTAGAAGTCCGGCGCTATGATGCGGATTATACTTCAATGGGGTTAAGCCGATTAAATCCGTAGCAAGATGGAAGGGCTCGTTTTCCGGAATAAGGAAATACGTTCTCTCTAAGCCTATTTGCCCGATGAATAAACCAAGTTCCAGTATCACGTTATCCCTGACCGTGCTGACAACGGTATCTCTAAGCAGCGTCAAATCGCTGGGTTGAAAAACAAAGATAGCAAAATCAGACGCTTTCGCCTTCTGGATGAGGGGCGCTAAAGTCGTTTGGGAAGGCGGGAACAACAACTGACTCCATACCGTCACTTCAAATGTATAGTGAAGATTAGCCTGCAAGGCCTCAGCGACTTCGATGCTTTCCGCGGATGAGCCGATAAATAACCTGGCTTTTTCCGAATGACTCATAATCTCACTTCCCGATTCTCATTTTCGTTGAGAACCATTTCGACATCCCGCTTCTTTCTCCTTCTAAAATTATCCATAAATTAGTTAATGACCCGAAAATTAAAAAAGCCGTCTCTACGTTACGTAGAAACAGCTTTCATGAACGATTTAATGCGTATAAGCCGCAACATTGTCGGCACTGACAGCTTCGTGCAGCGCAGCGTTCAAGCCGCTTGCGATTATATTGGCTATATCCTCGATGAACTGGTCGATCTCCTTCGGTGTTACGAGCAGATCGTGCCCGACCGGGTTCAGCACTTCCTTAACCAGCAGCAGGCGCTCCTCCTCTTTCATTCCGTCCAGAAGCCCCAGAATCTGTCCGGTATTGCTCGTCTGCTCGCTGAAATGCTTCTGCATCATATCAAAGGCATTGTTAACGATCGTGGAGGCGTATACGACGGTAGGAACGCCTATGGCAACCACCGGAATCCCCAAGGCTTCCTTGGTTAGCCCCTTGCGCTTATTACCAATACCCGAGCCTGGATGAATGCCCGTATCGGCGATTTGAATCGTCGTATTGACGCGTTCTAAAGAGCGGGAAGCAAGCGCATCGATGGCAATGATGAAGTCCGGTTGCGACTTCTCTACGATCCCTTGAACGATATCACTGCTTTCTATGCCCGTCGTGCCGAGTACCCCAGGTGCAACTGCACTTACAGCGCGGTACCCCGGTCCTACATCATCCGGCATCAGCTCAAAATAATGGCGCGTCACCATGACGTTATCCACGACGAGCGGGCCGAGCGCATCGGGCGTAACGCTGGAATTGCCTAGCCCGATAATGAGTACTTTTGCCTCTTTCGGGATCCCGATCTCGAGCAAAAACTGGCCAAATTCTTGCGCAAGTTTCGTTGCCACACGATCTTGCAGCTGGGTATCCTTTTGCCGTAGAGCCGGCACTTCAATTGTTATGTAATGACCGGGAAGCTTACCGAGCGCCCTGGAGCCTTCTTCATTCAGCACATTGATCTTGGTTACACGAATCCCGTTCTCCCGTTTCGTATCCGTCTCAATGCCCGGTATGGCTTGTCCCTGATTGGCAGCCTGTGCCAAGTCTCTTGCATCTAACGCAAGGTCTATATGTGTGGAGTATGCGTTCAAATCCATAACTGTTCCCCTTTCTCAGGTAGCATTGCAAAGCTTATTGTGCGACGAACATTTACCTGTTATTCAAAAAAGAAGGATGGTGAAACCTATTGACAGGTCTTGCATTTTCACTTTTTGCATGGTAGAATACTTAAAGTTGTCAGCAAACATGCAAATGTAACGTTGAACGTGTTTTGTGAAGTAGGAGGTGAATTTCATGCCAAACATTAAATCCGCTATTAAACGAGTAAAAGTTAGCGAAAAGCGCCGTCTTCGCAACGCTTCCCAAAAGTCCGCACTGCGTACTGCTGTGAAAGCTTTCGAAACAGCTGCAAGCAATAATGTAGAAACTGCCAAAGAAGCTTTGATCAACGCTTCTAAGAAATTGGACAAAGCAGCTTCTAAAGGTTTAATCCATAAAAATGCCGCTAACCGCAAGAAGTCCCGTCTGGCTAAAAAGCTGAACGCTCTTACGGCTCAAGCGTAACCCAAGAACATACAAACAAAAGTCCAGCTCTCCCACGAGAACTGGACTTTTTTCGTTCCGGCAAAATGGTGCTCCCCAAAAAGCTTTCACTTTTTGGGGATTCGATTATGCCGCCAGCCTGAGCAGAAACATTTCAAGCCCTAACACCTTATCGATCTTTCCGCTTTTCATCTGATAATCGAGATCGGCGAGTTGCGACATGATCGTGCATAGCTTATCCGTCTCGTATTTGCGGGACTGGCCCTCAGCTACTTTCACCGCGAACGGATGAAGTCCGATTTGCGAAGCCATCTGCTGCTGGGAATAGCCCTGCTTGCTCAGCTCTTTGACCTGCAGCATAATGCGGAACTGCCTGGCGATGAGCGCTGCAATCTTAATCGGCTCTTCACGCTGTTTGAGCAGCTCTTCCAGGATGACAAACGCTCGTTCCAGCCGCAAATTGACGATATCTTCGATGAGAATAAATACATTCTGCTCCGTACTGCGCGCTACGAGCTGGTCAATGGTATCCTCCGTTGCAGTGCCTCCGTCCCCTACATACAAGGAGATTTTCTCAATCTCAGCCGATAAAGCCTGCAGATTTCCCCCCGTGTAAAGGATGAGCTGATCAGCCGCGCCTACAGCAAAAGTAAAACCTGATTTCTGCGCTTGCCTGGTCACCCACTGCTGCAGCTCCTCCGCAGTGAGCGAGAGGAAAGGAACAGCCGCTTCATGCTCTTTGAGCGATTTCACGACCTTCTTGCGCTCGTCAAGCTTGTCCGCATCGACGGTAAAAACAATCACCGTATGCTCCGCCGGAGACTTCAGATAGTCGATCAGGCGATCCAGGTGATGCTCCACCTTGGTGCTCTCCTTCGCTCCTGTGAAAAATAGCGCATTCGTCGCGATGATGAGCTTCTTCGGCACCATGAACGGCAGCGTCTCTGCATCCTCCAGCACCGCTGAAAGGCTGAATTCACCCAAATCGAATTTACTGACCGCAAATTCTCTATGTTCCGGTTCGATCAACGACTCCGACAATAATTGAATAAATTCTCTCATTCTATATTTCTCGGGTCCGTAGCACAAATAAACCGGCGCCGGCCGCCCTGCTTGAATGTCTTTTAGCGCTTTCTTGGCATCCATCGTTATTCAGTACACTCCTTAGAGCTTCCATTTGGGAAGCTGGCATCTTAAAGCATCTTAAATCTTCCTACGTAAACATAGCGCTCTATCTTAACAACTTCATCTTACCAACAACAAAGGGATTGCGTCAAAGTCCGAAGACGTTGACGCAATCCCTTTGCCGAGCAACAAGGAAGAATTTGTCCCGAAAGGTTTCCCTCCCGGAAACAGCATCTATTTAAACACCGGTGCAAAGGCTCTAGAAACCTTTGGCCGAGTGACGAACCACCGGTTGATGGCGAATTCGCTTTTCATACATCATACGCAGATGCATCCGTTTGGTGCATACGTTTTGCAAATAAATTATGGGGAAATTTCCGTCTTCGCTTTCACGTCGATAACGATCGTCTTGGACGTATCGCCGCTGATTACCTGATAAGTCAACTTGTCGTCTTTGGACCACTCTACAAGGGAAAGCTCATCGGATTCCGGCCATTCCTGCTTGGACGTATAAACGATTTCTTGAGAGGAGCTGTCCCGAATGACGACATGCCGCTGCTCGATGACAGCTTCATAAGTGCCTGTCGGTGATTTCAATGGACGATTCAACTGAGAGGTTAAAGAATAAAAACCGTTCTTTTTCTCTGATTTTTCTTGCGGATCTGTCTTTTTCGCAACTGGAGACGGTGTAGGCTCCCCAGCTTTTAACGTATTGACAGCATGCGTATCGTCCTGTTTCGCAATTCCCTGATCCGGATTGGCCGTTTCCGACGGACTAACCGCAGGACCATTCGTATCTGCGGACCCGATAGATTGCGGATCCTTCAACCTTTCAGGCTCGGTCGTTGCCGGTGCCATACGCGCAGACGGATCTTTAGACGTACTCTTTGGAGAAGCGGATGGATCCATGGCCTTCGGTTTCTCCAGCTTCGCGTCGGTTGACGGTTGCGAAGTTCCGCCAGATGCAGGTTCGGCTTTATCCGGCTTCGCAGCTCCGGTAGCAGGAGTACCTGCGATATCGGAGGTTTTCGTCGTCGTTTTCTGATCAGCCGCACCGGCGGTAGCGGCGCCGGCCGGAGCAGCGTTTTGAGCTTTACTGGCGGACTCAGATTTGGTTGCAGGCGGAAGCAAACCGTCGGCTTGATCCAGCACCGGATGTTTCATGTTGAAAGTAAAAAATCCGATAATAAGGCCCGCTGCAACGACGCCCCCGGCGAACTTCCAAGAAAATTGCGACCCGAAACGGCGTGTCCAAGGGAGTTTGCGCGGCTGCCCGTCTGCCACGGATGGAGCTTCAGTGCCAAGAGCAATCGCCGGATCGGTAATGGAAGCCGCGGCATGTCGGTCAAGCTCACTTAATTGCGGCAAGATCGCATCGACCAAGCTGTATGGAGGAACGACCTTGGGCAATTGGGTCAACTCACTGGACAAGCGCTGCAATCGTTCGAACATTTCTGCACACTCTAAGCAATGCATCAGGTGAGCTTCAAGCTCATCGATCTCCTGTGCATGTAAATCTCCATCCAGTTGTCTTTGCATAAGCTCCATCACCTCTTGACAATTCATCCCCGAACACCTCCTTTCTGATATTCTTGGAGCAGCGACTGTAATTGCTGTCTAGCTCGAAATAAGTAAGACTTTACCGTATTCAGCGGTAAGTTTAACGACTCTGCAATTTCATGATACGAAAAGTCCTGCAAGTAGCGAAGAACAACAACAGATCGGTGGTGATCGGGAAGTCTATCGATCGCTTCACGAATATCTTTCGCTAAATAACCGGTCATAATCTCATGTTCTACATTATGTTCCGCTGTAAATGTCATTTCATGCTCATCAATGGAGACCGTTGGCTTCGCCTTGCGAAATTTATCAATGCAGATGTTCGTCACGATCCGCTGCACCCACGTCTTGAACAGCGCTTTTTCTTCATATGAATTAATTTTGGTATAAATGCGAAGCAAGGCTTCCTGCGAAGCATCCAGGGCATCTTGTTCATTGTTCAAAATATAATAAGCGGTTCGATAGACGTGAGCCTCGATTTCTCGCAATAGGGTAATGAGAGCATCACGGTCACCGGCTTGAGCGGCTCTAACCAGTTCGGGTGCTACCACTGGGATCCCTCCCTCTTGCAATCTTACTGACGCAGCTGCATCCAATAAGGTTGCACTTTATAGAATAAAAAAACATAGGCCGTCTAGCAACTATCAGAATAACAAAATTTCATCAATAAATATACACTGAGCCATGCGCATTACGTAGTATTAGAC
This sequence comes from Paenibacillus sp. GCM10027628, assembly GCF_042676385.1. NCBI lineage: Bacteria > Bacillati > Bacillota > Bacilli > Caryophanales > Paenibacillaceae > Paenibacillus > Paenibacillus sp. GCM10027628. Next base: position 169,954 of record NZ_JBHTHA010000002.1, read on the forward strand.
GCAAGAAATTAATTTTGGTTTCATGTAAAAAAATACACTTCCATTCAACCCCTTCCACAGGCATGTGGTAAATTACTCTCCATTGTAAGCCTTTTAACTAAAAGGCTATAGTACTATGTTTAGGTAGTACCTCCCCTATAAGGACATCTCTCTATCATTCTATTGACGCTGGTACAGAGGATGTTCCCGCTCATTGGACAAAAGAAAAAAGCTCGCAGACTTTGTCAGTCACGAGCAGCGTTTAGTTTAGCCAGCCATTCTTTTCAGCGATGGCAATGGCATCGATCCGATTTTTGGCGTCCAGCTTTTGTAAAATTTCAGAAACATAATTACGAATCGTTCCGCTTGATAAAAACAACTGTTGCGCCATTTCATTAGCTGACAACCCTTGTGCAATAAGCTTTAAAATTTCCTGTTCTTTGCTCGTCAGCGGATTTTCCGTCTCCCAGAACGTCAGCGCCAGCTCCGGCGATACCGCGCGGCCGCCACCATGTACTTTACGCAGCGCTTCGCTCAATTCTTGTATGGGGGCATCTTTAAGCAAGTAACCGCGAACACCGGCTTTCATCGCCCGCTGGAAGTAGCCGGAACGAGAGAACGTCGTCAGGATGACAACCCGACAGGAGATCCCGGACTCTTTGATTTTCTCCGCAACATCCAGCCCCGTAAGCTTCGGCATTTCAATATCCATAATACAGAGATCAGGCTCTAGCTTTAGGATGAGTTCTAATGCCTGTTCCCCATTTTCAGCTTGCCCGACGACATCGATATCTTCTTCCAAATCGAGCAGAGCGCTGAGCGCCCCGCGAAGCATACCCTGATCTTCCGCGATAATGACTCGCATAACTATTACATCCCCCTAATGATTCTCGGAACTTTGATGATCAACCGCGTCCCTGCACCCTTCCCCATATGGAAAGACATTGTGCCGTCGATAAGTTCCAGCCTTTCCTTCATGCCTAGTAAACCGCGGCCTGTTGACTGAGCCCGTTCCGGACGCCCTTCGCAAGGAACGCCGTTATCGGAAATCGTCATCATCCAATTGCCGGATTCTTCTTGCAGAATCAGCGAACATTTGCTGGCTCCACTGTGTTTAACGACATTAGTGACGGCTTCTCTTAAACACATGCCGAATATATTTTGCACCATAGGCGGAGCTTGAAACTGATCAAGAGCCCCCTGAACTTCAAACTCAATGGATGCGGCGGCTAAAATCCCTTTGGACTGCTGAATCTCATCCTGAATCGAGACGGCGTGCATACCCGATATCAATTCCCGCACTTGCTTCAGCGCAGCTCTAGAAGTCGCTTGAATATCCTTCACTTCTTGTACGGCGCGCTCAGGTGATTTGAGAATGAGCTTCTCGGCTAATTCGCTCTTCAGCGTTATTAATGAAAGCGTATGACCCAGCGTATCGTGCAGATCGCGGGAAATTCTCTGCCTTTCCTCAATCGTGGCCAGCCGCGCAATCTCGTCGTTGGCGAGCGTCAGTTTCTCTTTCAATTCATTCGCTTTCATCCGCGCTCGCATCCCAAAAGGCAATATAAACAAAATGACTAACGATGGAAAGATGTACCAAAGTCCTTCTCCATAGAATCGGTCAAAATCGAGAGTAACAACCGTTACGACAGAGATCAGCAGAACGGATAATACGGTGATGAACTGTCTCGTCGAAGGCAACATACCGATCATCGGAATGGTATAAAAAAACATGTATACCATGTAAGGACTGTCGTTAACCGTAAAGTACGAGATTAAAATAATCAGAGCGATAATGTAGGCCACTCTTCGCTTCTTATCTTTAAATCCTAATATGATAAGAACTACAAAAACGGCTAACAAAGCAAAGCCGGTCCACATTTGTGCAGACGGCTTTGAGATTAAGCTCATAATCGGAAATGCCAAGTAAAAGAACCACGTGACCCAAAAGTTATCAAAAGGCTTTTTTTTGTCGCTAAACAGCTTTTCAAACAGCTTTTCCATGAACTAAACCGCTTTCTGTTTTTTTAGGATATACGATGATAATACCACAAAAACGATCAGATATGCGGCAAGGATGATAACACCTTCCAGGCTCAAACCGCCGCCGGAAATGATGTTCCACGCACCCTGGCCAAAGCGGAATGAAGGTGAATACGAAGCGATATCTTGCATGATTTTCGGCATCGACTGAATAGGAAACCATAATCCGCCTATAATCGATGTTGCCATAAAGATAATTTGTGAGACCACTTGGGTAACCTCAACGCTTTTTAACGTACCGATCAAAATACCCAGTGCCATGAAAGGGAGAGCCCCTAACCAGATCCATAATCCACATGAAATCCACTGGGCAAAGGTGAGTTCAACGCCTTTTACAACACCCCCTACGATAAACATGAAGACAATCGTAACTAAATTCACGATAGCTTGAGACACGATTTTGGAAATGACATAGGCGCTCGAAGGAAGCGGCGTTATCTCAATCATGCGGATCCAGCCCTGTGTCCGTTCTTGGGCAAATTTGATGCTTAGCGTTTGAATACAGGCGCCGACAACCCCAAACACTGTCATTGACATCAGGTAGTACGCCTTCCATGCCACACCGCCAACCTCTGTATTATCTCCGACAGTTGAAGTGAAAATAAAGTAAAATACCGCAGGCATGATCATCGAAAATACGAAAAAGCGTTTATTCCGAAACGTTCTTAACAATTCTGCCTTACATTGAGCTATCATCGCTCTCATTTTTTACATCTCCTTCAGTTGTTCGAATTATTGTTGAACCAGAAACTGGAAGGCATCTTCCAGACCGCCGGTATGAATTTCAATATCTTTGATATCAAGCTGCCGTTTTACCATCGCGAAAATAACCTGATCCGTATCGGGGCTTAAAATTTTAACTCTGCGGCCGCTCCAGGTTACATTCGTTATCATCGGTATGTCGTTTAACATCTCTGAAGTTAAATGAGGGCCGGCGGTTAACAAGATTGTTTTCTGGTTGGTTGTCGCTTTAATCTCAGCGGACGATCCGTCAGCGATCAGCTTGCCTTTATTAATAACAACGATACGGTCAGCGATGCTGTCCGCTTCCTCCAGATAGTGTGTCGTTAAAATGATCGTCCGGCCTTGAGCAGCCATCCCGCGAACTGTTTCCCAGAAGTGCTGCCGCGCCGTAATATCCATCCCTACGGTCGGCTCATCCAGGAATAAGACAGAAGGATCACCGGCCAGCGCTAAGGCAAAACCTAATCTGCGTTTTTGACCTCCGGATAGCGAGGAAGCCCGTTTGTTCTTCTCTGCTTCCAAGCCGGAAATCTGTATCAGTTTTTGTAAAGGCATCGGTTTGGAATAATAGCTGCGAAACAAATCTATTGTCTCTAATACGGACAAGCCTTCTATTACATTCACATCCTGCAGCATAGCGCCCATGCGATCGCGTACGGATCGATCTTGGGGCTTGCCGCCAAGCAAGCTTATCGTTCCTTTAGTAGGCTGCAGCAGTCCGAGTATCATCGAGACCGTCGTCGTCTTGCCCGCTCCGTTCGGACCGAGAAGCGCAACGACGCTTCCCTCTTCGATCGATAAAGATAAGTTATCGACACCCAGCTTTCCTTTAAAATCTTTGCTTACATGATCTAATGCAATGATTGGTTTCAATCGTTCCACCCCATATCGATTTGTCATGCTTTTATCTTACCGCGTTTCGATTCCCATCGTAATTCACGCGTATCATCATTTCGAGATGACAAATGTCATATCCGTTTAATTCCAGTCAAAGAAGAGAATATTGTTAAGAAGGCTTGTCGAAAGGAGGGACTTCAGCATGTTTAAACAACTATTCGGCAAAAAATCATTGGCAAGGAAACTTCATGCTGCGACACAGCCCCCGTCCATCAGTCCGGAACAAAGTAAACCGTTGCTTCCTCAATTGCAGGAAAACCTGAACATGATTCAAACGTTGCTTCACCAACCGAGCGATCTGATCATCCGCCAGTTCATTATCGGAGAAGCCCAGTTTTCTTGCGCACTCATAAGCATTGACGGACTTGTCGATACGGCCCTTATTAATGAACAGCTGCTTAAACCGATGCTGCATTCCTTTGATTATTTGGTTGTTTCACCAGATGAACTGCTTACGACACTGGAACAGCAAGTTCTGACCGCGTATCAGGTGGAGTATCAACAACAACTTGATGAAGTCCTGCATGCGATCTTATCCGGCAACACCATATTCCTCGTCGGTGGAAGCATGCAGGCATTGGTCATTAGCAGCAATGGCTGGAAGTCGCGAGCCGTCGAGGAACCGCAGAATGAGTCTATCATACGTGGGCCAAGGGTTGGATTTACCGAAGATTTGCGCACCAATACAGCGATGCTCCGGCTAAGAATCAAAGAGCCTAATCTGGTTTTAGACACCTATAAACTCGGAACAAGGAGTAAAAAAGAAGTTATCGTCGCCTACGTCGAGGGGATTGTACACCCTGATCTAGTCCGAGAAGTTACCCGGCGTCTTCAATCCGTCAACATTGATGACATTGAAGGTTCCGGCCTGTTGGAGCAGTGGATTTCGGACAGCTTTCTCAGTCCCTTTCCGCTCATTTTAAATACAGAACGTCCTGATAAAGTATCAGGGGCGATCCTCCAGGGGCGAATTGCAATTCTCGTTGCCGGGGATCCCTTTGCACTCATCTTACCTATCACTTTCTCTTCGAGCTTACAATCGCCGGAAGATTATTATCAGCACTGGTTGATCTCAACGCTTACACGCATTTTGCGTTTGTTAGCAGCTTTCATCGCCACGTTTTTGCCGGCGCTTTATATCGCTTTACTTGAATTTCATCATGGGATGATCCCATCCAAGCTTGCTTTTTCCATTGCGGGAGCGCGCGAAGGCGTTCCTTTTCCAGCGGTGGTGGAAGCTTTCGTGATGGAAGTCACCCTGGAAATGCTAAGGGAAGCTGGACTACGCTTGCCTAAACCGATTGGCCAGACGATCGGCATCGTAGGCGGTTTAGTTATCGGCGAAGCGGCTGTTTCCGCGGGAATTGTAAGTCCGGTTATGGTTATCGTCGTAGCCGTAACGGCGATATCTTCTTTTGCGTTGCCGTCATACTCGTTTGCGATCTCACTGCGGATGATTCGTTTCGCCATCATGATTGCGGCGGCCTTTTTTGGCTTGTACGGGGTCATTTTGGCCTATATCATGATCAACATACATCTGGTAAACCTGATGAGTTTCGGCATCCCTTATTCAACGCCATTTGCACCGCTTTTCATCAGTGATTGGAAAGATTTGGTTCTGCGCTCGCCGATTATGTTTGCGAAAAAACGTCCTCAAATGATGCAAACAATAAATCAGGACAAAATGAAAAAAGGAGGTCGGTGATCCCATGAAGTTATTTGAATATGCGGATCGAGAAATTGGCATGATGGATATAGCCATCACCATCGCTTCGATGATCATTGGTGTCGGTGTGCTTAATTTGCCTAGAGACCTTGCCAAATCGACCGAATCTTCGGATGGTTGGATTTCCATGACCGCGGCAGGTCTTCTTGCAATTGGAACTGCTTGGATTCTTGCAAAAATTGCAACTCATTTTAGCCAACAAGGTTTTTTTGCCTATACGTCCGCTGCCGTCACAAAACCAATTGCTTATGTAGTGACAACAGCGCTGGCTGTTTATTTTCTTTCTTTTGTTGCTTATGAAGTGCGAGCCATTGCGAATATCTCCAAACAGTACTTGTTTGAGCGCACCCCTGTCGAAGCCATCTCGCTCTCCTTCTTGCTGGTGGTTGTTTATGCGGTTGCAGGGAGCCGTGTTGGCATTATTCGGCTTAACATATTATTTTTACCGTTTATTATCATGATCACGCTCATCGTCCTAGCTTTCAGTATGGGGAAATTAAGCATTGAAGATCTGAAACCGGTTCTCATCACGGACTGGAAGCATTTAGCCCTTGGCATGAAGGATAGCGTCTTCTCACTGCTTGGTTTCGAAGTCATTTTATTCTACATAACGCTCATGAATAAGCCCAAGGATGCTCCAAAGGCTGCGATTATCGGGGTAGCGATTCCGCTGGTTCTATATATAGCTATTTATCTCGTATGTGTAGGCGTCTTCTCTCAATTCGCCTTGCAAGAAATTACGTATCCGGCGGTAGAATTAGCCAAAGAAATGCAAATTCCAGGGGAATTTTTCGAGCGCTTCGAATCCATTTTTTTCACGATTTGGATTATGACCGTTTTCACCACAACATTCATGGCACTCGATTGCACCATTTATGCATTAAAGTCGATGATGACAAAAATCAGCCATATCACATGGGTGTTTATGTTAAGTCCCGTGACCTATCTACTTTGCATGTTTCCCAGAAATTTGACTGACTTTGCCAAGATGGGCGAACTAATCAGTTATACAGGACTAGTTGTAGCGATAATAATCCCAATCCTTATTCATATGGTGGCTAGACTTCGCAAGGTGAAAAGCGATGCGTCTTAGAAATGTAGGCGTTGTGTTGTCTTTAAGCTGTTTCATACTCTTTGCAACAGGCTGCTGGGATCGGGTGGAAATCGATCAGCGAGGCTTTGTCGTTGGAGTCGCCATCGATCTCGCGCTGCCAAATTCAAAGCATAAATATTTCGGCACCTATCAGATTGTCGTTCCCGGCGGTTTGAAACAAACCACTAGCGGCCCGGCCGGTGGCGGTGGCAGCACTTCCGGCAAAGCTTACTTTAACATCTCGACAACGGAAAACTCGATGCCGGCACTCGCGGGAAGGATATCCACAAAAACGAGCCGTTCCCCCTATTTCGAACATTTAAAAATGATCGTCATTTCACAAGAAGTCGCCAAAAGTAATGCTAATTTTGCCGATTTACTGGATTTTTTCTTACGAAACAGCGAGATGCGCAGAGGTGTGCAAATTATAATTTCAGAAGGCAGAGCAGCCGATGTTTTCAAAATCCAAGCCAATAACGAAAACATGCCGGTTGATTACATCACGTCGATTGCCAAAAACACGAGAAAAACCAATTTTATACTGCCGCAATCCCGGATCGGAGACGTTCACGAATTTCTCGTCAAACACCAGAGTTTTGCCATTCAAAAAATAAAGATCGAAAAAGATCAGGGTATAACACTGGCTGGAAGTGCGATATTCGCCGGAGATACGAAAAAGATGGTAGGTATTCTGACAGGTTCAGAAACGCAAGGATATAACTTTTTGACCAATCAGATCCAAGGCGGCATTGTCGAGGCGAAATTCGGCGGGTCTCGGATTGATTTTCTTGTCGAACGCTCCAAACGGAAATTTGTGCTGCAAGTTCAAGACCGGAGCCGCTTAAAATTTATCATTCGGTTGGAAACTGAAGGAAGTCTCGATAAATCGATAGCCAATTTAGATCCATCAAAAGATCAGGCCGTAAAGTCATTAGAGAAGAGAATAGCAGCAATTATCGAAAGCAATTCCAATAAGGCCATCCAAAAATTGCAAAAGTCATATAAAAAAGATGCGATTGGACTTGGAGCTTTTTTGTACCAAAATCATTACAAAGTTTGGAAACCATTAGAAGGTAATTGGGATGAAGGATCTAACCATTTTTCGCAGGTCGAAATTGAAGTCCAAGCTTCGGTCATTGTCCGGCGAATCGGTAACATCAATGAAACAACAAAGGGGTAGAGACTTATGTTGACTTCGTTTCTAGGCAGAATTCCCTCCGGGATGGTTCTCTTTTGTACGTTCCTGGCTTTTGTTATTCCTTACAGTGTGTATTGGGTTAACAAAAAATTGCATAAATACGGCGATCCTCCTTGGAAAGCGCAAGAGACTAATATGGAAGAACAAAAAAAACCGCAGCAGAATAGCCCTTGAAAGGCATTCTGTTGTGGATCTGCACCTATAGCCTTGTTCTCGAGGAAATGACCCCTTGACGTACTTCAAATTGAACCTCGCCCATCTCATCCGTCCGAAATACCTGTACCCCCGCCTGTTGTAACCGCAGCACAACATCTGGAGCAGGATGACCATAAGAATTGGCCGCCCCGACCGAAATAACAGCAAGCTGCGGTTTCCAATAATCCAACCACGGCCTCGTGGTTGATGTTTTGCTGCCATGATGTGCAACCTTCAACACGTCAATCTTAGGCTGATTCATTGACTTTTCTTTGAAGATTTCAAGTAAAGCCGATTCCGTTTCTTTCTCCATATCCCCTGTAAACAGCCATCGTGTCCCCTGTAACTCTAATAGAAAAACAATCGATTGACCGTTCTGCTCCCGCAGCAGCTCCACCTCCTTGGACGGATTGCCAAAAGGATAGAGAACCTGAAGTCTTGTTTCCGAATCGATGCCGATCCATTCGCTTGTCTGTGCGGGCACAAGAGGTATATGGCGATTCAAAGCAGTGGTGAATAATTTCTCTATACCGGCATTGGGTTTCAAGGTTCCATTAAAAAGGAACTGTTTGACCGGTACTTGTTCTACTACCGCCTGCAATCCCCCGCTATGATCTGAATCCTCATGCGTCAGAACAAGCAGATCAATCGCATGAACACCTCTCTTTTTGAGCAGCGGCACCAGCATCTTGCGACCGATCTCGTAAGGATCTTTGCGACGCTTCCATTCCTCCCCGCGTTTCTCAAAAGTTAGCGTTCCTCCTCCATCGATAAGAATATGTTTGCCTTGAGGTGTGCGGATCAACATACTATCGCCTTGTCCAACATCGATAAATTGCACTAAACCGGAACGGTCGAAGCGGTTGGGCGAATATCCGGTCAACAGCAAGACGGCAAAACAGGCAATACTTAGAAAGATCATAGTTCTATGCGTTTTCTCACTCTTGTATAATAGCGATTGCATAAGGAACGGATTATCTGATTTTCGGAATTGTTGCCGTTTATGTAAAAGTACATAGATACAAACTAGCAATAAGTAAAAAGCGGCAATCCACGTCAAGCTCGGTGATGGCCAAATCATTTTGAACATATTCAGTTGTTGTAATTTGTCCGTCACCCAGAAAACACCTGCGTTCAACCAAGAAAGGAGCCATCCAACTCCCGCACCCGCAGGCATGTACAGTAGTCCCAAAGTTAATGCTAGAAGTCCCGCCGGAAAGACAACCATACTGATCACAGGGACTAATACGGCGTTGGCAAGCCATGACAGTAAAGAGAACTGGTTAAAATAATAGATCGAGACCGGAAATGAGATGAATTGGGATACGATGGTGATGGAGGCAGTGTTCCGAAGCACCTGAGAAGGGATAACTTCTTCCAGCAGATCGTTCACTCTTTGTACACCGATAATGAGTCCTAATGTGACCAAAAAGGAAAGCTGAAAACTGACGTCCAGAATATAGTAAGGGTCCCAAATCAGCATCAGCCAGGCGACGATCGTCATAATATGAAGCACATCTTTTAGCAGCCCCCGTCTGGCAGCGTATAAGGTGATTATGGCCATGAGACCCGCACGAACAATGGACGGTGAAGCGCCTGTTAACAAAATATAAAAGGGCAGCAGCAGCATGGATATCAGGAGATAGGTTTCTTTGGCCAGTTTCAATCTGCGCATAACCCACATGCAAACACCAAGAAAAACAGCTACGTTGAGACCGGATATGGCTAAAATATGGGTCAGTCCCAGCTCCGAAAATTGCTGGAACCTTTCCGGATCGAGATCGTCCTGCATGCCGATCAGCATGCTTTTCATAAATCCCGCTTGTGATGCGGGGAAGATCCGATCCATCCGCCTGCCGAGGGCGTCGCGCAGCTCGTCGTTCCAGCGCAGCAGCTGAACGACGCTTAAGCGGAGCGCCGCAGGCTCGACCTGCGCCTGATCCGCACCTTTGGCTGTGAGCAGCCAATGGGTGTGGTGAAAGCGCAAGTATCGGCGGTAATCGAAACCGCCGAAATTGCGGGCTGGCGTCGGGCTGCGCAGCGTCCCGTGCAGCGTCAGGGCGTCGCCCCGGCGCCAGCCCGCCGCCTGCGCCTGCTGCTCCTGCCGGAGCAGGCGCAGCGAAACCTGCACGCTTTCCCCGCCGAGCGGGAAAGCGTCGGATTCGTGGAAGCGGATGGACTCCGCTTCCACGGCAAAGCTGGCCCTGTCGCCGTCTACGGTGACAGGGCTCGAGATCCGGCCGAGCAGCGCAGCCTCGCTGCCGTCCAGGTTTTGCTGCTGCTGCTGCGTCAGCGGCAGCAGCGCGGACACATTCCGCTGGTCGTTCCAATGGTAGTAGCCGTAGGCTACACCGACCAGCAACAGAGCGCCTAGCTGCATTCTGCCCGGCAGCCGGAGCGCAAAGAGCAACGTGAGCGCGATCAGCAGCACCGCGCTCACGGTAAGGGATAACCAAGGCAGCTCAGCATAAAGCGCGAGCGCATATCCGGTTATCCACAGACAGCATCCTAGAACAACGGGTCGTTTCATTTGGTCCTCCATTCTTATTTATGATTTCTTATACCCACTATCCCCTCCACTCAGTTGATTCGTTGTTCACAATTTAGAAGGTACAGTGAATTTCTGAGCAATGGGGATAACTACGATAGCATGAAGCCTAGCCTGAGCTACAGGGATAGCGACGATAGTACAGCCAGGCCTGAGCTACGGGGTTAGTGCTCCAATAGCAAAAAGCTAGTCAATGAGCTACTGGGATTGGCCCGTAACTCGCCGCTTGGCTCGGGTTATGGGCGACGCCAACATCAATACGAAAGACCATGAGCCATTGGGGATAGCATCGTGATAACACGAATTCCGATTCCTCACCAAAGGCAATATGTCACAGCTTACGTCCCCAACAAAAAAAGAAAAACCTCTTCTCACAGCGGCGCATGGCCGATGCAGCAAGAGGTTCTTCCCCGTTTTTTTCAATCCTTTTAATTAATTACTTCCGATATTGTGCCTGCAGGAGGTTCATATGCTTCCATTTTGCGGAAGGTGATGCCTCTTGCGTTCATAAGGCTGCTTACTTTTTCGTGATCTTTCGGGTAGCCTCTGTGAAACACAATCTCGGTTACACCGCTGTTCGCCAGCATATTGGCACAAGTCCAACATGGCTGGTCTGTTACATAGACGGTTGAGCCCTCGCGATCTTCCCTATCCGTGAACAGCAAGAGGTTCTGTTCGGCGTGGATAGTGCGGATGCAGCGCTGTTTGCGCACAACTTCCTCTCTGTGCTCGATCACTTTAAGCTCGATCTCCTCTACGAGCATACATCCCGCTTCGCTGCAATCGGGAACGCCCATCGGGGCTCCGTTATAGGCGGTGCCCAGCAGCTTTTTCCCTTGAACCAGTACAGCTCCAACGTGTCTGCGGTTGCATTGCGAACGCGTTGATGCCATATAGGCGATATCCATAAAATAGGTGTCCCAGTCCTTCCGATTGCTCATATCTACTCTCTCTGGCTCCTTCTAAATCTGACTGGCTTTGATCGCTTGATCCAAATCATGAATAATATCGTCGATACCTTCCGTCCCGATGGACAGACGAATCATGCCGGGCGAAACGCCTGCCGATACTTGTTCTTCTTCTCCAAGTTGTTGATGGGTCGTACTAGCCGGATGAATAATGAGCGACTTGGAATCGCCCACGTTGGCCAAATGGGAAAATAATTGAACCGCATCGATGACTTTGCGTCCTGCAGCAAGACCGCCCTTAATGCCGAATGTGAGAATCGCCCCTTGCCCTTTCGCCAAATATTTTTGCGCGAGGTCATAGGAGGGATGGCTAGGTAGACCTGCGTAGTTAACCCATTCCACGGCTTCATGAGCCTCAAGAAATTGTGCCACTTTCAAAGCGTTAGAACTATGGCGTTCCATCCGAAGATGTAGTGTTTCCAGCCCTTGCAGAAGCATAAAGGAGTTGAAAGGCGATATCGCCGCCCCCATATCACGCAACAGTTGGACTCTCGCTTTAATAATGTATGCAATCGACCCAACAGCCGCTGTATAGACAACACCGTGATAGCTGGGATCCGGCTCCGTCAATCCTGGGAATTTGCCGCTTGCCTGCCAATCGAATTTCCCTCCGTCTACGATAACGCCGCCTATGGACGTTCCATGTCCACCGATAAACTTGGTGGCGGAATGAACGACGATATCGGCTCCATGCTCGATAGGGCGCAGCAAGTAAGGGCTAGGGAATGTATTGTCTACAATAAGCGGAATGCCATGTTCGTGTGCAATAGCGGCAACAGCTTCGATATCGAGCACATCCCCTTTCGGGTTGCCGATCGTTTCCGCGTACAAAGCCTTCGTTTTCTCCGTTATCGCAGCTCTGAAGTTTTCAGGATTGCTCGGATCTACAAATGATACATGAATGCCTAATTTAGGCAAAGTTGTTGAGAATAAATTATAAGTGCCGCCATATAAACTCGAAGCTGATACGATTTCATCACCGGCTCCGGCAATATTAAGGATGGAATATGTAATAGCCGCTTGACCCGAAGCAGTCGCAAGTGCAGCCGGTGCGCCTTCAAGAGCGGCAATCCGCTTTTCAAAAACATCCGTCGTCGGATTCATCAAACGGGTATAGATGTTGCCGAACTCCTTTAGAGCAAATAAATTTGCGGCGTGATCGGTATCACGGAAGCCATAGGACGTAGTTTGATACAAGGGAACAGCTCTGGATAATGTGGTCGGGTCAATTTCCTGACCTGCGTGTACGGCTAATGTTTCGATGGACAATTTACGGTCTGTGGACATTTGTATTCATTCCTCCTTAGTGTTATCGCCAATATTTCCCTATTATTCTCTCATACTTCCTAGCAAATTAAAAGAATGACTAGGACCCGGGCACATAAATGTGCGGTTTCAACTTCTCCAACATTTTCTCGCCGATTCCTTTGACTTCCATCAGCTCTTCGATTCGGCTGAACCGCCCCTTTTGATTGCGATAATCGATGATGGCTTTAGCTTTACTCGCCCCGATACCGGGCAATTGATCTAATTCTTCTAACGTAGCCGTGTTCAAATCAAGTTGATGACCAGAGGATTTTCCGGGAGCTGCCGGCATTGTTTTTGAAGTAGCGGATGGTTTGGAAGCTGGGACCGTGGAAGACTTGACCGATGAAAACGAATCCGAAGGATTTCCGGTTGGTATTGTGGTTGAGGGTGCTGAAAGTTCAGTCGCTGATGGAGGAACTGCGGTAGAGGAAGGTGGCGACTTTCGCTCTGCTTCCGTTTTCGAAGGCGCTTGGGTTTGTTCTGCATTTTGAGCGATGAGCCGCTGCATTTGATCATTGACCGGCCGGAATTCCGTTCGAATCAAGGAGCGTCCGCCGCTGGCAAACTGCCAAATTATCGTTCCAAATAAACAGACGGATACAGCAGATAATGCGATCCAGCCCTTTTTACCAAATAAGTCCACAAATTCCCTCCATTCCTATCATAAATGTTTGTGACTTGGCATATAGATGAAAAAGCATCAAAGTGGAATAAAAAGCATGGGCCCAGTTCTAACCAACTGTATGAGGCACAACTAGGGTGACTGAACTTTATTGGGAGGGATTACTAGATGAAAGCAGGATTCATCGGTACTGGGAGTATGGGAAGTGTTCTGATCGAAGCGTTCATTCATTCGGGTGCATTTAATCCGGAGCAAATCATCGCGGCTAATCGTACAATCAGCAAAGTGGAGCATCTCGCACAGACATATCCGGGACTGCAGGTGGCCCGATCTAATAGTGAAGTTGTGACTCAAAGCGATCTCATTTTTCTGTGTGTGAAGCCATCCGAGTTCAAAAATGTTATTGATGAAATCAAAGAGGACGTGCTACCTTCGCATATGGTCGTATCGATCACCAGTCCAGTATTGATCAAGCATTTGGAAGGGCATCTGCCGGCGAAAGTCAGCAAAATCATCCCAAGTATTACCAACTATGTACTTAGCGGTGCGACCCTCTGCATTCATGGCGATCGCATGCAGCCGGAGGACATGGAATGGCTGGAAAATTTACTCGCACATATCTCCTCGCCAGTTCGTGTTTCCGAAAATTTCACGCGTATTTCTTCCGATCTGTCTAGCTGCGGACCGGCATTCCTGGCTTACTTCCTTCAATCATTCATTGACGCCGCTGTGGAGGAAACCGGGATTTCCAAAGAAGAAGCTACGCTTCTTATCAGCGAAATGACACTGGGCACCGGAAAGCTTCTCACGACCGGAGGATTTGATCCTGCAACTTTGCAGAAGCGTGTAGCCGTACCGGGCGGTATTACAGCGGAAGGCTTGAGGATCATGGACAATGAACTGATCGGCATGTTCCAGCAAATCATACATGCTACGCATACGAAATACGAAGAAGACCTTGAGAAGGTTGAGCAACAATTTTCTTTGAAGCAGCAACCTTCTCAATAGCCAACTAAGCTTATTATCCTACAACGATATTAACAAGCTTGCCTTTGACGACAATCAACTTGCGAACGGCCTTTCCGGCGGTCGCTTCTTTGACTTTGTCGAGATTCATAGCCAAATCTTGCATCGCTGCTTCTTCCATGTCTTTGGAAATGAGCACACGCTCGACAATTTTACCGTTAACTTGCACAACGATTTCAATCTCATTATCCACGGTCCAAGCCTCATCATAGGTCGGCCAAGGCGCATAGGTAATCGATTCTGTGCCGCCAAGCTTCTCCCACAGCTCTTCAGCTATATGCGGTGCGATCGGGGACAGCATTTGGACGAAATTTTTCATCGCTTCCAGCGGGAGGCGTTCTGTTTTGTAGGCTTCATTAACAAAAATCATCAATTGGCTGATCGCCGTATTGAACCGCAGGGCTTCCAAGTCCTCGGTTATTTTTTTGATCGTACGGTGCCATGTGCGTTTGAATGTATCGCTGCCGAGCGTTTCATCCGCACTGATTTTGGCGTTAATCGAGCCATTGTCGTCAACAAAAAGTCTCCAAACACGGCTCAAATAGCGGTAAATGCCATCCACGCCCGTTGTATTCCAAGGCTTCGTCGCTTCAAGCGGGCCCATGAACATTTCGTACATGCGCAGCGTATCGGCACCTTGTTCGCTCACGATATCGTCAGGATTTACGACGTTGCCGCGGGATTTACTCATTTTCTCCATATTCTCGCCCAGGATCATGCCTTGGTTTACGAGCTTGTGGAATGGCTCTTTGGTATGAACAACACCGAGATCATACAACACCTTGTGCCAGAAGCGCGCGTACAAAAGATGAAGTACGGCATGTTCCGCGCCGCCGATGTAAAGATCTACCGGCAGCCATTGCTGCTGCAGATCGTGCGAGCAAAGCTCCTTGTCATTACGCGGGTCGATGAAGCGCAGGTAGTACCAGCAGCTGCCGGCCCACTGAGGCATCGTATTCGTCTCGCGGCGGGCTTTCATGCCCGTCTCCGGATCGATCGTATTCACCCAATCGGAAACGTTGGCCAGCGGTGATTCTCCGGTACCGGACGGTTTGATCTCGTCGACTTGCGGAAGCAGCAGAGGCAATTGGTCCTCAGGCACAGGCTTCATCGTGCCGTCTTCAAGATGGAGAATCGGAATCGGCTCTCCCCAATAACGTTGACGGCTGAACAACCAGTCCCTCAAACGGTACGTAACTTTGCCGCGGCCTTTGCCGTTCTGCTCCAGCCACTCAATCATGCGGCTGATGCCCTGCTCATTGTTCAAGCCGTTAAGCAGTTCCGAATTAACGTGAATGCCATCGCCAGCGTAGGCTTCTTTCTGTACATCGCCGCCCTGCACGACTTCAATAATCGGCAGATCGAATTGCTTCGCGAATTCCCAGTCGCGTTGGTCGTGTCCAGGAACTGCCATGATCGCGCCGGTTCCATAACCGCCAAGCACATAATCGGCGATCCAAATCGGCGCTTTCGCGCCGTTCACCGGGTTAATTGCGTAAGCCCCCGTGAAAACGCCTGTTTTATCTTTGGCCAGGTCTGTTCGCTCAAGGTCGCTCTTGCGTGCCGCCTTTTCCTGGTATTCCTGGATTGCAGCCGATTGCGCTTCAGTCGTAATAGCTGCAACAAGCTCATGTTCCGGCGCAAGGACGCAGTAGGTGGCTCCGAATAAGGTGTCCGGGCGCGTTGTAAACACCGTCAAGCTTTTCTCAGCGTGTCCGTCAATCGCGAATTGCACTTCGGCGCCTTTCGATTTACCGATCCAGTTGCGCTGCATATCTTTGATGCTTTCAGACCAATCAAGCTCCTCAAGGTCCTCGAGCAGGCGCTCCGCATACTCAGTGATTTTCAGAATCCACTGGCGCATCGGCTTGCGAATAACCGGGTGGCCCCCACGCTCGCTCAAGCCGTCGATGACCTCTTCGTTCGCCAGAACGGTTCCGAGTGCCGGGCACCAGTTCACCGGTACTTCATCTACATAAGCGAGACCTTTTTTATAAAGCTGGATAAAAATCCACTGCGTCCATTTGTAATACTCCGGATCCGTCGTGCTGATTTCACGATCCCAATCGTAGGAGAATCCGAGCGACTTGATTTGACGACGGAACGTATCGATGTTCTTGTTCGTAAAATCGCGCGGGTCATTGCCCGTATCCAGCGCATACTGCTCGGCCGGCAGACCGAAAGCATCCCAACCCATCGGATGCAGCACATTGTAGCCTCTCATCCGCTTAAAACGGGAAACGATATCTGTTGCCGTATAACCTTCCGGATGGCCGACATGCAACCCTGCTCCGGATGGGTATGGGAACATATCCAGCGCATAAAATTTCGGTTTATCCGAGTTTTCCAGCACCTTGAATGTTTTCTTTTCATCCCAATACTTTTGCCATTTTGGCTCGATCGCTTGCGGATTGTAGCCAAGCTGCTCGCGTGTTTCTTTAACTTCCTGTGACATATGCAAGATCCTCCCTGATGTATGACGATCGCCATACTTAATTCAATAAAGCGCTAATCATGGCCGTTTTGAAAACCCATTATGAAGCGCCAAAAAAACCCCTCATCCCTAGCGGATATCGCTAGGGACGAGAGGTTATATTCCCGTGGTACCACCCTAGTTAACACGCGGCATACTTTGCCTGTGTTCACTCTGCCCCTTAACGCGGGTGAAACGATCCGGCTAGCACCGCTGATAACGACGGTGTTCACCTTCTGGCTCAGAGGCGAGTTCGCTTGGCTGACATCTGCCGGCTTTCACCTGTTTCCCGGCTCTCTGCAAGATGCTGCGCACAGCTACTATTCCTCTTCAAAGCTTTAAAATCTTCTGATTAGCTTTGATTATATGTAAAATAATGCCGCACTGTCAAGCCGCGAATCGACTTTACCCTATTATTTGCGTGCTATGAAGAAAGCACGTTCCGTTGATACCGTCGGTGATTCCCATGAAAAGTCTGCAGCTAACCGCACTTCAGTGAAGTCGGCCGCGAGAAGCTGCTGTTCCAACCATCTCAGAGGATATGCTCGCTGGATGTGAACCTCATCGATCCGCCGAAACATCTCCGTAGGGCCTTCTTGAACAAAGATCGTTAAGTCGTGTTCGATCTGAACACGTTCTTCATCCAGCTCACTTGTCCAAATGTAGGAAACATCTTCCTCATTGAGAAAAAATGGCTGTGAATCGGCATATGCAAACAACTGCTCAGGAGTGTGCACATCAAACAGGAAAATGCCGCCCTGCTTCAAACCCGCATATGTTTGCCGGAATGTTTGGATGATGTCCTCTTCTTCCAGCAAATAGTTGATGCAGTCACAAAATGAAATAGCAGCATCCACCTGTTCGCCGAGATCCCATTCCCGCAAATCCTGCTGCACCCAGCGCAATGAACCCTTGCCAAGCAATGTGCCTCGCTGCTCAGCCTTTTGTTCGGCTACTGCGAGCATGTCCTCAGACAAATCGATGCCTGTCACTCGGTACCCTTCAAGCGCAAGGGGAATCGCAAGCGTACCGGTTCCACAGCCTAAATCTGCGATTGTCACAGGCTGAATGTTGAACCGTTCGAAGCTCTCTCTAGCAAATCGGAGCCACTCGCCATACGGCATACTTTCCATTAGACGATCGTATGTATAGGCAAATCGTTCGTAGCTCATCCTAGCCCTGCGTCTCCTCTTGTTTCAAATAGGTCCAGTTCTCTTTCTGGTAGACGAGACCTTCCTTCATCAACTTGCCCATTGCGCGTTTGAAAGCCGCTTTACTCATCCCGAATCGATCGCTGATCATATCGGCGCTTGTTTGATCCGAGTAAGGCATCGCACCATTCGGACGTTCCTTGAGCACGCTCAAGATGCGCTCGGCATCTTCGTCGCGCCCTTTTTCCTTCGGCAGCCTCATAGATACATTCACGCGCCCGTCTTCTTCTCTCACAAAGACGATTCTAACCTTCACTATCTCTCCTACGCGTAGCAAGCGAGTCCGTTCAGGCGCTGCGATGAGCCCGATTATGCCGAAGCCGAGAACGCCTGCATCGCAAACGACGAATGTTCCCATTTGAAGAGGCTTGTACACGCGGGCCTCGACCCATTGGTTTTTCCAGCTGGACGGGGCCCTTACACTGAGCGGAGCCAGATCCTCCTCCGTCGCCAGCTTCGCAATCAGTCGCCCTTGCCGGTCATGTGCAAGCGTTACAAAAATCTTATCGCCAACTTGCGGGCGCAGTGTCTCAAGTTCAGGCACATGTTTGTAAGGAAGCAGCAAATTTCGGCCAAGTCCCATTTCCAGAAAATAACCGAATCGCGGATGAATGTCCACGACTTCTAAGAGGCCGACTTCACCCAAAATCAGCATCGGGCGCCTCATTGTCGCCATGATTCGATCCTGGGTGTCGTGGAACAGAAATACTTCTGCACGTTCACCAGGTTTAATGGTACCCACGATTTCTCCGTAAGGCAGAAGTACATCCTGAGAACCGTCAGTCAGAAAATAGCCGTTCGGTGGAACTTCTCTCGCCACTTCCAAGCTGACGAGTGTTCCCGCTTCCATTCTCATACGCGTTCCACAACTTTGGCGTCGGACCAAAGCCTCTCAATATTGTAATACTCGCGATCATCGCGATGGAACACGTGAAGAACAACATCTCCCAGATCCAGGAGCACCCATCTTGCGGTATCGACGCCTTCATAACCGCGAATTCGCACGCCGTGCTCCTGCGCTTTTTTTCTGGCTTCGGTGGCGATTGCCTGCACCTGTGTTTCTGAATTCCCGTGACAAATCACGAAATAATCGGCGACTAAAGAAATTCCCTGCAAATTCAGCGCCACCACGTTCATCGCTTTTTTGTCCTCTGCCGCGTCCACCACGAGAGCCATAATTGCTTCTGGGGTCATGCTCATTCAATCATCCTCCTATTTGTTCTATTAAATAATTCCGTGTCAATACGGTTAGCGGGTAAATCCGCTTCCCTTTGGAAAGCAAAAAGCTGATCGTAGAGTCAAAGCCGGCAATAAGAGCCTTCTCAAGACTATGTTCAGCGATTTCACGAATATTATGCACGCCCGGAAAATCACGCCCCGGCTCCATATAATCAGCCAAGCAGACGACTTTATCCAGGAGAGTCATGTTTTCGCGACCGGATGTATGGTACCGGATCGCATCCAAAATCTCCTCATCTTCAATGCCAAACTTCGTTTGGGCTATATACGCACCTGCGTGTGAATGCCACAGCTCTTTGTCATAATCGAGTAAATCCTGCGGCAGACCGTTATCGCGAATTATGTTCGCCTGCTCCTGAATCGGCCAATATTTGCAATAATCATGCAGAATGGCCGCCAGATCCGCTTTAACGGGATTAGCCCCAAAACGGTTCGCCAGGATGACCGATGTCTCCATAACGCCTAGCGTGTGCAGCCAACGTTTTTCCGGCATTTGTTCTTTCACGGCGGCAATCAGTTGCTCACGATTCATACAAATGATTCACCTCCATGTAATTATGCACAGCGTCGGTTACCAAGTAGCGGATAGACCCGCCCTTCAGTCTTTCTTCACGGATAGTTGTGGAAGAAATTTCAATGAGAGGCATTGCCACTATCGATACGCGGGAACGAATGTGTGCCGGCAGCGCGTCCATCTCGAGTTCATAACCGGGTCTTGCCAACCCAATAAAGCGGATCAGCCGGACAATGTCTTCAATACGGTGCCATTGCGGCAAGTATTGCACCATATCCGCACCGATAATGTAGGTAAAATCGATTTCTGGATGTCGGCTGCAAAGAAGCTCAATCGTGTCGATACTATATGATACGCCGCCTCTTCCGATTTCGATATCGAGCGGACGAAAAAAAGTGTTCCCCTCAGCAGCAAGGCAAACCATGTCCCAACGCTGCTGTGCCGTTGCTTTTGGCGCATTCGGCTTATGCGGCGGCACGTTAGCCGGCATCAGCCATACTTCATCCAGTCCTGCTTCCACCCGCGCCCGTTCCGCCGCGATCAAATGACCGGTGTGAATCGGGTCGAAGGTGCCTCCCATGATTCCGACCAGCATACTTCCACCTCTTTAATGCGTGTTCAACATCCGCTTAATGCGGCAGTTCGATTTTTTTCTTGTCGCGCGATTCCTTGTAGAGCACGACGATTTTGCCGATAACCTGCACAAGTTCTGCACCGGATTTTTCCGATAACTCAGCGCCAACTTCGTCGCGGTCTTCACCGCTGTTGTTCAGCACGGTAATTTTGATTAATTCACGCACTTCCAGCGCTTCTTGAATGTGACGAATCAAATGATCGTTCACGCCGCCCTTCCCTACCTGGAAGATCGGATCAAGATGATGCGCCAAAGAGCGCAGATAACGTTTTTGCTTGCCTGTTAACATGTAAGTCCCTCAATTCTTATTCAGCTAATGACTGTTCTACGACCTGTCTCATCGCCGCAACGGGCGCTGGGGTTCCAGTCCAATATTCAAATGCATAGGCTCCTTGATAAATAAACATGCCAAGTCCGCCGTGAATGCGTGCGCCTTTCGCCTTGGCCTCAACCAGGTAACGAGTAATCCTCGGGTTATAAATTAAATCGCTGGCCAAATGGTGCGGGCGCAGCAGATCGACGGACATCGGGAGCTCGTCCACGCCCGGATGCATGCCCGCTGAGGTGGTATTGACGACAAGCTCCGCTTCATCCACGACACCCTCCAGCTCATCCAAGCCGAGTCCGATGGCCTTCGTATATGCGGAGATCGTCGCAGCCAGCTCTACTGCTCGCTCTTTCGTACGGTTAGCGATGTAAATACAAGCCGCTCCCTCTTTGGCAAGCGCATAAGCAACGCCTCGGGCAGCGCCACCGGCACCTAGCAGCAGCACGGTTTTACCCTGCAGCAGGATGCCCGTTTCTTCCTTTAGCGATCGCACATAGCCGATACCATCCGTATTGTAGCCTATGAGGCGGCCTGCCTCATTCACAATCGTATTGACGGCTCCGATGACCTGCGCTCCCTCATCGATTTCATCCAAATACTGCATGACTTCCACTTTGTGCGGAATCGTGACGTTTACACCGCGATAGCCCAGTGCTCTGATGCCGCGAATCGCATCGCCCAAACCTTGCGGACTCACGTGAAAAGCCGCATAAGCGGCATTCAGCCCCGTCTCTTGAAAAGCCCGATTCAACATAATCGGCGAACGCGAATGCCTTATCGGGTCTCCAAATACGCCATATAGAATGGTATGGCTGTCTAGCGTCCGGTTGTTCTCCATAGTCTCTGGCTCCCCCTCATCAACCTAGATCAGCGACTCCCTCGCGATCACTTTGATCCCTTTCGGTGCATGAACCGCCAGCTCCGCCCCTGCTTCGCTGTTTACTTTGATCCAGCCCAGTCCCGAGATCAGCACATCCATCCGCTTCCCCTTCGGAATGTGAATCGGGTGTTTGACCAGCTTCGGCAGCTCGTCCAAATCCGCTTTGGCCGGAGGCGCGAGCATCTCGCCTTTGTGCCCTTCATACAGATCGTCTGCCCGCTCAAGCTTCGTACGATGGATTTGGATCGCATTCGAGGTATAGCATGTAAAGGATTGGTGCTCGCCTTTGATAAAATCAAATCGAGCCATCGCGCCAAAGAAAAGCGTTTGTTCTTCGTTGAGCTGGAATACGATCGGTTTCAGCGGTTTATCAGGCATAATCCGCGACAAATCACGCTTAGTGACGACTTCCGTCAAGCGGTGCGAGTAGACGATGCCCGGCGTATCGACGATAAATCGGCCGTCATCCAGCGGTATTTTCACCAAATCAAGCGTCGTTCCTGGATATTGAGATGTAGTCAGCTCCGCTTCCAAATCGCTGTAATCGCTGATCAAACGGTTGATGAGCGTCGATTTGCCGACATTTGTCGCACCGACCACATACACATCGCGGTTGCCGCGATGTTCCGATACCGCAGAGATGACGCGGTCAAAACCTATATTCTTTTTCGCGCTGCACAGCACGATATCCACAACACGAAGACTTTGCTCTTTGGCTCTGCGCTGAACCCAGTTAATAATTTTGTTCGGATTCGTCACTTTGGGCAAAAGATCGATTTTATTCACAACGAGAAGGATCGGATTGTTACCGACAAATCTTGCCAACGAGCTGATCATACTGCCTTCGAAGTCGAAAATATCAACAATATTGACGACTAACGCCTTTGTTTGGCCTACATGGCCGAGAAGCTTCAAGAAATCGTCCTGTTTCAGCGTAATGCTTGACGATTCATTGTAATGCTTGATGCGATAGCAGCGCTGACAGATGATCGGTTCTTTTTGAAAAGCTTCTACAGGCACATAACCAAGCTTTCCCTGCTCTTCAATCTGCAGCTCTACGCCGCAGCCGGCGCAGTGCATAATTTCGTCTTGACTCATGAATCTAAAATCCCCCTAAGAGCTTTCCATAAGAAAGCTAACTTCGTAAGCAGCTTTATTTCTTCATCATCGACTGCGCCAGTTTCTCAATACGGCGATTGATTTTTGTAAAAAAACCTTCATCCCGGATGGAAATCGGCTGAACGAGGATCGTGTAGAGACCCATGCGATTGCCTCCCAAGACATCGGTCAACATTTGATCGCCAATCACAGCCGTTTGTCTGGCATTCGTCCCAAGCAGCTGCATCGCTTTATGGAACGAAACGTTCGTCGGTTTTTTCGCTCGGTAAATGAAAGGAATGCCTAACGGCTCCGCAAAGGCCGATACGCGTCCACGACGATTGTTGGATACAATCACAACTTTGAAACCCAATTGCTGTACGCGTTTCAGCCACTCGATCAGCTCTGGTGTCGCATGAGGATCGCGCGCCCCTACAAGCGTATTATCAAGGTCTGTAATGATGCCGCGAACGCCGAATCCCCATAGATGGTCGATATCGATATCATAAATCGTGTGCACGGATTGTCTGGGCACGAGCTTTTTCAGCAAACCAATTCCCTCCAACTTATTCCTCGACATATACGTGAAACTATACCATAGTGATCCGCTTGTTGCAAAAGCAAAAGAACATATTTTCCCATTAGGTTTCCGGACTAGGAACGGGATGGCAGAGGCAGCCATTGCAGCACATTTTGAATTTTCCGGTCCCAATAGCCCCACTCATGATCCCCCGGCTCTTCCTCATAGGTTAAACCGATCGATAACTTCCGCAGATGATCACGGAAACGGACATTATCTGCATATAAAAAATCTTCTGTTCCGCAGCATTGATACAGTAGCGGGGTTTCCGCTTTCTTAGCCGCTAACCGGTCGGCCAAATGAAACAAGTCATTATCGCTGCCTTCAATCCGGTTCAAATCGCCATAAATGAGCTTAAAGTCCTTGTCTCTTACTTGCTCTCTGGCAAAACGGCCAACATCCAGTGCACCGGACAAGCTGGCCGCAGCGGCAAATCGGTCGGGGTGCGTAAGCGCCAGCTTCATAGCGCCGTATCCGCCCATCGACAAACCAGCCACATAATTCATTTCTCTCTCCTCAGCGAGCGGAAAGAAAGATCTGGCTAGTGCCGGCAATTCTTCACTGATAAATGTCCAATATGCATAACCGTACGCCATATCCGTATAAAAGCTGCGATTAACGGCTGGCATGACGACTGCTATCCCTAATTGCGATGCATAGCGCTCAATCGAAGTACGGCGAAGCCATATCGTGTGGTCATCCGACAAGCCGTGTAGCAGATACAAGGTGGGGTGCTTTTTACCATGGGTTTTCGAATCCATACCGATTTGACTTTGCGTAACTTGCGGTAGGACGACGTACATCGATGCGGAAACACCGAGCGCCTCCGAATAAAAGTGACAATCCATAAATGCCATATTTTATTGCTCCTCTCACAGGCAAAACCACCCCCTTGAACGTGAGTGGTTTGTGTGCCTATTTCATTTGTTCTTTTAGTTTGATAATCGATTGTGAAACCTGCAAATAATCCTGCTCCGTAGAGTTCGCTTGACTATACTTCGCGCGCTCGAAAAGCAAAAGAACCGTCTCCAGCTCTTGCTTCATCCACTTGCTTTGCACCGACCAGCGGATCGCAGCCTCGCGCATCGTTTCATGCTCAAGTCGTGTATAGCCTTTGCGTCTGCCCATGCGAAGCAGCTTTTCAAATTCAACAATAATTTTTTGGTTAAAATTAATGGCTTGCGCCTGCTTTCGGCGCATACGCCATGCTTGAAACGACACGCTTTTGAAAAGCAGAAGCAATCCAGCTGCAATAATAGCAAGAATGACGACTCCAGCTGCGCTTAACCACAACCACATGTAATTGGAGCCTGCATTCGTATCGGGTGTGCTAGTTACAGGTTCGCTATCCGTGGGAAGGTCAGTTGGCAGTACGGCCTCTTCCGGGAAAACATTAGGCAGTCTGAAGCCGGATGTAGGCTCGAATGAAATCCAACCATATCCGTCAAAATAAACTTCCACCCAAGAATGAGCATCGGAATTTCTGACGGTATAGGTTCCAGGCCCATTGGGATCGATGTCTTCACCAAATTGGCTTCTGACGCCAAAGTCCCTGATTTGTTCCGGAACCGGAGAAGTCCCAGACGAGTAACCTTTGACCCAACGGGCCGGGAGCCCTATGGATCGGGCCAGAACGGTCATTGACGTTGAGTAGTAATCGCAATAGCCTTGTTTAACTTCGAACAAGAAGCGATCTACAAAGTCCTTGCTCTTGCCTTTGCTTTCGTCTGGCGTATTTGTATAAGGATAGTGCTCGGACAAATATTTTTCGATCAGCCTTGCTTTGTCGTAAGAATTGGTGCCTGTTTTAGTGATGTCTATCGCCAATTGCTTAACGCGTTCAGGCAGTTCGGCGGGAAGCTGCAAATATTCGTTCCATTCCGGCTTCTGTGCGTAATCCGAAGTTACTTGCCGGAGTCCCGGCTCATCCAGAATCGGCTCTTGGGTAACGATTTTATAATCTTTGGGATAGTTGCTCTTTTCAATAAATCGCAATTCACTTTGCCTTGGAGCCCAAAGAAGTTGCTGATACGGGTTTTCACCCTTGTTGATCTCTTCAACCTTCTGAATAGCAAAGCCGCCGAAAAAGACGGGAAAGACCTCTTCCCGATTCATAACAATGCTCTGAGTCACTTCTTTCGTTTTCAGAAGCGAAACATTAAACCTGGGATCCGTCTGCAGGGAACTACTTCCATTAACCCGCGTTAATTGTACCTTCTTTTCCGTAGCGCTTAGCTCCCAGCCTTTCCCATCGTATAAGGATCTCGTTTCGCCGCGAAAGTAGGTACGTTTCGTCGTATCGACGGTCATCACCGGCGTATAGTCGTAACGGAACCCGCCGCCAAGCTTGCTGTCATCCCGGCTATAACCAGATGAAGCATCCCCTGTAGAGGCAGCTGTACTAATTCCTTTGCCAAGTAAAGGGACGGACTCCCCGCGGCTGACTTTCCAGGCTGTATAAGGATCCGTCAGAACGGGGTCAACCGTAGGCGCGATCGCACCAATAAAAAGAGTCATAATAACGATAAGTACAACCGGGATTCCAATAGATGCCGGATATTCAAGGATACTTTCCCAAATAACCGGCGCCTGCTGCTTCAATTGGGTAAAATGACGAAGCATGAGCAATGTGAAACCGCAAAACAGCACGACTGCCACTTGCTGCCACAAAAAAATGACGCTAAACGAATCGCGAATTGCGAAAAATAATACACTGACCAAAATTAATACAAAAATACGCAATTTGGATTGAACTGACCACATGGCGAACAAATAAATGATCCAAGCGGTTAAGCTGAACCAAATAAACGGGCTGATCTGACCAACGTTCAAATTCAGCCACTTTAAGACGTCTTTCCATGCATGAAGCTTGACGATCGTAAAATGATAACTGAAAGCAACGCCATGCATACTAATGATGAGTACAAGTTGAAGCACGGCTCGCCAAAATGGATGTAACCGCGGTATCAGATAGGTGAGAACGATAATCCCTAACGTTCCGCTTACAAGTGATACCGTCTCTGGAAGCCATAATCCGTCTTCCTTCTGAATCCACAACACAAATTGAAACAGAAACAATCCGGTGATAATCGCTGTCATACGCTGCGGCCAATCTGCAAGCAGCATTCTTTTCCATAAACGATCATGCATAGCGCTTCGCCCCTCCTAACAAGCTAGGAAGTTCAGCCAATTGACTAACCTCATAACCCATAATCCCTTGGGAACGAATTTGTTTGATCCAATTCTCCTGCAGGCTTGACGGTTCAGCGGTTTGTAACTTGAATGCGTCAGTTGCTGAGCCATGTATCCAAATATGACAAGGGTTCATCTGGAGATGCTCAAGGTGATGCAGCGCCTGCATCATGGCGGATCCCTTTTGCGGAGAAATCAGTACGAAGAAACAGCCGGCCGGTATTTGTCGGGAACGGTCTTTAATTACCTGGATTAGCGAATGGTATCCGTCCGCCTCCACGCCAACCAAGTGGTTCATAATATGTTTATGGTGGTGCTGGGTTTGCCTAGGCTCCATATAGGTAGCTTCCTTGCCGACAGACAGCAAGCCTAGAGCCAGATCGCGGCCGGACGCATACCTGAACAACGAAGCGGCAACTGACACGGCGAGCTCAAACTCGGCTGCGTCGCGATAAGCGCGACTCGTGCGATCGAGCAAGATAATCGTTTTCGGCAGCGATTCACGCTCAAATTCTTTCGATTTCCACGTACCTGTTTTCGCGGTTGCATTCCAGTGGATGCGAGACAAGCGATCCCCGTAAATATATTCGCGGACACCGTTAATTTGCGTCGTTTCTCGGTGCGCGCGCGTTGTCGTGGAGTGATGTTGCATGCCTTTTAACATTTGATGAAACTGAGCCCATTCCCCAATCACCACGGTCTGCGGATAAACTGTCACCTGCTCTTGCAGCTCTAAGCGACCCTTATGTTGAAAAAAGCCGAAGATGTCCTCCGTTAAACATTCCGTCGCACCAAATCGATACAGCCCTCTTCTTAGCGGTGGCGTGCTGTAATGCAGTTCGCCGCGGCGTTTCCAATCGGGAACAAGGGATCCCTCGAATACGGCTGACTCGCCGGTTTCACTGTTCAGTCGGATAAGCTGATCTTTAATCATGATGTAGGGAATCGGCCAAAACCCCGGAATTTGCACGCCAATACGAATCTGAAGGGATTGCCCCGCTTCAAGATTAGCCTCTTGTCCAACGTTCGTCAGCTTGCGTACGCCCATTGTGCGTTTGACCCCGCTCCAATGGCCGAGAAGCAGATATACGGACAAGAGAATGACGATCATGAACAGCATCGAAGCCAGCTTTCCTCCTTGAAACAAAAGGAAGAAAAGACTGCCTGTCACACAGGAAACAAGTACCCACAAAGCTGCCGGAAACCGGGGGCGTTCCCCAAATCGCTTCGAAACCGGTCGATTCATGGGCTCACTTCTCCAATCGTACCGGCACTCTCACCTGTTCAAAAATAGATGCCAGAACAGAGGTGACGGTTGCTCCGTCCATACGAGCTTCAGAATGAAGAATCATTCGATGGCCGAGGACATACGGAGCCAGATATTTAATATCATCAGGAATAACATAATCCCTTCCGTTCATCAACGCATAGGCTTTGGCGGCTAGTACAAGCGAGAGCGTCGCTCTCGGACTGGCTCCAAGGAATACGTATTTATGATCCCGTGTTTTTCGTGAGATCGCAACCAGATAGTCGGCAACAGCTTCATCCATATGTACGCTGCGGACTTGATCTTGAATCTGCAGCACTTGATCCGTAGTCATAACTGCATGCAGAGACTCTATCGGATGTGCTTTACTCTGGGTGGCTATCATTTGCTTCTCAGCAGCTTCATTCGGATACCCGAGACTTAGCTTGATCATAAATCGGTCCAGCTGCGCTTCCGGCAGCGTATAAGTGCCTTCGAAATCAATCGGGTTCTGCGTAGCGAGCATAAGGAAAGGAGAAGGCAGCTCGTGTAAATCGCCATCTACCGTGATATGCTGCTCCTCCATCGCTTCCAGCAAGGCGGATTGTGTTTTGGTCGTAGCCCGGTTAATCTCATCCACAAGCAAAATATTCGTCATAATGGGTCCGGAGCGGAACAGAAATTTCTCTTCTTTAGGATGATATATGGAAACACCAGTAATATCGGAAGGCAATAAATCAGGATTACATTGAATACGGCGAAATTGGCCGTCAATGGAACGCGCCAGCGCCTTGATAAGCACCGTTTTACCCGTACCCGGCACATCCTCCAACAAAATATGCCCGCCGGCCAGCATCGCGGTGAGCAACAATTCGATCTCGGGACTCTTGCCAAGAATGCAGGATTCCAAATTCGCTTTCAACTTCGCTAGCACTTCCACGTGATGTTGGGTGGCAGTTTCCATGTCTGATCCTCCTCGAGTTTATGTAGGCAAAGCATTCATCGAAAGCGTTTGCCGTAGAAGCTGAAAACCATCGCTATGAGTCGTTATCCTTAGAAAATACAGGTAAACCAGCGTAAATCTAGTTTACAGGAAAGTATTTAGTCCGTATACTTGTAATTTCTCTAAAATTATTTGTAAAAAATAACCATCTAGTCCACTGCTCTAAGCAGTCGGACTGCTTTAAAAGATTTGCCTAGCATTTCATACCATATTTGACCTAAATATAGGCCGTTTGGTTCAATTGCTGTTAGGGAAAAATGGGGGTTGGACGCAGAGAAGGCCGACGTCCAACAGATTAGCGAATATGGGTCGTTATTAGCGCACCTTTTGGACGCAAATTGTTTGGAGACATGCTCCAAACAGGTCTCGAACGAACAAAAGTCTTTAATGAGAGAACCATGTTCGCTATTTATGGTCATTCGTTCTTTAATCGACTCCTAGATGGGGATTCCTCAACTTTTAGCGTCTCTGAGGACTCTATTAGAGAACATTCGTTCTAATTTTGCCCCCTGATCAGTCGTCCCTTCTAATACGAGAATTAGTTTGGCAGCACCACACATACATATCTGGTTGCAAATCTGCATCTTACCTAATTTCCTATACAACAAATGAAAAGTGTCCAAGCCGGTTATCAACAACCTGCTTGGACACTTTTCATTTACAAGAGAGTCACCCCTTGGGCTTGACGACTACCGCGGCCAAGAACGAAAAAATGATCGCTGCCGATATGCCGGCGCTCGTCACTTTAAAGATACCGGTTATGATACCGATATAACCGTCTTTTTGCAGTTCCTCGAGCGCGCCGTGCACAAGCGCGTTGCCAAAGCTTGTAATTGGCACCGTCGCTCCGGCACCGGCAAATTCGATAAACGGATCGTAAAGGCCGCAGCCGTCCGCAATAGCGCCAAGAACAACGAGGGTGCTCATCGTGTGAGCAGGGGGCAGCTTACCAACATCCATAAGAAGCTGACCGAATACGCAAATTGCGCCGCCAATGAGAAAAGCCCATACAAAATTCATGCGTATAACCCTCCAGATTCAATTGAAACTGCATGTGCAATGCAAGGAATGCTCTCGCCTTGTTGGAACGAAAGCGGCGACAATAGCGCCCCCGTCGCGACCACAAGGATACGTTTCAATTCCCCGCTTTTGATCCGTTTCAGCAAATGGGCGTATGTGACGGTTGCCGAACACGCACAGCCGCTTCCGCCTGCTTGAACGGCTTGTTTGTCCACATCATATATAATTAAGCCGCAATCCATATATTGGGTCTGTTCAATAGGGAATTGATGCTTCTTAAACAGCTCATTCGCAATACTGTAGCCTACTGTGGCGAGATCCCCTGTCACGATCAGGTCATAATAACCAGGCTCCCTGCCTAAGTCCCGGCAGTGAGCCTGGATAGTGTCTACGGCCGCCGGTGCCATGGCGGCCCCCATATTGAAAGGATCCTTGATCCCCATATCAACGATCCGCCCGATAGTAGCTGAGGTGACGACCGGGCCGTCACCCGAACTTCCAAGTACGGCGACGCCTGCGCCGGTCACCGTGTATTGCGCCGTCGGCGGCTTCTGCGAGCCGTATTCCGTCGGATAACGGAACTGCTTCTCCGCCGTGCAGTTATGGCTGCAAGTGCCGCTCATCGCGTAGCGAGCGGCTCTGGAATCAATCAGCTGCGCGGCGATCGCAAGCCCTTCCATCGACGTCGAGCAGGCGCCAAAGACGCCGAGATAGGGCATGTTCAGCGTGCGCGCAGCAAACGTATTCGAGATGATCTGATTCATCAGATCGCCTCCTATATAAAACTGCACCTGACCGCCGGTAAGTCCGGCGTTGTCCAGCGCGCGCTGCGCGGCTTCTTCGAGCAGCGCCTTCTCCGCCTTCTCCCAGGTCTTCTGGCCAACGGTCAGATCACCGTGCACAATATCGAAATCCTCGCTGATGGGACCCTGCCCCTCATCAGGTCCTACCACAGTCCCCGTCGCCAGAATTACGGGCCGATTTTTAAAGATCCAGCTTTGATGTCCCTTCAGCATGCGCCTTAGCTCCCCCCCATAAAAATCAGATGCACGATGCCGACGACAAAAGCGGCAACCGTTCCAAAGACGATCACAGACCCTGCGAGCTTAAACATATTACCCCCGACCCCAAGGACAAGTCCTTCGGCACGGTGTTCGATTGCGGCAGAACATAATGAGTTGGCAAACCCGGTTACAGGAACGGCTGAACCTGCCCCGGCCCATTGAGCGATTTTATCGTAAACACCGAAGCTGGTAAGGATAACTGAGATAAAAATCAGCACAGCAACCGTCGGATTTCCCGCCGTTTTCTCTGAAAAGCCAAACCATTTGATGAACCCTTGCATGAGACATTCACCGATCAAGCAAATAAAACCACCAACCAGAAAAGCGCGAATGCAGTTTTGCAGAACCGGCCTTTTAGGTTCCTTGGCCTTGGCCAGCTTCTGGTATTCCTGCTGTGTCATCGTCATGTTTTTCTTCTTATTGTTGGCCATACTTTTGCCTCCTAGGTTCTCAGAATCGTTTCGAGCTCGCTTATGATCTTCTTCATCTTCTCAGAACACTCGGTATACATCTGTTTCGCTGCGGGGTGACGTGTGGTTAGGGCGAACAGTTCCAGATCCGCTTCACTTTTTTTCAAAATGGACAGCAGCAACGGCTTCCTGCTCGGTTCCGGCACTTTGAGCTTATCGTCGTATAAATCGACCGTTAACTCCCCATGTGTATCGACTTGTCCGAGAAATACATTTTCTTTGGTTACCCCTATCTTATCCAGCTCCATATGAAGCCATCCTCTGCTTTTGCCGGCGGTAGCCAGAGGCTCATCTTGAATGACACCATCCATAATAACCGCTTGGGCAGGCTTGTCCACGACAAGTTTCATACCGATATGCTTCGGCGTTAGCGGCTGATTTTCACTTTTAAGCAGCACGCTCACATCACCGCTCGGTTCCAGCATGGCGAACTCAACATCAGCCACTTTGAACACGCTTTTGGTACGCAGCTGCTCCAGTAGCTCGTCCACGGTATAACGTTCTTTTTTAAGATTGTCTTCGAGAATTTTCCCGTCTTTGATGAAAACAGTGCTTTTGCCTTCAAACCACACGCGCAGCGTTTTGCTTTTCAGCGTCACCAATTCCAGTAGCAAAGGCACAAAAAACCAGACGGCTATCGCAATAATTCCATGTCCATAGTTGCTTTCCACATCGGTCGAAATAACCCCGGCCAAGTCTCCAAGCGTAATCCCGACGACATATTCGAAAAAGGTGAGTTGAGATATTTGTTTTTTTCCAAGAATCCTCGTTAACACAAACAGCGTAATTAGCGTTACTAAGGATCTGACGATAATATGTAACCAATCCGGCACTCGTTTTCCCTCCCTAAGGCTTTAAGTACAAAGTTGACCAATGCCAATGTAAGTTCGTCATATCTTTTTCGAATCGCTCCGAACAAAGTCATTATGTGCGTTTTGAAGGGCAACTATCATCATTTTCAAGTGGATTTATTTGGCAATTATGGAGATCGAAAGAACGGGAATATTAAAAATCGTCCATAAGGAGGTGATCATCTATGACTGTAGCATCTCAAGTAAAATCAACACTCGCTTCTTTAAAAAGCGCTCAAGCAAGCCTGGAAAGCTTCGCGCTCAGCACGCAAAATCAAGAAGCTAAACATCTTTTTGAAAATGCGGCTACTGCGACCCAACAAATCGTAGATCAAGTGTCCTCCCGCGTTCAACAACTGGAAACTGAAGAGCCGCAATACAAAGGCTTTTAAGCAAAAATGAAAAACAGCCTGCTGCGAAACTCATCGCATCGGGCTGTTTGCCTTTTATACCCATAATAATAAAATCAGGCTTAGCAGCACAAATAAAACCAAAACTAGCAGTGTCAGATTTTCTTTTGGCATTACAGCCGCCTCTCAATCTTAAGTTGTTGTCGTTGTTACTCCTCCGGCTGCCCGGAAGCTTTTCGCAGTTCGTTCGCCAGTCGGTGAAACTCAGCTCTCGCTTCAGGATCCTGTGTCGCATTGTAAGCTGCAGATAAAAAAGCAATGATCTTATTCGCATCTTCTGCGCTTAGCATCGGTTCATCACCTCCCGGTCCAATAGTCAAAGGTTAGCCCAGAGTTCTTGAAAAATGAATATGGCAAGTAGCAATAACCGTTATCCCCCCAAGCTTTGCCCCATGAATTACGCACGATGACCGTTCCTTGTCCCTTTTGCTTACCGTCTTTATACCCGACCGCCAGCAGCGCATGACCGCCAAGCAATTGTTCCTTTTTCCGGTTCGGATAAGGAATTCGCCCTGTCCTGGATGCTTGCGGACCCTCGAATGACTCGTAAATCCAGATTCCGAACACGACAGGTTGGCCATCGGCTAGTGCTGCCTTAATTCCCGCTAGATCATGAATGCGGTGGTAGGCATGGATGCGGTACGCACCGGCAGTAGATTCGGCGGAAATATCGGGCTTCGTTTTAAAATTCGCTACCTGGTAGGGCCACTCGGATTCAGTACAAACGCCGATCTTCTGGAGCACCTTCATACCGTCGCGGACGGTTGCCCCAGAATCCCGGTTCACCGAGCTTTCCAATTCACGCTCGTGCCAATAGTGGAACAATCGCGACAACCGTGTCGTAGACCGCGACTCTTGGCGGAGCCAATACTCACGCAACCCGCTGACGATGGCATTGGACGTGCAGGAACCCAAATTGCCTTGGTTTACGATTGGGGAAAGCTTATCACGCAAATCGATCGTACGGGGTAATTGCGATTCGCGTATATAATTGGCACTTCGATAATAGAGATCGCGAAAGTCACGTTGATCGCGCTTCACCGTATATTTTCTCATGGTGTTCCTCCCTAAAACGTATGCATGGTGCTTTTCTGGACTACACTATTGTATTCACCCATGGGCAGGAGCGTGCGAAGGAAGAGGGAAAGTTGCGGAATGTGAAAAAGCGTGTCTCCCTCGATAGGAAAAACACGCTTTCTTGAATTTGTAAATATTTCGAAGTCATTTTCGCCGTAGTAAACCGCTCTATGACTTAATTTTCTACTTGAAGTGTGACAGCCTCTTTTGTGCAAATAAGTAAAACAAGGTCAAGGAAATAGCCGGGCTGGACTCATCCTTGTCCGGCTATCTGTAATTTCCGCTCCCTGGTTACCACCTTTCCCGCGCGCCAGCGAATTAAGGCGAACTGCAACGATGGTTTCCACCGTTGCAGTAGTAGGATCAACATCGTAGCGTAGCCGCAACGATGTTTTACATCGCTGTGCGGGAGAGTTCCCGCGCGCCAGCGAAAGATCAACCTCTATATGCGGTTAAAGATGCGCTTTTATTTTGATAAAAAGCTCTGAGAGAGTCGTCTGCTCTTCAGAAGTTAATGCTTGGGTAATACGCTGGACGAAACAATCGCAATGCTGCGGAAAATGCGCCATCAATTGATGCGCTTTCTCTGTTGGAGAAATAACAAAGCTTCTGCGGTCGCAAGGATCAAGTTTGCGTTCGATGTAGCTTTTCTGCTCAAGGCTGTCCAGCAGCCGTGTCAACGTGCTAAGTGATACTGCAGGAATTTGCTGCGCAATTTCTTTAACGACAATGGGCCCCCGCAGCCGAAGCACATAGAGCACATTGAATTCATGCCGGGAGAGATCGGCGCTGCACGCAAAGCTGTATTGATATTGCTGCAAGGACTGCCCCATCGTGATGAGGAATTCTCTAATGATTTCAGCTTGCTGTTGTTCTGTTCGCAGCGACATAAGGACAGCCCTTTCTTTCCCTTGTTTGAATTCCAAATTACTAGAAGTTGTTGGATAAGTCAATGGGGAAAGTCGAAAGTTCATCTTCATCAACTGATATGATAGAATACGTGAAAGAAGACTTGGAGAGGAATGTCTATTATGATAAAAGTGCTGGACATATTGAAGCAGCGTAGAGCTGTACGAAACTACGAACCACGAGAAGTGGAAGATAGCAAATTAACAACGCTGCTAGAAGCGGCCGTATGGGCGCCTAATGATCGTCTGCGGGAACCATGGCATTTTTACGTCATTCGCGGTGCCGCCAAAACCAGATACGAGCAGTTAGCACGGCAATTTCTTGAAGAACGCTTTCCGACTAAGCCCCATCTGGTGAAAGAATCGCTCCTTGTACTCGAGAACACACCGCTTGTCATCGTCGTTACGGCTGATGTCATTCCCGGTGACGATGCTTCCTCAGAGGACAATGAGTATGCCGCAGCATGCGCCATTCATTCCATGTGGATCACTGCTCAGGAACTTGGCCTGGGTTTGGTATGGCGAACTCGCGGCATCGGTCTGGTTCGTGACGAAAGGCTTCATCAATTCCTTGGTGCTCCGGAAAACAAAAAAATTATCGGAACTGTATTCGTGGGATACCCGTCGGCTGAAACGCCCGCAACCAACCGAACATCTTATCAGGACAAAACGACTTATTTGTGAAAAATACGACGCTTCCCTGGATCCAACTTCAGGAATACGTCAATCACCTTGACATGCAATAAAAGCGATGATACCATCTTTTTATACCCGATTGGGATTATTGGAATTATCGAATATGAACCTCTACCGGTTAACCGGAGACATACCTTCACTGTGCTTTAGCACTTTGAAGCTATGTCTTTTTTCTTTTATATGCATCCATTTGACCCTTGTGAGGTGATCCACATCGCTGCAACCCCTATGCATAAACAAATGCATCTCAATATTTTCTTAACAGGTGTAGGGCATCATGAAGCCGCATGGCGCCATCCAAGCTCGGATAGCAGCCAAGTTCATCAATTTGCTTATTATGAAAAGATTGCCCGGAAAGCGGAAGCCGCTAAGCTGGATTCCATTTTTATCGCGGATCGCTACTCGACGACACCTGACGCAGTCCAATATGGTGCGCTCGGCGGTTTCGAGCCTCTTACACTCCTCTCCGCACTTGCTGTGGTGACGAGCCGAATCGGGCTTATCGCCACCGTATCGACCAGTTTTGATGAGCCCTTTCACGTGGCCCGCCGATTCGCTTCTCTGGATCATTTGAGCCAAGGACGAGCCGGCTGGAATATCATCACCTCAGGGACGGATAGCGAAGCACAAAATTTCAGCTTCGAACATATTCCTGCACACTTCGAGCGGTATGAACGCGCTCAGGAATTCGTTGACGTGGCCGTGAAACTTTGGGAAAGCTGGGACGAAGACGCTCTGGTTCGCGATCAACAGGCCGGCCTATATGCGGATCGCAGCAAGGTGCACGAGCTGCACCATCGCGGAAAGCATTTCTCGGTGCGCGGCCCGCTCAATATCGCGCGATCCCCGCAAGGCAGGCCTGTGCTTGTACAGGCGGGTTCCTCCGAAGACGGCCGCGCGTTTGCTGCGCAATGGGCGGAGGCCATCTTTACGGCGCAACAGACATTAGGCGATGCGCAGGCATTCTACGCTGATATGAAGTCACGCGTGCGTTCGTATGATCGTGCGCCCGAGCAGGTGATCATATTGCCGGGCATCTGCCCGATTATCGGTCGAACGGAATCGGAAGCGAAGGAAAAGGAAGCCGAGCTGCAGGAGCTGACGAACCCGGCGTACAGCCTCCTCCAGCTGTCGAACCGCATCGGCTACGACTTAAGCGGCTACCCGCTGGACGAACCGCTCCCGGCGCTGCCGGAGGCGAGCCAAATCGCGGGCCATCAAAGCCGAACGCAGCTCATTCAGAAGCTCGCCGGCCGCGAAAAGCTGACGATACGGCAGCTGCTCCTCCGCTTAGCCGGCGGGCGTGGGCATCGAACGATTACCGGAACCGCCCGGCAAATCGCCGATGAGCTCGAAGCCTGGTTCGTGGGAGGCGCAGCCGACGGCTTCAACATCATGCCGCAGCTGATGAGCGAAGGGCTTGACGACTTTGTGGAACAAGTCGTACCTGAACTGCAGCGGCGCGGGCTGTTCCGCACCGAATATGGAGGAACGACGCTTCGGGATCATTATGGGCTGACGAAGCAACACGATAAAGGTTCGCAAGCTTGAGAGTACCTGAAAACCTCTCGTTAACAGCTTCAATTTTCAAGTTCCAAAATAAATCCTCATTACCCACAAAACAATATCTTGAAAGGTTTCCAATATCTCAAACAGACAGGTCTAAGTCAGAAATCGACTCAAACCTGTCTGCTCGGGTTTATTATTAATTCAAATAGAGGGACAAATCTGAATTCCGTCGTCATCGCTCTCGACTCCCTACCAATCTTTGCGATTTAATAAGGATGACAAGAATGTAAGCCCGAGTCCTTGTCCCCATCCTTGAATTCGCTTATACGGAACGCCTTTGTATCCGTTGATATCCCGCATGACCGCGGTACCCGCCGATACATGCGTAACGGTACCGTCTTCCGTGATTCGCGAGAGAATGCCTTGAATCGATTTATTCGTGTATTTGTTATAGAGTGCGCCTACGCTCAACAATGCGGCCGCAATGCCTGCTGAGCCGGACGTCTCCAGATAGGAATCAGGATCCGTCAGTACGGTGTGCCACAGCCCGCTCTCATCCTGCAAACGAACAAGAGCGCTTAACTGATCGCGGAGCGAGCCTTCCAATATCATAAAGGAAGGGTGCGTCACGTGGACTAGCGTGAGCGCGCGGGCCATCGTGATGGCCGCCCATGAATTGCCGCGGGCCCAGAAGATGCCCGACATGTGATTTTGCGCCAAATGATCCCAACCATGGTAGTACAAATTCGTCGCAGGATCCTGCAAATAATTCTCATGTCCGTGATACTGTTTTAACCCGTCTTCGAAATAATCTTCACGGCTTAGCATGGAACCGATGCGCAGCAGGAAGTATCCGGCCATGAACATCGTATCCACCCAAGCCTGCTGGGGGAAGTTATACGTCTCGGAGTTGACCGTATGCTGGAAAATCCCTTCGCCGAAACGCTCCGCGTCATGCTTGAGAAACTCCGCCATCTGCGTGGCGATTTCGATGTATCGCTCATCGCCTGTCGTTTTGTACAGCGTCAAAAGCGAATGACCGATGGAGATTCCATTGACGGACAGTTTTGGCAAACCATCCTCCAGTTTCTCATCCACCCATTCCTTCAACAGATGAAGATACTCCTCATTGCCTGTCGCTTCGTAAGCTTCCGTCACGCCGTAAAAGGCTACGCCCCCCGGCCAATCCCAATTAAAGTCCATGCGAAACGTCCGCCGGACGACGCGATCTATGAGTTGACGAATTTCTTCCGGATCAAATTGTATGGCTGGCATTTCATTAATTCCTCCCTGTGGCTGATTATTTTCTTTTCCATCCATCATGGCTGCACTATCCCTTCAAACCGCTGGTGCTGATCCCTTCCACGATATACTTTTGAAATAAAAGAAAGACAATAAATATAGGAACAAGAGACAGTGTCGACATCGCGAACATACCGCCCCAGTTATTCACAGATTCGCTATCCAGAAACAGCTTGAGCGCCAAAGAAACCGGGTATAATTTAGGATCATTCAAATAAAGCAGCGGTGTGTAGAAATCGTCCCATCTCCAGTAAAAAGAGAAAATGGCGGATGTCACTAACGCCGGAACAATCAAAGGCACTATAATTTTGAAGAAAATGCTGTACTTCGAGCAGCCATCCATCTTAGCGGCCTCATCCAGCTCGGCAGGAATCGTCCGAATAAACTGCATGATGAGGAAGATGAAAAATGGGATCCCGAAAAATTGCGGGACGATAATGGGTTTAAAAGTGGACAACCAGCCGAATTTTGCAAATAAGACATACTGGGAAATAATCGTAACGTCCTGCGGCAGCAAGAGCGTTAACATGACGGCTGAGAACCAGAGCTTGCTTCCGGCAAAGCGGATGCGCGCGAATCCGTAAGCTACCAGGGCAGATGAAGCAACCGCTCCGATCGTAGAAATAATGACGATGATAAATGAATTTTTCATAAATGTTGTGAAGGTCGTGCCGGCGAAGCCTTTCCAACCTGAAAGGTAATTTCCCCACTCCAGGCGGCTTGGAATCAAACTTGTAGCTGTCGTATAAATCTCTTCATTGGGTTTCAGAGAACTCGCAACCAACCATAAGATCGGATAGATTGCAGCAACGGCTATGACGCAAACAATCAGATGGTACAGCATCGACTTCATATTTTTTACTCGTATGACCATGTCCGATCTCCTCCTAGCTTTCGTAATGAACCCAGTATTTGGATGTTTTGAAAATGACCAGTGTAATGATTCCGATCAAGAGCAGCATGAGCCACGCCATCGCGGACGCATAGCCCATTTCAAAAAATACGAAAGCGCGATGGAACAAATAAAGCGAATATAACAGCGTATTGTTCAGCGGTCCACCCTCTCCATTGGATATGATATAAGCCGGCGTGAAGGTCAGAAATCCGGAGATGGTTTGCAAAATCAAGTTAAACAAAATGATTGGACTTAACAGTGGAAGCGTTATGTTAAAAAATTTGTTCAGCGGCCCCGCTCCATCCACGCTCGCCGCTTCGTAATATGAGGCCGGAATATTCTTAAGCCCTGCGAGGAAGATGAGCATGGACGAACCGAACTGCCACACTGACAACAGCACCAAGGTGCCGAGCGCCGTCGCCGGATAGCCGATCCATGACGTGTGCGTTTCGATCCCGATCGCGCCAAGGAGCGCGTTGATGAGCCCTTTGTCTCCAAAAATTTGCCGCCACATAATGGACACGGCCACGCTGCCGCCAATCAAGGAAGGCAAATAATAGGTCGCCCGGTACAAGCCAATGCCACGAGCAACTCTGTTCAGCAGTATGGCAACAAGCAAAGCGATGATGAGCCGCATAGGAACCGATGTCAGCACATAAATCAGCGTGACGCGAATGGAATCCATAATCTTGTTATCATCGGTGAACATCTTCTCATAGTTAGCCAAACCGACCCAACGCGGAGCAGAAAGCAGATCATACTCTGTGAAAGAGAAGTATAAGGATGATAGCATCGGAAATAGAGTAAAAATCAGAAATCCTAAAACAAATGGCGAGATAAACACATATCCGACTATGTGATTATTTTCACGTAGTTTCATAGTTTCACTCCCTGTCTGTGTCCATTTCTGTATATGTGAAGGGCGACTCATCGGCCGCCCTCCTGCTTCAACCTTAGCGAATCGTAGATTACGCTATTTCTCATTTTTGGCCAGGATGGCATTCGCACCATTTTGAAATTTGGCTGCAGCTTCTTCGATGGAAATTTTATTATATAAAATTTGTTCCTGCATATCTTTAAGCAGCTTGCTCACTTCCGCTGCGCCCGTAGGATCCGGCGGTTCCATGGTACTGCTGTTTTGCTCGGCCCAGGCAACATATTCATAGACTTGCTGTTCTTCCGGGCGGAGTGTCGGTTTCAATCCTTCTTTCACTTTGCTCGAGATCGGAATCCCCCGGTCCCCTTTAATTAATTTGTTCGCCTCCAAATCATTGATGAACCAGGAGATGAATTTGGCCGCCTCTTCTTTCTGCTTCGAGCTCTTCGGAATCGAAAACAACATCGTTGGTTTCAAATAAAGCCCCTGCTTCTGGTTCGGGCCAGGCGGTCCCGTGATTTGCAATGATTTTCTGGACGCTTGCTGCAGTGTGACGAATTGATTCGACCAGGCCATCGTCATAAAGCCGTCGCCCAAGGCGATTGGATTCTCTTCAGGCGTTAATTTCGATAATACTTCTTTATCCCAGGATCGCATGTAACCGGCGTCATACCATTTTTTGTACATCTTGTAATAGTCGATAAAGTATTCAGGATCCGTATAACCAAGACTAGTACCGTCGCTGCTAAAATAATGCTGACCTTGCGTCCGTAAATAATAGGGAAAAAATTGATCGAACCGAAGGTGATCCAACACTTTGCCCTGCTGTTTCATTTTCTCATTGATTTGCTCCAAAACCGACCAATTCCAATTGCGGTCTATGGATGGAATGCCCACTTGCTTCATCAGTTCGGCATCATAAATGGTGCCTAAAGCATTGATACCAAGAGGAATCCCGTACAGCTTGCCGTCTACTCGTCCGGTATTGATCGTATCCGATGTGGCGGCGCTGATGTCCAAAACTCCGCTTTTCGCAAGCGGCGTTAAATCTTCCAGCAGCTCTTTGCTGCCATATTGGCCCAAATACGAAATGTCCATTTGAATAATATCCGGAAGCTGGTTAGCCGCCGCTTGCGGAGCCAGCTTTTTCCAATAATCATCAAATCCCGCATATTCCGTGTCGATTTTCACATGAGGATGTTCCTGTTGATACCGTTCGATCAATTTTAATGTGTAATCGTGTCTAACCTGGCCTCCCCACCAAGCGATCCGAAGCTTGACATCTCCTTGCTTCGTCTCAGCTGTCGTCCTAGGTGTCACTGTTTCACCTGACATTAAGTGCACAGCGCTGCTGCAGCCGGTCAGGGCCAGAAGCAGTGCCGCCGAGAGCAAAAAAGGCAACGGTTTGCGTTTCATAGATAGCTTCCTCCCTATGAGTCACTCATGCTCTACAATTCCTATTATCTGCTTGTAACGGTTAAAGATGAATGCAATAAACCGCGATAAATGTTCAAAAAACAGTGAAGTGCGGCCTCACAGGGTTAGTTTCTTGTACTCCGAAGGCGCACAGCCGGCTATTTTTTTAAACACTTGACTGAAATATTGCGGGTTGTCCCCAAAACCGAATTGTTCCGCTAATTCAAATACTTTCACATCATCCTGATGCTTGATGAGTTCCATCGCCTTCGTGACTCTGACCGTGACCACGTAGTTAGAAAACCGCTCACCAGTTTCTTTCTTGAAAAGCTTGCCGAGGTAGTCCGGGTTCATATAAAGCATCTGATGCGCGACCCAGTTAAGCGAAAGCTCCGGATTGCCGACTTGCTCGTCTACAATATCGATTACCTTCTGGATAATCGCCGAATGCTTCTTTTTATTTTGTTGAAAATTCAAACTTGTGATCTCTTGCGCCGTTCTTTTCAAATAGGCCTTGCCCGATTGCATGGTATCCATTTGCGTCAGTTGAACTAATTGCCCCATATACATGTTCATCTGCTCTTCCGCGCACAGCCGGGTCATGGACATATAAAGTTGAAGCACATAGGTTTTCGTTGCCTGAATACCCAGTCTTGAGCCCGCCAATTGTTCATAGAAAGCATCGATTTCATGCTCCGCTTCCTGCCAGTTTCCGGCCCGTATCGGGAATACAATCCGATTTTCGTCATAAACGAAATCACCATCCAGTGCCGCAGATGCATCCGAAATATCGCGAGCCATAATAAGCCCGCCTTCTCCCAGGTAAAAGCGATGCCCTAAACAGTCAAGCGCTTGCGCATATAAACGCCT
This sequence comes from Paenibacillus sp. GCM10027628, assembly GCF_042676385.1. NCBI lineage: Bacteria > Bacillati > Bacillota > Bacilli > Caryophanales > Paenibacillaceae > Paenibacillus > Paenibacillus sp. GCM10027628. Next base: position 212,064 of record NZ_JBHTHA010000002.1, read on the forward strand.
GGCCTCAACGATATCTCCGGCTTCGCTTAATGCGATGGTCGTGTCTATTTTGTAATATAGAGCGAATATGCGCTGAATCTCACTGATCTGCCCTTGCAACCGCTCCAAATCATCATAATCCTCGATGACGATGAGCACTTGCTCGGAGACGGTCGAACTTAGAAGCGGTTGATCCAGCATATCCTCCGCAATATTTTTCACGGCAAAAAGATGTTCGTACTCGAACTTGCCCTCAAGCTGGAAAAGAAGCAGCCTTACGTGCTTATGAATAGCCCGAAGACCAAAAAGATCCTGATAATAGTCCCAATCGCGGCCGCCGTAAGACTTATTGGTAACAAACTCTTTGAGGAACTGCTCTTTGACATGAGGAAGCATTTTGCTCATATTCGTTTTCATCGATTGAATAAAAGCCTCTTTGCCGGCTTCCAGTTGAAACTCGGCAACGAGCTCGCCGAGTGCGCTGAGGATGCTGTTCTCATTGCACGGTTTCAATAAATAGTGCTTCACGCCGTGCTGCATGGCGATTTGGGCATACTCGAACTCATCAAACCCGGAAAGCATAATAAACCGGATCTGCGGATGGGTTTCTTTCACTTTAGCGACAAGTCCCAAACCATCCATTCCCGGCATACGGATATCGCTAATAATAATGTCCGGAGCATGTTCACAAACAAAAGCATACGCCTCGACGCCATTCCGCGCCGTCCCCATTAACACGGTATCGACCGATTGCCAATCGACAATGGATGAAATTCCTTCCAGAATCATACGTTCATCATCAACAAGAAGCACATTATACATTCGCATTTAACCTCTCTTTATCAACGGAATTCGAATCGTAGCCTTGGTGCCGCCGCTTTCCCGATTCTCCACCTGAATGCCAAACGCTTCGCCGAAGGATAACTTGATCCGTTCGTCGATATTTTTCAAGCCGATGCCGGTACCTTTCGTTTGCCGCTCGCCTTTCATGATCTGCTCCAAATACGGTTGATCGATGCCCGGACCATTATCTTCAACTACCAGCTCTACGGCATCTTCCGTTGCTCTGCCCGAAATTTGAATCGTACACGGCTCCAGCATTACTTCTACCGCATATTTGATCGCATTTTCAAGCAGTGGCTGCAAGGTCAGCTTCGGAATTCTGTGACTGGCTAATGACTCGGGGACATTCAGCCGAAAATCGAGCCGCTCCTCAAAGCGAACTTTTTGAATCGTAATGTAATGCTGAACAAGCTGAAGTTCTTCCCCAACAGAGATAATATCCTGTTTCAAACTGATGGATGATCTTAGCAGATAGCCAAGCGCTTCAACCATCCGAGATACTTGTTTCTGGCCGTTCATCTTTGAGATCCAGTTGATCGACTCCAGTGTATTGTAGAGAAAATGCGGATTAATCTGTGCCTGCAGCGAGCGAAACTCCGTTTCTTTAATAATGAGCTGTTTGGTGTAATTTTCTTTGATCAGCTCTTGAATACGGACAATCATCATCCGATACGTCCGCTGCAGCAGTCCCACCTCATCCATCTGTGCGGAGGGCAGTGCGATCGCATAGAGATCGGAGCTTTCCAAATCGCCGATTTGCAAGCCTCTCATATTTGTAATCAAGCCTTCTATCGGCCTGGTAATACTTCGGGCAACCGCCATGCTAAACCCGACGAGCAGAAAAAAACTGATCAGAAAGGCGGCAATCATCCAATTTTTCATCAGAATGATGTTATGGAAAATGGTTTGAAAAGGAAGGGTATTGTAGTACGTCCAGCCTAAATTGTCAGAATGAATGTGCGAAACAAAATAGCTCTCTCCATCTTGTTCGATGATGCGGTAGCCTTTCGCAGCGTCTAGCGGACTTCCATCATTGATTAACGCCTTCAAGCTTACCGTTCGCGGATAGATTAAGTTATTTCCCGAAACAATGAGCAGTTCGCCCTCTCTCGTAACTGCTTCTCTTGCGTAAACGTTTACGATCTTGTCCAGATTGACCTGCAGCGCCAGACTGCCAAGCTTTTTCATATCCAAATTATCAAAAGAGCGAATTTGCCTGGCGGCTATCAAGCTGTAATCCTGAGCATCCGGAAAAACCCAGCCCAAGCTGCCGTCGCCCCGATCGGCCGTCGTTTGAATCCATCGCTGTCGCTCATTTGATAGCGCTGTCAAATTGCCGCTGGAATAACTGTCGCCATGCAAGTCCGTAATGTTGGCAGCGATAATATATGTTTCTGAATTGATATATTGAACAAGTCGATCCACCAGCTTCGCACGCGATTGGATACGAACGTAGTCATTGTCACTCGTATTTAAGACAACCAGGTTTTGCTGGATTTGTTCGTCAGACATGATGCTGAATGTGAGCCGTTCCACTTTGTTCAATTCATTCTCAATCATCGACGATGAAAGATTCAGCACTTGCGAAGACTTCTCGTAAATTTGTTGGTCGTACATCGAATAAGCAATTTGCAGGCCTACTAATGAAATGCACGAGCTGACCGCCATGCTGATGGTGATAAGAAGGAAGAGTTTACCCTTAATCCGGAGATTCCGAATTTCCTTGAGCCAAAGGAGAAACCCTGGTTTCATGAGACGAACACCACATTTCTTTTCGGATAATCACTATGTAGTTGGAATGGTTCGCGAAGGAAGGTCCATTTTCCTTTATAGGATCGAAAACCTGTGCAAGAAAAACTTGGAAGATTTTCAGGTTCTTGTCTATCCTCCATCTATTCTTCTGGAAAGATGAAAAATATCGTTAGAGGCACGGCTTCATTTCAACTCGGGCACTGTAATGATGTAAAACACTTTTCCAGCATCGCTCAGCGTACAAAGCTGCTTTTTTGCTCGTCTGGAAAGATGAAAAGCATCGTTTCAGACACGATTGCAGCATCCCCATATGTCAGTAACGATGAAAAACACCTCTGCAGCTGTACACCCACTATTTCTCGTTCTACGATTTGCAACTTCCATAGCGGATAGCGCCTTATCCAGAGGGCATCTGTAAAGAATTTAAACATGCTTAACCGTTGAAAAAAGGATGTTGGGAACAATTTCCCAGCATCCTTTTTCAAAATTTTCCATGTTCATCACTTGCTGCGTTTCAAAATCCGGACACCATAGGGCGGCAACTCAAGGCTTTCCAGCGCCGAAACTTGATTGCCCGATAATATCTCCGTGTATGAGTTGTCATCCATGCGGATCATCTGCTCGCTACTGCTGAAATTCATAACAAATACGTACTCGTACTCTCCGTCCGACCGTAATTGAACCGTCACTTCCGAAGGAAGCTCTGTCTGGAGAGCGCTAACGATTCCAGCTTCCGAGAAGATCCGCTTGTAAAATACGCGATGGAAGGAATCCTGCCCGCGAGCAGCGAGATAATACGCTTTCCCCTTGCCAAAACGGTTAACGGTAATCGCCGGCCGGCCTTCATAGAAGTCTCCGCCGTATACGGCAAGCGTTTCAGCGCCTTCCGTATGGATCAGATCACAAAGCTCCCGCACTTCAAACTCGCCTGATAAATTCAGGGAGTTATCCTCGGTACAAACGATATGATTCACATCATGATCGTGAAGCCCATCGATCTCCTCCGACCAAATACCGAGTGTCTTGCGCAATGGACCCGGGAATCCACCTTGGAAGCAAAGATCATTCTCGTCAACAATGCCTGACCAATAGGTAGTCACAAAGGTCCCGCCAGCAGCAACAAACTCTTCGATCCGCTCTCCTACACCTGGACGAACCAAATACAACATAGGCGCAACAATTAGCTTATATTTGTTAAAATCGCCGTCCATATCGATGACATCCACAGGAACGCCTTGATCCCAGAACGCCCGGTAATGACGAAGGACCGTTTCTTCATATTTGATGCCCATATTGCGCGGGCCCTGAGAATCCTTTACCGCCCAGCGGTTCTCCCAATCAAATATGAGTGCCGCTTCTGCCGGAACCCAGGTTCCGAGTACTTCCGTTAATTTCTCCAAAATGCCGCCAACGGCAGCCACATCTTGGAATACGCGCGTATGTTCATGTCCCACGTGATCGATCACGGCTCCGTGCAGCTTTTCGCTTGCGCCCCTGCTTTTGCGCCACTGAAAATACTGGACCGAATCCGCGCCGTGCGCCACCGCCTGCAGAGAAGCCAGCATATGCATGCCCGGACGTTTCAGCTTGCTGACGGGCTGCCAGTTCGTCAAGCTTGGCGTGCTCTCCATCAGCAGGAAAGGTTGGCCGCCCTTAATCGAACGGAACATATCATGGTTCATGGCAAACCACGCAGCCAAATCGCTTTGATCCGCAGCGTCATGCCATGTCGGGTAGGCGTCCCATGACACGACGTCCAATACGTCCGCAAACTTCCAATAATTCAATCCCTCATAGGCGTCCATCAGATTGGTAGTGACCGGCAGATTCGAATTGACGTCTTTCAGAGGTGAAATTTCATGACGGCAAAAATCAACGGTTTGGTCGGTCACGAATCTTTTCCAATCCAGATTCATCGCATGAACCAAATTTTCGCCATGCGGCGCCGGAGATTCGATTTGCGACCAGCTTGTATAGGTATGACTCCAAAATGCCGTCCACCATGCCATGTTTAGAGCGTCTAATGTTTCGTACTTACGCTGCAGCCATCCGCGAAACGCATGCTGACAATAATCGCAATGACATTCTCCTCCATACTCATTGGAGATGTGCCAACCGACAACTGCCGGATGGTGCGCATAGCGGTCGGCCAGCTTTTTGTTCATAATGGCTACTTTCTCCCGGTACACGGGAGACGAATAGCAATGATTATGCCGCGCGCCGAACAAGTTCCGCACGCGGTTGCTGCCCACGCGCAGCACTTCCGGGTATTGCTCGGCCATCCAGGCCGGTCTTGCGCCGCTCGGCGTTGCCAGCCATGCATAGATTCCGTTCGCTGCGAACGTGTCCAGCACGCGGTCCAACCATTCGAAGGTAAAAATTCCTTCTTGCGGCTCTAAAGCGGACCAGGCAAAAATGCCGATCGCCATCACATTGCACTTGGCCAGCTTCATCATGCGTATATCTTCTTCCAGCACATGGGGATCATGCTGCCATTGATCGGGGTTGTAATCGGCTCCGTGCATAAAAACAGGAAGCTTCGGACTTATAGGCGGATATTTGTGGGACATGCTGATCACCTCAAGGTTATAAATGGGGTACGCTTGGACATCATGATGCCATTTTCAACATCAGTGTAACAGCATAAAACCCACAAAAATACCCGCTAAAATATCGATTACCTGTAAATTCTTCAGATGGAACCTTGAAGCAGCTTCTCAGTAATCAACTGTAGATCGGATTGATTGACGATCCCGTCATTATTGAGATCAGCGGCCTTAGCGTTATCCCAATCGGCCGAAGCTGAAGTTGCTTGAAGATAATACACAGCCAAAGCCAAATCGGCTACATTTATCTGCTGGTCCCCGTTCAAATCAGCTGATTTAAGCGTTATTGCAACTTTGGCCACAGCTGGAATTTCCGAGCCTTGAACCATCCCATTGACCTGAAACGTGCCTGTTTGAGCATACTTCGCTTCATTCACCGGTTCCCAAGTCACCGGAACAGCAGCATAAGAATGATCGTCCATGTATACAGCCTTTACGACTGAAGGCAGCTCGGGAGCCATATGGACTAAGGCGCTGACATTCACGGGCTCCATAAATAATGGCGAAGGCGTACCTTCGATATCGCCTATCCGGGTAAATACGATATCGTCAAATGAACCCCAATTACCCGCATTTCCCTCCACATAAAAACCAATAGTGCATTGACCGTTCGTGACATTAATATTAATGTGCGTCAGCTGAGGATTGTTCCATTGATTGTAGCCATTGTTGTGAAAATCCGCATTCAACTGCGTACCGCCGTAATCCTTGGCGAAAAGTTTTGAAACTTTTTCACCCCCGCCTCCCTGGGACCAAGCCGATAAGCTGTATCTTCCATCCGCTAACCCCACAAGGGTCTGAGACACGGTGAACTGAAAGTCAGATGCCGACCAATAGGCGGCAGAATGAGATCCGTCCGGCGTATGATTGTCTTTAGCTTGAATACTTACTGCAGAAGTCGTGCCCGTAATGACCCACGGCGACAGATTCGGAGCCTCGAAACCGGGATTGACAACCAAATTATTATTTGTATCCGCTGCTGTCGCTCCCGCTGTGCTTGCCAAAGGGATGCTGGCTAGAAGCAATAACGCTGCAATCATGCTTGTTATTATTACTTTTCTGATCCTCATACAGTTGACCTCCTTTGACTTTGATTTATGGCTGCAAGGATCTATAAATGATAACCGCTGCTTCCGCCCTCGTTGTTTCAGCCTGAGGTGCAATGCCATTCACATTTCCATCAATGACCCCTTTTTTCACCAGAGCGGCAACCGCTGAAGCGGCGTAGTCTGAGATCTCGGATTGATCGTTAAATCGACTTAAGATGGAAACATCATCTTTCGAATTGAACTTTTTGGAATGCTGAAGCGCTCTTGCGGTAAGAACCATTACATCCTCCCGAGAAATGGGTGCTTCAGGATGGAATCGGTTGTCTCCGCCGCCTTCTGCAATGCCTAAGGCTTTGGCCACGGCTAAGACCTCAAAGTAATCATCTGAAGGATGAACGTCGATAAAATTCGCGCCCGTTTTCGCCGTCAAGCCAAGCGCTCTGGTCAGCATCACTAGATATTCAGCACGAGACACAGGTCTCTCTGGACTAAATGAAATAGCAGAAGTGCCGTTAGTTACGCCTTTGGATGCAAGCGACTCGACAGCTTTCCTCGCCCATTCGTAATTGGCAAGATCACCAAAGGATGCTTTGACGAAGGCGACTGCATATGAACTAAAGTGGGTCGTGGTGAATACAACACTGCCTGAAGCAGAATCGTAATGAGCGTTAGGTACAGCTACGGCATGACCCGCGCCATCCAGATAGTAAACGGTGAGATGGTCTGGTGATTGCAGTTCTTCAGCTGTCGGCGAATAAGGAATGGATACTGTCACCGGTGCGCCGGGATTGTTCCAAGGAATGCGTTCAGCCCCTGACTTTACAATCAGCTCGACGACGGGTTTGCCGCCAATTTCCTTTTTCAATGCTTCAGATATAGCATCCGGCTTCACGGTTTCCATATACAAACTGACATCGTCCGTTGTACCAAGGTTAGAAGCGTTCAACATCTGACTTGATGCAGACACGGTTCCAAGAGGCGTTTTGATTTCAATTTGCTGATCGGCTTGAAGCGCAGTTAAAATTGATCTTGGCAGCTTTTGCTCGTAGGATACGGCTCCTTCTACTTTGGAAATTTCGAGCACGATTTTTCCTTGATTTCCTTGGTCAGCGCCGGCACGTTCCATCATTTGTTTCCAGCGCTCTGCTGACAATGATGCGACAGCCGTTTGATTGACATTCATTGCGGCTTTTTGAACGATCATCACGGATCCGTCCGCTCCAAGTTGTATGGGATCATCCGAACTCGCCTGGCTTGCCGTTTGGCTGTATCCTGGAGCCGAGTCATGCGAATCTCCACTGCTAGCGTTCGTCAGCAAGATTCTGGCCGAGCCGAATGATGCCGGCACAATAACAGCACCCGCAGGCGCAGTTCCCCATTCAGCTTTCTCGATTGCAATCGTGCCGTCTGCCGCGTTCGTATTTGTCTTTGCTGTAAAAGTTAGGTTCACCGAATTCATATTCATCGATTTCCCGCCGACATGAGCGATAAGAAGTCTTATACGGCCAGGAGCGCTATGATCCGCTTGAAGTAGAACCGTCTGGGGATCTGAGCTTTGTGCGGTCTGGTAATCAAATTTATCGGCATCGTATTTCGCAGTGACATCTTCCGCGTAGATCGTATCCACCAACCCCCCGTTACCGATACCTACCGTAAAACCGGATCCTTTCTTCACTTGTACCGGAGCATTCAAATTCTCCGCAGAGCTGTCCGTATAAAACTCAAAATCATCGATATTTCCCCAGTTGCCGGCGTTACCGTCCGCTTTAACCCCAATCGTGGCTTGACCATTCGTGACTTGAATGTCCATAACAATGGGATGTTTCCATTGCAGCCAGCCCGTGTTCTGAATGTCAGCGGTCTTCTCTTCTCCGCCATAATTGCCGGCAAATAACTTGAGACTGTTCTCTCCGCCGCCTCCATGCGACCAAACCTTCAGTGTATAGGAGCCGTTAGGCAAGCCCGTAATCGTTTGCGTTGCCATAAACGGCATGGCTTGGGGCAGCGAATAGTGCAGCGCATAGCTGCTGGCGTGAGCATTGGCGCTATCAGCCGTGACTTTCACAGCACTGTTATCGCCAGTGATCGTCCAATTGCTGTTGTCGCCGCTCTCAAAGCCCGGGTTTTTCACCAAATTGGCAGCCCCTTGTACAAGGATCGTGCCCGAAGCTTTGATGGCAACGCCTGTTACCGTGCCTTGGAGCGTTACTGTTCCAGGGTGATTCAGCGCATCCGCCCCCAATTGGTCCCACGTGACCGGCATTTCTCTGATCGAATCGTCCGTATATGTAACCTTGACTCTATTCGGAAGCAGCAGTGTTCCTCCTACTGTGACATGAACGTCTACCGGTTGGATGAAAGTCGGTGCAGCTACAAAAGGATCTCCGTTTACAGGAGTGGATACGCGATTAAATACATCCAGCGACGGCAATGCATTGCCGTTGAAATCGAACATCGCCTGATTTTCCCAGCCGTTGCCCTCGCCTTCCTTCGAGCTCCATTCCGCGCCTTTGACCGGAATCCAGTCGGGCTCCCAATAAAATACGCCCAGTCCTCTATGATCCGATACTTGAACAACCGCGTTCATGACATCTCTTACTTCTTGCGCTTGCCCCTGCACAGTTGCCTTATATCCCCCAAGCTGCTCTTGACCGGGACCAAAATTGTTTGAAAAATGATCCGCATCATCGAGTGTATAAGCGTAAGCGTTCTCAGCAACGAGCACTTCTTTGTTGTACCTCTTGGAGATGTCCTCCATATTTTGTTGAAGCTGATTCATTGGGCCATGCCAATAGGGATAATAAGAAAAGCCGATAACATCGTAATCCACTCCGCGAGCCTGCAATTGATCGAAATTTCTGCGAAAAAGTTCGTTATTTCCGCCATCTGCCAAATGAATCATAATTTTCGTTTTTTTCGCAGGATCACTGTTGTTGGGATCGTGATCCCGAACTGCTTGGACGCCCTTCTTAACGAGGTTAGCCCAGCCCTCATACCCCCCGCTCCCTGTCGTTTGCCCATCCGGCCAAACCATCCCAGTATTCGTTTCGTTGCCGATCTGTACCATTTCAGGCATAGCGCCTTCGGCAACCAGACTATGGATGACATCGGCCGTGTAGTCGTAGAGAGCTTGCTGAAGCTCTTCCGTATTTTTGCCCTCCCATTCAGCAGGCTTGTTCTGTTTGGAAGGATCTGCCCAAAAATCGCTGTAGTGAAAATCTAGAAGTACCTTAAGGCCAAGAGCCTTTGCTCTTTTTGCGATCTCTACCGTCCTTGCCTTATCGTTGTTGCCTCCGCCAAGCGGGTTGCCATCTTTATCAAAAGGATGATTCCAAATTCGGAGCCGTACCCAATTTACGCCGTGATCTTTCAAGATTTGCAGCGCTTCTTTTTCAACACCTTGATCGTAAAACTTGCCTCCGCTTTGCTCAATTTGTTTGAGCATCGAGACGTCGGCGCCCTTAATAAAATCAGGAGAAATTCCCTGAATCGGATTAATCTTGATGCTCTGTGAAACGGACTCATCAGCAAAAGCCGCCGGAATAGAGCCGGATGCCAATACGATGCCCAGTGCGATTGCCAAACTCTTTTTCATCTTGTCATTCCTTTCTTCGTTATGTTGGTAGCGCTTACCAAGATCAATTCCATGTTAGCAAGTTCGCTGACTGGAAATAACCCTTCAAATTATCGATTACCTGTGTATTCTATCGGTAAAAAAACCGCCTCCCAAGACCGTGAGGCCCGGGAGACGGATTCGTGTTTGATTTATTTTTTCGCAATAAGCGGGTTGGCTTGGTTCTGCATTTCGGCAATGATTTTCTCAATTCCGGCTTGCTTCAGCTTGTCGTTGAATATTTTTAAGCCATGGGCCGCATCATCCGGATCAACAAGACCATAGAACAACGGTTTACCGTAAGTTTCCATCACGTTGCTAACAGCGGCCACCTCATTCTTTACTTTCGTATCGTCAAAAGTGAAAGTTTCCAGCGGATGGTTCACGGTAACAGTCTTCTTCCAATCTTCCGTAAACTTCTGCGTTTCAGCAGCTACTGTAGAGTCTAGACGCTCATGCAGAGAGTTCCAGCCCCAAGGATCCGTTCCTGACGGCGGAAAGTCGGCGGAAGCTGCCAATGGTTTGAATTGGTCGCTGCCAACAGCTTCATAGTGCTTTCCTTTAATCCCGTAGTTTGTCAAATCGTGAATTTCAGGATCGTAACGGAGCAAGTCAATAGCCATTAGCGCGCGCTCGGCATTTTTGGAGCCTGCGTGTACGGACATGCCGTTGTTGATGAATGGGTTAGATAGACGTTTTTTGTCGGCGCTTAGATCGTAGAGCTCCACTTTCCAATCCGGATGAGTCGTTTGCATTTCGGATTTAGCACGAAGCAGTGTACCTAAGTTCCACTCGACAGCTGCCAATTTGCCGTCTTTAAACGCTTGTGTTTTGTCGACTTTATTAGCAATAGCGTCTCTCGACCAAGCTCCTGTTTTTTGCGTGTCAAACATTTTCTTCGAGAAAGTTGCGAATTCAGGCGTATCCGCATAGTTGAACAGTTTACCGGAAGCATCGGTCACTTTGTATACAACAGGCAGTTGCGGCACGACAAAGTTCCATTCATTCGGCTGTACCAATTCGATCGCATTGAATTCACTGGCTCCGATACTCGGTTTAAAATCTTTCTCTTTCTCAGCAACCGTTTTCAAAAATGTGACATAATCGTCGTAGTTTTTCAGCTCCGGCAAATTATATTTTTGGCGCAAGTCGCCGCGAATGCCTACCATGTGGTAGCTGTACTCGAAATTATTTTGCGGCACCATGTAGATTTTGCCGTTGATTTTGGCTTGATCCCATGCGACTTTCGGCTCTTCTGCCCACGTCTTCGGCGCATATTTTTTCAGCATATCTTCCGTCAGTTCCATGAATCCGTTTTTCGTAGCCTGCTGAGCGTAGTAAGACCAAGTTGCCGAAAATACGAGATCGAAATCCTCATTCGCTGCAAACATCAGCGGATATTTCTGTTGGTACTCTCCCCAATCCAGGAAGCTGACGTCAAGGGTCGCGTTAATTTTTTGTTTCATCAATTTATTCACTTCACCGTAGACTTCATCAAAAGCTTTCGGCTTGGAGCCGAGCAAAACCATCTTCAGTTTCACTTCTTTACTGGTGTCGATACCATTGCTTGCCGTCGCTGAAGCGCTTGCTTGAGGCGCCGCTGAAGTGCTTGAAGAAGGACTAGCGTCTTTGCTGCCGCAAGCCGAAAGGACAGTACCCATCACAAAGAGCGATGCAAGACCCAGCTTGGCTAATTTCTTGGAGTTTGCCATTTTTTTCTCCCCTTATAAACATGATAAATGATTTATGATAACCGGGAACGGTATTTCCCGGGGTTACCCTTTCACAGCGCCGACGGTCAAGCCTTGGACGAAGTACCGCTGGACGAACGGATACAAAAAGATAATCGGACCCGTTACCAGAATGGCCAATGCCATTTTCAAGCTTTCTCCCGGCAAATCGGCGACATGCATCCCGGAAATTTCCATCACCTTGCGAATCCCCTCGAGATTGCCAAGCATTTTATAGAGCAAATATTGCAGGGTATACAGTTTCTCATTCTGTACAAACAGCAGAGAGTTAAACCAGTCGTTCCAATAATTGAGTGCTGTGAAAAGGCCGATGGTCGCCAGGCCCGGCTTGGCCAAAGGCAGAATTAATCGGATGAAGATCGTAAAATCTCCGGCTCCGTCGATTTTGGCCGATTCGGTAATTGCATCCGGGATGCTCCGCAAAAACGTTCGCAGAATCAAAATATAGAACACATTGAGCAGCGGAGGCAACAGCAGCGACCAAAATGTGTTTTTCATGTGCAAATAGTTAACCATCAAAATGTACCATGGCACCAGTCCGCCATTAAATAGCGTTGTGAAGTAAAAGAAGAAGGAAAATCCTCCGCGCCACTCAAAATCTTGACGCTGCAACACATAGGCCGCCATAGCTGAAATGAACAATCCCACAACTGTACCTGTTACCGTTAAGGCGATCGTCAACAAATAAGAGCTGACAAATTGCTGCGGATGCTTGAGCGCAAAGGCGTAGGCATCCCAGGAGAACTCCTTGGGCCATAACCGGAATCCTTCGCTTGTTATCGACGATTCACTGGTCAGAGAACCGCTGATAATGAGGAGGAATGGGACCAGACAGGCCAAGCAAATGAGGCTGATCAGCACATAACCGATCACATCCAGCAAGCGCTGATCCAAGTGGTTTTTTTTCACAGTAGTCGTACTCATAGGTTCACCCCACTTTAAAATAATGCGTTATCTTTGTCCGATCTGCGCACCAGAAAATTCGTGATCATGATCGTCACAAAGCACAGAATGGATTGATAAAAGCCAATTGCCGAAGACATGCCGATCTCATTGTTCACTAGAAGCGAACGGTATACGTAGGTATCTATCACATCCGTCGTCTGATAAAGAAGTCCATTGTTGCCTACAAGCTGGTAGAACAGCCCGAAATCTCCGCGGAAAATGCCGCCGATGGCGAGCAGCACCAAGATCGTAATCGTCGGGCGCAAGGACGGGAGCGTGATGCGCATGATGCGCTGAAACACATTCGCACCGTCGATTTCTGCAGCCTCATACGTTTCCCGGTCAATACTGAGGATAGAGGCCATATAAAAGACCGCGCCGTAACCGACAGCTTTCCAGGCTGAGAAAAAGACCAAGATATACTTCCAATATTCAGGCGTCGTATAGATGTCCAGCTCCGGAATGTGCAGCGAGCGTAGAATCGTATTTACCGTACCATGCTCGTAATTAAAGAGATTATAAGCAACTGCGCCGACAACAACCCAGGATAAAAAATACGGCAAAAACATGAGCGTCTGCGCCGTTTTGCGGAACAGCTTGCTGCCGATCTCCGCCATCAGAATGGCGACGACGATTTGCAGCGCATTGTTGACGAGAATAAATACTGCGTTGTAAAGCATCGTATTTCGCGTCACCCTGAACGCATCGCCCGTCATGAAGAAAAACTTAAAATTATCCAAACCCACCCAGGGCGAGTTAAAAATGCCCAAATCATACCTGTACTGCTTGAACGCCAGTACAATGCCGGCCATCGGCAAATAACTGAAGAGCAAGAAGTAAATCACCGCCGGAGCAATCATCAGCAGCATTGTTTTTTTGGTTTTGATGCGATATAAGAGTCCAGTTCTCATCTCTATTCCTTCCCCCATCCGGTTCTAGTTGTCTCTCCTGTATATTAAATTAACAGGTTCGATAACGCCGGATAACCCGACAAAATATCGATTGCCTGTAAGTTTTGCAGATGACTCCCAAAGACAGTAGCGTTGGTTCTTTTTATGCGTTACTCTAGAGCTACATCTTGGTTGTACACGTACGTAAAAGGGGGAAGTCTGCTTGAAACTTCTTTTCGCAGAGGATGAAAAATTCACGAGAGAAGGTATTCGCAAATCAATCCATTGGGAGGATCTCGGGATTACCGAGATTGCCGAGGCGGTAGATGGCTTGGAGGCTGTGGCCCTTTGTGAGCAATTCCAGCCCGATATCGTGCTCTCCGATATTCGCATGCCGCGGATGGATGGCATCGAGCTCGCCTTTCACCTGCGCAGAAAGTATCCGCAGTGCAAGATTGTTTTTATGAGCGGTTACGCGGACAAGGAATATTTGAAAGCGGCGATTTCGTTGAAAGCGGTTAGCTATGTAGAGAAGCCCATCGATATTGAAGAACTGGAAGAAGCGATCCGCGGTGCCGTTGCCATCTGCCGGGATGAACAACGGCATCAAGCGAATGACGCAGTAGCCAGGGAAAATAAAGACTATATCAAGCAGGAAGCAGCTCTTCAGCTCATTCGTGGCGCCTTCGATGAGGATCAGCTGCAGCACAGGCTCCTTGCGGCCGGGTTTGAGGGGCAGCTGAACGGGCCGGCCACAACAGTCCTGGTTAAGCTCGTCACGCCTCCGATTACCAAGGAGGACATTGCGAAATTGCTTGGCGAGGTCCCTGCGCTGCTTGAAATTCCTTATTTATTTGCTTTGAAAGATGACAACCACATCATTCTTCACTTATGTTCAAGGCAACAAAATCCTGTAGATCACTCAACCTTGCATCACCTGTGTTACGAGCTTTCAGCTGTTCTTAAAAAGCAATTCAAACCATTTTCCATTGCCGCCGGAAACATCGTGCCTACGGCAAAACGGTTGATCGAATCTTATACGGGCGCCGTTCTTCGTCTTCAGGAAGCTTTTTTTCATAAGCCATGCTCGATCAACATACATGACAGCTACGGCAGCGAGGCTCATGCGCAGCATTATCAAGCCTCTCCTCAGCTGCTGAACCGGTTCCAGGAAGCATTGGCCGAGGAAGATTTCGACGAGTCGACGCGACTTCTCGGCGCAGTCACATCCGATATACGACAATACCCGGGAACAATGATCATCAGCGTCAAAGAGCTATATTACCGCTTCATGCTGGACATGGATAAATTTGCCGCAAGCCGCAACGTCGTCTTGTTCCAGACAACGAAAGAAAGAGATTTGCCGTGGAAGCTCATTTTGGAATGTCATTATCTCGATGATATTCATCAAGCCGTGCTGCTGAAGCTCGATGAGCTGAAGCAAGCCCTCAGAGAACGAGGTAACGGAACGAATGCCTCCACAAGCTCGAGAATAATCCGCTACATTCATCAGCATTTTGCCGAGGACGACTTGTCCGTCCAGGAAGTGAGCGAGCATATGCAGATGACGGCTTCGCATCTGATTTCTATTTTCAAAGAGGCTACGGGTAAAACGATCAAGCAATACGTGACGGAATATCGCATGGAAAAAGCAAAAGATTTGCTGAGGGGCGACCGGTTAAAAGTATTGGATATCGCCTTCCAGGTAGGCTTCAAGGACGGAGAGCATTTTGCCAAAAGCTTCCGCAAATATACGGGAATGACCCCAACGGAATATCGGGAGCGATGTCAATCATGATATTCTCATTCATCCAAATCTTCCGTAAATGGCTGTACAACACCAAATTGCGGCATAAAATCATGTACAGCTACTTGCTGCTCATTATTTTGCCGCTCGGCTTCTATCAGTTCATCGCTTCGGATAAAATGTCTGCGATTATTATCAATCACGTGACGTATTCGGCCAAACAAGGATTTGATCAGACGTATTCGTTTTTAAGCTACCGTGTGCAGCGGATCGCGGAAACGACCAATGTCCTGGTGTCAAACTCGACGGTCTCCGGTATTTTGATGGACGTGAATGTCGGACAGGATATTAACCACGAGCTGCAGGATTACAGCAGTCTGAAGCAATTGCTCAGGTCGATGCAGGACAGTCTCGATATCTCTCGGGTGCTGCTCTATGTACCCAAGGCATTTATATTTTCCAATGAATTGGAAAACTTCTTACCCTTGGACCAAACCGTAAACAGCTCCTGTTTCAATAAGTTAAACGAGCAGCACGCCAAGTACATGTGGTGCACATCTGCCGAACTCGGCGCTAATGCGACACATGATGAAGATTCTCTGTATGTGGTCAGAAGCATCCTCGACCCGAACAACTACTCCGTCCCCATCGGGCAGCTTCGGGTTGATGTACAGGGGGAGACACTGCGAACGATGCTGAAAAAAGCGAATGTGGTGAAGAAGAGCGAGACATTCCTCGTTGATCAAAACCACCAAATCGTTCTTGCATCGGACCCCGTCGATTTCGCGGGGATGCAGCTACCTGATACAGAGAGCGATGCCGTTACGCTGGATTGGCAGAGCAATAACAACTACTATTTGTATCGGCAGCTTCCCTCGAATTGGGGTATGGTTACAGTTATCCCGCTCAACGAAGTCGTTCAGCAGAGCCATCAACTGCGCAATGATTTGCTAGTTTTGCTGCTCATCGTCACCGCAGTCGCTTATTTGCTGGCTTATTTATTTTCCTACTCCGTCACCCGCCGCATCACACAGCTGACAAGCCGGTTGCGCGACGTTCAGAAGGGGAATCTGATCGCTCTCGCTCAAACGCAGGGGAAGGACGAAATCGGCGAGCTCATTCAGACCTATAACTATATGGTTGAACAGATCCGCTCGATGAACAAGGAACAGTATCGGCTGGGCCAAGAGGTTAAGAACGCGGAGTTGAAGGCGCTGCAATCGCAGATTAACCCGCATTTTCTATATAACACGCTCGATCTCATTAATTGGATGGCAGACAGCGGGCTCAACACAGACATCAAGAAAGTCGTCAAGGCGTTAGCGCGATTCTATAAAGTCAGCTTAAGCAATGGCAAAGACATCATTACCTTGCGTGAAGAACTGCAGCATGTTTCATTTTATGTGCAAATTCAGAACATCCGGTTCGAGAACAAAATCGATTTCCAGATTCAGGTGCCTGAAGAGCTGCTCGATCATGCGATTCCGAAAATTACGCTTCAGCCTATCGTAGAAAACGCGATTCTTCACGGCATCTTGGGGCGCACTACTCGCGAGGGGACGATCACAATTAGCGCAAAACGGACAGATGGGAGCATCCGCCTTGTGGTTCAAGATAATGGCGTCGGTATGCGCCAGAACCAAGTCGACGACATCATGGCCGGAACAAGCCGCAGCAAAATAAGCGGCAGCGGGTACGGCGTGAAGAATGTCATTGAGCGCATCCGCCATTATTTCGGAGAGCCCTACAACTTGACGTATCGCAGCGCCCTTGGTGAGGGCACGGAGGTTGAGATTGTGATTCCGGTGATGGTGGGGGTCGAGGGGTAAGTAAACGTGTGGTTAGATGTAACAACATGTTTGACCTATGGCTCATGGGTCATACCCCATAAATGAACTTGATCGCGCTCATGGATCACGTCTCGTATTGCAAGAACCTAATTGCGCACATTGAGCAAGCCTCTTAGTACAAGAACCTAATTATGCTCATAGAGCAAGCCCCATTGCTCATGAACCTTATCGCGTTCATAGAGCAAGCACCATAGCTCATGAACCTTATCACGTTCTTAGACCACGTCCCATTGCCTGTGAACCTTATCGCGCTCATAGATCACGTGCGATAGCCTGTGAACCTAATAATACCAACCCGGTTGCAACATGTTTAAACATTTCCAACTCTCTCATGTACTTCCAGTTTTCTGGGATCCATGCTATACTTATCTCAAACGGTTGTGAAGCACACGCCGCTTTCCTAGTTCAGCATTTGTAGCTGCTCTAGGAGAGCGGCTTATTTGTTTTCTGGGGAGTGAATTAGTGTACATATGGATTCGTTCGAAAAATTGCACGGGGTATTCTTGCAACAACATCTCTCTTTTAGAAAAAGGCGAGCGATTAAGAAGACTTAAAGAAGGGCATGGCCATGCGGAGAAATTATTCCTCCAACAAGTGTGGTGGAAGGCTTTTGACGACTTTCAGGATCTGCATCCTGAATATGAAGTGAGGGACTTTCGTGATGGGTACAGGTATATCGACTTTGCTTTTATACGCCACTCTCTGCGGCTTGCCATTGAGATCGATGGTTATGGCACCCACTCGGCCCATATCAGCCGTTCGCAGTTTTCAGACCAGTGGATGCGTCAGAATCACTTAATCATTGATGGTTGGAAAGTCCTGCGCTTTACCTATGATGATGTAAAAGATCGCCCGCGAATGTGTGAGCAAATTCTGCAGCAATTTATGGGACGCTATTTCGGAGACACGCAGCAGCAAGTTGTTGAGATGAACTACATTGAAAAAGAAATCTGCCGGTTCACTCAGACCATCGACCGATTTCTTACACCTCGTGACGTATGCGAAAAGTTTGGTTTCGGACAAAAGAAGGCTCGTCGTATCTTGCTGGCGATGGCGGAGAAAAGACTGCTGCTGCCTGCAGGCGCTGGGCAAAAGCGCATCAAGTGCTACAAGCTTCACCCTGCTGTTGCGGCAAAGCTTGTTAACAGCTAGAAACTGCACTTTTCCCGCCAATGGACCGGGAGCCGACGCTGTAAAGGCCTTTTTAGGCCTTTCAGTCACAGCCCCCAGGCCATTCGCCCCTGTAGCGCCCAAAAGGGGCGCTACAGAGCGCTTTTCCCGCCAATCGCGCGGGAGCAGACGCTGTAAAGGCCTTTTGGGGCCTTTCAGACGCAGCCCCCAGGCTATTCGCCACTGTAGCGCCCAAAAAGGGCGCTACAGAGCGCTTTTCCCGCTAATGGCGCGGGAGCCGACGCTGTAAAGGCCTTTGGGGCCTTTCAGACGCAGCCCCCAGGCTATTCGCCACTGTAGCGCCCAAAAGGGGCGCTACAGAGCGCCTTTCCCGCCAATGGCGCGGGATCCAGCGCTGTAAAGGCCCTTTTGGGCCTTTCAGACGCAGCCCCCAGGCTATTCGCCCCTGTAGCGCCCAAAAGGGGCGCTAGCACCTCTGAATATTTCTGAAACGAGATCAGTCCTACAACAAGCAGCGGGATGACGACCAGCATCGCCGAATAGACGAGCAGCTTCACCGCCAGCGTCCCCGATCACGTAAAAACAAGCTTCGGTAAAACCAAATCCACGCTTTTCGTCCCCTTCTACTACGGCCAAAGTTGCACCCCTTCACGTATGTAAATGCACTCATTTCCCTCACAAAAAAAACCAGCTGCAAACGCAACTGGAACAGGTAACAGACTTTATCGTTTCACGAGATCTTCTCTTATCGGTGTGAAGACATCCAGCAGGGCTGAGGCTTCAAGTGCAGTGACGCCATGTTGAGCTCCGCTTGGGATGTAAATCGTTTGCCCTTGCTCGATCGTTGTTTTTTCGCCATTTATCGTAAACTCGATTTTGCCTTTTAAGCAATATGACATTTGTTCATGAACATGACTATGCTGATAGCCGACAGCTCCAGGTTCGAAATGAACCTCCATCATCATCAATCCCACTTCGGCTTTCAATATGCAGCGTTTCACGCCTGGTTCTGCCGGTTCCCATACGCCAATATTAGACATTCAAGCTTCCCCTTTCGCAATCAAACGGTTGGATGAAAAACGAAAAAGGACCAAGCGGTCCTCCCTCGCTTGCTCCTTCATTATAACGGATAAGAACCCATATGAACATACTTGAATGCAAATGAACCATCAGGAACTAACGGCGGCCCGGTCTTTTCCCTTATCGGCTTCGCCCGCATTTTTGTTCGCGGCTTCACGATCCTGCTGCATTTCTTCCACGGTTTTTACCTTCATGCGTGCGGCACCTTCGTAATCCCGTGTAGGCAGCAAATTGCCGGATGCAAGGCGCTTCTTCGCTTCCGCAATCGCAGTCCCGTACTGTGGCAGCCACTGTTCTCCTGCGACCAGCATTTCGTCGACCATTTGCCATATTTCTTTCGGATTACATACCGCCCCGACAAGCGGATCCATCATAAAAGCTTGGCGCAGCAGCTTGTCGTCGCCATGAACCGCAGCTTCCACAGCAAGACGCTGCACGGAAATGCTGACATTGCATACAGCAGCAGGTCCTAGGGGCAGGTCACCAACATGCGGCATTGAGATGCCGTTGCGATCGACATAGCCAGGCGCTTCAATGACCGCATCGTTCGGCAGGTTAGCGATAACACCATTGTTCACCATGTTGAAGTGACCGCGATACAACCGCCCCGTCTCCAGGCCTTCGATGATGTAGGAACCGTGCTCTTGGCTGCGTTTCTCTTTCACATAAGCAAAAGCCGGATCCTTCATCCAGTTCGGGAAATCCGTTTCGAACCAGCTGCGTCCTTCCGTGCATACTCGCAGGTAGCCGCCTGTCTCCCCATTGATCCAGCTGCCCATATCGATCCATTCCTGAATCTCACTCGGACGCTTGCGGTACCAAGGCACATACTCGCTTAAGTGACCGTTCGATTCTGTGCTGTAGTAACCGAAGCGGCGCAGCATGTCGATGCGTACTTTTTCCGTGCGGGCAAATTCCGGATGGTTTTCGAACGCTTCCAGCAGCTTGCCCGTCAAATCTTCCCCGTTGTGTCGAACCTGCACATACCAAGTTTGATGATTAATGCCGGCGCATATAATGTCCACTTCTTCCTGTTTCAGACCGAACGCTTCGGCAATTTGATGATGACCGTGCTGAACGCCGTGGCACAGCCCGATGGTGCGGACGCCTCCGTACTTGTTGCAAGCCCATGTCAGCATCGCCATCGGATTGGCATAATTCAGCAGCAATACATCAGGTGCAGCGACTTCGCGAATGTCACGGCAAATGTTCAGCATCTCGGCAATGCCTCGCTGCCCGTACATAATGCCACCGGCACACAACGTGTCACCGACACATTGGTCGACGCCGTATTTTAGCGGAATATCCACATCTGTCGCAAAAGCTTCCAATCCGCCCACACGTATCGTACATAGCACGTACTTGGCGTCTTGCAGCGCTTCTCGGCGATCCGTCGTTGCTTGTATGTCTATCGACAAACCATTTTCCCGGATATCGCGTTGACACAGCTCCGTCACCATCTCCAAATTATGCGGATTGATGTCTGTAAAAGCCACTTGAATATCGTGAAATTCAGGTACGGCCAACAAATCACGCAATAGTCCGCGAGTGAATCCAATACTTCCAGCACCAACGAAAACAACTTTAAATGACACGGCACTCTTCCTCTCTGTCGTTACTTTCCCAATTCCAATTGTAGCAAGCGACAATGAGAGAGCGTTACCAAATTCCTCACCAATATCCTTTGAGAATGTCAAAGATTCTAACTTTCTTCCGGATAGTCCCATCTTTGAGCCGAGACCGATTTGCGAAATTCGAGCGGTGTTTGGTTCGTGTACATTTTGAAAAGCATATGAAAATATTGACGGCTGCCCACACCGACATAATCGCAAATTTCCGTAATGGGCACATCGGTTTCGACCAGCAGCATTTTAGCCTTTTCCATACGGATCATCGTTAAATATTCCATCAGCGTTTGTTTCGTTTGTGTTTTGAATATACGCTGTAAATAGCCCGGATGAAGATTGACAGCTCCTGCAATGTCCTTCACCTGGATCTCACGATCATAATTCTGGTGGAGATAATCGATGCTCTGTTTGACATACCATTCACCTTGCGGAAGTCCGCTGTTGTCTGCTTCTGCTCGAAGTCTTGCGATTCGAATAAGCAGCTGAGCAATGAGCAGCTGCACCATGGTTTCGCTTTTTATCCCCGGTTTATCGAGCTCCAGTACGAGACTTTTCATAATGTGATAGACCTCGTCCGGGTCGCGTAGTACCAAGAAAGAAGACTGAGTCTTCAACAGGCTCGATAGCACGACTTCATCCGAAGCTAGCTGTCTGATCGATGGAAAAACACCTTTACAATCTACAAACCGAAACTCGACATTGAGCATTCGGCAAGGATTCGCCTCATCGACAATCAGGCGGTGCGGCACGTTCGCATCCAAAATAATGAATTCGCCCTTTTTCAGGCTCACGCTATCCAGACCGGCTTGCCCAGCTTGAATTTCAACTTCGCAAGAGCCTTGAATTGTATACATAATTTCAGTAGCGTCATGGCGGTGAAAAGGCATGTGAAAGCCATTCCATTGCTTAAAATAATAGGCGAGCACCTGCGGATGAAAGTCCTGCTCCGTTAATGTCGGTTGGAATAAGCGACGGCTCATCTTTTAATAATCCTCTTCTTCTTCTGTTCCAAGCGAATCCAGGGAGTTTCTTAACAATCGTTTAGCTTCGTGCCGGTCAGCAACTTCAAGCTTATTCAAAATATTCGTGACGTGGTTAGCGACGGTCTTCACGCTGAGTTGGAGACGGGCCGCAATTTGTCCATTCGTATGGCCGCTCGCAATTAGCTCCAATATCTCCATTTCGCGGCCGGTCAGCTCGGCAAGTGCAGGATTCTGCGGTTCCGCCTGCTGAGGCAGTGAAAAATAATGCATCATTCGTTCCGCAATATCCGAGCTGAAGACGGCTCCGCCGCTTCCGACCATGCGTATGGATTGCAACAGCTCCATTTCTCCCGCGTCCTTCAGCACGTAGCCTCTTGCTCCCATCTGCATCGCCTTAAAGACAGACTTGTCATTTTGGAGCATCGTGACAATTAATATTTTCATGTGCGGTAGTTTGTCTCGGATGAATTTGGTCGCTTCAATTCCGTTAATGCCAGGCATGCGAATGTCCATCACAATAACATCCGGCTGTAGGGCAACTGCCATTTCAATAGCTTCTTCCCCGGTAGCTGCTTCTCCGATTACTTTCAAATCTTCTGTGGTTTGAATTAAATTTCGCACACCGCCACGAAATAACGGATGGTCGTCAGCAAGCAGGACTCTCATGTTTTATTCCACCTCCAGTGAAAATGGCAGCCGCGCTTTCACTCTAGTGCCGCCTGCTTCCATTCTTTCAATTATGCATTGGCCGCCCAGCTCTGCCGCCCTGTCACGGATGGAGGTTATGCCGATTCCCCCATTACCGTAAGGCTTGATACGGCTGGGCAAGCCGACTCCATTATCAATGACTTCAATAATCAGCTCATTGGTCGGATCGATCTGAATATGTACATCGCAAAGTGTTGCCTTTGCATGCCTCACCACGTTGACGAGCGACTCCGTAACGATCCGGTAAGCGGCTACCTCCACCGCCGCAGGCAACGCGGGTAGCCCTCCCGGAGCATGCAAGTTCACACGCAGGGGGGCCACTTGCAGTGAAGAAGATGCTTGCATGGAGGTCTTTAAAATTTCATCAAGCCGCGCTTGGATGGAGCCGAGCAAACCGAACTCGTCAAGTGTGGGCGGCCGCATATCGTGAACCATCGTACGAATTTCATCGACGGTTGAACGAATGGTCTTCCTAAGTTCGCCAAGCAACTCGATGGCTGTGTCCGGACTTTTTTTAATATACTGCTCGGCGGCTGCAACGTTAAATGCTAATGACATCAAGCGTGGAGCGAGATCATCATGCAGATTACGGCGAATTTGCCGCCTCTCTTCTTCTCTGGCCAGAATGAGCCGTTCACTCGATTCTTGCAGATCCTTCGCCAGCAGCTTATTGCCGACCGTCATAATAACGTTCTGGACAATCGGCCCTGCCTGACGCAGCAGCACATTCAACAATTTGTGATCCTCTGCGCTGAACGCTTCACCTGGCGAACGGCTGGATAAATGGAGTGATCCAAGGTCGTCTCCGCCATGAATAATAGGGAATTCATGCAATTCATATTTATGCTTTCCGCTCTCAGCTGCCAGTCTTTCTTTTCCGTTCAATTTGATGAAAATTCCTACGTAAGGAAGCCTGAGCGCATCTTGAATTGAACCTGCAACGACATCTAACATTGCATCCGGGTCAACCGGTTTAGTAAGCTGATCGCCGAGCTCGACTAGAACCGAATAGGGATCATCATGTCTTCCTTTTAACATACGATTCACCATTCGCTGCAGCCGCTCTTTGATCGGGACAAATAGAACCGCCACAACGGAAGTCGCCGTCAAAGAGATGAAATAGTTCCCTTCTGTCCGGAACATACGGCTTAAATAAAGAACTGACAACGAGTAGATCAGAACGATAGCAAGCGATAACGCCCCATACACCAGCGTTCGGTTGACCAGCGGGTCAATATCCCATAGCCTGTGCCTCAGCACTGCGAACGTCAGTGTGAACGGAATGACTGCGACAAAAACGTGCAACGCGCTATTTAAGTACAAATAAGTAACCGGAATATCAGCTAATGCCGGATATACGAACAATGCACTTATACCGATAAAACCGACAAACGAAATCGAGACACCGTAAACGACCCATTTGGTTTGCTGTCTTTGCTCGGCGCTGGAAATTTTCCTATAGCGGTAAAACTGCGAGAAAATCATAAGCCCGATAGCAACGATGTAAACGGCTATTCTTGCCGTACCTGACCATTGGTGTAAATCCACCATGGAGCCCGGGAACATAAGGCCGAATATGTGGATGAGGCAAAACGGTATGAAGAAAGCATACGTCCAGGAGGGAGAGAACCGCCAGGTCGGAAAAAGCAGGAAAAATAAGAAAAGCGCCATCCAGCCGACCGCCCCGACGATATTGTTCCAAGTATCCAACCATGGCTTCCCTTCTGAGGCGATGAAGACCAAAGCAGGAAAGGTTGTGCCGTATGAAACCAAAGCAAGGATGGCAAGAACGGCCATGAGCTCACCTTTGCATTTCCAAAAAATAATTCCCGCAGCAGCATAAAAAATAAAAGCTAGTGCGCAATCGATCACAACAAAGGCGATAGCATAAGTATCGGGCGTGAGATGGTATTGCTCCAATGCCTTAATGGTTGTCGGCGGAGCCGGCGCCAAGCTTCCGCAAGCTTGCAAAATACATTCAGTGCGAAGGGTCTCGAAGTAACTTGCTATGCTGCCAATAAAAAATAGAATCGTTACGAGGCTGAATACGATAACAAAAAGTTGAAAGAACTTGACAAGATGACTTCCATTTTGCCTGTAAAAGTCGCCTTGAATGCTCAGCTTCGGTGATGTCATTTCCACTACCTGCCTTCCTGGACCAAAGACATATAGGAAAATTATAGCCGACCCCTAAAAATCTGTATATCACCTCAAATGCTTTTCCCGAAAATCACTATCAAATTTCCCGAGTCCAATAGGTAGAAGGTACTCTCGCGGGCAGGAATGTTCCTTTGATATGATTCATTTCAGAAAGTAAACACGTCAAACGGAGGCTGAATGAAATGACAGCGGAAAAGGTAGTGAAATGGCTTGGTTTTCTATGTATGTTGGCGGGAATTATAAGAATGGGGATGACACCGTCTTCTTTCTTGTGGGGGGACGACAGCACGCCAGAGGTGATCTGCGGCTATGCGGCCTGCATCTTAATGACCGTCTGTTCCATCGCACTCTATATGGCACAATCCCGTGAAACCGGGGTGCTCGGATTTATCACGGCTCTATTGATTATGATCGGGAACTTAATGATCGCCTCCAATTTCTACGGTTTGTTTGCGTACGGTTTCTATGCAAAAGAAGGTGCGTTTGCAGGCGTAACGGGCGCCGTATCCGGTATGGGCTTATTGCTGGGTACCATTCTGCTGGCGATAATGACCTTCCGCGCCAAAGTATTCCCCCGCTGGACCGTTATTATGATCGTCATCATGATTATTTCGTTCGGGCTTCCCGGGTTGGAACGATGGTTCGCCTTTTTTTGGGGCGCAACTTATGTCGCAATGGGTTATCTCATTTGGATGGGAAAGCTCAATAAGACCATCCACGCTGCTGCCGGCAGTCCCTCGCTGGCAGCAGTAACGGATCAGCCCGTTTCGAAATAAAACACTCACACAAACGGAGTGCCCACCGCCTCCACCTCGTAATACACTCCCCGTTTCAAAAGAAAGAGAGGCTGACCTTCAGTAGCTAAGCTACTTAGGGTTCAGCCTCTTTCATGTTCATCTCAAAGCGAACGCTCGTCCTGCTCGTTACCGGTGAACGCCTGCTTAATATTGTCCATGATTTCTTCAATCGCTTCACTTACCATATCGGTCGGCGTCGTCGCCTCTTCATCAGGCTGCGTCGGAATCGTATCGTTGCAAATGTGATCGAAATAATGATTTTTATCCATTTTGAATCCCTCCTGCGTACAAATCATGAATCCATTGCTGTCATTGTTTGCCAAATGAAAGGCAATTATTCATATTGCCCGGTCATCTACGGAATCATTAAAATTCTCACTTGCCTAATTCACACATTTGGAGTAACTTAAACCTATATGAACTTATATAAACTATTTTGAACAACCAAAGGAGAGATTGAACATGGAAATGGATATCCGTTACGCTTCACACCCAAGAGAAGTGAAAAATTTTGATACTAGTCGTTTACGCGAAGAATTTTTAATTAACACCTTGTTCACACCTAACGAAGTGAAAACCGTATACTCGCATGTGGATCGTTTTATTGTCGGCGGCATCGTGCCGGTTAACGGCCCTCTTCAATTAGAAGCCAATAAAAAAGACATGGCGGCCGACTATTTCCTGGAGCGTCGTGAAATCGGCATCATCAACATCGGCGCCAGAGGAACCGTAACTGTGGACGGAACTGTGTACACGATGGATAACAAGGACGGGCTCTACATCGGCCGCGGCGCAAAAGAAATTACGTTTGCAAGCGACAACGCCGCCGATCCGGCGAAGTTCTACTTCAATTCCACGCCTGCTCATGCCACTCATCCTACGGTAAAAATCGCCATCAGCGAAGCATCTCCCAATCATTTGGGCAGCATCACGAACTCGAATGAGCGCACGATCTACCGCTACATCCACACTGGTGGCGTGCAAAGCTGTCAACTTGTTATGGGAATGACATTGCTGAAACCAGGCAACATGTGGAACACCATGCCATCCCATACCCATAACCGCCGTTCCGAAGTTTACTTGTATTTCGATATGCCGGAAGACGGTGTTGTTTTTCATATGATGGGCGAACCGCAGGAAACTCGCCATGTGGTCATGCGCAATGAGCAGGCTGTCATTTCCCCAAGCTGGTCCATTCACAGCGGCGTAGGCACCAGCAACTATACCTTCATCTGGGGCATGGCCGGCGAAAATCAAATTTTCGAAGATATGGACGCCGTTGCTATGAAAGATTTAAAATAATCCGTATACCTCATTTAGAAATGGAACGGATGCATACAGATGAACCCTTTACGCAGATATGAAACCATTATGGAAATATTGCTGGCACAGAAAGAAGTGACAGTGAGCGAGCTTAGCGAGCGCCTCTCGGTCACGGGCAAAACCATTCGCGAAGACTTGGCGAAGCTCGAGGAAAAAGGGCTGCTCCTGCGGATCCATGGCGGTGCCATGCTCGCACAGAGCGACCAGCTCGGCATTCTTTCGGCGAAAGAACCGATCGTCAAGCATGCGGACGAGAAGATTGAAATCGCCGAAATCGCGCTGCGCTACATCCAGCCGCACGATATTATCGCGCTGGATGGCGGCAGTACGACGCTCGAAATTGCCAGGCGGCTCGATAACCAGCCGCTAACGGTCGTAACCAACGACTTGTACATCATCTCTGAGCTTGTGCATAAAGCTGAAATCCGACTTGTCGTTCCCGGAGGCCATCGAATCCGCAATATGCTCGCAGGCCCGGAAGCCGCCGCCTATGTCAGCAAGCTCAACATACAGAAGTCGTTTCTCTCCGCCACAGGCGTGCACTTGCAGCAAGGTTTCACCATTTATACAAGCGATCTCGTCGACTACAAACGAGCATTGATCCAGTCAAGTGCAACCATTTATGTCGTCGCGGATCATTATAAATTCGGACAATGCGCGTTAAGAACTTTTGCCGCACTGTCGGAAATATCGGTCATTCTTACCGACAGCGCGCTTCCTGCGGAAACGGCGGAGCAATTCCGTCAGGCTGGAGTTCACGTCGAAACTCAATAAGTAGGTAAAAGGAGTGCCACTCATGCGTTTATTTGATTTGACAGATAAATTCGCCCTCGTTACGGGCGCTTCCGGCGGCCTCGGTCAAGCGATGGCCATCGGGCTTGCGGAAGCAGGGGCTAAAGTGATTGCCGTTTCTTCTTCAGAAAGCGTGCAAACTGTAGAGGCGATTCGCGCATTTGGCGGTCAGGCTGAGCTCATTACCGCTGACCTCAGTAATGAAGACCTTCTAGACGATGTCGTGAGCAAAGCTGTAGGCATTTATGGCAGCATCGACATCCTTGTCAATAATGCAGGCATCATTCGCCGCACGCCTGCAGTCGATCATGCCCGACAGGATTGGCATGATGTGATTGATTTAAACCTGAATTCCGCTTTCTTCCTCTGCCAGCTTGTTGGCCGTCATATGTTGGAGCGCGGCAGCGGCAAGATCATTAACATCGCCTCTATGCTCACCTATCAAGGCGGTATCAATGTGCCTGGCTACACGGCAAGCAAGCACGCCATAGCCGGCATTACCAAAGCGTTGGCAAACGAATGGGCTGGAAAAGGTATCCAGATCAACGCGATCGCACCCGGTTACATGACAACGAATAATACTGCACCGATTCTCAAGGATGAAAAGCGTACACAATCCATCACGGAGCGTATCCCGGCCGGACGTTGGGGCACGCCGGAAGACTTGAAGGGTCCGGTTGTATTCTTGGCCTCCTCGGCCTCCGACTATATGAACGGCCACGTGGTATGCGTCGACGGCGGATGGATGGCCAGATAGATGGGCATCGGCACACTCGCTCATGCCGTCGGACAGCTGCCGCTTCGTCAATTGACCGCCAAATTAAGCGGGCGCGGGATCGATTTCGTTCAGCTTGCACTTAGCAAAGCGATTAGCGATATCGATACGAGCCATGGCAAGCTAAGCCCGGGTCTCGCCAATCACATCGGCGAGCAGTTCGCCGGTTCCGGCCTGCGGATTGGCGTTCTTGGTTGCTACATCAACCCGGTACATCCGGATCGCGAGCAGCGACGCCTTGAAATCGACCGCTTCAAGGAGCATCTACGCTTTGCGCGGGATTTCGGAACTTCGATTGTTGCGACGGAAACCGGCGATCTGCAAACATATTTCGCTCAAGACCTTAAGCGCTACGAAGAGATCGGATGGGCAACGCTGAAGCAAACCGTCGAGGAACTCGCCGAGGAAGCAGAGCGATGGGGCGTTTTTATCGGATTGGAGCCAGTATTCACTCATACCCTTTCCAGCTCGGAAAAGATGGCAAGAATCCTGGAAGAAGTCCCATCCAGCAATTTGGGCGTCGTCTTCGATCCTGTGAATTTGCTCTCGCCGGAATCGTTCTTGGATCAGGATGCTTTCTTGGATGAAGCCTTCGCCGCATTCGGCAGCCGTATCGTCCTTACGCATTTAAAGGACGTATTGTTACAGGGCGATAAACTGGAACAAGTACGCTCTGGAGCAGGCATATTCCAAACCAAATCGTTCCTCGACAAGCTGCACCAGCATAAGCCAGGCATCGATATCTCCTTAGAGATGCTTGCCGATGATACGATTGATATGACGGTACAGTACGTCAGAGGCCTTTTGCCATAAAAATAAAAAGCCCCCGATACCTCCATGAAAGAGGAATTCGGGGGTTTGCTTTTGCTATCTCCTACAAAATACGCGCTGTGAACATCGATCTCGCAACACGGGTACCGTTCGTCACAATTTCCATATCAATCTTGCAAAATCTGCGGCTCATCTCGACAATGGACGGAACAATCTCAATCACGTCATCAATTTGCAAAGGAATCAAAAAATAGCATGAGGAACTATCCAGAATGAGATCGCCCTTCTTTTGCTCCTGAACCGTTCGATAGGCCGCACGAATCATGATGGTGGTCAGCACGCCTTCAGACACCAGTCCTTCAAAATTGGTCATTTGCGGTGTGACAACCCCCTTGAAGTACAACTTGCCTTCGGCATCCCGCAGCTCGTCGATGCCCGCATAAATTTGCACCTCGAACGTCTCTGCATTTTGCGGTTGTCGTTGCATGTACTGCATCGCCTTCATGACATCTTTACGGGAAATAACGCCGACCATTCTGCGATTCGCATCAATGACAGGCAGCAGCTCAATCCCTTCCCACACCATCGTATGACCGGCTGACGCTACGGATGTTTTCAAGGAGATCATGAGCGGATTCGGCGTCATCAACGTTTCGATCCGCTGAGTAGGCGCTGCGCCGATAATATCTTTAGTCGTGATCATGCCGACCGGCATATGATGTTCATCGATGACCGGATATCGGGTATGTGTCGTTTCCTCGACCAGCTTTTGCATATCCTTCACCGTGTTCGTGGCCAGCAGCGAGTAAACCGGACTGTCTTGTCGAACGATATCTTCAACGATCATAATTTTTTTCTTGATAAGCCGATCCTCCATGGCTCTATTAATCATGGTAGCGACCGTAAACGTATCATACGAGCTGCCAATAATCGGAAGATTCAATTCATCGGCCAGTTCTTTCACTTCGGGCGTCGTATCGAATCCGCCTGTAATCAAGACCCCTGCGCCTTGGCTTAACGCGCACATATGCGCTTGCACTCGATTACCGACAATGAGCAAATTGCCCGTTTCAATGTACTTGAGCATCGCTTCCAATTGCATGGCGCCGATCACGAATTTGTTCAGCGTTTTATGGATCCCCGTTGCACCGCCTAAAACGACACCTTCTACCACATTCACGATTTCAGCGAAAGTAAGTTTATCAATAACCGGCTCTTCTTTCTTCTCCATCCGAATCGTGCCAATTCGCCTTTTCGTGCTAACCAGCCCGATATTCTCCGCTTCCTTAATGGCCCGATAAGCCGTTCCCTCGCTCACATCAAGGTCCTGGGCGATTTGCCTGACAGACAATTTCGTGCCGACAGGCAAAGATTCTATGTACTTCGTAATTTGTTCGTGCTTCGTATGGAGCTCCGAATGTCCCGTGTTCATTGTTCACACCTCGCTGAACTGTTCTATAACATTGAAACAATTATATTACAGCTCAGCGAAAAAAGACAGGAGCCTTCACGAAGGCCCTGTCCAATCTCTATAAATGTCGATACCCTTGCTCGGTTAAAAAGGATTCGAATTCCGGCGAAACCGTCATCTGCGTAAAAAGCGCACTTGCCAGATCAAACTTTCTATGCTGAAGCGCTTCTTCACCAATGGTTGATTTAATCTTTTCCAATTCTTCATATTGAATCTGCTGGAACAGATCCGCCGTTACATCGCGACCGTCATCGAGAATCCCCTTCGGATGATGAATCCATTGCCATAACTGGGCGCGGGATATTTCCGCGGTAGCGACGTCTTCCATCAAATTATTGATGGGAACGGCGCCATACCCCCGAAGCCATGCTTCCAAGTATTGAATGCCGACGCTGACGTTGGTCCGAATCCCTTTCTCCGTGATCCGCCCTTGAGGCACCTCAAGCAGTTGTTCAGCTGTAATCCGGATGTCAGTCAACTGCCGATCCATCTGGTTAGACGTAGGCATATGTTCATCAAAAACAGCTTTCGCAACAGGTACCAGTCCAGGATGGGCCACCCAAGTACCGTCATGACCGTTCGTCACCTCGCGAAGTTTATCCGCCTTTACTTTGGCCATCGCTTCATCATTCGCTTGCGGATCGTTCTTCACCGGAATCTGCGCAGCCATCCCGCCAATACAAGGGGCTTGGCGCTTATGGCACGTCTGAATCGCTAGCAGCGAGTAGGCTTTCATAAATGGCGATTCCATCGTGACCAGCGCCCGGTCAGGGACGATGACATGAGGCTGCTTCCGCAGCTTTTTAATATAGCTGAAGATGTAATCCCATCGCCCGCAGTTCAGCCCTGCGCTATGTTCTCGAAGTTCATACAAAATTTCATCCATTTCAAAAGCGGCGACGATCGTCTCGATCAGCACGGTTGCTTTAATCGTACCTTGCGGAATTCCCAGTTGCTGCTGGGCAAAGACGAAGACATCATTCCAAAGGCGCGCCTCCTGATGGCTCTCCAGCTTGGGCAAGTAAAAATAAGGCCCGCTGCCTTGCCGGATTAATTCGTGCGCATTATGGAAAAAGAAAAGTCCAAAATCAAAAAGCGATCCGGAAACGGCGTTCCCGTCAACGTACATATGCTTCTCTTCAAGATGCCAGCCGCGTGGACGAACTTTCAACACAGCGGTACGATCCTGCAACCGGTAAGTTTTTCCATCGGGACTCGTAAAGCTAATATTTCGAAGCACCGCATCCCTCAAATTCACTTGACCGTCGATCGTGTTCTCCCAAGTTGGTGAGTTGGCGTCTTCGAAGTCGGCCATATATACGTATGCGCCCGAATTGAACGCATTAATGACCATCTTCCGGTCGCCTGCCGGACCTGTGATCTCAACTCGGCGGTCTTGAAGATCCGCAGGAATCGGCGCAACCGTCCACTCACTGCCGCGAACCGTTGCTGTAACTTCCTGGAAATCCGGCAATTCACCTGCGTCAATACGGCTTTGCCTCAGATTCCGCTGTTCCAGCAGCTCACGCCTTTTTGCTCCAAAGGTACGCTCCAGAGTAGCTACGAACTCCAGCGCTTCCGGTGTGAGAATTTTCTCCCGCTCCCCCCTGCTTACGGAGTTGTGGAGGAGATCAATACCCGTTGGTAATGTTTGATCGATCAATAGTCTCATCTCCTTTGATTTCCGGCATCAATGGGCAAATTGTTCCGCTTCCGTCGATCCGGAGAGCGCAGTTGTAGAAGACGTTCCGCTCGTAATGACTTGCGACACTTCATCAAAATACCCGGTTCCTACCTCACGCTGATGGCGAGTCGCTTCATAACCTCTCGATTCGCTAGCAAATTCGGTCTGTTGGAACTGAGAGTACGCTGCCATGCCGCGATCTTTATAATCGTGAGCCAGCTCAAACATGCTGTGGTTCAACGCATGGAAGCCAGCCAATGTCACGAACTGGAACTTATAGCCCATTTTGCCGAGTTCTTGCTGGAATTTGGCGATGGTAGGCTCATCCAGCTTCTTCTTCCAGTTAAACGATGGCGAGCAGTTGTAAGCGAGCAGCTTGCCCGGAAACTTTGCATGAATCGCCTCAGCAAAACGTCTTGCCTCCTCCAAGTTCGGCTCGGACGTTTCACACCAAACCAAATCCGCGAATGGCGCATAAGCAAGACCGCGGGAAATCGCTTGATCCAGTCCGGCGTTTACATAGAAGAAACCTTCAGGTGAGCGCTCGCCGGTGACGAAAGGCTTATCATTGTCGTCGATATCGCTCGTGAGCAGACTTGCTGCGTTCGCGTCCGTCCGTGCGATCAGCACTGTCTCCACACCCATCACGTCTGCAGCGAGCCTTGCAGCGATCAAGTTTCTTACAGCTTGCTGCGTCGGCAGCAGCACTTTGCCGCCCAAATGACCGCATTTCTTTTCGGAAGATAATTGATCCTCAAAATGGACAGCAGCCGCACCCGCTTCAATCATACTCTTCATCAGCTCGAACACATTAAGCGGTCCGCCGAATCCAGCTTCTGCATCAGCCACGATTGGAAGGTAAAAATCGATACCGCCCTTGCCTTCTGCATGTTGGATTTGATCCGCGCGCTGCAGCGCCTGATTAATTCTTTTCACCACACTCGGTACGCTATTGGCTGGGTAAAGACTTTGATCGGGATACATATGACCGGATAAATTCGCGTCTGCGGCAACTTGCCAACCGCTTAAATAAATGGCTTTTAATCCTGCTTTAGCTTGCTGTACGGCTTGATTACCGGTAAGAGCCCCAAGTGCGGGTACAAAATCCTCTTCATTAACCCGCTGCCAAAACTTACGAGCCCCCTGCTCGGCTAACGTCTGCTCGATCATCACAGAACCTCGCAGTCGAAGTACATCTTCAATTGAATAAGGGCGAGTCACTCCATTAAATCGCTTGGAACTCCAGCTTGCTTGCAGTTGTTCTCTTTGACGTTGCTCGGTTTGACGTTGTTGGCTCATGATTATTGCACTCCTTTAAGTGGGTTTGTTTGATTAAAAAGATACGTCCAGAAAACCGCTGCCACCGCAAACCGGGCAAGTATTCGGCCACAACACCCGATCATGACCGAAAGTGATGCAAGCCCCTTCTTTTTGAAGCTGCTCATCTGTGCTTCTCATTTCTTCCAAATCCCCATTACCTTGACATGTCGGACAATCCATTGTTGTCTCCTCCTCTGAATGTATTAATACAATTTGTTGTTGTTAATATAATATATAACACATGAACGTAATATGTTCAATACTGTTTTATAAAATTATAATAATTTTATTTATTATATAATACAGATTGTTTGTTTATTTCTTTTCGGCCCCCCTTATCGCCACTATCCCTTACACTCAGAATCACCAAACCTCCGAATAACCATGAAGGCAATAAAACTCTAAATCCCGACTTATATAAGTTACAAACGTCTGATAAAGACACAATCATAAAGGCACCATTATCACCTCCGTAATCATGTCCATCACATTCGCCCGAACTTCTCTGAGACATGGGGATAGTGCGCTGAGGTGTTCTTCAAACGCAGTCTGAGCCTCGGGGATAGTGCGCTGAGGTGTTCTTCAAACGCAGCCTGAGCCATGGGGATAGTGCGATGAGGGTTCCTTCAACGTACCACTGAGCAACGGGGATAGTGCGATGATCTGTTCCTTCAGCGCATCTCTGAGCCGCGGGGATAGTGCGCCGATCTGTTCTTTCAGCGCACACCTGAGCCGCGAGGATAGTGCGCTGAGGTGTTTCTTCAGCGCACCTCTGAACCATGGGGAGATTCGCTGAGGTGTTCCTTTAACGCTCATCTGAGCTGTGGGGATAATGCGATGATGTGTTACATCAGCTCACCTCTGAGCCACGAGGATAGTGCGATGATGTATTGCTTCTGCGCACCTCTGAGCCACGGGGATAGTGAGCCGATGTGTTCCTTTAACGCACACCTGAGTCATGGGGAGAATGCCATGGTACAAAGAAAAAGCCTACCGAATAACGGCAGGCTTTACATGTGATTGTATGGGCATTGCCCGGATTTATCCAATTTCCGTTTCATAATCAAAAGCAAAATACAGCGTCAAAGACAAAGGAGACAATGGATATAAGGCAGTTTCCCCGCATTCATCGTGTTCGTTACATTTCACACGACCTGATACCGGACTCGTAAAATCATAAGGGCTAAGTCTTTCAAACTTTCTTCTTTCGAACTCCATCGATGATGCCAGGCTACCCATAATCATCTCTCCCCTCAACATTTCGTTGCAATTGTATTACTACAGCATTTGATTATTATTTATATTATATATCTTTAATCATTGAATATGCAATAATAATTTAAATATAATTTTAATATTATATAACAAAGAAAAACCGTCAAGGTCTTCCCGGGCTTCCGGTTTTCCCAAACGGTTCTTTTGCGTGTATATCCATACATTTGCGAATTAGGATGAAATTAGGCATGGCATCTACCCTCTTCAAATCAGTAACGATGAAAACGAGGCTGTCGATTAACTGTTCATACCTTCGGAAATCTGCGGGGACCACAAAATGTATGCGAAAAATCATACAAAATGAGCGGCGCACACATCGAATCAGTCGATTCTATTCGAAATTTCATACACAAAACGCGATTTGGGCCCTGATTCTGTAAATGAATACGAAAAATCATATACATTCTCTGCATGTTTCCGTTCACGTCAAAACTATCTCCAATAAATCGATAGCCTCAAAACCATCGCTATTGCTTCGCTCTGACTCACCATACTGCCTTTTTCTACTCTGTAATGCTGAAAAACATCGCTATTCACTCGTTTCCATTTACTTTTTACGTCTCTAACGCTGAATAACATCGTTCCAGCTTCGATCAGCGCTCCATATCGTCGATCTCGCTTAGAAAGGTGAGCCCCACGTCCTCCCCTGATCAAAAGAAAGCCAAAGAGCTTAAACCTCTCCGGCTTTCTTTCCATAACTTGTATTTTATTTTTATATCGATAACCCGCCATTCACTTCCAGAACGGTTCCATTTACGTAATCGGCCTCAGACGATGCCAAGAACAAATAAGCGCTGGCAATGTCCGAAGGCTTGCCGAGTCTGCGCAATGGTACCTTTTCCAGCATTCCTTGAAGCACTTTTTCGGGCACGGTTGCTACCATTCCTGTCTCCACATAGCCAGGCGCTACCGCGTTAACGTTAATCCCTTTGAAACCAAGTTCTTTTGCCCACGTCTTCGTGATGCCAATGACTCCGGCTTTCGCTGCCGCATAATTCGTTTGACCGAGGTTGCCTTGAACGCCTACGATAGAGGAGGTATTGATGATCTTGCCGCTGCCTTGTTTAACCATATGCGGAGCCACCGTACGCGTGCAGTAAAACACGCCGTTCAGGTTGACGTTCAGGACTCGGTGCCACTGTTCAAGTGTCATTTTGGATAACATTGCGTCCTGCGTGATTCCCGCATTATTGATCAGAATATCGATATGGCTGAATTGCTCGAGTGTTTGAGCCACCATGCGCTCAACGCTGTCCAAGTCTGATACATCCGTTTGTATACTCATCGCTTCGCCGCCTGCTGCTCGGATCCAAGCGGCCGTTTCTTGCCCGGCCTGCTCGTTATACTCAGCAACGATCACTTTTGCTCCTTCACGTGCAAACAATTGGCACGCTTCTTTCCCAATTCCGCTGCCGCCGCCTGTAATGATTGCAACTTTCCCAGCTAAACGCAATTTGTACTCATCTCCTTCAATTACGACAGAACGAATTGGGAAATATGACGTGCGAGCCATTCTGTATCATCGATTTGCGGCGCATGTCCGAAGCCTTGGCCTTCTACCAGCTTCAATCTGTCACCCAAATCTTGCACTAATTCCTCTGTCATTTGCCGGGTGATGACCAGATCATCCGTTCCTTGAATGCAGAGAACAGGACAGCTCACACGATTCAGAGCGCCTGTACCCAGCGAGCTTGCATGCGGCTCATTCGTCATGTTGAATACATTGAGCGCATGGTACACATCTACTAGATTGCGCTGCAGCAGCATTTCATCCAGATAGGCTTCGTACCTTTCTTCCGTCGGCTTCCCATACGTAAATACGGCGGCATCGAAGACGGCACGTAAAAAAGCTTTGTCGCCCCGTTCAATGGCTCCCGCCATCACCTGAGATTTCTCTTGTGCAGCTATTTCCTCCCGAGTCGTTAGCCGCTGTGGCGGAGATCCTGTCTCATCAGACTCTGGACCGTAGAAAGGATAGCCTCTCGTCGACATCGATGCCATTAAAATTACAGAACGAACACGATCAGGGATCATCGAGGCTAAATGAAGCGCCGCCCCCCCACCGGTCGACCAGCCAAGAATGGAAAATTCATGTAACCCTACTGCATCCGCAAACAACAGTAAGTCATCGGAAAAATCCTCGATCCGGCGAATCGGAGTCTTGTAAGTAGAAAGCCCAAACCCACGTAAGTCAACGGCAACCACTTGAAATCTGGCATCCAAGCTTTCAAAAAGCACATCAAAAAACAACGATGATGACATATTTCCATGTACGAGCAGGAGCGGTTCTTCCCCGCCGGATCGAACCCGATAAGCTAATGTTTCCCCATTACTCAGTTCTACGGATTTCAGTTCGACATTGTTCATTCCATCTACCCCCATCTCAAAGTAGTTGCACCCCATGCGTAGCCGATCCCTGCACTGACAAGAACGACGACGGAACCAGGCTTGATTTGACCTGATTGAATAGCCAGTTCCAGCGATAAGATTTGATCGATCTGCCCCATATGCCCGTAGTCGCTCAAATAGATCGATTGATCCTCACGAAGACCGAGCTCGTTTAAAACGTAGTCATGGGCAGATTTTTTCATATGCAAAATGCCGATATAATCGATGTCTTGCTCGGTGTACCCGCTGTGCTGCAGCGAAGAACGCACGACGGCCAGAAAGTTGGCCATCGACTTCTGTTCCAGCCGTTCCTTCATGCCTTCAGGATCAGGTACATCAAAACAACCCGAGGCGAATCGCTCTGACTGACCCGCGCCAATGCTTTTCGTTCCGCCACCTGGAATAATGACATCCTCGGAGAAAGACCCATCCGTGATTAATGCACTCTCCATTAAAAGATTCCGGTTCAGCCCTTTACGCAGCAGAATCGCCCCGCCGCCCGCCGATAAGTTAAACATGAACCGAGTACGCGGATTGCGGTAATCGATAAGATCGCCGTTGCGATAACCGCCGGCAAGGAGCACGGTTTGGATCGCGGGATCTCCCCGCATCATACTCTGCGCTACCTTCAGCGCCATTACGGTCGTGCTGCAGCGCAAAGCCGCATCGAACCCCCATGCGTTAAATGCGCCTATCTCATGCTGCAGCTTCAAGGCTGCCGTCCAAACAGGATACTCCTTATACTCCTCGCCGATGTAAATCACGAGATCGATTTCTGCCGGGTCTACTCCTGTTTTCGTGAGTGCAGCTTGAGCGGCCCGGATGCCCATTGCACAGCTGTGGTCTTCTTCACTGGGTACCGGCTTTTGCGTGATCCCCATCTTAGTCCGGACGATATGCTCCGGGACACCGGAGATTTCGGCGATCTCTCCGGCTGTTATAACCTGATCAGGGATGTAAATCCCGGTACCGAGTATGCCAATTTTCAAATCTGCATTAGTCTTCATCCTT
The DNA here is from genome assembly GCF_042676385.1 of Paenibacillus sp. GCM10027628. Lineage (NCBI taxonomy): Bacteria > Bacillati > Bacillota > Bacilli > Caryophanales > Paenibacillaceae > Paenibacillus > Paenibacillus sp. GCM10027628. The sequence goes on from NZ_JBHTHA010000002.1 coordinate 250,386, forward strand.
ACTATCCACGCTCCAATATTTGTTCCATCAGTTCACACAGCTCTTCCATCGAAGCTACGGTCATTTCCTCCTGTCCTTGCACATGTGTCACCCGAATGCGCCACCGTTTCGACTCCGGATGCTCTTCCTGCCCCATCGGGCTAAACCGCACTACAAAAGACGTCACTTGTTGATTGTCAGCCATCTCTATTTAGCCCTCCCGTCGCTCGATATTTTTTCCCGCCGATTGTCCCTCCACTGCCGGACTGTACCGACAATACCTTTAGGGAACAACATGACCACCAGGATGTAAAGCAACCCGAAAAAGATGATCCACCGCTCAAAGATCCAATGCACTTTGGCTAAACTGGTCAATTGTTCATGTGCAAGCTCAATAATCGCCGCGCCTAGTATGCCGCCAAACAACGTACCCACGCCCCCGATAATTGTCATCAGCAAGGCATCGACGTTTAAATCAAAGGACAATACGGTGGTATTGACGAATCGCAATGTCACGACATACAAGGCACCGCTCACGGATGCAGCTACTCCGGCCACCATGCTGGCAATGACTTTGTAGTGAACAATTTCGTAACCGAGCGATTGGGTGCGCTGTTCATTTTCCCGGATCGATTGGAGCACCCGGCCTAGCGGAGACAATGTGAATCTGCGCAGCATCAGGAATACGACGATCATGACGATGAACGCTACGTAATAGAACGTAAGTCGATCTTTCAAGAGGTCGGGGATGGAAAAAGTAAACCCATCGTTGCCCTTGGTCAATGAGCGCCATTTTTCAGCGAAAACGAGGAATAGCCCTGAAAAAGCAAGCGTCAGCATCGCATAATAATGGCTTTTTAGCCTAAGCGACAGCATACCGACAAAATAGCTAAGTATAGCCGATAAAACAGCGCCAACGGCTACAGCCAGCAGCAGGGCAGGAATGGTCGCACCGAGTTTTTGCATCACAATCGCCACACTGTACGCGCCCAGCCCGAAAAACATGACATGCCCAAAAGAAACGATTCCCGTATAACCAAGCAATAGGTCGTAACTCATCGCAAACACGGCCAGAATGAAAATATGAGTGATGACGATCATAGTCGCCCGTTCATTATGAATGAGCGGGAAAACCGCAAGGAGCAAGGCGATGAAGATAAAAACAAGCAAGGATCGGTTCGATAGCGCTCTTAACATTCTTTCGTTTACCCCCTTGCTCCGAATAACCCGGATGGTTTGAGAAGCAGCACTGCCACCATGATGAGCATATTGACGGCCAGCGACAGCTCCGGCACAAAATAGGCCATGAATGCTCCCGATAGTCCGACTAGAATCGAGGCGAATAACGTACCGCTCATCCTTCCCATGCCGCCGATAACGACGACGATGAACGCCAAAATCGCGAACTGCATGCCCATTTCAGCATGAATCACGCCGGAATAGGGAGCGATGAATACACCGGCCATTGCAGCCAGCGCCGCACCGAGCATAAAAACCATGGTGAACACTCGCTTAATATTGACGCCCAAAGCCTCGACCATCTCTTTATTGATCACTCCGGCTCTCACGATCAACCCCAGTCGGGTTCGATTCAACAGCACTTGCAGACCCGAGAATACGAGAAGTCCGGCAACAATTAAGAACAATCGGTATTTGATGAAAATGACGCCGGCGATTTGCCAGCTGCCATCGAGATAGCTTGGAACAGGCACGTTAATCGGGTTCGGCCCCCATACGACCTTCAACATCTCGCTTAACACGAGCATGACGCCAAGCGTGACTAGAATTTGGGTGACATGATTGCCGTAAACCGGGCGAACAATCCATTTTTCCATTAAAAATCCAAGACCCAAACCGGTCACAATCGCACCTAAAATGGCGATCATAAAGCTGCCCGAGAACATATAAAACCAGATCCCTGAGTAAGCGCCCCACGCAAATAATCCGCCATGGCTGAAATTCAGCACGTCCATAAGCCCGAAGATCAGCGTCAGGCCAGCCGCCAGCAGAAAAAGCAGCATGCCTGTCGCAAGCCCGTTAATCGCAAGGTTTAAAAGTACATCCAAGCAGTGTCCCTCCTTCGCAAATCCATCACGCGATGCCCAAATATTTGCGTCTAAGTTCGGCGTCGCCTTTCATCTCAGGCATGGCGCCTCCGCGTACGATGCGTCCCTCTTCTACGATATAGAATCGGTCGCCGATCGAGCTCGCCATCCTATAGTTCTGCTCCACGAGGACTACCGTTGTTTTCTTTTTCATTTCCAAAATTGACTGCATAAGCTTTTCGACCATAATCGGCGCCAGCCCCTTGCTCGGTTCGTCGATCAAAAGCAGCTGAATGTCATTGACATAAGCTCTTGCGATCGAAAGCATCTGCTTTTGCCCGCCGCTGAGAAAGCCGGCTTTTTTGTGCCAGAACGTTTTGAGATCGGGGAATAAATTCAAAATCCACTCCTGCCGCTCCAGGGAAGCGTCGTCACGCCTCTGCATGGCTACTTTCATATTTTCTTCAACAGTCAGATCGCCGAAAATACCTTGATCCTCAGGGACACAGCCAATCCCTTTGCGTGATATCGCATAGGTCGGCATATTGCCGATTGAATCTCCTTGATAGTGGATGGCTCCACTACGGATCGGCACCATACCCATAATCGAACGTAGGGTTGTGGTTTTGCCGGCTCCGTTCCTGCCGAATAGAACCGTAATCTCGCCTTCGTTTACTTCAAAGGATAGCCCTTGCAAAATGTGATACTGGTCGATATATGAATGGATGTTCTGTACATTAAGAAGCGTCATCGTACAGCCCTCCCAAGTATGCAGACTGCACAATTTCGTTCTGCATAATGTCCGCTACCGGACCGTCGGCCAGAAACTTGCCGTTGAATAGCACCAGGATGGAATCCGACAAATCGAGCACCATGTCCATCTTATGCTCAATGAGAATGATCGTTTTATTGCCTTGCTGCTTGATCTTATGAATCACTTCAAGGATCGCAGGCACTTCCTCCAGCGACATGCCGGCGGTAGGTTCGTCTAACAAAAGCACTTCGGACTCAAGCGCAAGAAGCATCGCGATTTCCAGCTTCCTTTTTTCCCCGTGGGCGAGGTTTTTGGCGAGCGCTTCGGCTTTGCCATTCAGCAGCACCGTTTGCAGCAGATCGTAGGCTCGCTCCTCCAGGTGACTGAATTTGCGAAAATGCGCAAACATGTTGTAGCGGATGCCCGCCTGTGCCTGAACGGCGAGTCTGACGTTCTCAAGCACCGTCAAGTTCGGAAACACGTTCGTCAGTTGAAAAGAACGTCCAATGCCAAGCCTCGCCCGTTCGGTCGGGGATAAACGGGTGATGTCCCTGCCCTTATAATAAATAGATCCCGATGAAGGCTTCAGCTGTCCGCTAAGCAGGTTGAAAAACGTCGTCTTGCCGGCGCCATTAGGACCGATGATCGATTTAAAATGGTGGGGCGGCATTTGAAAATGAACGTCACTCACCGCAGTATGGCCGCCGAAAGTAATCGACAATCCTTTCGTTTCCAGAATCGGTACCATGGGTTGACCCCTTCCTGCACGAAATACATAGGAATCGGAGGAGGGCGAATCCGTTATCGCGTCTCCTCCGTGTGCTGCGTAGGCTTATTTTTTGTTTTGGATCGGCGGTGTCGTTTCATCGGCCGTCATCTCGCGGATGAGTACAGGCACCGGATAATCGAACCCGTCTTTTTTCTCAAGTCTTACCGCATACAAAGGCTGCAGCGCTTGATGATCTTCCTTGCGGAAGGTCATTTTGCCCTTCGGCGTATCGAATGACATGCCCTCCATGGCAGGAATCAGCTTGTCGGCGGAGGAATCTCCGTTCGTTTTTTTGAGCGATTCGACCGCTGCAAGTGCGGCAGACATGCCGCCTGGTGTGAACAGGTCCGGCACCTCGTTGTTGAAGCGCTTCTTGTGCTCATCCACGAGCCATTTGTTAATGTCGTTTTGTGGAAGCGTATAATAATAGACCGAGAAGCCTTCCATGCCGATCAGGTCATTCATCGTTTTCAGCGCAGCAATGTCCGGGGCGCCGGTTGAAATTTTGATGCCTTGCTGCTGTACTTTCATATCTTGGAACTGCTTCCAAGGTGAATTCGCACCCGCCCAGACAACGAATAAGTAGTCCGGCTTCGCGCTGACAACTTTCTGGATGTTTGCCGTGTAGTCCGTTGCCTTCGGATCCGCATACTGCTCGGTAACAATCGTCGCTCCGAGCTTCAAAGCCGCGGTTTTGAAAGCGGCTATGCCATCCCGGCCAAAAGAGCTGTCCGGTGCAAACGTGGCGATTTTGACGTCTTTTTTGGCAATCGCGGCCGCTCCGGCGACGGCATCCTGCGAGGAATTGCGCGCCGTACGGAAAATGTACTTGTTCCAGTTCGCGCCTGTGATGCTGTCGGCGACCGCAGGTTCGACGATCATCACCTTTTTGTACTCTTCGGCGAGAGGAAGTACGGCGAGGGTATCGCCTGAGCTGGAGGAGCCTACCAGCAGGTCCACTTTATCTTTTTCCAGCAGCTTCGTCGCTTTCTGAACCGCTACATCCGGCTTCGTTTCCGTATCTTCCACGATGATTTCAATAGGCCGGCCGGCAATTTCTTTCGTTCCTTTGGTCGCATATTCGATGCCAAGCTGGAAGCCGCGCTCGGTCTGTTTGCCGTAGCTTTCCAGTGCGCCCGTTTTGGATGCCAGCAGGCCGATTTTGATCGGCGTTTTATTTAAACCGGCGGCAGGGGCGTTCGTTGAAGCGCTTACAGTCGCGGCAGGCGTCGTGCTTGCATTGGACGTTGAGCTTGCAGTTCCGTTACTCCCTTGGCTGCAGCCTGTTAATGCAACTGCAGCCCCTATCATCGATATAGCGCCAATACGCGTTAACTTTCTAACTAACATGGTTAAGCCCCCTCAGTGGATAATGGATCTTACGTATTTTCATTGTATCCATGCGGGGTTACAAATCAGTTACATGCGTCTGCATAACGGTATCGTACATCATCTTCGTGCGATCCATCGGCGTTACGCCAAGCTCGCGGTCCAGTTCTTTACAGCAGCGGTAATACCATTTGAGCGCCTGGTTGCGATTGTTCTGCTTGTAATGGCAGTACATCAACAAACGGTACGCTTCCTCCCAGCAGGCATCGGTCTGTACGATTCGCTCACACCAATGAATAGCTCGGTCGTACTGCCCGGAGTGGGTGTTCAACTGTGCCATGCGCTCCAATGATCTGAGGAATAACACCTGTATCCGTTCCCGCTCCTCAATACACCAGTCGTCATAGCGCCGGTCCGGCATGTAATCGCCATGGTACAGCTGCAATCCTTTTTCCAACAGCACCGCTGTGCGCTCTCCGCTTGCTTCTTCCAAGGCGGATTTGGCATACGCCTCAAACTCGACGACGTCCAGAATAAGTCCGGACGCCAAATTCAAGCCGTACGAATTGCCATGCCGCTGCACAAAGAACGGATTCGAACGCGCCTGTCGTCCAGGTTCAAGCGCGGAATGAAGGGCGTTCAGGGCGACTTTAAAATCCCGAACCGCCGCTTTTTCATCCAAATCCGGGTAGAGCAGCGTCAGCATTTCTTCTTTTGGCATCAACTGCTTCCTTTTGACGACTAATAATTGAAAAAGCTCCTTCGCCTTTCCACGCTGCCAATCTTTATCCGTGAGCTCTCTGTCACCCAGGAAAACCTTGAATTCGCCCAGCGTTTGAACGCGGAGCGTGTAGCCAGGGTGATAGGCCGCTTGTTCCAAGCCTAGGCCGGACAAAAGAAAAGAAGCGTAATGACTGACGGTCGGGCAGCTTTGCGCCGCAATCAGCATCGGGACCAATTGCTGTATGTCCTTCGGCCCGTAAAGCGTTCGCTTTTGAACCAGATATTCGTAATCGCCATTCTGCATGAGGATAAGGAATCGTTCGAGGTGTTCGTGGAACTCCCGTTCCCTATCACGCCCGGATTGAAAAGCGATCCAAGTTCGCCATAGCATTGCGATTGTTAAACCGTAACTGTCCCCGCACTCGCCAAAAAGCAGTTCTACCCCGGCCATCAATTCGTCAGATTCAGATAGCTTGCCATGATAGATGTGCGCAACCGCAATGCTTAGCCGAATCCATGCGGAAAGCCAGCTATCACTAACCTGCTCGGTTTCCTGCAGCGCCAACTTGCCGTATTGCAGTGCCGACTCGAACGAGCCCGCCCGGCCGTGAAGCAAGCACAGGCCCATCAGCGGCTCGGCTTTGCCTCGCGAAACTTCGAGGCCTTCCATCATCTCCTGCGCGGTGCGATAACAGTTCAGCACCACATCAAACTGCACGCTGGGCAGCAGCTGTGCGGCATGACCCATGCGCATCCAGCCGCACGCTTCGACGAAAGGCGATTCGGTGCGGATGCCCTGCAGCATCCCCTCCTGGGCGGCAGCTTTCGCTTTATCGGGGTTGCCGATCATCGACTCCATCAAGGAAGCGAGGATGTTCAGCTCGCGATGGGAGCGAGAAAGGACGATGCCGCCCTTGACGGTCTCCTCCTGCTTCAGCTTCTCCAATTGACGCAGCGCCGCCATCAGCTTCCCGCTTCGGAGGTTCATGCGAATTTCCAGCACGTCGTCCTTAAAACCGGGATCCAGCTCACGACAGCGAACGACCCATTGCCGGGCTTCTGCGGCCCGGCCGGAATTGACCAGATTTTCTGCAAGGAGGCTGAAGAGACGTAAATTAGCTTCATTGGACCCTCTAGCCGGTTCATCCAGGCTTTCAATAAGCTCCAAGGACTCTTTGAGTAAGGCGTCGGCCTTTTTCGGTTGGATCGTATCGAGGAAAATGCGTGCTTGCCCTTCCAGCGCAGACGCCCTGATTAAGATGCCTCCATCGTTCTCACGTCCGGCATTCACCCATTGTCCAGCCAAATCCTTGGCCCGCTCATAGCAAATATGCGCTTTATCATACAAACAGCGGTAACGGTACGCTTCACCTTGATAAACCCATAACCAAGGATAGTCGTCGAGGAGGTGATCCGGCAAAGTTTGGGTTAGCTCCAGCAGTTTGCTGAGCCTCCCGGTTTTGACCAGTATCTCCCCATATTCATGCAAAATAGAAGCAATTCCCTGTTGGTTTCCTATGATTTGGTAATGATAAAGCGCCGCCTCCGGCTGCTGATACTCGATATAATACTGCGCAGCGCGTTCATGTAAGGCGTGGAAGCGAGTCTCATCGCTTTTCAAACGCTGCACCAGAAATTCACGAAACATGGCATGATACCTGTATTGACGCTCTCCTGTCTGGAAAAGAAATAAGCGCAGGCCGCATATCCGATCCAGCATTAAATGGGAATCGCTCCAACCGTAAAGCTTGTTGCACAGCGAGGCATGGAAATCATCGAAGATGCAGGTAAGGAGAAGCGCCTCGCGAATCTCTTCCGTCTGTTTGCTGAACACCTCCATGGCCAGAAAGCGGAATAAATCGTCCATCGACCGCCCGTCATGTTCGAGAATTTGTGCCAGATTTCTGCCCAGCGTCAACTGCTGCCATATCATTTGGACGGCCATGACCCAGCCTTCCGTCTTCCGGTAAATGGCGTGAACATCCGCCTCTCCGAGCGGGAGTTCATAATAGTCGGTGAACAGGACATCAATTTCCTCAGCCGAGAAAATGAGATCCGATTCACCCAGTTCGAGCAGCTCCGCTTTTACTTTCATAGCAGTTAGTGAATCCCAGCGAGGCTTGGTTCGCACGGAGATGACAAGGTGTACCTGCTGAGGAAGATGCCGAACCATATATTCCAAGCTTTTGCTAACAGGCACGCAATGTTCTACAAGGTGGAAATCATCGATAACGACGACGACTTCGTCGCTGATTTGCGTCAATTCATTCATGAGCGTATCGCTTAGCACATACAGATCCTGCTCATCCGAGCCGTAGGCACCCTCGACCAGGGAAGCCATTAATTGCTCGCCGAAACCGGGATACTGCTTGCGTATCGCATGAACCAAATATTGATAAAACGGCACCAGATCGTCCTCGCGCTCGCCGCAGCTGTACCAGCACACCGCAATTCGTTCCATGCGGAAAAATGAGGATAACGCGGTGCTTTTTCCGTAGCCGGGTCCGCTCTGCACGATGGTGAGCGGATATTCGAACACCTGCTTGAGCCGTTTGTTCAGCGACTGCCGCTGCAGCGTATTCTTTTTCAGCTGAGGCGGCGTAATCTTGGTGACCAAGATCGACTTGGCTGGTCTCATGTCCATCTCCTTGAAAACGCTTTTTTCACTTATTTTACCATAGGTTAACCGAAAGAAAACCAATTCGTGGAACGTACTAAGCATCATTTTACAAGGAGCTAGCAGCTGCCCCCGGGAAATAACGGGAAAATCTCTTTTTCCATGAAGAGTAACCTTTTAGCCCCGGAAAAACTTGGCCAATCGAACATTGGATAACGTTTATTCTGAAACGATCTGTTTGTTATTTAGGTGATCTCCATCTAAGCCCTGCTCACTGAACGCGGTTACGAGGCTGTTTTTATCAATCTTCCCAACGGGTGTCTTAGGTAGTGTTGCGACGAACAGAATTTTTTTCGGCACCTTATATTTGCCGATTTGTAAAGCGCAGTAAGCCTGCAGCTCTTCGCCGGTGACATGACTGCCATGCCGCAGTGTGATGACGGCGGTGACAAGCTCGCCCCATTTGGCATGGGGCAAACCGATCACAGCCGCCTCGGCAACGGCCGGATGTTGCTGCAGCAGATGCTCGACCTCGAGCGGGTATACATTCTCGCCGCCGGTGATGATCATTTCTTTCTTGCGGCCTACAATAAAGTAAAATCCTTCATCATCCCGGCGTCCTAGATCGCCGGTATGGAACCAGCCATCCGAGCATGCGTCAGCCGTAGCTTGCGGATTATTCCAATAAGCTTCGAACAGGTGCTGTCCGCTTATTTGAATCTCTCCCACTTCGCCCGCAGCCGCCTCTATGCCTTGCTCGTTCATGATGCGTATGCGGTTGCAAATCATCGGTCGCCCGACGGATCCTCTTTTGCGCGCTGCATCGGCCGGAGTGAGGTAGAAATTATTGGGCCCAGCTTCCGTCATTCCGTACCCTTCTTTGAACGGCAAGCCCTTATCCGCAAAAGCGTCGTAAATGGTCAACGGGCAAGGCGCGCCACCGGATATGAACGAACGCATATGAGGAAATTGTGCATGATAAAAGGACTCCGTCTGCACAAGAAGATGATACATGGTCGGCACCATCAGGACGACCGAGCAGCATGCAGACACAAGGAGCATTACTGCTCGTTCCGGCTCAAACTCACGCTCGACGACGACTGTGCCGCCTGCTAATAGAACAGGCAATGAAAGTGCGTTAATTCCACCTGTATGAAACATAGGCAGGTAGGTGATGGTGACATCCTGATCGGTCAGCCCCCAGCTTAATACCGTATTCGAAGCGTTCGCATAAACCGACCGGTGGGATAAAACAACACCCTTCGGCTTCCCCGTTGTCCCGCCTGTATAGATCATCAGCAGCGGTTCCTTTGCCGCCAATGCTTGATATTGGGCGGTTGCTTGAACAGTTGTTCCAATCATTCCCTCCTCACCTGCGTTAGCATAGGATTCACTTTGCAAGCTTATGCGAAGCCCGGGCTCGACTGAATTTGCAAGTGCCTCCAATTCTTCATGATAGAAAACCAATTTATACGAGCAATCTTCTAAAATGTAGGCAAGCTCCACTGGCGAGAGCCGCCAGTTCATCGGTACCAAGACAGCTCCTGTCCGGGCGCATGCGAATAACAATTCAAAATAGTAAAGACCGTTTGGCGCAAGCAGCGCCACACGATCACCTTTCTTAATGCCCCATTGTCGCAGAGCCATTGCGAGACGTTCGGTCCGCTCTTGCAGCTGACGGTAACTCCAGTTCATCCCTGTTCTCCCATCAACGACAGCCGTCTTGTCCGGCGTCATGCGGCTTCTCCGCTCAAACCACTCCGTTTCCCAACTATTCACTCGCATTCCCTCCATGCTTCGCCACAGCTGCATCGTCTTCTCATTTATATGTACAACAAGACAGTTACAAATGGGTTACAGGGGCTGGCCAGGAGACAGAGTACGTTCAACTCTTGCTTATTTTTTTATATTCGGGTCCGTCATAACCTCGTAAGCAGAGCCTAAAAAGTCCCGGAGAGCCTTCAACGCCGCCACGCCGACGGATTTATCCTGCTCGCCGCTCCCGCCGCTTACCCCGATGCCGCCGATGACATTCCCGTTCACCACGATCGGAAATCCGCCAACGAAGATGGCAAATCTCCCTGGCATCATCGCATGAATGCCGAACGCCTCGCCTGTCGTCGTCGCCGGACCGCCCGGCTGGTTGAACAGATGCGTAGAACGTCTATGTCCGCTCGCAGTAAACGCCTTAGCTATTGCGAGCTCAGGGCTCGTATTGCGTGCGCCATTCATGCGTTCTAAGGCAATGAGATAGCCGCCGTCATCGACGATGCATATCGTCTCTAGCGCTTTGTCTTCTTCAGCCGCCCGGATTCCCGCAGCAACCATCACCCTCGCTTCTTCCAATTCAAGTTTTAAGGATGCTTTCATGATCGTCCTCCTTATGCCCATTTCTCTATGCTAAGAATATGCAACACCAAGGCAAATCATAATTTCCCGGGTCCAACTCGCTCAGAAAGGTGTGCCGCACGTCCTCCCCTGAAACGGCTCCAAAAAAAACGCCCTTATGAGCAATGGTGGCCGCAACGGCTCCTCTATCTCATAAAGGCGGTTCTTTGATTAATGTTGATTATTCATATACGCAATATCGGCTAAGATGATGTTCGCGAAGGCTGCATCTATCTTTTTGCCGGATTGCGCTCTGATCTCATTTTCCAGGGCGTTCAATCCGTTCAAAGTTTGCTTAGCGTCGCCTTGCTGCTTCTGGATGTTGTCGATCTTAGCCATCAAGCTGTTCAAAATGCCTGAATTCGTGATCCATCCCTTATCGAAAGCGAGTTGCACTTCTTCGTCAAGGTGCCCGATATCCATCATCACGTTTAGAACATAATGCTGTACGCTAATGTTACCCGCATTGTCCGTTGCAGTGACACCAATGTCGTGAACGCCTAACGCTAACGATAAAGGATCCGCCGTAACGTTTTGATTGACGACCGCGCCATCTAACGTAACCTTCGCATCAGCGACACCGCTTAGCGCATCCGTTATGACAATCGGAACACTGACCGCGTCCGTATGATACACCGAAACGGTGACCGTAGACGGGGTTACCGCCGTTGTCTGAATAACGGGAGCTGTCTTATCGATTTTCAGCTGGGTTGATTTCATTTGTTCCACATTGCCGGCAAGATCCTCGCTGTAGTACTTGATCGTATGAATACCCTCGTCGTTGATGACAATCGTCAGGCCTTTGGCAAATTCCCCGCCGTTAACGCTGTAGAAAGTATCCGCAACACCGCTGCCGGCATCCGTTGGCGTCAGATGAATCGTTTGCCCGGTGCGCTGCCACTCAGGCTTCGCGTCGTCGGTTGTGACCGGTGGTGTGCGGTCCACGATGACGGAAACGCTGGCATGAAACCCTCCTTCTTGGGTGGTAACCGTAAGAATCGCCTTGCCTTCCCCGACGGCCTTAACCACTCCGTTATTGTCAACGATTGCCACTTCCGGCGCGCTGCTGGACCATGACACCTTTTTGTTCGTGGCGTTCAAAGGAAGTACGGTTGCATGGATTTGAGCTGTCTCTTCTCCTTTGAGCACAACGGCCGTTGTGTCCAGTTGAATGCCCGTCACAGGAATTGTTTCCTGGATTTTATACACATTAAGCTCGGATGCAGACGCGAAGTTGCCTACCCCTGCAGTTGCTTCAAGCTTGATGTATGCGGCATCTATAGGAGCGAAATTCACTTCTTTCAGTGAATTGTTCGTCAGCCACGCGCCACTGGCCACTTTCGTGAACTGAACGCCATCATTACTAACGTAGACGTTATACGCAGAAATCGTCCCATTTCCGGCATCCGGACGCGGCAAATACTCGAGCTTGCTGATTTTATAAGTGCCGCCCAGATTTAGGACGATAGATTGGGGCAGCGGGTCGACGTTAAACCATTTGATGTGCCACCAAGTATTCGGATCGCCGTCCAGCGCAAGACCAGGCTCGTTGCCCGCTTGAAAGCTTGCAGCCGTCGCCGACATCTGGCTCTGCGGTATTTTAATCAGGTTTTGTTGACCCGTTACACTGACATCAGCAGTTGCTTTAAAACCGCCATCTTCCGTAGTTACGGTTACGACAGCATTCCCCTGTCCTTTAGGAGTGACGACTCCGTTCTCATCGACCATAGCGACGCCTGGGTCGCTGCTGCTCCATCTTACGGATGGGTTCGCTGCATTCGACGGCGAAACGGTTGCCTCAAGAGTGACAGGCGCGCCCAAAATGTTCAAGTTCAGCGACGATGGATTCAGCGTAACACCTGTAACCGGTGCCGTACCGATGATCGGCAAGCCGATCAGCTTGACTTCCATGATAGCCGCTTTGGTTCCGGCATCCGGCAGTCCGGTAATAGTAATTCTCGCATAACGGCCTTGGCTGCCGAACTCATTTTTGAGCACTTGACCTATTTCCGCGTTGGTCGTGCGATCAACGACTTGAATCCAATTGCTGCTGCCCGGTTCCCGGATTTCCAGCTTGTATTGGTATGCTTTGTCAGGATGTTCAAACGAGATTTCCAAGCCTTGGATTGAATACATTTTGCCCAAATCGACCGTCCAAGTATGGCCCGGATTTGCATCTTTGGCGGACCACATCGTTTCCGGCTTGCCGTCATTCGCGTTAGCCGCAGGGAAAGCCGGATCTTCACTATCCGCATTCGCAGGCTTTCCATCTGAAATGACGCCTAGAACAGGCGGTGCTGTAGGAGCCTCGTAGACGTCCAGCTCGGATGCCGATACGAATCCGCCGACTGCAGCCGTCGCTTCCAGCTTCACATATCTCGCTTTAACCGCAGCGAATTGCACATATTTCTTCTGGTTGTTTCTCACCCAGCTGCCGCTGCTTATTTTCGAATAATTTGTTCCATCCGCACTTACGTACAAGTTGTAAGCCGTTATCGTGCCATTGCCAGCATCGAGACGGGGAGCATAACGGAACTGACTGATCTCGCGCACTTTGCCAAGATCCAGCGTGATCGATTGCGGCAATTTATCCGATCCGTCCCACTTCGTATGCCACATGCTGTTCGAGTCGCCGTCAATCGCTTTCGCAGGTTCATTCCCCGATTGAAAGCTTTTGGCGCTAGCGGTCATTTGCGTTTTCGGAATCGGCAGCGGTATGGGAACGGAGCCGTCGCGATATACGTTCAGTTCTGCAGCTGCTGCAAAACCGCCTACGCCAGCGGTTGCTTCCAACCTCACATACTGCGCTTCCACTGTAGCGAACGTTACAGTTTTTTCCGACTTATCTGCGTTCCATGTGCCTGAGGCCACCTTCGTATAGTTGGTGCCGTCCGTACTCGCATAAACGTTATAAGCTGTGATGATACCGTTCGTACTCAAGTACTGGATCGGCAAATATTTCAATTTATTCACGGAAAACTTCGTTCCAAGATTTAGCGTGATCGACTGTGGCAATGGGTTACTGCCATCCAGTTTCGTGCTCCAAACCGTTTCATTGCTTCCGTCAAGTACGTTCGCCGCAGGAGCTGTTGCATCAGCGCTCGTCGCAGTGACCGCGATATCTCCTTGGGCGATCCTCGTCGGATCGTTATCCGGCTCCGGCAGCGGAATAACAGTTGCATCAATAAGCGGCGTCGTATCAGCCTCGAAGCCTGCCAGCTTCAGTTCAAATCCTTGACTGGTCGACATTTCCGGGGTTTTCACATATACGATGCCGCCCTTATCTGCCGCATCGAAGTACCAGCCGCTTGCTGCGGATGTCCATTCCGCTTTGCTGGCATATTCCGCATAAGCAGTGCCTCCTACAGACACGCCGGCCGGTTTCAAATGCATGTGGATTTGGAATTGGTTCACGCGTGCGGACAGTTTGCCGTTGTAATCCCCGACACTCGCGCCGACCTGGATTTTTAAATCGTCTGTTCCCGTTTGAGGGGCTATCGAAGTAATGATCGTCTTCGCGAATTTGCCGGTGCGGTGTTCTTTCGACACGCCGTCGTCCTCGTACATGGTGAAACTGGACGTTCCATACGGATAGATGTCATACGTAATCGGGTTCGGCGGCGTTTGACCGTCGTACAGGACGTCCGGATACATCGGAATGATCGCTCCGGCTTTAACGAGCAGCGGCAATCGGTTCAGCGGTGCGGCATATTCGTCCAGCATTTTGGATCCATAGTGCTCTGCGCCTGTCCAGTAGTCGATCCATTTGCCCTTCGGCAAATAAATACCGTTTCTCACAGCAGCGTCTTTGTACACAGGCGCAACGAGGAACGATTGCCCGGACATGAATTGGTACTGCGTCAATGTATTTTTCGTATTCGGGTCGTTCGGAAACTCGTACAACATACCTCTGACCAAAGGCGCTCCCGACTCGTACGCTTCATTCAAATAAGTGTAAAAATAAGGCGTCAAACGTTCTCTTAGTTTCAAATAGTCACGGTTATAGCTCGTATACGGCTCGCCCCAAACCCACGGCTGCTTATCTTTGGCTGCCCATCCGGACATATTCATCAGGATCGGGGTGAACGCCTTCCACTGCAGGTCACGCACATACGTCTGAGCGCTGCCCCCAAAGATGCCGTCTATATCTCCGGTTGCGTACGGAATCCCGGATAGCCCCGCGCCGATTAAGGTTGGGATATGATAACGGATATATTCCCAGCTTCCGGATTGATCGCCTGACCATACGGTCGAGTAGCGCTGCGTTCCGGCCCAGCCGCCTACGGACCATACATAACCGCGGTCGTTCGAGTTGTTCTCAATGCCCGTATACGCTTGACGGGTACCATCGAGCGCGAAGTCATAGCCGGGGCCGACCCATGCAACGTCCAGTTTGGCAAGCCTTGTGCCATCAACGCCTACTTCTTGCGCCATCTGGCTAACCCCGTTTTGCGTCCACAAACCGGTGTAAAACCCTAATTGATGAAGCTGCTGGACGGTACTGCCCAGCTGTACATATCCGCAGCCATAGCCGTCGTTGGGTAAAACCCAAGCACCTGGCATGTCATGGTCCCTGTAACCTTGAGCCACTTTCAACACATCCGGCGTCGTAAGCTTGCCGGGCTTGGGATTGCTGGTGTTGCTTGTGTTATAACAGTCCGAATCCCCTAGTCCCATCCCCCATCTCGGAATGAGAGCAGGTTTACCGGTCAAGTCTGTGTACCCGTTCAATATATCCTTGATCGATTCGCCATAGAAGTAATAAGCGTCAAAACGGTTCTCATTGTGCGTAAGCTGCGCAGGACTGCCGAAGTCATAGGTTCCGTCCTGAAACGTATTGCGCAGCACGCCATACCCGGCGGTGCTTAAATAAAACGGAGACGGATTGGACACGGTTCCGCTGCTCCAGTCGCCGTAATTTTTGGCGATGACGATTTTGCGGTCGCGATGGGAGAAAAATCCGTTCTGCATCCCCCCGCCGTAGTAGTATTCGTCGGCACCTCGAACGAGCTTTTGCGTCGTCGATGACGAGCTGTAAGTAAGCGGTGCGTCCTCCTGCCAAACGACGGTCGCGTTGTCGCTTTTGAACATCGCGAATTTCAACGGGCTTTTGTAAGCGCGAAGGACGAATTTGTCCGTCGCCATTTTATAATAACTGCCTTCATCGGACCAAGAGACGGTTACCGGACCGAAGTCGTCCTTAATGACAATCGGTTCCTTGGGCGTAGCCGAGCTTCTTCCGGAAGGACCTTGAAAGTTGCCGCCCACACCAAGCCAAATCCGTACCATGTCGCTGCGGTTAAAAATAACTTTAAACTGATCGGAGCCCGATGAAATGGTAAACGTCTTGTCGTCTGTTTTTTCAAATTTTGCGATGTCCCCGGCCGTTGCCGCATGAGCCTTTATCCCGCCAAAGAACAGCAGCATACCTACAAAAAGAATAGCAATCCAACCAAAATTACGTTTCAGCGATATCAATTTCGCACACTCTCCTTCGAGTTTTGCTTTAACAAGACTGACATCGGAAGCACGGTAATAACTATCCTTTTAATGCCCCGGCGGTAATCCCTCCGGTAATTTGCTTTTGAAAAATCGCGTAAAAAACAATCGTCGGACCCATCGAGATAATCAGCGCAGCAAAGAGCGGTCCCCACTCGGTCCGGTACTGCATTTCGCCCTGCATGACCGCTATGGCGACCGGTATCGTATATTTGGCCGGATCATTAACCAGAATCAGGGCGAAAACATACTCGTTCCAAATATTCAGCACGGTAATGATGGCTACTGACATCAGCCCCGGCTTGGCTAGCGGAAGCATAATGCGGAAAAAGATGCCGTAATGCGAAGCGCCGTCCATCGAAGCGGCTTCCTCCAGCTCGCTCGGCAATGTTTTAAAAAAACTGACCAGTACAAAAACCGCGAACGGTACGGCTGTGATCGCATACACCAAGATAAGACCGAACAAATTGTTCGTTAAATGAAGATCGTTCAGCAGAAAAAATAAAGGAATGATGCCAAGAAAGGTTGGAATCATCATGTAAGAAAGATACGAATAGTAAAGCAGCCCATTTCCTCTAAACGTAAAGCGGGCAATCACATATGCCGTCGTGGCCGATAAAAGCACACCTAATACCGTGCTTACCACGGTTACGACCAGAGAGTTCATAAAATTATGGCCAAAGTTATATTTACCCCACACATAGGAAAAATTGGCCCAAATCAGCGGGAGCTTAGGCAAAGCCCAGGGCTTGCCTACGAAAAATTGCTGATTATCTTTCAAAGAGCTTAAAATCGTCCAAATCAGCGGATACAGGACGCAGACGGACCAGACTACAAGACAGAAATTGAAAAACAGGCGAAACACCGGATTGCGGACACGCTGACTCATCACAATAACCCCTCTACGTTAATTCTATGGTTTCTCTCTTCATCAGTCTCTGCAGTGCTGCCGTGGTGATTAAAGAGAGTATCAGAATGAGGACGCCGATCGCAGACCCGTAGCTGAATTTGCCGAATTTGAATGCATTCATATACAAATAGGAACCCATAACCTGTGTAGCATGATCGACTCCGCCTTCGAAGGTCATAATCGTGACGATAACGAAGGAGCCGTTTAATGTCGTCATGACAATCCAAAGCACGGAAGTCTTGATCTGTTCCCACGTGAGGGGAAGGGTGATCTGCCAGAATTGACTCCACTGCGATGCGCCGTCGATATCAGCCGATTCGTATAATGAGGATGGAATACTAAGAATCCCGGCAACCAGCAAAATAATCGTAAAACCGATACCCGCCCAAATCGAGGGCGGCAACAGCGCGAATATCGACCATTTATCGCCTAACCAGGCAAAATCGTACGGTTTCGCCGTAAATAAGGAGATGAACGAATTTAAAAATCCGAGGTTCGGATTATACACGTAACGCCAGAGCACCCCGACGACAACAACGGAAAGCACATTGGGTATAAAAAAGATGATCCGGTAAAAGCCCGAGCCTTTGATATTAAACCTGGTAAGCGCGACGGCGAAAAACAGCGACATGATCATAAATCCAATCACTTTGCCGATGACCAAAATATAATCGTTGCGAATTGTTTTCAAAATCACTTCATCATGAAGCATCTCTTTGAAGTTTCCAAGTCCGATAAAATTGTACGTTTCAGAACCGCCCGACCAATCAAACAAACTCAAATAAATGCCTTTAAACATCGGGTACACAGTAAACACCAAATAGAGCAGCAGTGTTGGAAGGATGAAGGAAAGGAGAAATACATTACGCTTCATCTTCGCTGTGCCGCTTCTGTCTGCAATTTTTCGTTCCATTTTGGTGGTTGCGGCTGCTGTTTGGCTCTCTTTCATTACGATCCTCCGTTCTCAATAACGGTATGGTAATAAGGGACCTTCATGATAGGAAGCCCCTTATTACCGGTCAAATTCCGGTTAATCTGCTTATTTCTTTTCTTTGGCGCGAATTTTGTCCATCGCTTCTTCCATGCGATCCTGCCATTGCTGCGGCGTAATTTCGCCTTTAGTCAGGGCGACGGTAGCGTTGTTTCGGGCTGTTACCAGTTCTTCTGGAATGACGATCTCAGGTGCGACGACCGTATTCGGGGAATTATAAAATTTGGCGGCTTCTTTGGTAAGCGCCGGCGCATTCGTTCCTTCGAGATCCGCCTTAATGTTCGATGGCGCTTTGGAAAGTTCTGCCCATGCCTTGCTCTGTTTCTCTGTGAAAATAAATTGGATAAACGCCTTAGCCGCATCGGGGTTTTTCGCTTTTTTCGCAATGGCTACGGTCGAAGTATATGGGTTGGCTACGAATTTACCGCCTTTATCTTGACCGATGGAAGGCAAGAAACCGAATTCAAAACCTGCCGGAATGTCCTTCGCCATTTCGCTTTCCACCCAAATGCCGGTAGGGATGAACGCAGCTTTGTGCTGGAGCCATTGAGATTGGGAATCCGTATGATTCAGAGCAGGTGATCCTTTATCAATGAATCCTTTGTCTCTCATCTCGACAATTTTGGCCAGCGCTTTTGTAACCGGTTCGCTCTTCCATACGCCTTTTTCAAGGGAATTAATACGTTTAAAAATGGATGTATCGTAGTTGTTCATTGCGATGATCGTCGGGTCTAATAAGCTGCCGTTGATGTAATACGGGTATACGCCTGTGTGGATATATACGCTCATCTTGCCTTCCGCTTTAATCTTGTCGCCTAAGGCCATGAAGCTTGCAAAATCTGTAGGCGCATCCCAGCCTTTGCTTTTGAACATCGCTTTATCGTAGAAGGTTCCCCAGGAGCCGAAAACTAGAGGAATCGCAAAAGATTTTCCCGGTTTGTATTCTTCCGGTTGGGCGATCAGGAGATCGAGAATCTTTTTGCCGTCCGCGTTCTTCGCGTCCTTGAGCCAGTCGGTGATGTCCATCAACTGGTCGTCCGTCACCATTTGTCTGGTGTTGGAGCCGGCGCCGTCGATGTACACGAAATCAGGCGGATTGCCTTGCAGCCAGCGCGGTTTCATTTGATCGTTGATTTTCGGTCCGGCGGATTCCTTGATTTTCAAATCCGGATTTTGTTTCTGGAAATCGGCTATGGCCTGTTTCCACCATGCGTCGCCATATCCGCCAACAAAATATTGGATTTCAAAATCCCCGGTAAGCTTCGTTCCTGCTGGTTTGGCGCTGTCCGCAGGCTTGGCCGTTTCAGCCGCTTTGGTGCTTTCTGCAGGCTTGACCGACGCTCCGGCATTCGTTGAACTGCTGCCGCACCCCGACACCGCAAGCATCACGGTCGATAGAATCATGCCCCATGCCACTGCTTTTTTCGAATTCTTCATTGGTAATGACCTCCCTAACGATTGTGATATAAATTAGCTTCTCACACTTTTATCATAGGGAATGGGGGGAGAAACAACCATTGAATATCGTCCTGAGAATGGTTGAAATTGTTCTGTCTTTGGCCACCTATTGGCCGGCACAATGCCTTGGGTGCCACGGAAGGTCGGCATAACGCGGTTTTTCCGGCTTATCCGAGCTGGACTCGGCGTGACTGGCACTTTAAGGCGGCTTTTCCTCGTTAAAGTGCCAGCTATGCGGCGCTGAGCACCCTGAAGTCAGGTGTTAACGCGGTTTTTCCGGCTTATCCGAGCTGGACTCGGCGTGACTGGCACTTTTAGACGGTTTTTCCGCGTTAAAGTGAGCTATACGGTTGCTGAAAGGGTTACGTCAGTTATTGGGAATGATGGGGCCTCATAACGTTCCTCGTACGCTGCTTTAGTTGTTGCTTGGTTTCTTCCATCCCCCCCACTAACTCACCATTCCTAATTTAAGGCCCGCTGTTCTTTAATAAGGCACTCAAGTGACTCTAAATATTTGTGATTCAACCGCCAAAGGTAGCTTAGAGAACAAGAGTCCATGTATAGCGAATATCGTTCTTTAATTACGGACTTTTGTTCTATCGAGCTCGTTTTTAACCATTTTACATTTATTCTACGTCAAACTAGTACGCTATTAACGTCTCATGGTCTCTAATGCGTATCTTGCCTCATGTTCGCTGTTGCGAAACTTGCCTCAAGGCCTCTGTTGCATACCTTGACTCATGTTCGCTGTTTTGAAACTCGCTTCAAATATGACTAGACCCATTTATGCCATGATAATCGGAATGACGGATGCAATCAATTTTCCATCTTATCCGGACCAGACTCGCCATAGCGGTCTTTTCACTTTAAATGTGGGGACGTCTCAATAAAAAAGACCATCCCCCCCGCCATGTTCATGGCATTGGGACAGCCTTTTCCTCTTTATCCATTCAGCGGCTTTTGCTGATCGCGATTTGCTGAAGCCGATCCAGTGCTTGTTGCGGTGTCATCTGACCGAGCAAAACAGCCTGCCCCATATTACGGGTGGCGTTTAGCACGGCTGACCATGCGGGATGATGGATCGGATAAAATTTGGCCTGTTCAATCGAATCAAGATTCTGCCTCATGGAGAGGTCATTGGCTGCCAACTTATCGCCAACTGTCCTAATCGTAGGAATGAAGCCTTCCCGAAGTACGAACTCCTCATAGCGAGCATCCTCATAAATAAAGTCAAGAAATTTGGACAATGCCGCTTTATTCGTGTGATCCGTCCGAAAAGACATCCAAACATCCTGCACGCCAAGCACCAGCGGTGTCTGTCCCTCTTTAACCGGAATCGCCCCTTTCGCCCATTTGAGCCCGGGAAATTCGCGCGGTACGACTGCTTCAAAATAATTGCCGGAAATGAGCATGCCGAGCTTGCCGTTGCCTAGTATGCGTTGTTTTTCATCGCGTGTCGTGACCGTCGGTTCCGGATCCGTCAAACCTTTTTCATAAAGGTTCTTAAGGAATTGGATGCCTTCCACGTTTTCGGGGGAATTAATGGCCCATTCGCCATTCTTCATCCAACCTCCTCCGGCGCCGTAGAAAAAATAGGAAAGATAAGCCCAAATTTCGTTATCCGTCAGATCGACTCCAAAGCCGTCCACTTGTTTGTTATCCTTAATTTTGCGCGCAACGTCCTCCAGTTCCTTCCATGTTACTGGAGGATTGGTGATGCCTACCTCATTGAAAATGTCTTTGTTGTAGTATAATTCCCGGATGGTTGCTGCAAAAGGAACTGTATACGTCACGCCGTTCCATTTACTGCTTTCCGTTAAATACGGGTAAAACTTCTCCTTCAAACCTGGCGAAAGCAGCTCATCCATATTGTTCAGCAGCCCATCTTTCGCAAAATGCGCGTAAATGTTCGAAAGCAGCAAATCCGGAGGCTGATTGCGGCTGATCATCGTATTGTAGGCGCTGTCCAAAATATCCCAATTAATGACTTGCAGCTCGACCCTGATGTTAGGGTATTTCGTCTCGAAATCTTTCACCAGGTTTTCAAAAAATGGCCGGGTAGCCGTGCTGTATTCAGGAGCTACGAAGCTTATAAAAGCCTTCGCATCAGTGTCGGGAGAAATCGGCCTATGCTCATCCTCTTTCATGCAGCCGGCGAGCAAATTAGCTGTAAGTAGAAGCGGTACAAGTGAACATACAATTTTACATACTGGTGCAATATTCATCTAATCCCTCCTCCATATCGCTACCTTTCCACCAGTGGAAAGAGAAGCTCCTGATTTTCCTGGGTATACATGTTGTCTTTGGTAATGACAAGCGATTCAATGTTGATTTTCGGATTTACTTTTACCCCGGTTAAGACTTGTACAGCCGTTTCTACGGACAAATACCCCATATTAAACGGCTTTTGCACGATCGTAGCCTGTAAACTGCTTTCTTCCAGCAGCTTGACTTGATAAATCGAACTGTCGAAGCCGACGAGCCGGATGTTAGCCGACAGTTTTTTTTCTTTGACAGCCCTAGCCGCTCCTAACGTTGCCTGTTCATTCAAACCAGCAATACCCTGGATATCCGGATATAAGGACAACAATCTTTTCACCTGATCGTAGGCTGCGTCTTCCGTACCTTCAAAATAATAAGTACCTGCATTTTCAACGCCCGGATGACTCGCGATGGCTTCTTTAAATCCTTGCTCTCGATCCTTTTCCGCCATAGAGTTCTTCCTGTCGCTAATCGCCAGCACTTTCAATGGACCGTCTTTCCGGGGGCCTACCAAGGTCATTCCAATCTTTTTGCCAGCTTCAACATTGTCGGTTGCAATCAGACTCTCCCCCGCATCGCTGTGGATAGGCGTGTCGATCAAAATCAGCTTCACGCCGGACTGCTTAATTTGATCAGCGGAAGGAGCAAGCTTTTCGTAATCTGTCGCTGCGAGGATAACGGCATCGGGCTTTCGCGCAAGCGCATCGTTCAAATTGCGGATTTGTTCATCCGTGTCCGTTTCGGAGAGCGGTCCCGTGATGTCGATTTGGACATCGAATTCCTTGGCGGCCGCCTTCACACCCGCACTAACCATCTGCCAGTAGTCCGAGCGAATATTGTTCGTCTTCAGCACGACCGCAATCTCATACTTTTTTTGATTCGTAAAGCGCAGCATTTCCACACCGTATACGACAAATAATCCGATAACAAGAACGAGTATTACGGCCATTAGCACAGGTTTTTTATGCGCCATCTGCAGCTCCTTTCTGAGCATACATCGGAAGCGCGATCGTGACCTCGGTTCCTACCCATCGTTCGCTCGTAAAGCTAATGCCAAACGCATTGCCCAGCAGTTTAATTCGTTCGTTCACATTGCTGAGCCCAATGCCTTTCATGCTACCGTCCTTAGACTTCAAAATGTGATCCAGCTTTTCCGGTTCCATGCCAACTCCGTTGTCTGCAACGACAAACACGATCGTATCTCCATGCGCCTTTCCGGTTATTTGGATGAATCCAGGATCGAGTTTGTTTTTTATCCCGTGATAAATGGCGTTTTCTACAATGGGTTGCAAAA
Organism: Paenibacillus sp. GCM10027628; assembly: GCF_042676385.1. Lineage (NCBI taxonomy): Bacteria > Bacillati > Bacillota > Bacilli > Caryophanales > Paenibacillaceae > Paenibacillus > Paenibacillus sp. GCM10027628. The sequence goes on from NZ_JBHTHA010000002.1 coordinate 273,404, forward strand.
TAATTTTAGGAATAAAACATTCCAGTATGCTCGGATCCACGTTAATTTCAAAGTCCAGCTTATCTTTGTATCTCAGCTTTTGTATCAGCAAGTAGTTGGTAATATGTTCAAGTTCTACACGGACAGGAACCGTTTCCTCATTTTTATGAATAATAGCGCGAAACAGCTTGGCCAGCGAAGAAGTCATCAGAACAACTTCCTCATGCTTCTTGCGTTCCGCCATCCATATGATCGAATCCAGCGTATTGTACAAAAAGTGAGGATTGATCTGCGCTTCTAGCAGCTTCATTTCGCTCTTTCGCTTGAATTCCTCATTCTGAATAAGTTGGCTCATCAAATCTTTAATTCTGCCCACCATAATATTGAACGTCCGCCCCAACTGGCCGATTTCGTTCTCGCTCCGAATATCCGAGCGAATGTCAAAGTCGCCTTTTTCCACCTGCTTCATGCTGCGCTGCAGCACTTTAATCGGTCTCGAAAGATGACGAGAGATATAAAATGAAAGGTACAAGGCAATCGCCAGCGCCAAAATCGTCCATAAAAAATAAGATAATTTGATTTGATACTGGTTGGCAATCAGCTCGCTGGCATAGGCAACCCCGACGATTTTCCATCCGAAATGGGTCTCCTGGATTGAGTAAATCCGTTTTTTGTTGCCTTCACCCGTTACGAAGCTGCCGCTGCCGGAATGTTTGACCTCATCAATTAATTCCGTTTTCAAATTGCTGTTAATCAGCTTTTGCTGGGGATGATACACAATGTTTCCATCCTTATCGACAATGAACACGTACCCCCTTTTTCCAAGGTTAATCTGATTGCAAATTTCGTTGATGACGCTCAAATTCAAATCGACCAGAAAAACACCGTCTCCCGTTATACCGTCAGCGCTTTTCAGTTCCCTGCTCAAAGAAACGACCCAACGGTACTCGTTTTGAATAATATTTTGAACATGAGGGGATGAGATGACGGATTTGCCGCCCTCAGCTTTCGCATTGCGATACCAAGGCTGTTCCTCCAGCTTGGCGTTCTCGTTCAAGCTTGTGATTCTACGATCCGATACGAACCGGCCGTTATAGCCAAAAACCATGATCGAGGCAATATCTTTGCGGGTAATTAAGATCGATTGAAACAGATCGGATATTCGTTTTTCATAGGGTCTTCGCTCCTCTTCGCTGATGAAACTCGTACCGGATATGTAATATTTCACATCTTTGTTTGTTAAAGCCAGCATGCCGATATCTTCCATATTCGTGACATAGGACTGGATGTTGATATTGACCTGTTGGATAATCTCTGAAATGTAATGTTCCGAATTCCCTTCAACCGCTTCAGCCGATAAATGATAAGAAATAAAGCTCGTGATCGCAATCGAACCTAAAATCAGGCATGAAAAAGCGACAGAAATGCTCGATTGGATACTTCTAAATTTGAAAAGATAGAACCCGGCATCCCGTCCTCTTCTCATTCCGCCCTCTCCCTTATCAACTTTTCCCGGAATTCCGTGGGGCTTGTCCCCGTATGTTTTTTGAAAATGACGCTGAAATATTGGGGATCACTGTAGCCGACTTTAGCGGCGATTTCGTAAAATTTCATCGGAGTATGCCGCAGCAAATCCTTGGCCTTGTCGATTCGGACACGCGTTACATATTCCATAATCGTTTGCTCCGTATGCTGCTTAAACACAGAGCTGAAATAACTTTTGCTCAAATGTACATGGCGGCAAAGGTCATGGATGGACAGGTTTTCGTCCTGATAGTGTTCCTCGATATAAGCGATTACGCTGCGAACCTGTATTTTCGTCAAATCATTTCTTTGCTCCGAAATATAGGAGATCGCTTCTTTGCATATCGTTAGCAGCCATTGCTCGATTTCATCCAGCGTTTTGAACTGATGAAGATCTTGTACAATCATGGCATGCCCTTTAAAGTGAACGCTTTCATCGCCGATCAATTCATGAATCGTATTCACGATCGCAATCAGGATGGATTGAATTTGCAGATAGCAAGCTCCGATCGGCATGAGCGAATCCTTCAAGCTGCCGATCAAGTGCTCCGTGAGGGCTTGAGCTTCTTTAAACGTTCCTGTTTTGATCATGGTAGCAAACCTGCGATTCCATTCCATGTCCAGCAGATGTATGGATTTGGGGGTACCTTCCATATCCTGAATGCTGATAACCCGATTCGTTCCAAGCAAAAAGCGATAATCCAGTGCGGATACCGCCCCTTTATAAGAAAGCGGCAGCTCGCCTAAGGTGCTGCATAGCGTACCGATGCCAACGGTCACTGTGAATTTCAAATATTTTTCCATGCAAAAACGTATCACTTCAGACAGATTGAATGCAGTTTCATACAGTCCCTCTTCAGACTCTCCATAGAAAACAACGATCATTCCTTCTTCCCTCGTTCGAAACACGATCGCCTCTTTGCCCTCCATGATTTCTTGAACAATATTAAAAGCTGCAGACCGGAGCAGTTCCGGATCGTTGTCCCACCTGCCTTTGGTGATCTCACCGAAATCGTCGATGTCAATTGCCGCAACCAGATAAGGCGGCGGCAGCTCGGGAAGTCGGAAATAGTGAAGCTTTTCTTGAATCTCCGCCGCTCTTAAAGTCCCGCTCACCAACTGCTCGAGGAACCGTTCCCGCAATAGCGGCAGACTTTGCTGAAGCTGCGACTTGAGATGGGTCAAATTCTCGCGGTGCTCCGCCTCCATATCCATATCTGCTCTCACTTTATCCAGCAAACCGCGAAGTTCCTGAGCCGTGATCGGCTTGACGATAAAGTCGTATACTTTTAGCCGCAGCGCCCTCTGAGCGTAATCAAATTCATCGTGTCCGGTAATGATAATCACTTTAATATACGGATATTTCATCTGAATGTACCGGGTCAACTCGATCCCATCCATAAAAGGCATACAAATATCGGACAACACGAGGTCCGGCCTGAGTTCTGAAATCGCTTCCAAAGCGTCATTGCCGTTCGCGTAATCGCCAACGAATTCAAACCCGTGCAGTTCCCACTCGATACTCTCCATTATGCCTTCCCGCACTTCAGATTCATCATCCACGATCATGATTTTGTACATGCTTAACACCTGCTTTACCAATATATGGACAGTGCTTTTATAAGATATATTACTCATTTGTTGCACATTGAACAACCTTAAATATGATCATGAGCTTATGAATTCCTTTACACTTGTCTTCGGGTCTGCTAAAATGACAACGATTGATTGTCAACCAAAATACAAAATTATTAGTTAACAATAAGATCTGATAGGAAAAGGATGGTTCTGATGCACATATATACAGCCGGAAAGGATTGGCCTTTAATTGCTCAAAAAGCACTTAATGGGGAATGTCTAACGCGAGAAGAAGGGCTTGCCGTACTTCAAGCCGATGACGATGAGGTATTGCCGCTCATGCACGCCGCATTTGCGGTGAGGAAACATTACTATGGCAAAAAAGTGAAGCTGAACATGATCATTAACGCCAAAAGCGGTTTGTGCCCCGAGGACTGCGGCTACTGTTCTCAATCCATCGTCTCGACGGCACCGGTCAAGAAATACACCTTGCTGGACAAAGAAACGCTCCTTGCAGGAGCGCGAGAAGCGATGGCGCGGAAAGCAGGCACCTACTGCATCGTAGCAGCTGGAACGGGACCGACGAATAAAGAATTGGATCAAGTCGTTGAAGCCGTCCAAGAAATTCGCAGCACGATGCCGCTGAAAATATGCGCATGCCTTGGCATTCTGAATGACGCTCAAGCCGAGCGCCTTGCGAATGCAGGTGTACATCGTTATAACCATAATTTGAATACAAGCAAAGCTAATTACCCGTCCATCACAACGACCCATACCTACGATCAGCGCGTTGAAACTGTACAAAAAGTAAAAAAACAGGGGATGTCTCCCTGCTCTGGTGTCATTATTGGAATGGGCGAGTCGAATGAGGAAATCGTCGAAATGGCTTTCGCGCTAAGGGAACTTGATGCCGATTCCATTCCGATCAATTTCTTGAATGCCATTCCCGGAACCCCGCTTGAGCATGCCGGACGAACTCCGGCCATGAAAGCGCTGAAGGTATTGGCCTTGTTCCGGTTCATTTGTCCCTCCAAAGAAATCCGCGTAGCGGGCGGCCGCGAGGTCAATCTGCGCACGCTGCAGCCGCTTTCGTTGTACGCTGCGAATTCACTCTTTGTGGGCGACTATTTGACAACGGAAGGACAAGATGTATCGGCTGATCATCAAATCATTGAGGATTTGGGCTTTGAAATTGAACAATGCGCCTTATAATGACTTCCTTGGATTCGCCAGACATCCGTCAGTCACCATAAATAAACCGCCCAACACTCGTTAGCTTCTCTTCGGACAGCGGGTCCGAGTTATCAAAATAGAGAATGGAATCTTCTGGAAGTCTCCATTTAACTTCTCGACGAGTCAAGGATAGACTAAAGTTGCTCCAGTTTTCCAGCTTCCATTCATCTAAAACGGAGCCCCTCTCTTGAATGCGCTGCTTATAAGCATCCGCATCAGGGAGAAAGACATACACAGCTTTAGCATCGACAACGCCATGCGCAGTACTCATTCGCGACAGCTCCTTTTCCAGCCATAAAGGGTCCTCTGTCTCTTTGGTAAAGGGGCCGACGACATAGGCATCAACACCGAGCTCCAAATTCTCCAGCGCTGCGTCCATCGTGATGCGATATCCCAAATCGCGACAGTGCTTTTTATATACAGCTGAATCCCGATCGTTCGGGTCAAGTCCTGAAAGCGTCATAATGGCTTCGGCGGCCGGCCTGAGCAGGGTGTCCATATCCAAATACGAGGCGCGCCGCTTTCTCGCTAGCGTTTTCGCAAGCGTTGTTTTTCCCGCTCCGGCAGGTCCTAAGAAAAAAACCAGCTTGGTCATGCCCGCGGGCCTCCCCAAGTTTCGTGAAAGACCAGATCATCGAGACTTCTTCTTTTTTCCCAATTCGCCGATTCAAGGATTGGTTTGGACGGGTAATGATCCGTGTAGCCAATGGACAACAAAGCGACCGGATCGATATGCGGAGGAATGCCTAATATATCGCGGACATCGGCTTTTTTATAAAAGCTGACCCAACCCAGGGCAAGCCCTTCGGCGCAAGCGGCAAGCCACATATTTTGAATCGCGCACGCCGTAGAGAGCACATCCGTCTCCGGTATGGAATTCCGCCCTAGTACATGGGAACCCCCGCGCGTCGGGTCGCACGTGACACAGATCGTTAGCGGCGCTTGTTTGATGCCCTCGATTTTGAGCCCAAGAAACTGATCTTGCCGGGTATCCTCATAATGAATGGCAAGCGCTCTTCTTTCTTTATCCGCTGCCCAGGCCAGCCGTTCCTTGATCGTTTCTTTCGTTACTAATATGAAGCTCCATGGCTGCATAAACCCAACCGATGGACCGTGATGCGCCGCCTCCAGTAATCGCTCGACAATTTCCTCGGGAATCGGGGTCGTTAAAAAAGTTCTGATATCTCTTCTTGCGTTAATGATCCTATATAATGCATCCTTATCTTGTTCGCTGAACATGTACATCCCTCCATGGAAAAGCCATTATCATTCGATCATTATACATAAAAATGAACCCATAACATAATCGCAGAAGCACTTATAGCCAAATACGCTATGGAAGTCGCAGATCGATTATGGTTGAAAACGAGTATCGTTTGGTACACTGGACATAGATCGGAGAGGAGTGGTACCATGCCTTATTTATCTTTAACCTCATGGAGTTTACACCGAAATCTTGGCCCCTTACGCTGGACCCGGTGGGACGATTATAACAAAATCACCTATACTGACGTTCAGGAACAACCCGAAACCCTATCCCTGCTCCAACTGCCTGCCGTACTTGCTCAAAAAGGATTCGCCGCCGCGGAAATTTGCCATTTTCATTTTCCGGATACCGGCGAAGCTTACCTGGCATCACTTCGAAGCGCTTTCAAAGAAGCAAGCATTCGCTTCTATACATTGCTGCTCGAGTATGGCGATATTTCAAGCGCCGACGATATACGCAGAAACTCGGACATCGCTTGGATCCGCAGTTGGATTGATATCGCTGCGGCATCAGGTGCGCAGCGGGTGCGGATCATCGCCGGTGACGCAGATCCTAAAGATGAAGCGGGCTTAAAACGCTCAGCTGAAGCATTGGACGAGTTGTGCGATTATGCCGCTGGTCAAGGAGTCAGAGTCGTTACGGAAAACTTTCATTCGTTAACATCCGTTTCGGCGAACTGCCTCGCTCTGCTCGACGCTTGCGGGGAGCGTCTGGGACTAACTTCCGACTTCGGTAATTTCAAAGGACCGGAGAAGTACGAAATGCTAACTCAAACGATCCCGCATAGCGAATCGATACATGCCAAATCACAGACCGATGAACAAGGAAAGCCTGATGCGACTGAGTTTGATCGCTGTATGCAAATTGTAAAACGAAGCGGATACGTTGGACCCATCACTGTAGTCTATGATGGCCCCGGCGATATGTGGGAAGGCATTGATCGTGTTCGGTCGCTTGTCATGCCTTACTTGGCATAACAAACAGATCAATCAAGCACGATACTTTCACCTGGAGCAAGCAACTCACCATTTATGCCGTGCTCTTCCAGCTTCTGAACGAATGCCGCTGCATCCTGCTCAATGACAGGGAAGCTGTTGTAATGTACCGGAATGACCAGCTTAGCCTGGTACCACTCGGCAGCTTGCAGCGCATCTTCAGGCCCCATCGTGTAGTGATCGCCGATCGGAATAAACGCCACATCGATTTGATGCCGCTCGCCGATCATCTTCATATCTCCGAAGAGTCCAGTATCTCCGGCATGAAGAATGGTTAGTCCCTCAGCTTGAATGATATATCCGGCGGGCATCCCGCCATAGAAAATGCGCTGCTCTTCGGCAATTACAATGCCCGAGCTGTGGAACGCCTGAATCATCTTCGCTTTGGCGAATCCAAGATCGATAGTGCCGCCGATGTTCATTTCCATCGTTTTGACACCTTTCCACGATATGAACGCCGCTAATTCCGGGTTTGCTACAATCGGAGCATCGTTTGCTTTGGCAATCGGTTCCGCATCCAGAATATGATCCATATGCGCATGTGTTAACAGGATGTAGTCGGTTTTAATAGCCTCAGGATTCGTCACTGCCAGTTGATTGCCACGCAAGAAAGGGTCAATAACGAGCGACTTGTCACCAACTACAATTTGCAAACAAGAGTGTCCATGATAAATAATTTCCATGAAAGTGCGCCTCCTAGACCAATAATTTTAGTTACGATTCCATCATCTAATATTTTGATTGTCAGGTCAAACAGCACGGTAATCGTAATATAAATCACTTAAGGAGCAACCTGGGGGGGCCGCTCCTCTTCTCGTTTAAATCAGATGGAAAGAATACATGAGAGGTATACCTAGACTTATGATCAGCAGCATGATGCGAATGCCGGTTTCAACAATGGAACCCGTTGTGATAGCCATCCATTTCGGGAGTACGCGAATTTTCAGCTTGATGGGCCAAAATAGTTGAACGCCTTTGTCGTTGAGCAGATCGATGAGCGGGTGCGATGCGTACGAAATGATAAACACCCAAAAAAACAAATTCGGTAATGGCGATGAGACTAGCATCAATAGGATAAGCAGCAGAATGGAATGCGTTACCGTTCGATGCTTTACTTGAAGAACCTTCAGCAGCGCAGACAAAGGAAATAATACCTTCGCCATCGTAGACCCCGGTTTGTCTACATCCGCCAAAGTACCTGCTAGGCAGCCTAACAGGAGCGCCCCAGCAGCTTCCCACGATAAAAAGCTTGCATGTTGATAGACGAGCACGAGCTCGGCAGAGACGAGTCCGGCGACGCTATGTGTTTTTTGAAGCATGATAAATCCCCTACTTATACGTGATGTAATATAACTTTATAGTATTCGGGGGAAGTTTTGGAAATGGGTCGTTGTGGAAAAATAAGCTGAGGATCGCGTCGGGAAAGCTACGACTACAACATCAACGTTTCTGTGTTCACGGCTCGAAACAAAGGAAACCGTGCAAGATACCGATTTATGGATAAATATACCAATCTGTTCGTCCGGAATGACCGCAAAAGCTCGAGTAGAGAAAAATAAAATGCCTAAACAGTCGGTAATGCCCTACATTTCTACAGTTCCCCCCTACCCGTCGTGGAAAGAACCAGGGTCGCTAATAGAGAACATTTTGACGCATTTGGTGGGTAAATGACCACCAATCAGGCTTCGAACGAATAAAAGTCCATAATTAGCGAAGATTGTTCTTTGTTTATGGACTTTTGTTCTTTCGAGCCCCGAAATAGCTATTTCTCCGAAATTTAGCGCCAAACTTGTTCACTAATAACGACCTTTATTCTTTATCAAGCGGGTGACCCGAAGGTTACCCCCTCATTTCTTTGAAAGTGGCCGTTGGTTGCATAATGCACATTCGAATCTGCGGAAGAGCGAGCCAAGTCATTTGTTCTCTTCATTCTCAGGAAACTATTCAGATTAAAGCGTCCAAAGCGTCGCTATTAACGCCCTATGTTCTGAAATCCTTTCTAATGCGCAAGCATTGGTAAGCTTCCAGCACCTGCTTCTTCCGGCTACTCCAAAAACAACGCAATTGAATCCCGAGCGCACGATCTGGCGCTGCATGGCGGCGATCAAACCCAATCCTGTGTCTGTAAACTGATCATCAGATCAGATGAAATGACCGTAATGTACTTATCATATCAGCTGCAATTTCGATCGACTCATTTTCCTTATTAAATTCATCCCTGAAAGAATCCCTGAATACCTTGTTAATGGCGTTACTAAGCGATATTGCGTCAATATCCTTAAGGTGTTTAGTTATATAAATCGTAATTGTCCGGGTTTCACCGTCATACTCATCTGCGGGACAATCCATTTCCAGGAGTTGAATAGGGTCCCAGTGATCAATATATCGCTTAACTATTTCTAGGTACGGTGTAGGATCATATTCTAAAGAGTTCAGATACTTAATTTCTCTATTAATTTCTTTTCTGACACTCCACAGCAGATAATTTAATTTCGTCTCATCGGATACTGCCTTAAATTTCATTTGCCTGTTCTCCTCGGTTGTTCATCGTCACGTATACTTAATCCCCACAAGGGTTCTAACTCTTCATTTTCATTATGATATCTTTCAATTGTAAAAACAACAGTGGCCGCCCAGCTGATCTTCAAAGATCTTAAGGGCGGCCACATGCACAAGCCGATTTATTGCAGCTCAAAAGCCTCCGCCAGAAGGCGGTAGGAATGAATGCGCGCTTCCACATTATGAATGGGCGAAACGACCATGATCTCGTCGGCGCGATAAGCTTCGTTCAGCTTCAGAATCTCTTCTTTCACCTGCTGCGGCGTGCCTACAATGCGCTTGTGGCGGCCTTCACGGATCATCGCGTAATCCATCTCGGTGTACGGATAGTTCATTGCCGTCTCCACCGAAGGGAACGACGGGAGCAGCATGCCGCGCATCAGCGAGAGGAAGAACAGATCCGTGCTCGTAGCGAGCAGGTTCGCTTCTTCCGCGGTTTCGGCGCAGATGACGAGTACCGCGGCCAAGGAGCGCGCCTTATCGTTCAGCCGCGACGGCTGGAAGTGCTCGCGGTAGATGCGCAGCGCCTCCGTGCAATCGGCGTTGCCGAAAAATTGCGCAAAGCCGAAGGCCGCTCCCTGGCGCGCAGCGATGCGCGCGCTCTCGTAAGACGAGCCGAGGAGCCACACCTCGGGCGCGGTGGGAATGACCGGCGCTGCGTGCAGCGCGGCGAACCGGTGGTCCGCCGGCAGGGCATCATACAGGTATCCGGTCAAATCCGCAACCTGCTGCGGATATTGGTCGACACCTGTATATTTCCCCTCCTGCAGAGCACGGGTTGAGATCGGCATGCCACCCGGCGCGCGGCCGAGCCCGACATCGATGCGCCCTGGATGCAGCGCTTCCAACAGGCGGAAGTTTTCCGCCACTTTATACGCGCTGTAATGCGGAAGCATGATGCCGCCCGAGCCTAGGCGAATGCGTGATGTCTTCGCCGCCAAATGAGCGATCAGCACCTCCGGGCTGGAATGCGCAAGCGCCTGCGATGCATGATGCTCGGAAACCCAATAGCGGGTATACCCCAGCTTATCTGCTTCCTGAGCTAACTGTGTCGTCTCCGCGAGCGTCTCCGCCGCGGTGCGACCTTCTCCTATTTGCGATTGGTCCAAAATGCCCAATTTAATCAACTTCATCACCTCTATTTTAACTGTAACATATTCGAGCACAGAATAGCAAAAAAATACAGCCGGGATATCTCCCGACTGCCACACAGCCTGTCATTGTGCTAGTTGCGTATGCTTAATCAAAGACTTTTTCAAAAATACGAGCGTATCCGATTCGCCTAATGCCCTTTCCGTAAAACGCACATAACCTTTTCGTTCATACATCGTAAGCAGCCACGGGTGCTTTTGCGAGGTCGCCAGAACGACCCCAGGAGCCAGCAGCGTATCACGAACTACGACTTCTTCGACATAGGTAAGGAGGCGGTTGCCGATACCTTGGTTTTTGAAAGACGGCAGCACCGCGAACCAATATAAAAATGGAAGATCCGTCAATTCCTCCAGATTTTTCAGCGAAATCGTAGCCGCAATCGAACCGTCAATTTCCAAGACGTAGCAAGCATTTTGACTAATATTTTCTTTGATCATATCCAAGTCTGCCGTAGCAGCTCTAAATGCAATCCCAAGCTCGCGAATCGACTCGTACGCCTGCACGATGACTTGAAATACCTCTTCCGCATCTTCAATCGTCGCTAGACGGTATATGTCCCCCATTCGGGTCACCTTCCTTTTTCAAATCGGTTACGAGGTATGCGCAGTCCGAAATGATCCCGAAGCGTCGTCCCCTCGTATTCGTGGCGAAACAGTCCTCTTTCCTGCAAAAGCGGCACGACAAATCGGACGAAATCCTGCAACCCGCCTGGCAGCAGCGGCGTCATTAGCATAAAGCCGTCCGCAGCACGCTGAGTAAACCACTGTTCAAGATGGTTCGCGACATGCTCCGGCGTTCCGATGAACGCATCGTCACTGTAAGAACCGGTGAGCAGCGAATACAGCTGGCGCAGCGTCGGGTTTTCTTTGGCAATGATGGCTTGAAATCTGCGAAATTCAAAGCGGACGTTCGGCAGCTCATGCAAACCGATATCCCTCGCAGAAGTGTCGAGCTTGTATCCGCTAAAATCATATCCGCCCAAATAATCGGTCAGAAATTGAATGCCCGTCTCCTCAGGAATCAGCGAGTCCAAATACTCGGACTTCTCTCTGGCGATCTGTGCCGTCTCACCGATAATGGGCGATACTCCCTGCAAAATATACACTTCATCCGGGTTGCGTCCAAACGCAGCAACTTTGCTTTTAAACGATTGATAAAAAGCTTGAGACTCTTCGATATGATTCTTATGCGAAAAGATAATTTCCGCCGTACGTGCGGCAAACTGCTGTCCCGGCTCTGACGAGCCCGCTTGCACGATAACGGGATGCCCCTGAGGCGACCTGGCAATATTGAGCGGCCCCTGGACCGAGAAAAAATCCCCTTTATGATCAATCCGGTGCAACTTGCTCCGATCAAAAAACACACCGCTCGCTTGATCCCGGATAAAGGCATCATCCTCCCATGAGTCCCAGAGCCCCTTCACCACATCGACGAATTCCTCCGCTCTTTGATAGCGGTAACTGTGCTCATAATGTTCCGCAGCGCTAAAATTCCGCGCCGTGTTACCTGACAAATCCCGCGTTGTGACGATGTTCCACCCGGCTCTCCCTTTGCTGATGTGATCGACGGACATGAACGATCTGGCCAGGTTGAAGGGCTCTGTATACGACGTAGACGCGGTGGCGACAACGCCGATTTTACTCGTTGCAGCCGCAATGGCTGTGATCAAGGTCAGCGGCTCGAACCGATTCAAAATGTTCGGATGGGACTGCTCATTGATCGCTAAACTGTCGGCGATAAAAGCGATATCGAACTTTCCCCGCTCGGCCAATTGCGCGAGCTTCTGATAATAGCCGATATCGATGCTCGAATCGACTTGCGCGCCCGGATGCCGCCACGATGCCACATGCATGCCCGTACCTACCAAGTAGGCCGATAATTTGATCTGCCTTTTTCCCGCCAACATCATCGCCTCCTTCTACACAGCTTCGCCAATTAGAATGCCGGTACGACGGCTACGCCGTATTTATCTTGGATGAATTTTTTCACATCCGGCGACGTCAGTACTTCGCCCAGCTTCTTGATTTCCGGACGATTCTCGTCACCCTGACGGACAACGATCACGTTGGCATACGGAGAATTCGCATCTTCACGGAAAAGCGCCGAGTTCGGATCTATTTTTGCCTCGAGCACAAGATTAGTGTTAATAATCGCACCCTCAACGTCCGGAAGCACACGTGGCAGTTGTGCGGAATCCACCTCGCTGAACTTCAGTTTTTTCGGATTGTCGATAATATCTTTAGGCGTTGCGGAGTACGTTGTGATTCCATCTTTCAGCTTGATTAAGCCCTTCGCTTGAAGGAGTACCAAGGATCTGTACTCATTGGAGGGATTATTAGGAATCGCGATGGTCGCGCCATCTTTAAGCTCATCGATGGATTTCAACTTTTTCGAGTAAAATCCGATCGGCTCCACGTGCACTTTGGTCGAAACTGCGAATTTATATCCTTTTTCCTTGGAAATAGAGTCCAGGTACGGCACGTGTTGGAAGTAGTTCGCATCGATTTGTTTCTCGGCAAGCGATGGATTCAACTGGCCCTCATCGTCCAGCACCACGACATTCAGATCAATGCCTTGCTCCTTTAATTTCGGCTTTACGAAATTCAGGATTTCTGCGTGAGGTACGGCTGCCGCTCCGATTTTCAGCTTCACTTCAGCTTTGGGCTGAGCTGTTGCCGATGCCGTCGCCGCCGTTGTTGCAGCCGCTTGTGGGCTAGGCGCCGCACTTGTTTGCGGAGATGATGTGGAAGCGGTCTGGCTTGATGTCCCACAGCCGGATATTAGACCAATGGTCAACGCCAGGACGGATGTAAGTACGAACTTATAATTTATCATTTGATTTCTCTCTCCTTTTATTTTCTGGAACTATATCAGTTGAACGTATCATTTTGGGGGCTAATTTCTGTAGGCTCAACTTGAGGAACTGCTTTGATCCTCTGATGTGGAACGACAATCCCCTATTTTGAGAAAAGCACTATACAATTTGAAATGATGGAACGTGAGTGCGTTAACTGTGGAAAATACGGCTGTTCGAAGACTGAACAATAGAATAGAGGATCCTCGTTCCTCAAAGCTCAATAAATCAGGCGTTTTCGGCGATTAAGGCATTCACGTTCCTGTTAATGATCCCTTACAGTCGTTAAGTGCAGCAAAGCTAGTTCAAGCTATACAGATGAGTCAATGCGACATACATCATTAGAAGGAAAAGCTCCAGCTAATTTTCCTATAATTTGCAGCCGGCTTCACTTAACTGGAATTCCTCCCTCTAATTTGGCCGAAACGTAGATGTTGACTGCATTTGGGCAGTTTTATCAGGAGTTTTTCCAGTTAAGTTGCTAATAAATGACTTTGGAAGCAAATTAACGGGAGTTTTTCCTGCTAATACATCGTGTTAAGCTGATATGTTCAGCGAACCGAACAAGTTTATGTAAGCTTAATCGAACTTAAATCGTTTCCGGTTAATTCTTCTCGCTATGTAGTCTCCTAGCCATTGAATCAGTTGTACCAATGCGACGAGCAGCAAAACGGTTAAGAACAAAATATCCGTACGAAACCGCATATAGCCGAATCGTATTGCCAAGCTGCCCAATCCTCCGGAGCCAATGGCACCAGCCACGGCCGTGAAGCCAGTAATCGTAATAATCGATAGCGTGACGCCTCGAATGAGAGACGGAAGAGCTTCGGGAATAAGCACCCGTGTGATGATAAAATACGGCGTTGCCCCTACCGCTTGGGCCGCTTCGATTTTGCCGAAACTGACTTCTTTGATGCTGTTCTCGATAATCCTGGCCAAAAAAGGAGCCGAGCCGATCGCCAAGGGAACGACCGCAGCGGTAGCTCCCAGCGTTGTGCCCACAACGAAGCGAGATAAAGGGAGCAGCACGACGATCAAGATAATCGACGGAAACGAACGAATCATATTGACGATCGTGCTGAGCACCTTGTGAAACCTAGGAGCGGGAAGCAAGTTCCCTTTTTCCGTCACAACAAGCACGATGCCAAGCGGAAGCCCGATCAACAGCGCAAAAACCGAAGATAGGGCAACCATATAAACCGTTTCGCCGAGGCCTTGCAGCAAGATCCCGAATAGATCCTCACTCATACAAGGGCACCCACTTTCTGCTGCACGTTTCTTTTGCTTTGATAGCCTTCGATGATGCGGATGAAGCTGCGCGACGTTTCACTTTCCGGCTCCAAAAAAATCTTATCAACCGTGCCGCTCTCGACTATCCGCCCGTGCTCAATGACAGCCATGCGTCCGCAAATGTGTTGCAGCACATCAAGCTCATGGGTGATGAGCACGATCGTCAGCTTCAGCTTCCGATTGATTTCCTGCAGCAGCTCCAGAATGGCAAACGTCGTTTGCGGATCGAGCGCTGATGTCGCTTCATCGCAAAGCAGCACATCCGGTTCATTCGCCAGCGCTCTGGCAATGCCAACCCGCTGCTTCTGCCCACCGCTGAGCTGCTCTGGGTACGCATCTGCTTTATCGCTCAACTGGACAAGCTCCAGTATGGCCTCCACTCGCGGTTTGATCGATTTCGTCGGCACGCCGGCCGCTTCTAGGGGGAAGGCCACATTTTGGAATACCGTTCTCGCATCGAGCAGGTTGAACTGCTGAAAAATCATGCCGATTTTTCTCCGCGCCTCGCGCAGCTCCTTTTTATTCAGATCTGTAATGACTTTATCGCCAATGACGATGCTCCCTGAGTCCGGCTCCTCTAACCGGTTCAGACAACGGATCAATGTGGATTTGCCTGCGCCGCTAAAGCCGATGATGCCGAAGATTTCACCTTTTTCAATGTGTAAGTTGATGCTATCCAAAGCTAGCATGCGGGTACTTGCAGTATGATACGTTTTGCTTAGCTGTTGAACGACAATCATCTGCATTCACCTCAGATAGACATGATGTTGTTGAAACCGCGACA
Organism: Paenibacillus sp. GCM10027628; assembly: GCF_042676385.1. Taxonomy (NCBI): domain Bacteria; kingdom Bacillati; phylum Bacillota; class Bacilli; order Caryophanales; family Paenibacillaceae; genus Paenibacillus; species Paenibacillus sp. GCM10027628. The sequence continues at coordinate 288,619 of NZ_JBHTHA010000002.1, forward strand.
ACGCAAACGGAGAGATATCGTGTTCCGTTCGTCCATTCCGCGTTAAATCGGACAAAATTTCACCAACCACGCTGGCGAATTTAAACCCGTGACCGGAAAATCCGCCGGCAATAAGGACATGGTGATGCTCAGGATGTCTGTCGATAATGAACTGTTCATCGGGCGTCAATTCGTATTTGCATACGGCTTCACGCAGTACGCGTCCAGCCGCTTGGGGCAGAAACGCTTGTAGCGCATCCCGAAGATCCCGTTCATCATCGTCATAATGCCCGAATGACTCGAAAGGCGATCCCGGCTGCCAGAGCTGACCGGCATCATGGCGTCCGATTTTCACACCGGAGCCTCCGATGCTTGGGAAGCCATAAAACCCGCCGCCATTCGGTCCAGCGAATGTAAAACCAGGAAATCTGGAGACGTCGTACAAGGCTTCGTCTGCCTCGAACCAAGCGACAGCTTTGCGAACAGAACGGATGGGCAATCGAATCACAGAATCGATCTCGCGAAACCAAGCTCCGGCGCACAGGATCAGTTGATCCGCATGATAAGAGCCGTCCGCGGTATGGACCGTAACTCCACTGCTCCATATATGGATGCGCGTCACTTGTGTATTCAAGAGCAATCGGGCGCCAAGCGCCAAAGCTTGCTGCCGATAAGCGCGAATGCAGGCCTCGCTATATAGAAATCCGGCTTCCTGCTCATAAAGTCCCTCGTAGAATTCAGGCGGCTCAATGCCAGGCCAGCGTTTGCGAATTTCATCGGCATCTAACCGTTCCACTTGGAGGCCAAATGCTTCCGTTGTTTTCCATTTTTGTTCCAGACTGCCGGAGTCCGCCGGTCCCATATTGAGCACACCGCTGCGCACGAGCAATGACTTTCCGCTTGCAGCCTCCAGTTCTTGCCATAGCTGATCAGCTCGTAGCGCCATGGCCGTATATGTAAGGCTGCCGGTATAGGCATGCCGGATGAGACGCGTATCCCCATGGTGGCTTCCCGACAGATGAGGCGGGTCAAATTTATCGATGAGCAGCGCCCTGACATTGTGCTTCGCGAGATGATAACCCGCACTCATCCCCATCGAACCTGCGCCGATGACAATAACATCATACGAGGTTGGAATGTCGCTCGCCCTCCTTATCCGTGTTGAGGCCAACAGCAACGGTACCCGTTACTCCTGCGTTTAATTGTTCAAGCGAACGAATCGCTGTTAGAGCAAACAATGCGCTGCTCGGGGCAAGCGCTTCTTCGTTGACCGTAAACTTCGGATGATGCCATTCCTCTGTGCCGCTAGTGCCCATCCAGATGAAACTGCCCGGCACCTTTTCCTGGTAATGAGCAAAATCTTCGCCGCCTGTCGATGGCTGCGCCGTAACGACGCGAATCCCCAGTATCTCCGCAGCCTGGCGGAAAATCTCGACCGCTTCGGCATCATTATTCACGGGCGGGATGCCCGCATACCAGCTTAGCTTGACCTCCGCGCCGTAGCCGGATGCGATGCCGGTCGCCAGACGCTTCAGCAATTCGGGCATCTTCGCCCGAACTTCCGGCGTGAACGTGCGGACCGTCCCGTCCAGCACAGCTTCATCGGGAATGACGTTCCACGTCGTTCCCGCATGGAAGCTGCACACGCTGACGACCGCGTGATCGAAAGGCGAAATGCTGCGCGAAATCGCCGTCTGGATGCCGCCGACGAGTGCGCTGGCGGCGACGATCGGGTCGATCGCCCGTTCAGGGATGGCGGCATGGCCGCCTTTGCCCTGAACGCGGATCTTGAAGCCGTCGACTGCGGCCATCAGCGGCCCCGCCGTTAAGCCGATCGTGCCGACCGGCAGCTCCGGCTTATTGTGCATGCCGAAGATCGTCTGCACGCCGTCGAGCGCTCCGGCCGCAATCATAGCCTTGGCGCCGGTGCCCTTTTCCTCGGCCGGCTGAAAGAGCAAACGAACCGTCCCCTTGAACAAGTGGGCGTTCCGTTTGAGCAAAATCGCTGCGCCCAGGATCGCAGCCGTGTGGAAATCATGGCCGCAGGCATGCATGCGGCCATGGATCTCCGAAGCGAACGGTAGCCCCGTCTCCTCGATCACCGGCAGCGCGTCGATATCGGCGCGGAGCGCAATGATCGGCACTTCGCCGGACACCGATTCGCCGCCTGCTGTGCCCGACACCTCGGCCAGGACGCCGACCGGCATATCCAAAGGCAGCAGCCGGATCCCCTCGGCCTGCAAAATCTCCTTAATTCGGCGAGTCGTCTCGAATTCTTCCATCGACAGTTCCGGGAATCGGTGAAGCTCCCGCCGGATCCGGGTGAGCTCTGGCAATAAGGCTTCCGCCTGCTCCCTCACATCATCTGCCCAACCGGTGCTCATAACGACTGCTTAATCCGGTCAATCTGCGCCAGATGCACCTGCACATGATTAACGAAAGCTTCATATAGTTCCGAAAGTTTGAACGTTTTGCCTTTCACATTTACACCGGTACGCTCCCAATCTTCTGCCGAAAGTCTTTTGAAAAACAATGCATTATACGTCAGCAGCGCTTGATAAACCGCCAGCACTTCATCTAGCGAGCTTTCATTCGCTTTGGAGCGGCTAACCCACGGATCCTGATCAAAAGCAGGCAGCTTAACATCGGACTCCGCTACGATTTGGCGAATCCGAAACGAAGTCACAATGCTGTGATCCACCAAGTGGGAAATCACCTCGATCACGCTCCACTTCTTTTCCGACGCTTTCCATTTCAGCTGTTCATCGCTTAGTCCCTGGGTAGCCAAACGCAATTGTTCGTAAGTATTCGTAAATAACTGAAGATCAATAAGACTCTGACTCATAATTGTCGCCTCCATTAAGTTAAATGACATAGCTCCATTCCGGAGTAACGCGTTTCAAAAATTGTTTCGTTCGCTCTTCTCTCGGCCGCACAAACAGCTCTTCCGGCTGGCCTTCTTCCACGATGACGCCGCCATCCATGAACACGACATGGCTCGAAACATCGCGGGCAAAGCCGACCTCGTGCGTAACGATAATCATCGTCACCCCTTCGCGCGCGATCTTGCGGATTACTGTCAGCACTTCGCCCACCAGTTCGGGGTCCAGCGCCGAGGTTGGCTCGTCGAATAAAATGACTTCCGGGTTTAAGGCGAGAGCCCGGGCTATACCCACCCGCTGCTGCTGTCCGCCGGATAGCTGGCTCGGATAGGCATCCACCTTCTCCGAAAGACCGACTTTGTCCAGCACTTCCAGACTTTTGCGTCTAGCTTCTTCCTTCGGCTTCTTCTGCGCAATGACAAGTCCTTCCATGACGTTTTCAAGCACCGTTTTGTGTTTGAAAAGGTTATAATGCTGGAACACCATCGCCGTTTTACGGCGGAGTTGAATAATGTCCTGCTTGCTTGGATGCTTGCCGCTGATTTTGAAATCGCCGATCGCCACCTCGCCTTCATTCGGACGCTCAAGGAAGTTGACGCACCGCAGGAGCGTCGTTTTACCGGATCCGCTGGGGCCCAGAATGGCGACAACGTCGCCTTTTTCCACGGTCAGATTAATGCCGTTCAGCACCTTTTGCTTCCCGAAGGACTTATGAATATTGGTTAACCGAATCATACGACTCCTCCTCGATTATAGGCATTCACTTTTTTCTCCAAGAAAGCGGTGAGCCTTTCAGCCAGCAGCGTCAATCCCCAGTAGATGAAAGCGGCGGCGATAAAAGCTTCCAAAAATTTCAGGCTGACCGACGCGACAACATTCGCTTTACCCGTCAATTCCATCTGTGACACAGCAAAAGCCAGCGACGAGGTATGAAGAAAGCCTACAAAAATGTTGCACAAGTTCGGCAAAATAACGCCAATCGCTTGCGGAGCAACGATGCGCCGGAGCGCTTGCGTCGTGCTCATGCCAATCGAATAAGCTGCTTCGATCTGTCCCCGGTTCACCGATAGGATGCCTGAGCGTATGATTTCCGACATGTAGGCTCCCGCCGTAATGGAAAATGCCGTAAGCACGATGAGCAGCGAAGGAATGGATGCGGATTTGAAGCTCCATCCGAAATAAGCCGACGTTCGGTCAATGATGAGCGGTAATCCCCAATAAATCACGAATATATGCAGCAGGATCGGGGTACCGCGCAAAAACGACACATAAAAATCAAGGAGCCGATATATATATTTGACCTTATAAATTCTTGCAAAAGCGGTCACCAAGCCGATCCCGAAGCCGATAACGAGCGGTACGAAAGTCAGCACAAGCGTCAACGGCAAGGCCTTCAAAATTTCTATAAACGCCGTGAAAATAAACGCAACATCAATGCTCATGTTTCCCACCTCATCCGGCTAATGGACGCTCATGCTTTTGCAGCCTGAACTCCGTATGTTTGAAACCTTTTTCCAAAATCAGAACCGTCACGTAATAAATGATCGTCAGGCTAATGTACACCTCTAGCGTATGAGCCGTCGCAGCAATGAGCGTTTCCCCCCGCCCCATCATATCCATAACCCCGATCGTAAAGGCGAGCGAAGTATCTTTGAGAAACCCGATCACGGAGTTCGCGAAATTCGGAAAAGCGATGAGCAGCGCCTGAGGAACGACAATGCGGAAAAAGGACTGTGGCCCTGTCATGCCGACGGCATAAGCCGCTTCCGTTTGTCCGCGGTCGACCGAATTCACGGCGGCCCGGATATTTTCCGATTTGAAAGCCGCGATGCTTAGACCGTAGGTGATGATCACGAAATAAATCGGATCCCAGCGCGAGATATCGACATTTACCAGTTTCAGCAGCATCGGCAAGCCGTAGAAAACGAGAAACAGCTGAATAATGATCGGCGTCCCGCGCATAAAAGATACATATACAATCGAGATTTGATTAAGTACAGGTACCCGGTATAGGCGGGTCAATGCGATTAGCAAGCCGAGAATGAACCCAAGCGTCAAGGAAGCCACTAGAATTAACAAAGTTAGCGGCAAATAATAGAGCAGCTTCGGCAGAAAGGTGGCGACGAGCGTGATATCAAATGATTTCCCCATCTATTGCCCCTGTGTGTAGTCGGCTCCCAGCCACTGCGTGCTTAATTTAGCCAGCGTGCCGTCTGCTTTGATCGCTTTTAAAGCTTCGTCGATTTTCGCTTTCAGGTCTGTCTCGTCTTTTCGCAAAATGAAGTAGACTTTGGAGTTTGACAACGGTTCCCCTACTGTTTTCAATTGCGCATCTGCCGATTTATTCAAGAAATCGACCGCAAACTGAGTGCTGATCGATGCGTCCGCACGCCCCGCCTTAATGGATGTCTTCGCATCTTCGCCTGCTCCTGTATAAACAATGTTAATTCCTGCATTGTGCTCCTTATTGTATTTCTCAGCCAGTACTGCCGCATTGCTCGTAGCGGTGACCAAAAGCTTTTTCCCTTTCAGGTCGTCGATCGATTTCACCGTGTTGTTGTCTTTATGAACAATAATTTTGTTCGGGAAAATGTTATACGCTTCGTCGTTGAAGAGGAACTTTTTCTGGCGTTCTTCATTCACTTCCATTTGATGGGCGATGAAGTCGATTTTGTTCGTTTCCAGGCTGAGCAGCAGGTTTTTGAACTCCATCGTTTTCAACTCGAATTCGTAATCGGGAAGCCGTTTGTCGATCTCTTTCACAAGTTCCACATCATAACCGGTCAAATTTCCTTTATCATCAATAAAGCAAATATTGGGGAACTGCGTGCCCGTTCCGACGACGATTTTCTTCACCGCTTTGGATGCCGGCGCCGGGCTGGAGGTGCTAGCCGCTTGAGTCGTGGCGGCTGCAGTTGCTGCAGCCGTTGCTGCCGGAGAGCTTCCGGCAGTTTTCGCTTGATTGCCGCAGCCCGCTGCTAACACGGTTGTGAGCAGGATTGTGCTAAGTACAGTTAACTTTTTCATAGTATTTTGCCTCCAGTAAAATATATATTTTATATTATGTTTATCGTTTAACTCGGATTAATAACAACACTTCCGCTCCGTTGCGGAGATTAGCTCGGGTTTGGACCAGATCGCCTCTGCATGCTCGACTTAACACGGTTATTCAGCTTTAACTAGCTCAGCTTCACCGAATCTGCTACTTTAATACGGTTTTTCCGCGCTAAAGCTCGGGTTTCCGCCAGATCGCCTCTGCATGCTCGACTTAACACGGTTATTCCCCCTTAACTAGCTCAGCTTCACCGAATCTGCTACTTTAAGACGGTTTTTCCGCACTATAGCTCGGATTTGGACTAGATTGTCTCTGCTATGCTCGACTTAACACGGTTATTCCCCCTTAACTAGCTCAGCTTCACCAACTCTGCTACTATAACACGGTTTTTCCACGCTAAAGTAGTAGGTGCAGAATAGTAACAGCTTCATGTCCTGCGTTCCCGGACAAGATCTTACGCGTTGCACGTACCAACCCCCCGCCTTACAACGGGTAATGGCAAGCGGTCCAGTGCCCTTCCCGTACCTGGAGCAGCTCCGGCGTTTCTTGCTTGCACCTGGCAGTTGCTGCCGGGCAGCGGGTATGGAATCTGCAGCCGCTGGGCGGATTGGCCGGCGATGGTATTTCTCCTTGAATGGCGGTCCATTCTCTTTTTCGCGTCGGATCCGGCGAAGGAATGGAGGCAAGGAGCCCCTTCGTGTAAAGATGCGCCGGATGCCGGAACAGCTCCTCACTTGGCGCAATCTCCACAAGCTTGCCCAAATACATCACGCCGATCCGGTCGGAAAGATGGCGGACAATGTTCAAGCCATGCGCGATGAACAAGTACGTCAGTCCCAGCTTCTTCTGCAAATCCTGCATCAGGTTCACGATTTGCGCCTGCACGGAAACATCTAGCGCCGATACCGCCTCATCCGCGAGTATAAACTGCGGATTGAGCGCAATCGCTCGGGCGATGCCGATCCGCTGCCGCTGTCCCCCCGAGAATTCGTGGGGGTACCGATCATACAGCGAACCTTTTAAACCGACCAGCTCCAGCAGCTCCTCCACTTTTTCCCGTTTTGCGCTTGAGCTTAAACTGTGGTGAACATCAAGCGGCTCCGCGATAATGTCGCCAACCCGCCATCGCGGATTCACCGATCCGTAAGGATCCTGGAAAATGATCTGCATATCCCGGCGGGCTTCCTGTAAGCCTTTAGCCGAAAGTTTGGCTAAGTCACGTCCCTGAAAAAGCACTTGACCGCTCGTCGCTTTTTCAAGCTGCAGCAGCACCCTGCCCAAAGTGGATTTACCACTGCCGGATTCGCCGACGAGTCCGAAAGTTTCACCTTTTTCAATTGTAAAAGAAACCTGATTTACCGCTTGAATCAGCGATTTCGAACGATTCAGCAGCCCTTTGCCCACCGGGTAATATTTGCTGAGTTCACGGATCTCAAACAAATTCTCTTTCCCCGTTCCCACCGATTTCCCCGATACCCGAACAGCCTCACCCGGTTCATTGACGCTGACATCAGGAGCAGCCTGCTCCTTCCACCCGTCAAGCTCCACCAGGTCCTCGGCGTACCAGCATGCCGTTTGCCTCCCGTTCACTTCGCGCAGCGCCGGACTGTCATTGCGGCAGCGATCCGTCGCATGAGGGCACCGGGGATGAAAGCGGCAGCCCTCCGGCAAATCGGAGAGGCTCGGTATTGAGCCTTCGATGGCATACAATCTGGAACTGCGGTCCCCGTCCATCGTCGTGATCGAACGTAACAGCCCGCGCGTATACGGATGATGCGGCCGATCAAAGAGCTGCTGGGCCGTCGCCTGCTCGACGATCTGTCCGGCATACATCACGATGATGCGATCCGCCATCTCGGCGGCGATCCCCATATCGTGAGTGATGAGCAGGATGGACATCTTGAATTCCGCTTTCAATTCCTGCAGCAAATGCAGAATTTGCGCCTGAATCGTGACATCCAGCGCGGTTGTCGGCTCATCTGCAATCAACAGCTGCGGACCGCAAGCCAGCGCCATTGCAATCATGGCCCGCTGGAGCATACCGCCGGACAGCTCGCCGGGGTACTGCTTCATCCGGATTTCCGGTTCGGGAATACCGACTCTTCGCAGCAAATGGACGGCACGTTCCCAAGCTTGCGCTTTATTACCTTGCTTGTGTTCGATGATCACTTCCATAATCTGACTGCCGATCGGAAAGACCGGATCAAAAGCAGCCATGGGTTCCTGAAACACCATCGCCATCTTCTTCCCCCGCAAAGCGCGAAGTTCTTTCTGCGACAAGGTTGCAAGATCAATGCCTTCAAGCGAGATACGCCCTTCGGTAACGGCGCCGTTTTCGTAATCGATCAGTCTCATGACGGTTTTGGAAGTGACGGATTTGCCGCTCCCCGACTCCCCGACGAGACAAACCGTCTCACCGACGCCCAACTGAAAGGAAACGTCGCTTATCGCGGTCAGAGAGCCATTTTTCGTTGTAAAATCTACACTGAGCCTATCAATTTCAAGCAGCTGCTTCATCCTCTCGTCCCCCTTGCTAGACTCTGCTCTGTTTCGGATCCAAGGCGTCGCGCAGTTTATCTCCAATCAGGTTGACAGACAAGACGAACAGCGTGATCGCCAGACCGGGGAAGGTACATATCCACCAGGCTACGGTCAAATACCCTCTTCCTTGCGAGAGGAGTGTCCCCCAGTCCGGTATTTCTTTCAAAACACCCAGGCCCAAAAAACTCAATCCCGACCCTACCAAAATGGATGAGCCAAGACCGATCGTAGACATGACCAGCAGCGGTGACCAGGCATTAATGAGCACATGGCGGAAAAAGATGCTGACCTTTGAAGCGCCGATTGACCTCGAAGCGATCACAAAGGGTCGGTTCTTAACGTTCATGATTTGCCCGCGCATAACTCTCGCATACTGCGGGATGGCAGCTGCCGCAACGGCAAAAATGATATTATACAGATGGGGTCCGAGAGCTGCGGCAATGGCCAAAGCCAGCAAAATCCCCGGAATCGTCATCAAAACATCGATAAACCGCATGCAGATCTTATCCACAATCCCACCGATATAACCGGATAAAGCACCGATGGCGCCACCGACAAGAGCACCCGCTAAAACCGAGGCGAAGCCGATGATTAAGGAGTCTCGGCTGCCGTAAACGACCAAACTGAATACGTCCCTCCCGAAATAGTCCGTACCAAACAGATGAGAGCTGCTCGGCGGATTTAATATATGATCCGTCAGCATCGCTGTCGGTGCGTAGGGTGCAATCCACTGCGGAACCACCGCGCAGCCCACAATGAACAGCGTCACCGCAACGGCGATATAGACGAAACCGTCGGTTACCGTCATTTTGCCCCGGTGTGATGTCGCCTGCCTACGCAGTCCCTGCCTGCTTCCTTGCCAAAAAGCTTTCGACGAGATGACCTCTTTCATCTTCGGATTCCTCCCTTCACTCTGTTCTCCGCACCCGAGGATCAATAAATGCATATGAGATATCGACAAGCAGATTTACCGCTACATATACAATCGCTGAGAAAAAGACAACGCCCTGTACGACCGGCAAATCCTTCGCCATGATCGCATCCGCCAGAACCCGCCCGATGCCTTGCCGGGAAAAGACAGTTTCAATAACCACGGTGCCCGCCATTAGATCGCCGATATGAATGCCGATGATCGTAATAGCCGGGATCAACGCATTGCGCAGTGCATGCCGATACATCACCATGCGTTCCGATAAGCCTTTGGCACGCAGCGTTACGATGAAATGCTCATGAATAACCTCCAGCATGCTGTTGCGTACCATGCGAACGATGAATCCTGCACCGACAAAGCCCAGCGCAATCGCAGGGAGAATGAGCGTTTCCAGGCCATCGGACCCCATCGCCGGAAACCATCCCAAGTAGACCGAGAAGATGAGGATGAGCAAGATCCCCGACCAAAATGTCGGCATCGAAATACCGAATAATCCTACGAGACGGGCAATGACGTCAATCCAACGATTTTTGTGAATGGCGGAAAGTACGCCCAGCAGCACCCCCAGCACGATCGAAAGGATCGAGCTGGCCAGGGTAAGCGCAAGCGTCGCCGGGAAATGCTCCAAAATTTTCGGCAATACCGGATTACTGTTCACAAGCGATTTTCCGAAGTCCCCCTTCACAATGGAGGCGAAATAGTGCCCGAATTGTACGTAGAAGGGTTCATTTAATCCGAGCTGATGTCGAAGGTTCTCTATGGCCTCCGGCGTCATGGTGGTCGGATCGATCATGGACAGGACCGGGTCCCCGGGAAGCACATAGAGAATACAGAATACGAGAATGAGAGAGCCAATTATGACCAGCAAAGAAACTAGAAGCCGCTCCGTTATCGTTCTGCCCATTTCCATTGCTCCTTGTTTGTTTATTTTTGAAGATTGACGTCATTGAAGAGCGGATAACCAAGCGAGTCGAATTTTAAGCCTTTGACCGTTTTCGCTGCTGCTACCGTATAAGGGAATACATAGACAGGAATGATGACGGCGTTATCGATGATAGAATGCTGAACCTGTTTATAAAGCTCTGCGCGTTTCTTATCATCCGTTTCTACGACGCCTTGCTCCAGCCACTTATCGACCTGCGGATCGGCAAGACCAGGAAGCGTCGGTCGACCTTTCGGATCTCCCGTATGGTAGAACGCATAGAGCGCGGTCGGATCAGAGTTCACTTGACTGTTGCCGTACAAGTCATAATTGCCTTTCGTATAGACGACGTTCGCGATATCTTTCGTAATTTCAATCTCAACGGCAATTCCGATTTGCTTCAATTGCTGTTGAATAATGACCGCAATATCGTTTCGTTTTTCACGGTTCGGCGTTCCGTCCACATAATGCAGCGTTAGCTTTTTGCCGTCTTTCTCACGAACACCATCCGCTCCCTTCACCCAGCCCAGTTCATCCAGCAGCTTGCCCGCTTTGGCGACATCGGGCTTGAGCGAGTTCTCTAGGGTGGCATCGTAGCCGAAAATGCCCGGAGATAACGGGGACCAAGCACGAGGATAGGTGCCCAGATACAAAGTTTTGACAATGGCATCGACATCGATCGCAGATTGTACCGCTTGCCTTGCTTTCACGTCGTTCCATGGTTCGTGTCTTTGATTGAAGAACAGCGTGTACGGCAATCCGACCGTGTTCACTTGCAGGACTTGCACATTGGGATCGCTTTTAAGCGATACGATGTTTTGCGGCGGCACCGTTTCTACGGCCAGCACCTGCTTACTTTGCACGCTGCCGATACGCGTCGCCTCTTCGGGAATGATTTTGAATGTGAGTTGATCCAAATACGATTTTCCTTTGTTCTCGACAAGGTCAGGCGCCCAATTATAGTCCGGGTTGCGTTTCACTTGAATCGCCGCATTCTCTTCCCATTTCACAAAGGAAAATGGACCGGTTCCGACCGGGTTTTTACCGAATTGGTCGCCGTCTTTTTTGGCCGCTGTCGGGGACACAATGCCGAGCAATGCTTGACTCAAGTTGCCCAAGAACGCTCTGGATGGTGTTTCCAGATTCAGCTTGACGGTGTACTCATCGATAACTTCGGCCGATTTGTATGGCTTCAGCAGCGCTGCCGAATTCGCCGCTTTCGTGGCCGGATCGAGAATCCGGTCGTAGTTGTATTTAACGGCTTCCGCATTAAACGGCGTCCCATCATGGAACTTGACGTCCTTGCGCAGCTTGAACGTGTAGCTTTTGCCGTCCGGCGAAACGGTCCATTCCGTGGCCAGCCATGGCTTGATCGTGCCGTCCGGCAGTTGAACGACCAAGCTGTCATAAATGGTTCGGATTACCCTGACCGCTACCGCAAGTCCGCTGCGGTGCGGATCGAGCGTGTCCGGCGATGTGGCAAGGCCATAGGTTAATTCACCTCCGACTACAGCTTGCTTCGCAGCTTGTGCAGCGCCCTGCAATGGAACAGCACCTCCGCTTTTAGCTGAACTGCAGCCGGTTAGCGCTAATGCGAGCGCCATCCCTAGCGCGCTATATTTGATCCACCCTTTTTGTTTGGCCATACGTGTGCACTCCCCTTATCTATTTCGCAGCGGTTGCGCCGGCATATCGGTTAACCGGAATCGGAATTCCCAAATTTCCGCGCAGTGTATCTGATTCATATGCCTCCCGATAAATCCCCCGTTCCTGCAGGATCGGAACAACCAAATCAACGAAGTCATCCAGAGCATGCGGCACCGTAGCACGAATAACGAGTCCGTCAGCGGCTCTCTCTTCAAACCACTCTTGAACGAGATCAGCGATTTTCTCCGGCGTTCCGATAAACCCGCTTCTCGGCGTTGACGCTTTGAGCGCCACTTCACGTAGAGTTAGATTGTTCGCTTTGGCATCTTCCTTGATTTTATCGGTCGTCCCCCGGAAGCTGTTGCTTCCGAAATCGCCCAAATCCGGGAAAGGCTCATCCAGCGGGTATTGTGAGAAGTCATGGTGCTCAAAATAGCGCCCTAAGTAATCAAGCGCATTCTCTATCGTTACCAGATCCGCGACCTCTTTGTATTTACGCTCCGCTTCCTCTTGCGTCCGGCCAATGATCGGATTGATCCCCGGAAAGATCAGCACTTCATCGGGATTACGGCCATATGCTCCAACGCGCTGCTTAATATCCTGGTAGAAAAGCTTCGCTTCCTCTATGCTCTCGTGCCCGGTATAAATCGCTTCGGCCGTCCTTGCCGCCAAATCTCTGCCGGTATCGGAAGAACCTGCCTGGAACACAACGGGGTGTCCTTGCCGGGAACGGCCAATATTCAGCGGACCTTGCACCGAGAAAAATTCGCCTTTATGATTCAGCGTATGGAGCTTGCCCGGATCAAAGAAGACACCGGTCGCTTTGTTCCTTACAAAAGCGTCATCCTCCCAAGAATCCCACAGCCCCTTCACCACACTGACGAATTCTTCGGCGATTCGATAGCGCAGCTCGTGTTCGGGATGTTCGCCTTTACTATAGTTTTTGGCCGATCCTTCCAGTGGGGAGGTGACGACATTCCAGCCGGCCCGGCCTCCGCTAATATGGTCCAGAGAGGCAAACTGGCGGGCCACGGTGAACGGTTCGCTATACGATGTGGAGAGCGTTGCGACCAGCCCGATGTTCGAAGTGACCGCTCCGAGCGCGGACAAGATCGTAATCGGTTCAAAGCGGTTTAAAAAGTGCGGATTCGATTTTTCCGTAATATATAAACCGTCGGCAATGAAAATCAGATCGAATTTGCCTGATTCCGCTTTTTGCGCTTGCTGCTTATAAAAATCAAGGCTAACGCTTGCGTCCGATGGGACATCAGGGTGTTTCCAGGATGACATACTGTTGCCGACGCCATGAATCATGGCAGCTAGTTTCAACTTTCTTGGTTTTGACATGCTCTGACTGACCCCCTCACTTTATTCGACAATCCTATCCGTTAAATCAGATCTATAAGAATTAGTTCGTCACTTTTTCTTTCGCATAGCGGTTGACGGGGAACGGCAGCCCTAAATTCCCACGGAGCGTGTCGGCTTCATATTCCGTACGGTATATACCGCGCTCCTGCAGAATCGGAACAACGAAATCCACGAAGTCGCTCAGACCATTCGGCACACCAGAACCGACAATAAAACCATCGGCAGCCCCGGCTTCAAACCATTCTTGAATCCGATCAGCCACCTGAGTCGGCGTTCCGATAAACAACGGACGCGGCGTAGCTTCCTGTAAGGCGACTTGACGCAAGGTCAGGCCATTGTCTTTGGCATTTTGTTTGATACGGTCCGTCGTGCTGCGGAAGCTGTTCTGGCCCAGATCGCCGAGTTCCGGGAAAGAAGCATCGAGCTCATATTGGCTGAAGTCATGATGATCAAAATAACGTCCTAAATAATCGAGCGCCTCCTTGACCGTCACCAGGCTCGCCACTTCCTGATACTTGCGTTCCGCCTCCTCTTCCGTTTGCCCAATAATGGGGCCGATACCCGGAAGGATCACAAGATCGTCAGGGTTTCTTCCAAATCCGGCCGCCCGGCTTTTCACATCCTCATAAAAACGCTTGGCATGTTCCACGGTCGGGTGCCCAGTGAAGATCGCATCCGCTTCCTTGGCGGCCAGATTTTTGCCGTCCTCAGAGGATCCCGCCTGAAAAATCACCGGCTGCCCCTGCTTGGATCGGCCGATATTGAGCGGTCCTTGCACGGAGAAGAACTCGCCTTTATGGTCCAAACGGTGGAGCTTCTCCGGATCGAAGAAAACTCCGGATGCTTTATCCCGCACGAACGCATCATCTTCCCACGAATCCCACAAGCCTTTGGTCACCTGCAAATATTCCGTCGCGATCCGGTAGCGCTGAGGGTGGGTCGGATGCTCTTCCAGCTTCTTGTTATAATTGAGCGCCGAGCCTTCAAGCGGCGAGGTGACGACATTCCAACCCGCGCGTCCATGACTGATATGATCCAGCGAAGCAAACTGCCGGGCCACCGTAAACGGTTCACTATAAGATGTGGATAGCGTGCCAACTAGACCGATCTTGGACGTGACCGCCGCCAGTGCCGATAAAATCGTAATCGGTTCAAACCGGTTTAAAAAGTGCGGAATCGACTTCTCGTTAATAAATAAGCCGTCTGCGATAAAGAGCAAATCGAACTTGCCTTCTTCCGCTTTTTGCGCCTGCTGCTTATAGTAAGGAAAGTTCACGCTTGCATCTACGATAGCGTCCGGGTGCCTCCACGCCGACATGTTGCCGCCGACTCCGTGGATAATGGCGCCTAATTTCAATTTTCTTGGTTTGGTCATCGTAATTCCTCCTCGGACATTGATTGATTTATACGGTTAATTCAGCAAATGCTTCTTGTAAAAGAACAATTGCGCGTAGCCGCTGTTTAAACTCCTGCATCGCCACGGTGATGATAATTTCATCCAGCTGGTAAGCCTGCTGCAGATCTAGCAGCTTCCTCCTCACCGTTTCCTTTGACCCGTGAATTACGCTTGCTTCCTTGACTTCAATCGTATAGGACTCACCTGATTGTTTGCCGAATTCCTCGGCTTTCTCCTCGTTATTCACCGTAACGGTACGTCCGCTTTCCAAATGAACTTTGACATTCTTGGCATCGGCGGCAAGAGCTTTCGCTTCTTCATCGGTATCGGTCAAAATGACGGAAACGGCAAGTATGGCTTGCGGCTTCGACTCGTTCACGGACTTGAAATGCTGGCGGTAAGACGCTATAGCCTGTTTAATGACCGTTTCATCGCCATTAATAAATTGGGCGAATACATAAGGTATGCCCAAGCTTCCCGCTAATTCCGTGCCCGTTCCTCCGCCGCCAAGCAAAAATAATTTGGCCGGTTCTGCAGGTAAGGGAACCGCTTTGATCCCATGCAGCTCATGCTCAGGATCCAGCTTGTCATGGATGAATTGATCCAGTAACACGAGCTTATCTGCAAGAGGGGCTCCCTTGCCCGCCAGCTCCTGCTGCAGCGCTTTGGTTGACCTTGGCAGCCCGCCCGGCGCACGTCCGATTCCGAGATCGACACGACCCGGCGCCAAGGCTGCCAGCACATTGAAGTTTTCGGCTACTTTGTACGGGCTGTAATGCTGCAGCATTACACCGCCCGAACCAATGCGGATTCGCTCCGTTTTAGCTAGCAGATACGAAATCAACACCTCCGGAGAGGAACCTACCACACCGTCAGAATCATGATGTTCAGATACCCAGAAACGATGATACCCCAGTGCATCTGCTTTTTGCGCAAGCTCCAGCGTATGCTGAAATGCCTCTACGGCGGTTACATGTTCACGAATTGGACTCTGGTCTAAAAGGCTTAATTTTAAAGTCACGATTTTCTCCTCCCATGAAGCCGAATGATAAACAATAATTCCAATTGGTTTTGTCGGTTTTAACTTTCTACTACTTTATCACCGGCTCAGGAGGCGGTCAATTTCGTATAGAGATGTTCTATTGAAGGATAGAAAGTTTCTATGATGCGTGTGTTCGAAGATCAATTGCTTTCGCCGCATCCACAAAAATATGTGAGAAATTGGTGCTCGTTTCTTTGAGCGTAATGAGATTGGTACGCAAGGAGAGGCCGCTTAGCGCAGGAATATCGATCGGCACCAGCACCCCGTCCTTCACCTCTTGCCGAACGCAGAGCTCCGGCAGAAAGGAGATCCCCAGCCCTTTGGTTACGAGCTTTTTGGCCGTTTCCAAATTATCAATCTGGTATTCGATTCTGGGCGGTTGCTCCAACGTCGCGAACAGGCGGTGAATTTTCATCCAATCAAGCGACCCGCATTCAAAGAAAACGAGCGATTCACGGCTTACATCTTCGATGGTAAGTTGGCTTCTTTCTGTAAAAGGATGACGATGATGAACAAAGAGACGTATCGGATCCTCGTAATATCCCGTACTCTCCACATGCGGATGCGTCACATTACGGATAAAGCCGATATCCAGCTCTTTACCCAGCAGCTTCTCCAGGATGCTCTCCGACGGAGCCGTGTAAAGCTTAATTTGAAGATGGCGATGCTTTTTTTTAATCAGCGGCAAAATTTCCGGCAGTACATAGTTAGAAACCGAAACGGTACATCCGATGCGCAGCTCATTCGGCGCTGTGTTCAAATTCTGCAGCAGTTGTTTGCCCTTCTTGTACGTTTGAAGTATTTGCTGTGCGTAGGGAAGGAATTGTTTGCCTTTCTCCGTCAGCGTGAAATTTCTTCCTTCGCGTTCGAAGAGCAGCGTATTCAGCTCACGTTCCAAAGACTGGATACGGGCCGTCACCGAAGGCTGGGATAAGAATAATGCGTCGGCCGCCTTATTAAAACTGTTGTAGTGAATCACATAGACGAAGGCTTCAATGTTTTCTATATTCATGCCGCTTCCTTCCTTTCCATATCGCCTTTACTCAAGAGCTTCGAGAGTATGGAGTCCGCCTTGTCTGATCATTGCTTTGCAAATAACCGACTACCTGCCCGAACGCTTCCTCGGCGTCGCTGCCATCCAGTTGAAGAACGACAGCCTCTTGCTTTCCTAAAGACAAGCTTAACGAAACGATGCCCAACAGTCCTTTGGCGTTCAGCATCCGCTCTTTTTTTCCTATGTATATATTACATCTATACCGGTTCGCGATCGTGACAAAATCAAGCACCCGATCTAGCGTCCATGGCTCGTTAAGTGTAAAAGTCCACTCCATTCTCATTTTCATTCCTCCTCCGGCTTTAGAACAATATCCTTATAAAACAAAAAGACACAGGCATCCCGCTTCAGGATGCTGTATCTCCAGTGGTCTGGTCGATTACTTTTCCAATAATTCCGATTAATTTACTTGTATTTAAATTATAGGAGTACGGACATCCATTTGTCAACGGTTAAAATTTAATATGGATAAACAGCGCGGTTATGTTATTCTAGGCGAAGAATTACTCAAGGAGGAGCAGCAAATGACAGCACAAACGGACCTAAAGAAAGGCTCAATCGGCGAGGTGTTTCGCGTATCCTTAAAGTTAGGACTTACCTCATTCGGCGGGCCTGTTGCACATATCGGATATTTTCGGGATGAATACGTGAAACGAAAACAATGGCTGGATGAGCAAAACTATGCCGATCTCGTGGCGCTCTGCCAGTTTCTCCCCGGACCCGCCAGCAGTCAAGTCGGCATGTCCATCGGCATCCTGCGAGCGGGACTACTGGGGGGGATAGCATCATGGGCAGGGTTTACCTTGCCCTCCGCGATAGCTCTCATGTTGTTCGCGATGATTGTTCGCAGCTATGAGTTGACGCATGCAGGTTGGCTGCATGGTCTCATGCTTGTTTCCGTCGCAGTGGTCGCTCAAGCGGTGTGGGGAATGGCCCGTTCGCTTGCGCCCGATCGCACCCGAGGGACAATTGCCGTGTTGAGTGCGATTGCCACATTAGCCTGGCCTGCTGCCTATACGCAGCTGATACTGATCGCAGCAGCCGCTGTTTTCGGACGCTTGTTTTTGCCGCAAGCTGCCTCGACCGAAGTCACTTCAAGTGCTCCCGTCTTAAGCAAACGTATTGCCGTGCTTGCATGGGTGGTTTTCGGGGGACTATTGATAGGCCTCCCTATCCTGCGGCAATGGTTCCCCTCACACGGACTTGCTTTGTTCGATAGCTTTTTCCGCGTCGGTTCTCTTGTATTCGGCGGCGGACATGTCGTCCTGCCGATGCTTCAGGCAGAGGTCGTCCCGACGGGATGGATAACGGACAGCCAGTTTTTGGCCGGATACGGTGCGGCACAGGCGGTTCCCGGTCCCCTTTTTACACTGTCCGCTTACTTAGGTGCAGTCATAAACGGGTGGAGCGGTGCGGTTATCGCTCTGCTGGCCATGTTTCTGCCTTCATATCTGCTCATCGTTGGAGCTCTGCCGCTTTGGGGGGCGATACGCCGCCGGCCGAAATTCCAAGCAGCTTTGCAGGGCATAAATGCGGCAGTCGTCGGTATTTTGCTCGCAGCGTTGTTTAACCCCGTATGGACTAGTACGATCCACAACGCCTACGATTTCTCCCTTGCCTTGGCGGCCTTTGCATTGCTCGTGCTTTGGAAGCTGCCCCCATGGATCGTTGTCGTCCTAGCCGCCGTTGGCGGAGCGGTTTTATCTGCTCTGACAGCCCTTTGACGCCATCGCCGGAATGCGAAGCGAAGCGATAAATAGGTTTTGAACGCCGCCATGCGTCGGCGGCACAACGCGCGCCCGTGATTCGCGAGCTATGAATTCGCTTTAGCAGGAAAAGATCCCGCTAATTGTCCATCATTTCAGCATTTTCGCTGCACGAACTGGAATAACTCCCGTTAAATCTTTCGATCATTGCCTTTTCGCTTCGAATGGACAGATTTAGCAGGAGGTAATCCCGTTATTCGCAGATCTTACGGGATTGAGCCCAAATTAGCGGGATGATTTCCTTGTAATCTGCTCCAGGTCCATCTCCACGAAGGTACATCGAACCCTCACGCTTGATGATGCCGTCAATACCTCCAAAAATCAGTCCCTCAAATCGCGGTCGATCGGTCGCTCTTACAAAATCTTAACCTCATTTTAATACTACCAAAATATCCCTTTTCTATTATAAAATTAATTTTTGAATTCATAGAGAGGGAGTGTACGCTTAGATGATTCGTAAAATCAGTGGCTTCATCGTCACAGGCGCCGTATTTTCCGCTATTTTTGCTGGAGGAGCGCTCGCAGCGCCTATAAACGCTGTATCACATACAGCATGGATGCAAAAAAAGTCGATCATTGAAGGAGACTTAGGAGGAAATCTGGCGCTGGATCGCCCCGTCACAATTGCTGAAGCCGCAACGGTATTGGCTAGGTTGAAAGGTGTGACCGGCTGGACAACGGATGCTTCAAAGCACTGGGCCTCGGTTCCACTAAACGGGGCAACCAAATTCGGCGTTACCGCAGATGAAATTCGATTGCCGGATCAACCCGTATCGTCCGCTCGCCTTGTTGACATCTTCGGCAAAGCCGGTTACAAGCTGCAGCTTGCGGATGCCGCAACGGTCAAACGTGCAGATTTTTTCCAAGCGATCGGCGATGCCGCCACACTTCATATTACGATAGGCCACACGAACGACGTGCACGGTCATATTGAGGAAAACAAATCGAACAAAGAATTCGGTTATGCCAAAATCGCAACGCTCGTGAAACAGTGGCGCAGTGAAAATCCGAATTTTCTATTGATGGATGCGGGCGATACGTTTCAGGGGACGGTTTTCGTCAATCAGTTTAAAGGCGAATCGATAGTCCCCATCCTGAATGATTTGAATTACAACACGATGGCAGCCGGCAATCACGAGTTTGATTTTGGCTATCAACAACTGCTCAAACTCCGTGACATGCTGAAATATCCTGTCATCAACGCTAACGTCTTCAAGCAGGACGGCAGCGAGCTGCTGCCACCCGTCTACTACGCGGAAATCGGCGGCAAAAAGTTTGCCTTCCTCGGATTTGTGACGGAAGAAACTCCGATCTTGACGCATCCCGACAACGTAAAGGGACTGACGTTCAAAAACCCCGTCGAAGTCGCCAAGAAAGTCGTACCCGAGCTGAAAAAGAAAGCCGACCACGTTGTCGTCGTTTCCCATGTAGGCATTGAAACCGACCGCGAAATCGCGAAAAACGTGCCAGGCATCGACATGATCATCGGCGGCCACTCCCATACCCCGCTGAGAACGCCAGAGCAGGTTAACGGTACATATATTGTGCAGGACTGGGAATATGGCAAGTCGCTCGGTCGCGCCGATCTTTACTACCTGGGCAATGAGCTCGTGAACTTCTCCGGCGGTCTGCTTGAATATGATGATAAGGTGCAAGACGATCCGGAAGTCGCCAAATTAGTAAAAAACATCGTCTCAGATATCGATAAAGCGCTGAACGTCGTCATCGCCAAATCCGATGTCGACCTGGATGGCGACCGCAACTTCGTGCGCAAACGCGAAACGAACCTCGGCGACTTCATCACCGATACGATGATCGAGCGTTCCAAAAAAATCAACGGCTATGCCGCTGATGTGGCGCTGACGAACGGCGGCGGCATCCGCACGCAAGTGAAAAAGGGCGACATTACGAAAAAAGCGCTCTACGACGTTCTGCCGTTCCCGAACACAGTCGTGATCCTCGAAGCGAAAGGCTCCGAGCTGAAAGCGGCGCTCGAAAACGGCGTCAGTCAAGTCGAAAGTGGAGCTGGGCGGTTCCCGCAAATCAGCGGCATGTCGTTCAGTTACAATCCGACAAAGCCTTCCGGTCAGCGCGTCATCGACGTGAAAGTAGGCGGCAAAGCGCTTGAGCCGGACAAAACGTATCGTTTGGCTACAAATGATTTTGTTGCTGCCGGCGGCGACGGATATGACATGTTCAAAGACAAGAAAGCGCTGAACACAGGCATCACCTTATACGAGCTCGTAGAAGAAGCGCTGATCGCTCGCAAGACAATCAATCCGACTACGGAAGGCCGGATCGTAGAAGTGAAATGATGCACAAATAATAACAGCCTTTGATCGCGTTAAGCGACAAAGGCTGTTTTTGTTGATCACTCAATCTATCTTATTTCATTTGCTGGAGCAAATTCACGCGATAGGCCTCACTTTCAAGCCCTTGGATTTCTTTATACTCTTCCTCCGTCAGTCTTCTAGGCTTTCCTACCGATTTGGCAATCAAGTAGATTTTAGCGCTTTCTTCCATCACTTCCGTGCGGTAGTAAGCCTCGCGCAAGTTTTTGCCGGTTGTGACAAGCCCGTGATTTTTAAGTAAAATCGAGCTGTACCGGTCGGCCTTCTCGGCTACAAGGTTCGCCAGCTTATACGTTTGTCCTCTTTATTAAAGTTACCGATAACTCAAAATTAACAATTTCCCGCCTTTCTGTCAATCCTTAATTTCTATACAATAGACGAATACAATGAATGAAAAGGTGACTGTACGTGATTACAATCTATGATATCGCTGAAAAAGCCGGCGTCTCCGCCATGACAGTTTCAAGAGTTATCAATAACACAGGACGAATCAGTGAAGCGACTCGCAAGCGGGTACGCAAAGTGATGGAGGAACTCCATTACATCCCAAACTCCATGGCTCGCAGTCTTGTGCTGCAAAAGACAAATATATTATCGCTGCTGATTACGGATATCACGAATCCGTTCTATACGACAATTGCGCGCGGTGCCGAGGATGCGGCTAAGCGTTCCGGTTTCAGGCTGCTTTTTGGCAATAGCGATGAGAACTACGCGAAGGAAAAAGATTACGTCGATATGATCTTATCGACACGCGTGGATGGCGTCTTGTTCGCGCCGACGGGGGACGATTCGCTGGAGCATCTGCTGCAGCTGCAAAAACACAACATCCCCTTCGTCGTGCTCGACCGCGAAGTGCCGGGCATTGAAGCGGATGTTGTGCTCGGGGACAGCAAGGAAGGCGCACGCAAGCTCGTCGAGCACCTGATCGGGTTAGGGCATCGCCGGATCGCTCTGATCAACGGTTCGCAAGACGTTTCGACGGCCCGGCTGCGGCACCTAGGATACCGGGAAGCGCACACGTTGAACGGACTGCCGATCGACGACTCACTTATTATTCACGTCAATTATCGTGATTTCCACGACGAGTCGGCTCTTGATGCCTTATTGAAGCAGCCCGAACCGCCAACTGCGATTTTTGCCGCAAACAATATGCTTGCCGTTGGCGTCATTCAAGCTCTGCGGAAGCGCGGACTGCAGGTTCCGCAAGATCTGTCGGTCGCTTGCTTCGACGACTTCGTCCATGCGGAAGCGATCAATCCGTTTCTTACAGTCGCTGCGCAGCCGGCTTATCAATTCGGGTCGCTAGGCATGCAGCTTCTCATCGAACGAATCGAAGGTGAGACGGTTCAAGTGAACCGCAAGCTCATTCTTCCGTGTGAGCTGCAGATTCGCGCTTCTACTCAGGCGCTAATTCGTTAGACATGCAACTCTTATTTGCTTTGAGCGAAACGATCAATGGTTTCGAACGGCAAATCGTCTGTTATTAAGCGGTTGTAATGAGCCACCTGCAAGATTCCTTCTTCGTCGATCAAAAATTCGGCCGGAATGCGATTGAAATTGGAGCCTTCCTCGGGTGTTAATCTAAAACCGGCTGCTTCGGCTTCGGCGATGACAGTTTTACTATGGGCATCAGCTATCGTAGCCTGTACTTTCTCTTCAGAGATCTCGACACCGTACATCTCGTAGATAGCAGCCTTCGGGTCGGCAATGAGCGGGAACGGAGCATCCTGTTTACCGACATATGCGTGCAAGTTCATCTCAGGCGATTCGAAAAAAGCGATCACATTAAGCCCTTGCAGCTGCCATTCGGGGAAACGTTTAATAAAACGTTGAACTCTTAGATTACATAATGCACAAGCAGAGTTACGGAAAAATGCAAGAAGCACTTTACGTCCACGGTAGGTTTCAAGCGAAACGGACTCACCATTTTGATCGGTTGTACGGAACAAAGGGGCGATATCGCCCGGTTGAAGCTTTTTAGTCATAAGGAATTCCTCCTAAGTTTGATGTTAGGCACATAGCCTGCATTCATACCTTAGCAGGAATCTTTCCACTGTTCTGTGACCTAGTCACCAAGCTGATCCTCGAGCTCGCCTCGGCTAACGATTCGTACCCATCCCCGCCCCGTCTCTACCCAGCCTTTCTTGTGGAAGCGCTGCAATGCACGAGATACGACTTCCCGAGCGGATCCAATTTCGACTGCTAGTTCTTGATGCGTAGTGTGAAGGAGCGGCTGTATGTCCGAGGTGACGCGCAATAACGCTCTAGCGAGCCGGACATCTAACGGTATGGTTTGCTTTGGCTGCAAAAACTCGCTCATGCGCACCATACCATCCAGCAATCCGCCGAATATGGCATGACGAATCGGTTCGTGCTCCTGAACCCAGCGGAGGAAACTGCTTTTTGATACGAACAACACCTCGACATCAGTCTCGGCTATAAGTGAGCCTGGATAATCGCGGCCGCTCAGACCGCTCAACACCATAAGAGAGCAGACCTCGCCAGCTGAGAGCACGTTTAGGATGGATTCGCTGCCGTTCTCCCCGATCAGGGTGATACGGACGGTACCTCGTAATAGAAACATGCCATAAGATGCGGCATCTTCTTTTTGAAAAATAGGGGTTTTAGCGGGAAACGCCACTACGAATGGCTGTGCTTTGGCCCATTCCTCGGATGGAATGGTGCTTAGGAATGGGAATACGTCCAGTAGACGCGATTCCTTCAAGTTCAATGTCACTCTCCATTCCCTCTTTCTGTAATTTTATAGGTTTATGCTCATGCTCACCTCAATAACCGCAGCACAATTGCCTCGTACCATTTCCATGGCAGCAAAGTACGCCCCCACAAGCCAAGCCTCACGCCTCGTCCGAGCAGGTAACGAAGTCTCGGATTGGCTGCCCCAACAACTGCCGCAATCTGATCAGCAACCTCTTGCGGATCCGTTGCTGACTCAGCCGCCTGTTTGGAATAACGAAGCATTTTGTTAAGTCTGCTCCGATACGGAGACGACTCGTATGTATGAACGGCATCGAACCCTTTGCGCCAGATTTCCGTCCGGTAAGCTCCTGGCTCTATAAGGATGACCTTAACACCGTAGGGCTTCATCTCCAGCCGCAGCGATTCGCTGAAGCCTTCGATGGCGAACTTTGACGTGCTGTACGGCGCATAACCAGGAAAGGCGGATAAACCGCTAACGCTGCTGACATTCACGATACAGCCCGATCCTTGAATGCGCATGTGCGGAAGCACCGCTTTGGTTGCTGCAATGACACCGAACACGTTCGTTTCCAACTGCGCTCGCCATGCATCCATGGGCACATCTTCGACATAACCTCCAGTTGCGAAGCCTGCATTGTTAATCAACACATCGATTCTTCCATATTCTCGGATGATCGCTGCAACAGCTTGTTCAATCGTCGCATGTACCGTCACATCTACCTGCACGATTTCAATCGCTTCGCGGACACCAGCTGCCTCGGCAAGCTCCAGCAAGCGTTTACCATTGTCCAAATCGCGCATCGTCGCGACGACGCAGTATCCCTTTTTCGCCAATGTCACCGCAGTCAACATTCCAAAGCCGCTTGACGCACCAGTTACCATAGCGGTTGGATGCTCAATAGCCATCGTGCTCGAAGCCCCCTTTTACAATTGCACTTGCTTCCATAATCCCATAGAAAGGGTCCGCTGTCGACGCTAACTTGAACGAATCGACGGCCCAAAAGGCACAAAAAAGAAAGAAGCCCCTTCGTTCGGGCCTCCTCATTATCATCTGTTCAACACAAAAGACAGCCGGGATATTCCCGAACTGTCCTAAAATCCATTAACCCAAATCCGGCGCATCTGTCAATTCGATAACCGGCTTCTCCGTATGATGTAATTCAAACACGATGATTTCATTGCGGCCCTCGCGGAGTAAAGGAGCCGGTAAGTACAACGTTCGCTGCGGACCTTTTTCCCAGTAACGGCCCAAATTGAAACCGTTGATCCAGACCACACCCTTTGACCAACCATCCAATCGGACGAACGTATCACCTTTCTCCTCTATGGTGAACTCGCCTTTATAGAAAGCAGGTCGGTCTTTCTTTTCATTCGTCTCAGGAGCGGATCCAAACGGAATCGATGCTGTTTTGTCCAGCGGGAGTGGATATATCGTCCAATCAAACAAGAACTGATTGTTCATCCTTACACCCTCTGTAATGCCTTTAAAATCTTTCAGTTTCGGGCCGTAGTTGACGCGCCCCATATTTTCCACCAGAATGTCCAGCTTGGCGCCTCCGTCTGGAATGTCCAGCTGTAGTGGACGTGAATCCCAACGTTCCACCGTTCCTTGATAGACGCCGTCAAGGAACACTTGCGCGCGGTCATGCACCTCTTGAAGGTGCAGCTTCTCGCCTGTTCGCGGTCCGGAGACGTTCGTCGAATATACGATGAAGCCGTAATCTTGACCTAGCTTTTCCATTGGCTCCGGGGCCACACGCTTCACAGACTGTGATAGCAGTGACAAGTGCTCGAAGAGGTCTGCCTTTTCCGTCAAGGCAATGCGGCCATAATTTTTCTTCGCAATCGGATCAGGCAACGCAGGAAAACTATTGACATCGGTCCCTAAATAATTGGCGATGACACTGCGAACAGCGCTATATTTCTCCGTTACATCCCCGCATTCGGACAACGGCGAATCATAGTCATAACTGGTAATCGTCGCTTCATATTTCTCATGGAAGTTCGCTCCGTTATAGAACCCGAAGTTGGTTCCACCGTGGAACATATAGAAATTGACCGAAGCACCCGCACGCAGCATGCGATCGAACACATCGGCGACATCGCCAGCATCTCGCGTATGATGCGGCTTCAACCAATGATCGAACCAACCGTTCCAGTATTCCATGCAAACAAGCGGTTCATCGGAACGGTATTGCCGAAACTTTTCAAAAGCTTCCTCCGGCTTAGATCCGAAGTTAACGGTTGCCAGCGTGCCGGGGATGGTTCCCCCTTGCAGCATACCGTCTTCCGGGCCATCGGAAGTAAACAACAACACATCTACACCGCGCCTCACAAGTCCATCACGCAAATAAGTTAAGTAAGCGGTGTCGTTGCCGTAACTGCCGTACTCGTTCTCAATTTGCATCGCAAGGATCGGGCCACCGTTTGTACAAAGCAGTGGAGTCAGGCGTGGAATTAGTTCATCATAATAACGGTCGACCTTCGTCAGATAAGCCGGATCCATGCAGCGAAGCCGCATTTCAGTATCTTGCAGCAGCCACGCCGGCAGCCCGCCAAATTCCCATTCTGCACAAATATAGGGGCTTGGCCTCACGATCACATGCAGACCCAAATCTCCGGCAATCCGGATAAATCGTTCTACATCGGCAATTCCGGCAAAGTTAAATGAATTTTCCCGGGGCTCATGCAAATTCCATGGAATGTACGTTTCCACCGTATTAAACCCGCAAGCCCGCAGTTTGAGCAGACGATCTTCCCAATATTCTGGCACAACACGAAAATAATGAATAGCTCCAGAAATCAGTTGCAAAGGTTTTCCATCTAATAGAAACTGTTTGTTTTTTGCTTGTAAAATTGCCACGATTATCCCTCCGGATCATTGGTACTCTAAAGTCATGTCTTCCTAGTCCTATCATGGCTGAAAGATCACCTTTGCTCAATCTCCAAAATGAGCATCTTCTATACCAAATGTGCCAATTCAGTGATATGATTGATTTCATACCGCTGACGAACGAAAGGAAAAGTCTATGGATGAATTGTATCGTTTCCCCAACGTCGTGAATACACTGCAAGTCGTTGGCTGCCATTTTGGCTTGCAGCCTCCGGGGTGGCATTATCCAAGACATCATCACCATCTGTTTGAGCTGCTGTATTGCTCGGAAGGTGAAGTCGTGCAAGAAATGAACCGCGAGTCGTTGACGATGCGCGAAGGCGACTGGCTGTTGATCAAAGCCGGCGTGCGGCACCAGTCTTCGAATGTCGCCGGCATGGATTACGGTTATTTTAATGTGCATTTTGATCTCGACGACACCGAAATTCGCAGTCTGCTTGCCGCTGCTCCCTATCGGCACATCCATCATCAGGAAGCAGAACAAAGCAAACTGCGTTTCTATGTCAGCGAGCTTGAGGCGATTATGCAGCGCAATCGGGTTGATGACAGACTCGCTCAAGGCGAGCAGTCCGCTCTCCGCTTTGAGGATAAGCTGCTGCTGCAGTCGTATACGCTGCTCATCGTTCACGATGTGTTGAATTTACTGCGCAATCACACAGCACAGAATATGCGGACGTCGTCGCCAGGCAAAGACGCTTCGCTGTTTGCCACCGATGTTGCGCACGCGATTGAAGAGAAGCTGTCGCTCGGGCTGTGCGAGGAAGCATCCATTGCTGGCGTCGCCAAGGAGCTGAACCTCAGCCGCAGCCAATGCAGCAAGCTCTTTTCTAAGGTTTACGGGCTTTCCCCGAGGCAGTATGTCAGCCGACAAAAGCTGAACCTGGCGAAAGAGTTGCTCGTCACGACAAATCTGCCGATGGCGGATATTGCAGAACAGCTCGGCTTTCATTCCGCCAGCCATTTCTCCAGGCAGTTCCGACGCTGGGCCGGCCAGTCGCCGACTGAATTCAAACCGAAGCATCATTCGGTTTAGTTATCGTCTGGCGACGATTTAATCGGCAGATTGCGTCCCCACCTGATTCCAATCGAAAAAACGTCGCCGCACGCATGAGGCACGCTATTAAGATGGGGACCTGACTTCCAGCCTCACTTCTTCAATAATCTTCCGCACGCCTTCCTCGATTTGCTCCGGCCGCGCCCGTGAGATGCTGATTCGTAAAAACTTCTCCCGATCCAAATAATCCGATAAATAAAATCGCTTGCCGGAAACGACAGAGATATCCTTAGCCGCAAGCCGCTCTACTAAGCGTTCAAGATTGACCGTCCGCGGCATCTTGAACTGTACGAACACACCGGAATGGACATCCGAAGTTTTGAGTAAGCCTGAATCGTTATGACGCTTCACTGCCTCGTTCAGAGCGTGAATCCGCTGTGCATATTGTTTGGATATTTTGCGTTTGTGCCGCCCGTACATGCCGTTTTTGATGTACACTTCGAGCGCCGCCTGTGACAGCTGCGAGGTGTCTGCGTATCTTTGGTATTCGCAGAACGTCTCCATCAGCTTTTCCGGCAAAACGGCGACGCCGAGCCTGAGTCCCGGAAAAATGATTTTCGAGAAACTTTTTAAATAAACAACGTGTGACGTACCGTTATAAGAGTAAATGGGATCGATCCCCGATTCTTCACCTAAATCGGCCATGTAATCGTCCTCTACGACGTATACATCATATTTGCTCGCCAAACGGGCGATCGTTCTCCTATCGTCCGCGCTGTACGAGGTGCCGAGCGGGTTGTGGTACCTAGACATGGTGTAGAAAAACTTGATTCCGCCATGTCTGAATTTCTCCTCCAATTCCCGTAAATCAATGCCCGCAGTCGAACGGGCGATTCCGCATACCGGAATGCCCTCCGCCTCAAGAAACCGCAAATACAGATCATAGCTCGGCTGTTCGACCAGGATCACCGAATTCCCGTTCGGAAACGGCATTTTAGCCAATATTTCGAGCGCCCGATTGGCACCCGACGTTACGATGATCCTTTCCCCTTTAGCAAACACTTGATCTCCGGCCAAATGAGAAACGAGAGTATGACGAAGCGTTTCCAGTCCTTTCGAATCACCGCAGGTGAACAGGTCGCATTTGTAAGTGTCTAAGGCTTTGTCCAAGCTGATCTTGAAATCCAGATAAGGAAACACATTCGGATCCGGTGACGCTGAGGCAAAATCTATCGTCTTACTCTCCGTTACGTTAGGCCGGTCCCCCGGCTCTTCCACCACGTAATAGCCGCTTTGAGCAATCGAATAAATGGCGTGGCGTTTCTCCAGTACTGCATATGCCCGTGTAATCGTGCTGACGCTGCAATCGTAATGCTTCGCGGCATTTCGGACGGAAGGCAGTTTTTGGCCTGAAACGAATTGCCCTTCATTGATTTTTTGCTCTATATCTGAGAGAATATCCAAATATTTTTTCATTCCGCCCCCTCGCTTTCTATAACTCATTATATTAAACTCGTGCAACTGTTACGATACACTTTGGAAAATACGTTATTGTTCCAAGCCGCAGATTGGCATAACATGTCAAGTATCGGATTCAAGTTCGCGAACACGATCCCCGTTTTTTACGAACATACAAAAAAAATAGTCAAAGGAGTCGATCGAGAATGTCATCTGCTGTTCAAACCGATTTTCTCACCCTCTTCCATGAACGTCATTCCGTCAGATATTTTGATGCATCGTACAAACTCAGTGAACAAGAAATCAAGGAGATTTTGGAAATCGCTGGCCGCGCTCCTTCCTCATGGAATCTTCAACATTGGAAGTTCGTCGCCTTTACCGATGCGGCAGCCAAGGAAAAGCTGCTTCCTATCGCGAATGGCCAAAAACAAGTCATCGACGCTTCCGTTACCGTCGCCATACTCGGGGACTTGGAGGCCAATCGGAATGCCGAACACGTGTACGGTCCCGACATCACGGCCGGGCTTGAAGATGCTTACGCAGGCTATAATTCCCATCAAATCCTGTTCAGTCAAATCGAAGAGGCCTATGCGGTAAGTGACTCTTCATCCTATCGTCGCGACGAAGCAATTCGTAACGCATCGCTGGCCGCTATGCAACTTATGTTAGCCACCAAAGCGAAAGGTCTCGACTCGGGCCCAATGGTCGGTTTCGACGCCGACGCCTTCGTCAAAACGTTCAATGTCCCACCGCGTTATGTCCCGGTCCTGCTCGTAGCCATTGGCAAGGCGGCTAAACCTGCCCGGCCTACCTCCCGCTTCCCAGTAGAGCAGACGATCATCTGGAACGGGTTTGAGCCCGATGCCACAATTCTTTGAAATCTCGTGTCTCTGCACATAGCACTGACAATCTAGAACGCACATTTATATAATGACGTAGCGACGAAGCGCGATGACGCTTTTGCCATATAAAGCCTCATTGAACGCTTCTGATCGAAGAACAAGCACCGTTCGCGCGCAAATAACGCAGCCTTATCTGGCTGCGTTATATTTTTGCGAGAGAGAATTAACATGTTTGTTAAGCAATCTGCCAGTCAGCTAAATGTCACTGCCAGTCTATAACTTTAGTTTCCGAAGACTGTTGGGGATGCTGGGGAAGATGCGGATGTTGAAGACTGTGGGTTGTTGAGGAATGGCGGTAGTTATTGGGTGATATGGGTGATGTTAGGGATGACAGGCTGGCGAGGGACGTTGAGGACGTTGAGTGACATCGGGTATCTGGTTGAGGATATTGGGAAGCGGAACGTCAATCCGTTATTTTCAATAGTTGTCCTTCGTCTCGTTTTGTTAAGGAACGATGATGCGCTAAGGATCGATTTTGGGCCATACGTGCCGCTTTTTTGATGCCATAACGGAACGACGTTCCGCGAAAGTATAAAAGGCCATACAAACAATGTAATAGAGGAACGTCGTTCCTCTTCCTTAGCCCACATTGCAGGAACCCACGCACATTAGTGTAAAGTGAGACTGCAAGCTTCACCTCCGGTCCTTTCTAATCTCAGCGCGATTGAGCTCCACAACACCATTCACCTCTCATCGTTTGTAAGAATGAAAAACATCACTCTTGGCCCGATTCAACACAACCATCCCGCCCGCAACGCTGAAAAACAGCGTTGCAGCCTCGCTCAGTGTCCCAATTGACACATTTTTCTTATCATGGAGTCCGAAGACAAAATACTCTTGCTCGCCCACTAAATCGAGGCCTTTCGAAGGTGAGCGACCTAATATTGGGATCTCTGATTTTCGCCAATCAGAACAGCCTTTGACGAGCTCAAAAAAGGCATGCTGCGCAACAACACAACATGCTTCCACCTTATTCGCCTTTTCTAAATTGCCCCGGCGTAATGCCCTCGTATCTTTTGAAAACTCTAATGAACGTATTGCTGTTCGTGAAGCCCACCTTTTGCGTAATCTCCGTGATGGTGTCATCGGTATCCAGCATGAGCTTCTTGGCCAATTGGACGCGCTGCTTGTTCACGTAATCAATAAAGGTTTCCCCGGACTGCTCTTTGATGAAGCGAGACAAGTAGGGTGCATTGACTTCAAACTTCAAAGAGAGCGATGTCAGGCTCAGATCCATATCCGCCAAATGTTCATCGATATAATTCAGCACTTGATCCTTCAATCCCGTGTTGTGGCTCTTTTTCTTGGAATCGACATAGTCGCAGACCGTTTTCAAAAACTGGTAGATTTCGCCTTCGATTTCAGCGAACGATTCGCACTGCGTCAACTGTTTGATGAGCGCGTGTTTTTCTACCGCCAATTCATTAGGCCCCTGCTGAAGATGCTCGATCGCTTTCAAGATCGTACCGATCAGCTCAAACATCAGCAGCTTGCCAAGCTGAAGCGACAATGTCCCGTCAGAGACGTTCGTGACGATCAGCTCGCCCACCGCTTCCATCGCCTCTTCGTATTGGCCCGTTTTTATATGGTTAATAAGCTGGCGTTCCATGTCCAGCGGGTAGTACAGCTCATTCTTGGGCCGCTTAATCCGCTCGAACGGAATGATTTGACTTGGACCGATGACAAATTTGTATTCGAGCGCTTCCAATGCTTCCTCGAATCCATGAGGAATCCCCGTTACAGACGGATGAATATCACTGATGCCAATCGTCAGTTGAATATAGAATTTCCCTTGAATGATCGTCTGCGCCTCTTGGGCGACTTCGATCAAATCTTGCTTAATCCGAATCTCATCATCGCCGTGAATATTAACAAGAAACGCAACCATCCCATTAACTTCAGTAGAATAGACGCTATGTCTCCTGCCAATGAGCTCTTCGGTAATGTTTGTCACAATATAGTGGACGTATTGGAGCTTGGACTCCGCATCCTTCGGTCCGCTTTCGCCGAAAAGAGCCGCATAATCACCGATATGAAACAGCAAAACCGCAAACCGGTTCGTATCAAACTGCAAATCGAACGATTCCATCGTTTGCGCAAGCGCAGAACCGCTCTCGACTCTGCCTTGCAGCAATCGCGCCAGAAAATGGCTGCGCAGCACGTTCTGCTGCAACTGGATCGTCCGGTTTGCCGTATCTTGCTGCGCAGCATGCTCCGTCATGAAAGATTGTAAAAGCGAGAACTCGTTCTTGATGCCTTCCATGTTGGATTTCACCTTCGGAGAGACCATATCCACTATGCGGCGGATTGGCATATAGTGCCTTTTCGTCAGCCAGATCGACATGGGTGCTCCGACAAAAACGCACAGGAACAAGCCCACATAAATCCAGCTGCGCAGTTGACTGACTTTAGCGGCATAAATTTTCGTAGGGACAACCGAGACATACTTCCACTCGTTTTCGGAAGAGGATAAATAAGAGACTGTCACTTCTTCCCTGCCCCATTGTTGGTTGAAAGAACCTTCCGCAGTTGTGATCCGACCAAAGTCCAGATCCGCAACATGCGCCGTATCTCCGGCCACCATCAAAGGTTTGTTCGTCGAATCTATAATAAATACGCTGCCTGCTTGTGCGATCTGAATGTTGGCAATGGCAGCCTTCATACGTTCTGTGTTGAGAAGAACGACAAGGGTAGCCTGCGCATCGTTCGTATTTTGAATTGGAAGCGATTGCAGATAAACCAAATCATCACTGGCCAGTTGAACAAAGTTACCAAAGTAAATCTTGTTCAGCGCTTCTTGCCAATACGCCATCTTGATGTCTTTTTCTCCGTGGAACAGTTGAAAGAGCAGATCCGCTTGATTCATCGTCGATGTCGAAACGCCGAACTGCTGTTTTTTCATGTAAATATACATGTCGTTAATATTACCATTAGATGCTGCATAGGAACGGAGCGACGTAATCAGATCCAACGTATCGAATTTGACCTGCGCAGTGTTAAAATCGGCCTGATTGACGAATTTGATCACTTTCGGATCCAGGGAAAGCTGAAGCCCCATGCGTTTAACATCTTTGAACTGATTGTCAAGCGATTGCTTCACTTGATTCAGCAGCGCTTCATTCGAGCGGGTCACTTCCGAGCTTAATAAATGCTGCGATTGAAATAAGACGACCATCGTGATGACGATAGGAATACATAGAATGGTTAAATTGGAGTATAGCCAAAATAAAAAAACGCTCCGCTTCACCTGAGTTCCTCCCTTACTCTTGCTGTACGTCGTATTATCCCATTAAACGCGGTGCATGTACATCTACGATTTTTGCACGATCATCATTTTTCTTGAAATCCTCCCGAAAATGGAAAAACCCCAAAAAGCCCATCCCCTTTTTGTGACGTTAAAAGAGAACAGGAATTGGGTACGGTTATTCTTTGATCGCTCCGACCATAACACCTTTGACGAAATATTTTTGTAAAAAAGGATACGCAATAAGAATCGGCAGTGTAGCTACCATGATCGTCGCATATTTAATGCTTTCGCCAATCGCTTGCGTATCATTCGCGTTACCTGTGCCGGTTGTCATGGAATCCGTGCTGTTCTGAACAAGAATCTCCCTAAGAATGAGCTGCAGCGGAAACTTTCCGCGATCGTGAAGAAATAGCATGGCATTAAACCAGGAATTCCAGTGAGCAACCCCGTAGTAAAGTACCATTACAGCAATTACCGGCATAGACAAAGGCACGACGATCTGGAACAAAATGCGGTATTCGCCTGCCCCATCGATCTTCGCTGACTCCAGCAGCCCTTCAGGGATCGCTTCGAACGAAGTTCGCATAATAATCAGGTTCCACGTGCTGATCGCAACCGGAATGATAAGCGCCAGATAGCTGTTCCCCATATGCAAGTAATTATTAATTAACAGGTATGTCGGAATTAACCCGCCGCTGAAATACATTGTAAATACAATACAAATCATCAAAAACTTCCGCAGTACAAATTTTCTTGAAAGTGCGTAAGCACCAATTGTTGTGAAAAACAGGTTCACCGCCGTGCCAAGAATTAGAATGAGCAGCGTATTGCCATATCCCGTTAATATATTCGGATTGTCAATTACCTTCTGAAAGGCGCTGAGGTTGAAACCCAGCGGTTTAAACAGCAGCCCGGTATGCTGGATGAGCAAATTGGAATCGCTGATGGAAGCCATCAACACATAATAGAACGGGTATATCGTACAAACAATTAGCAATAACATAATAATCGCATTGCCGATATCGAATAGACGCTCAGATGCGCTTATTTTCATCATTAGTTCCTCCATCTAAGCCAGACTACCACAACCGGCTCCCGGAGAATCGGCGGGATAAGCTGTTGGCACTGATAAGTAAAATAAAGTTAATCAATGATTGAAACAGGCCGACAGCCGTCGTGTAGCTGTAATCATTGCCTTGCGCAAGACCTTCACGATATACAAAAGATGAGATGACATCTGCAGTTTCATACGTATTCGGGTTGTACAGCAGGACGATCTTCTCGAATCCAACTTCCATTAGGCCGCCAATGCGAAGGATGAGCAAAATCATAATCGTCGGGATCAGACCAGGCAGCGTAACGCTCCATATTTGGCGAAACCGGCCTGCGCCGTCCACGCGAACCGCTTCATAAAGCTCCGGGTTAATTCCGCTAAGCGCGGCCAGATAAATAATGGACGACCAACCGAGCTCTTGCCAAACGGACGTGCTGACGAAAATCGTACGGAAATTACCGGCGTCATTCATCAGCGCAGAATCATGCCCGCCGAAGAACATAATGATGGAATTTACAATGCCGCCGCGGTTTGTAAAATCAATAATTAATCCGGAAATGACGACAATCGAAATAAAATGGGGCAAATACGATACCGTTTGCACAATCGATTTAAACAACTTCTGGCGAAGCTCATTCAAAAGAATCGCGAGAATAATCGGTGCCGGAAAGCCGAAAATCAGGTTATAAAAGCTGATCAAAAACGTATTGCGCAGCACGCGTGAAAAATAATAGCTTTTAAAGAACGCGGTGAAATGCTGAAACCCAACCCAATCGCTGCCCCAAATCCCTTTTGCCGGACTGAAATCTTTGAAGGCAATGACAGCGCCATACATCGGAAAATATTTAAATATGAAGAAGTACAGCACAACCGGCAGCACCATCAGGTAAATTGCGCGGTTCTTTCTTAAGTCATCCTTTAGAACCCGAATGGACTTTGCCATGTTCTCACGTCCTTATACTAACAAATAATTCCAGGTCCCCCTTGTGGGGTGAAGTAGGGAGGCTGGCTCCCCTCTTTAATAAAACTTCAAATTACCGTTTGTTATAACGATCCGTTGCCGTTTGGTAGATCTCCGCGGCGCGGTCGATGTTCATTTTTTTCAATTGCTCTACCGTTTTGTCATAATCGTCCACGCTCGCAGCGCCCATGACCACTTTCGTGATTTGCTCCGTCAGCAGCGTGCTCACATCATTCAAGATTTTTCCTGATTCCTTCGCTTCATCTGTGGTCAACACGACTGGCGGCAGCATCACTTTGTACGCATTATTAGCGTATTTTGCATACAATTTCACGGCATCTTTTTGCGCTTGTAATTGATAATACTGATCGTTGTAACGGTCGTCGTCCAAACCGGAGAAGCCGTAGCTGGCAATAAAATATTTAGCCATCGCTTGGCTGATCGGCAGGTTGTCCGGATTTTTCAAAATTAGGTCGGTGTACTTCGGTTGACCGTCTACTTTCGTGTAGGTTTGGCCTTCGATACCGAAGTTTTTGAGAAGAGCGCCTTCTTCGCTATACAGATAATCCAGCGCTTTTACGGTTTCGGCGGCATGCTTGTTCGCGCTCGTAATCACCGTGCCGATGTTATCATATTCCCAGGACGTTTGTACGAACTTAGGCTCGTCGCCCTTTTTCAATACCGGGTATTGAACAGCAGCGAGCTTCGCTTTCGGGTCCGTCTTCTGCAGCGCCGGCATATAGGTGCCGATGCTTCCGCCGATGAAGCCGTAGAATGCTCCCGCCTTGCCGGAGGTTGCTTTCGCATCCATCGTTTTTGAATCATTGGACGCGAAGTCCGGATCGATCAAACCTTCTTTATACCACTTTTGCATCGTCGTCAAATATTGCTTGAATTCCGGTTGAGCGGGTCCGAATTTCACTTTCCCATTATCGATATAAAAGCTGCTTGCATTAGCGATTGTAGACATTCCCGCTACACCGTACGCACCAGCGAAGTCAGCAAATGATAGCGGATAAGATTTGTTCAAAGTGAAAGGGATAGCGCCTTTCTTCTCTTTAAAAGCTTTTAACACGGTTTCCCATTCATCAATCGTTTCCGGCGATTTCAAACCGAGCTCATCGAGCCAGTCTTGGCGAATGACCATACCGCTGAACGTTTTGTATTGGCCGTATTGACCTGCCTTCAGGTGAGGCATTACGTAAATATCCCCGTTATCCGCTTTGATCTGTTTGGCGATCTGCGGGTTAGCGTCCATAATTTTCTTCAAATTCGGCGCATTTTTCTCAATCAAATCATTCAGTTTAATGATCGTGCCGTCTTTGAACATTTTGGAAGTTCCGCCCTGCACACTATTCCAGTTCCAAAGCATGGCATCCGGCAAATTATTAGAAGCAACCATAACGCCATACTGCTGAACATCATCTTGCGGCGTGTTCCCCGAAGAATGCTGGAAATCAACCGTTACGTTCGTTTTCTTGGCCCATTCTTGCACCATTGGCAGTTCGTTCAAGCTTTTGACAACCGCTTTTGCGTTAGGATTCATCGGTGTCCATAGTGTCACCTTTACAGGTGCTTTAGAAGCGGCATTGGTTGCAGGTGCGGCGCTATCTTTAGCTGCTTCTTTCGTTGCCCCTGAATTACCGCAAGCCGTCGCCAACGCAAGTGCGAGAACGGATGCCATGACCGGCAATACTTTCGTTCTGAACATTCTTTTCATCGAAACACTCCCCTAAAATAGTAAGTCCGGCGCTCCCGCCGTAAAGCGGTTGTGCCCTGTGAATGAAGCATACATGATGCTGAATCGTGTCGTATATCAGCGATTTTTCATCCATATTGATTATTTAAGATTCGGTATCGCTTCTATTTGCAGCATCCTCATTTTATGAGAAAAGTAGTCTGTAAAGATGAAAAATATTGTTAGAGACACGATTGCGACATCTCCACACGTCTGTAACGATGCAAAACATCACTCCAGCTTCGCTCAGCGTACAAACCTGCTTTTTTTTCTCGTCTGTAAGTATTCAAAACATCGTTAGAGACACGGCTTCATTTCCCCATGCCCGCTGTAACGATGAAAAACATCCCTATGGCCCTTTATTCCGTATTCATTTCCCCGATTAACAAAGGAAAAATCGCCATCCCTCCGCTGTAAAAAGCCGGATCAGTGGCGATTTATTGGTTAGTCGCTGATTAGTACTTCGATGCCGAGCGCTTCAATTGTATCGATCCATTCCTTGGGACAGCCTGGGTCAGTGATCAGCATCGAGATTTCCTCCAGCTTAGAAACTCTGGCAAATGTAGACATGCCGAATTTAGAATGATCGGCTACGAGGATTGATTCCTCGGCCCGCTGCATCATTTTCCGCGAAATAATCGCTTCCGCCAAATGGAAATCCGTGATGCCGTCTGTTAACGAGATGCCGCCGACAGAGATGAACGCTTTGTTCACCTTGAATTGATCCAGCAGTTGGTCCGTTAAAGAGCCGGTTGAGGCTTGATACTCCACATTTACCTCGCCGCCGACAAAAATAATTTTGCCCTTGAATGTCTCCATGGCGAGGTTGAGAATCGGGACGGAATGCGTGATCAGCGTTAAATTCGCGCGGTCTTTCAGATGAGGCAAAATTTCGATCGTCGTCGTGCCGTTATCGATCATAATGGTTTCGCCGTCCCGGACTAGGGAAGCAGCGAGCTTACCGATGGCCGCTTTCTCAGCCTTCATCATTTGGGCCCGTTTGAGAAAAGGTGGCTCGACGAGCTCCATTCGCATTTTAACGGCGCCTCCGTATACTTTGCGAAGCTTGCCTTCTTTCTCCAGCCTGTCCAAATCCCGGCGCACCGTTTCAGTCGAAACGTTCAGTAGCTGGGACAAATGATGCACCTGCACTTTACCCTCTATTTCCAAATGATTCAGTATCGTCATTCTGCGATCTTCATAAGTTAATGACATGTAGGCCTCCTGCAATGACCATTGTTAGCGAAATGATGATGCTTTTTGATGTTTTTATCAGTGTATAAGGTGGAGAAATTTATGTCAACGGACGGGCGATAACGTTCTGAAGGATTAGAAAACCATAAAGTAGTTCAACAGGTTTTTACCCTTATTATTGAAGGGTACCAATCAAGGAAGGAATAGCCCCCATGGCAGGGAGGGCGCTGTAACGGCCCTTTGGGGCCTTTCAGCCTCGGCCACGTGCCTTTTCGCGTTTGTAACGCCCCAAACGGGCGCTTCAGCTCGCTTTCCTCACGGAGGGCGCGGTTCACGAGCGCTGTAACGGCCCTTTGGGGCCTTTCAGCCACGCACTCGCGCCTTTTCGCGTTTGAAACGCCCCGAGCGGGCGCTTCAGCTCGCTCTCCCCGCGGTGGGCGCGGTGGACGGGCGCTGTAACGGCCCTTTGGGGCCTTTCAGCCTCGGCCACTCGCCTTTTCGCGTTTGTAACGCCCCAAACGGGCGCTTCAGCTCGCTTTCCCCACGGAGGGCGCGGTTCACGGGCGCTGTAACGGCCCTTTGGGGCCTTTCAGCCTCGGCCACTCGCCTTTCCGCGCTTGTAACGCCCCAAACGGGCGCTTCAGCTCGCTCTCCCCGCGGTGGGCGCGAAAAAGCCGCCCCTCCAATAGCTCACGCTACTCGAGGGGCGGCCCTAAATCTCTCCAAACTATTTTTTATAAACCTTGTCATAAGCATCCTGATAGATTTGGATGAATTGATCCATGCCGGAATCTTTCAAACCTTTCAAGTAGGCGTCCCAGTCTTTATCGATGTTCTTGGCCCCCATGATGAATTGCAGCATGGATTGTTTGACGTAATCCGTGATAATCGGCTTTAACTGTTTCACTTGATTAGCCTGGTCATTCGTCAGGAAAATATCCGTCGGAAACTCTTCCTTCGGTTGATGGCCCTCGTACAATTCCTTGGTGGCCTTGTACAGGCGGGTTTCCAAGCCGTCCATCGTGTAGATGTCCTGGCTGGCCGCATACGAGGTCTCGCGATATTCCGCCGATCGGAGGCCCGGCCCCATTTGATTCCAATGGTCGTTCTGCACTTGGCCTACCCCGTAAGACGTTTCCTTGACTTTGAACTTCGCTGCGGTTCCGCGAGTATTTTTATCGTTCGCATCCGCCTTCACCCAGTTGCGGCCTTCTTCCCCGAAGTTGGACAATGTCGTGCCTTCCTCCGAGTACAAATAATCAGCCAGACGAATCGAAGCTTCAGGATTTTTGTTTTTATTCGTAATCGCAAATACCGAGTTTCCGATTCCGATGTAATGTGCCGTAAATGAGGCGCCGTCCGGACCTGTTAACGGCGCAATCGGATCATAGTCCTTGTGGCGGGTCGAAGTCGGGGAAGCATCTGTGAATTCGCCGAACCAACCTGCCGGGATAGCGCCTGCAATGGCCACATCGGGGCTATTGCCTTTTTGAGCGAGAGCGTCCGATTTTTGCGTGAAGGCTTCCTTATCGATTAAACCTTCGGCATATAATTTATTCAAATATTGCAAGCCTTTCTTAAATCCTGGCTGATCTACCGACGTGGCCAGCTTGCCGCCGTTCAGCGTGAAGTAATTGTTGTCAGCGTTGAAATAAACGAACGCATTCATGATGAACGTTTCTATGTCCGTATGCCAGCCCGTCGGCGAACCCGTAAGTGCAATTTCGTCCGCCTTGCCGTTACCGTTAGGATCCTTCTCCTTGAACGACTTCAGCATGTTGTAAAAGTCGTCGGTCGTTTTCGGAGCGCTGAGGCCAAGCTTCTGCAGCCATTTCGAGTTCACCCACATCTTGGCGGAGAATTGGCAATGGTAGCACTCATTGACGGAAGGAATCGCATAAATATTGCCATCCGGCGCAGTGATCGCCTTTTCCAAATACGGGATATCCTTGAAAGCCTTCTTGATATTCGGCGCATATTGATCGATCAACTTGTTTAATGGAAGCAGAACTCCCTGTTGACCGTACAGCAACTGCTCCTCTTTCGTCAGATCACCCTGCATGAAAATATCCGGATAGTCGCCGCTAGCCAGCAGCAGCTGCTTCTTCTCTTTCAAGGCTGCCGCCTCTCCCGGCACCAGCTGCCAGTTCAAATGAACATTCGTCTTTTCTTCCAAATATTTTGTAAACCAGTTCGTATTCAAATCCGCGATATTAGCCGATTGAGGTGCGAAAGCGCTGATCGTAATTTTGTTTTTGGCGAGCGGAAAGCCTGTTGCATTAAAGCCTCCTCCCCCGTCTGCGTTACCATCCGCTTTGGGACTAGCGCTAACATTCGGCTCATCGCTTTTCGACGTACAGCCGACTGCAAGGGAAGCCATGAATACGATAAGGAACAATGAAATCCAAGTTCTTCGAATTCTTTTCTGTGCCATTTCCCAAACCCTCCTTGTTTTTCGTAGCCAAACGATCCCCGGCGGCAAGCCCGGTCTGTACGCTGCCTCGCATCCCTCCCTTCCAGTGTAACGGGAATCAGCCTTTCAGGGAACCAATCAATAATCCCTTCACAAAATGCTTTTGTACAAAAGGATAAAGAATGAGAACAGGTGCGCTGGCGACGACGATGAGCGAATACTTCAGCAGTTCCTTTAAGCCTTGTCTTTCCGCAAGCTCCCTAACATCCTTGACCATCGTCGGATCGATCGAATTCAGAATCAAAATGTTCCGCAGAATCAGCTGCAGCGGATACAATTGGGCCGATTTCAAAAAGATTAAGGCATCAAAATAGGAGTTCCAGTAACCGATGGCGTACATCAACAGAAGAACGGCAATGATGGGTTTGGATAACGGGATGACGACTCGCATTAAGAACTTGAAATCGCTGCAACCGTCCAAATGCGCTGCATCCGTAAGTTCCGATGGAATCGACGTTTGGAAAAACGTCCTTGCCAAAATAACTTGCCAGACGGAAATCGCACCAGGAATAATCATGGCCCATCTGGTATCCAGCAAGCCAAGCCCTTTCACGGTCAAGTAATACGGAATCAATCCACCGTTGAACAGCATCGTAAATACGAATAGTGCAGTGATGACGTTCCGGCCGTAGAAATTATTTCGTGAAAGCGGGTAAGCGGCTGTTATCGTCAACGTAACGCTAATCAGAGTTCCAAAAAAGAGATAAAATAAAGAGTTGCCGTATCCGGTTAAGATCTGTGGATTTTGAAACACCGCTTTGTAGCCTCTTAGCGTGGGCTCTACCGGGAGCAACCAAACTTTCCCGGAAATGACGGCCGATGACGAGCTGAACGAGGAGCTGATAATGTAAACGAGCGGATAGGCCACGATAATCAAGCAGACAGTCAAAAACAAATAGACACAAAATAAATAGAATTTGTCGGTGCTGTTTTCTTGTATGCGTGTAGCTGTCGCTTTCACTTTTGGGGCTGCAGCCTGAACAGGATGAATCATGTTGTCTCCTCCTCCTACCACAAACTCGTTTCCGAATTTTTCCTTGCCACATAATTGACAATAATGAGCAGCAGCAAATTAACGATCGCGTTAAATAACCCTACTGCAGCTGAGAAACTGAAGTTCGCTCCGACAAGCCCCATTTTATACACATAGGTCGAAATGACCTCGGATGCCCCAACGTTGATCGCATTTTGCATGAGGTATACTTTCTCGAATCCGACGTTCATGATCTGGCCGGCATTGAGAATGAGTAGTACGACTGCCGTCGGCATGAGGCTGGGTAAATCGATATGAATCATCCGTTGAAACCGGGATGCTCCGTCCACTTTTGCCGCTTCATACAAATGCGGGTCCACCCCTGCCAAGGCGGCGATATAGATAACCGAGGCGTACCCCGTAAATTGCCAAATGTCGGAGAGCACATAGATGGTTTTGAAATACTCCGGCTTAGACATCATATTTTCCGCAGGGAATCCGAACGTATCGGCCAAAATACGGACGAATCCAAGCTGCGGCGAGAGAAACAGCATGATGATCGAAACCATAATAACCGTTGAGATGAAGTACGGCGCGAAGGTAACCAGCTGTACCGTCCGCTTGAAAATCCCATTCTTTAATTCGTTCAAGGCCAGCGCCAAAATAATCGGTGCCGGAAACCCGAGAAGCAACGAATACAGACTGAGCAGCGCTGTGTTTTTGATGATCCTCCAGAAAATGGGGAGATGGAAAAAGTCGATAAAATGCTTAAATCCGATCCAATCGCTTCCCCATATACCTTTCGTAACCATGAAATTTTTAAAGGCGATTTGCACCCCTGCCATGGGCACATATTTAAAAATAATCAAATAGATTAATGACGGCAAAATAATCAAATAAAGTTGCCAGTTTTTCTTAACCATTCTAAGTGCTATACTCATGGTACTCCCCCTCGATGCAGCTCGTATCCGTTTTTATTAAGCGCTTACAAAAACTATGATAACGGAGCGGGCGGCAAATTTATAGGGATCATTTTTAAGGCAGAGGTGTCCATTCATAAGGTGGTGTGAATCATTACGAAACCTGTTTTCAACTTTCAAGACTTGTCGATTGTCAAAAAAATGGCGATAGGCTACATTGTCATTATCTTCATCCCGATCATTTCGTTCGGCTTGTTTCTTTATAATCAGAACTACAATAGTTTTCTCGAAGAATATGCGCAAGGCAGGCAGAAAATTGTCGACCAGGTACTTAACAACGTGAACGTTAGCACAGTTCAGATCGAAAACGCGTACCAACTGTTTCAAAACAATTCGAACACGATCGCTTACTTAAGCGGCAATTACCGGAGCGATTATGAGCAGGTTGCCAATTTTTTGACCTATGTGAGACCCTTGTTTTCCTATATCATGTCATCCAATCGTCTGATCGGCGGCATGACCATTTATATGGAGCAGCAGAACGGTATGGTTTTCCGCCCGGAAATGGCCAAGATGGACGAGTTCAAACTGGATGAAAGCATCAAGAAGCTCCCGCTCGGCGTAGGGAAATGGATTACGTTAAAAAGCAGCGAGAATCCGGATATCAACCTGCATTATGTGCACAAAATCGGTAACCGCAACTTTGAGCAGGACATCGGACTTCTCGATATCGAAGTGACCTCGAATTTAATCAGACCGCTATTGGAATCGCTGCATTTGAACAGCAAAAGCAATTTATATGTGCTCGACCAGAATCATCAAGTCATTTACCGCCTGGAAAAAGTTCCTATTTCAGAGGAATCCGAACGCACACTATTTGCCGGCTCCGTTCAAACGGATGCCAATTACTCCTATAGAAATATGAACGGGAACAAAATGCTTGTCGAATCGTTCTACACCGACAGTCTTAAGCTGCACTTTGTCATGCTCGAACAAGTGGACGACGTCTTTATCGGGATCAAAAAGAACAAATACGTACTTGTTTTGACCGTTGCCCTCCTGTTGTTGCTGCTTTCAGGCATCTACTATCTAATCGCCAGTTCCATCACAAAGCGCATTTTGAAATTATCCAAGCATATGCGTCAGGTCGACGAAAACTATTTCCCGCTCTATCGCGGTGAAATCAATAAAGACGAAGTCGGGCATCTGACATCCTCTTACAATGCGATGATCAAGCGTATGGACGAGATGGTGAATACGGTACACCGGTCGGAAATGCTGCGGAAGGAAGCTGCCTACCATATGATGCAGGCGCAGATCAAACCGCATTTTTTATACAACACACTTGAATCGATTCGCATGATTGCAGAAGCGAACGACGATACGGAAGCGGCGGATATGTCCTACACACTTGGCAAACTGTTCCGCTATAGCCTTTCGGGGACTAGAGACGAAACCTCTCTGCGAGAGGAAGTCGAAAACGTCAAAGATTATATCAAAATCCAGCAAATCAGGCTGGCGGACAGGCTTCACGTCACGTTTGATGTTGAAGCTGTGATTGATCGTTTTATGTGTCCCCGTTA
This sequence comes from Paenibacillus sp. GCM10027628, assembly GCF_042676385.1. Taxonomy (NCBI): domain Bacteria; kingdom Bacillati; phylum Bacillota; class Bacilli; order Caryophanales; family Paenibacillaceae; genus Paenibacillus; species Paenibacillus sp. GCM10027628. The sequence continues at coordinate 332,661 of NZ_JBHTHA010000002.1, forward strand.
TATCCTTCAGCCGATTATTGAAAACAGTATTGTCCATGGCATTGCAAATGTTAGAAAACAAGGTAAGCTCGCGATTCGCATTTGGGAAGACGCCTCTACAATGTACATCGAGGTTGCTGATTCCGGAAAAGGCATCGAAGAAGAGCGGCTGCGCATGATCCACGGAGTCTTAAACGGTACCGTCGATGCGAATCTTTTGCATCAGGGCGGCGGTGGACTCGGCATTTTTAATGTTAATGAGCGGGTTAAGATGTTTTTTGGCGACGAATCGGGGATTCAAATGGAGAGCAAGCATAATGAGGGGACAACATGTACGCTCAGATTAGTTAAGGGAGGCGAGCCATGAAGCTATTGGTTGTCGATGACGAACCTATTATATTAAACGGGATCATCCGCATGATTCAGAAGGCGAATACACCGTTTAATGAGATCGCCGGCGCCGCCGACGGTTATGATGCGCTGCAAAAGCTGGCGGATTTTCAGCCCGACTTGATCCTGACAGACATTCATATGCCGGAAATGGACGGCCTTGCTCTCATTAAGGAAGTGCAAGCCCGGAACCTGTGCGACCGGTTCGTTATTTTGACCGGCTATGGGGATTTTGACTATGCCAGACAAGCGCTGCGTTATCAGGTCATTGATTATTTGCTAAAGCCGATTAACAAGGAAGAACTACTGGGCGTACTCGAGCGAGTAGTAAGGTCCATTCGTGAAGAGCAGGAACAGACGACCGAATTTGAACTGCTGCTGCTCAAGGAGCATATTCTATACCATACGCCATTTGAGGAAATGCCGCTTAAACCGTATCAACTGCATAATCTTTTCCCTCATCCCTATACGATAGTCATCGTGATACAAGCCTATGAAGGCGATCCGATTCTTATGGCTGAATGGCTTCATGATATTTGTGATCTGCTTACACAGTATGGCAGCCAGAAGACTTACAAATTGCTATCCCGTTCCTTGCGGCAAGCGGTCCTTATCGTGAACGGCGCGCAAATAGCGTCAGACGAAGAACTGCAACGTGCATGCGTCGATCTATTTAAGATGAAGAAGGCTACAAGCGGCGAATATTGCTTGGGGATTAGCGGGAGGAAGAGCGATAAGGAATTCATTCGGGAACAGTATATGGAAGCAATGGCTGCAATGCTGTTCAATCGATATTTCCCCCCCGCCAACTTGACGGTTTATAAACAAATGACGGACAACCTTCACAGCGGCTATAACAAGCTCGCATTGTATATTGAGCACTCCTTGGTCCAACAGGTCTCCATCGAGCAGATTGAAAAAGACATGCAGCCAATTTTGATGCACTTTTCCGGAGATGCTGGTGACCTAAACAAGCTGCGCGAACGGTTTCTTATCTGCATTTGCGTCTATTTGCAAAGCGTCGGTTTGACGCCGGAAGCCGTTTGGGGCGAACATGCCGCAGCCAGACTATTCGCATCGAGCGGTGAACAAGTTGAGGGTACTCGTATTGCAGAAATTGTTGCACAGCTCATTCGCTCTATTAACCGAGCCGACCAGCCTGGACCGCACGTTCAGGCGATCGATAAAATCGTCGCTTTCGTGGAGCGAAATTACAAGCAGGACTTATCGCTCGATGCAGTTGCGGAGCATATGCAAATGCACCCTAATTACATTAGCATGTTGTTTCGGAAAGAAAAAGGCCAAACCTTCCTTCATTACTTGCATACATTCCGGCTCGCCAAAGCCAAGCAATTCATGCAAGATCACCCTGAATGGCCGATCAACGCCATTGCGGAGTTGGTAGGCTATGATAATCCTCGCCATTTTTTCAAAGTGTTTAAAAAATTCGAAAACGTCACGCCCGGACAATTCAGGCTTGGAAACGGATGATGAAATCACCGAGGACAAATGAAAAAAAAAGGATGCACCCGACGTGAATGACCGGGAAGCATCCTTGATCAGGTTAAAGCGCAGTTACAATCCGCTTTCTATATTTGAAATAGACAATGTCGGCATACCCCGACTGCTTGAGGAGCTCGCTCGCTTCGTCCAGCATCATCCCGATATCGTCGGGAAAATGCGAGTCCGAACTGAGCGTGAGCGGCACCTCATGTTTCCGCAGCATCCGAAGGAACGCCGGGCTTGGACAGGCCTCCTTAACCGGGTAACGGTATGCGAGACCCGTGTTAATTTCGGTCGCTACATCCGCAGCTTTCAATGCCTGTGCGACATCCTCATACATCGGAAGCAGCAGCGATTCATCCGGACGGTAGCCAAACACCTTTAAATTGTCCAGGTGCGCGACAATGTCAAACAATCCGCTAGCTGCCGCACCTTTAACCGTATCGAACAACTGCCGGTAAAGTGCCGGCAAGTCTTTTTCCTTAAAGAGGTCCTCCGTTTCCGGATTATCGAATCCCCATCCATCCAAGAAATGAACCGAACCGATCACATAATCGAAATCATAGGGGGCAAGCAATTCACGCAGTTCATTTTCCCCTCCAGGAAAATAATCTGCCTCCAGTCCTAACGATACCGGATAGCCAGCCTGCTGCGCTTTTTTGACCGCATCGATGTAGGGCTCAATAGAACCGATACATACGCGGTCAAGCCAATAACGCTGCAAACGGCCGAGCGGCGTATCATCAACGATCATATGCTTCTCATAATACGCGCGAAATTCAGTGAAACGGTAACCATGATCGACGATGCCGAAATGTTCAATGCCTCTCTCCCGCCCAAGCGCGAAGTAATGTCCGAACCATTCTTCATGAAAACAACCTTGCTCCATTCTTCGGTTCATAAGGGCAACCATTTGTTGCGCCCACTCCAACTTATGGGGATCCTCGTTTAGTTGCGCTTTGCCGCTGTACATGTTCTCCAAAGCTCTCGCCGTACGCTGCATCCATCCTAATGAATATGGACCTTCCTCTAAATGAAAATGAAAGTCAACTTTCATCCTAAACCTCCCCTACGGAATAAATATATTCATGACTAATCAACATTAACTGTTGATGTTTCCTGTTGTTTTCACCCATTCTATTCGGTGATATCCAAGTTGTCAATCGTGACTATTGTTAATTTATTATTAAGTTTTTCATTGACAGCTCTCTATGGCAGAGATACAATAGCCACAAAACAACAAAATAACTAACATATTCAACACAACAACTACATGAATCAACTTTCAAAAAGGAGGTCTAGTACACTGATCATCGTTTCAATTTTGCTTGTCATAGCGTCCGGCCTCGCTCACGCCGTATGGAGCTTGTTTACCAAGAGCAGCCGCAACAAGAGCGTGTTTTTATGGTCCATTTTGCTGATCCCAACAATCGCACTATTGCCTTATCTGGTTCGGGAATTATGGCTTCATCCCTTATCGCTTCAAGCATATGGACTGCTGATGTTGTCCGCTTTTCTGCAAGTCGCATATGCTTTGCTGCTGGCACGAACGTACAATATGGGCGACCTTTCACAGGTCTATCCCATTATGAGAGGCACAAGCACACTATTGATCCCCATTGTCGGCGTCCTGTTTTTGCGGGAATCGTTATCGCTTTTCGGATGGTTGGGGCTATTCTGCATGGTATGCGGCTTTGTTTGGCTAAGCGGCATTTTCTCGCGCAAACAATCAGGAGGCACAAGTCCCGTATCCCTTAAGCCTTTTCTTATGGCACTTTGTGTTGGCTTATGTACGACGTGCTACGTACTCGTCGATAAGTTAAATTTGCAGCACATCTCCGCCATTTCTTTATTGGAGGTAACGAATATCGGATTTGTCGCCGCATTGACGCCTATCGTCCTTGCTTCAAAACAATTGCGTACCGAATGGAAGGTTAACGGCAAAATCATTATGCTCGGGGCCATTCTCAATCCCGGATCTTATTTGTTATTTTTATTTGCTATGAAATACGCCCCCGTCGCGCACATTTCACCGATTCGTGAAATCGGGACCTTATTCGCTACCTTGCTGGGCATTATCGTGCTCAAAGAAAAGCAAGGCTTGATTAGAATTGCCTGTTCCGTCATGATAACGGTAGGCATTATGATTATTGGTCTATTTGGTTAGGAGGATCAACCCTATGAAGGTTCACTTTTTGGGAACGGCAGCTTTTGAGGGCATTCCGTCACTCTTTTGCGAGTGCACAACATGCCGGCAAGCTCGTGAACGAGGCGGGAACAATATTCGCTCACGCACCTCGGTGATGATCGATAACGTGCTCAAGGTCGATTTTCCGCCGGATACGTTTTATCATTCGCTCCAGTATGGGCTTGATATGAACAGCGTACAGGATTTGTTGATCACCCATTCTCATTCCGATCACTTATATGCTGAAGATATGGCGATCCGAGCGGAAGGATATGCGCAAGCGGGGGATCGGTCTATACACGTCTACGGTCACGACATCCCATTCCGTCTATGCTTTCAAGCGCTTAACGGGATGACCCATAACTATAAATTTCACCGTGTGATTCCGTTTGAACCGATGAAGACGCAAACGTCGACCATCGTCCCGCTTCTCGCAGATCACGACCCGCTTGAAACGTGCCTGCTATATTACATCGAAAAAGACGGCAAGTCGATCCTTTACGGCAACGACAGCGGTTGGTTTCCCGAACAGACATGGGCCTTTCTAAAGGATAAAAAGCTCGATTTGGCCATTTTGGAATGCACAACGGGCCGAGTTCCGCACCGAAATAACCACATGAGCGTTGATGCCGTGCTTGACACGAAACTGTGGATGGATGAGAATAGCGTCTTGAAGCCGGGGGCGCCGGTCATTGTCACTCATTTTTCTCATAATGCGGGTTTACTGCATGAGGATCTGACAGACATCTTCAAACCGCATGGCATACAAGTTGCTTATGACGGTTTGATCGTGGATATTCCCTAGGTTGGTCATAAAAGAAGTAGCAAGAAAGAGGTCATCCCGAAGTCTACGTTTAGACTTTGAGAGTGACCTCCTTTTTGTTTCAGGTTAAATCATCCTTACTTGCCGATTTAGTTATGAGGAACCGTAACGGTTGCCGATGTTGCAGTTTTATTGCCGGCATGATCGATAACGGTATAAGTGATGGTGTAAATGCGTCCATTACCTTTACCGGATCTTTCAGCACGAAGCATAAATTCAGTATCCAATGTGCCGATTTGAACGCCTTGAATATCGTTTGTCGTATTGCCGTCCCCTAACCCGTTGTCGCCTTCGTCGACTGTAATGGATGTTAGAACGACGGATGCAGTGCCGGAAAGGCTATCATTGGCATAAACGGACGCACTCACCGTAACCAATTGATGGTTTGGCGGTAACAAAACCGTTTTATCTAAATAGACTTTAAGGGTTGGAGGCGTCTTGTCAATTTGCACGACCGCCGTATGAGGCGATTCGGCATTACCCGCCATATCAACGCTCCAGTAAGAAATAGAGTGCTTGCCCTCTTCAGTGATGACAATGGAATTGCCTTGTTGCTGGGCCCCTCCGTCCACCTTATAGTAGGTGTTCGCCACACCAGAACCGCTATCCTTGGCGGTGAGCGTTACAGTGACGTCCCCGTTCACCCAGCCTGCTGGAGCGTTATCGGTTGTCACCGGCGGATTTACCGGATCGTTCGAAGAATAGCTTACATCGTCAAAAAGCATATTGCCGACATTCCAGCTGCGGAACCCGATTTGCCCTGCCCCTATCGGTATATTGGTTAATGTACCCGAATACACTTGGGCACCATCGACCCACAAGGTCACGTTTGGCCCTGTGAACTGCACCTTTATGGCATAGGTCGTCCCGCTCGCAAGCGTCGGTCCTGTAAAGTTGCCATATTGGCCTGCCCCATTCGACCAAGCCCATGAAGTTCCTAGATCGTAACCGATGGCTGCCCATGAGTTCATACCCGTGTAGCGGAACACTGCTTGGAAGCGTCCGTTAGCATTTTGTGGCGTAACTTTGAACGTGTACACCCCGTCTGCTTTTGCCGGTGAATTACTGTCTACTGCTACCGTACTGCTGTTACTCGCGTTAATATTCAGGCCGCCTGACAGAGCGCTGACGGTTCCGGTGCCAATAACACGATTCCAGCCCGCAATACCGTTGTTAAAATCCTGCGTGTACGATGTACCGATGCCGCTTGCCTTGTATACATTAAGTTCTGCCGCCGAAGCCCAGCCGCCTGTTCCGGACGTCGCCTCCAAACGAATATACGCCGCAGTCGTTGCAGTGAAAACTGCACTTTTTTCCGAAGCGTCATTCGCCCATGTTCCCGTTGCTACTTTGGTAAACGTCGTCCCATCTGTACTTATGTACACGTTGTAACCGGTGATGTTCCCATTAGAGCCGCCATCTTGTCTCGGCATATATTTCAGTTGACTTATATTGTAGCTGCCACCCAGATTCAGCGTAATGGACTGTGGGAGAGGATTGGACAAATCCCACTTTGTATGCCAGATGGTAGATAAATTTCCGTCCAGCACATTGGCTGCTCCATTGCTGTCGTTAACTGTCTCTTCACTTGTTGCGGCAGCCGTCATTTGAGACTGTGGGATCACCGCAGGGTCCACAGGCACAGTGCCGCCTAGGGCAACTTTCAAGTCGTCCATGATGAAATCGGTAGCGTTGCCGGTTACCTTTTGAATGCCAATCCAGCTATTTCCCGAGGCTGCGGCTGTAAACACTTTGGAGAAGGTCGTCGGTGTTGCCACCGTTCCTAAGCTCGTCGTCGATACGACCGATGTGCCGTCGCCAACAACAAAGGCATAGTCGCCGGAAGCTTGATTCTCGTAAGTGAACGTTACCGTGTATGTGGTACCCGGTACGAATCTTAATGTTTGCGGGATCGTCTGGTACAACAAACCGGAAGACTCTTTATGTGCCATGAGCGACCATTTGCCGTTCAGCACATCGTCAATCGTTTTGCCGTCCCAGCCCTTTTGCGAGAATGGCGCATGGAGTTTCATCAAATGTGTACGCGGATCGTTGGTACCGCCGGCCGGTCCTTTGACGAACGGATACCAGCCGTCAGGCACGTTTTCGAAATCTTGCACGAAATAGTCGTTGTTCGGGTTCGGTGTTTTGGTCGACTTTTCGAGACGCACATCGTCAAAGGTGACAGTAGAAGTACCTGCATCGGTTTTCAAATAGAGCGTTGCTGTCGTAGCGCCGGCCGGGACATCAAACCATACATACATGCGCTGCATCGTCGTATCCCTTTTGGAATCCGCCTGAATATAATTTTTCCATAGGGAACTGTTCGCATATGTACTGACATCGGCGCCACCGTAATTGTTAACACCGAGATAGGCTTTGCGGCCGCCTCCTGTGGACACGTAGACAGATGCGTAATACGTACCTTGAGTTAAACCTGTAAGCGTCTGGCTCACTGTTGTCGCACCCGAGCTGTATCCGATTTGCAGCTCATACTGGCCATTCGCGTTGCGCTGCACCGAAGCTCCGCTGCCCGCGACCGTCCAGGCGCTCAGGTTGCCGTTATTAAAACCGGGATCCGCAATCCCCGCACCTTCTCCATAATTCAGAGACGTATTCGCCGGAGCTGATCCTTTGTATACGACATACGCTTTATTCGCGCTCGCCGAAATCGTTATCTGATTGTTCGTAACAGCAAGATCGCCGACAAACTGTCTTCCCTGGTCGGACAATTGATACAGCTTCACTGTACTTAGACCCGCCCAACTGACGGGAAGCTGCCATGAAGTGCTTCCTGCGACTGAGTTCCAGTGATACAATTTGTCCTCTGTAGATGGACTCCATGGCAGCAAGTAGGCGCCTCCGTTCAGGATCGTCCGGCCGTCTTTAGCAATCAAGCGTGTGCCGCTCGCGTTGCTGACGGACACATTGTTTTCAAAGTTAATCGTATCCGTCGTCCATTTCGTAATCTTGAAATGCTGCAAATACTTCGTCGGCAAATCCGTCGCGAACGTCATACCTACCATCGAATCAAAGTTCGTTTTGCCTTGCCAGCCCTCATAAGCGGAAAGCTCTGTCCCGCCTAGCAGCGGATCGCGCGCAATCCAGGTATCCTTCTGATGGTTGCGGATGAAGCGGGCAATCTGGCTGTTAAAGCCTTTGATATTCGTGCCGCCATAGTTGTAATCAACGGCCCAGTGGTTCCAAATGCTATCGTACTCGTGATCGGACGGGAACTCCGTTGCTAACGGCCAGCCAAGCGAATTCACTTCCCGCGCTGTTTTGCGGCTGTCCCACCCATTCGATTGCCACACATCGATGTAAATATAGCCCAGATTCGGCACCTGATTTTTGAGCTGCTGCAATCTGGACAAACGGTTGCCGGAAGTGGAATCGTACCGTTTGTTGATATAGTAGGAGGAGTCCAGCCAATCCCAGCCGGGCGAGTTTTTATTCACGAGCGTTTCGTTAAAAGCCTGCGCCTCCGGATAAGATTCAGTCGCATTGATATGAACGCCGAAGAATGCATTATAGGCGCTCCCTGCATTCACAAGCGCATTCATATCGGCCACGCCGCCCTGACGCTGACCGACATCGCCATAGTCCGGATGCCCGGAATCGTGGCCTTCGGAAGCATAGCCTTTGAGCAGCACCATTTGGCCGAGGCCGTCGGTCGCATTATACACTCTCTTCGTCTCATCCAGCGTCTTCGTAAACGGATTCGTCGCCTGACTCGCGAAGTTCATCGGGATCCGTTGAACGACGAGATCCGGTACCTTCTCCGCACCCAGCGGATTGTTCATAATGGTCCGGTAGGCGATTGCCCCATCCTGCCAATCCACCGTACCATCGCTGTTTGCATCAGGCGTTATGATGACCTTCGCACTCGGGAGCGGATCCGTCGTTGTCATACCATTAGCGCGATACATCCATGCTCCACTCCACAGCCCTGTCCGGGAGTAACCGGTTTTGGCAACGGTCTGCTCCCTTACCCTTCCATTGTTGTCCGAGTTTTCGTAGACCGAATTCGACCATAACCCGCCTGCCAGTTGATTCGTGTTCACGAAAGCGTACATATAATCGACAGGCGAGGCATCGGCAGCCGGCGAACCGCTTACCGATTTGATCGTATCGCCCGTACCGGTAACGGCGGTGTACATTTTATTCCCGGCAAAAGTGGCTCCGGTCTGCGAGCTTCTCACCGAAAGCAGGTTATGATTGCGAATCTCCAGCGTGTTCACTTGCGTCGCTCCATTCTCCGCAATATTCGTGATATCGAAGAGCAGCGTGTTGTTAACAACTTTCATTTGCGCAGTGATGACAATTTGAATCGAAGAAATTGTAAGCGTATACAATGCAGTGTCTAAAGAGGGCATAGAAAAGATAACCGCGGGCGTATAGGCTGTCCCATTGATATAAATCTGGTTTAACGTGTCCTCTGAACCGTACATTACTGCTCCATTGGCCAACCACGTGTACTGATTCACCTTAGGAAACGTCGTGTCGAGATCGACACTGAGCACAGACGATGCAATCGACTGCGTTGCCGCGCTTGCCGTACCGTAAAGTACTGAAGCCATCGGATCAAACGGCCCTGAAACCATGGGCAAGGCAAGCGCCATCGACAAGGCTAGGCTCACCTTCCACTTCAAACGATTTTTTTTATTCATCAGCTCATCCTCCCTGAGAATTGTTAGCCGGAAATGCCGGGCATTTCCAGACTTCCCTCCCATTATAGCGCTGATTCGAAGCCTATGAGCTTGATACATTTTGTTATTGCTTGATGTTTTTTGAATGGGGTACATAGAAATGTCAAAAGCCACTCATCCATGAGCGGCTCCATCTCTACATGAATCGGCATTTAAAAATAAACAGCGCAGCAAAGCTATATTTTTTCAAATGGATCCTCCGACAACTGCGCGTATTGTTCAAGAACTTTCTTTATAAAATCAGACTTTGCTTCCGTATATGCTTCTCTATCGTTCTTAAATTGCTCAGCTAATCTTTCCTTTAGCGCTGAATATTCGTTAACCAGCTTGGTTTCTTTTCTCAATATATTACGAAAAAGCAACTGATCTCTCCAGCGTTCTTCCCCAGCAAGCATTAGATGCAGATGAGCCGCTCTTTTATCGTGTTCTACCTTTACGAAAAATCTTCTCCACTCCTGGCCATCCAGTTCCGGCGGCACATAATGCCAATCATTTTGCGATAGAACTCCAACAATTTCATTAAGATTGCGAAAGTCTGTAGTGCTGGCCATCAAATCAATGACCGGTTTCGCGGAAAGGCCTGAGATGGATGTGCTTCCAATATGCTCCACCTCTGCTATACCTAGCGGCATTAGAAATCTTATCAACCGATCTCTTTCAAGCCTTCCTTTTTCGTGCCATTCAGCTCTTGACGCTTGGATTTCGACTGTTTCCGTTGCCCATACCGGCCAATTGTCCATTAGGCTCCCTCCTTTCTTTCTACCTGATCACATCCAGCTACAGAAGCTCTTCAATCTTGATCTCACGAATCGAATCAATCATAAAATCGGCCTTAGATAAATCCTGATTTCCAGAGTTCGGATTGACATAGCCAAAACAAGTCATGCCCGCTGCTTTTGCGGCAGCGACACCATGCCTGGCATCTTCAACTACAAAACAATTCACTGGCTCAACGCCTAACAGTGCAGCTGCTTCCAAATAGACGTCCGGGGCCGGCTTCCCCTGTTTGACCTCCTCCCCGCTAACAATGCAATCAAAAGCATGGGTGAGATCGAACTTTCTTAAAACCTCTTCAATAAACACCCGAGGCGAGGACGATGCGAGGCCAATCGGAATGCGATGCTGCTTCAAATCATTTATTAATTCTCTAATTCCATCAATAGGCTCAATCAGACAGGCTTGCAGCAAATTAATTTTCAGCGCGACTTGATACTCGATAATTTCATCAATCGATTGTTTCAGCTGATACTCTTGGGTAATGATTTTCCACATTTCAGGGTTCGTCATGCCGACGAATCGTTCCAGCTCTTCTTTCGTGATGGCCGCCCCTAAATAACTCATGGTCCGCATTTCAGCATCAAAATGAATCGGTTCACTGTCAATGATGACTCCGTCCATATCAAAAATAAAAGCTTTTTGCATGGTTTGATCTCCTTTAACTCCTTTTTATGGCTAAATCACTATCCTAACACTACACGAAAGTTGAAACTTTGACCACTCACTTTAGCGTAATCGATATTCCTCATGATGCGGATAACAAAGAACCAGGTCTCATTGACTTGAAGCGAGTTTCGCACAGAGAATATGAGGCGCTAATAGTGTACTAGTTTGACGCTAATTCAATGAAAAATGGTCAAAAGCGAGCTCTATAGAACAAAAGTCTATAATTAAAGAACCAAATTCGTTAAACATGGAATCTTGTTCTCTATGCTACCTTTGGTGGTTGAATCACACCTATTTAGAGTCCCTTGAGTGTTTTATTAGAGACCAACGGGGCCATTGAATTGAGAGGGAAACTGATTATCAATTTTATTTTTGCGTGGGAGTCTCCTCCCCTATAGCAAAAAAAGCCGCCTTCAACGAAGGCAGCTCCTCTTATAAGCACCCTACACTTTCTCCAAGCTTTCCCGATAGGCCTTGGGGCTGTAACCGGTCATTTTCTTGAAAATCCGGCTAAAATGCTCCGGGTTCAAATATCCGATCCTCTCGGAAATATCGGAAATCTTGATGCCCTGCTCAAGCAGCCATTTGGCCTCGTCGATGCGCAGCTTCGTCAAATAATGAATGAAGTTGCAGCCTACCTCTTTGACAAACTGCTTGCTTAAATAGCTCTCGCTCACGCCCACCATTTCACTGATAAGTGTCTGGTTTACTTCCTCCCGGTAATGCTGGTCGAGGAACTTTTTGGCGTTCGCGATCGGAGTGCTATAGCGCGCAACTGGCATCGAATCAGTTCCATGCAAAGCAGGATGGACGCGATGGAGCAGCTGACTGACGAAGCCCATCGTCTCATCCAGCGTCTCGATCCGCTTGAGCTCATCGAAGGGATGAAGACCGCTGCCCTGCACGGCTTCCATCCGAATCCCTTTGGCGTAGAGCACACCGCCAAGCTCCCAGAGCAAATCGACGAAAAAGACTCTGACGTGTTCGGGGAGTTCTCTACGGGCATCCTGCAATCGCCGTTCCAACTGCCCGTATACCCGTATCCAATGGCTTTCGTCAGCGAGTTTCAGCGCTTGCAGCAGCGACTGACGAACGGCTAACAAATCGTCCCACAGCGCACTGTCGCGCGCGTCCTTCTGTCCGAAATCGGCCGGCACAGACTCCCGGTAAAACAGCTTGCCCAGACCCTCGTAATAGCTCCGCGTCGCGAGCACGCGGGCCTGCCGATACAAGCGATGCCACTGCGGGCTCCCGCTTGCCAGATCGCTGACGCCGACGGTGACGGACGCGTTCACATACTGCAGCAGCCGGGTTTGGATCATCGTCAGCGCGCTGTGAATTTTCTCGCGGATCGCCGATTCGCTGCGGTCATGCGGAAACGCGCACAACAGCACATACTCGCCGGCTTCCCGACGGACGATTTCATGCAGCAAAGACATTTCATGAAGCGCGGTTTGAATCGTTTGTTGAATAAAACCGTGCGTCCTTGCCATATCTGTACCTTTGGCCACTTGAACGACGACCGCCGTTTGGTTCGTTTCATGCAAAAACGTCCCTTGCGATGCGATCCATTGCCGGTAAGCGGCCGGATCCTCCATAGGATCGAAATCAAGAAGCTTTTGAAAAAACGCTTCCTTCGCTGATTGCTGCTCAGCGCTTGAAGATGAAGACAACGCCTGCGCCAAGCTGTCGCCCGCAGCGATTCCGCCGGGCCGTGCCAGCTCCTGCACGGCTTTGGCCATCACCGGGGCGATATGCTCTTCATCCATATCCGCTTTGACGATATAGTCCAGCGCGCCGAGCAGGAACGCTTCCCTCACATAACTGTAGTCGCTGTAAGCGCTCAGAATAATCGGGACCGGACGCTTCGGTAATGCCGGGTCGTTCAGTGCTTTTAACAACTCGATGCCGTTCATGCGCGGCATTTGAATGTCGACCAGCAGCAGATCGATATCGCCCCGCTGTTGGAGCAGCGCGAGTCCCTCCACGCCGTCGCCCGCTTCGCAGACGATTTCAATGCGGAGAGCCTGCCAATCGACCAAATGATGCAAAGCCAGGCGAACTAACGGCTCGTCGTCAACAATCATCATTTTATGCATGCGATCAACCTCCGACTGAAAGCTTGAATTCCCGGCTACCCTTTAATAGCGCCGTCCATTAAGCCTTTAAAAATGAAGCGTTGGAACACAATATAGAACAACATGCTCGGCAGCAGCACCAAAATAATGCCCGCGCAAAGCGCCACCAAATCGGAGCTGCGCTCGCCGACAAAAGCATACAACGCCATTGGTAAAGTGGCGAGCTCTTTTTTCGGCATATACAAATTTTGCACATAAATGTCGTTCATGATCGTCACGCTCTTGAGGATACCCAGCGTCGCCGTAGCCGGCAGCAGTAAGGGGAATATAATCGAGCGGAAAATGCGGAAATACGACGCTCCGTCCATCATCGCGCTCTCATCGAGCTGCGACGATATTTTCTCCAGGAACTGAATGTAGATGTAGATCTGCATGATATCCGTACCCACATAAATCAGCAATGGGGCACCCAGCGTATTGTACAGCTGCATGGAATGAATGAGCTGAAAGCGCGCGATCTCCGTCGTATAGGTTGGAATGATCATAGACACCATGAAGAGCAGCACAACCCATTTTTTAAACTTGAAATCGAACCTGTTCAGCACAAACGCCGTCATCGTGCCAAGCAGCGCATTTCCGGCGATACTCACGATAACCAGAACGAACGTATTGCGCAAGCCGAGCAAGATGTGTCCTTCGTTAAAGGCCTTCACATAATTTTCGTAATGGAACCAATTAACTGGCATGGAAAAAGGCGATGTCTCCGCCAGCTCCGCATTCGTCTTCAACGAACCGAATACGACCAGCAAAATCGGGATGAACACAATCAGGCACATCGCTATAAAAAGTATATAGTACAGCACATTGCTGAGCAATTGGCGCTTGCTTTGAGTAAGAGATACTTCCATCTAATTCTCGCTCCTATCTTTAATGATCCAATTTTGCAGCGACGAGAATACGATGATCAAACAAAGCAGACTGACCGCCATACTTGAGGCTAGGCCGTAGTTATTGTAAGTAAAGGCCGTCTGTAAGGAAAACAAGCCGAACGTCGAGCTGGCCGTTCCGGGTCCGCCGCCTGTCATGACGTAGGGAATATCGTACTGCAGAAGCGCTCCGGAAATATTGAGGAACAAAATGATTTCCATAACCCGCCTGATGCCGGGCAGCGTTATGTGGCGCAGCTGCGTCCAGAAGCCGGCGCCGTCCATTTTGGAAGCTTCGTACAAATCCGTTGGGATGGACTGTAAGCCGGCCAGAATGAGGATGATATGAACACCACTGAAACGCCAAAGCGATACGGCGACCAGCGAGTAGTTGACGACGCTCAAATTGCTTAACCAACCGGTAATCCATGATTCCAAACCGAGCCAGCGCAGCAGCTCGTTCAGCGGACCATTGACCGGATTGTAAATATAGCTGAACATGTAAGCAACGGCAATGCCGTTAATGATGTAGGGCATCAGCACGGTGAAACGAAAAAACGAGCTTCCGCGGATCGTCCGGTTGAGCAGCACCGCCGTCATGACTTCCACGGGAATAAACAGTAAATGGACGATAAAATAAACGCCGTTGTTGCCGATCGCTTTCCAGGCATCCGGGAAGTCGAACAGCAATTTTTTATAATTTTCGAATCCGATGTACTTCAAGCTGTCGCTGTATCCATCCCAATTCGTGAGGCTGTACCGAAACAGCTGAAAGGTGGGATAGATCAGAAAAAGCAGCATGAGGGCCACGGGCACGAACAAGAACGCAAGAATGATGACTTTCTTTTGCATGCTGTAGCTCATCTTCAACCACTCCTGTAAGCTTCTCTGAAGAAAAAGGGCACTATTCCGGCTTGCTCAAATAGTACCCTCTATCCGAATTACTTCCCTGCCGAATCGATCGCTTTCTTCCATTTTTCGTTGAGCTCTTTTTCCACCGCATCGATCGGTTTGCCGGCGAAAATGCTTTGTGCCGCTTTCTTCGGATCGAACTGCGCTGCAGCGCTTACTTTCGCGTATGTTTCGTCTGTACCGTTATACACGAAAGTTTTGTATGGATTTGTAGCCGTCCATTTGTTGAAGAAAGGAAGCTCCGTCGTAATTCCATTTACTGTGGAGAACTGCTGCACTTTATTAATTAAGCCGCCGTAAGTGTCTTTGCTGAACATCCAATCCAAGAATGCTTTAGCTTCTTCGACGTTTTTGGAGTTTTTGCTAATGCCGATGTTCATATCCGACATTACCATCGAATTCAGATCGCCGCTCGCCGAATCGCGGAAAGGCATCGGGAATACGCCAAGATCGTCATCCGATTTCACTTTTTCCATGTAAGAAGGATAATACCACTGGCCGAGGGCGATCATCGCTGCCTTTTTCGCTTCGAAAGCTTGCGTTGATTGGTCGAAAGAAACAGATAGCGCGTCAGGGCCTGCATACTTTTTGTCCGCAATTTCTTTAATGACTTTGCTCATTTTATCAAATGTGCTGTCGCTGCTGAATGGCGTCGGCTTTTTCGCAATATTAGCCAAGTAATTCTCGTCTCCGGATAAAATGTGCGGTCCGAATTCCATTAACGGGTAAAAGGTCCAATCCTCTTTGCCGCCAATGGAAATAGGCGTATATTTACCGTTCTTCTTGATCTTATCCATCGTTTCCATGAACTCTGGAAGCGTTTTCGGTATTTCCAAACCTAATTCCTTGAAAATGCTAGGATGGAAATATACAAATTCAGTGAAAGAAACGAGAGGAACACCTAATACTTTGCCATCCAGCTTCGTCGGGTATTTGTTAGTTTTGGCCGCATTCGTATCATCGAGAGGCAGCAGTGCCTGTTTGTAAATTTGCATATGGTTCGGCTTCAAATACATCAAGTCGGGCAAATCGTTAGCCGCGAGCCGCACCTTCAAGTATTGCCCCCCGTTGTCAGGCACCTTCTCCACTTCTACGGAGACATTCGGTTTTAACTTCGAATATTCTTTTACTTTCTCCGTCCAATACTCATAGTCTACTTTCGTGTCCCACATGGCCAGCTTCAGTTTCACCGGTTCTGCCGGCTTCGCCGTCTGAGCTGCCGCCTTCGTCGCATCCGGCGATGCCGGTGCAGTAGCTGCGGGCTTGGATCCTCCGCCGCACCCGGTCAAGGCCGTCATGGCCACTAACCCGACCAACGCCAGGGAACTTGCCCATTTTCTATTGTTCATCGCATTGACCCTCCAACTGTTCACGATTAGGTTATTTGCAACCTTGATATCATCATAATCGATTGTCACCGGCTGTCGAATGATCGTTTTTGTACATGACTTGATCTATTTTGAACTAACGGCCGGATCTTCTTCACGACTCTGAATGACGGGCAAGGTCATTTCCACCCGGGTGCCGGAAGGCTTCAGACGTTCCATCGAAACGCCGTACTCCTGACCATAATGCAGTACAATGCGGTGATGCACGTTAAGAACGCCCATTCCGCTGAAGGTATGATCCTGGCCCGGATCTTTCAGCTTCTCGATCTGCTCATCCGGTATGCCGACGCCATCGTCGGCAATCACGATTCGAAGCAGCTCCCCCTCTTTGTGAATGGCGATTGTAATCAATCCGTTCGTTTCCTTGCTGACCAAACCATGCGTAATCGCATTTTCGAGAATAGGCTGCAGCAGCAATTTGAGTATATAGAGCGATGCTGCCGCTTCGTCGATATCCCATTTGACCTCGAATTTGTTGCCGTAGCGGGTTTCCATAATGTAAATGTACTGTTTCAGATTCTCCACCTCGTCGGCCAGCAGAGTCAGGCTGCCGCCACGGTTAAAGGAGGACGACACCAGGCGAATTAGCGCCTGCGTCATATGGCGGATGTTGTCCACCCGACTGATGATCGCCATGAGCTTGATGGAATTAAGGGTATTAATCAGAAAATGGGGATTAATTTGCGACTGCATGGCGGCGAACTCCGCTTTTTGCTTCGCCTTTTCCTGCAGTTCCGTTTGCTTGATCAGCAGTTTGATCTGATCCATCATATGGTTAAAAGTCCGACCTAGCGTGACCGTCTCAGCGCTGCCGGAAGCCTCTATTTTCACGTTGAGATTGCCGTCCATCACACGCGACATTTTCACAACCAAGACACGGATCGGCTTCATTAATCGATGGACAAGGGAAAAAGAAATGATCAAGAATACAACAATGACAATCAAAGTCGCAATAAAAACCAACCGGGAAATATTGCTGTAATTAGCAGTCAATTCGCTATAAGGGATCTGGTACACGATCTTCCAGTCAGCAGCGCTAACCGTTGCGTAGGCAATGAGCATTTTTTGCCCATGGATCGTTTCAATGAAGTTGCCCTCTTGCTGCGAGGCAATGCGGGTCATGAGCGCAGCATCCACCCCCTGCTCGCTGGCCGGCAGGTTATAGCTGGAAGCGATCACGTCGCCGCCGGTCGTGACGATTCGAAACGCCGAACCGCCGCTGATCGGATTTTGCCACAACATTTTTTCGAAATGATCGCGGTTGAAGACGAAATAAATGAAGTCGATGTCATGCAGCATTTGAAAATAGCTTGGCCTAATGGCCGTGACGATGCTGATGGAATCCGGGGCGCCGTACAAAACACCGAGTTGTTGGCCGATAAAATGGACATGATCCTGCTCGGTGACCGTTTTCTTGTACCAATCCGTTTTACGCAGCTCGTTGTCATCAACGGCCAGATCCTTCAAGTACGTATAGACGCCGCCATTTTTAAAAAAGAAATTGATCGACTGCACCCTGCCCGACATGGAAGAGCTGTATTTGCCCAGTGCCTTGGATAAATCAACGGAGTAGGGCTGCCGCATGTCCGGCGCCAGCTCATGCAGCATCGTCGCCGTTTCCAGTACCTCGGTATCCATGCCAACCGCCGCCGAGAAGGTGACCTCATTGCTGATTTCCTGCTCAATCGAATATGTGACCGCACGAAGCGTCTGGAGCGTTCGATCCGTCGTTTGCTGAAGCAGGTCTCTTTTATATACCTGAAGAATGGTAGCGCTGATCGTCAAAATCGGCAGAACCACCATCGTAAAGATCAAGATATAGAGCGTCGTTGACGTTCGCCATGGTTTTCGGAATAGGTTCATCGGTAATCGACCTCGCATCATTCAAACTGAATCTAATCATAGCACAAAATGTATGCGGGACAGTGAAAAGCTGTAAAAATTAGAGGCTAAGCAGGTTCATTGTTGAACTTGCTCAGCCTCATTTTCATTTATTTGCTCGGTGCTGGACGAAGTATATAGGCCTCGCCGGCCTGGGTCGCGAATTCGAATCTGCCCTCAGAACCGGCGGCCACGGTCTCCGCTTCCCGTGTTACCTTCAGCGGGATATCGCTTCGGACCGCGCAAACATGGCCGTTAACGGAACGGATAACGGCTTCCGTCAATTTGCCGTGTTCCCAGGCAATGTCAACTTCGAACCCGCCCCGCGCCCGTAAACCGCGAACATGGCCGCTCTGCCAAGCGGGCGGCAGCGCCGGCAGCAGGCGGATCGTCCCGCCGTGCGATTGCAGCAGCATCTCTGCCACAGCTGCCGTGCCGCCGAAGTTGGCATCGATCTGGAACGGCGGGTGGTCGCCGAACAGATTGGGGTGTACGGCATGGCGCAGCAGCGCTTGCAGGTTGTCGTAAGCCTGCCCGCCATCCTCCAGGCGCGCCCAGAAGTTAATGATCCATGCCCGGCTCCACCCGGTATGGCCGCCGCCGTGCTGCAGCCTGCGGAGCAGCGCAGCCTTGGCCGCTTCTGCGAGCACCGGCGTGCCGTGCAGCGTGATCTGTTCGCCCGGATGGAGCGCAAACAGGTGCGAGATATGCCGGTGGCCCGGCTCCGGCTCGTCGTAATCGACGGACCATTCCATCAGCTGGCCGTAGCGTCCGATCTGCGGCTCGGGCAGCCGCAGCAGCACGCGGTTCAGCTCATCCCGGAAAGCGTCGTCGATGCCAAGCAACCGGCCCGCTTCGACTTCGTTAAGCTGAATCCTTTCTTGCGTTCGCTTTTTCCATGCGACGAGTCTCCCTCCGTTGTTCGAACCCAATTCGTTTGCTGCGTTATCAATAACTCTAATGTAAAGCTCTCCGATCGATTGTCAATCGGAGAGCGCATGAACAATGGAGACTAAGATAAGGCTATACTTTTAGAATAGCGATGACATCTAGCAGTTTCTCAGCAAACACAGCGTCGATCTTTTTGCCGGATTGAGCGTGAATATAGTTTTCCAGTGCCTTCCATTCGTTCTTCTTCTCGTTCTCGTCCGCATTCCGGTGAATACTTTCAAGCTTCGACAACAGGCTGGTTAACTGGCCATCCCCTGTAATCCAGCCTTGTCGGTAAGCATAACGAACCGCTTCGTCCAAATGGTCTGCATCCATTCGTACCTTTAACACGTATGCAGCGCTAGTTTTGTTGCCGGCCGCATCAACGGCTTGGACCTGCACAGCATGTTCGCCGATACTGAGCGATAATGGGCTGTACATATAGGGTAGTTCTGCTTTAACGCCATCCAACTCGATAGATTCGCTCGCGACACCGCTTATCAGGTCGGAGATATCGAACCGGAGGCTGCCGCCGTCCGTCCAATACACATCCATCGTGACGGATGGGACGATGACGGGACCGGTCTTATCGATTTTAACTGATGCCGTTTGAACAGGTTCTTGATTGCCTGCGTAATCAATGCTGTAGTATTGAAGCTGGTGAACGCCGTCTTCAGATACTGTAACGCTGTTCCCTTCCGTGAGTGCACTGTTATCCAGGCTGTAGTACGTCTTCTGCACCCCGCTGCCCGCATCGCTCGCGGTCAAAGTCACCGTTTGCGGCGCAATCTGCCACCCCGGCATCACATCAGCCGTCGTTACTGGAGCTGTCGTATCTTTCTTAAATGTGACGGTCTGTGTCATACCGAGTGCCCCCATCACATTAATATTCAGCTTAGTGGTCGGCTTCGTCTGTAAGACGGAGACTGTGTCATCAGCCCGTACAAGCGATAAACCCGCCCTGTTCAGTTCAAGGGCGACCGTGCTTTGCTTTTGTGTCGGATCGGATACGGCCACGGTCAGCTCGCTATCCGTTTCCTTCACCATCACGGATGCCGGGTTGTACGCTGAAATGAAATCTACCGACGCCGGATTCCAGAAATTCGCTGCCGTTATGCCGAGCTTCTTCTCTCTGACTGCATGCACGTCCGTCGTATTGCTCAGTACTTCAACATCCGGCGCGCTGCTGTATAACGCCGTTTCTGCAGCATTTTTGTGCGGAAGCATCACATAAGAGTAAGACGCATTCGAAGGTGCCGCTCCGTGTTCAAAAGCAAGGCTCAAATAATTGCGCGTGACCGGAGTCGAAGACTGACCGCTGTTGATCTCATTCCAAGCGCCGGTTCTCGCCTCGCGTAACCCAAATACACTGGAGGCTTCCGGAAAATAATAGCCGACGTCGGTTCCGGGTACATTGCCGGCCAAATGGGCCCACTTGACGTTATCCAGCGTCTGCGACCAGCCGATCTGGTTGGATTGGACGGCTCCATTAATGGTGAGCGCATTATCGCCGGCATCATTCAGCTTGCGGTTGTCGATGATCGTCTCGACCGGCTGCGATCCGGCTTTGCTGCTGGAAATACCTGCGCCTAACGCGACGATTTCGTCATCGAACATAAACCACGACTTTTTACCCTGCAGATCGCTTCCAGTCGTTTGCGAGAGCGAAAAGTCCATACCCGCCGCACCGTATTGACCGTCAATCGAAGAACCGCCTACCCACGTTCTCGGGTTCATGTAGTTTTTCCACTCAACGGGCGTTACCCCTTTTCCCGAGCCGTCCGTTGTCGTGCCGGGCAATCGGAACGAATCCACCGTCGGCCAGTAATCGTTGCGGTACCCGGTAAGATCTTGATCATACAAAAAGGTCATCCCGATTCCCGTATACCAGCCTTTTAAATTCTCGTTATTTCCCTTTTCAAAAGCGGAGATCCGGTTCGAGAACAGACTGAGTCCGAAACCGTAGCCTTCCCGCAAATGAACGATCCGGTCCATGCCTGCAAATACCTGATGTTTGACCAATTCGCCTCGAGGCTTGATCGAAGCGTCATTCATCACTTTTTTGACAAGGGTCAGTTCGTAAATCGACAGTCCGTCGTAGTAGTTGGCATATGTCGTGTCCGAGTTGATCCATTCTTTCGCCATACGCTTGATGGAAAGCGCTACATCCGCAGGAGCCCCTTCTGCCAGACGAAGCAAGGTGACAATTGTGCCTCTGGCGCTTCCCGAACTTTGTCTGGAGATGCCTCTGCCGTTCACCATATCCATGAACAGCCCTTTATAAATGACAGGCTCAAACGTATCCGAAACCCAGTTATACACGTTGTTCACGTTTGGGTCCGTCACCGGCCAAAGCGAACCGTTCAGCAAAAAGGTCATATCGGCAGCCCGGCTGAGCCACACTGCTCCGTAACCGGCCGTGTATGCGATGTTCGTATGTTGTACGAGAGACCCATCTTTGTAAACGCCGTCTCCATGATCCGTGTACACAAACTCCGGTCCGATGGAATCGCGTCCTTGCGTGATCTTTGCGCTGTTGTTGCCGACCACTCCCCGTATCGTTACAACCAGAGCTTTGTCTAGTAAATTGGCTCCGGTTTCCGTCACATTGTTCAGCGTTCTTACTTTGGGGTTCGGTACGAAGCGGTCCACAGCCTTCATATGCTTGGCCAATTGCACAGGTGTCAGTTGATCGTACATGAGCACCAGGATATCGTTCAGAATTTGCGGCGTTCCGATCTCCCAATCCCACCAGTTGCCGTATTCGGTTTTGCTTTCGTTATATCGGTTAGCGTAAAGCCAATCCAACGTGCTGAGGATATCCGTGCACAGCGACGCATTGTGGTAGAGGCTCGAACCTGTGATCGAGTACGCAAGCGCCATGGCTTTCAATCTGCCGTATGCGCTCGAGATTTGCGCCGAATCCGTTGTGCTGGACAAATCGTTCCACACCGCGGTACGGTTCGGAGCTTTATTCAGCTGATCCCAATACCCGGTCGCATTGGCATTAGTCACACTATCAACTAATTTGGACAAATTAGCCTGAATATCAGCGTCGGCTGTACCGCTGGCTGCGCCTCCCGTCAATTTATCGTACCATTTTTGCCGAAGCTGGCTATAAGCTTGAAAGGTTTCGGCGGATTCTACGTTAACCAGACATTGAGCTTTCACCGTTCCGTCCGGTGTCGCCACGATGATCGTCGCCGTTCCTAACCCTATGCCCGTTATAATTCCATTGTTGTCCACGCTGGCTACTTTCGGATCGCTTGAACTCCATACGACCGTTTTGTCCGCTGCGTTCGCCGGCGTTAGTGTCGGCGTCATTGCAACCGTCGCATCTTTAGCCATGGAAAAGGCCGTTTGATCCAACGAAATTGCAGTAATCCCGTTATATTCCTCCAAACTTATATCGTCAAACCACACTTTTCCTTTACCCGTTTCAAGAAAAGGTTCGATGACTAGCCTCATAACGCCGGCCGGTATGGTCATAAATACTTGCTGCACAGTCCAATCGTTCGTACCTAACAATTTGGCCGAAGCAGGGCCGTCTCCGACTTTACTCGTATTATAGTATTGCGTTCTAAAATAAGCTCCTGTGCCCGTGACGTTGTCAGTTTTCACCCATACTTTCAATCTGTAGGATTTGCCGGCTGTGACCGTGGTAACGCTTTGGTTCACAGAGACTCTACTCGTTGCAAAAGCATCAAATAAGATGGATTTACTTCCTTCGTGATACGTGCTTGAATCCAGCGTTACGTTCACCGTCTTATTCGGCGCTTTCCCGCTTCCGGTCGGAATCCATAAGCCCCAGCCTGACGGAGCAGGACTCGTAACACCGTTCCAAGAAGCGTCGGGCACCGTTGTTGTCTGTTCAAAACTTCCGTTCGTCATCAAGTTCACCGTTGCAGCCTCCGCACTTTCGATAGCGTTTTCATAATAAGAGATGTTTGTTGCAACCATGCTGAAAAATAAACAAACGACGACCAGCATACTCACTTTCCTCATGACCATCACCTCATTAAAATAAGTTTCATGCGTATTAAAATGTAAGGCCTTCAAAAGGATTTGTATATCGGCGATATTTGATATCGATCTCGTTTTTTTGCGAAAACCGCCGAATGAAGCACAATACCTGCCCTACAAATGAGCACTTGAATTGCAGGACAGGTACGATAATCAAAAAAAGTATGTTACTTCTTCACTTTCTCTTTGTAGCCGTCATTGGTTTCTTTCACGTGCTGCTGGAAGCTTGCATCGGCTTTGAACTGCTGTCGGATCCGGAATCGATTGGATGGAATCGATCAATTTCTTGTTTTGTTCAAGCACATCGTTCGGCATGCCCGGCACTTTCGCTCTGTTATATTTATCAAAGTAACCGGTCAGCCATTGGACCGTCATATCACCGCCATAGCCCTTCTTCTTGCCTTCCTCGGTTTGCTCGATGCTTCCGTCCGGCTTGATTGTAAAGTCGACATCCTTAATCCCGTATCCGCCTAAGTTGTATCCTTCCTCTGTAGACGTGTAATCGTAAACTTCCAGAATTTTCTTTAGCTTCGCCTCATCCACGGTTTTTTTGTTAATCAGGAATTGACCATAAAAACCGCTCGCCTGCTCATAATAGGTTTTGCCGTCAGCGGCTTTCGGCAATTCGTAGGCGACCAGATTCGCTTTCGGATTGGCCATCCGGCAAATCTCTCGATGCAAGCAGTGCATTGAGCTTCTCGGTAATCGTATTCGAAGGAATCCAGCTCAGCTTCAGGTTGATATTGAATTTTTCATTTAACTTTTTTACCGCTTCCAATTCTCCGGTCGGAGCCGCAGCGAAGGCAAGCGTCGTGATCGAAATATCGGTCGGAGCCGCCGGTTTGCCCGTTGCCCCTGCAGCCACTTTGCCATCCGTTGCTGTTTTACCGCATGCTGCGAGTGTTGCAGCCAGTCCGACAGCTGTGACGATGACCGTCATTTTCTTTGCCATTGTTTTCATAAAAACCCTCCTTGTTGGTTTAGCTTACCTTGTCTGTGTTTTGAATGATTCGAAGCGCTGAAGCGAATTGGACGCAAATCACCCCTTTCAAAGAGTGCGGCTTCACATCTACCCTTTCACCGAGCCCACCATCATGCCTTTGACAAAATATTTTTGTAAAAACGGATACACAATAACGATCGGCAGCGAAGAGACGACGACAGCCGCCATCTTAATAACTTGCGGAGGAACGGTTTTCTCGCTTTCCAGCATGGCCGCTACCGAAGGATCCCCGAATTGTGAGGCGGAAATGAGCAGCATCTGCAGCAATACCTGCAGCGGACGCAGTGAATCGCTGTTAATATAAAGCACCCCATTGAAATAGGTGTTCCAGTACGCCACCGCGTAAAACAAGCCAAATGCCGCAAGGGCGGACACCGAAACCGGCAGCATGATCCGGATAAACACGCCGACATCCGAGCAGCCATCGATTTTCGCCGCATCCTCCAGCTCATCCGGAACTTCCTAATAAAAATTTTTCATCAAGAATACATACCAGGCACTCGTAAGCGACGGCAAAATAAGCGCCCATACCGAATCGATCAGCCCCAAGCTATCAACCAATAAATAGTTCGGAATCATACCTGCATTGAAGAGCATGGACAACAAGATCATGACGAGGAAAAAGGTTTTACCTTTCAACCTTTTACGCGAAAGCACATAGGCCAGTGCGCTTGTAACGATCAAACTGAGCAGGGTGCCGACAATCGCCAAAAACCCGCTGATTGCCATCGCTTTTAAAAATGAATTCGTCGAGAATATAAATTTGTATGCCGATAAACTCCATGTCTCAGGAATCAGGACAAGCGACTTCGTCATATACTCCGTCGGATCCGTAAACGATATGATCACGACATAAATGAACGGCAGCAAGGTGACAAGCGCGAACAGCGTCAAAAGCGAATAATTGATGATTGTAAACATATTTGAACCTCGGCTTTTGCTCATCCTAGTATAAGCCCTCCTCTCCGAATTTTTTCGCTAAGCGGTTCGCCGTGACGACCAGAATAAGTCCGACCACTGATTTGAATAGCCCCGCGACTGTCGCGTAACTGAATCTGCCTTGTTGAATGCCTAAGCGGTACACATAGGTATCGAAGACGTCCGCAACATAGGCGACCGGCCCGCTCATCATCAAATAAATTTGTTCGAAACCGACATCCATGACCTGTCCCAAGCGAAGGATAAGCAGCACGACGATCGTGCTCCGAATCCCGGGAATGGTCACATTGAGCATTTGCTGCCAACGGTTCGCCCCGTCGATTTGCGCGGCCTCGTAAAGTTCTGAGTTTATGCCGGCCAGAGCGGCAAGAAAAATGATCGTCCCCCAACCGGCTTCTTTCCACATGCTTTGCGCAGTCAACATGCCCCCAAAAATGTCCGGATTCGTCAGAAACTCAACCGATCGGCCTCCGGAAGACACGATCAATTGATTGACGATCCCCGTACCTTGACCAAAAATCAGGAAGCAAATCCCGATAATAATGACCCACGACAGAAAGTGCGGCAAATAAATGACGGTCTGCACTTGGATCCCGGCCGGCAATGACCAATTTTTGCGCCCCGCGAAATCAAAAAAGGAGCCTCCGGCAGAGGCTCCTCCATGCTTCGATGCACAATTATTGTCTTAGGATCATCATGCGCCTGACAAAAGATGAGGATGTCAAACGCGCTTATTCCTTTGGCAATTCCCGGAAATGGCCGGGCGTTATGCCGATATGCTTTTTGAAGACGCGGATATAGTTTTTCGTTTGATAACCGACTTTCTCCGATATTTCGGCAATAGTCAAGTCCGTAGTTCGCAGCAGTTCGATAGAGCGGTCCAGCCGATACTTCGTCAAATATTCGATGAACGAAAGCTCCATTGTCTTTTTAAACAGTTTGCTCAAATAATAGGGGCTGAGTCCGCAAATTTGCGCGCATTGGTCGAGCGACAGATCGAAGTGATAATTATCTTCAATGTAACGCACCACCTTTTGGATCAGATGCACATGTTCTTGATCCTGTTTACTGCGTACGTACGTGGTGATAGGATCGATCAAATAGTTACGGAACCAATGATTCAGTTCTTGGATTGTACTGAACCTGCGAATATGCGTATAGGGATCGATATTTTTTTCTCCGAAAAGCTGCGTACTATCAAGCCGCTTTGTCAACTGCAGCGGCACTTTGGCGATCATGGTGACGCCGTTACCACTGTATCCCGGCAAATTGGGGTATGAACCTGTGACCCATTTGATCTGATCCTCGGACGCAAGCTCCCGAAGCAGCGCCTCTCTCTCCTGTTCTCCCGTAATTCTGCGTCCGCCGAAGTTGGGTGAAATCAAATACCCTTCGTCAGGCACATACATCGCAATATCGCCAGCTTTTTTATTGCCGCTTTGCAGAGCGGCCAGATCGCGAGCAATGCTGGAATAGAAGCCGGAGTAATTGGTCTGCCTAAGATCGGTCAAATTGGATGTGAAAATATGCCGAAAACAGATAACTGCCGAATCCGACAGCGATAATAGGAATGATCGAAGCAAACAAAGATAAAAACATCATATTGCGCAAAATCGTTTTGCGGCCAAAAAAACGCTTCCATTTCAACAGTCGCAGCATTGTGTGTCACCTCTCAAAGCAGATAACATGGATTGTACGCGCTTGACCTGGTTTAATCAACCTTTGCTGCGATAAAAACACAAAACCATCAATCCCAATTCTTGCTCAGCCTCTGAAAACTGAACAAAAAATGGGTACACTTATAGTTCACGATGCTTTCTACTCATCCATTGCACGAATAATTTGTTTCATTGCCTTTTTAGATTCGGGAAGTCCAAACAATGTCCAGACATGAGGCATGCCAGGGTACTCGTAAAATCCAAGCTCAATTCCCTTTTCATCAGCCAGTTTTTTAAACTTCCTGGCATCAGGGTTACAAATATCATGCGTTCCGGTAAAAACACTTATTTTCCCTAACCCTTCGAAATCCCCATATAAAGGACTTATCAAATAATGCTTTGTATCCAAACCGTCCGCATACCATCTCGCGGCTTCTTTGATAGCCGGAGTCGCAAGTAAGGGGTCGATCTTCTCGATTTTGGGAATAACGGGATTACTAAACGACATATCCAGACCCGGAGAAAGCAAAATGAGTTTCCCGGGCTGAGGAAGATTCTTTTCCTTAAGCAACTCGGCAAAAGCAAGAATCATCCCTCCTCCTGCTGAGTCGCCTATAAGGATGATATCCTTGGGTTTATATTTGGACCGGATCTCCGAATAAATAGCATTGAGCATGTCAAACGAATGCTTATAAGTATACTTCGGCGCCAATGGGTAAATAGGGACAGTAACCGAATAATGCGTGTGCTGCAGCAACTTGCCGACAAACTCCCAATGGAGACTTGTAATTTCTTCTATATAGCCTCCGCCGTGTAAAAATATAATATGTTTCTGTTTGAGATCGCTTCGAGGCTTCAATTCATAATAAGGAAAACCCTGATATTCGCTCTCGGTAATCGAATAAGTTGCGTAGAGTTCCTTCATGGGCTTGTGTGAAGCCTTTCTTTGTTTCTTCTCTAAATAATGTCGCAAATCATCCCCCGTTCGTTTCCATTTTCGCTTTAACCCGGTTGCCTTTAGAATGATTTTTAGCAACTTACTCTGTAGGCTTTCCATTCCGGTTCCTCCCCATCTCTTGAATACTTGTGCAAAGTTTTTCCGCCCATGCCAATTCAAGGTTCATTTGTTCCAATTGAACTTCCATTTGTCCCTTGACAGTTGATAAAAAAAATGGACTCGGCTGTTTACCTTTCGGTTCCGGGTTCGTTTCAAATTGGTAAATTTGTTGTTTAAGCTCCCGAATGACAGTCTGGCAATAATCGATAAAGTGTTTGACCAAACGGATCTGTTCCTCTAAGTCTAAAAATTCCAAATGGGCGCTTTTGATATGAAATATTCTCAAGTAATGATTAGAATTTGAATGTGTGTCCATCATCAGTTGAAAAAAACGTTGTCGTCCTTCTGCCGTAATCGCATATGTTTTTGAAGATCTGTCCGACAAGAAAGGAACGTCCGCCGGATCCGCATCTTGAATGAATCCAGATTTCACCATCTTAGTGAGAATTGTCGAAAGAGTGCCCCTGCTGATCTTTTCCCAAGGACTTCCTATCTTTGCTATCATGTAAGCATGTAATGGAAAATGCATTAATACGGATAAAATCAATAATTCATAAGTGGACAATCTCAAGCCTCCTAACCTTTCGTTTTTTAGTTTTAATAAAACTATATACCGTCACGATTTCTTTTGTCAACTTCATACTTATAAAGATGTTTACCCCGTTGTTTTGTACTACCAACAGCAGTGCAAATCGAGTAGGCACATAAAAACCTTCATGGGCCTCTCACAGAACCGTATGTGCGGGTCAATCGTTCAAGAGGGCTGTAGCGTTGCAGCAATTGGTCGATTTGATCTATGAGGTTCGCAACACTCCTCCAACGTCAACTCCAGCAATGGATCGCCAGTTTGCCCAATTATATCAAGGCTTATTTACCGATTTCATGTTGCGAAAGTTGAGTTTTTAACATTTACATTTCAAACTTTTTTTAACTTTTCTTTTCATAATTTCTTTTCACACGTTTTTTTCACGAATTTTTTCATTCTTTTTCATTCTTTTTTCATTCTTTTTTCATTCTTTTTTCATTCTTTTTTTCAAGCTTTTTTCCACACTTTTTTTCCACGCCTTACCTTTTGGCAACTATCCCTTTCACTCAGTAACAGCCTCAGCTTCCATTTCAAAATAAAATCAAAACCCCTAACCTGAAAATATTACGAAGTTTAACAACAACGAAAAAAGCTCTGGTCTCTGAACTTCCGGAATAGCGCCCATAGAGACAGCTCAGCAGACATGCTACTGAGCCTTAGGGATAGTGCACATAGAGGCAACTCAGCAGCAACTGTGCTGAGCCTTAGGGATAGTGCGCATAGTGCAACTCAGTAGCCTTACTACTGGGTTAATTGTGCCACTGAGCCCGGGGGATAGTGTCCAGATGAGCAGGTTCTTTTGCACGCAAAAAGGCGGGCCCGAAACCATCCTGGTTTCGAACCCGCCCATAGTGAATATGCACCTGCTATATGCTCATTTTGGCCCCAATGATCGTGGAAGGGATCTTCCTCCGCTTCATAAGTTCCGGAAGCGAGATGCCGAACATCGTTACCGCCACGCCGAGCCATTGCAGCCAATGGACGGACTCGTTTAGTACGACAAAAGACATTACCACAGCGGCCGGCAGCTCAACTGCGCTGAGGATCGTAGCAAGCCCGCCGCCAATTCGCGGCACGCCGATCGCGAAAAACAACGGCGGAATAACGGCGCCGAAAAATGCGAGCAGCAGCCCCCATGGCAGCAGTTCCTGATGCAGCGCTCCGTTGACGAGGAAATGCGGGGGAAACACCAGCATGACCAGCACGAAGGAGCCGGATTGCATGAACGCGCTGCGTGTTATTGGCGCGATTTGATTTTCGACTTTGCCACTAAGCGAGATGAACAGCGTGTAAGTAACGGCTGAGAGCAAGCCGAGCGTGATCCCGATCCATGAAACAGCTTCGTGCGTTCCGCCCAGAAAACCGCTAGCCATGATGATCCCTACAAAAAGAATCAGCAGCGATATGACCTTATCTTTTCCAGGTCGTCTACGTTCCATTATTGCTTCGAGAAGAATTCCCATCCAAGTAAACTGGAACAGCAAAATAATCGAAAAAGACGCGGGAATATACTGCAATGCCGCATAATACAGCATACCTGTCAATCCTGATGTAGTGCCAACAGCCATGAGCTTGAGCGCTTGTCTGGGTGCAACTTTATATGTGCTCTGCGCCAATTCTCCTCTCGCCGATTTTGAAGTCACCAGAACCAATGTCCAGAGCATAAGAACACCGAACAAATTTTGGCTACCGACGACATCGCCGACATGAAACCCTGACGCATAAGCTTTTTTGACAAACGTTGATAACAGACCATAGCTGCATGCTCCGGCCAGCACGAACAAAATGTATTTCATGATGCCTCCTTGCGAAAATAACAAAGACGGACTGTGCCCAGTCCGCCACGTTTTCGAATTATTCTATTATGCTGAAAAAAATTAAACAACTCTAGTGAGAAAATGATCCAGAAAGCGCTGCGTGTCCACTTCTACACAGACATTCATATTAGGCTCATGAGCCGGCTTGCTCCGCAGGTCGGCAACCGTTCTGCCCAGCGAGTGGAAGCCATCCAGATCGACACGAACATAAAGCGATTCAGTCTTCACGAAATCCGGTTGAATCGCCACACCGACAGCGAGTGGATCATGCAATCCGCAACCGCCGATACCGGGGTAAAAGTCTTCATATGCGTCAATGTAGTACTCGGTCATATCTGCCATAAGGGTTCCAAGTGCGGACTGCTTGTCGCGCCATGCCTGTACGTCTTTTTTTGGCAGCAACGTTTCCATCGTTACGTCGAGGCCCACGAGTGTGATCGGAATGCCGGAGGCAAACACGTAATCCGCCGCTTCCGGATCAGCATAAATGTTCGCTTCTGCATGCGGAGTCACATTGCCGGCCCGTTTCACGGCTCCGCCCATGACAATGACATTGTCTACGAGGTCGACGATATCCGGCGCCTGCATAATCGCCAGCGCAAGGTTCGTCATCGCGGCGACCGTAATGATTGTGACCTGATGCGGCTTGCTCCGTACTTGATCAATAATAAACTGCGGCGCGTATAACGGCGAAGCTTCCCGCTTCGGCATTTTGCTCTCGATCAGCGTGTTGCCGATGCCATCCTCCCCGTGAATATGCGTCGCATTTGCCTTCACTCGACTGACGAACAAAGGTTTAGCTGCACCTGGGATAACAGGAACCTGACTGTCCAGATGTTCCAGCACGAGAAGTGTATTGCGGGTGGCCTCCTCTACCGTTACGTTACCGAAGCAGGTGGTTAAACCCAATATTTCAAGCTCAGGTGAATGAACGGCATAACTAATCGCCAGTGCATCATCAATTCCTGTATCTACATCTAAAATGATAGGTTTCATTTCGCAATCTTCTCCTCCGTTAGCTCTTCAATGTGCTCATGAAATAGTCCAAAAACCGCTGACTGTCGACCTCCAAAGCAACGGAAGCATTCGTGACCGGAATCGCCCTGCGGAAATCGGCCAGCGTCGCTCCATAGGACATTGTTCCTTTGGTTTCAATACGAACGTAATGCTCTTCCGTCTTGACTAGATCAGGGTATGCCGCTACAGCAACAGCTAACGGATCATGAAGTGGAGCGCCGTAGAACCCATTTTGCTTTCTATAAGCTTCATAATAGAATTTCAATGCTTCACCCATAAAAGCGGCAGCTCTCTCATTGCCGGGAGCTGACGGCTTCGCCAACTCAAGGCGCTCTTCCTCGCCGATCGTCGTTTTCATCGTCACGTCGAGGCCAACGAGTGTGATCGGGATGCCGGATTCGAACACGCGATGCGCAGCTTCAGCATCGCCATAGATGTTCGCTTCCGCAACAGGCGTCACGTTGCCCGGCGCTTTCACAGCGCCGCCCATGATCACGAGCCGCTTCACTTTGGAAGCGATGGACGGATCTTGGGCCAAGGCGATGGCCAGGTTCGTCATGCGGCCGACGAAAACAAGCGTCAGCTCACCCGGATTTTCATTCACCTTGCGGACGATGAAGTCAGAGGCGCTCTCCGCGAGGGGCTTGCCTTTTGGCTGCGTGAGTTGGCAATTGCCAATGCCGTTATCGCCATGAATGTGTGTTACCGGCCCACGCCATTCGCGGAATAGCGGTTTAGCTGCGCCTATCGCGACCGGTACTTCGTAAGGGGCGCCTGCTAGCTCGATCACCTGCATCGTGTTGCGGGTGGCTTGCTCCACATCAGTATTCCCGAACACCGTGGTAATGCCTTCCACGGTAATATGCTTCGTTTTCAGGGCGAGCAAAATCGCCATCGAATCGTCAATACCCGTATCAACGTCAAGAATTATACGAACGTTTTGCAAAGTTAACACCTCTATGCGTAGTTTTTCAAAGTTTGAATGAGCATGTCCCAAAATTTATCCTGATCAAGCGTGAAAGCGACATTAACATTGGGTTCACGGCCTGTAACACCGAGCAGATCAACAACCGTCATACCGTAAGTATGTTCACCCTTAGTCTCAATATCGACCCGCAGCTTCTTCGTTCCAAATGCAGTCGGATCGATACAATAGGCAACACAGCAAGCGTCGTGAATCGGAGCTCCGGCAAAACCGAATACTTCTTTGTACGTATGAGCGAAAAAATTCAAAAGTTCATGAACAAAATGAGAAATCCGGTTATCCACATTGAGAATCCGCTCATGAATATCTTCCGTGACGATGGCCTGGTGCGTGAGGTCGAGTCCCATCATCGTAATGGGGACACCGCTCTCGAAAACGACTTTTGCCGCCTCGGCATCCACATAAATATTAAACTCCGCTGCAGGCGTAGTATTGCCGAATGTCCCTCCGCCCATGATAACAATTTCCTGAATCTTGGACAAAATGGCAGGCTCTTTCCGCATCGCCATCGCGATATTCGTCAATGGCCCGACTGGGACTAGCGTAATGTCCCCTTCCGACTCCTTCAACTTGCGGATGATGAGATCAACGGCATGCTCCTGCTCAATTGTTTTGCTTGGATGTGGCAGCAAAGGACCGTCCATACCGGAATCGCCATGAATGTCGGCTGCCGTCTGCCGTTTACGGACAAGCGGCTGTCCGGCGCCTTTAGCGACCGGGATATGCGTAAGACCGGCTAGTTCGCATACTTTCAAAGCATTCAAGGTCGTCTTCTCGACCTCGGCATTGCCTGCAACTGTCGTAATGGCGACGATCTCCACATTCGGGTTCGCTCCCGCAAGTAAGATGGCGATGGCATCGTCATGACCCGGGTCGCAGTCGATAATGATCTTTCTTTTCACGTTTGTTTCCATAGTTCGCTCCTTTTTTACCGTTATGCGACAGCGACTTTCGCCGCGCTTTCTGCCTGCGCCCGAAGCGCTTCATTCAGCTTCCGTTTCTTGCGAACCGCAAAAAACACAAGTGCAGTAATGGTCACGAGGTAAGGAATCATTTGAATAAATTGACTTGGAAACTTATTGCCTGGAATGGTTTGCACGACAGTTGCAATACTGCTTGCCAAACCGAAGATCAGCGAACCGAACAAAATACCGACCGGATTGCGGTTTCCGAGCAGAACGACGGCTAACGCCAGAAATCCGGTACCCGCGGTCATATCTTTGACGAACATGCTTGTCATGCCCATGGATAAGTAAGCACCCGCCAACCCTGTGAACAATCCGCTCCAAAGCAGCGCCGAATATTGAATGCGATTCACGGAAATACCAAGTGATTTTGCTGCCTGTGGCGCTTCGCCAACCGAGCGGAGATGAATGCCGTAAGGTGTTTTGTACAGGATGAATACACATAAAAGGACGGATAGAAATGCAATCCATGTCATTAAGCTATGCCCGCTCAGCAATTTGTTCAGATAAGGGATGGACTCAATGATCGGGATATGCACGTCCGGGATATTATGGAGTCCGGATGGCGAATAATTGCCCGTCACTCCAAAAATTTTGTTCATTAAAAAGATCGTCACGCCGGAACCAAAAATGTTAACGGCAAAGCCGGTAATGATCATATCCACTTTCAGTTTGAGCGAGAAGAAGCCCATTCCGTAACAGATCAGCATAGAAGAAACGACCCCTGCAACCAAACCGAGAACCCAACTGTCCGTTGCGGAACCAACGGCGATGGCACTGAATGCCGAGATCAGCATTAAACCTTCCAGACCGATATTGATAACGCCGGCAACATCGGCGATAAGGCCGCCCAATGCGGAGAGCAGAATCGGCGTCGTAAATCTAAGCAATACGACTAAGAGAGATAAATCAATAATTTGTGACCATAGAGCTGATAGCATCTAGTTCACCGCCTTTTGCCGAAGGGCGAATTTTTGCTTCAGATACGTAAAGATCGCTTGCGAAGATACGAAAAGGACGAGCATAACCTGGATCACGATCGCCAATTCACGCGGCATATCGCTGCCAACTTGCATCTGGGTAGCACCCACTTGAAGGTAAGCATAGAACAAGCTGACGGCAATGACGCCGATCGGATGATTTCTTGCCAATAACGCAATAATAATGCCGTCAAAACCAAGTCCTGCGGAGAAGTTGTCTTTATACGTACCATGCACGCCAAGGATTTCAACAATACCCGCCAGTCCTGCAAGCGCACCGCTAATCATCACACTCATGATAACGACGCGATTTGTCGAGATGCCTCCGTAACCGGCAAACTTGCTGTTTTTGCCAACCAGACGCAGCTCGTAACCTGATTTGGTTTTGTACATAAAAAGAAACATAACGACAGCAGCCAGCAATGCGATTAATACGCCATAGTGCGCTGGGAATCCTGCGAAAATTTTGCCTAGACGCGCACCATCATCTACATAGTGCATACGCGCGTAACCACCGCTAGCGGGATCCTTGAAAACGTTGTTGACCAAGTAAGAGGTGGTCAGAATCGCGACAAAGTTCATCATCAACGTTGTTACTATTTCATTCGCGTTCCAGCGCGTCTTAAGCCAGCCTGGAATCGCACCATACAGCGCCCCGCTCCCCATGGCGCAAATCAATACCAAAGGTAACAACACCCATGCGGAAAGTCCATGCGCGTAGACGGCAACCAGAGAACCGACGAAAGCGCCTACGTAGAGTTGTCCCTCAGCACCCATACTGAATACTCCGCATTGAAAAACAACAGATAGCGCAAGTCCTGTAAAAATTAATGGAACCGCTTTATTTAAAACAGTGCCAATGTTGAAAGCGTTTGAAAGCGGAGCACCCAGAAAAGAGCTAATCGCCTCCATCGGCTGATGACTGGAGAACAAAATAACGATGAATCCGCAAAGGATAGCCATGATCGCTGCGGCAATGATACCTGTGATTTCCAAATAGATTGCTTGTTTTGTATTCATTGGAGCGCCTCATTCCTTTCCTGATTCTTGATCCCCAGCATGTAATAACCGAGTTCTTCTTCCGTCAACCCATCATGATTGTCAAGAACTGCAACTAACCGACCGT
The DNA here is from genome assembly GCF_042676385.1 of Paenibacillus sp. GCM10027628. NCBI lineage: Bacteria > Bacillati > Bacillota > Bacilli > Caryophanales > Paenibacillaceae > Paenibacillus > Paenibacillus sp. GCM10027628. The sequence continues at coordinate 367,967 of NZ_JBHTHA010000002.1, forward strand.
TGTAAACAACGGCAATGCGGTCGCTTAAGCTCATGACTTCCGATAATTCGGCCGAAACCAGCAGTACGGCCGCTCCCCCATCACGCTTTTTGATAATCTCGCGATGAATGAATTCGATGGCTCCAATGTCGACGCCCCGAGTAGGCTGTGAAGCGATCAAAAGCTTCGGATTTTTTGAAAGTTCACGGGCAATCACCACTTTTTGCAGATTTCCCCCAGACAAAGATCCGGCAAGTACGTCTTCGTTTTGAGCGCGTACGTCGTAAACTTCCATCATGATTTTTGCAAATTGCTTGATTTTCTTTTTATTCAGAAAAGGTCCCCGTCTAAATTCCGGGTTCCGGTAATGGTCGAGAATTAAATTTTCGGCAATGGTGGACGTTAAACTGGCCCCGGTCGTCTGCCGGTCTTCCGGTACGTGTCCGATTTTCATCGCGCGAATTTGAGCAACGCTTTTTCCGGTTATATCTTCGCCCATATAGCGTATTTCACCAGACGTTGCTTTTCGCAAACCGCTGATCGTCTCGACCAACTCCGTTTGTCCGTTTCCTTCGACGCCGGCGATTCCCACCACCTCGCCAGCTCGAATGTTTAGCGAAATGCCGCGAAGTGCAGGTGCCCCCTTGTCATCGGAAGCATACAGATCCTTGACGGACAATATAGTATCCTTAGGTTCGGAAGGCTGTTTTTCGACACGGAATAATACTTCTCTTCCTACCATAAGTCTCGATATTTCTTCCGGATTCGTATCCTTGGTCAACATTGTCGTGACCGTTTTCCCTGCCTTGAGTACAGTAACCCGATTGGATATTTCCATCACTTCACGTAATTTATGGGTAATGAAAATAATCGTATAGCCTTGTTTGATCAACGCTTTGATCGAGTCAAACAGCTCGTCGGTTTCCTGCGGCGTCAGGACAGCTGTAGGCTCGTCCAAAATAATAAGACGCGCGCCGCGGTAAAGCACCTTGATGATTTCAACGCGCTGCTTCTGACCGACGGAGATCGTTTCGACCACCGCTTGCGGATCAACTTTAAGTTTGAATGTCTCAATGAGTTTCTCAATCTCCGACAATTCTTTGGCGCGGTCACGTACGAGGGAGAAGAGCCCTTTGACGGGCTCCTCGCCAAGCACGATGTTTTCCGAAACCGTCAGCGACGGGACGAGCATAAAGTGCTGATGCACCATGCCCATACCCTGCTTGATTGCATCTTTAGGGCCTTGAAAGTTCAGCGGCTGACCTTTATACAGGATCGAGCCGCTCGTCGGCGCCTCAAGACCGAATAAAATTTTCATGAGTGTAGATTTACCTGCACCATTCTCACCAACTAGCGCATGAATCTCGCCCTCATACACCGTCAAATCCACTCCGCGGTTTGCCTTCGTACCATTGGGGTAAGTTTTATGGATGTCTTTCATCTCCAGCAATATCGCCATGGTTACGCTCCCCCTCGTTACCGGCTTATTTCAAAGTCGTTTGCACTTTGATTTCGCCTTTGTTTAACTTCTGCTCGATTTCCATCATTTTATCTTGAATCGATTTTGGTACGTTTTTGTTGTACAAGTCGTCCTTAGCCAAGCCTACGCCGCCTTCTTTAATGCCCAGCACTTCATTCTTGCCGAAGCCCAGTCTGTCTTGGCTGAACAAGGTCAATGCGCGTAGAACCGAATTGTCAATCGATTTTACCATGGAAGTTAAAACACTGCCTGGATACAGACCGTTTTGGTTGGAGTCTACACCGATTGAATATTTGCCCAAGGAGTTAGCGGCTTCCAGAAGTCCGAGACCAGCTCCGCCTGCCACGTTGAAAGCGATATCTACTTTTTGCGAATTATATTGCGCAAGCGCTAGTTCTTTTCCTTTTGGAGCGTTGGAGAAATCTCCTACATAAGAAGCAACTACTGAAATAGCTGGATCCACATATTTTGCGCCTTGCTCATAGCCTGCTTTAAAATCGTTAATGATCGGAATGTCCATACCGCCGATAAAGCCGATGACTTTGTCCGGATTCGAACCTTTCATTTCCGTGCTTGTTGTAACCAGTCCTGCAAAAGCGCCTGCCAAGAAAGAACCTTCATTTTGGGAGTAAGTCATGGAATATACATTCGGAAGTCCGGTAATTGCCTCATCGAAGAAAATAAATTTCTGCTTTTCATAACGCTTCGCTACATCTTTGATAATGTCGGTCATCTGACTTGTCCCTAAAACGATGACGTCATATTTCCCACTGGATGCAAGCGATTCCAAACCTGAAGGCCAATCCGCTTGGTTTGTGCCGCCTTCTACGGTTTTAACGACCATGCCTAGTTGATCAGCAGCTTGTTTCACGCCTCTTTGGGCGGAATCGAAAAACCCTTTATCCCCTAGCGTACCATTAACAAAATAAGCGACATTCAACTTCTTGGCACTTGAAGCTGCTTTCCCGGCATCCGGAGTGCTTGTAGCCGTTTTGCCGGATGAACCGCATCCTGCCAAGAACACCATAACAGCTAGTAACAATAATGCAGCGATTCCTAATCTCTTTTTCATTGAGTTAATCCCCCTTAGATTTGTCATTTGGAATGGTGAATAGAATCGGGTTGTTTCGTGAGCGCTTCCAAGTCAGCTAGAGTGGGCATTCCAGCTTGCGCGCCCAGCTTTGTGACCGACATCGCAGATACCTTACATGCAAATGCCACTGCTTCTTCAAGTTCTTTGCCTGCGGCAAGCGCATACGCGAGTCCGCCGTTGTAAGCGTCGCCAGCTCCAGTCGTATCAACGACAGGAACGCGATAAGCTTGTACTCTTTTAAGCGATTCGCCCTTTCGGAGAAACGCTGAGCCTTCCTCACCAAGTGTTGTAACAACACAACTCGGCCCCATGTCAAGCAGCGCTTCCATCGCCGACTGCAGCTTGTCGCCGGACGCGTCGATGCCGGTAATCGTCGCCAGCTCTAACCGATTCGGCGTAATGTAATCCACGCAGCTCAGCATCGCCTTTGGCAACTGGCGGGCTGGCGCCGGATTGAGAATGACGGTTTTGCCGGATTTCTTGGCGATCTCACAGGCAGTTACCGCAGTTTCAAGCGGAATTTCTAATTGGACCAGTACAATGTCATGCTCTGCGATAATTTGCTTCAACGCTTGAATATGTTCAGGCAAACAAGAGGCGTTTGCTCCAGGCACAACGACAATTTGGTTGTCGTTCTCTGCAAGCATAATTGAAGCGATACCTGTCGGCGTTCCTTCGATTCTTCGGACGTAATCTGTGTGAATCGCGTCTTGATGAAGCGATTCGATCAGCGACTTCCCGAACATATCGTTTCCTACCGAACCGATCATCGTCGTTTGTCCGCCGAGCCTTGCAGCGGCTACAGCCTGATTCGCTCCTTTGCCGCCTGGAATAAAATGGACATGCTCGCCTGTCAGCGTCTCCCCGACGCGCGGAAATCGGGACGTTTCCACTACAATGTCCATATTCAAGCTCCCGATGACCACAATACGAGGTTTAATCATCATGTCTTTTCCTTTCTGTCGATCCTCTTACAACCACACTCACATCAAACAAATGCGTTTGCTCTTCTTGGATGTTGCCTTCGATTTTTTTGATCAGCAGCCGCGTTGATAACATACCCATGTCGTAAATCGGCTGCGCAATCGTCGTAATTTCCGGTTCAACAATCAGCGTTAAGTCAATGCCATCAAAGCCGCAAAGCGCAACTTGATCCGGTACGCTAATGCCCATCCGCTGGAGCTTTTTCAAGGCTCCGATCGCCATCGTATCATTGCCCGCGAAAATGCCGTCGATATCCGGATGACGCTGCATCAAATTTTCTACGGCTGCCATCCCACCGTCGACACGGAAGTAGCCCGGCTCCACTAGGCTCGGTGAATACCATGGAAAATGCTTCACGGATTGTTCGTAGCCTATGAACCGCTCTCTCCCCGTTAATGTTTCCTGAGGGCCATAAATATGAGCGATCTTCTTGCATCCGACATCTAACAGATGCTGCACCGCCAGATTGGCGCCTTCAAGGTGCTTGGAACTAACGACCGTACAAGATGCATCCCGCGGAGCCCTATCAAGCATGACCAGCGGAATGTTCTCACTTTTGAGCGCGTCTACATCATCCGAACGGAGGTTGTAAGATGCGAACAAAATACCATCCACGTAACGCTGTTTCAAAACCTTGATGTAGTTTTGTTCCTTATCCGCCTGGTTGTCCGAATTACATAAGATAACCGTATAGCCATACATCCGAGCCACATCTTCCACAGCTCTAGCCAGCTCAGCAAAGAATGGATTCGTAATATCGGGAAAAATAAGAGCGATCGCCCCTGTCTTCCTTCCCGCAAGCCCTCTTGCTATCGCATTCGGTTCATACTGTAGCGTTTTGATCGCTTGCTCCACCTTGAGCTTGGTTTCATCATTGACGTACCCGTTTTTGTTCAAAAAACGAGATACCGTCGCCACAGAAACTCCGGCCAGTTTCGCGACATCTCTAATCGTTGCCACTTGTTTGCCACTCACTCCTACTGATGTCGGTAACCGATTGTCATAACCAAAAATTAGTTAATGAGGTAACGGTTACACATACCCGATATTTTTCTTTTTCTCTATTTTTATCAATTAACGAAAAGAAAATTCGAACCGGAACTCTACATGGAACAAACAATGTGTAACCGGTTACATATTTTCTGTTTTTATTATAGCTCTCATTTTTCAAAAGTGTCAAGACAAAAAAAACGAACATGAACCCCAAACAGACAAAAACCGTCGCATCTGAGTTAACGCTCAACTCAGTCGGGACGGCGTTTTTTACGCAATTACAAGATTATTAGTTGTCATCGGATTCCTTGTTTTTATTATGAGTCATCACGACACCGGCAATCGTAAGCACGACTGCAGCTAGATTAGCTATTGCATTAATTTGATCGTCAGAGATAAAAGAAATATTAAATGCTTGAGCTGTTAATTTCAGAGCTCCTAACAAGGTAACTCCAAGCGTGATATAGTTTTTCTGATTCAGATTCAGATTCATCTCATTCCCACCCTTTCTATTGGATATAAAATAATATATTCATAGAATTGGCTATGGATTGGACAAGAAGCCTCTTTATACAAAATGAGAAAAACACCTTTTGGTTAACTCACATAGTATAGAACGAGGTGATTATCTATGCCGAATTACCGCATCATTATTGATCTTTCGGACTTCCAACTATACTTGCTGGACGGAAATACTGTGATCCGCGGATTCCCTATAGGTATTGGTAAAATGCTAACCGGAACGCCGACGGGCGAGTATTATATTATTAATAAACAGGCCAATCCGGGCGGTCCGTTCGGGGCATTTTGGATGGGTTTAAGTAAACCGCATTATGGCATTCACGGTACAAATAATCCTTCATCGATTGGCAAACATGCATCTCATGGTTGCATTCGTATGTACAATGAAGATGTACTTCAGTTGGCTGCAATAGTTCCCCTCCATACCCGTGTGACGATCCGCCCTTGAGCAAAGCTCTTCGCATCAGCTGCGGAGAGCTTTTACCAAATACACACATATCACGATGCCAAAATGCACATCATATAGTTGAGACAAAAAAGAAGCAAGAGCCTAGACCCCTGCTTCCTTTTATGTTAATCCGCCAGCGCCCAGCGGTTATCACCGGCTTTTGGACAGCTGCGTTCCTTCAGTTTGGCCGCTATTCGGACTAAGCATCCGCAAACGGAGCAAGTCATTCCATCCAGCAGTTTCGGACAGGCCGTGCAAGCTTGCAGTCGTCGGTGATACAGAGAATCAGAAACACAGTTCTCCGCCGATTGAAACATCGGCATTTGCAGTATACGGGATATTTGTTCCTCGGTTATTTGATATTGTTCATGACACCCTTTACATAGCCGCCCTTGGTCCATTGGCGCCTAAATCGAAACTTCAAGCACAGTAACGGATTTTGCAGATAACTGCAAACGGATCTCTTTGCCTTCCAGGGAAAACGCATGGAACGCTTGAGGTTTTACCGCATTGGGATGATCGAACGTATTATGGCTGTCTATTGAACTCGCAGTTAGTTCCGTGCCACTTACCATTAATGCGCTCTCATCAGCGATTCCCCTCAGTTCAATATGGACATCCGCCTCGGAGGTAGGATCCAGGTTACATATACTAATATGTATACGACCCTGATCATCTTTCGAAGCGGACACTGAGGTTTGTGGTTGCTTGCGGCCGTTGTGCTCATAAAAGTCGCTTATCAGGTGCGTGCTAAGCAGTGTTGCATCCTGATGAACCTTAAACATATCAAACACATGGTAAGTCGGCGTCAACAGCATCCTCTCACCTTCAGTCAGAATAACGGACTGCAGCACATTAACGACCTGAGCGATGTTCGCCATCTCTACCCGATCGCAATGATCATGGAAAATGTGAAAATTGATCCCAGCAACTAATGCATCACGAATCGTATTCTGCTGATACAAGAACCCTGGATTCGTTCCAGGCTCGACATCGAACCATGTGCCCCACTCATCCACGATAAGACCAACTCGTTTCTCCGGGTCGTATTGATCCATGATCGCCGAATGCTTTCTAATCAGTTCCTCCATTCGTTTTGTTCGCTCCAGCGTTTTAAACCATTCATCTTCGCTAAATCCGGTCGCGCTGCCCTTATTCTGCCAGGACTCACCGGTAATCGTGTAGTAATGCAAGCTAATGGCATCCATCATCCTGCCCGCTTCTTTCATTAAAGTTTCCATCCAATGATAGTCGTCTACATTCGGACCGCAGGCGATTCTATGTATTTTGTTTTCTCCATAGTTGCGGACGTACGTTTGATATCTGCGATATAAGTCCGCGTAATACTCGGGACGCATATTTCCGCCGCAGCCCCAGTTTTCATTGCCTACGCCAAAGTAGCGAACACCCCAAGGTTCTTCCCGCCCGTTTGAGCGGCGCCAGTCCGCCATCGGCGAAATGCCGTCAAATGTCATATATTCCACCCATTCCGACATTTCCTGTACGGTTCCACTGCCTACGTTTCCGCAAATGTATGGCTCGCACTCAAGCAGTTCGCACAACATCAAAAACTCATGCGTACCGAAATGGTTATTTTCCAAAACGCCGCCCCAGTGCGTGTTGATCATTTTTTTTCGCGATTCCAACGGCCCAACGCCATCTTTCCAGTGGTATTCGTCCGCAAAACATCCACCCGGCCATCTCAACACGGGCACTTTGATTTTTTTTAGCGCAGCCAGTACATCATTGCGAATACCTTTCGTATTGGGAATCGGTGAATCCTCGCCCACCCAGATGCCTTCATAAATACACCGCCCCAAATGCTCGGAGAAATGTCCATAAATGTTTCGGTTAATCTTACCCTTCGCCAGATCTGCATTAATCGTCACCTGGGTTGTCATCGAAATACCAGCTCCTTTAAAATAATGTTTTTATTAATCGATTAACAACAATGATTATTCATATTTATTTTAATCGCAGCTTCTCAACTATTCAACTATTTTATTGACGGTCATTGTTAGAGCATGATCCATAAAGCAGAGCAAGGAAATGCAAAAAACACTAACCCATGAACCGAGTTAATGTTTATGCTTCATTTCTATGTGTTGCTCAGATGATGCCATTCGGATTCGAGGCGCTTAGCTTAGTGATAGCAGCACTATTGGTTTTGGCTCCTGGTTAGGAGGCAGGTAACAAAGCGTGTTTCAGCCGATCCTTCTGTCTAAGATGATGACGGTAATGCATCTCAACGAGAGTAAACCATTCCCTGGCATTAAGTTCTCCAAGCCGCGGATGCGTTACGGTATGATTGGGTGAAATCTCCGCCAGCAGAGGCTCAATCTCGTTCATCCGATGCAAGACCGTATTCAGTCCTTCGGCAATTTGTTCTTTGCTCTGAGGTTGACCAGGCGTGTATTGCGGTGACGCAGGGACACGAATGCGCTCAGGCGGAAAGCCCCCGAGGCTGAATACCGCCTCTCCAGCTTTAGTTTTTCCTTCGGTGGAATTCACCGTATCAGTACTCTGAGTTCTGCAAAGCTCGACATTGCGAAGCTGCATATATAAAGCTGAATTTATCAGATGAAGATACATCTGTCCCAGTGACCAATCGTCTTCACTCGTTTTGTATGTCAGCTGTTCCATGCTAAACGTATCTAATTCCTCCAAATAGTGATGTATCAATGTTTCAAAGCCCTCTAAAACTTCATTTGAATTCATAAACGTTCAAGCTCCTCTCCATAGGGTAGCTTAAGTATACGAAAACGCTACTGACACCAGTATGTCAGTAGCATTTTAACATGTTCGCAGCTTCATCACGAACTCGAATCCGAAGTATTTCGGGCTCAAGAACAACAATGCCAGCTCCCCAACTGAGAATCCATTGAAGCAGTTCCTCCGGCTGGCGAACGCGCATGGTTGCATAAATACCTTCCGGTCGATGGTCAATGCTATCTAAATAAAAATTTTTTGACTCCTTTACTTTATCAATAATACTTTCATTGATTTGTAAACGAACCTTCACATCGCGATCATCCGGAGGTACATAATCTTGCAAATTGAAATCAGGCGGGAGATTAAACTTCGTATCAAGAACGGAAAGACCGCTCATCCGGGATAACCGGAAATGTCGAATTTCAAGCCGCAGATCGCAATGCCCAATCAAGATCCAGGCACCCTGTACGAGAACGAGCCCATAAGGAGCAACCGTGCGAATGCTATTGCGATTTCCGTCCGCTTCCGGCAATCTTTTCGAATAATGGAACTCCACTTTCTGTTCAGTCAAAATTGCGCGGCGCAGCTTCTCCATTGCATCAGCTTCGGGTCCGAAAATCTCCTCTTGTATTCTTAACAATTTAAAGGTCTTACGCACTCTAGATGTCTCAGAGAGGACGCTTTGAGGTAGGATCGTTTCAATTTTCCTCTTCGCTGCTTGCGCCCGGGCACCATAGTCGGCATCAAACCTCTGCTCAACAAAATCTGCTCCAATGAGCAGTGTGACCGCTTCTTCCACCGTGAAACTGACAGGGGGTAAAAAATACCCTTCCATGATGGAATAACCTGTCCCCGGAGCGCCCATGATAGGCACCCCAGCTTCACTAAGCGCTTGCATATCCCTGTAAATCGTACGGACACTCGTCTCGAAAATGCCTGCCAGATCCTCCGCCCGCAGCATTTTCCTGCGCTGGAGTTCAAGTACGATTGCTAATAAACGGTCTGTTTTATTCATAATTATCGGTTTCCCCTCGTAACTTTAAAGGAAATTATAACATAGTTATTATAAAAATGCGGCTCAAACAGGCCCGCGACGCGCGTCCAACCATCCAACATCGCCGATTCTTCTAGTTCAGTCGGTAGCTCTGTGAAAAAGCCGCACATGATAACTCCACTATCCCTTTGACTCAGCTTAATCCAAAATATTTCCCCCGCTATCTTTTGGAGCAATTACTGCTCACTTACTCCACAATCCCTAGGAATCGGTTCCATTCAGTAAAACCACAATCCCTAGGAATCAGTTCCATTCCGTAGAACCACAATCCCTAGGAATCAGTGTCATTTATAATTATCTCTATCCCCACTATCCCTATGACTCAGATTTAGCGTTCCATCCTCCAACACTTTATAACCCCCAAAATAATCCTTTATTCCATTATCCCATCGATTCAGAAAATTTTTGTCTTATTTTTTCATTTCACAATTGAAAAGAGACCGTACGTTCGATATAATCACAAATAGGAATGCACGTTCGCATATCAATTATGAATGGGGTAGAAATCATGGATTTTACAAGTATGTCCTTGGAACAATTTCATCATCATTTCGTTAATGAAGAAGCGTGCTTCCAATATGTGTACAATTCGAAATGGCCTCAAGGCTTTGTCTGCCCGCGTTGCGATCATCGTCACGCCTATGTGACCCATACTCGTCGGCTTCCACTCTATGAGTGCTCTCGCTGCCGTCATCAAACTTCTCTAACTGCTGGAACACTAATGGAAGGCAGTCGGACTGAACTGCGAAAATGGCTCATTGCTCTTTTTCTCGTTTCTCGACCAGAACAAGGCACGACTGCTGTAGAATTGTCCCAGATTGTTCAAGTAACTTATAAAACAGCATGGTTAATGCTGCACAAAATTCGACAAGTGATGCATGCTGCCGATGATCAAACGCGTCTATCCGGCGTTATACGAGTCAACTCGGCCGTGTATGGACTTCCATACAATCCTTCCGTGCATAAGCACAAACAAGAACATCTTCTGCTCGTAGGCTCTTCACTCAATGAACAAGGGGAGTCCAATTATGTAAAAATAAAGCTTGTCACTCCTGATTATCCAGGGGAGAGACATATTTCACGTTCAAACACAATGGATTTCAACAATAAACATACTGAATCGCAAAGGAGTTCTATTGAAACTGTTATTGGTTTATACAGCCCCAAACGTACTCGTCCACTCTTAAAATTTGCTTCCCAAGCCAGTACTTGGCTGAATAAAACGTTTCATGGCATTGGTGCAAAACATCTACAATCCTACTTAGACGAATTCACCTTTCGGCTAAATCTATCCATCCTTAATGCGCCCATTTTCACTCATTTGATCCAGCTTTGCTTTCATAAATCTACTACCTCTCTCTCTGCTCTGCGGCCAGAAATACAACCCATAATCAAAGAAAATAAAATCCAAGAAAAAATGACTCATTTGTCTAAAGCATCATTCGTCCAAGTTGGATCACAAACCAGGTTTGACCAATGGTTGTATAAAAAGCTAGACATAGCTAATTAGCATTTGAATAATTTATAGCTACATGTACGAATCAAGTTATAACGTCGTAGTGTAGAACACGAAATATTCACGATCGGCATCTGAGATCGACTACCGCCATAAAGTGCCTCACAGCTCGTCTTCATTCGACACTTCGGAAGCGGCAAAGGCGAATAGCAAACCGCACCTTATGAATGGCCACTAGCACTAGAGCATTCCTTTCTTAATGCGGTTAGGTAGTTATGTTCAGTATCTTTCCATTTAAGGCGTAGTGATTTCTGTGACAAGGTGTTTGTGCTAACCATCACATTTCTTTTTGAGACGTGATTGCGGTACAATTCTATATTTTTACATTCTGAGGTGTGATTGTGGTACAATTCTATGTTTTTACATTCTGAGACGTGATGGCGGTACAATTCTATGTTTTTACATTCTGAGACATGATGGCGGTACAATACTATATTTTTATATTCTGAGGCGTGGGGATACTGCTCATAGTATTTCATGTAATGGATTAGATTACTTGGGGTGGCGATGGGTGGTGGCGGGTGAACGCGGGTGGCGGTGGATGGCGGTGAGTGGCGGTGAGTGGCGGCGAGTAGTGGCATGAATAGGAATACGATGAACGACGATTCGATTAGATAGACAGTTACATAGAAAAAAGATCGCCTCCCTTACAACTAGAGACGATTCTTCGTTATATTCAAATTAGCTATATTTGCCTTTGGATAAGATCATGTACTTCCGCATAAGAATATACCTCCCCCGGCAGCTAATAGCCTTGCAGGCGCTGCGGGTTATCGTCAATTCTCGGTGGAGGACCAGTGCGTTGGGCGAGTGAGAGACGGCGGCAGCTTTGTTTCAGCGTCACCCTTCGCCGCATTGAGTTGGGCTTGGGTGAGAAATATACTCTCAGTCAGGTCGGCTCCCCTGAGGTCAGCGTCTCGAAAATCAGCTCCGATGAGGTCAGCCGCTCTCAGATCGGCTCCTCGGAGGTCAGCTGCAATCAGATAGGCGCCTCTCAAGTTGGCATATCTAAGATCCGCTCCTCGGAGATTGGCGCCGATGAGGTCAACTCCACGTCCTTGTTTCTTCTTGCGCCCTGAGGACCTCTTCTGCTCGTGACGGGCTTCATCTCGAGCGAGTTCGCTGGCCTTTAGGAGCAGCGTATTGACATCTGCTCGGTGTGCGACCACATCCAGTTCCAAGATGGACTCTGGTTCGAGGTGAGTAAGACGTTCAGTCTCATTAAGCGCCGATCTGAGCGCATCGTGAATCGGACGAGCCGCTTGCAGCGTAAGCGCTTCGGCCAGATACCAGAGGAGCTCGTGGAGTTGTCGCATGATCGGAAATACTTCAAACATTTGCTTCGCAGATCCGGGTACTTGCCGCCAGTCACGTCCACCGTAGGTTTCTTGAGAAACCTTTTGCCCCGCCCCAAAGCAGTCATAAACTGTGCAACCGCGAAAGCCCAGCTGCCTGAGGCTGTTGTGAACGCCGCAACGGAAGTCTGATTGCAAGTTTTGACAGGGCTTCCCAGCATCTTTATCGGTCGCGAAGTCTGTCGAAGCTGCGAAAGGCAGTGCGACACAGCACAAACCGAAGCAGTTCTCGCAATCTGCCAGCATACTTTGGTGGATCTTATCGTGATATTCATGATTTTCAAACATTACGTGATCTCCTATCGCATCTTTGTATTCCCTACTTGCCTATTTTAATTATAAAACAAGTTTTTCCGAAAATAAAAAGCATTTCAACCAAAGTTGAAATGCCTGCTACAAGTTCCCATGTGGAACCATTTCATTTTTCAATCCAAATAGACTGCTTTCCCGCTGCGAGCTGATTCATAGACGGCCTCAAGGATTTGCGAAACCACAAAAGCTTGCTCCGGTGTTACTACAGGATCCGTATCCTCCTCGATGGCCTTGATCCACAATCTCATTTCGACATCAGGAGCACTTTCCGAAGCGCCATCATAGAACGCAACTCCACCTGCATTCAATTCAACATCGGTGGTGAACAAACGGCTGTTCTTCTCACCGTTGATACGAAGACCGCCCTTCATGTCGGCTCCGCCCTCGGTTCCCGATAATGAACACTTTGCTTCATCCACTTCCAGCGTATTGAGCGCCCAACTGGATTCCAGGATAACGGTCGCTCCGTTTTCCATCACGATCATCCCGAAAGCGGAGTCCTCGACGGTAAATTTGCTAGGATCCCAAGGCCCCCAAGCGTTGGCGGCATTCTCTCGTTTGGAAAGCTCGTGATATGCGGTACCCAATACAACTTTGGGCTTGTAGTTGTTCATCATCCAGAGCGTTAAATCCAACGCGTGCGTGCCGATATCAATGAGCGGGCCTCCGCCTTGTTTTTCTTCATCGAGAAACACGCCCCAGGTTGGGACGGCACGCCTGCGAATGGCATGAGCTTTGGCAAAATAAATGTCTCCCAGCTCGCCTTGTTCACAAAGTTGTTTTAAATGCCAGCTATCAGCTCGGTAACGGTTGTTGTACCCGATCGTCAGTTTCTTCCCGGTACGCTTGGCCGCTTCCACCATGAGTTTCGCATCTGCAGCCGTCTTAGCCATCGGCTTCTCACACATGACGTGTTTGCCTGCTTCAAGAGCTGCGATGGCAATTACAGCGTGGGAGTCGTTAGGGGTACAAACGTGAACGATATCCAAAGTTGAATCTTGCAGCATTTCACGGTAATCCGTGTACACTTTCGCATCTTCGCTGCCATAGGCTGCGGCAGCTTCAGTTGCACGTTCCTCGATAATATCGCAAAATGCGACCATTTCCACGTTAGCCTGTTTCTTCAGGCTAGGCATATGTTTGCCGCCCGCAATTCCGCCGCAGCCAATAATTCCAATACGATAAATTCGAGACATGAAAGTACCTCCTGAGTATGTAAAATTATAATCGAATATCGACTTCGCGCTTCAATTGGGAGGAGCGAAGAATGCCGTCAATAATGGCTTGATTGCGAACAATAAGTTCTCCAGGGATCGGCGCCGGCTTGCCGTCTCGCACAGCTTCTACGAAATCGCGGACTTTTTCATGAAACACGTTTTTGTTATGTTCAATCAGTGGGATCGCACTTTCCGTATGGTGGCCTCGAACATCATGATACATCGTGATGGAACCGACTTTACCATCGAACACGCCGCTCCAGGGCCCTTTTCCGGCCGGTGTGACTTTAAGTCCGGCATCGGTGCCAAGGAAGATCGTCGGCCCAAGCGTATCCATGTGCATGGCCCATGATATTTTGAAATTGAGAACAAGATCTCCTTCAAAGCGCACCATGGCTACACCAAAATCTTCGACGTCGAACTTGCTTGCTTCACCATGAAATTTCGGATTTGTCCCAAAATGATTCGAGCTGTAAGCGGATACGGTAAGCGGTTTCGGGTATCCCATTGCATTCAACGCCATATCCAGCGAATAGCAGCCAATATCGGCGATCGCTCCGGCTCCCGCAATATCTTTGCGGATAAATGTACCGCCCGGCATTCCTCTGCGGCGCCCTCCGCCAGTCTCAACGTAATATACTTTGCCCAATTGCCCGGATTGAACCAGATCTTGAATGATCTTCATGTTGGGGTCATATCTCGGCTGAAATCCAACATTGAGCATATACCCGGTCTTGTCAGCTGTTTGCGCCATTTCGACTGCTTCCTCGAGCGTAACGGACATCGGCTTTTCCAACATCACATGTTTGCCAGCACGAAGGGCATCTATGGTTGTCTGATAATGCGCTACATTCGGTGTACAGATGCTGACCGCATCAAGCTCGAGTTCCAGAAGCTGTTTGTAATCGTCGAAAGCTTGTGCAGAAGCCAGATCCCAACGACTAACAAATTGAGCCGCCTTGTCCGGAATGACATCGGCAACAGCTACGATTTCGACATCACTAAGCTCCCGGTAAGCCTGAACGTGGGCGCCAGCTATTCCGCCTCCGCCAATGATCCCTATCTTTAATTTCCTGCTCATCGTATCCCTCTTTTCCCGCAAACATCATTCTGCCTTTATGTAAAATGAAGACATCTGTCATTAATGTAGCACAGGAAAAATTATAATTTTAGTCTAACTTCAGGACAATTAAGGTGCGAAAATACGACACTACGAAAAGCTCTATGTATAAGTTCCGCATGTTCGCGACAATAAAAACGGAGCCCTCTTCACAAGGAAGGGACTCCGTCTCGAATTAGTGGCAATATTGAAGCTCGCTCTACTTGCCAATTAACTTAAAATCGTCATAATGAAAACCCGGCGCGACGACACAGGATACAAATACTGGATCATTCCCCAGCGGTTTCGCTTTTTGCCACACATTCGCCGGAACTAGCGCTTGCGGCTGCTGGCCGTTCAACACATCAGGGCCAAGTATTAATTCCTTTGCGGTCTCTGGCTGCTCAGCGGTTCCTCCCAGGGTAAGCAAGAGCGGGCTGCCGGAATGCCAGAGCCATAACTCGTCGGACAATACGGTGTGCCATTCCGAACATTCGTCCGGATGAAGAAGGAAGTAAATCGAAGTCGCTGCATATCGCGAGCCGGAATACGCTTCGTTCAGCACTTCCTTCGGGATCTCGAAGGATGCTTTCCAAAGCTCCTTGTACCACCCGCCTTCCGGGTGTGGTTTTAAATCGAGCGCTTGTACGAGCGGTGAAAGTTGTTTGGTAATCATATGGATTCTCTCTTCTCTCTTTTTTCTACTTTGTGTAATTCAACTAGATTCGATGCACGGGAAGCGAAAACGAAATGCTGCAGCCATTGCCCAGCCGGCTTTCCGCCCATATCTGGCCGCCGTGGTATTGCACGATTTCCTTGGCAATGGCTAGTCCTAAACCGCTGCCGCCCGTTGTGCTCCGGGACTTGGAAGCTTTATAGAAGCGTTCGAAAATGTGCGGAAGATCTTCCTCGCTTATGCCAACGCCGGAATCCATCACACTGATGATCAGTTCGCTCGGTTCTCCAGCAATCTCCACGCGGACGCCGATATACCCACCCTTGGGAGTGAATTTTATCGCGTTGTACAATATGTTCGCATACACCTGCTCAATGCGATCAGAATCGACGGTTAGCAGCATATCTTCGCCTTCGATGAGCTGCATGTCCAGTGTGTAGGAAATTCCAGCATTGGCCGCATCCAATTCATACTTGGCGAAAAGCTGCCGTACCATAGCTCCGCTCGTCGTTGGCGCAAGCTGAAAGTGAAATTGCTTCGTTTCCAGCCTGCTAAGCTGATATAGGTCCGTGATTAAGCGCTGGATACCGACAATGCGCATATGGACGACGGATAAATATTTCCGCTGCTCTTCAGGATTCTGAATAACTCCATCGAGAATCGCTTCCACGTATCCCTGAATGGACGTTAGCGGCGTACCCAAATCGTGCGAGATGTTGGACAGTAAATCCCGGCGCGAAGTTTCCATAAGCGTGAGTTCATTCGTTCGCTCACGGACTTTGGCCTCCAGATCATTGTACAACCGAGCATTCTCGATGGAGATTGCCGCCTGTGCGGACAACAGCTTGATAATGTCCAGCCGTTCGGACGTAAAGGCATTGCGAACAAGATTATTTTCAAGATAAAGCACGCCCACCAGATTGCCTTGATGTAGAATCGGTTCACAAAAAATCGACTTACTTTCATGCGTCCGAATGTAAGGATCATGCGTGAAAAATCCTTTATTGACCGCATCGTCAAGGACAACGCCTTCTTTCGTCCGCGCTACGTATTGAATCACCGCAGCCGGCAGGTCTTCCCTTGTTTCCAGCGGCACAGAACTTACCTTACAGAACTCTTTAGCTTCCCGTGCCTGAGATTCTGTCCGCATTTCCGCTTCAACAAATAAATTGTCCCGATCTTTCAGAACGAGTATGCAGCGCTCCGCCCCTGAAGAGTAGGTCACGATTTCCATCAACCGCTTCAGCAACTGCTCCAAGTTGACTTCACTGGATAGGGAACGCGAAGTATTCATAATCGTCACAAAATCGAGCGCTTGAAGCGAATAGTCGCTGATTTTCGTAGTGCCCCAATCCTGAGACTCTTTGAGCGATGTCAAATAAGTGGGATAGCGAAGCTTCAACTCATCCGCCTTGGCTTTCGCCCCCCAGCTTAAATAACCGTAATAAGCATCGGTCAAATAGGTTTTGGCGATTTTCTCGCGCAGAGCATCTCTGTACAGTTTCCCCGCAAGCTCGCAGGCCAACGCTTCATGCTGGATAAAGCCCTGCTCGCGCGCTTGCCGGATCGATGCTTCGTAGCCTTGTTCCGCCTTCTGGAAATGCCCCGTTACGCGGTTCCATTCCGCACGCATCAACAAGCTAAGATGCAAGTAATTTTCCGGACAATTCGCGGCCCATTTGTCCATTTTGCGCATCATCTTGGCCATTTGCTTGCCATATGTTTTACGTTCGTAAATGGATGCCTTTTTATATATGGCCGTAATCGACAGCGCGTAATAGAAATATTGCTCAGGAATATGGAACAGGCCAAAAGAAACGGTTTGTACGGCTTCGGCAGCCATACCGGCTTTGACGGCATCCTCATACTGACCGAACAAGTAGTATAGCATCATCTTTTTGATCGAGTAAACATGCAAAATCACTTGGTTCGGGTGCACTTCCAGCTTTTTTATAAATTGCGCTTCCTCTTCCTCGTCCTTGCCGATGATCAGCGGGCTTGGGGAATGCCCCTCCAGGTTATGAATCACCATACGGAGCATCTCTAACATCAGCAGTGTATCGTGATGGTTTGTTTGCTCTAAAATTCGGTAATGTTTGCCCAGATCCTCATACACTTCCGTAAGGGGAATGCCCCGGAAATCTTTGACCAGCACCTGATAAGTAAGCGCGTATCCGCTAAAAACCAAATCGCCGTCTTCAATTCCGCTCCGAAACGAGTCCTGCAGATGGTCCATACAAACCTGAAAAGGCTTGACCCAAGAGCTGACAAAAAGCCCGAAGGAAAAGTGGCTTTTACTGCGGAATTGATGGGATTGGAATCGTGCATTCAGTCTCGCTCCAAGCAAGCCATACTCATAGCCACGCCCATAATCACCGAAGCCGGAACCCAGGATTAATCCGTAAGAACCATAAACATACGACATCGCAGGCGAATTCCCATATTTCAGGGAGTACTTCGTCATGATAAACATGAAGAGCACATACAAGTTCGTATTCGTAAAATAGGCAGATATCGAAACGCTCATCATGAGGTTCATCAGTTTGAGCAAATACGCGTCTTCCAGTATCGGTAAATCGTAAAGATCCGCTGTGCTTTTACGACCTATCATCAACTTTAATTTCAAGTATTCCTGGAAAATTTGCAGATTCGTAGGCTCGCTTGGGATTCGTATACCTAGCTTGGCTAGCGCCTCCAGCCCAACCTCAACGCTTTTACGCTGCTTACCGACATTGGTATATAAAATGACCTGTAAATTGTATAATTCAAGTTTCAGCTCGGGGGTACGGGCATCAGAAAGCAATTGAGCGTACACAGTCTCCGCTTCATCAGCTTGTCCGTTTAAATACAAAGCCTCCGCTGTTTCCAATCGGATAATGAAGCTTAGATCATCTAGCCCGCTTCCTTCGTCCAGCTGCAGCAAGGCTAACGCCTTATTGTAATATTGCAAAGCGGACCGGTAAGCATTGGACGCCTTCGCTTTTCTCCCCGCAGCCAGATTCAGCTCCATCAAATGAATACGATCCGCTTGCTCCATCAATAAGCAGGAACCGATGTTCATATGATTGACGACTTCAAACAGGCGTTGCCCCGCCTGAATATCCGGAAGATCCCTAAGCAGTTTGCTCGAAATGCTGAGGTGCATTTGCACAAGCGCCGTTTCTTCAATCGATCCGTAGACTGCTTCTTGAATGGAGTCATGAACAAAGGTGAAGCGGATATCCCGAGCATCGGCTTCCTCGTGCATTTCACTGAAAAATTTATAGTCCGTACCTACCGGAATGATCAATCCGGTTTGTATCGGGCCTTCCAATTCATTCATCACATGCGTAAATGGCGTTTCCATTACAATGCCGAGAGCCTCGAGATCAAAGGATACGCCTAAACAAGCCGCCAATCGCAGCAAATTTTGCGTTTTCTTCGGCAACCGATACAGCTTCTCGGCTAGAAGAAACATCAGATTATCGGTCATTCGCAATTTCTGAATTTCTTCGATATCCCATATCCATCGTCCGGATTCATAGCTGAATGTCAACAGACTTTGTTCATAAAGGGCCGTTAGAAATTGTTTAACAAAAAACGGATTCCCTCCTGTTTTCTCCAGCACAAGTTCGGCCAGTTCATTCACCTGCTGCGGCTCGATCTTTAGCGATCCCGCTACCAACTGCCGCACAGCCCCGATCTGCAAAGCTTCTAAGTCGATTGCCTCCGAAACCAGACGGGCCGGCAATTTATCCATCAACTGTGTGTGTGCCGGAGACTGGACATTGCTCTCGCGCCTGCTGCGATAAGAACCAATGAACAAAAAATACTGCAACTGAGAGTCGCTCAATAGCAAGTCAAGAAATTGAAGCGACCCCGTATCCGCCCACTGAAGATCATCAAGAAACAATACGATCGGCCGCTCTTTCACGGCAAATACAATCAAAAATTGCTGCAGCAAATAATGAAGCCGGTTTTGCGTTTCTTGCGGCGGGAGCTGCTTCGCTTCCGGCTGCTTGCCGATCAGGAGCTGAAGCTCCGGCATCAGATCGATCAGCACCTTACCGCTCGTACCCAGCAGGGATTGAAGCCGCTCACGGTAGACTTCGATCTGCTCATCCTTCTCCGTTAACAGCTGGCGAACCAACTGACGTAAAGCCCGGGATAACGCATAATAAGAAATATGCTGCTTGTTCGGTTCGAAACGGCTGGATAGAAACCAGACATTGTCCTTCATTATAGTCTTCATTGTCTCGGCAATGAGGAACGACTTTCCGTTTCCGGATTCACCCGAAACCCAAACCGCTTCAAGCGATCCTTGCACGGTACGCTGATATACTTGCAGCAGCTTGTCAATTTCTTGTTCCCTGCCATACAAGCTTTGCGGAAGTTGGAACACGTCAGTCATATCGGATTGCCCGACTTCAAACGGCTCCAGCTCTTCCCGTGTCTCACACATGGCAAGGCAGCGCTCCAAATCTTGAATGATGCCGTATGCGCTCTGATAGCGGTCTTCCGCATTTTTGGAAAGCAGCTTCATCACGATATCCGACAACGGCTTCGGAATCCCCATTCGAAGGCTTTCCGGCGGGGCCGGAGGAACCGCAAAATGACAGTGAATGAGCTCTACCGGATCTTCCGTCTGAAACGGCAGTCTGCCGGTAAGCATTTCATAAAAAGTAACGCCTAATGAGTAGTAATCCGAACGGTAATCGATGATCCGGTTCATGCGGCCCGTTTGCTCAGGCGACATGTAGCTGAGTGTTCCTTCCAGCATCGAGGGATCGAGCATCTCCTGCCGTTCTCTTGAAAACGAGGAGATGCTGAAATCAGCCAGCTTCATGATGTTTTTTTCCGGGTTGATAATGATATTGCTTGGTTTAATATCCTTATGAATGACAAATCGTTGATGAATGTCTCCGACAATTTTGACCAGTTGAATAGCCGATGTCAAAAAGGTAGTTAACGACTGACGAAAAACAGGAAAATAAGCCGATAGCGTCTCTCCATCGAAATCCTCCAGCACAAGCGCCACGCTGTTCTGGTGCTTGAATAACGCTAATGGCTGCACGATTCCGGGAATCTGCAGATGTTTGCCGATCTCGTATTCCCGTTTCATTCTTGAAATGTCAGGCGGTGCCGGAAATTCGGAGCGAAGCATCTTGATAATGACTTTTTCCATCGTCTGACGATGAGAAGCACGAAAAAGCACAGTTCGGTCGCCCTGATAAATTTGTCTGATTACATCGTATTCGGGCAATGTAAACATGAAGTACCTCCTAAAAAGTCCCCAAAAGTGACCCTTAACCTTTGAAGCATATTCCGTCCGCAATGAGCTTTGCTCAATCGGCGTCTAAACTCACTATTCAATGCGGTCAACCATCTCCGAATAGCTTCGATAAGAGTTTAGACATTACTTTTGGGGGAGCCCCGTTTATACAATTACAATAGCTTACCGTCCCATGGAAGCCCTTTTTCGTAACGACGCTGGTCATGTTTGCGCCATCCCTTGAGCCAATCGAAGCCTAATGCATCGAATTTGTACATCTCCCAAATCTCACACGGCTCTTCCGTTGAGCCCTCTTGGATAAGTATGGCATTAACCGCTCTTCTCGCCGCTTCGTTCGCGCCTTCCATCGTGGCAAGATTGGTATTCGTGCGAACATAATCGGAGGCCAAGAACAAATTGGGAATCGCAGTGTGCGCGTTCGGGCGCAAGTCCCAAGTGCCGACTTTATTAATAAGCAGCGGTTCCATGTTGACGAC
This sequence comes from Paenibacillus sp. GCM10027628, assembly GCF_042676385.1. Lineage (NCBI taxonomy): Bacteria > Bacillati > Bacillota > Bacilli > Caryophanales > Paenibacillaceae > Paenibacillus > Paenibacillus sp. GCM10027628. Next base: position 389,155 of record NZ_JBHTHA010000002.1, read on the forward strand.
ACCATGCGGGTTATCAAAATGGATATCGGTATCCAGGAACCAGGAATGAAGTACTTTGTCCTCTAAAATGACAGCGCCGTCGACATTCAGACTCTTCTTCAATTGGGCCCAAACTTCTGCCTGAATTTCTTCCGCTGTGCATGCCATGGCAGGCTTGCCGTACAAAATCCCCGGCGATTCCCAATCGGAAATGTCGACGGATAAAATGCCTTTCACGTTGCCGTCGCCATACTCGCTCAGGTTGACATCCGGCCAGAATTGCTTCTGGGACACAGACGTAAGCGACCAAGGCGCGTCCAAATAAATGACGTGACCGTGCGTGATCGCCACATCTTCTTTCAAATAATACTGGATACCGTTCATCCAGGCGACAGAATCTTTTAACTTGACAATCCCTTCCAGTGACGGGTCAGCTTGCAGCATCGTATCCGTTATGAAGGTTGCCATCACTTCAACCGGGAATGCAGCTATGTAATAATCGGCTTCGACGGTATATGTACGGCCCTCTTCCATAATCGTAACGCTTCTGATCACGCCGTCTGCGCAATCTATACTTTTGACTTCGGCGGATACGTGATAGCTGAGGCCCTTATCCCTCAGGTAAGTTAGCCAAGGATAAATCCATCTATCGTTAGTCGGGCCATTGAGCAGTCGTACAAAACTGGTGCCGGGCGTTGTGATATCCATCGTCATCTGCACTGCAACAGGTCCGACGGTTTGGGTATTGGCGATTTTGGATTGACAGGCAACAAGCGTTTTCGTGAATCCGGCAAAAATTTTCTGAAAGGCCTCCGACTGTTCCTGCGCCTCAATGAAGTTCCACCAGTCGATCAAATTGTACTCTTCTTGAATGCGCTGTTCGCAGCTAGTCATGATTTGCCAGAGTTTATCTCCGTATTGTTCCATGTCAGCGAGAGACAAGCCTAACCGACTGTCAAATAAATCCTTCATGACCACTTTGAAATCTTCGAATGTGAATTGGATCTTGGCCAAAAGCGGCAGCAGCGGTGCCGTATAGGTCGCGATATCCAACCGCGTCACTTCCATCAAATTGTCGTAAACGGTACCATCCCCGTAAGGAATCCGCTTCAGCGTGTCGATAACATGTCTGTAAAAACGCGGGAACAATCGGAAGCCATGCTCTCCGGGCAGATCCCTTCTGCCGTCTTTGCCGCTTCCGGCAACAGACATACTTCTCGCTTTTCCACCTGGAATCGATTTAAATTCGTACACGGCTACGTCATAGCCTCTTTCAATTAATTCATGAGCGGCACTTAACCCGGCGACGCCGCCGCCCAAAATTACGACTTTTTTCATCAATATTCTCCTCTCATTTTGTTCCTTTGTGTAAAATTGTCAGATAAAACCATCATATCATCTAGGTCATTCGAATCATAGACTTGTAGTGCTATAGCAGCAGAAAAAAGTATGCTATAAAGCAAACAAAGGACAGCCGAGCCCATGCGCTCGCGCTGTCCTTTATTTGTTCCCGGATTATACCGGCTCTCATCCGCTACTATTTGCCTTGCCTAGCATATTTAACCGTTCTGTCATCTTGAATTCGGCCGCTCCAGTTCAAGCCAAATCCAAAATCATAAGCGTTCCCGGCGGCATCCACATAAACCTCCATGTCATGAGCAACGTCCTCAAACTGCTCTTCTACGGTTTTCATATGTGCCGGCTGCTGCATCGGAAGCAGCGCCGAAGGCTCAGCCGCTCCGGTTAAAATATCAAGAATCGCTTGATCCTGAGCGCCAAAATTGGCGATGATCGCATTTGCTTCGCCTTCAAATTCAGCCATGACGGTTGGATTGGAGAGCAGAATGGAGACGATAACCGGCTTTCCTTCCATGACTTCCCTGGCATGCAGCACCATATCCAAATCAGAAGCGTTCAACACCGTAACCGTTTTATCTTTATAACTCCGGTTCAACACATCCCGCGAATCGCCTGCGATGCTTGTCTCCCTGGCATATTCCGCCGTATAAGGGCGGTACTGCAAGCTGATCGGCACATAACCGTTACCGCCTGCTTCGGCATCGGCCTTGCTGTACCCGGTTGTCGAGTATGGGCTTTCGATGAAGACGAGCGCGTAGTCCGCTTCTTCCGGAGAGTCCGTCACATCAAAATATTTGCTGACGATATCTAAATGAACCGGATAGCCAAAAATTTCTGGTGTCGATAAACCGAACCAGCTCGTACCTGCCGGGCGATACCGTTTCGGAATATATACCTTTTTATGTTTCTCTAGAGGGAGAACTTGATTTTCATTCTTGAGCATGACGATCGATTTCAGCTGCGCCTCGTAACCTGCTGCAACAAATTCGGGGCTGCCCACCTTGGCCGCTGTTTCTTCCGCACGCAAATATGGATTCTCGAAAAGCCCGGTCCTAAACATATTAATCAGCAGTCTAACCGCCGACTGTTCGAACCGTGCGCGCATAAAGGCTTCTCCATGTTCTCGTACCCCAATCCGGTACGCATCCACAATCGGCCCTGCCGCATTGTTGCCTCCGAACTGGTCGACGCCGGCCATCAGCAGCTTATAATGACGTTCTGCGACGGTCATGTTCTCTTCAACGCCCCAGCAGCGTCCACCGGGAAATAATTTTGAAATATCGGCGCCCTCATCGTCCGTTATGCCCCAGTCCGTACAGACAACTCCGTCATAACCATATTGCGTGCGCAGCAAATCGTTGATCAGGTAAGTATTATAGGAATTGCCGACATTTTCGCCATTCTTCGTATCTTGCCCATAAGAAATCGTGTAGTAAGGCATAACTGCGGAAGCTTTGCCAGTGGGTCCTTTCAACTTAAATGCGCCTTCTGTAAAAGGAATCAGATGCTCATCGAAATTGTTGCCCGGATACACGGCGAATTTGCCGTACCCGAAATGGGCGTCGCGACCTCCTTCGCCGGAGCCGCCGCCCGGCCAATGCTTCACCATCGCATTGACGCTTTCGTAGCCCCAGCCCTCAGCGATTTCCGCTTCCCCCGCAGAGGTTTGAAAACCGTCCACATAAGCACGTGCCATGTCGGCAGCAAGCTGCGCATCTTCCCCGAACGTCATGCCGAAACGGTTCCAACGCGGGTCCGTAGCAATATCGATTTGCGGCGACAGCGCCGTTGAGATGCCTAACGCCCGATATTCCTGGGATGCGATTTCCCCGAATTTCCTTGTCATTTCCGGATCAAAGGTTGCTGCGAGACCGAGTGTTTCTGGCCACATGGAAATCGCTCCGCCTGCACCCGCGTTGAATTCTTTGGAAGAATCCGCGCTATGCCTGGGATCCGTGCTGATATTGACGGGAATCCCCAGTCCCGCGCTTTCCGCTAACGCTTGAATATTATTATTCCAGTGTGCCGCTGTTTCCGGGTTTTCCACCATGGTCACCAGCACATGACGGACATCATCATTGGTCAGAAAGTCCGCCTGCTGATCCGTAAGATCGGAGGGACTCGCCCCGCTTTCTCCGAACGATTGGCCGCCATAAGTAGCCGGAAACCAGCCCATGCTCGCCGGTACCGCTTGATGGCTGCTGTACAGCATGAGCCCTGCGATTTGCTCGATGGACATTTTGGACGCAAGATCGCGCGCCCTTTCTTCGGGGGCCAGCCGCCAATCCTCGTAGGGGTCCAGCTTGCCGTCCTTATTCAAGTCCTTGAAGGACAAGCCGTCCGCTTCCAGGATATGACCCTTTAAATCTTCCGAATAACCAAGCGTCGGGCCATTGGCGTTGCTAACATATTGAATAGATGTACGAGTCCGTTCTCTCTGCATACGTTTCTCTCCTCCTAATCTATACAGCTATTCATTGATTTGCTGCAAAAACACTTCCAATGTCGCTTCCGTCAGAGCGCCTTGACTAAATGCGACGAGTCCCCGCAGCGGCATATATCTCATCATCGCGAGCATCATGTCTGACCCGTCTCCCTCAAGAACGCTGCCAAAAGGGCTCTGCTCCGAAAATTGTGTAAGCAGATTTTGGGCATGAACAGCCACTTGTTCATCGCTTAGCAAATCCCCGATCGTCGTATTGCGTGTGTATGTTCTTTTCAAACGAACGGAGGATTCAACACGAATCGTATCCTTGAGTACAATATCGCGGGAGGACTGACCGATCAGGATTTCGAACTCTCCTGATTCCACATGCCAATCTTTTAATTCGGTATTGTAGTAAGCAAATGCTCGTTTATCGAGGCGAAACGTAACAACCGTTTCTTCCCCCGGCTGCAGCGCGATTTTGACGAAGCCCTTGAGCTCCTTAAGCGGCCGAATGACGCTGCTTTCCACGTCTCTCACATACAGCTGCACGATTTCTTTGCCGAACCTGCCGCCGGTATTTCGAACACGGACGTTCACTTCAACCGTTTCACGATCGGTTATTTCTGATTGATCCACAACCAGGTCCGCATATTCAAACGTTGTATAACTAAGTCCGTAGCCAAATGGGAACAAAGGCTCAATCTCTTTTTTATCATAGTAGCGGTACCCAACGAACAGCCCTTCCTTGTATTCAACCTGATCGCCTTCACCAGGAAAGTTAAGGTAGGACGGATTGTGGCTGAGCTGAGTAGGGAACGTCTCGGCGAGCTTGCCGCTCGGGCTCGTACGGCCGAACAACAGATCGGCGATCGCGCCGCCAAGCGCCTGACCTCCCAGATAGCCCTCAAGTACGGCCCTTACTTTTGGCAGCCATGGCATCTCGATTGGAGCCCCGTTGCTGAGCACAAGAACAACGTTGCTCTGGACTTCCGCTACGGCTTCGATCAGCTTGCGCTGATTGTCCGGTATGAGCAAATGGGAGCGATCATAACCTTCCGACTCGAAGCGATCGGGTAACCCTACAAACAGAACAGCCACATCAGCCGCCTTCGCAGCTGCCGTTGCTTCAAATATCAATCTCTCTTCCGTCTCATCGCTGTCCAGCGAATAGCCCGGAGAGTAGCTTACTGCAACCATATCCCCTGCGACTCGGCGCACTTCTTCCACGATATCGTCCAGCTTCGTCGGCTTGACGTGCGAGCTTCCCCCGCCTTGATATCTCGGCGAACGGGCAAAAGCACCTATGAGAGCGAGGCTTTCCCCTTGCCTCAGCGGTAGGATGCCGCCCTCATTCTTGAGCAGCACCATGCTCTCGCCGGCGGCTTTGCGAGCAAGCGCATGATGCTCCGCAGCATCGTAGGCTGCGTTTTCATCGCGATGCTGGACGGCTTTGAAAATGATCGTAAGCAGCCGCTCCACAGCGCAGTCTAGTGCGGCTTCAGACAGCCGGCCGCTCCGCACGGCTTCCACGATCCTCGCATCCCCGATCCCGTTGCTGGACGGCATCTCGAGTTCCAGACCTGCGGCCAATCCGGCTTCACGCTCGTTGACAGCCCCCCAGTCGGATACGACAAAGCCTTCGTGCCCCCACTGCTCTTTCAGTATGTCTGTCAATAAATAAGGATGCTCCGAAGCGTATTCGCCGTTCACCTTGTTATAAGAGCACATGACCGTCCATGGCTGAGCCTGCTTGACGGCCCCCTCGAAGCTGGCCAGGTATATTTCCCGCAGCGTGCGCTCATCTATGTTGGCATTGACCGACATCCGGCGATGTTCCTGATTATTGGCGGCGAAATGCTTCAGCGAAGTCCCCACGCCTTGGCTTTGAACGCCAAGAATATGGTTTGCCGCCATTTCGGAGGACAAGTAGGGATCCTCGGAGAAATACTCAAAATTTCTCCCGCAAAGCGGCGAGCGTTTGATATTCGCTCCCGGCCCCAGAAGAATCGCAACGTCCTCTGCTTGGCACTCTTTGCCTAAAGCGACGCCAACCTCGCGGATCAGATCGCGATCCCATGAGCAAGCCAGACCCGCTGCGGAAGGAAAACAAGTAGCGGGTACACTGTCGAACAAGCCGACGTGGTCGGTGGACCCTTTCTGTTTCCGTAAGCCGTGCGGCCCGTCTGTCAACATGATCGATGGAATGCCAAGGCGTTCGATCGGCTTCGTTCTCCAGAAGTCCAAGCCGGAGCAAAGTCCGGCTTTTTCTTCCAACGTCATTTGCGCAATTAGCGATGGAATGTCTCTTTGCATGGAAATCCTCCTTCCCTATTTAGCAGCCGTTTTGGCCCAAGCATCCAATTGCTTTTGCTTCTCGGCAATAATTTTATCCAAACCGGCAGACTTCAACTTGGCATTGAATTCTTGCAGGCCAGCCGGATCCAGCGTCCCTGTTTCCAAGCCGACGCGGTATTGATTCAGCACGTTCGTCGCTGCGGCAACCTCCGTTTTAACCGGATCAACGTTAAAAGTGAAACCGAGTGCTTTGGAACGGATAGAGGATTTGTTGAATTGCTTCATTTTCTCCCAGTTTTGCGGATCTTCGCCTTCCCAGATATAGGACAGATAGTTGTTACCGACTTCCCACTCATTTAACATATAGCCGGATTCCTTGACGCCGTCAGGCTTGGCAATGATCGTGTCCGATTTTTTAACATAATGCTTGCCTTCGATCCCGTTGTCGATCAAATTCGCGATATCTTTATCCGTGTACATCAAATTCAGGAATTCCATCGCTTTCTCGGGATTGTCGCTATTTTTCGTGATGGACATCATGAAGGAAGTGATGCTGGAAGTAAACGTTACCGGTTTGGTTAATCGGACACCAACGAGCTCTGTTCCCGAGTTCCGCGATTCCTGGATTTCAAAGCCCGGTTTCAGGTTGGCCACATAACCGAAAGCTTTGCCTGCCTTCACCAAGCTCGGTCCGGTTTCCTGAGAAGTCGCGATATCTTTCATAATATATCCGGCCTGATACCATTTCCGTGCGAGCGCGATCGCGTCCGCATATTCTTGGGTTTCGAAAATATTGACGACTTTCAGGTTGCCGCCAGTATCGGTCAAACCGCCGAGTGAGTCGCCCAGAGGATCGAAGCTCGCTCCTGTAATCACTTGGGCTACCGTTTGTCCGGATTGCCCTTGGGTTTGCTGAACGACCGGCGCCACGCCGGGTTCGCCGTCTTTGATCGCTTGAAACGCAGGCTCCAGATCGCTGAACGATTTCACCTTGCTCAGGTCGATATGGTACTTCTCCACGAGATCCTTGCGCATCACCATCCCGAAATCTGCCGCCATATCACGGGTACTCGGAACTCCATATATTTTCCCGTCAATTTTCGTTGCATTCAGAATCTCGGGTTCGAATACGCCCTTGATGCCTTGACCTTTCTTCTCCAGCAGGTCGTCGAGTGGAATTAACTGTCCTTTTGCCACCTGGCTGCCGTAATTGAAAAAGGCGGAGCTGACCAAGAGATCCAGCTTTTCATTGCCGGCGAGCATCAGGTTGGTCTGTTGCGTCCAGGCGGAAATACTAATTGGGATCAATTTCACGGTTGCATTTATTTTTTGCTTCGTTATTTTACTAATTTCCTCTTGGACGGCCCCCACGTCAGGCATATTTTGAAAATTAATGAATGCCATGGAGATTTCGTATGGCTTGGAATCATCTTTAGCTTTACTGCCCGGCGTGGATCCGGACTGTGAATCTGTCGAACTGCCGCATGCAGAGAGCATGGTCGCAGCGGTTACGGTTACAGCCATCGAGCCGGCAATCGTTTTCCATTTTTTGAACATTGAATTACCCCCTAAGTGAATGTATATATGCACCGAATCGGAGATTCGGAAGAAACCTTATCCTTTGACAGCCCCGAGCGTAAGTCCTTTAACGAAATATTTCTGAAAGAACGGGTAGGCGCAAATGATCGGTACAATCCCGATAACCGCCATCGCCATACGCACCGTAGCCAGAGGAATTTTAGCCGTTGCGGTCGATTGATTGCTGCCCAGGCTTGTCTGCTGCAGGAATTGAATATCTGTCAGCATGCGGTTCAGCATGTTTTGCAGGCTAAACAGTTTGCTGTCGGTAACGAAGATGAGTCCGTTAAACCAATCGTTCCAGTAAGAAATCATCAGCATTAGCCCGATTGTTGCGAGAATAGGCAGCGATAGCGGCATGATGATCCTATAAAAGATTTTGAACTCCGTCGCGCCGTCCATATAAGCGGACTCGATAATCGGCGTAGGAATCGATGTGCTGAAGAAAGTTCTCATCAGCATAATGTAGAAGCCGTTCGTCAGCAAACCCGGCAGGATGAGCGCCCAGATCGTATTTTTGATGTGGAACACTTCGGTATAGATCAAGTATGTGGAAACGAGTCCCCCATTGAACAGCATCGTAAAGAAAACAAGAAAGGACATGATTTTGCGAAGCGGCATATCGTCCCGTGATAACGGGTAAGCGAGCAAAGATGAGATGATCAGCCCGCCGAACGTGCCGACGACTGTGATAAAGATCGTTATGCCGTAGGCTCTTACCATCGAGCTCGAATCATTGAGCAGGAATTTATACGCGCTTAGGCTGAACTGGCTCGGCCACAAGGAATAGCCGTGTTGGATAATCGCTTTTTCATCTGAGATCGACGCCATCAAGAGAAGAGCGAACGGAAACAGGCTCGCGCAGGTCAAGAGCAGGAAGAAGATATTGACGGCAGTTTGATTCATTTGGTTGGTTTTCATACACCTAGTCCTCCTTTCATCTAAAATAAAGCTCGTTCGCGGTTTCGCTTGCTTACCACATAGTTGGATATGAGTACCAAAATAAAGCCGACAAGCGATTGATAAAGGCCTGCTGCCGAAGACATCCCGATATCCCCCAAACTCATCAGCCCCCGGTACACGTACGTATCGATGACATCAGTCGTCGACTGGAGCGGTCCCGAGTTCAGCGGAACTTGATAAAAGAGACCGAAGTCGGAGTAAAAGATCCGGCCGATGCCAAGCAGCGCCATGATCGATATCGTTGGCATGAGAAGCGGTACGGTAATCGTGCGAATTTGCATCCATTTGCCTGCACCGTCGATGGTAGCCGCTTCATAATATTCGTGATCGATGCCGACAATCGCTGCTAAAAAGATGATGCACAGATAACCGACGTTCTTCCAGATATTCACGATCGTTAAAATATACGGCCAATATTTCGCTTCTCCGTACCAGGAAATCGGTTCAATCCCGAACAGCGGCAAAATGTGATGATTCACAAAACCGTTATCCACATTCAGCATCGAAAGGACCAGATAGCCGACGATAACCATGGAGATCAAATAAGGCAGTAGCACGACGCTTTGGTAAAAACGCGACAGAAAGCGGTTCTTAATTTCATTAAGCAAAATCGCGACGGCGATTGCGAGAACGAGATTGAGCACAATGAACAATCCGTTGTACAGGATCGTGTTTCTAGTAATGATGAAAGCGTCGGACGTTTTGAACAAGTATTCGAAGTTTTTGAAGCCGATCCAGTCGCTTCCGAGAATCCCTTTCCGGTAGTTAATATTTTTGAATGCGATAATGACGCCGAACATGGGCATGTAATTGTTAATGATTAAGTAGATAAACCCCGGCAGTACCATGAGGAATAAGGCGCGATAACGTTTCAGCGTTTTCCAGGCATTTCTTCTTGTGCTCTGTTTCATGCTGCGTTCCCCTCTTTCTTGTTTGTATGTATGTCCTAATTGTAGAGGATTGGAAGCTACGGCACCCACCAATAAAACGACCTGTCACTTTTGTTTTTCCGACTTTTTGGCGCCGACTGCATGAAGAAAGAAAAAGGCACCCCTCCGTATCACCGGTGGGATGCACTTCGTTATTTCTTTTGCAGCTGTTTGCGGTAATCTGCAGGCGTGAGGCCGACCGCTTTTTTAAAAATGGTGGAGAAATACGATAAATTCGAGTAGCCGGCCGTCAACGCGATATCACTGACCGGTTGCTCGCTTTTCATCAGCAAATGCTTCGCAAGCTCTATGCGCTGGTGCTGCAAATAGTCCGACAGGCTCGATCCCGTCTCTTTCTTGAAGACTCGGGTTAAATAGTCGGGATTCAGATATACGGCGTTGGCAATATCTTCACGGCTTAAGGACTGCTGCCCGATATGCTCGCCGATAAACTGTTTGACCTTCTCCACGAGAGAGAGGTTTTCTTGAATCGGTTGGATATGATTCATCACGACCTCAATCACGATGGGAACCCACGACTCCGTCGCCTTCAGAGAACGGACGGCTCTCTCCGAATTTTCCGTCAATAGGCTGCTCGCAAACACCTTATGGGCTTGAAGGCCTTTCAACTGCAGGACAAAAAACACCATTTGCAAAAAGTCTTGATAAAAAGCTTGCAGCCAGCCGGCATCAATCCCGCTTTTTTCATGCTTTAATGATTCCAGATATTGCCTGACTTCCGTCTGCAGCTTCTCTCTCGCCCCCTGCTTCATCAGTTCGGCCCATTCCGACATCAACGGCGCTTGCGGCCTGGCAGCGGGTTTGCCGCATGAACGGAGCTGCAGCGTACGATTGACCAACGTAACATTGTCTCCATCTAATGCTTGCAGCTTCTGCACCATCGCGAACATCTCATGAATGGCCACCTGTTCACCGATGTAACAGCATAAGTCGCAATAAAAATACTTGTTGCAGGATGCGATGAACTGGTTGCATTCCGACTCGATAAGACTCGGCGTCGGCGAAGTCTCGGATCCGATCGGAATAATGGCTAACAACTTGCCATTTTGAAGCGGAATGGCCATCGCATGGCGGGTGTGCCGGATGATCTGCTCTTCCGCTGCATTTTTCACCGCATACTCCATAATTCGCTGTTCGCGCCCGGATAGCTCCTTGTACCAACGCTGAACATGAATGTATATCGGCAGAAAACGCTGGTTGTCGGAAAACGAAATGCTTTGCTTAGCCAAATGCTCGCGGATCGCAACAGCTTGAGACGGTATGGACTGAGCGAGCAAATCCTGCCAAAACCGTTCCAACAAAAGGGGCTGATGCGTTTCCCACAGGTTATGATAATGCTTGTACGTAGCTTGAAACGTGCGCAGCTCTGCCTCTTTTCCTATTTTGCCAAGCGCTTTGCCAACTACGTCTTCAAGCTCCGAATAATCAACCGGTTTAAGCAAATAGTCAAAGCTGTTTAATTGAATCGCTTGCTTGGCATAAGTAAAGTCGGCATGACAGGTCAAGAACACCGTCTCGGTTTCAGGATAATGCTCCCGAACCCACTCTAGCAGCTCAAGTCCCGTGCCTTGCGGCATCTCAATGTCGCATATTAAAATATGCACGCCATGCTCCTCAAATATTTCTTTGGCCTGCCGAATATTGAACGCTTTGTAGACCTCTGTAATCTTCAATTTATCCCAATCTACGCCGGCTTGAAGACCTCTTACCGCGTGAGCCTCGTCGTCCACTATGAGCGCATGATACATAAGCAGCTACTCCTTCTTCTCTGAAGTGATCGGAATTTTGATCTCCACTACGGCACCTTTGGGAACCGCATTGAAAAATTGGATACTAGCCTGAGCGGCATATAGGAGGCGCAATCTTCGCTTGACGTTCCATAAGCCTACCTGTTCCCCCTCTGTATTCGTAAGCTCTACATTGCTTTGCAGATCATTCAAAATGTGCGGTTCAAACCCCGGACCATTATCACGAATCGTAATTTTGAGCGCTGAAGTCCCGTCCGTCATGTCTTTATCAACAACAACTTGGACCTCAACGGGCTCGTCAAGGGTTACTGCGTGCTTAATACAGTTCTCCACCATCGTTTGGATGACAAGCGGCGGAATTTCGCAAGTGAGCAGTTCATCATCGGCCTCAATCCGATAGGTTAAACTGTCAGGGAAACGGAGCTGTTGAATGCGCAAATAGTTCGCGGTATGCTTGAGCTCATCTCGCAGCGTAACATAGCCGGAACCACTTCTGAACATAAACCGGAAATAAGCGACCAGGCATTTGCTCATTTCTTGGATGAGCGCATACTCTTTTACGGTTGCAAGATTATAAACGATGTTCAGCGTATTCAGGAAAAAATGCGGATTGATTTGGAGCTGTAAATGTTTGAGTTCTTCCCGCTGGGCGTTCAGCTTTTCCTCGTACACATGAATTTTCAAATCGCGAATTTCAGCGATCAGGCCGGTATACGTTTCATGCATGATCTCGAACTCCGTGGAAGTCGGTTCGAGATGCAGCCGCGACTCCCAATGTCCGTCCCGCAGCTTTCTCATGGCAGCTACCATCCGGTTGATCGGGAGCAGAAACACTTTGCGCATCATCAGCAGGAAGATGACCAGAAAGACACAGGCGGCGATGGAGATAACCGATGATATGCGCTGTACAAACGGCAGCTTTTCCAATATCGTTTCGTCCGGAATTAAGGCCACTAAATTAAAATTCCCCACCCCGGACGGTTCGCTCATGACCAAATATTGATTATGGTTCCCCGATAAATAATAAGGCTCACCCGGTACTGCTTTCAATTGAATATTCGTCTTCTGAATGAAATCCGCATGGTTCATGGGTTCTAACTGATTCGTTGCCAAGAGCGCGGTTCCGGACTTTCCAAAGTCAATCTTATTAAAGGGGACGATCATTTTCTCCGCATTCACCCATGCCCCGACGTAGACGTTCCCTGTTTTGATCAAGTGAAATAAGTAATACGTCTGATCATCCCGCCAGTAATACCACCATGTATTGTTATACTTCGTCTTATCGCCTTGAAGCATTTGCAGAATGGCTTGTTTCACTTCCATCCGCTGTTCATAGCCCGATCCAAAATTTTGATTCCAAATTAACTCTTGATTGGTTTCGGAATAGATAAAAAATAAGTCGATCATTTTATAATAGCTGATTTCGTTCGAAATGGAATTGTACAAGCGCAGCTTGGCTTTATTGTAATCGTTCTCATGATTCTGCGACGTGACCTCTAGGTCGAGCAGATCCGTATTCAGCTGCGACAAATTGTATAAGTAATTATCGACCTGCTGGAGATTTTGATCGATTTGCCCGACGTAAAGACTTAGCAGATTCCTGTTGGACTGGGAAACTTCGTTTCGGACAACTTGTACGGAATAAATGTTGATCACCACTAGAACGGCGACAAGCGGCACAATAATGAAAATAATGCCAAACAGCTTAAAACGCAGCGAATTGAAAAATGGCCTTAAGGATGGCATGCAACATCAGCTCTTTCAATATTATAATTAGTATTAATACTAGGGGCTTCACACTAACTTAGCAATAAAGATTTAGAAAACTATGAAGAACTTGTATTTTCCATATATACTAGTATTGAACCTAAATCCTCCGATGCCTGCGAATAGTATGTGGCAAGGGGTATCTTGAAGCTACGGTCAAGAAAGGATGGATTTACCATGGATAGATTAGATAGACGAATTGGGAATCGGTATGTATCAAATTCACAGATAACCACTTTATATAATGGAGTTTTACATTACGGCGAAGATTTGTTTTTGAATCGCAAAGTCATCTTTTATTCAACCGTACTGAAGGAAGGTCAGTCTGAAGATACGTATTTGCTCAAATTCAAGCATACCGCCTCATTTAATCACGAAGGCTTCCTCCATATTCTCGATACCTCGTTTAAAGAACGTACTGTTCTCATCGTCTTGCAGCAAAAACCCGGCCAGCTCTTAACGGAACATGGATCAGGGCAGCCTTGGGTTTTCGAAAATGCCGTCAACCTCGTTACCGATCTCGGCGTATCTATGCTGGACGCGATGGAGGAGCAAGTCACCGGCTTTTCTGTAGGCATGGAAAATTTATGGTACGGTGAGAACGAACGAATCTCCGTGATTAACTACTGGGATGAAGGCACTCCGTTAACGCAAGGGGCAAGGGGATTGTGCGGGTTATTGGTTCAACTTCTTACCGGCAAAAAAGAAATGACCGACCCTTTTGATGTGCTGCACACGCATTTGGAGCGAATTCAAATCAAGGGGGCAACCGATGAGCAAAAAGAAGCATTAATTAAGCTGGTCAAACACGTCGGTCAAGGACAAGCGTCTTTGTCTACGCTGATTTTCGGTCTACGCAAACTGCAAACAGTTAGCATTCCGGATGAGGAGCAGCTTCCTCTGCCATCAAGGACATCCTTTTCGAGTGAACCTGTCCAGAAGCTTCCTTTTTTAAAAAGGAAAAGCGTAGGGGCCGCTGTGTTGGTTGTTGTGGCCATCTTTGCAATATGGATGGTATGGCCTTCTTCTTCCAAGACAAACCGTCCGACGCCAAGCCATTCCGATAAGCCCGTTTCGGCATTACCGACACCGACACCGAGCCCCTTAAAGGCAACAAGTTCGCCTAAGGCCTCAGAAACAAGCGGAGCGGGCACAGAGGCAAGCAAAGAAGTTCTTATCCCTAATCTCGTAGGTCTAACGCTCGCTGATGCGGAGAAACAGGCACTGGCCGCAGGTCTGCACTACAATTACCTGTTGGAAACGGGCTCACAGGCGAAGGACACGGTTACCAAGCAAGATCCCGCAGCAGGAACAAAAGGCATGCAAGGCGATAATGTGACCTTCTGGGTAAGTAAAGGGAGCTCTAGTCCGTAAATCGAAAAAAAGTGGTTGAGCAGGGGGACCGTACCAGCTCAACCACTTTTTGTTGTTATAGAGATGCGGTTCACCGCCCCCTTATATTGCAAGCCATCAACAAGATGTTGTATGATGCAAGGATATTAAACCGGACGCTGAATGCTTGAACGGGAGTGAATGCTAGTCATGAAAATGAGTCTTAAACCAACGTCCAGGTGGATGCAATATCTATGGACCTGCGTAATATCTATCGCCGGCGGAGTCCTCTTTACCTGGATTCACATGCCGATCCCTTGGCTGCTGGGACCCATGATCGCCGTGCTGATCGCCTCCAAATGGGGCGGAATGCCGCTCGCGTGGCCCGGTCCCATACGGGATACGGGCATTCTGATCGTCGGATACTCGATCGGCTTATCGTTAACGAAGAATGCGTTCGTGGAAATTTTCCACCAGCTGCCTTCTATGCTGCTCATGACCGTCACCTTAATCGCCTTATGCGCGATCGTCGCTTTTCTCATGTCCAAGCTTACCGGCATTGACTTTCCGACCATGATGACGGGCAGCATTCCCGGCGGACTGACACAGATGATCACGCTTGCTGAAGAGTTCAAAAATATCGACATTACGCTTGTGACCTTTTTCCAAGTCATTCGGCTGATGATGATTGTATTCATTGTGCCGCTGCTCGTATTCAGCCCACTCTTCGGATCCGGTCATATGAGTACGGCCTTGCCAACCGCTCAAGTCGCAGTTGTCTCGTGGAGCGGACTCTTCCCCCATATGTTGGTTTATGCGCCGGTATGCATACTGTGTGCATGGCTGGGCAAGAAGATCAACCTGCCCACCGCTTATATGCTCGGGCCTATGATCGGGACCTCGCTTGTGCATATCAGCGGGTTTTATGGACCTCCGCTGCCAGCAACGCTGCTCAATCTTTCGCAATTTATGATTGGCAGCTACGTGGGATTGCTGCTTCAGCCGGGTCAATTGGAGCGCAAAGCGAGAACCATCACGATGGCGCTTATCGGCGGAGCAATCCTGATCGCCAGCGCACTCGGGCTTAGCCTGCTGCTTACTCGCATGCACGCTATTTCCGGGTCCACCGCTTTCCTCAGCATGGCTCCAGGCGGCATGGATCAAATGGGCATCATGGCGCACGAAGTCGGCGCCGACCTATCGGTTGTATCCGGCTACCAAACTTTCCGGATTTTGTTCATCTATTTCGTCGTTTCTTATGCACTTAAGATGTTATTCCGCTATTCGACGAAACGGGAGAGGCTTTAATATAGGCAAAATAAGCTGCCGCCATACTCTTTACGCCTTGAACGAGTTGATCTTCATTCACATAACTGAAACAAAGTCTTGCGTGGCGATGGCCTTCCGGGTTTACAAAAAAGCTTTTTCCGTCTACAAAACTAACGCCACGGTCTGCTGCATCCTGCAAAAATGCAGTCGTATTCACATGCTCGCGGAATGTAAGCCAAATATAGAAGCCTCCGTCCGGCAAATGGAACGTTACATGATCACCAAAGCTCTCTTTTACGGCTGCTGCCAAAATATCTCTTTGATTGCGGTAATGGTCACGAAGACGGTCTACATGCGCTTGGAAAGGTAAATGTTCCAACAGTTCGGCAAGAATCTCTTGGGTGAACACACCGATGCTGCCGCCGAGATTCAGAAGCTTCAGTTTATCAATGACGGTTGGATCGGCAATTACCCATCCAAGGCGAAGGCCAGGCCCTATGATTTTGGAGAACGTGTTCAGGTAAATGACTCTTTCGGGAACGAGCGTATACAAGGGCGGAAACTTATCGCCTGTAAAATTAAGTTCGGAATAGGCGTCATCTTCGAGAATAAAGAAGTTATACGTTTCAGCCAGACGGGCTAAACGCTTCCTTCTTTCAATCGAGAGAGTTACGCCTCCCGGATTATGGTAAGTAGGCATTGTATAGACAAATTTGGGGAGCGGCTTGTTATTCTGTTTCGCGTCCAAAAGCGCGTTCTCGATCAAATCGACACGAACGCCCTCCTCATCGATCGGAAACGAAGTGATTCGTGCTTCCGCCGTTCGGAAGGCTTGGAGTGCGCTGAAAAAGGATGGCGATTCCACCCAAACATGATCGCCCGGATCAACAAGAATGCGGGTCGCTAAATCAATGCCCTGCGTGGAGCCATACGTGACCAAAATTTGGTTCAAATCAGCCTGGATCCCGTGAACAAGGGAACGATTCTGAATCCATTTTAGAATCTTGCCGGGTCCTCCCGAGCCTGAATATTGCAGCGCTTTTCTCCCATAGAGCGTGACTGCGTCAGCCGCCGCTTGGGAGAGTTGCGGAATGGGGAACAGATCCGGAGCGGCGAAACCGAATGATAAATGAACATGATCCGGCTTCGTTATCGTTGTACTTCCGATGGATGGAGTCGCCGGTATCCGTTTGGCAAAAGAAAAAGGTTCTAAATTTCGAGTCATCAAATTCCCCACCTCTATTTGGTTATGTGATCCACCAGGCACGTTACCTTCCGTTCAGCGTTTGGAAAAGTTAGGATTCCACTGCAGCCACCATTTTTCCAGCAACTTGGCGATGCTGTCCGAAAGCTTCCCCAGCAAGGCATAGATCACAATGCTCAGAACAATCACATCCAGCTGAAAAAATTCTCTGGCACTATTCGCCATGTACCCGATACCTGATTTTGCCGCGACTGTCTCCGCGACGATCAAGGTCAGCCACATGATGCCGAGCGCATACCGGACGCCTACCAAAACCGATGGCAATGCGCCGGGCAAAATAATATGCCAGTAGAGAGAGAATCGGTTCAGCCCGTACACTTTACCCATCTCAATCAGCCCGGGATCGATGGATCGAATGCCATGGAAAGTATTCAGATAGACCGGGAAAAATACCCCCAGAGCTACTAGCAGCAGTTTGGCCGATTCCTCAATGCCAAACCAGATAATAACGAGTGGAATCAGCGCGAATAGCGGAATGTTCCGGATCATCTGGATCGATGAATCCGCCAGCTTTTCTGCCGTGCGTGAGAAGCCGTTCAGCAGCCCCAGCAAAAACCCGACCCCGCCGCCGAGTGCAAAACCGCTTAGCGCCCTTTTGGCGCTAACGCCGATATTCGTAAACAATTCGCCGTTTTTCAGCAAGACGATCAGGGTATTTAGCACTTTAATCGGCTGCGGCAATACATTCGCCGGAATGATACCGGTGGTCGTCAACACATGCCAAACCAAAATCGTTGTAACGGGAATGATCCAGGGGGCGACCTGATAGAAGCGTTCTAAGCCTCTTGATTCTTTCAACTCTTTTACCCTCCTTACGCTCGGCACGGATACTATGGAGCCGTTATTTTTTTCAGCTCTTCCTCAAAAGATTTGCTCCAAATGGCGTTGACGTCGATTTTGCTTTTCAGCAATCCCACGCTGCTTAAAGCATCCGCAACATCCTGCTGGGAAGCGATCGCCTTCTGGAAGTTCGCCGAGAGCTTGGACGGCCGCTGCGCCTCGCCTTGCTTAAGCGTATCCAGCGCTTGCTCGACCGGCTGTTTGGTATTTGACGCCGTGATCTCCGCCCATTTTTGCTGGTTGTTTCTGCTCCATTCATAGAACTTGTTCAACCGGGTCAGATAATCGACGATAGCTGCATGCTTAACCGGGTCATTAATCGCATCGGGCGTAGCCTCGTAAAGGAAATTTCCGGATAGGATATCCTTGGCGCTGGCCAAAAGGGTAGCCCCGTTCTGATGGGCGGAAATAATCGCATTTCCGTAGCTTGCCAAAGCATCGACTTTACCGCTGATCAAAGCGCTAAGTCCATCCGATGTGGATAAAGGCACCGCCTCGATATCCGTCCAGGACAATCCGGCTTGCTGAAGGATTTTGACCAGGAAATAATGAGCGGTTGTGCTGCTGACGTAAGCTACTTTTTTCCCCTTTAATTCAGCAACGCTTTTGAGCGGCGAACCTTTGGGGATGACAACCTCTTGATTTAAGGTGGTAGACTCAAACGATGCGATGACCTTGAAATTGCCCCCGTTCGCAGCCAGTGAAGCAAATAAAGGCGGGATTTCGCTCGTCGAACCTAAGTCCAGATTGTTTGCCGCCATTGCTTCCAACTGCAAATTGCCGCCTTGGAATACGCTGTACTGCACTTTGTATGGCGTATTATCCAGACCTGCTTCTTTAAACCCTAACTCCAAACTGCCCCATCCCGTTTGCCCGACCCGCAGCGTGACTTTACTCAGATCAACTGAAGGGGAAGCAGGTGCACCGCTTGCCGCCGCTGTAGATACGGGAACTTGGGAAGTTGGTGTTGTGTTGTTGGCGCATCCGGCTGCTAGACCAACGATCAATAACGAAAGAATTGTACGGCGGGCATACTTGTTAACTCGAAACATGAACGAATTTCCACCTTTCTGAATAACGCACAGTTAAGCTTTGGAATATGCTTCGCGGATGATCCGGTGACCCCATTGATCCGCTTTCTGAATCGCTTGGGCAATCAGGTTCTCATTGATTTCAAAAGACAATCCGCTTGTCGAGCCTTCCCGCAGCTGAACGCCTTTTGCAATTTCCACGGCAATGTTTGCAGATTCTTTATCGATGCCCAGTTCTTTCAATGTAATCGGCAGCCCAAGTTTATGGAGGAGAACCGCTAGTCCGTTTATTTCCGCTTCCGCCCGCCCTTCAAGAACAACCTGAGTCAGAAGCCCAAAGGCGACCTTTTCGCCGTGAAGTGTGTTCCCCGTTTCCGGAAAGTGCGTCAGGCTGTTATGAATCGAATGGGCGATCGCTGCGCGGGCTGTAGAGCCTTGAACGGTTCCGGCCAGTCCTGCCAATGCAATGATAGCATCGACGGTTTCTAAGAAGGCAGGCGTCACCTCGCCGGACCCGGCCGATTGGTACGCCTCCAAGGCATGGAGGTGCAGCCTGTCGAGCGCGATCTTGGCCGTTTGCGTAGCGATTCTGATATCCAGCCCATCAGGATCGTCGTTCAAATTCACGACAGTTTCATACCATTTCACGATCGTATCGCCGATTCCCGCGGCGAGATAACGCTTCGGGGCAGAGGCGAGAACATCCGTATCCGCAAGCACCAGTTCCGGCGATCGCTCGTTCAGCAAATACCCGGAAGATCGCCCAAGATCATCGTAGAGAACAGTGACAGCCGCCCAAGAAGCGCATGTAGCCGCTATGGTTGGCACTGCGACAACCGGGATCCCCAGCTTGCCGCCCACGGCCTTGGAGATGTCCAGCGCCTTTCCTCCGCCGACTCCGATAATGACGTCAGCCTGTACTTTCGCAGCTTTTTCAGTAAAACTGTCGATTTCAACTGATGTGACTTTCCCGCTAAATAAGGCTATTGTGTATGAAATCCCTGACTCATCTAAAGTGCTGATGAATGATGCATTTACTGCTTCCAGCGCTCTTCTTCCGGCAATGATCAGGGCGCGTTTGCCAATAGATGCGATCAACGGCCCGCTTTTAGCTAGAATCCCAGGCTCGTTCCAGTATTTTCCCGGTGCTTTCACTGTAATCATCTCTGGATCACCTTCGAATATCGATTTACAGGAATCTTCAAACCCAGATTTTCACGAAGCGTACCATGCTCATATTCTTCGCGGTATATGCCGCGTTCTTGCAAAATCGGCACGACGAGGTCGACAAAGTCATCCAAACCACCCGGTAAAGAAGAATGAATGATAAAGCCGTCCGCCGCTTTTTCCTCGAACCATTGCTGGATCAAATCAGCGACTTGCTCCGGCGTTCCAACGAACTCTCCGCGCGGCGTAGCCGATTGGAGAGCGACTTGGCGCAGCGTCAAACCCTGCTCCTTAGCATTTTGCTTGATTTTATTCGTGCCGCTTTGGAAGCTGTTGCTGCCGAAATCCCCTAAATCCGGAAATGGCTCATCCAGCGGATGCTGGGAAAAATCGTAATGCTCAAAAAATCGGCCTAAGTAATCCAGCGCGCGTTCAATCGTCACCAGGCTTGCAAGCTCCTGATATTTGCGCTCCGCTTCTTCTTCCGTACGCCCTACAATCGGACCGATTCCCGGCAAAATCACGATATCCTCTTCCGAGCGCCCAAATGCCGCGGCACGCCCTTTGACATCGGCGTAGAAGCTCTTCGCCTCTTCAATCGTCTCATGATGCGTGAAAACGGCGTCTGCCGTTTTGGCCGCCAGATTCTTCCCCGCTTCCGACGATCCGGCTTGGAACACGACCGGATGCCCTTGTTTGGAACGGGCAATATTCAAAGGCCCTTGAACGGAGAAAAACTCTCCTTTGTGATCCAATCTGTGCAGCTTTTCAGAGTCAAAAAATACACCAGATTCTTTATCCCGAACAAATGCGTCATCCTCCCATGAATCCCATAAGCCTTTCACGACTTCCAGATGCTCTTCGGCAATTCGGTAGCGTTCCGGGTGCGAAGGGTGCTCGCCTTTGTTAAAGTTTTTGGCTGAGCCTTCCAGCGGGGAAGTAACGACGTTCCAACCTGCACGACCGCCGCTAATATGATCCAACGAAGCGAATTGTCTGGCTACGGTGAACGGCTCGCTGTAGGACGTAGAAAGCGTTCCGACGAGACCGATTTTGGAGGTGACGGCGCCGAGCGCCGAGAGAATGGTCAGCGGCTCAAAGCGATTCAAGAAGTGAGGAATCGACTTCTCCGTGATATAGAGCCCATCAGCGATAAAGACGAGGTCGAATTTGCCCGACTCTGCTTTCAATGCTTGTTGCTTATAAAACTCCACATTTACGCTCGCATCAACGAGCGCATCCGGATGTCTCCAGCCTGAAATATTGCCGCCGACACCATGAATAATGGCACCGAACTTTACTTTTCTTTGTTTTGGATTTGTCAAATGTCTCTCTCCTCTTTTTCTAAATAATTGCGCTCTCCTTCAGGTGAAGCCTGAAACTCTTCACTAACGTCTGGCCATTGTAAAAATCCTTATCTTCAGCGCGTTCGAAGCCAAGTCGTTCGTACAGTCTGACTGCCGACTCCATCATGTCAGAAGTATGCAAATGGAGCGTCTCGGCGCCAAGCTCAAGCGAGCGGCGTACACTTTCCTTAATCAGAGCCGTCGCGATCCCTCTTCCACGCGTTTGGGGCGCAACAGCCAGAAGGCGAATAATAGGCGAGTGAATATTCAGATCAGGCAAGCCGTAGGCAACCTCTGAAGAAGTAAATAACTGAACGCTTCCCACAATCTGACCATCCATCTCTGCAACGATGCGGGCAATCGGGCCATCTCCGTCTACTGAAGCTCGTATATTAGCTTGGTAAAGCTCCCACCGCTCAGCAGGCAGTACAGCCGCATATTGCTGATAAGCCTCCACGACAAGCTTTTCAATGCCATCGCGATCCGCCTTCCGCGCTTCACGAATTCGTATTTCGCTCTGTAAAGCCATCTTCACCCCACCTGACTTTTTTTAAAATAATAATTACGATAATTCCTATTGGTTATATATGATTTATAGATAATACTGTATCACCGCACCATCTATGGCGTCTAATTGATGTTTTCTATTCATTTATAGAAGAGTTCTATTCAAGGAATTGAACCTTCTTGATATATCCCTTCCAACGGTTCATGGTTGTAAAAACAAAAAAACCTGACTCTGTAGCAGTGGGAGTGGGATCCACTTCCGCATGAGCAGGTTTTAGGTTGTCTATGTTTGTTTCGCCCTCTGTTACAGTTTCAAATTCATGATTGCGCCGAACAATTGCGAGCCTGTAGTGAAGCAAATGTAAGCACACAATTCTGCAATTTCAACTTCCGAGAATTGCTGCCTAAGGATATCAAAGTGACGGTCATCGAGCGACCCTCGGTCTTTGAGAAATACCTCGGCGAAAGCCACAGCTAGACTGATCCGCTCATCTTCTTGATGAAGCGCCGGCTTTCCTCTGGCTTGACAGTACTCGCATCCGTTGCCGAAGGCAAGTGTCCTGCGTACCTGCTCTTTCAATTCATCGCTTAGCAGCCCTTGATTGTAAAACGTTCCTTCCAGGCTCGCCCATTGTTCGAGTACCGCTTCATTGTGCCCCAACAATTTCTGAAATGGTGTAAGACCGTTTTCCGAGTATGAAATTCTAGCCATTGTAACTCTCCCCCTTCGCTATACATTTATCTTATATGCTTTTTAGGGATATTTACATTATAATTGAAACGAATAAAAGGTAATTGGATTATAAATGAAATACATTCTATCTAAGGAGTTCACATATGAAAATTGATGAAATTGATCTGGCTATTCTTAACGAGTTACACCAAGATGCCAGGATGTCCATGAGAGAATTAGGAAAAAAGATTAATCTTTCTCCCCCATCCGTCGCCGAAAGAGTCCGCAAGTTAGAAAGCGAAGGCATTATAGAAGGCTATACGATCAAAATCAACCGCAAGGAACTGGGTTTTCAACTGGAATGCATCATGGAAATTACAGTTAGAAACGGGGATTATGAAAGATTTAAATCCTTTGTTCAAACCCATCCGCGGGTTATGGGCTGCTGGCGGACAGCAGGACGAGCCTGCTTTTTTGTCAAGTTGAGTGTCGTAAGTCTTGGGGAAATCGAGGGGTTTGTGAACCAGGTCGCTTCGTATACATCTCCATCGACGAATGTCATTTTCTCGGAGGTGGAGATTCTTACAACATTGAAACAGCAACTTTCTAATCCTTAAGAACTGGCAAGCCTGAGAACGATGCGAAAAGCTGATTTATTTTTGTGAATCATGCAGATGCGAGTCATCGTCATTCGTCCCCGCGGTCGGGGCTTACGATGACGAAACTCGGTTGCTAAGCAACTAATGCAGCGCCAAGGTCCGTGCGGCTGGCTGGAATAACGAACAACCGTCGTTATTTGTAACACACTTTGACGCTAAATGATGGTGAAATGTCCAGAATCAGGGCTCGAGCCATCTTCCTGCATTTGCTGCTCCCCTGAACATAGAAAACTTGCAGCTGTACCTGGACAACTGTTGGGAACGAACTTGTCATTGTCAATCCGCCATCTTCTCGTCTGCAAAGATGAAAAATATCGTTAGAAACACGACTGCAGCATCCCTACATGTCTGTAACGATGAGGAACATCTTTCCAGCATCGCTCAGCGTACAAAGCTGCTTTTTTTCTCGTCTGTAAGCATTCAAAACATCGTTCGAGACTCGACTTCATTTCCCTCGTGCCACTGAAACGATGAAAAACATCTTTCCAGGTGTGCCCTTGCTGTTTGATGTCGTATGTTTTGAAACTTTCATGGTAGTTAGACCCTTATTCAAGGGACATTCCCCTTCACATGCTGCAAAGCTGTCTAGCTCACTCCAAATTTTGTTCGAAAAATGTGACCAAGGATCCATGAATATGCGTTTCAGTATGTTTGCCTCCATTAAAAGCATACCCAAAATTTCTTAGAAAGGGGCTTGTTAACGCTTTAAAATTCCTGTAAAGGATCTAAACATTCTTCTGTAAAGAATCAAAACATTCTAGCTGAACAAATAACCTGGCCGGCGGCCAGGTTAAGTTGTTTTAATCTGATCTGATTTTGAAGGTGATCGAAGTTCCGCAAGCCTAAACATGTGGCTTAATTGGTCTATCTCTTACCACTTATCCCTTAGCATGAAGCTTAACGATGGCTCGAATGGCCGACTGAATTTCCCTCTCCACTGCGTTCGCTACTACATCCGTATGCGGATTATACACTTCTTTCAGATCCGCATCGGCGTAGCCGTCTAATGCGACAATCGCTCCAGCGCGTACTCCCCGCAAAGAGGCAATTACATAAAGCGCTGCGATTTCCATCTCAACGGCAATCGCGCCGGCCTGTTTGTATTTGCGGTGAGGGAACTCCTCGACACCTAGGAAGAAAGCGTCCAGCGTAACGGTGATTCCTTTCCGTACGACGCCGTCCGTTTCGCAAGCTGCTTCATATAAAGCTTGACACACGTCCAGATCGGCAACAGCCGGAAATCCGTGCGGCACCAGTTGGCGAGTTAAGCCTTCTTCCCGAACTGCAGCCGTACTGACGACCAGACTGCCAGGCGGCACATCGGATGAATACGAGCCGGCCGTGCCGACGCGAATCAACGTCTTCACGCCGCCTTTGATCAATTCTTCGAAACATACGGCCGCCCCCGGCGAACCGACGCCATGGCTGACTACAGTGATCGGAACGCCCTGGGATTCCCCGACGAAGGTGCGGTATTCCCGACTGAAGGCGAGTTCCTTGCACTTATCTAACTTGCGGGCGATAGCTTCCGCTCGAAAAGGATCGCCGCATACGATCGCATACGGGGAGAGTTCCTCGGCATTTACCTGTAAAATCGGCAGCAGCATGTTAATCAAACTCCTTCTTTTCCCATTCGTCTTCCGGAATCGGGATCGCTTCACCGGAGAAGCGCTGCTCCAGGAATGGATCAGCCACGTTGTGGAAGCCGTTGCGCTCCCAGAACCCTTCCCGGTCTTCCTTCATAAATTCAATGCCCCGAATCCATTTGGGACTTTTCCAGAAATATAAGTGCGGCACGATGAGCCGTAGCGGCCATCCATGTTTCAGGGTCAACGGCTCGCCATCGTATTTCGTCGCCAGCAAAATATGGTCGCCCATAAGATCTTCAAGGGGAACGTTCGTTTCATAATTGTTATCTGCGTGCAGCATGACATATTGGCCCTGCGGCTCGATGTTCAACAACCTCAGCAAATCCCGGAATAATACGCCCTCCCACGCCGTATCGAGCTTGGACCAGCGTGTTACGCAGTGAATATCGCAAACGATCTTTGTTTGCGGCATGGCCAGGAGTTCTGCATAGCTGACGACCTTTTCCTCGTTCACCTCGCCAAAAACGCGCAAGGACCAATTCGTCATGTCGTATTCAGGCACTTCCCCTTCATGCAAAATCGGAAATCGTTCGGTCACAACTTGCCCCGGCGGAACTCGGCCCGCCATAGCTGCATCTACAACGGGAGCTTTCATGCGTTTGATTCGATCGGCTTTGCTGTCTATCGTCATCCGTTGGTTCACTCCTTCCAATCGATATAAATCTGCTTGCAGTGCTAGCGAGAGCTGCCATTAGCCTTCTGTGCTTCAGCGATATAACTGTTCTTGCGGAAAAAGAGCATCGCGAGCAGCGTCACCACATATGGGAGCATTTGTGTAAAATGAGTCGGCAGTGAAAAGCCCTGCAGCCTGATGCTGAATGCGTCCATTAACCCGAACAGCAAGCTGGACGCCATTACGCCTAGCGGGTTCGCCTGTCCCAGCATCGTCGCGACCAGCGCGATGAAGCCTCGTCCCGCGGTCATCCCTTCGGTAAACATCGTCACTTGGCCGAGTGACAGCTGGGCCCCAGCCAATCCGCAAAGCACACCGCAAATAAGTACGGCCAGATACTGCATCCGATTCACTTTAATCCCAATGCTTTTCGCCGCAACCGGATTCTCGCCTACCGCCAGCAAGCGGAAGCCCAGAACGGATTTAAACATGAAAAATTGCAGAACCAGAACTAACACAAAAGCTAAGTAGACCAGTGGCGAATGCCCCGATACGATGCCGCCGATCACGGGAACATCCTGGATGAACGGAATATTCCATTTCGGCAGCCCGACCATATTTTTATCGTAGAAGGCGCCTTTGACGTGGAAAATGGCTTTTAAACAAAACGCTGTCAAACCTAGGGCAAGAAAATTAAAGGAAATCCCCACGATAATCACATTTGCCTGCAAATGGATGCTAATATAGGCAAAAATAAGCGAGAACAACAATGTTGCCGCAGTAGCGATAAGCACAGCTGCATATGCATTGCCGGTATAATGATTGCCTACAATCGCGGAGAACGCGCCTACCAGCACGAATCCCTCCAAACCTACATTGAACAACCCCACTCTGGAGCAAATCGCACCGCCCAGCGCAGCGAGGAGAATCGGAGCGACCATGCGAATCATGGAATTGAATAACGCGACATCAAGAAGATGCTGCATCGTCATTTCCCCCTTTCCTGCCTTTCCAGATGCGAACGCTGAACTTGGCCGTGACGAACAAAATTAACAGCGATTGAATGACACTCGAAATTTCCAAAGGAATGCTTGTATTCCGTTCAACACCCATCCCGCCTGTCTGCAAAGCGGCAAGCAGGACAGCTGCAACAGTAGTAGCGAGAGGATGCGCACCGGAAAGCAGCGTCGCCATTATGCCCGACCAAGCATAGCCAGGGTTCGTCACCATGCCGTCGGTGTACCGATACTGCATGCCGAGCACTTCGACGGCGCCGGCAAGTCCGGCAAAGCCACCGCTGGCAAACATGCTGGCCAGCATGACCTTGCCCCTGTTAACGCCCCCGTATGCGGCGAATAGCGGATTGTAGCCGAGCATGCGAATTTCATAACCGGCTGCACTGTATTTAATAAACAAAAATAAGAGAACGGCAAGAACAATAGCGATAATAAAGCCCGCATGGATACTCATGCCTGGGAACAGCTTCGGCAGCCAGACGCTTTTATCTACCATCATCGTTTGTGCGAGTGCCGCCGAACCTGTTTTGTCCTTGAGCGGATAAGCGACCAGGTAACCGGCGAATAGGCTGGCTATGTAATTGAGCAGCAGCGTGGTAATGATCAAATTCATCCGAAACCGGGCATCGAGCCAGCCGGCAAATGCCGACCAAATCCCGCCTACAGCAATGCCGCCGAGCATGGCCGCGAACAATTTGAACATTGCCGGTCCTGGAAAATAAAGGGCGATCAACGCGCTGCTCAGGGCGCCGAGAATCATTTGCCCCTCCGAGCCCATATTGAAAAAACCGGCGCGAAACGCAATCGATACGCCTAAACCTACAAGAATAAGTGGTGTCGCTCTTGTCAGCGTATTTGTAAAGAAGTAGAAGTTGCCGAATGCGCCTTTCCACATCTGCACGTAGGTATCCGTTATAGACCCGCCAATCAGCGAAATCGCGACAGCGCCGCCAATCAAGCCAATACAGATCGCAATAAGCGGCTGCAGCCATGCACTTAAGTTAACCTTCCAATTAAGCACTTGAATCGCCTCCCGCCATCCATAGACTGATTTGTTCCTCAGTCGCATTCTCGGCAGACAATTCTCCCGCAACTCGACCTTCATACATAACAATAATGCGATCCGATAATTTTAGAATCTCCGTCAATTCCGAAGAGACCAATAGAATCGCTCCCTGTTCATCGCGCTTTTTCAACAATTCCTCATGAATAAGCTCCATCGCCCCGATATCGACGCCTCTTGTCGGTTCTGCGGCAATTAAGAACGGCCGATTCTGGGCGATTTCTCTGGCCACAATAAGCTTTTGAAGATTGCCCCCAGAAAGATACTTCGCTTTCGTTTCCTGAGAGCCCGCTTTAATTTGGAATTGTTCGATAAAGCGACTCACCATACTTCGCAGCGCTTTGCCTTGCAATAAGCCGCCACGGCGGTATGTTCGGTGATGCCCCATCGTTCCGTTCTCAAGTACGGTGCCTTCCTTCGCCGCCCCCCATTGGTAACGGTCTTCAGGAATATGAGAGAGCCCCGTATCTCTGACCTCGCGAACAGAGCGCCCTGCAATGTCCTTGCCCATCAACCGAATCTCACCTTGGTCGATCGTCTGAAGACCGGAGATGCTTTGGATCAGCTCAGATTGCCCATTACCTGAAATACCCGCAATACCGACGATTTCCCCAGCGTTCACCTTCAAGCTAACATGATCCAGCACCGGCTTCCCTTTCTTGCCGAGGATTGAGATGTTCTTCACCTCGAGAACGGTTTCACCGGTCTTAACCGTGCTTCGGGTCGGCTGCGCCAACTCTCTTCCGACCATGAGACGCGACAATACTTCCACATTCGTTGCAGAAGCATCAAGCGTACCCGTTACCCTGCCGTCGCGCAATACCGTGATCCGGTCGGCGACTTCCATCACCTCATGCAATTTGTGCGTGATTATAATGAAGCTTTTACCTTGGCTTGCCAGGCTTTTCATAATTACAAGCAGTTCTTTGGCTTCAAGCGGGGTCAAAACGCCAGTCGGCTCGTCCAAAATAATAATGTCTGCGCCCTGATACAGCACTTTCAAGATTTCAACCCGCTGCTGCAAGCCAAGCGGACAGTCGGCTACTTTTTTCAGCGGATCAATAGGCAGCCTGTACTTCTCACATAAAGCCTCTACTTGAAACGCCGCTTTCTTGCGGTCGAACTTCATCCCTGCTTTCGGCTCATTGCCAATGACGATATTTTCGGCCACGGTAAAAGAAGGAAACAGCATGAAGTGCTGGTGCACCATGCCGATTCCGCCTGCAATCGCATCGTTCGGATTCGTAAAAACAACCTTTCTTCCCCGCAGTTGAATCGTTCCTGCCGTCGGCTGCTCCATTCCGTACAGAATGCGCATGAGGGTCGTTTTGCCCGCACCGTTCTCACCGACCAATGCATGAATTTCACCTTCGCGCAGCGAGAAATCCACATTGGCATTCGCTGTCAAGCTTCCATATTTTTTTGTGATTCGGTTCATTTGAAGCAGCATAACGATTTCGCGCTCCTCTACCTAGACATGAGGAAACTGCCTACGTTTGACGTAAACAGTTTCCGGGGTCAATATGCGATTAACGGGCCTACTATTTAAGCGGATTAGGTACAGTCACTTTACCGGCAACGATGTCGTCTCTGATCGCCTTCACTTTATTCACGGCTTCTTGTCCAACAAACGGGCTAAGCGCAGACTTGCTTTCTTTCGTAACGAAGGTAAGACCTACGCCGTCTTCTTTCAAACCGTAATCGACAGCACCGAATTTAAAGGAGCCATTTACGAAGTCTTTTACCGTTTGGTAAGCAACGGCATCGGTTCCCTTTAGCTGGGAAAGGACGATATGCTCAGGATCGGTTACAGTACGGTCGATATCTTGACCGGAAGTGTAGAATCCTTTTTCCTTCGCTGCTTCAAACACACCCAGATCGCCTACTGCCGATGCGCCAGCGACAAAATCAGCGCCTTGAGAGAATTGCGTCAATGCAAGTTCCTTCGCTTTAGCCGGATCCGTGAAACTTCCTACATAATTAACGATGAATTTGGCATTCGGGTTCGTTGCCTTCAGTCCCTCTTGGAAGCCAACGGTATATTTCTTGATCAGCGGGATATCCACGGCCGCAACCATCCCGACAACATTTTTCTTCGTGGCTAAACCGGCAGCAGCCCCAAGCAGGTAAGCTGCTTCTTGCTCACGGAATACAACGCTTCTAACGTTTGGCAGATCAACGACAGTATCAATAATGGCAAAAGATTTTTTCGGATTTTCAGCGGCCACCTTTTTCAAGGCATCCTCGGATTCGAAAGAACTAGTAATAATCAGATCATAATTATCGGCTACCGCTGCACGCAGGTTTTGCTCAATCGCACTGGCATCCGTGGATTCTACGGTTTTTACATCAACGCCGAATTCTTTACCGGCTTTTTTCACGCCTTCATCTTCTTGAGCGAAAAACGGGTTCACGCCGATTTTTTCCGGTGTAATCAGAATGATTTTCTTAGCTGATTTCGTCTCCGGCGCTTTTGTTGCTTCAGCAGATTTGGTAGCTGCCGCTGTTGATGCAGGTTCTGTTTTTGGCGTACCGCAGCCTGTTACCATTAATGTAACGGCAAAGATGGAAAATAAAGCTTTTTTCATGATTCTTTTTCTCCCCTTTTAATATGTAGTTGTGTTCATATGAATAATATCCTACTAAATAACTCGGATATAGTCAAAGGAATTATTTTTCCTGTTCGACAAATTACGACTTATTAATTAAACTGATCGTAGTAAAATCCTTGTGTCATGTCAAGACATTTAAGAAGGCGGGTCCAAATGAACATTCAAATGATTACGAAAGAAATGGCCTGGGAAATCCGACATATTGTCAT
The DNA here is from genome assembly GCF_042676385.1 of Paenibacillus sp. GCM10027628. Classification (NCBI taxonomy): domain Bacteria; kingdom Bacillati; phylum Bacillota; class Bacilli; order Caryophanales; family Paenibacillaceae; genus Paenibacillus; species Paenibacillus sp. GCM10027628. Next base: position 419,472 of record NZ_JBHTHA010000002.1, read on the forward strand.
GTGGCCGGACAGAGATCTCTCGTTCGTTCAATTAAATAACGATGATGAAGGCTATCATTACGGCCTTTTCACTGAGGATCGCCTTGTCTCTGTTATCTCGCTATTTCTTGATCAGGATGGAGCGCAATTCCGCAAATTTGCAACGCTCGAACAAGAGCAAGGGAAAGGATACGGGAGCTTTCTTCTACATCACATTATGGAGGAAGCGCGATCACTGGGGGCAAAGCGAATATGGTGCAACGCCAGACTGAGTAAAGCCGCCTTCTATAAGAAGTTCGGGCTGGCAGAAACCACTGACATCTTCATGAAAAATGAAATACCTTATGTCATTATGGAAAAAAGCTTCTCAGAAACTTCCAAATCGTGATTGACACACTCTCGGATACTTGGTATATTGCATTAAAACATACTATTCCTATGCGAATTAAAAAACATTTGGAGGTGCTTTATCTGTGAAGTTACTAAATCCCGTTAAAACTGCGCGTACAGTCGCTTTAACCGCCGTTCTGCTCTCATCAGTATCCGCATTCGGCGCCTCGGCCTTTGCTGCTGAAACCAGTGAATCTACTGCATCGTACAAACAATTTTTGAAGGATCATTACAGCCTCAGCTTGGCCGGCTCCTTGTCCAAAGGTGATTTTGTCAATGCCGTTGACCGCATTTTGAAGCTGGAACCTAAAGAACAAACGAACAAGTTCACCGACTTGCAAAAAGACAGCCCTTACTACAAAGCAGCGAACGCTTTATTCGAGAAAGGGATTCTCACAGACGGCAAACTGCAAGGGGAACAGCCGCTTACGCAATTGCAGGCCACCTTCATCGCGCTGAAAGCCGCTGGCCTTAAAGAACTTGCTTATACATATCCGCAAGATAAAGTTAAAGCCGCTCTTGCCAAGTTACATATCGATTACGATCAGAATAACGAGCTGACCCTGCAAGCCGCACAAGAGCTCGCAGCCGCTGTAGATACCGGCCTTCTCTCCTCCGAACAAGAGGTGGGATTCAAGCCTGATGCAGCTGCGGATGATAACTTCGCCAGCGAGCTGCTGGGCAAAGTTCTTGCTTTCCAAGGTCAGTACAAAAATTATATCGGCACAACATCCGATGATGATATTTTCCGCAAGATCAATGAAGCATGGAGCACGGAGGATCTCATTGCGGCAACTGATTTGCGCGCTGTTTTCGATGAAGCGCTGAAGAAGAACCTGGTGACTGGCTATAACTTAAAGGATGCCCGCTTCGATGCGCACTTTGACCAGAAGCTCTCCTTAACCTACGGCCACTCGGACATTACGCACGCCCTTCAATTAATCGGCCTGCTTCGCAGCGAAGGCATTGAGGCGAAAGTGCAGCTCGAGCCCAAAACTTCCGCCTTTGTCTATTTGAAGGAATGGGGCGAGCCGACACAGACCGATGATTATCAAGTCGTGCAAATCGATAACGGCAATTTCATTGCCTATGCGAAAGAGTACGACATCGAATTTGAATTCGATAACGCCGAACAGAAAAACAAGTTTCAACAAACGATTCTCCAATACGCCAAAAAGAACAGCGAGGACCAAAAAGGACTTATCTACTCGTCCTGGTGGCAACCGCTCTACTATTCTTTGACGGATATTAAAGACTATAAAGTGATTTCCAACAATAAAATCAGCAAAGGGCATTATTACGCGCAATCTTTCTCCCTGAGCGATAAATCTACCGATGTCGCAGCCGGCATCAAAAAAATCAACCCAAGCTTTGAAGTCGAGTCCTATAAGTTCTGGGTAGACGAACCGTTCTATCATTATCTGCTGGGCGATTATAAATAAGCACATGGAAATAAGCAGTTGTGTGGGCTCTCCCACTCAACTGCTTTTCCTTTTGCCTAACTTTGCCCGAAAGCGCTTGTGCTCTGCCTAATCATGAGCTTGGGCTCCAGGATTGTAAGTTTCTTCACCTTCTCCTTCTGAATCAGCTGATTTAATATTTCCATCGCGCGTATTCCAAGCTGTTCGCTATTTTGCGAAACGGTTGTCAACTCCGGATTCATAGCAGCCGACAACTGCGTATTATCAAATCCGGCAATCGCCATCTCCTCGGGTATACATATTCCTTGGGCTAATGCGGACTTGATGGCCCCGATCGCTGTATAGTCGTTGATGCACATAACGGCGGTCGGTCGTTTGGGTACGCTGAGCAAGCGCTGCATGAGTTCATAACCGCACGGTATGGAGAAATCACGCAGCAAGACGTACTCATTATGAAAAGGAAGACCGTTTCGCTCCAAAGTGGCTCGATAAGCTTTCAGCTTTTCGGTTGTTGTTGTCATTCCTGGATGTCCCCCCAAAAAGGCGATTCGGCGATGCCCGGCATCAATGAGATGCTGCACGACCAACTGCGTGCCGGCGTATTCATCCGTTTTTACACGATGACAGGGATGGCCCGGGAGGCTGCCATTAATGAAAACGACCGGAATTCGCTTCCGGATGTCCACGACTTCCTGGATAAGCGCTTCCGGACAGTGACGTGCATTAATCCTTCCGCCCATGAAGATGATCCCTTCGACCTGCCTTTCGCAAAGCAGACTTAAATATTCGGATTCCCTGCCGAAATTACTAAAGGTATTGCATAAAAAGAGCGTGTAGCCGAGCTTCTGCGCCGCTCTCTCCGCGCCACCGAACACTTCCGGGAAAAACATGTTGCTGCTGTCGGGAAACAGCATGCCGATCATGCCTGTTTTCTTGTTGACGAGGCTGCGCGCCAACGCATTCGGCTGGAATTTATATTTCTCCATAATTTCCATGATGCGCATTCGAGTCGAATGTTTGACAGGCGCTGTATCATTCAGCACGCGGGAAACCGTTGAGACGGAGACGTTCGCTTCCCGGGCAATATCGTATACAGTTACAGGATCCATCCAGGAATAACCACTCTCCAATCCACGATAGAAAACCAAAGGTCTGCTCAGAGAACAGACCTTCGGCTTCGGCTTTATTTGCTGCTTTCCACTAATTGTTTGTATGCATCCAGCTGTTTTTGAACTTCTGCCATCAGCTTATCGAAGCCGGCGGCCTTCAGTTTGGCGCGGAAATCCTCGACTGCCTTTACAGGATCGCCAGCTTTGCCATACATGATGGCTGGCCCTTTTTGACCCACGATCTGTGTAATGGCCGTCAGCTCATTGCTAACCGAAGCTTTATCAAAGACGAATCGGCCGTAAGGGTATGGCTTTTTGATTTTGTCATAAGCCGCATAAATGTCTTTTTTCCCTGCATACTCGTTGCCGTCCGGAATTTCGTTCTTATCAATACGACCACCCCAGAAGTCGGTGTAGAAGTCATCTCTTTGCACGTCATAGCCATCCGGACGATAACGTTTACCGTCTTTAATGACATATTGTACGCCTTCCAGACCGTAGTTCATGAGCTTATACACTTCCGGATCTTGACGAATGAGCTCGTAGACCATCAAAGCACGCTCCGGATGCTTGCTGTGCGCGCCCACTGACGTTCCCCCGTGCGTGATGGACATCGAAACGAGGTTGTTGCGCGTAGCTGAAAATGGAAAGAATTGAAGGTCCGAACCCGGTTGCAGTTTATCCATTTTAATCCGCTCGCCGAGGAATGTTTGGGTATGGTGCTGATCGACGCTCGATTTGCCCGCTTCCAGCTCTGAACGGTTGTCGCCCTTGTAGTTCAGCACATCGTCTCGCCAGAAGCCTTTGTCGCCCCAATCTTTCATGAGCTTGGCATAATTGACGAACGTGTCATCGAAAATAGGGCTGTTAGCCGTATATTTTTCGTTATATGATTTACCGTAGATTAGATTAAACAATCCTGTGCTGACTGGCAGCTCAATCGCATCTGTATACGAATTGATATAGCCGCCGATACTTCCTGCGCTCGTGCCGTTCGAATCCCAAGGAATGACGCCTGGCTTCTTATCTTTCACGCCCTGGAAATACTTACCCAGCGTCTCCCAATCTTTAATCGGTTCGGTAATACCGAATTCCTTCGCCCAATCGCCACGGTACAGAAAGCCATGGTTGACCCACTGCGTGTAATGATCTTCCGGAATGAGCATGATCTGATTCTTGTACTTCGTTTCCGCCCAGTTTTCCGGCGGTACTTCTTTCCAGGTTTCGGGCGCATAGGTAGGCAGCAATTTATCAAGCGGCATAAATGCTCCTTTTTGCGCATTTTGCCAGGTGTCCAGCCAATCCGTAGCAACGGTAATGAGATCCACAGGCTCGCCGGAGGCTAACAGCAGGTTGTATTTGGTTTGCCAATCCGCCCATTCCACCCATTTGATTTCCAGCTTGGCGTTAATTTTTTGCTTCAAGATGGCATTGACTTTGTCCATGACTTTCTCCAGCTGACCATTCTTCGGTTTATCCCCCAACATGACGTATGAGATCGTTTGGAACTCCGAAGTGTCGATTTTGCCGGAATTGGCGGCTGTCGTGGCGGCCGGTTTATCCGTAGTCCCGCTTCCTTTATCCGGTGCCGTCGTAGCTGTGTTGTTCGTGCCACCGGTACTGCTGCAGGCTGCCAGGCTTAGTGCAAGAGCTCCAGTCATAGCGACATTCCAAATTTTTCTGGTTTTCATGACCATTTGTTTGCCTCCCCAATGTAATCATTTATCTGTAATGGCTCCGATTCACGTCGTCAGCCCTTAACAGCACCTACCGTAATGCCTTTGATGAAAAACTTTTGTACCATCGGAAAAAAGAGGATGACAGGTCCCGTCGCGACGACCGCTGTTGCCATTTTCATCGATTCGAGAGGCATATCCCTCGGCAAAACGTTAGACGATACCGACGAATTTTTGATAAAATCGGCGCTCGTGACGACGTTATACAGAAACAGCTGGAGCGGCCGGTACTTCATATCCGGCGACAAGAACAGCATGGAATTGTACCACTCATTCCAATAGCCAAGGGCAATAAACAAGCCGATCGTTGCGAGTGCCGGCGTCGTCATTGGTAAAATCAAGCGCAGAAATATGGCGAAGTCGCCCGCTCCGTCCATCTTGGCGGATTCCGTAATCGCATGGGGGATCGATCTGACAAAGCTTTTCATCATAATAATGAGAAAAGGACTCATCAGTCCGGGCAGCAGAACGGCCAGGTAGTTATCTTTCAGGTGCATCCACTGCGTCATGATCAAGTAAAACGGAACGACGCCGCCTTGAAAGAGCGTGGTGAAGTAAATAAAGAACGAAATGCGGTTCCGGTACGGGAAATCGGGACGCTGCAAGGAATAGCCCGTCATGGCTACGATAAAGAGCCCGACAGCCGTCCCTACGATAGTAATGCCCATCGTAACGCCATAAGAACCGACAATAAGTTGCGGATTCTCAAAAACAATTTTATAAGCGAACGTACTGAATTCACGGGGCCAAAGATTATAACCATGGAGCGTGATGGATTTCTCCGCCGTAAATGAAGTCCCGAGGACCAGAAGAAACGGCAACACACAACACAATGCGAATAAACTTATACAGATGTAGCCGAAGACTCGGATGCTTACCGAGGAAATATCGGATCCGCGTTGACGTGCGATGACTTGCTCCACTGTGGGTCCCTCCTTTCCTTTAAAAAAGTGTGTTTTCGGGTGATACTTTTTTGACAAGCCAGTTCGCTGTGATGACAATAAAGAAACCGAAAACGGATTGATACAGACTGACAGCGCTTCCCAATGAAAAATTGAAATTATTCATCAGGGAGCGGAATACAAACGTTTCAATAATGTCCGTCGCATCGAAGAGAGCGGTATTGTTCGCTCCAACCAGGTTGTAGAACAATCCGAAATTCCCGCGCAGAATTCCACCCAAAGAGAAGAGCAGCAAAATGATGAACGTAGGCTTTAGCCATGGAAGGACAATATACCGGATGCGCTGAAAAGCATTGGCTCCGTCAATCTCCGAGGCTTCGACGATCTCCGAATCCAGACCCATGATGGCTGCGAAATAAACGATGGATCCATACCCGGTCGACTGCCAAAGGTACGTAATGACGATGATGACCGGCCAGATGGTCGGATTCGAGTAGGTCTTTAATGGTTCCGCGCCCATGGATTTCAAAACGCCGTTCAGCAGCCCGAAATCATAGCTCAGAATGTTATAAGCAATCAAACCGACAAGAACGAAGGAGATAAAATAAGGTAAAAACATGAGCGATTGCGCCAGCTTTTTGAACCACTTTTTACGCAGCTCATTGAGCAAAATAGCGATAGCGATTTGCATTATATTTCCAATTACGATAAACGCCAAGTTATAGGCAACCGTGTTAAAGGTCAGCTTCCAAAGCGCGCCCGAGCTGATAAGAAACTTAAAATTATCAAATCCGACGAACGCACTATGGAAAATGCCATCCGAGTAGTTGTAGTTGATGAAAGCCAAATACAGTCCCGGCATGGGCAGGTACGACATGATTAAGAAAAATAAGATCGCTGGCACGCACATCAGCATTAACGTCCTGTAGCTCCAAAACCTTCGCAAGGGCGCGCTCTTCCTGCCGACGGAAACACTTGCATCCAAAACGTTTGCTTCAACAGCCGTTTTCATGCACATCCTCCTTCTTCATTCGTTCATTCCCATCGTTAGACTCCTGTTACAGCAACAAATCTTAATGGCTCCAACAGAGCATCCTCGTTCAACTCAACGGCTTCCAACAAAATCGTTAAGGCATTTCCAGTTGAATGGAACCATGGTCCCGGCACATAAAATGAGTCGTCGCTGCCCCCGCGGAAGGTCGGTCTGTTGGCACCGCCTCTCGTCCAGAGTCTGCCCACTAAGTGCCCGTTAAAGAACACAGTCAGCTTCATATTGACGCCTTCCACATATACGCGCCATCCAAGGCCTTCGTTATCATCACTGAGTTCACCGTACAGCCAGGACATTTGACCAGGCTTCAGCTGAACGGGGCAAGGTGCAGCGGTAGCAGCGCCCTTTGCTTCTTCGGCATGCTGCAGCAGTTCTGTCTCCTGAGCAGAGGATAATCTCCAATCCTTAGCCGAATTCCCTTCGTAGAGTAGGATGCTTCCGCTAGGAGATTCATATGTTTTTTCCAAAAATAAAGCGATCGTAAGCGCCTCACCCGCGCTGACAAAAGGCGTCAGATCCGCATATGGCTGCAGCGGATTCACTTGGCCGACCGGCTGACCATTCACGAATACATGAGCATGCGAGAATTTCCCATTGAAATGCATGACCCATGAATCAGCTTCCTTAGACGTTTCAACCTTTTTGCGGTAACACTCATACGAAGGGAGATTCGTGTTCAGCCATCCCCCGCAGCTCACAATCGGCCATAAACGGTCGTCATGGGCAGGGTCGGCGTAACGGGAAAACGGGTCGCCGGCTTGCAAAGGCTTGACTCTCCAATTTTGACCGATATCGATAATATTCGTTACCGCTGTAATGCCGGTAAGTCCTTTTAAAGCAGTCAGTTCAAGCCCTGGCAATCGGGTGTCATGAAAATTGGAATGGCCCCAAATTTCGGTACGAGCGATCAGGTTCGGCTCGACGCATGCACCTGTTGGCACAGGCAAGTATTGGCTTCCTCTGCCTGGTGTCGTCGTGCCGATATATTGCTCTCCCGCATATAGAGAGACTATGTCGCTTGCTTGTTGGAGCAAAAGCCCCTCGTATTGCCTGCCTTCCGGAAGCGTGATCGAAGACTCATACCAAGCGTAGCCACGGTAGATGCCATGCTTCTCCAAATAATCCGCGCGCTCGCCTAGGTGCGTCGGCACATCCGAGAGCGCAACGATTGGATTCACTAAGCTCTGCGTCCATTCAACCGTAACAGAGCGACTATCAGAAGGAGCATCGACACGATCCATCTTGCTAAAATGGAAAACGCCCGCTTCATCGATGCATTCCAGCAAAAGCGCCTTCGAACGGCTTAAACCAACCAACTCCAGCAGCTCGTTGCCGGAAAGCCGGATGAGCAGCGTGGAATCCTGATCTTCAGGGGTAAAGCTCACTGTGAGCCGTTCAGCTGATTCATGAACCGTCATACCACCGGAGACGATTTCAATCCCCTTGCTGAATTGCAGGCTGATCTCAGCCACATGCTCAGCATGAAAGACGGCAACTGTACGATCAGATAAACGTTTCACGCTGCATAACTCAGCCGTGGCATAATTCAATGTGCCATCCTCGATGCCCCAAGTTTGCAAGGGTACATTCAGCGGCAAGATCGGGCAGCGATTCGGATCTGAGACTAGTTTGGTATAGAGAGGAAAGCTCGAACCCGCGCTTTGAGGGTGAACCACTTCTTCCTGTTCACCTACATTACATAAGAAAAGCAACTGACCGCCCTGATTCAAAGCCAAGCGGTGGTGCGAATAACCAGATCGATCAGGTAGCGATTCTGCCAACGAATCGCCATAGGCGCGGATGACGTTGCTGAGCAGCCTTCCTTCATAAGCTTCCTCACGAATGTGTCCCTCAGGTGTAATCATCCCATGAAAATCGTAGTCCGAAGTGAGGAACGACAGCGGGTTCTCCCAGTTATTCGTCGCATTCGTGAAGCCGAAGTTCGTTCCGGATGCTTGCAAGTACGGACCGAGCAGCTTGACCCCGCAGGATAACAAACGGCGAAGCAGAAAGTGGGAGCGATTCGTTTCTGTTACAAGCAGCGGAAGCCCGCGCTCACTCAGCTCTGCCTGATAAGTCAGCACTTTCTCCTCAAAAGATGGATCCTTATCGTTCGGGTAAAAATTGCAGGTCGGCACCACATTTTCTGCGAATCCCGACGCTGCTTCCAAGCCCCCTTGTCCGGCACAGGCGATAAGCGGGACTGTGATTCCATGCTGCAAAGCCATGTCCCGCAACGCGGAAATGTAGCCCTTGGGGTCGGTACAAGGGTAAAAATCAAGCTCGTTCTCCAACTGAACAGCAATGATCGTCCCATTTTGATCGCTGCTGAATGTCCTTAGAATCGGCAGGATCCGGCCATACCAGCGAGATACATGTTGTAAAAAATGCGGATCATTCTCTCTGATGCGTAAGTTCTCCTTCACCAGCAAGTAGGCAGGCAAAGCGCCCCCGTCCCATTCGGAGCAAATATAAGGACCAGGTCTGGCAACGACCCAGAGACCCGCTTCGGCAGCATCGCGGAGAAATTGCTCCACATCCTTTTCCCCGGTGAAGTCCCACACGCCTTCCTCCAATTCGTGGAAATTCCAAGGGAAATACACATCGATGCAGTTATATCCAAAGGCTTTGACTTGGCGAAGCCGTTCTTTCCATAAGGCTCGGGGAATCCGAAAATAAAATAATGACGCACAGAGCAGCACTTCCGATTTCCCATTGATTCGAAATGCTTCCGGCGATAGCTGAACAACGGCTTCACTTTTTTGCAAGTTCAAGTTTATAACTCCTCCTCTTGACACAGTTAGGTCTTAATGAAACCCGTTTCATTTTCAAGTGGCACTTGGTTGATTCGCCTAAATTGATTATAAATTTGTTTTAAAGCGCTTACATTGAAATAAACTTCTAATTGTTTAACAAAACTACGAAGTTTGTGATCAGGGCAAAACAAAAACAGCCCCGGATTTTATCCAAATTCGAGACTGTTTGCATTCATGAAATCTATGATTTGTTATGCAAAACACGGAATGTGTGACTTTACTATCATTATCTAAGACCAATTTTCAACATTAATTTCTATTTTTGCATCCGATAAGGCTTTATAATAGCGCTCGATAGGTTTCCCTGTATGATCAACCTCGACGGTCCCATCTTCCCTGCTGATTCGGTAGACAAATTCCGCATGAATAGGTACTTGAAGTTGGTTGGAATATGTGTGATTTTCCGCGTTATTGACTAAGGGAAACCATGCAAATACTTTTATATTTTCAGGCGTACCCGCTGGGACATGAACGATCATTTCCAAAGTCACATATTCTTTCTGAGCTTCGATCACACGAATAGATTTGGAAGCTTTCAAATTCTGATATTTGACTGTTACCGAAGTTTCTCCTACTTGGAGCGGCACTATGGTTCCATCATCCAAAACATTCAGTATGCATCGATCTTCTACTTCGTAAGTCGTCCTTAACAAGGACATCTGAAAGCCGGATTCAAATTTAAGAATTGGATTTAGCCGGCAATTAGACCCGACAATGCCAACCTCATCTGGCCCATGTAAAGACAAAAAGCGTTCCTTACCCTTATTCCCAAATAAATGAATAAGTTGTGAAGATAATCGGGCAGCCCAATCTTTCTCCGAATGAACCGCTCCCGGATCATTGAAGTAGATGAGTTCGTTATCAGCTTCAAAACCCAAATTCAAGAGTTTCTCCGTAACTTCACGGACATGTTTTTCCATTACCAAGGTACCTTCGCTGCCCCCCAAATCAATCCATACTTTGGAGATTGGCTGTTTCTTGTCAAAAGTATGATAAACCGGCGTTTCTTCCAGTGTCAGAGGATCCACACAGTAAAAATACGGTGAAACGATGGCAAGCTTTCCGAAAATATCAGGCCGGCGAAATCCGATATGGTAGGTGACCTGCCCCCCTCTGGATGACCCCATTAATGCTGTATGATCAGGGTCTGTAAGCGTTCGAAACATCGAATCCACGTAAGGCTTTAACTCATCAATGATAAATGCTTCATATAAATGGCCTTTGGGTTTGATTGGAACTTTATCAGATTGATAGAGGACCCCTTCCAGCTCATGGGTAAATTCATCAGCCCTCTCCATCCCCATATTAGGAATGCCTACAACTATGATCTCTTCCATCCAATCATGGCGAATCAATCTATCAACGGTTTCGTTTACTTGCCATGAAAAACCGTTAAATGCAGGATGGAAAATATTTTGCCCATCATGCATATACAATACCGGATACTGCTTTTCCTTATCGTAGCGATAACTTGGGGGAAGATATATGAAAATATCTCTCTTATTCTCCAAATGCGCGGAGTAAAAATTTTCAATCCTCCAAATACTTGATCTGCTTCCCACCCTGGTCACCTCCCTCAGCCGCGGCTGCTACGTCTATCCAATTCTCCACTTCGTAATTCAAGATTAATCCATCGTCCGCTGTAAATATTCGGTAAGGAAGTTCCCGGCCTTGCCGGTCTACTTCATGCTTGCCCAAGCCTCGGGAAATGCGAAATTCAAAGGACATATCCCTGGGTACTTCAAAAGTTCCGCCGTACAGCCCTTCACGAATCATCGGCAATTGTATGCCGGCATATAATTGATCTGTTTTCGGCGTAAATTCCGGCACTTTTACAAAGACTTTAACTGTTGCAGTATCGGACATATAAGGGACAACGGCAATATCAAGAGCAGCCTCTAAGTTGTTATTCATATATGTGATTGTTGTTTTTCCTTCTTTTTTGGGAAGCAGTTTTCCGTCTGCAGTAACTTCTAATAAATCGGGATCATTAACTGCATATTGTGCGTTTAAATCCGTCATCAAAAAACCGCTGTCATAGTGAACAACCGGATTCAATGTCAGTTTAGGTCCCTCTAAACCAATAACTGCAGGACCATGTAAATCAACGCGTACAGGCTGGCCTATTTCCCCAAAAAAGTAAATCAGCGGCGCATGAACCCTTGCAGCCCAATCTTTTTGAGAGTGACCGGAACCGATTGCCAGGTAATACATGAGATCATCACCTGAAACATACCCGGCTTTTCTAAGAACATCCGTCACTTGCCTTACATGCTTTTCCATAACCGTAAAGCCTTCAGAGTCGCCTACGTCCATCCAAATTTTCAGGTTCTTCTTTTCCGTATAGATGCGGCTTAACCATCTTTCTTCCCTATTGCTAGGGTCGGTGCTGACAAAGAAAGGACAAAGGGCTCCTATCATTCCAAAAGTGTCCGGTTGACGGAATCCGATATTATAAGACACAAGCCCGCCGGCAGACGACCCCATCAGAGCCGTATGTTCTTTTCCCTTTAAAGTTCGGAGTGTCCGATCGATAAAAGGTTTAACTTCCCGAATAAGAAATTCCTCGTAAAGCTCGCCTTGATTGATGACATCAAAAATATTGTACCCTTCAGGGTTCGCGTGCATATATTCCGCAATCCTTGCGTCTTCCACGTGAGCAATGGCGACAACAATGATTTCTTGCATTTTTCCTTGAGAGACCAGGTTATCTACCGTTGTATGAACCTCCCACGATTCACCCTTCTGATCCTCGAAAAATACGTGCTGACCATCATGCATATAGAGGACCGGATATCGCTTTTCTACATTCTTTTCGTAATCAAAAGGCAAATAAATAAATATATTCCTGTAATTATTAAGGGTCTTGGAATAAAAATCTTTGAGCTCGATGAGCCTTGATGAATTCACAAAGCACTCTCCTCGTAAGAACGTCACAATATGGTGGACAATAAGAAAAACTTTTCAGGGTTTACGTAATCTTGCTCATTCATGTAACTGTCCATCATGTGCATAATCTCTTTGTAGTCATTTAAGTCAAACTTGATTTTAACGATTTCTTCAGAGAGAATTTCCGGGAAGTGGCAAGTGCATAAGGCCATGATGTTCTTATGGGTCCTGTATACTTCATTGGCCAAAAACTCGTTGATGACAATCCCGGGGCGATCGGAAAACTTGGATAGAAATATGTTCAACTCATTTTTGTTCTCGTAAACATGTATCCGATCTTCATCCAAGTTGGATTTTTCTTTAATGAGCTCCACCAGTTCGGCATTGTTGTATCCATCCATAATGAGAAACTGCGGGGATTGGGAGAACAAGTCATCTAACACGCGAAAGCTTTGCTCAAAATTCGGCATGATTTTGTGAAACAAATTGTCTTCAATGTAACTGTCAATGACAAAGATCGGGATGCCGAAGCCGAAATAGTGGGATATCGTCGTGAACATTTCTTTATCTACATTAATTAAGAAAACGCCGTCCAGATTTCTTTCCATAATGATCTTAGACGATGGTGCCGTACTGTCGATTTGCATAAATAGAACATGATAGCCTAATTGGCTGCATAATTGCTCGATTTTGAATATCGTTCTAACATATTTCAAATCGGACCATAAGCTCTGCTCTTTCTCCTTAAACAATAAGATGCCGATCAATCCGGTTTTCTTAATTTTTAACGACTGCGCCGTCCGGTTCGTCACATACTTAAGTTGCTGTGCGATTTTCAGAACTTTAACGCGCGTTTCATCGGAAATGGACTGCGTCTTGACATCATTTAGAATATAAGAAACTGTGGCAATGGATACGCCAGCCGCTTTAGCTATATCTTTTATGGTTGTTTTTTTCATTATGACCCACCTAACTTAAACGTTTAGGTTGATTTAATCATACCGAATTTTCTTTGTCAAATGCTTCTAACGATGCAGCCAAAACGATCCATCCGAATGGAGGCAAGCTCACGGAAATCTCATTATTGGAGACCTTGTAAGATCCGTCACCCATGCATATTTCAGGGGATGATTCACTGTGAATTGTGAAGTCCAATGAGGCCGAATGTTCGCTTTGATTAAAACAAATGTAAAGTGATTCTCTGGCATGCTGTCTGCGTACGACAAGTTGACGATTTTTTGCATACATAAATTGAAATGAGCCCTCTTGCAGCGCAAGATGTTTTTTTCTAAAGGAAATCAAATTCCGGTAAAAAGCAAGAAGATCGTGATTTTGTTCTTCCGCGTCCCAAACCATCGGTCTCCTGCAATCGGGGTCTTGTCCTCCCCTCATCCCCACTTCATCTCCGTAATAAATACACGGTACTCCTAGGAAAATAAACTGGAACAAAACGGCTAGCATAACTCTTTTTTCGTTACGAGCAGTGGTAAGCAATCTTGGAGTATCATGACTTCCGAGAATGTTAAAGGCCGCTTCGTTTACCTGCTGCGGATACTGGGGTAACAGTCTGCTTATCTGTTGAGAAAACTGCTCCGCATCCGTAGTTTCCTTTGCAAAAAAATCAATCATGGCTTCCGTAGCCGGATAGTTCATGACCGCATCGAACTGATCGCCTTGAAGCCACGGCATGGCATCATGCCAAATCTCGCCTAAAATATAAAAATCAGGCTTTAACGATTTTAATTCCTTTCGAAATTCCCGCCAAAATGCATGGTCGACTTCATTCGCAACATCCAATCTCCACCCGTCGATATCGCACTCTTTTACCCAAAATTGCGCTACATAGATCAAGTAATTCCTGACCTCCGGATTCGAAGTATTTAACTTCGGCATATGGGCCTCGAAAGCAAAGCAATGATAGAAGGGTCTTGGATCATATTGAATCGGATATTCCTGGACGTGGAACCAGTCCCAATAAGCCGAGTCAGGTCCTTTTTTTATTACATCTTGAAACGGCGCAAAACAAAATCCGCTGTGATTAAATACCGCATCGAGAATTACGCGAATACCACGGTCATGAAAAGCTCTGACCAACTTTTTCAATAGCTGGATGTCGCCAAAATGCGAATCCACTTTTAAATAATCCGTCGTGTCATATTTATGATTGGTCTTCGCTTCAAATATAGGTGTAAAATAAATCGCATTAACGCCAAGCGAGCTGATGTAATCAATGCGATCTAATACGCCTTGTAAATCTCCCCCGTGGAAATCTTGCTGACCCGGACTGGCATCTTTCCAAGGACGAACATGAGCCGGATCATTCGTGGGATCGCCATTCGCAAATCGTTCTGGGAAAATCTGATAAAAGATGGCCTCTTTTACCCACCCTGGTGGCTTTAGAACTTCACTCGACCATAGAAACGGGTAATCGAAAAATCGGAGCGGATCATTCGGCTTCTCTTTGAAAAATCCGCTCTCCGTATACCAATAGGTTAGATCTCCCGAAACCAATTCAAAGGCATATCTTAACCTTAAGTGCGGAGGGGCGATTTCCGCCTGCCAATAGTCGAAAAACTCATCGCTGGCCAGCTTGTATAAAAGCTTTTCACTTACCGTTCTTTCCCAATCATACTTATCTCCGTAGATGGCTTTAACGATTTGAAGATCATCTTTCTTTGTCCGTAGTCTAATATGGACCTGTTTGTCATCATAGGCATAGCAATAAGAATTACCGGATCTATGGTAAATGGCTTCGAATATCATGGCTGACTCCTTTCATGGGATTTATTTTCTTCCATTACCCTTTATCAGCACCTGCCGTAATTCCGTTAATTAAATACTTTTGGAAATACATATACAGCAAGGTGATTGGCAATGCCACCAGCACAGCACCGGCAGCAAAAAGCGTAAAGCTGGAATTCGTTTCGTTGGCCACCATATTATATAACCCTTGCGCCAAAGTCATTTTTTCCGATGATCTCAAAACGATTTGCGGCAATATAAAATCCATGAATGGCGTTATAAAACTATTTAGTGCAACAAATGTAATCGCCGGCAGCGATAAAGGAAATATAATCTTGAAAAACACATCCGTATTGCTTGCTCCATCGATATAAGCGGCTTCCTCAAGACTTTTCGGGATCGTATCGAAATGACCTTTCATCACCCATGTCCCCATCGAAACGGACCCACCTGCATAGACAAGGATTAAACCCAAATGGGTATCCAGCAATTTCGTCTGTAATAACAAAACAAAAATCGCCATGACGGATAAGAAGCCAGGGAACATTTGAAGAATCAACAAGATCATTAATCCTTGTTTCCTGCCCTTGAAGCGAAATCTCGAGAAAGCGTAAGCAGTCACAGCTACAAGAGTTGTCGACACAACCGCATTCGATAAAGCGATTTTTATTGTATTTTTATACCACAGCACAAAATCAGTGTTTCTTATAAGTTCCGTGTAATGAGCGATTGTCGGTTCAGCAGGAATCATCTTACTAACCAGCAGGGCATCGCCCGGGTTCAGAGAGGTGCCGACAACCCAAATGATCGGATAGAACACCGCTACCAGCAAAACGGCAAAAACCATGTAAATCCCAGTTACGATCAAGTTGGCTTTTAATTTAGACATGTAGACCAAATCCTCTTCTAGACTGACTTCATCCGCTTATAATTCCATAAAGAAAAAATCGCAATAAATATAAACATAATGACGGACACTGCAGAAGCCATGTTAAATTGACTTTGATTAAGCGTCATCTTAAAGATCCACGAGATGAGAATATCCGTGCTTCCTGCATAATAATAGGATGGACTATCCGGTTTACCGTCCGTAAGCAGATAAATTAAATTGAAGTTATTGAAATTAAAGGCAAATTGCATGATTAATATGGGTGCGGTAGCCTGCAGGACAAGCGGAAGAGTAATCTTGAAAAACTTTTGTTTGCCTGAGGCACCATCTACTTCAGCAGCTTCGTAAAGGTCGTGCGGCATTGTCGTTAAAACCCCCGACATCAACGCCATAAGAAAAGGCGTAGAAAACCACAAATTAACAAGGATAATCGAACATTTTGCCATCGTCGGATCGGATAGCCAAGGTACCGGTGAAAATCCAAATTTACCGATTACATCATTAATTGGGCCAAACGAACCATTTAATAATACCCTGAAAACCAGTATAGAAATGAATTGCGGGACTGCCCATGGCAAAATAAAGACGGTTCGCCAAAATCTTTTGAATTTGATCTTAGGGTGGTTCAGCATCATCGCCAAAATTAACCCGCTAAAAAATACAGAAGTGCTGGAAGCTACGGCCCATACTAAATTCCATACGGAGATGCCTAGGAACGTAGATCTCCATGCCTTTTGTGCAATTAAATCATAAAATGTTCGTAGACCCACCCAATTCACTAAAGCTCGATCAGGAATATGGGCAGGAGCCGAATAGTTCGTAAAAGCAATCAAAACATTAAAAACGAGCGGTATAATCGTAACAAAGAGTACGAAAAAAGTTGCAGGCATCAATAGTAAATAAGGGAAATGTCTAAATTTCGCTTTTCTTATAGAGTCCTTGAAGCCTGGGGGATTACCTCCTGCATCCCTAAGCCCCCCATTTTTATGGGCATCATAAATGTTGATTACGTAGAAGCCTAAGTACAAAAGTATAACCACAATTGTAATCAGACCGTTGATTAACATAAAGATGGAGTGATCGCCTTGGACCACTTTCCCATTGATGATTTGGGTTGGTACATGACCTAAAGTAATAAATCCCATAATACCTTTATAAGCAATTGGGTAATAAATCCAAAATAACCATTGAGCCAGGATGATGAATATTAAGCCTTTTAGATATTGCTTGTTATACAGTTGACCTAGACCCATAAAAATAGTAGAGCAGATAGCGGCTTTTGTTCGATGTCGAAGAACGCTATGTTTCAGATCCATACGTAGACCGCCTTATTTCTTAGTCTTCATTGCTGTCTTGATTTGTTCTACCGCGTTATTTAGAACAGTCGTCGGGTCTTGGTTGTCGTTCCAAATGGAAGCAAGCGCTGCTCCTGCGGGCACCCAAACATTACCCATTTCTGGAATTGACGGCATAGGTGTCGAATAATTCGCTTGTTCCAGGAAAGCAGATGCATTAGCGTCCTTCGTAATGATCGGATCATTCATAATGTCTTTCCTAGGAGGCAGCTGGGTCGTCATTTTATACCGGTTCATTAAATTCTCTTTACTTGTTGCATAACTGGCAAACAATTTCGCAGCAATCGGGTATTTGGTGTACGAGTTTACATACAACGCTCTAATTCCCGAAAAACTTTTTGGATGTTCTCCATTAGGTAAAAGAGGAAGTGGAGCGACCCCATACTCAAAATTCACCTTTGACAAGCTCGACATTAACCAGGGTCCATTGATGACGGCTGCCGTTTTTCCTTCTTGGAAGAAGCCAGTAATAATATTATCGTTGATGTCATTTACGTTTAACGGAAGTATTTTCTTTAACGATTGGAAGAACTTCGCCCCTTCAATCGCTTTTGTACTATTCAGGCCAATATCGGTTGCATCCGTACCATTCTTACCAAATACATATCCACCGTAACCGGCAAGGAACGAATAGGATTGATACAACTGGCCTACATCCCACATGAAGGCGTACTTTTTACTCTTTGGATCGTTATAGCCTTCAGCAAACTTGATGATTTCTTCGTAAGTTTTCGGTGCTTTTTCCATCAGCTTTTTATTGTAAAATAGCGCGTAGGTGTCAATGGCTGTAGGAAACCCATACAAATCTCCTTTATAGCTGACCCCTTCAATTGCCGCAGACATAAATTCATTTTTCTTGCCTTCGTTAAACAGATCGTTCTGTAAAACAAGTCCTGCCATAACGGCATTGCCTAATTGATCGTGAGGTGCTGAGAATACATCAGCCCCAATCCCGGCAGGGCCGTCTGTCGTAAGTTTTTTTACAGAGTCTATCGCAGGAACAGCTTCTACCTTCACTTTAACGCCATATTCTTTTTCAAAGCTTGCTGAGATCGCTTTCAAATAATCCAATTCAGGACCTTTTGACTCCCAAACGAGCAACTGAGCCCCAGCCTCCGGTTTAGCCCCTCCTTGCTTTTTGTTGTCTTGATCTGCTTGACCTTGCTCGGGTTGGGTCGGCAAATGATCACTCTTCCCACAACCGGCGAGAAATGAAAAGCTGAAAAGAGCAGCAATAACTGAGGTAATCAACAAACGTTTGGACATTCATATTCCCCCTTTAAATTTTACTGAATCGTTTAAGTACCTAAACGTTTAAGTAACGACACTGTAATAATAACTTTTAACCTTTATCGAAGTCAATGGAAAAATTCTGGGACAGCTCTGCTAATGCTTCTTGCCTAACAAAGAAGGAGCCACCTTGCGGTTAGCTCCAATAGTCCGGTTAAACAGGGATAATGGCCAGCCCCGAGGCTGCATTTCCAACTGTTATCGTGTCAATGACCTTATTATCTTTGATTCTTATAACAGATACTGTATTTTCTCCAAAATTAGCCACATACGCATATTTGCCATCTTGTGTAATGGCCACGATCCCGGGTCTCTTCCCCACAGGAACGGTAGCGATCACGATGTTCTTTTTTAACTTAATGACTGAAACTGTGTTATCTCCTTCATTGCCAACATAGGCAAATTTGTTGTTAGGGGTTATGGCTACACCTACCGGCATACTGCCGACTTGGATCATATCCTTGATTTTTCCGCTATGAGTACCTATGACCAAAACATTATTATCCGTGGTCACATAAGCAAATTTGCCATTTCTCGTGAAGGCAATTTGATCCGGACCCGCTCCAGCGGGGATAATGTCAATCACCCTATTGCGTTTCACTTCAATAACAGAAATCGTATTGCTGTCGTTATTGCTTACATATCCTAAAGTTCTTCTACCTGGTTTCTTAGGCATAATAGTAACACCTACGGGATTGTTGCCGACCATTATCGTATCAATGATCTTTTTTTTCTTTATACTTATAACTGAAACCGTGTTGTCGGCCGCATTCGTAACGTAGACGAACTTTTGCGAAGTACCTACATCGGACGGACTGTTCCCGACCTGGATCGTGCGGATAATTGTATTCGTTTTCCTATTGATGACTTGCGTGGTATTGTCGAGTTTATTGACGACATAAGCATACTTCCCATCGGGTGTGACAGCGATTTCAAAAGGTCCTCTACCGGTCTTGATTGTAGCCTTGACCTTTCTTGTCCGAGTATCAATCACCGAAATAGTATCATCGTTAAAATTTGTCACATATGCGAAATGAAATGACGGTGTTCGTTTCCGATTTGTCACTAATCTCCCTCCTCCGTTTCATGCGTTAATCTAGTTTATTTATTTGCCACAGGAGTGGCACGGCCATCACATAGATTATCGCCCCACGCTAACTTACTAAATTTGAGAAACCGTAAAAAAATGAGTAAACTGGAAGTAACGAAGGAGGAGAATCAAAATGGCCGATCAGGTAACAAACATGGAAATAGGAATCAGCACATTTTTGGAAACTACGCCCGACCCGGTGACAGGAGCGGTTATCAGCCATGCCGAGCGATTGCGGAATGCGGTTGAGGAGATCGTGCTCGCCGATCAGGTCGGTCTGGATGTCTATGGAATCGGGGAGCACCATCGGGCCGATTACGCAGGGACCTCGCCCGCGGTTGTTCTGGCAGCAGCTGCTGCCATGACCAAGCACATAAGGCTCACAAGTGCCGTTACTGTGCTGTCCTCAGACGACCCTGTACGAGTGTATCAAGCTTTCTCCACCCTTGACGGCATCTCTAATGGCCGTGCTGAAATTATGGCGGGCCGGGGTTCGTTCATTGAATCTTTTCCTCTTTTTGGCTACAGCCTGGATGATTATGATGAATTGTTCGACGAAAAGCTTGAACTGCTGCTAGCTATCAGATCTTCAGAGAAGGTGACTTGGAGCGGCCGTCATCGTCCTGCCATCCATAATCTCGGTGTCTATCCACGGTCCGTTCAGAACCCGCTCCCGGTGTGGATTGCAAGCGGCGGGACTGCACAATCGGCTATCCGGGCAGGCATGCTAGGACTTCCGATCGCATTCGCCATCATCGGCGGAATGCCGGAAAGTTTTGCTCCTTTGGTCAAGCTCTATAAGGAGGCTGCCGCGCGGGCCGGACACGATCCTGACAATCTGTCGATTGCGACGCACTCGCACGGATTTGTCGGAGAAACAACCGAGCAGGCTGCCGATCTATTCTTCCCTTCAACGCAGGCCCAAATGAATGTAATTGGGCGCGAGCGAGGTTGGGGGCAGAATTACACCCGCGCAACTTATGATGCCGCGCGCAGTCTACGGGGTGCCCTTTATGTCGGCGATCCCGAATATGTTGCGGAAAAGATTCTCCTACTGCGCAAAAATTTGGGAGTCACCCGTTTTTTCCTGCATGTCAATGTCGGCACGATGCCGCACCGTGAAGTCTTGCATGCTATCGAGCTGCTCGGCACCAAGGTTGCTCCGATCGTACGCAAGAAGCTCGCCCGCATCGGGGCGAAGGAATAAGCAAGGCTCTCAAGGCTCAACGGACAGCCTCTGACGTTTTCATAAGATAAGGACCTGAGGCTGGCTGTGCCTCAGGTCCTTATCTTATGCGGAAAATCCGCTTTAATTTTGCAAATCAAGCAGCCCTGAGTCAACGTCAATATTGCCTGCGATCGGATCTTCCGATGACGAGTTTCGGAGAAGGAATCACATGGTTGCTACGCTCCCTGCTGATAGCCAGAATAACGAACCAGGGTCGTTAATAGTAACACAATTTGACGCTAAATGAATGGCGAAGCGGTCAAATCATAGCTCCAGAGAACAAAGGTCCATATGTTAAGAACTTTGTTCGTTAAATATGGACCTTTGTTCTCTATCCTCTCATTCATAGGCAACCAGCTCGGAAATTGCGCCCCGCGGGTCTCTATTAGAGAACAATTGTTCTAATGAGGAAGCCAGAGGTCCTTTTTATGCGCAACCAGCGGCCATCAAAGAAGTATGATCACCAATCAACCCGATATAGCACTATCCGCTTCATTTCACCCTATTTTCAAGTATAGCTGTCTTTCATTGTTGACCTGAATTCCTTGACCGTCATTCCCTCCACCTCTTTAAATACCTTGCAAAAATAGGAAGTCTCCTGGAAACCGGTACGTTCTGCGACTTCGTACACCTTCAAAGTAGAATTGCGGAGCAGTTGTTTGGCCTTCTGAATCCGGCAGCGGTTCATATATTCAACGATTCGCATACCGGTCTCATTTTTAAATATATTCGATAAGTAATTCGTACTTAAGTTTAGCAAATCGGCGAGTTGAACGACGGTTACATCTTCCGCATAATGATCATGCATATATTCAATCGCCAGTTGAATTTCTCTGCGGAACGTCGCACGTTCCCCCACGCTCCCCATTACTTCGGAGACCATTTCCAGAAACAATTGCCTGATTCGAACCAGCGGTTGCAACGTTTCAATAGCTTCATGCAATTCCTTGTTCCATTGCTCCATCCGGCCGGAATGCTTGTTTTTTTCCAAGGCGAGCGCCTTGAGCAGTGAATATAAATCAATAAGCAGCTGCCGAAGTTCTGTAAATTCAGGCCGGCACTCGCTCAATTTTTGAAATAATGCTTCGATTTGCTTCTCCACATCCGGCCTGTGGCCGTTTTTCATCGTTGTAATTAAAGTCTCCAATGACGGAGCGTTCGCCGCGCTTTCCGCTGAGGACATTCCTAATGAAGGGATGGAAGAATACGTATACACATTTCCCGGTCCTTCGTAAACGGCGTAATGCAAAGCCCCCTCTGCCTGGCTGTACAGATCCGCCAAATCCTTCAAACCTGAACCAATGGAACTCGTACCTACCGTCAAGGTCCCACCCCGCTGCTTAACCCGGGCAAACAGCTCTGATACAATGGATTGCGTTTCCTCCGTACATTTCCGCTCGCTCTTCTCATCGGGAAAAGAGTAGATAACAGCCGTTCTACGCTCCGAAATCGGTACGATCACACACCGCCGATCATTGTCGCTGCGCCTCTCCTCGGCTGTCAGTTTACCTTCCGCCAACATCACCACGCAAAGTTCGTTATGAACAGGGAATTGAACGGCAGCGGCCTGGTCCTCCATCTCTATTGCATCCTTCCATTCTCCGAAAAGCAGCTTCCGGCCTACTATCCACCTCATCTCTTGCAGACTGGAAGCCAGAATCGTTTCTTTTTTCTTCCGTTCCTGATCGGCCGAAATCTGCGCTTTCATCTGCTGGAGAAGCTGCTTGATCGCCGCAGGTTCCAGATCATGTTTTAACAAATAGTCCTCCGCGCCAAGCTTCAATGCTTCTTTCACAAAACGAAAATCATCATACGAACTGAGCGCGACAATTTTAATGCCAGGGTCGGTTCGTTTCACGTTCTGAATGAGGTCAATCCCGTTCATTTCCGGCATCGTAATGTCGGTTACGATCAAATCCACGTGAGTGTGCTGAAGCAAGTCCAGCGCGTGGCAGCCGTTCAGCGCCTCGCTAACAATCTGGAAGCCGTAGTCTTCCCAACGGATTATGGATTTAATGGCATAACGGTAAATGGCGTTATCCTCTACAATCATCGCGTTCAACATATCCGTTCCTCCTAAAAGTTTTGCGTTTGCAAAACTGGCATCGTATGCATAAGCTGAGTTTTCCTCAGAAAACTCACTTCGTAAGATTAGGCATAGGCTTATACGGCAATCGCAAAATCGCCTTCGTCCATTGCCCAGGAACACTTTCGTAGCTGAGTCCATAACTTTCCCCGTAATACAAGTGAATCCGTTCGTTCACATTGCGAATACCTATGCTCGTCACCCCGGGCATGGCTTCTTTCCGATCTTCGCCGTTCAGAATTCGGGTAATTTGTCGATCGTCCATGCCGACCCCGTTATCCTCGACAATGATCACTAGCCGGTGATCTTCTTTATAGGCTCGGAGGGTAATGACCCCGCTTCCTTTGGACATTTCAATACCATGAAGAATGGCATTTTCCACAAGCGGTTGAAGGATAAAGTAGGGCACTTCACTGCCTAGAACCGTATCGTCAACTTCGTAATTTATCTGGAAAGCTTCGCCATATCCGATTTTTTGAATAAAGATATAGTTCTTCAAATGGTTCAATTCCTGATCCAAGCGATGGAACTCCCCGACGCGGCGGACCGAGTACTTCAACAAGTCGATGACCGCTGTCATCATGCGCTCGATTTCAGGCTGTTCGTGCATATGGGCATACCATTTGACAGTACCCAAAGTATTGTAAAGAAAATGCGGGTTAATTTGGCTCATCAACACTGTAAATTCAGCCTGCTGCTTGGCAATCCGCTCTTTGTAAACGGTATTGATCAAGTCGTTGATCCGGGCGACCATGAAATTAAATCTTACCGATAAACTGCCGATTTCATCCCTGCCCAGCGGGGCAATGCGAACGTCAAAGTTACCGTCCTCCACTTTACGCATCGTCTGCTCCAACAATTTAATATTCCTTGTAGTCGAGTTGGAGAGCAGAACCGCAATCCCAGTTGAAATCAAAATGGCTAACAGCGAGACAAGGACAATAACCATCACTAATACACGCGTATCCGAAAGCAAATTGGACATTGGAATAAAACAAAGTACCCGCCAGCCTAGGGTTGCTGTACGTTCTTGAATGAGCAGATAACCGCCTGCTCTGACATTTTCTACGGATGCCATCGAGGAACGGCCGTCTTGAAAACTATTTGAAAGGCTTCTGGTGATAAGATCATCCGTTTCCTCGGTTCCTCCGCCTGCAAGCAGCTCGTTGATTTGATTAAGAATGGCCATATTATTAGGCTGTATGATTGAACTGTTGGTATTTAAAGACGAGAAGTAACCCGAATCGATACTAAAGATAATCGTACCTAAGCTATGATCAATTTGGTTAACATCGCTGAAATCACGAACAAGAAACACTTCTTTATTTTGCCGAAAAGAGGGCGTCCATCCTTTACTGATTCCGTGCTTTTCCAAATAAGCGGATGCTTGATTCGTAATCTCATAGACGGTGTTTTGGTCATACGCATGATTAAGCCCTTTTTTATTTTCCCACCAATAGACACGTCCCCCCTTCGTTTGAATGAAAATCGAATTCATATAAGGGTTGCCATTCCCGTATTGAGCAAGCAGAAACTCCATACGGCTGCGAAACGCCGGATAATTCTCAGCGGTAACCGCTTCGCCTTTCTCCGATACGATTTGCCGGATCGCGCTGTCGCTCATGACATAGACCGATGAAGTGAACACTTCTTTCGCCCGGTTCTCAATATTATCGGAAACTTGATGAATGACCTGCATGGCGAGATCCTTCGTATTGGACTCGATGAATTGAATGGATGCATAGATGGCGGCTCCGCCGATTGTGGCCGTAATAAACAAGATAAGAATCATATTGGAAAGTAAAATTTTCGTCCTAATGCGGTAATCTTTGATCCGACTTATTTTCCATGGGCTAATCGGCATGACTGAACGCTCCTTGTTTACTTGTCATTACGCCCGTTTCCGAATCCGGTCAAAAGCTTGATCCAGCTCTTCGATACATCGATCCACATTGTGAGTTTTATCGATTACAAATTTTGTGAGAGCATCCACATATGTTCTAAGAAGATCCTGATTTGTAAAATCGCTCGTGTATGGAGACCAATCGTAGACCTTATCGGTCTTTATATATTGCTGATCCAATTCGACGTATGTGGGATCAAAATCGGTCGGCAAGCCCTTAATGACGGATAGCGCTTTTTTGTCCTTTTGGAACACATTGCCCATTTCCTGCGAAGCGAACAGCTCCAGCATTTGAAGCGCTGCTTCTTTATGCGGAGATTTGGGGTTGATCACGATACCGCCGGTTGATTTCAACCCAAATTTGGCGTCTTCCGGATTATCGGAATACGGAAAAGCGAATAGTCCGAGATTAGCAGCCGGATTTTTCGATTTCACCCCATCCACCGTCCATGTTCCGTTCAGGATCATCCCCGCTTTACCTTCTGCAAGCATCTGCTGCGCCTGATTCCAATCCGTTTCGAACGGCTTGTCATTGATATAAGCTAGCCGCTCTCCGAAACGCTTCAAAACATCCTTGAAATGGACCTGATCGTTTGCAAAAGAAGTTTTGCCCGTCTCTACGTTGGAAATCCAATTCTCCCCGCTGACAAACTGGTTCGCCATGAGATCGCCGGCGATGTCCCATAAAAGCGTCCAGCTATCCTTGTATCCGGCTGCAATCGGGACGATGCCCGCGTTTCGTAACTTGGCGCAAGCTTCCAGAAAAGCAGGCCAAGTCGTCGGTACCGCGCGGATGCCCGCTTTGGCAAATGCGTCCTTATTATAAATGACGCCAACGCCGTTCACATCAATCGGCAAGGCCCATATTTTCCCGTCTGCCGTTTTCACACCGTTCAAATATTTCTCATCGATTTGCGATAGAAACGGCTGACCGGTTAAATCCATCGCAAATCCCGAATGGATCAGATCCTTCGCATAGTCGATCGAATCCAGCATATAGATATCCGGCATATTGTCCGATATGGCACGGGTACGAAGCAGACTCATATAGGTTCCGCCGTCAACGCCCATCAGCCCGAAACTATACTCCGGATGCTTCTTCGCAAACAACTGCGTTCCGGTGTCCAACCATTTCCTTGCGCCCTCTTCGTCAAAATGATGAATCCACGTAAGTGCTTGCGGCTTGGTTGTGTTGGACCCCTGCAAAGGCATCAACGTTGACGATTTAGATTGACAAGCCGTAAGCGAACATGTCAGCAAAAGCAGTAGAGCAATCCAATAAGTCTTCATGATTCCCCTCACTTTAATGATAGCGGTTACAAGTATTATACCGGAAAATAGCGGAAAATGAATACAGTCTGGGCTCATACATTTGAGCAAGGAGAGGAATTGGGAACCCACACATGCTTATATCTGAAAGCCTAATCCGGTCTTTATCTCAGCCCAATAACTCTCCCTCTCAAATAAAGCGCCCAATGTTCTCTAATAAGACACTCAAGTGACTCTAAAAATGTGTGATTCAACCGCCAAAGATCGCATTGAGAACAAGATTCCATATATAACGAAAAGAGTTCTCTAATTATAGACTTTTGTTCTTTCGAGCTCGTTTTTGATCATTTTTCATTTATTTTGCGTCAAACTAGTTCGCTATTAGCGCCTCTTGTTCTCTCTTGCGAAACTCGCCTCAAATCATGACTATGGCAAAAAAGCATGCTGCCGCGGCAGCATGCTTTTCATGATTATTTATCCAAACGTGGTCCAGCCATTTTCACTTGTTCGTCAACATTTGTGAATTTCTTGAAGTTTCGGATGAAACGGTTGGCCAGATCCAACGCTGCTACCTCATAAGCTTCCGGATCCTGCCACGTATTTCGCGGCTGCAGAACTTCGCTAGGTACGCCTTCAACAGAATCAGGGCACATAAGTCCAAATATGGGATCAGCCTTGAAATCAGCGCCTTCAATCGTACCATTCAAAGCCGCAGTCACCATCGCCCGCGTATAAGCTAACTGCATCCGTTTACCTACGCCGACAGGCCCCCCAGTCCAACCGGTGTTGACGAGGTAAACTTTCACTCCATGCTCATCAATTTTCTGACCGAGCAATTGTGCGTAGACGGTTGGCGGAAGCGGAAGGAACGGCGCGCCGAAGCAGGAAGAGAAGGTCGCCTCCGGCTCCGTAACCCCTCTCTCCGTTCCCGCAAGTTTGGAGGTATATCCGGACAAGAAGTGATACATCGCTTGTTCTTTCGTCAGCTTCGAGATCGGCGGCAATACGCCGAAGGCATCTGCCGTTAAGAAAATGATGACGCCCGGATGACCGGCCGTTCCCGGAATCATCGCGCCAGAAATCGCCTCAATAGGATAAGCTGCACGCGTGTTTTCCGTAATGCTTGTATCCTGGTAATCCGCTAAGCCCGTCTTAGGATCAAGCACAACATTTTCCAAGACTGAACCGTACCCGATGGCCTGCCAAATTTGCGGCTCTTTTTCTTGAGAGAGGTTCGCACATTTGGCATAACAGCCGCCTTCAAAATTGTACACGCCGTGATCGGTCCAGCCATGCTCGTCATCTCCGATTAATCGGCGGTTCGGGTCGGCGGAAAGCGTCGTTTTCCCCGTTCCCGAAAGACCGAAGAACAACGCTACGTCACCATCCTTACCTACATTGGCCGAGCAGTGCATGGGGAGGGCGCCTTTTAACGGCAGCAAGTAATTCAATACGCTGAAAATCGATTTTTTCATCTCTCCCGCATATTCCGTGCCTCCGATAAGTACGATCTTTTTCTCGAAAGATAGGCAAATGAACGTCTCCGAGTTCGTACCGTGAAGAGCGGGGTCAGCTTTTAAGCCGGGAAGCGCGATGACGGTAAATTCAGCTTTATGGCTCTTCAATTCTTCTTCCGTCGGGCGGATGAACAGCTGCTTGACGAATAGATTATGCCACGCGTATTCATTAACGACCCGAATAGGCAACTTATAAGCATCGTCGGCTCCTGCAAACCCGTCGAATACGAACAGCTCTTTTTCCGCCATGTAGTCCTGAGCCTTCTGATACAACAAATCGAACTGCTGGCTTGAGATGGGTTGGTTCACAGATCCCCATTCCACTTTGTCCAAAACGGACGGTTCCTTGACGATAAATTTATCTTTAGGCGAGCGGCCGGTATATGCGCCAGTGAATACTTGGAGAGCTCCAGTGGATGAAAGCACCCCTTCCTTACGCTCTAGCGCCAATTCAGTTAATTGGGATACGGATAATTGAAAATGAGTGCTTCCTTCTTTAACAAGTTCTGCGTTAACCTTCATTGCTGATTTCATCCTTTCGCGTTTCCAAGCATTCTTGCTCTAGGCAATCTGAGTAAAAAGTTGTCACTTTTTCCGTGTCGAGCGTTCCAAGTGTGGTCTGACAGTGCTTACACAAAATGACTCCCAGTTCTAAACAAGCTGATGCGTTTTCCATCCTTGTTTCACCCTTTCCGCCATAAGTTGTACCAGTTCGGATACACGATTCGTGTAACCCCATTCATTGTCGTACCAAGCCAATACTTTAATCTGATCTCCCATGACCATAATTGAAGGTCCGTCAATCACAGCAGAATTGGAGCAACCGATGTAGTCGGCAGATACGAGTGGTTCATCCGTATAACCGACATACCCGGCCAGCTTTCCTTCGGATGCCGACTTGAACACGGACTTGACTTGATCCAGGCTGACTGGAGAACGAGACACCTTTACGGTTAAATCAACCAGTGATACATCCTGTGTCGGAACGCGCAGCGAAAGTCCTTGAATATGTGGAGCCAGATGCGGAAGCACATCCGCAAGCGCTTTCCCTACGCCTGTCGTTGTTGGAACAATTGACTCCGTGCATGCCCGGGCTCTGCGCAAATCTTTATGCGGGTTGTCCATATGATTCTGATCGGAAGTAAAGGCGTGCACCGTCGTCATCCAACCGGCTTGGACGCCAAAAGCTTGGTCCAAAATATGCAATGTCGGCGATAAACAGTTCGTGGTGCAGGAAGCTGCAGATAACAACCGATGTTTCTCAGGATCATACTGATGGTCATTGATTCCCATCACTACGGTAAGGTCCATATCTTTGCCTGGCGCGGTAATCAGAACTTGCTTTGCCCCTGCAGAAATATGTTTCTCCGCTCCTTCTCTGTCGTTAAACTTGCCAGTCGCATCCACAACCAGTTGAACGCCAAGTTCTCTCCATGGGAGCTGCGCAGGATCTCTTTCAAAAGTAACTTGTATTTCTATACCATTAATAATCAGCTTTCCATCCCGAATGGAGATGTCGGCATCCCATCTTCCGTGAACGGTATCATATTTTAAAAGGTGTGCAATGGTTTCAACCGGGTAGATGCTATTCATTGCGACCAACCGAAACGCTTGCTGTTTATCGGAGCATATTTTTCTGATGAGCAGTCTGCCTATTCTGCCCATACCGCTTATCCCAACACCAATTGTCATTTTGAATTCTCCTTCGCTGCCTTAATTAGTGTGTTCCATTTGTTATTTAGTGTACACTATTAATTATTTATTGTACATAATAAATCATTAATTGGGCTTAAAAAGAATTTTTATCAGTCCCCTTAATATATGTGCCACACTATTTAATAATCATCGTGAACTGCAATAAAAAAAACCACCTTAAGATAAGGCGGTTCATTAGCATTCACGGTTTTATTCAGCTATGATCAAGCATAAGGTTCGATTCCCTTCTCTATCCAATCTTCGCGCGTCGGCCCCAGAACATTGGGAACTCTTATACCCGCTTGACGCATCAGTACTGTCATCTGACCGCGGTGATGAATTTCATGCCGCAACGAAAAACGCAATGATGCGCCATTCTGCCAATCCTCACCGCCCACATAGACAATCTGACGAAGCGTATCATCGGTCCACTGGCTTCTCACGGCACGCAGCATAGCTTTTCCAACACGACGGTATTCACTTGCAATCCTGGCAGCCGTTGCAGGAGCATCCGCTTCCGCTAAAGGCTCATCGTAGGATAATCCCAGATAGGTCATGAAGTTAATCGAGGTTACGAGATGCCAAGCAATCTGTCCAAGCTTACGCTGATTGTCCGAGACGATTTGTTGCAGCGATTCGTCTGTCAATGCGTCCAGAACCCGTTCGGTAATGGCGGATTCCATTTCAAACTCTTGCACGAAATCATTGATGCTAGTAAACACGCACGATCCCTCCGAAAATGTAATTTTCTTTCATAGCCTATTATATAGAGGGATTGCTGACATTTACGGTCAGTCATTATTGCTTTGAGTTATTGCCGCTAATTTCATCGATTCGTAGTGCGCCGCGATTCCGGCACTGACTTCCGCCAGCTTTTCGACAAGAATGTCCGGCTCGAGTATGGTCAGCGATTTTCCGTAAGGAAGAAGGTAGTAAGGTACATAAGACTGCAAAGATGAAAGGCCAAGCCTGAACATAGCTTGTCCGTCTATGCGTACTACAAGCGCGTGGCTAAACAACCAATGTTGGCATAAGAGATCCAGCGCTTGTTCATGCCCTTGTATTTTTACCTCGATGAGTGATTCTGCATCGAGAGAGTCCGGAAGCAAATTCCGCAGCAGAAAATCTTTAGCGGAAAAAGCGTCCGGGCGCTCGAATTGACGCTCGGTCGGCGCCAAGCTTACAATACGGTCCGTCCTGAAGCTGCGCAATTCCTGGCGAAGGCAGCAAAAGCCGACGACATACCAGCTTCCTTTCCAATAAACAATGCCGTATGGATCAAATATGCGTACGCTGGGAACTCCGCTAGTGCCATTCGCGTACTCCATCTCCACGGACTTGCACTCCGCTGCCGCCTCCTCCAAAACCCGAAGCAAGTCCCGCTGCTTCCCTTCGACCGGCGGGTGAATCACGGACAGCCCCGCGATATGCCGCTCAATGTGATCGAGCTGCTCTTCATTCGTATAGCGCTTTAACTTATCGACCGCGCGGCTAAGCGCATCCTCGAACGGATAGCCTGCCTCCTGGGCGAACGTTGAAGCGTGTACGAGCGCTTTCTGTTCATCCATATCAAACAGTAGCGGGGATTCCGCGAAACGGCCCAGAATTTGGTAGCCACCGTTCGGCCCTGAATCGGCAATGATAGGGACCCCGCTCGCACACAACGAGTCGATACATCGGTATACCGTACGAATATGAATCTCCAGCTTATCCGCGAGCTGCTGGGCGGTCATTCTTTTGCCCGACCTGAGCAGCCATAAGATCGTCAACATGTTGTCAGCTTTGGACATACCCTTTCCGATACCTTTCTGTTATGGAAGGAACCATCCTTCCGTTTAGGGGTAAATTTTTTCGCCATTCTCCAGCATCACGACAAATTGCCGGATTCGTTTTTCTCGGGTTTCTTGCTTCTTGGCATTATGGATTCTGAACAGGATCGCATACTTATTTTGTCTGTCCAACTGCTCATAGAATGCTTTCGCCTTGACGTGAAGCTCCAGTTCCATAGCGAAATCTTCGGGAACAGAGGCAACGCTTTGCGATTCATAGGCTTTATCCCATAGGCCGTTCTGTTTGGCAGCTTCAATCGCCTTGAATCCAGAAGTTCTCATTTTTCCATTTGCGATAAGCTTCTCCGCTTTTTCTTTATTGATTTTCGACCAGATGCTTTTGGCTCCTCGCGGGGTAAATCGTTGAAGCCATGTTTGTTCATCGAACGCCTCCTTACGGCTGTCAACCCAGCCAAAACATAACGCACTTTCGAGCGCTTCATCATAGGAAACAGAATCGATGCCGGAATTTTTTTTCGCGATTTGCAATCGGATTCCGGGCGAAGAATCATGATGACTGTCGAGCCATTGCTCGAGTGCGTGAGTGTCATTAAACAATAGAATGGGGAGTTCACCGGACTTTTTGACCACTCGATTCACCTCCTGTCAATAGTATAAACAATAATTACTGACAGAAGCAGTCAGTAATTCATTCATCCTCCTATTAAGAGGATATCCCTTTGTCTTTCGTCGATTGGAACGTAAGCGAAATGATTTGGTCGACTTTCTTAATTACTTCATTGGAGCCAAACCCTACTAAAAAACCAAAACTGATTTGAAAATACAACGCTTGCGTATTCGTCGCTACCGCTTGCGACGTTGAGCTATCCGACAATGAAATAAATCCGGCATTCAGCATAGACAGCGTCATAATCGCCAAAGCTCCGCCCATCCACGGCTTATAATAAAATGTCGAAAACCAAAGCCGAATACGGAAGGCGTCCGATAATTCGAGATTATTTTTCCCGATCGGATTCGTTAATTTGGCATACAGTTTTCTAAGACCAAACATGGCACTGCCAAGCACTCCAGCGCAGCAGACATTAAAAAAATAATAATGAAGCGCATTCATTCCGACAGAATCTTGTGAAAATAACAGGCCTGTTAACCACATACTGACCCTTGGGAATAAGCAAATCGTACAGATTAACATGAGTGAAACCAAGTAGGCAATAATAATAAAAATATGTCTGCGATCCTTGTTGTCGAATAATTCGTAAACGTTTTTCATGACTCTTTCTTCCGGTTCTTTTTCCGAATCAGCCATCGAATATCCCCCCAGTAGATATAAACATGCATCCTTACATGAGTATAGCTAATTTAGGGTGTCACAAGCTCTCGATTTATGATGTCGAAAGGGTGAATGCCTGCTTGATGCCTTCTGCGGCGTCATTTTCCGGGAAATATTCAAGACCTACAGCACCGGTATAACCCGTATGTTTAATAACCTGAAAAATGCGATCGTAGGCTAGCTCGCCGGTACTCAATTCCCGCCTGCCCGGGATGCCTGCAGCATGAAAATGGCCAATCCACTCGATGTTATCCTGAATCGTCGCGATAATATGTCCTTCGGTAATTTGCTGATGATAAATATCATAGAGAACACGGACGTGCGGGCTCCCGACCTGCTTAATCACGTCAAAAGCTTCGGCGGAAGAGGCCAAAAAGTAGCCCTTATGATCAATTCGCGTATTCAAAGGCTCTACAAGCAGCGTGATGCCAGCCTGCTCAAGCAGCGGAATGCACTGACGAAGACCATCGATCAGGGACTTTTTTTGTTCCTCTCTGGAAACACCCTTGAGGTCCTGGCCGACCTGCGAGATTAATTGACGGCAATTCAATCTGCCCGCGACCTTAATTGACTCCTTTAGTCCCTGCAGATAGGACTCCCGTTGCGACGCATCTACCAAGCTGATGAATTTCGTGCAGATCGCAGCGATCGATACGCCCATTTCTCCCACAGCACGCCCCACCGCTTCCAGATCCTTATCCCACCACGTCCAAAACTCAATCGTGTCACACCCGGCAGACTTAATGCTCCTCACACTTTCAGCGAAATCCTGATTTCGGTACAACGCATCTACGCAAACGGAAAGCTTCATCATTCTCCCTCTCTCTTCTTCCGACTTCCTTCATGATCTATTTTCTCATAAAAACTATGTTGATCGTCAAGTTTATTCCTTTACAAAATCATCATAAAAAGTCAGCACAAATTTAATATCGCAATGACAAATATCAATTAATGTGTAAAAAAGGAGTTGATGGAATTGATCCCCAGTCGCGACGCGCTGCCGGCCAGATCTTCAGTCTCATTTGCAGAAACTGTGAAACTATTATTTTTACAGCTTCGTCCTAAACAATGGAGTAAAAATTTACTCGTTTTCGCCGCTCTTATTTTTTCCATCGATAAAGTCCAGATCGAGAATTGGTGGTTGGGCGCCGGCGCTTTTCTGCTCTTTTGCCTCGTTTCGGGATGCGTGTATATTTTGAATGATTATATGGATCGGGAAGCCGACCGTCTGCACCCGGAAAAACGCTTCCGTCCAATGGCTTCGGGAGCCCTTCATCCGGGGCTGGCGCTTACATTTGGAGCTATTCTGCTAGTTGGTTCCTTGATCGCTGCTTTCGCGATGCATCCGCTGTTTATGCTTCTGCTTATTCTTTACTTCATCATAAATGTCGCCTATTCCATCAAGCTTAAACATGTCGTCATTCTCGATCTGATGATTTTGGCCTCGGGCTTTGTCATTCGGGCGCTTTGCGGCGGCATCGTCGTCGGCTCGAAATTCACACCGTGGTTCTTGTTATGCGTGTTTCTCCTATCTTTGTTTCTGGCCATCGGCAAGCGCCGCCATGAGCTTTTACTGCTGCAAAATAACAAAGGCTCACACCGCAAAGTACTTGATTCGTATTCGGAACCGCTGCTGAATCAAATGTCGATGATCGTCACGACGATGGCGATTATGTGCTATTCCATGTTCACTTTCATGTCAGGCCACTCCATTTATTTGATGTGGACGATTCCGTTTGTCATTTACGGTATATTCCGGTATTTATATTTGATTCACGTTCTGGGCAAAGGCGGGAAGCCCGATGCGCTGCTTTTCGAAGATAAGGGCATATTGTCCTGCGCATTATTATTCGGCATTTCCGTTGTCGCGCTTTTACAAATGTTCGGTTAATCGCCAGAAAGGAGCTCCGCCGGTGCAAGCTTATGTATTCGTCTTTTCTTCAATTTTGCTCGGAGCGGTCGGGCAGGTGCTGATGAAGCTTGGCGCAACCAAGTTGAACACAGCGGCCTCCACGTCCTTGTTGGCGAAACTTCTTACAATGTTTACGCAGCCTTTTATTATCGAAGGGCTGATTTGTTATGGTTTATCTGCCGTATTTTGGATTTTCGGCCTGACTCGCCTTCCGCTCTCTGCCGCGTATCCGATGGTGGCTATCGGTTATGTCATCGTGTTTATTTTGGCGGTGCTGCTATTTAAAGAAACGGTCTCACTTATGAAAATCGGGGGCTTGTTGATGATTGTTGTGGGAGTGATTGTTCTTGCCAAATCCTAGCCTTGCACGCACGGTCGAGCCTGTAGGCAACACAAAGTTGATGACAATTGGGGCCGAATGGGGATTAGCCGTATCACTTGGCTTGATTGGAAGTATAGGGATTTTGTATATTTCCTCATATTTGATTCTACTTACACGGCTTCCTTTCCGGCCTCTAACGATAATTTCCGTTGCCATGCTGATGATCGCGGGCTTGTTGTTATGGGGGAAGCTCGTCAAACAAATGAAGTGGCGCAGTCTTGGGGCCACCCTGCTGCTTGTTGGAGTGTTCCTCGTATTGTCCGTTTGGGTTTCGGGGCTTATCTACGATACCTCCTTTGATGGACAAGGCTATCATCAATTAGCGGCATACAGCATTCATAATGGCTGGAATCCGTTCTATCAGCCGGATTATCTCGATTCAATCTGGGTGAAACATTATCCCAAAGGCATATGGGTACTCGCAGCAGCCATCTATTCTCTTACCGGTCATTTGGAATACGCTAAAGCAATCAATCTGATTTTGATGACGGCATCCTTTTGTGCAGTTCTCGGGGCATTGATGAAAGTCTGGTCTTTGTATGAAAAGAAAGAGTTTGTAGGGCCAATGAGTTACCTCCATCCCCTCATCGTATTTCTAGTAGCGGCTTGTGCAGCTTGCAATCCCGTGACCGTTGTCCAATTGCTCACAAACTATAACGACGGTGCGATTGCCAGCCTTTTGCTAACTTTGATAAGTGCGGGCATCTACTACGTGTTCACTTTTGATCGCAGAGCTCTTGCGATAGCTGCAATAGCCGTAGGATTCCTGGTCAATATTAAGTTCACAGCAATCGCCTACGCCGGACTTATTTGCGCCTGGCTTGTCGTAACTTTGATTATTTTAGAACTGAGAAAAGGCAGAGCAATAAGCGGGAAATCGGGAAGAAGACTGCTCCAAGCCTGGAAACAAGCCCCTGTTTTACGTGCGATTAGCGTTTTACTGTGCAGTGCTTTAATCGGGCTTCTTGTGTTCGGATGGAACCCCTATGTTACGAATACTTTGAAATATGGGCATCCTTTTTATCCGCTTGCCGGGAACAACGCGCTCGATATTATGACGTTGAACTCACCGGATAATTTTATCGGACATAGCCGTTTCAAGACGTTTTTGCTCTCCCTTACCTCAAAAACGGATGATGTCATCACACCGGCAAGCTCTGCTCGTGCTGAGTTATGGCCTATTCCATGGGATGACTTTCAAAAGGTGAACGTCGATACCCGTGTGGCCGGATTTGGTCCCCTTTCGCCGTGGATCTTGATCGGATCCGCTTGCTTGTGGGCTCTTCTTTGTGTATTCCGGATCAAAAAAGGTGTGGTCTCCACCCTGTTGATCTTAGCGTTGCTTACGACCGTATTCATCAATCCGGAGCCCTGGTGGGTCAGATATGTGCCGCAGCTTTGGCTCGTACCGCTGATTATCGTCATAATGGGCTGGTGGTCACAACAACGCTTTGTTCAGGCTATCGCCTTGTTGTTACTTTTCGTCTGCTGTACAGATGCTTTGAAATCCGCCGATTTTATCTTTCACTTACAGGTCAGACAAAGCGAACAAGTCCGACATCAGCTTTCAGGGTTGGAAGGGAAACAGCTGACGGTTTATCCCAATGGATTCATTTCCCTGATGGTGCGTTTGAAAGAACGAGATATCGCATTTACGGTTGTTGCCGATCAGACGAAACTGCGCTGCCTGAATCCCGTTCCATTCGCTTTTACGCCTGCCCTTTACTGCGAATCAACAGGAGAGTGAACACGATGTTTACGTATGCCTTAGCCCCATTTATTGCTTGGTTCAGTGCAGGAATACTGAAATTCGCCATCAATCAACTCCGTTACGGGAACGCCAGAGACCGGATCGGCAATGGGGGCTTTCCGAGCAATCACACAACGATCATGACAACAACCGTCATGCTGATCGGATTCCGTGAAGGCTTTGACAGCGCATTATTCGGCCTCGGAACGGCGATCACGTTCATTGTCATCATCGATGCGATGGGCCTTCGCCGGCATGTCGGCCGTCACGCGGAACGCATCAATGCGCTGCAAGCGACGAAAGATGGCCCTATGCTGCGCGAGAGCATGGGCCATAATCGAATTGAAGTATTAGGTGGTTTAGTACTCGGGAGTATACTTGGTTATGCGATGAGTCTTATCGTTTATTAGAGGTGTGATCCGCCGCTGGCATCGATCAATTGACCGGTTACCCAGCGGCCGTCAGAGGAAGCAAGGAAAGCGGCGATATCCGCTACATCATCCGGTTGACCCCATCTTCCAAATATCGAAAAATCCGCGCCGAATTTCCGAGCCTCCGGGTTTTCCAGCAATGCAGCATTCATGTCGGTTGCAATGAATCCTGGCTGGATCGCATTGACCGTAATCCCGCGCGGTCCGAGCTGTTTGGCCAAGATGGTCGTCAGCGTGTTGATTGCTCCTTTCGTCATGCTGTACGCAGAAATGTCTGGAATGGCAATTCTCGTAACTGCGGACGAGAGATTAATTATTCGACCTTCCTCCCGTAAACGAGGCAAAGCTTGTTGAATCAAGAAAAATGGCGCCTTCACATTGATTGTCATCGCTTCATCGAATGATGATTCCTTCATCGTTTCAATCGATCCGTGTACCGCAATCCCTGCGTTGTTAACCAAAATATCGAAGTCCGAACCGCCGGTGCGTTCTTGCAATTCCTTTGAAAATGCTGCGTAAAGCGCTTCTACACCGTTCAATGAACCCAGGTCCGACTCCATTGTGAAGGCTGATCCGCCATTCCGTTCAATCTCCCGAGCAACCGCTTCCGCAGCATCCCGGTTCTTATTGTAATGAACGCCAACTAAGGCACCCTCCTGTGCCAGACGCTGTGCGATTGCGCGTCCGATCCCCCGGCTTGCTCCAGTAACTAGGGCAACTTTACCGCTTAACTTACTCATAAGATCATCTCCTTGTTGATTTTTCCAGATTAATTGCTTAGATGGCATCTATTTCCTTCGTGCCTCTTGTATTAGTTGTATCACAAGTTGGCTTTGCAATTGTTGCCCTCTAATTCCTGTGCCAATGATAAAAACCCCGAGGCTGCGCCTCAGGTCCTCGTCGCAAACGATTATTGTAAATATTTCGATCCGTCAATCCGATGGATACCCAAACCAAAATAGACCAACTTCATGACACTAGCTGGATGCGATTTATTTTTACTGTATAAATGGGTGGGGGTTAGTCAGTACATGAGAGAAGATAAGCAACTGCGAACATGAGGCGCTATTAGTGCACTGGTTTGACGCTAAATTAATGGAAAACGGCCAAAAACGAGCTCGATAGAACAAAAGTCTATAATTAAAGAACCATGTTCGTTAAACATGGAATCTTGTTCTTTATACTATCTCTTACGGATGAATCGCACATATTTAGAGTCTCTTGGGTATCTTATTAGAGAACCGAGGGCCTTAGAATAAAGAGGGATTGTTAGAGGACCTGTGACCGAAGAAACCACTTAAACACATGAAAATTTTGTTGGAACAAACTACTATTAATCCTTTCGAGGATGAAAGATAAACTTTAGCCGCAAAAAAGCATAGACCGATCAGCTTAATCGCCGATTGATCTATGCTCCCTTTTTCTTCCTAATTATGAAATAAGCCCGAATTCACGGCCAACCTTCTGCAAGCTGTTCAAAGCAAAGGCGAGATCGTCCTTCGTATGCTGCGCTGTCACGATGAGGCGAACGCGGCCTTTGTCCATGGCTACTGTCGGATAGACGATGCCTTGGGCGAAGATGCCTTCTTCCAGCAGCCGATCGGAAAAGCGCATCGTTTGCGTCGGATCGCCGACAATGATCGGAATGATTGGAGTTTCGCTCGCTCCGGTATTGAAGCCTAACCCCTGCAGAGCAGCTCGAAACCCATTCGCATTCTCCCATAGCTTTGTCACTAAATCCGGGCTTTCCTTCAGCACTTGAATAGCGGCTAAACACGTCGCTGCGACCGCTGGCGTTTGCGAAGTACTGAACAGGAACGGCCGTGCCGAGTGGATCAGATGCTCCTTCAGCAGTTGAGCGCCTGCCACATAACCGCCGACGGCGCCAATTGCTTTGGATAATGTACCGATCTGGATATGCACCCTGCCATGCAGGCCGAAATGATCCGTCGATCCTTTGCCGTTTTTGCCTAAAACGCCGCTCGCATGGGCATCATCCACATACACGATGGCATCGTACGCTTCAGCTAATTGCACAATATCGGGCAGCGGTGCGATATCCCCATCCATGCTAAATACGCCATCCGTAACAACTACGCGCTTACGGTGATGCTGCGTTTCTTTCAGTACCGCTTCCAACTGATCCATATCCTTATGGGCAAAAATTTTACGGCTTGCCTTGGTTAGTCGGATGCCATCAATGATGCTCGCATGATTCAATTCATCGCTGATGACGACATCATCCGCTCCAAGGATCGCGGAGAGCGCCCCTTGATTCGTCGTGAAACCGGACTGGAAGACAAGCGCAGCTTCCGTCCCTTTGAATTTGGCGAGCTCGAGTTCAAGCTCATCGTGGATATCCAACGTACCGGTAATCGTACGGACCGATCCGCTGCCGACGCCGTATTTTTCAATAGCGGCGATGGCCGCTTCTTTCAGCTTAGGATGATGCGTGAGTCCCAAATAGTTGTTGGAGGACATCTGGAGAATTCGTCTTCCGTTCAGCGTCATCCAAGTATCGGAGCCGCTTTCCCATACTTTAATTGTCCGGTAACGCCCTTCCCGTTTCCACCCTTCGATATCCGCTGCCAAATCGTTTAAATATTTCATAGGTCGTCTCCCCTCTTAATGAATAAAAACAATTTTACCGCACTGTCCCCGGTCCATTAAATCAAAGGCTTCTTCATACTGATCTAATGTAAATCTATGCGTGATGACCGATGATAGGTCAATTCGCCGCTGGTTCAAGAGCCCTTTCATCTGGTACCAGGTTTGGTACATCTTCCGCCCTGTAATGCCTTCAACCCGGAGCCCTTTAAAAATAATATGATTGGTCACGTCCAGACTGACCTCTCTTGTCGGAATGCCGAGCAATGAAACCCTTCCCGCATTGGCGGCAGCTTCAAATCCGTCCGCAATCGCCTGAGGATTGCCTGACATTTCAAGAACAACTTCGACACCTTCACCGTCCGTCAATGTGCGAAGCGCTTCGGATGTACGCGTTTCCATCGCGTTGATCGTGACATCCGCTCCCATCTGCACGGCCATCTCCAGCCGGCTCGGATTAATATCAACGGCAAAGATAGTCCCGGCGCCACAGGCCTTAGCCACTTTAATGGCCAATAAGCCAATCGGTCCTACGCCAATAATGGCAACGGATTTACCCACGATATCTCCGGACAAAACCGTCTGAACGGCATTGCCAAGCGGGTCTTGAAGGCAGGCGATTTCAAAAGGCAGCTTCTCATCGTTATGAATGATGTTGCTCGCCTTCACAACCGCATACTCGGCAAAACAACCCGGCGCCGTTATGCCGAAGCTTTTCGTATTCGGACAGACATGCGCATTGCCGGTTCGGCATGCTTTACAAGTACCGCATACCATATGACCCTCAGCCGAAACGTGATCTCCAATCTTCACTCCCGTTACCCGTTCACCGATCTCGACGACAATCCCTGCAAACTCATGGCCGAACACATTTGGAGTAACAACCGTTTTGTCCGCCCAGGCATCCCACTTATAAATGTGCACGTCCGTTCCGCAAATCGAGGTCGCTTTAATTTGAACCAACACTTCGTCCGGTCCGCAAGTCGGAACAGGAACTTTTTTTAGAACCGCGCCGGGTCCCCGGTGCGCTTTGACCAACCCTACCATTGTAGCGCTCATCATGATTCCTCCATATCACAAATATACTATAGTATACATTTGTGCGTTTTGTTATCTATGTATATGATATTACACGAATGTATGTTATATTGTAAATAGGCTTTTTTAGTATGCGGAATTATGACAAAAGGAGTAACCGATATGAACGAACCCATCCATAAAATGGTAGGCAGAAAGTTGTTGAACATACGCAAAACCAGAGGATTAAGTCTCGATCAAGTTGCGGATCTGACAGGTGTCAGCAAGGCGATGCTGGGGCAAATTGAACGTGGTGATTCGAATCCGACCATCTCGGTGCTCTGGAAAATCGTGAGCGGACTTCAGATTTCTTTCACGAGTCTGATTGAAGACGACGAACCGAAGATCACGGTTGTCCGGGCTTCAGAACTCTCCCCTTTCGAGGAGGAAGACGGGCAATACCGAGCCTATCCGCTTTTCCCCTTTCACCCGCAAAAAAGCTTCGAAATATACACGGTTGAGATGGAAAGCAGCT
The DNA here is from genome assembly GCF_042676385.1 of Paenibacillus sp. GCM10027628. NCBI lineage: Bacteria > Bacillati > Bacillota > Bacilli > Caryophanales > Paenibacillaceae > Paenibacillus > Paenibacillus sp. GCM10027628. The sequence continues at coordinate 460,583 of NZ_JBHTHA010000002.1, forward strand.
GCTCCCATGAGTCCGAGCCTCACAACGAAGGCGTGGAAGAGTACATTATGATGGTGGCCGGCCGGATTGAATTGACGATCGCTCAGGAAAAATACATCCTGAATCCCGGCGACGCCATCCACTTCTCAGCCGATCGTCCGCATACGTATAAGAACATTTCGGATACAAAAGCGGTATACAAGACGCTGATTTATTATCCGTCTTCGTAGAGGAGATGCGAGTCCCTACATCTCGTCTGGGAAGCTGGGCGTTAAGACGGTTTTTCCGCGTTAACTACCCGGCCACCGGCGGAGTTTGGACTTTAACGCGGAAAAACAGCGTTAACCCCCGGTTTCCCACGCCCAGGGGCGAGGACGACGGGCGTTAAGACGGTTTTTCCGCGTTAACTACCCGGCCACCGGCGGAGTTGGGACTTTAGCGCGGAAAAACAGCGTTAACCCTCGGCTTCCCACGCCCAAGGCGGGGACGACGGGCGTTAAGACGGTTTTTCCGCGTTAACTACCCGGCCACCGGCGGAGTTGGGACTTTAACGCGGAAAAACAGCGTTAACAGCCGGTTTCCGTCGCCCAGGGGCGGGAACGACGGACGTTAAGACGGTTTTTCCGCGTTAACTACCCGGCCACCGGCGGAGTTTGGACTTTAACGCGGAAAAACAGCGTTAACAGCCGGTTTCCGTCGCCCAGGGCGGGGACGACGGGCGTTAAGACGGTTTTCCGCGTTAACTACCCGGCCACCGGCGGAGTTGGGACTTTAGCGCGGAAAAACAGCGTTAACCCCCGGTTTCCCACGCCCAGGGGCGGGGACGACGGGCGTTAAGACGGTTTTTCCGCGTTAACTACCCGGCCACCGGCGGAGTTTGGACTTTAACGCGGAAAAACAGCGTTAACAGCCGGTTTCCGTCGCCCAGGGCGGGGACGACGGGCGTTAAGACGGTTTTTCCGCGCTAACTACCCGGCCACCGGCGGAGTTGGGACTTTAGCGCGGAAAAACAGCGTTAACCCCCGGTTTCCCACGCCCAGGGGCGGGGACGACGGGCGTTAAGACGGTTTTTCCGCGTTAACTACCCGGCCACCGGCGGAGTTTGGACTTTAACGCGGAAAAACAGCGTTAACAGCCGGTTTCCGTCGCTCGATGAACTTTCCCCGCCCAGAGGCGGGTACAACAGGCATTAAGCCTGTTTTTCCGCAACCATCCCTGCGACGTTAAAAAAAGAACGCAAGCCAGCCAATCGCCCGGCCGCTTGCGTTCTTTTTTTATGCTTCCACTTTCACTAATTTTCGGTAGTAGTCCTCGATCTCAACAGGCGCGCCGCCGTTTAAGCGGGATGCTTCCGCCGCAAATGCCATGAGGTGGCTGCGGACGGAAACCGATGCGGAGGACACGCTTTCTCCGCCTGCGTAGTCCCTCACTTCCCGCAGGAAGCTGCGGACAATCCCCACATCGCCCCCGCTGTGCCCTTCTTCGGACGCATGTACCCGGATCGTATTCCGCTCGTTCGTCACAAAATCGTGAATGGAGAACTCGTTCTCCTCCATATTGCCGCGAATGTCGCCCTTCGTGCCCATGATCTGCACGATGCGCGTGTTATCTCGCGTGAATCCGCACATGCTGAACATCACGGTCGCCCCGCTCGCGAACTCCATGTTGACCACTTGATGGTCAACGACATTATTATCGCTGCGGTACACGCATTTGCCGTATGGCGTCGTGCGCAGCGCCTCCAAAATGCCTTCCAGGCTCGTATCCGTCGTAAACTTGGATGCCCAGCTGCGGCCCGAGCCCAAATAATACTTGGGCGCATAATATTGACAGGTCGCTTCCGCTGGACAGCCGTCCAGACAACGCGCCGTAGCCCCCTCAGGCGCATTCTCGCCCTTAAAATGCATCAAAGATCCGAATGAGCTTACACGCTCGCACGGCTCGCCCATAATATACGAGAGAATGTCCATATCGTGGCACGATTTGGCCAAAATCATCGGGCTGGACTTCTCCGAATTGTTCCAGTTGCCGCGTACAAAACTGTGTGCCATATGCATATTGCCTACATTTTCATTGAGTTGTATGGAAACAATTTGGCCTATTTTCCCTTCATCAATGACGCGTTTCATCGCCGTCCAGAACGCTGTATAGCGAAGTACATGGCAAATCGTCAGCAAGCGGTTATGCTTCTTGGCCATGCGTTCCATTTCAACGCATTCTTCGGGGCTCGGAGACATCGGCTTCTCCAGCAGAATGTGATAACCAATTTCCAGTGCTTTCAACGTAGGCTCATAATGCATCTGATCTTGTGTACAAATAATCGCGATATCCGCTTGCTTCGGCTGCTTCAGAAGCTCCGCCCAATCCGCGTAGGCATGCTCCTGCGGAATGTCATGGGCAGCAATAAACGCCGCCCGGCGCTCCTCATCAGGCTCAGCAACCGCAACGATTTCAAGCTCGTGCGGATAATTCAGTGCATAAGGCGCATAAGCTTGGGCACCGCGATTTCCGGCCCCCAACAGGATAGCTGTAACTTTTTGCATCGTAGATTCCTCTCCTTGTGACTTTCTATGTAACTTGCTTTGTAACTTGCTTTGTATCTTACCTTTTGACTCCTTCTACGACTTGCTCCCAGTAAACGCAATACCCTGAATGAATGAACGCTGGAAAACAAAGAAGATGACGATCATCGGCAAAATAGCCATCATGGAGCCGGCCATAATGATCGTATAATTCGTTTTGTGCTCCCCTTCCAGGAAAGCTAACCCTGCGGATAGCACCATTTTGTCCGGTGAACTGTTGACAATGAGCGGCCACATAAGGTCGTTCCAGGACCAGAGCATGGTGAAAATGGCGAGGGCAATCATCCCGGATTTGGCGAGCGGTAGCATGATTTGCCAGTAAATGCGGAATTGGTTGCAGCCGTCCAACTTCGCCGCTTCCTCAAGCTCGTGAGGCAGCGTCATGAAAAATTGGCGCAATAAGAATGTTCCAAAAGCGCTGAATAAACCGGGTACGATGAGTGCGGTCAGTGAATTCAACCAGCCCAGATTTTTCATAATCATATACTGCGGTATAAGAAACACTTGACCAGGAACCATCAGTACGGACAGCATCAAAATGAAAAAGAAATGACGCCCCGGAAATTGAATGCGCGCAAAGGCATAGGCGGCTAACGAACAAATGAACAATTGGCCGATCACTTTGACCAGCGTCGTGATGAATGTATTCCAGTAAAAGGTAAAGAACGGCAAGTTCACGAAAACCTTCGAGTAATTGCTCCATTGAAACGTTTTTGGCAGCAGGATCGGAGGTATAGCCGTTGACTCTCCTAGCGTTTTCACCGATGTGAGAAACATCCATATAAAAGGAGCGACCATCATAAGCGCGCCCACTATAAGAATAAGATGGATCAGCCCGGTCTGAACGGATTTCCGGTTGTGTAATTTAGTGTTCATACTGCTGCCCCCTTATTCATAATGAACCCATTTTTTCTGTATTTTCATTTGAATATATGTGATGAGTAGAATGATGACGAACAACAGCACCGCTATGGAGGATGCGTATCCCTTGCTATTTTTCAAAAAGCCGTATTTGAAGTACAAGTAAACGATCGACTGCGTCGATTCCATTACGATATCGCCAACCATCATATAAATGAAGTCGAAGACTTGAAAGGCGCTGATCAGTGAAGTGACCATGACGAAAAATATCGTCGGTGTCAGCAGCGGCAGCGTGATCCGCATGAATTTGGTGACTGCTCCGGCGCCGTCTATAGATGCCGCTTCGTAATAGGAAACAGAGATGCCCTGAAGACCGGATAAAAAGATAATCATGCTGCTGCCGATTGAACTCCAGATGGCGACAATAATGATCGATAATAGAGCCGTTCGGTTATCGGTTAGCCAATGCGGTCCTGAGATATTTAACAGGGACAGCACGTAGTTGATCAGACCGAAATCCGAGTTATACAGCCATTTCCAAACCATCGCAATCGCAGCCGGCATCGTTACGACAGGAAGGAAATACAGCGTTCGATATAAGGACAACCCTTTAATTTGCTGATTCAATAAGACGGCAAGCACGATAGAAAGGATGATCCCTACCGGGACGGCGGCTACGATATAGATACTCGTATTCCGGAAAGCGAAAAGTAATTCTTTATCCGTAAAGAGCTGCTTGTAGTTGGCTAAACCCGACCATGTATACTTGCCGAAGGCTCCCCAGTCCGTAAACGAAAAATAAAACGTTTGAAACACCGGCCATATATAGAACACAAGCAAGCCAAGCATTAACGGGGCTATCATGATGTACGCCCACATCCAATCGGATCGGCGTTTCGAGCTGAATCGCATGAGTACACACGCTCCCATGAGTGGATTGGAGGAGGGAGATTCACGATACTACGAATGAATCTCCACTCCACTGGCTTACTTCTCTGCTGCTAACGCTTGGTTCATCTTGGCGCCCAGCTCTTTGGCTGCATCCGCCGCAGATTTGTTTCCAAGCCACGCATCTTTCAAGATCTCTGTCTCAGCCGTCGTCCAAACGGACGTATTTTTCGATACCGGATATGGTGATGCATACGCTGCCATATCGATAAAAGCCTTCGCATGATATTGCGGGAATGCGGCTAACCATGCAGTCTCGCTGCCCTTATAAGCTGGAATCGCTCCGCCTTGCTTGGCGGCAATTTCCGCAGCTTCTTTAGAGCCTAGGAATTTCACGAATTCCCACGCCTCTTTCGGGTGTTTCGTATTCGCAGAGATAACGTGACCCAACCCGTGAATGACGACACCTTGCTTCTTCCCTTTTGGCAGCGGCGCAACATCGGCATTGTTCTTCATCTCAGCATTTTGATTGATGGTGAACGCAGCCCAGGAACCGTCAAAATACATCGCCAGTTTGCCGGATGTGAACATATCTGATGGACCTGTTTCTGTCATTTGGGCGAGAGTCGGCGAAACTTTATGAACTTGGATCAGATCCGTCAAAAATTTCAAGCCTTCGATGGCTTCCGGTTGATCGTAGCCTGACTTTTTATGATCATCGGATATAATGGAGCCGCCTGCTTGCAGAATCGTATTGTAATAGTCCTCTTGATTCATCATCGCTGCAGCAAACCCGTAAATGCCTTTTCCCGGATCCGTCAATTTCTTGGCGGCTTCCGTCAGCTTATTCCAGTCCCATGTGTTATCCGGATAAGAGACTCCTTTTTCATCGAATAGCTTCTTGTTGTACCACAAACCAACCGTATCGTAGTCTTTGGGAATCCCGTAATTTTTGCCGCCCAAACTATATAGGGATACAAGTGAGGTTGGGTAATTGGTCAGATCCAGTTGGTCCTTCTTGATGTTATCGGTCATATCCATAAGAATGCCGTTCTGTGCATACTTGATGAAGTTCGGACCATTCATCCAAAGCACATCAGGCATCGTACCGCCCTGCGCGGACGTTTCCAGTTTGGTAAAATATTGCTTGTAAGGCGTATTCTCCGGCTTAACTTCAATGTTCGGATGACTCGCTTGAAACGCCTTGATGACGTCGGTCATCGTATCCAAGCCCCAACCGCCATATGTAATCGTTACTTTCTCACCGGATGCAGCTGTTGTTGCTTTTGCATCGCCTTTTGGTGCTGATGTTGATGAACCTGACGCCGGATTAGATGAATTTGAACTACTGCAAGCGCTTACAACTACCATAGCCAATGAAAGCATGGAGATAGAAACTACCTTCTTCGCATTCTTTACCATTTCGCGATCACCCTTTTTTCAATTTTTTGTGATAGAAAGAATACTACATACCGTTGCATGCTTGGTGCGGCGGATAAGCAGGATCACCCCCTTTATATAGTCGACATTCATTGGCGCCAAACTCTGGATAACGTTTTCCATAGATCCAAAAAATTTTTAATCTCTTTTATACGTGGACGATTGCCTCACGATTAATTTATGTGGAAGCAGCACTTTAGAAAGAAGCGGCTGCTCGCCCTGCAGCATATCCAGAAGCGTCGAAGCGGCTGTCGTGCCGATCTCCACCTTAGGTACGTGTACCGATGACAGCGGAGGGGTCGTATATTGCGCGAAATCAATATTGTCCATAGAGACGAACGCAATATCTTCCGGGATACGCAGACCGTTTTCAATGACTGCCCGCATGGCCGGGATCGCTAATTGATCGCTTGCTGAAAAAATAGCAGTCGGGCGCGTCAGGTCTGTTTGCTTCAACCGCTCGGTAACACCTTCATAGCTTTGGTCGATCACCCAACGGGTATCAATCACCCAATCTCTATTCAAAGGAATTCCTGCGTCGTACATCGCAAATTTATAACCTTGGAATCTTTCCTCGCTGTTCAGCTCGCCCGTATGCCCCGGACCGCCGACAAAACCGATAGTTCGGTGCCCTTGCGCGATGAGATGATCGACAGCTGACTTGGCAGCATGAATCCGATCGTAATCGACCATGGTAATTTCCGTGCCGTTCGTACAAATGCCGATCAAAGCCATATCCTCTACTTTTTGCAGGTAATCGATGATCGCCGGCCCTATCTCGCCAACGATAATAATACCGTCTACCCCGATGTCGTGCACGCATTTATGAAGCAGAGCTTCATCGGAAAGCTCATCCGACGTATGAATGAAGGCTAGCGAATAGCCGGATTCCAATATTTTTTTGGTAAAAGCCGTAATGATCGGCGAGTAATAAGGGTGATCGTCATTCAAACGCGCCCCTTGGATGATGCAGCCGATTTGTTTCGATTGCTTCTTATCGGCTTTTTGTTTATTAACGAGGTGACGAGCCGATTCATTCGGTATGTAATCCAGCTGGCGCACAGCTTCCCAAATCTTAGCCCTAGTCTCCGGGTTAATGTGCCTGCTGGTGTCATTTCTTACCACACGAGAGGCCGTTGAGATCGAGACGCCAACCAAATCTGCTACATCTTTGAGAGTAGGCAATTCACACAGCTCCTTCTGTCCAAACCTTTAGCCAACCAATACCCAAACGTTATCCTGATGTTGGCGACAAATCTCTTAAATCTAGAATAGCTGATTCATTCAGAAGAAGTCAATATAAAGTTCACGGAAAATTAACACTTTGGCAGCAGGCCCATAGCCATTGTTAGCCCAACAAAAAAGGATTTGAAAAACATGTCGATTTTCATCATAATTTAAGGTATATATAGTAGATTAGAAGAATCTTACGAGAGTTCTTTAAACCGAAAGAAGTGTTCTATTATGAAATCTTATCTTGCCTTGGGCTTTCTATCATTTGCCCTCCTCGTATCCGGCTGCACTGGCGCCAAGAACAACGCCACTCCGGATCCGGAAACGGTGACTTCAGCCAAACTAAACGCGGCAGGTGCTGCGTCCGCGGTAACCGTTGCTGCTACAACAAAGGAATCGGCAGCCGCCCGCGTTATCAACCACGTTCCTCTGAAAGAGCGCAAAATTGCCCTTACCTTCGACGATGGGCCGGATAACAAGTATACGCCCAAAATACTTGATATTCTGAAAAAGTATAACATTCAAGCTACGTTCTTCGTGGTTGGCGAACACGCGGAAAAGTACCCTGAAGTCATCAAGCGAATCGCTCAGGAAGGCCACGTTATCGGCAACCATACCTGGGACCATCAAGATCTTGTCCATTTGCCAAATGATCAAATACAAGATGAGATCAAGAAAACGGATGACATGATCAAAAGCATTACCGGGCAGCCCCCTGCCCTTTTTCGGGCCCCCTACGGCGCCGTTTCCCAAGATGTAAAGGAAGATGCCGCTTTGTCAGGGCATCGTATCATTGGCTGGTCTGTCGACACATTGGACTGGGACGGTAAAAGCGTGAACCAGATCATGGCTGCCGTCAAAAAAGAAGCGGCGCCCGGAGCCATCGTGCTGCAGCACTCTGCCGGCGGTAAAAACGGTAATCTCAGCAATACGCTGGAAGCTCTGCCGCAGATTATCACTTATTTGCAAAAGAGCGGGTATTCGTTCGTAACTGTTCCCGATTTGTTGACATCTTTAGATTCCCGGTAATTGAGCTGAAATGGCCTCTGAGTGCAGCACTCAGGGGCTAATTTCTATTCAATCACTCCCGTACTTCTCAAGGTAAATTTAACGTTCACCTTAATTTTGGCGTCCTTGAACATGGCGTGCCATTTTTCTTTGGTCAAATGCGAGTTTCTGACTTTACTTCGATACACTTCTCCGAATCCGACAACATCGGATTCATGGATCTGAATGTCATGAATGAATCTTTCTATTTCCTTAGCCAGTTTTAACCCTATTTCTTCTTCTAGCGCAACCACGGCTTCATGCTTGTTAAATGAGTAGGCATCCGATATTTCCTGAAGATCGCCAAGGACGGAAATCGACATAGCAAACTCAGGGCCGCTCGTTTGCACAAGCTTGATTTGTCTGCTGCTCTTTCGATTTACGAATGCGATCTTAAGATCCTTACCCGGATGTTTCATGTATTTTGTTAAGCGCTCTGAACTTACCACAAGCTCATAGCTTCCGGTTTTCTTATTACCAAGAAGTACTTTTAGCAAAAAACCTTCTCTTGGCCTTACTTCATGCACCATTCGATCGTCGCGAAATAACGCAAGGCCATTGATGGCGACCTCGTTGCCCCTTCGTTTCAGCAACGGCACTATAGGATCCTTGCCCACACTGTAATAATCTCGTAGAAAATCATGAAGCGAAGGCGATGGAAGTTCCTCGAGATCCGAGTTTTGCCTTATATTTTCGTAGAGATAAATCCCTATATTCGAAACCTCGGGATAGCGACGCGTTAGAATATCCGAAGCTTTGTTATCGCTAACACATAGATAGATGATATCACCGAGCGTTGGATCACGGGAAAGTGTGTCAGCTAAGTCTATGATACCGCCCGAAGCAAGCTTTTTTCCATACATCACGACCCGTACCTGTCCGCCCACCAAATATTTACTAAGCTCCCGATTGGAAGAAATGCGTGCACCTTGGCTGGTATATGCCGTATTGGCCACGATTTGCGTTTTCTCTTTCGCTAACGGATCGATTTTATGCAGCACTGTAGTCGTAAGAATTCGGTCTTTCTCGATTGCGTCATACCCGATAATAATGCTTAAAGCCAAATTTTCTAAAATATATGGCTTCACACAACCCGAGAAGATAACAAGCGAACTCAATATGACAATTAAACAAAGCGGTCTTTTCACATGGTTCTCTCCTTCAAGAAATGCAGCTATTGGACCGTTGATTTTTTTCTCATAACATGCACAATTTTCACCACTAGAAAAAGAATAGCTGGATAAATAAGGCTCAGATAGGTCGTGACGGCATTCATCACATCGTTCATTTTGTTCACTTGTCCGCGTGTAGTGAAAAGAAAAGAAGAGATCAAGAGAATGAGCAAGAAAATGGCTAGTGTCCGCTTCTGGTTTAGCCCAAATATGCGTTTCATGCCACGCAGGATGACCCAAGTAAATAACATCATGTTGCATATCAAGATGAGCATCCATATCGGTATGATGATGTATTCGAAGCGTTCCAGAAACGGGAAACGAATAATTTTCAACAAACTTAATGTCCCCCAAATCGTCATCGGCATTTGATTCTGACTATAATACACGATGGAAACGACCATCACGAAGAGATACAACAAGTTTGTCGCAAGTATACCCAACTGTGCATAAAGATTCGCTTTCCACGGATCCTTAAGGAACGGATAGAGAAAGAAAATCACTTCAAATCCAGATAACGTTAGAGCCATTTCACGTGTTCCTTGAAGCAATTTGGAAGGCGACGCCTCCATGACAGGAAGCAGAAAACTCCACTGGGCATGCTGCATCGCCGCGTAAAAAAACAACGAAATTCCATACGTGAATACAAATCCGAATAGGCAAACTCCAACAATAATACGGATTCCGCCTGTCAAGCCGTAGGCGATTAATGTAATGAGCAGCAGCATAAGGAGCCAATTCGGGAAATCAGGAAAAACCCATGACTTTATCGTTTCAATATACGTAACGGATATGTTTAAAACAAAAAAAGCAAAATACGCCATGTAGATGAGATTGAGGAACCCGCCTATCCATTTGCCGAAAATCGCATAATGGATGCCGAACAAGTCTGCTGAATCGTAATGGCTGAGCGTTCGGATTATCAACCACATGATCAGATGTGCGGCCAAGCCTGCTATCAATACCGATATCCAAGCATCGTGTCCGGAAGATTTGAATATGACCCTCTGAAATCCGAGAACGCCAACTCCCAATTGAGCTTTGGAAATAACAAAAATAAGCAGAAACGATTGAAAAAGTAATCCTTGCCTCGGTTTATCCGAAATGTCCATTCCTTATCACCCGTTACTCGTCGATGTCTTTTTTATGTTTCGCTTGAGAGCGGTTAAACCTCGGCTTGTCCTCATTCCGCGTAAAATTTGAACGTCCGGACAGCCATGGAAAAGGAAGACGGACGACGGTATCCATCATGTCTCTCCATCGTGGTGGAAAAATCGGATGCATGTATGGATGTCCGAGACTCGTCTGACGTAATAGATGAATAAGTAAGAAGCAAAGTGAAAACATAATGCCAACCCCGCCCCAAATTCCTGCGGCGATTATCATTGGAAAACGGACAAACCGAATGCTGACCCCCATTAAATAGATCGGTGTCGTAAAGGAAGACAACGCGGCTAATGCGACTATCAAAATTAATATATTGCTCGTAAATCCGGCTTGAACGGCAGCTTGTCCAATAACGATACCTCCTACGATACCCATCGTCTGTCCGACCTTGGTAGGCAGTCTTGCCCCCGCTTCGCGCAGAAGTTCAATCGTCACTTCAAGAAATAAAGATTCGAACAATGGCGGAAACGGGACCCTTGACCGCGACTGTGCTAATGGCACGAGCAAACTGGGAGGAATAACCTCATAATGAAACGTTAAGGCAGCCACATAAGCAGGGGTGAGCAAGATGGAGATCAGAATCGCCAGGAACCTCAGTCCTCTAACGAACATGGCGATATTCCAGTGCAAGTAATGATCTTCCGGCGATTTGAAAAAATCCAGAAATGTGCTTGGACCTACAATGGCAAAATTGCCCCCATCGACAAGCACGACAACTTTGCCTTCCAGCAAGCTAAAGCTTACACGGTCCGGTCGTTCCGTTAGCATCAATTGAGGAAAAATGGTCATTGAATTATCTTCAATAAGCTGGGACAATAACGAACTGCCAACCACACCGTCTATTTTCAATTCAGAAATACGCTGCCGCATAGTCTGAGCGGTCTGTTCCTCGGCCACTTCTTTGATGTAAAGCAATTGGACCTGGGTTCTTGTTATCTCACCGATCTGGAACGATTCCGTGCACAAATTTTCATGCGAAATGTAGCTGCGGACGATTCCAAGGTTGGTTTGCAGCGATTCCGTAAAACCAAGCTGGGGCCCGGTCACATTCGTCTCGATTTCGGTGATAGAAGGAGCACGTTGCGGGCGTTTGGATGTATTGACCATGACGGCATCGGAATGGCCGACCTTATATACCAACGTCCAACCTCGCAAAATCATGGCAACCGCTTGTTCGATCAAACAAGTTAAACTTGTCTCACCGACGGGGATCGCTTGCGCAAGCTCCTCCATGCTGAGCGCTTCAAGATGGAGTTGCTGCAGCGTAGTCAGCAATTGTTGATGAACAAGTTCAGAGTCGATCAAGTTGCTGATATATATGAGATTCGCCTGATCCTTTACAGTCTTGATCACAAGATCCGAGCTTTGTTGGAGAGTACTTTTGATCGTTTCCTCGAGCAGTTCAGCAGAACCCGGTATATGCATGGAGTCACCTTTCACCCGTCATTCAGTCATACAGACATGCCAACTTTCTCCATTTTCAATTAGTATCCATCTTTTTACTGTAGACTATGCATGTAAGGTAGCGGATAGCTCCTGATTCTCCATCCTCTCGTCTGAAAAGATGAAAAATATCGTTGCACGAATTCAAACGCATAACCAATAAAAAAAACAGGCATGCCGGATCTCCAGCTGCCTGCTTCTTAAAATTTTATACAAATGCATGAATCAAAAATAAAACGGTAAATGCGATACCGGAGCGCAGATGCCATTTTCGATCTAACCGCTTGTACCTAAACAAGCCGGAGATCGGCACCGGAAGAAGAACAAGAAGCGCAAGTAGCCCGCTTAGGTTATGGAAGTCGAACTTAAAACCATACATAAATACGGCTGCTGCGTGGAGAACAATGAGCCCAATAGCAATAATTGCAACAGGCGTATGCCATCTGCGCGCAAAGCGGAGCAGCACTATCACCCATTTCTTGAGGACCTCCATTCGATCCCATATCCGCAGTCTGATTATGATTGCCAGTACATAATTAGCCAGAACGAAAAACAACGCAAGTCTGGCGTTCGAGCCGTAATTTTTATACGTATGCTCGAAAGACCGGCTATGAAGAGACACTGCGGGTAGCTTCATAATCCCCCATAGTCCCCATATGATGATTACCGCAGAAATGATGACGGCTACGATAACCCCGAGTCTTTCTTTTTGGGGAATCCAAGTTGATTCAGTTCGGGTTGCTTGCCGGAAAGCCACTTCAATTCATTCCTCTCCTGTCATTTGAAATTAATATACGTTATATTTCTTAAAAATAAATGAACAAATAAAAAAAGCCAGATCCCTCCGCGTCGGCGGATGGACCTGACCTTTGTGTGCCATTATTTAATACCTGTATTTGCAATTCCTTGTACAATATGACGCTGAGCCAGGAAGAAAATAAAGAGCGGCGGAATACAGATGAGAGTCGTTACCGCCATAATCGAGGTCATATCGACACCGAACATCCCTCTGAACTGAGCCAGACCTAGCGTAAGCGTATACTTGCTGGCATCATTTAAGAAAATTAGCGGCCCCAAATAATCATTCCACGTATCCATCATATTGAAAACGCTGACGAGAATAAGCGCCGGCACCATTAACGGCACAAAGATTCGCAAATAGATGCCGAATGCGCTGGCCCCATCTATGCTGGCCGATTCTTCGAGCTCGCGCGGCAGGGTCAACAGAAATTGGCGGAGCAAGAAGATAAAGAAGGGCGCACCGAACCATGCCGGCACAATCAACGGCTTTAAGGTATTGATCCAGCCCAGCAGATTAAACTCCATGTACAGCGGGATCATCGTTACATCCCAGGGGATCATCATCGTCGCAAGCAAAATCATGAAAAGGACATCTCTGCCTTTAAAGCGAAAACGCGCAAAACCGAAAGCGACCATTGACGATGAAATCAGCTGCCCCATATTGCAAAGAATCGTAACGGTCAAAGAATTTTTCAAAAATTCGTAAAAGGGCTGAATCGTCCAGGCATGAACGAAATTTTCCAAGTGAACGGCGGAAGGAATCCATTTCGGCGGAAACATGTAGATTTCTTCCGGCGATTTGACCGCAGTTGAGACCAGCCAATAAAATGGCATCAGAAATAACAAGGAGAAGAAAATTAATAAAAAGTAAGTGAGCGCTTTTTTCATTTGGAGCCCTCTTTTCCCCGTTTGCTTCCCTTATGCTGCTTGACTTCACTCTCGTAGAAAACCCACATACTTGAGGATTTAAACACAAGAAACGTGAGGCAGAGCACGATCAGAAACATAACCCAAGCATTCGCGGCGGAGTATCCCATGTGAAAATATTTAAACGCATTCTCATATACGTACATGGCGTAAAAATAAGTCGACTTGAGCGGTCCTCCGCTCGTTAATGTCAACGCCAGCGTCAATTGCTGGAAAGCCGCAATAATCGAAGTGATTAAATTGAATAAAATCGTCGGACTCAGCATCGGCAGTGTGATGGAAAAAAATCGTCTTACCGCATTCGCTCCGTCCATTGAAGCGGACTCGTATAGATCCGCAGGGATATTTTTCAAACCTGCCAGATAAATGAGCACCATCGAGCCCTGCGCCCATAAACTTGCGCCAACCATGGCAGCCAGCGCCCAATTCGGGTCGCGCAGCCAATCAGGACCGGTAATTCCAATCAAGGAAAGCACATAATTAAGCAGTCCATATTCCCCGCTGAATATCCAAGACCAGATCATCGAGAGCGCGACACCGGATATGACCGAAGGCAAGTAGAAAATCGTCCGGAACAAGCCGCTTGCTCTGATTTTCTGATTCAGCAGCATCGCCAGCAGCAGGGATACAGCGAGATTAAGCGGCACCAGCATGAGTGCGAACTTGACGGTCACCCCTAACGAATGCCAAAAAAGCGGATCATCCGTGAACATGTTGATATAGTTTTGCAGTCCGATAAAATGTCTTTGCCCTGTAATCGGCCAATCGTACAAACTGATGACCAGTGAAAATAACAATGGTCCCATGGTGAACGATACGAAACCTATGATCCAAGGAAGAACGAAGAGGTAGGGGGTGATCCTACCCCTCTTCAGTGTTGTCCGGCGGAGGCGGATGCTTTTGGCCATCTCTGTCTGCATGTTTCATTCTCCATTCCGGTTCGCTATTTAATAAATTTCTGTGAATCCTTGACCGCCATGTCCAAAGTTTCTTTCGCGTTTTGACCTGCAATGATCGCATCGATCGCGGAAGTCAAATTGCGGTTCACTTCATTCCATTTGGCATTAAGCAAGAAGGCCGGCGTGTTGTCGGAAGCTTCCAGCATTTTGTAGAACGGTTGATAGATCGGGTCCTGGTTCAGCTTGAGCTGATCCGCCACGCTTTTTCGAACAGGCAGATCGGCCGTTCTCATCTTGATAGCCACGTCAGAAGCGTAGAATTTCACAAAATCCCAAGCTTCTTGCTTGTGTTTCGAGTTTTTGGAGATCGAGATGGCCGACTCAGCAACGACGCCTTTGAGCGGTTTCCCCGGGAAGGACGGCATTACAACGGTGCCCACATCGATACCGGTCTTCTTGAAATCGTCCAATGGCCAAATGCCGCTTTCCCACATCGCAATTTTGCCGGCTTTGAACACATCGTCACCGGATTGCTGGTTTTTGCCGCCAACCACTACGCCGACTTTCTGCTTGAGCATATCGCCGAGAAGCTGCGTAGCTTCTACAGTTTCCTTGCCGTTCATAAATCCTTCGATGGTCTTGCCATCTGGGCTGATAAAGCTGCCGCCGTTGCTCCAGATCATACCTTGGAGATCATAAGGATCATTGGAGGCCCGAATTCCGATGCCGTACTGCTTTTTGGACGGATCCGACAATTTCTTAGCCGCATCCTTCAGGTCATTCCAAGTCCAGCCTTCTTTCGGGTAAGGCACACCGGCCTGGTCGAACAGCTTTTTATTGTAATACATTATCCTGGTCGTAAAACCGGCGGGCAAGCCGTACGATTTTCCATCTACTTTCACGTAATTAAAAAGTCCCGGATAAAAATCGTCGCGTTTCAAATCCGCATCTTTGTTCATCAGATCGTCGAGCGGCTCCAGATTGGCGTCATACGTAGGGAAATCCCACATGTACATAACGTCAGGGGCGTCATTGGCGCCGATGGCTGCTGCCAGCTTCTGATCAAAGCCGTCGCCATAGGCCTCTACCTGAATTTTCGTATTCGGGTGAGACTCCTCAAACTTTTTCGCGATATCCTGCTCAATCTTCAGCGCATCTCCGGTATCCCAAGTCGCGAAGCGCAGCGTCACTTTGGCGCCACCTCCGGAACTGTCTTTCGTCGTACCTGTACCGCTTGCAGCCTTTTCTGTTGCGGCCGCTGTCGGCTTGCTTGTATTTCCCTCTGAAGCTCCACACCCTGCTGCCATCATTGAAAGCGTCATCAAAACGGGAATCACAACTACCATGGAACGTTTCATGGGAACCCCTCCTTCATATATTGGTTGAATCGCTTTCATTATAAATCCGTATCCGTTTGGTCTGAACCGAGGATTGAACGGAATGTGGATGAATGATGTCCGTTTTTCTTTCCATACTCGGCGGCAGGTGGAAATTTGTTCGGCGTTTGGTTTCTGATTTTATGTTCTTGGCTCTTCACCTCAAGGGCGAGCGAGCATGATGAGAAAAAAGTTCTTTGCAAAACTGCTGCAAAGAACTCATTCACAATGCTTATTGCTTTTTCACGTTGCGGAACTCGCTCGGCGTTTTGCCTGTGCAGCGTTTGAACCATTTGCTAAAATATTTGGCATCGATCATGCCCAGCTTATCTGCAATATCTTGTATGGTCATATCGGTCGTCGTCAACAGCTGCTGGGCAGCCTTCAGCTTCGTTCGATACGTATAAGCAACGAATCCCTCGCCTAACGTCTTCTTGAACAAGCTGCTGAGATGGCTTCTGCTTAGACCCACCTCGCGAGCTACATCGGAGACGGACAATTTCTCTTCCACCCGCTCGACTATCAATTTGACGGCATGGGCGATCGGCTCTGGCCAGGATTCGGGGTTGACATTGTACGTATGCTCGATCTCCGTCTGGCGATATGCCCGTTTCACGGCATCCATCCATGCGGCGATCCCCTGAACAGGCCCTTCCTTGATCCAGCGCAGCTGCGGATACCGGCTTTTCATATCGTTCAGCTGCTTGTCAAACTCCTTGCCGTTAGCAGCAGGTACAAACAAAAAGTACCGGTCCTCGGCGAATTTGACCATCTCAAACGACCCTTGAGCGGCCATTTCCTTCAAATAAACTGCAGCATCCGCGGTTACATGGGCTGCCAGGTAGATGAAACTCGTCTCCAGCACCCACTGCCATTCCTTAGCACTAGGCATCGACTCCGTAAGGCTGCTATCGATCCCGTACAACCAGTCGAGAAATTGTTTTTGGCTCTCTTGCTTGCGCAGCAGCTTCGCATGGCCAATTTCATTTTGAAATTGCTGGAGAAACTCTTCTAATTCATCGTCATTATAGGATGTTTTCAATACATAACCCGAAGCGCCAAGCTTCAGCCCCTGCTGCACAAACCCGAAATCGCTGTGACAGCTTAGCAGCAAAATTTTGGTGTGAGGATCGTGTTCTTTAATTAATTTGGCGAGCTCAATTCCGTTCATTTCCGGCATGACAATATCGGTGATGACCACTTCCGGCCGCTCGGTCATATAAGCATCCCATGCTTTGGTCCCGCTGGGTGCATCTGCGACGACCTTCATCCCGTATTTTTCCCAAGGAATGGTCGCTTTTAACCCTTTGCGAATAATTGCTTCGTCGTCCACAAGCATGACGCCAATAAGAGTCTCTTGAACCATCTACAGCTGCTCCTCCCCATAAGGTAACCGAATCGTAATGGTCGTTCCCGCGCCCAGTTCGGATTGAATGCGAAGACCGTATTTATAACCAAAATGCAATTGAATGCGCTGGTCGACATTAAACATGCCAATCCGTTTCAACGATTGTCCGGATTCATTCGAATCCAGCAGACGAGCAAGCGTTTCAGGCTTCATCCCTTTGCCATTATCCGCCAAAGTCAGAATCGCATCTCCCTGATCCGCCTCGATCGTAAGTTCAATTGTCCCTTCTCCGTCTTCGAATCCATGGAAAAATATATTTTCGACAAGCGGCTGAAGCGTCATCCTTGGTATGTGTACCCGCTCCAAAGCAACCCCCTTATTCGTAATCGCATAAGAGAAGACGTTCCCGTAACGATACTGCTGAATGTTCAAAAAATGATCGATCAGCTCTAATTCCTTATCTAAAGTGACGATTTCTCGGGTAAAATTCAAATTCCCATCCAGCACCTTCGTCAGATGATAGATCATCTTGTTCACGTCCTGAGCGCCCTGCAGCCTCGCCTTCCATTGAATGGAGGCCAGCGTGTTTAAGAGCAGATGAGGATTGATCTGAAAATGCAGCGCCCGAAGCTCCGCTTCCTTCTTCAAGCCCTCCGCGCGGCGCACTTCACCGATCAGCGTTTCCAGCTGAAAAAGCATATTGTTGAAGCTGAACGCAAGCCTGCCCAGCTCATCTTCCGAATCTACCTCCACCCGTGTCTCCAATCGCCCGATGCCGACCAGCTGGATCGTTTCCTTCAGACGTTTGATACGCCGGATGAATCTGGAGGATATCACGAAGGAGAGAATGAGCGCAACTAGTAAAGCGACGGCTGCCGCCAGTATGGTGAACGTGCGAATGAGCACGGACGATTTATAAAACTCACTGTAAGGGATGCGAACCTCGATGCTCCAATCGGTCACTTCCGAGGATTTGACCCAAACGACGTCTGTCGGCTTGCCGCTAAAACCGGGCTCCGTTTGGTATATAATCCGGCCTTGTCGGTCCGTCAATTTCATATGCGCATGAGTATCTGCTTCGAATTCCTTGAATAACGCCAGAAGCTTATCGGCACTTCCTTCGATCAGGATATGACTGCCTTCCAGAAAGCTGTTCTGGTTCTTGATTTCAAACAACAGACCGATAACTTTCTCGCCGGGACTTGTCAGTCCGCTTTTATAATGCTGGGGTTCATAAATCCCAAACCAGTAGCTATCCGGATAGCTGTTCACATTTTCGAAAAGCCGCTCTTCCGTAATCTTCTGCACATCGATCATACTTTCACCGTAATAATAACCGGATTGGGTGATGATGAATATTCCTTTGGTATCGATCGTTTTATGCGCTTTCAAAAATTGTTCCAGCTGCTGCTCATCTTGAAAGCCTTTGTACGTTGTAGGCACTTCCTCATGCAGAATCGTAAATTTGGGGTCGAGCAAATAGGCCAAAATATCGGTTGCCGTATATTTCATCTGCCGCAAGCTGGAATCGATCTGAAACTGCAGTTGGGCCACGGAATTGTTGCCGTACAAACCAAACTGCTGATTGATCATCTGCGACGATTTCAAATAGGAGAAAAAACCAAACAGAAGCATCGGAATGGTGGCGACCAGCATGATAAACAGAGTGAGCTTGGTTTGCAGGCTTTGTTTTGTAAATTTCAATAGGCGACTGAATTGCAAACGCATACATCATCAACTCTCAATTTTCGACATATGAACTATTATAGCATGGGCTGCATGAAGAGGGGCACTGGCGAAAAAAGACAAGCCTTAAACCGGGGACCTGCATCCCCGGCATGTATGATTCGTATTAGGTTCGACCTGCTTGGAAAAGTTCGTTAGCCAGAATGAGAAACACGCTAGACGTCCAAGTAAAGGCGCGATCCCGCAGCCCTTCTCCTGTCTGGGCATCATAATTTTCCGCCATCCCGCTCTTCGCGGCCATGCGGCAGAAGCGCTCCGCGATATCAAGTGCAAACTCATGCTCTCCGCAAGCTTTCAACCCTTCCACGATCAGCATCGTGGAAGGCGCCCAAATCGGCCCCCTCCAATAGCCGTCCGCTTTATAAAATTCACTGCTCACGCTTTCGGTTGCAAAACCGTGCTCGGTCAGAAACCGTCCTTGCTGCTTCAAGCCGATCAGAAGCTTCTTGACGACGTCCTCCGGCAGCCTCGATCCAAGCACAATCGGCAGGAACAACTGCAGACTGTCGCCGACACTCGGCTTACGGCTTACGGAAAGTCTGGCTTCGAATGCCTCCCCGTTCCAGAAATGCTTCAGCATGGCTTGCAGCATCTCTTCCGAACGCTGGTTCCATCTCGATGCCTCGTCATGCAGCCCGAGCTTCTGCGCCAATTGGCCCAGCACATCCATCTGCAGTACGAGGAATGCGCATAAGTCCGGAGACTCCAGCGGTACACCCAGATGAAAAATCGTGCTGTTGTCCCAGCCGCTATCGTTGCCATGATTGTAAGCCGGAATCCCGTCATGATCGGTATCCCGGTAACGGAACCAGAAGTTCGTCCAACGTGCCAGAGGTTCGTACACATCCTGCACACGTTCATCCGTAATCCAATCGGTCTGCTTCATCATCCAAGCCAGCGTCCACCCGTGAATAGGCGGCTTGCAGCCGTTCCATAATGCATATTTATCATTCATGAAATCCGCCAACATGCCGGATTCATGCTGCCGGTCAAAAAAGATCATGAACTGATCCCAAGCGAGCTCGGGGTCGTTGTGTACGAGCGCCATCGTATTGAAGCAATGATCCCAACTCCAGATGTTGGTCATCCAGTTTTTGGACATATACATCGCTCTGCGCGGCAAATAACCCTCGGGTTCGACGACACATGACCACGTAATATAGGCGGCAAGCTCGCGCGCCTCCTGATATTCGGGCGGGCACGTCGGCGTCTTCGCGAGGTAGGATTGAAAGTGGGCTTCCGCACTATTGGAAGCGCATTCTTGAAAGTCCGATCTAGGTACGACTTCGTATTCATGAATCAACAGCTCCATGGAGTCCTTCTCTTCCACAGGGCAGATGTCAAACGTAATGCTCCGGCATCTTGAATGCTCCCATGGGGCATCCATTTCTATCTGGCCATGACGCATCTGAAGAGCATAACGCCGCTCCTTCGAGTAACTATTCAGTTCAATGAAATTCCCCATCGGAATGGCATAATCGTACGTATCGTTAACGACGATAAGCCTTAGACCGATCCCCTGCCCCTGAATCCGAATCACGTCATGCTCTAAGAATGAAATCGCGATTCTACCCCAGTCTGTCTCCAATTCCAGTAACGCAGGAGTAACTTGATAGCCGTACGGCACAGCCAGGCCCTCCCAAGTTGCTTCCATTCGAAAGAGGAGTCCGGACTTTTCATCGCCTCCGCGTACGCTTTTAATATAAATACCTTGATCTTGACCGTTTGAAGCGCTTTCGGTTACAGCCAAGAATGATCCAAATCTGCTGAATGGCACTTCACTTAATTGAAAAAGCATGGCTTCACCTAGTCTCTTCCCTTTTATAGTCGGCAAAACTTCATTTCACGAAAATATTACATAAAAAAAAGCCCCCTAAGAACGGTTTTCTTAGCGGACTTATGTGTCAATTCTTCGCTTTTTATTCGAAATTGACAGATCGGTGTCATTTTGTTTGATTTTTCGTGTCAAAATTAATGATGATCGATTTCGGCATTTACATGATTTTGGTTATGCTCTACGACCAAAGCCGCGCGCATCAGCTCTCTCATGACATCGGACTGCAGCTGGGGATTTAAATAAAGGGTTTTGATATAGAGTTGCCCTTTTTCGCTTGACGTGTATTTGGGAGGGATGCGATTTAAAACCAGCGCAAGAATATCCTCCTTGCATTGCTCACACTCGCATTTAAGCGCATAGCTTTTTTGAAACTCTTCGTACATATTGCTGACGATTGTTTCAACTGCATTATATAGTCCCATGTTTTTCAGACTCCCCTATTTAGAGATCGTTCAAAGTTCTCAAACCAGTATCGTCCTCCTATTAAATCATGGCGTCTGATCAATATCAATCCACCTTAATGCTTATATTTAAACACGAATATGTTTGGTAAGTGTTAGGTCATGGCTAAAGCAAACTCTACGCTTTCCTCTGCATGAATGCGAGTCGTATCGAATAGGGGGATGAGGGTATCTTCCTGCTGAATGAGTAATGGGATTTCCGTACAGCCTAAAATGATTCCTTCCGCACCCTCTATGTGCAATCGTTCTATGATTTCAAGAAACTTCGCTTTGGATTCGGGGTTGCAATTGCCTTTGAACAGCTCGTGAAACAGCACACTGTGGATGAAATCTCGCTCATCGCTTTCCGGAATGATCGCTTCTATCCCTTGCATTTGGAGTCGCTCCCGATAGAATGCCTGCTCCATCGTATACCGCGTCCCCATAAGGCCCACTCTGCGGAGTCCTTGCTTTCTGATCCTGTCCGCCGTGACGTCGACAATGTGCAGCAGCGGAATTTGAACGGATGCGCGTACGGCTTCAGCCATTTTGTGCATCGTGTTTGTGCAGATGACGATAACGTCCGCTCCGCCTGCCTCCAGCTTTTGCGCGGCTTCCACCATGATCCGGGTTGCGTCCTCCCATTCTCCGCTTTCCTGAAGCTTGGCGATTTCTTCGAAATCGAGCGATACCAGCATACATTTGGCCGAATGTAATTTGCCCAAGCGCTCATTCATGATCCGATTGATATGACGATAATATTCCGTCGTTGATTCCCAGCTAAGTCCACCAATTAAACCGATCGTTTTCATTTTACATGCTCCTCAACCTTTATTTGCAATACCATCTTGAAGACATCATAATATGAAGTAATCTGGTTTCAAAAGATCCACGTTTTCATCATTTTGATAGTGCCAGATTCATTCACCAAGGATGGGAGAGCCCTCATGCTGCTTATTGTGGACAGAGAGAAGGAGCACACATTAACAACTCAGGTTTATGAACAACTCCGCGAAGCCATTTGGAATGAAGTCCTTCAGGTAGGCATGAAGCTGCCATCCTCCAGAGAACTTGCTTCGCAAAGCGGCGTCTCCAGAAATATTATTATGGAAGCTTACGATCAGTTGCTTGCTGAAGGCTATTTGGAAGTGCGTCCACGCTCAGGTACCTATGTAGCGGAAGGTTCTTCGATGCGCTTGAAGCCCGTTTCCGAAGCAACTTCCGGCAGTGGTGCAGAGATATCTACCAAGCAATCCGGCCGCACCGTCATCGATTTTCATGCGAGCCGCCCGGCGACGGATTATTTTCCACGCCACCTTTGGGGGCGACTGGCAAAAGAAACTTGTTACGAATCTCCTGAGCATTCGTTTAGCTATATAGAGCCTGAAGGCGCTTTTGAACTAAGACGGGTATTGGCTCCTTATTTGAGACAAGTCCGGGGTGTCCGCTGCCAGCCCAATCAAATCCTCATTACGAGCGGTGCCACACAAGCTCTTTATCTGATTACCAAATTGCTCACGCATCCGCAATCCTATATCGCAGTCGAAGACCCCGCGGCAAGCGAAATGCGCACGATTTTCACATATGCAGGTGCAGAGGTACGACCCATACAAGTAGATGATAAAGGGATCCTCCCTGATCGGCTGCCTTGTACCGATAGACCCAGCTTCATCTTCGTCACCCCCTCCCATCAGTTCCCGCTTGGCGGCACCTTGCCGATTCAAAGACGGATTCAATTGATAGAATACGCGAGAGCGATGGATTGCTTCATTGTCGAAGACGACTACGACAGCGAGTTCACCTACGACGGCGTCCCCGTTCATTCCATGCAGGGGCTGGATCCGGAGAAAGTGATCTACGTTGGAACTTTCAGTAAAATCCTTTCTCCTTCCTTGAGAATCGGTTATATCGTTCTCCCTCACTCACTTTTGGCAGCGTTTCAGACGAACAAATGGTATTTAGACCGGCACACATCGGCGCTTGAACAGCTCATCCTCGCCCGATTTATCGAAAAAGGGCATTTGGAGCGGCACATTCGCCGCATGAGAAAAGTGTACCGCAAACGCAGAGAGGTGCTGATTAAAAGTCTGGCTGAACAATTCGGGGATGTGGAGATTCTTGGACATGCCGCAGGGATGCATCTTGTTGTCCGGTTCGAGGGCATTTCTTTTGACGACGAACTGCTGAGGCAGTTCAAAGAAGAGGATGTGATTGTGTATCCCGTCGAACAATTTGCTTTGGCTAAAGGCACCTATGCGAATAGCATCGTGCTCGGTTACGGAGGGCTAACGGCCGATAAAATTAAAGAGGGCATACGCAGAATGAAAGATGTCATGATGAGAAATGAAAGGTGGTTATCGCTACTTTAATTCAGCAGCCTCTCGTTTAAGATCAATTTCAAGCAGAAAGCTAGGCGGGAACGGAACCCTGCCTAGCTTTTATCCTGTTACGAAGTACCTAACACTTTTTTCCCCCTCGGCTGAGTGCCGTTCGGATCCGGCTCCAGCGTGACGCCGATGGAATCAATCTGCAATTCTTTGACACGAACATCATAGGTCAGAACGCCGGTGCCTTTATCATCTACGCGCAGCGTTCCGCAATTATATTTTTTTCCGTTATGATTCAGCCAAACCTGATAGGCCCAATCCCCTTGGGTTTCCTTAAGCCCGGACAAATTGACGACGACGTTATGGATGTCCCCGTGCTGAACAACCCATGCGGTGCCTGCGGCTAAAGGCATTGAACTGTCCACGGATTTCAGCGTATATGTGCCTACGATCTCGGCTGGATTTCGCAGCATTGCGCTTGCCTCTTCGTTCGACCGGGTGGTCGTGCTGTAGTTCCACCAAGCTCCAACGATAATGCCAAGCACGATAACTGCGACCGTTCCATAAAGCCACGTAAATGATTTTTTGTGTTTTGGCGCTTCGGCCGGCACAATCGATTGCATCACTTGCCGCTTCAAATCCGGCGGAACGTCCACTTCTTCCATCTGATAAGGGAGCGTTTGCCATACCGACTGGAGTTCGCGCAGCTCTTCTTGACAAGAGACACAAGTTCGCAGATGCCGTTCAAAAGCAGCACGCTCCAGCTCCGTACACTCGCCTGTTAAATAGTTGATAATAAAGCCGCAGTCTACAGGTTCATGTTCGTTCATACGTCATCCCTCCCTCAGTGATGTCAGATGCTTGCGCAGTATTTTTAAACATTGGTGCAGACGGCTTTTCACAGTTCCTACCGGTTCATTCTTTTGGATTGCAATTTCGCTTAACGAATAGCCCTCCCAGTACATCAGCTCGATCAATTCGATCTGATTCGTTGAAAGATGGACGTAAGCCTGTTGGATCTGCTCCCCCATCCATTTACGCGATAGAGCGGACTCTGGACCGGGTTCTCCGGAAATCAAAGTTTGCTCCCATTCTCGCGGCTCGAACCGTACCACTTCGTTAAGTTTGCGGTTCTTGCGTACATAATCGATCGTAATGTTACGAGTGATCGTAATGATCCAGTTGACAAAGCCGCCTTTACTTGCGTCATAACCTTTTTCTGTCGTCCAGAGCCGTGTAAACACCAGTTGCACGATTTCTCTGGCAGCTTGTTCATCCTTCATTGATTTCATAGCAAACGAATACACCAGCTTGGCGTAACGATCGTAAAGCTCTTCCAGTGCTGGAGACTCCTTGCGCATGACCAGCTTCATGAGCTCCCCATCTGTTCGATTTCGCATGGTTCGGCACACCCCGAGTCGAAAATGACGTTTTTTCCAGTCTACCATATTTTCAGCTGAAAAAGACAAACACTCCAACCCAGACTGCACAAGCAGCGAGTTGGAGCTTACGGAAACAGCTGACTTTTGGGTAGAATCTGAGTTTATCTAGTCTCGGTTTTAGCCGGATCGAGGACGAACCAGACCTTTCCTACATTTTGACCGGTTGTCTCGCCAGGGTTCTTATCCTTAATCCAATAATACAACGGCCAGCCTTTGTAAGTATTTTGTTTGGTGCCGTCGCCCCTGGTCAACACGCCGAAGTCGCTTCCATTCAAATCGCTGGACACAGTCAGGTTCGCATCATAGAAGATAGGCCAGTTGACCAGACACCCTCCGACGCATGAATTCGGGTCGGCTTTATCCTTCGTGAACAGGTACAAAGCCATTCCGTTCGAATCAACCAAATACGTGCCAAGCTGGTCGGATTTGCTCGTTTTCACCGAGCTGTTCACGGCTTTCGTGCCGCTGAACTTCACAGGATCGACAACGAACCATACATTGCCGATGTTTTGCCCAAGCGTATCTCCCATTTTCTTATCATCTACCCAATAGTATAAAGGGAAGCCTTTATACGTCGTTTGCTTTTTCCCGTCAGCGCGAACAATGTTGCCAAAATCAGCCTGATTGATTCCTGTTGGCGCCGAAATGTGGTCGGCGTAGAACAGCGGCCATTTCTCCAGACATTTACCGGCACAGTTGCTGACGCCTTTGGTGTCTTTATCATAATAATAAAGCGTCATTCCGTTGGCATCCGTTAAAAAGTTCCCCAAGTCGGTTTTCGTACCTAACGCGATTCCGTTAGAAGGCTTGATCACGTACCAAACTTTTCCTACAGCTTCGCCTTTGGTATCACCGGCTTTTTGATCTTTCACAAAATAGTATAAAGGCCAGCCTTTGTACGTGACTTGTTGTTTACCGTCCTTGCGAACGAAAACGCTAAAATCTGCTGCGTTGAAACCGGCGGGCACCAGCAATTGATCGTCATTATAGATCGGCCAATTGACCAGACAATCTCCCACGCACGAATTGATATCGGCAACATCTTTTGTAAAATAATAAAGCGTCATGCCTTTGGAATCGGCCAGATAATTCCCAAGCGATTCACTCTGCTTTAAATTCAACGACTTGTATGTAAGCGCGTCAAGTTTTTGAGATGAAAGGATTCCCTTTTCCGACAATGAGACTGCCAGTGTTTTGGAATCGCCTTTGAGCGGCGCCCGCAAGGCCTCGATTGTAGCGGTTGCAATATTCATGTTGACGACTTGTTGCACACCGGCAATTTTAGATAACCCTTTTTGCTCTGCGACCGCAATCGCTTGGGCGTACTCGAAATCTACACCTTGCTTGTAACCGAGAGATTCCAGCAAGACTTTGTAATAAGCCTGAGCTGTGATACCCGCTAACGGATCGAACAGGTTGTCGCCGGGCCCCTGCCAGCCCAGTTCAGGATGAGCTTTTAGATAAGCAAGTATCGACTGGCCTTCTTTGTAAACCAGGTTCGCATCATTAAAATTATCCGACCCGCTGTATGCGAGCGCTTCGCTTTCCAATCCTTTGAGCCGGAGAAACATGATCGCCGCTTGCAGCCTTGTTGTTGACTTGTTCAAATACTCCGCTGTAAGTCCGCTTCCATCCCCTTGCAAAATACCGAGATCGCCAGCGACATCAGTTTCGGATTTCACATGCAACGGCTCGGCTGCCGCCGCTGAAGCTGCTGACAGAACCATGACGACACCCAGAAGCAAGAAAGCTGATAAGATAAATTTTTTGAGATTCCACATACGTGATACCACGCCTCCTTAAATGATATAAGGCACATTCCATTTCTGTATGAATGCCTTTCCTGTTAAGGTAACGAAGCGTAGTGAGAAGCGGTTTGATGTTGCTGCAAGAAAAATATGAAACCACTCCATCAACTGTCTTAGAGGGTGCTACTCTATTGGAAAATGTACAGTGTTTTTAGGACGAGGAGTGAAATCATGCGTTCAGGTTGGATTTTATACAGCGAAACTATCTCGAAACAGCACTCAGCAAGAAATAATAGCGAATCTAATGGAATATTTCCAATAGAAAGCTATAAAAGCAGTTGGAAAGAAGCGTTTTATTGTACAAAATCCAACGGTAATGTGGAAACATCGCCGATTAGATCGTGCGATCATGATCGTCCCCGGTCATATGAGATAAAGCTTACCTGCAGCTTGGTCCTTGCCTAAAGCCGTTCGTTTGGGAACGAACTGCCTTTGACAACCTTCCATCTTTTCGTCTGGAAAGATGAAAAATATCGTTAGAGATGCGACCCCGGTATCCCCAGATGCCTGTAACGATGTTGAACATCTTTCCAGCTTCGCTCAGCGTACAGAGCTGCTTTTTTTCTTGTCTGTAAAGATGAAAAATATCGTTCGAGACACAACCCCAACATCCCCAGATGCCTGTAACGATGTTAAACATCTTTCCAGCTTCGCTCAGCGTACAGAGCTCCTTTTTTTCTCGTCTATAAGCACTATAAGCCTTCAGAAACACGACTTCATCTCCCCTTGCCAACGATAACAATGGGAAACACCTTGTTGGGACCCCTATGCAGCAAAAAACACAAACAAGCCGCCTCACGGCCGCCATGTTTGTGCTTTGCCCTTTTTACGCCAACTTATCAGCTGCGTGCCTTTCCTGTAAGGATATTCGGATCTCCTCCGCCGAACGAGACGTTCTGTTTAATCTGCAATTGGATTGTACCCTCAAGGAACGTGCAAGTAACAGTTAAACAGAATGGCGTCTCAACATATCTTAGCGTTAATACCAGTGTATTCGTATCCCGCCATGTCGCTGAGCCGAAGCCTGGATTTGCTTCTCTCATATGCAGCGTATAGGTCCCTTCGGACCATTCGTTTCTGCCGAAGTATACAGCATGCTTGCCTCTATCATTCTCTATATGTAAGGTGATAACCGCATCGTTAAAATCGAACGAACAAGCGCGCAGCCGTTCTTCGTTGTCCTCCAGCACATACTCGATTCCTGTAATTTCAGCTTCCAGGGATGAACTTGGATCCATTCTTGGCGATTCCAAACGAAGTCCCTGCAGCCGTTGGTCTAACGCTTCAACTGCTCCCTTGTCGGAGGCTGGCAGCGCCTCGTCTTTCATGGCAGGCAGCAATCGCTCCCAAATGACGTCGAGGACGATCTGCATATCGTTCACGCCCGACGTAATCGCGATGACAGCATCCTGCTCCGGCAGAACGATACAATATTGCCCAAAAGCGCCGTCCCCGCGATACGCTCCGTGTCGGCATTTCCAGAACTGATAACCATACCCTTGCGACCAGTCAGAATTGGAATTCGAGCCATTGTCGATCTGTTTAGACGTGGCCGCTTCTACCCATTCTTCCGGAAGGAGCTGTTTCCCTTGCCATTGCCCTTTTTGCAAATAAAGCTGCCCGAACTTGGCGATATCTTCAGTTGTAATTTTCATCCCCCAGCCGCCGATATTAATGCCGCGGGGACAGCTCTCCCAAGTCGCGCCCACGATGCCAAGGGTTTCCAGCAGTCGCGGTCCAAGGTAGTCGAGCAAGGTAATACCCGTAACCTTCTGTATAATGGCCGAGAGCAAATAGGTCGCTCCGCTGTTATAGACGAAATGCGTACCCGGTTCATATTCTACAGGAAGCGTTAAAATATGGCCGACCCAATTGTCAGAGCAATGCAGATTTGCGGACGCATCCTTCGCATGTCCTGTTCCCATCATGAGTAAGTGGCGAACCGTCATTGCCGATAAATTCGATGAAAGCTCATCCGGAACATCCTCCGGAAAAAAAGAAACTACACGGTCATCCAATGAGATTCGGCCTTCTGCCGCTAACAAACCGATAGCTGTTGACGTGAAGCTTTTACTTAAAGAGAACAGCATGTGCGGGCGTTTCGGCAAATAAGGCGACCACCAGCCTTCCGAAATAACATGACCATGTCGTACGAGCATGAAGCTGTGAAGCTCCAGGCTGCGGTCTTGAATCTCTTGAAGAAAACTTGCAATAGCACCCGCTGCAATACCTTGAGACTCTGGATGACTTCTAGGCAAAGCTTGATTTGCGCTCATTGTCTTAGCTCCTTTATAAGCATTACAAAATTTGTAAACTCAAAGCTATTATATCATTTCATGCTGCAAGAAGACTAAATATCTGCTAGGATTATTTTACTAGAACTTGATTATTCATATCCTCAAAGGTCTGGCATCTACTTCGCCATGAGCACCTCTCCGGCTGCAGTTGCAGCTAAAACCTCGTCGTGGGGCTTCACCGTCACACCAGAGCAAATTACGAGCACAGCTGCTGCCATCGGCGAGAAAACGATCCTCACCCGAACAGGAGGCGCACCGACACTGGCGGTGGTGATGGCGGAAATTTTCTCGACCTTCCTGTCCGAAGCCAAAGCCTTTTGGTAATGCCAAATCATTGCGCCTGCCAAAAATATGGTTGTCATGCATCAAATCGTGACGAACAACTATGTCGATGCCATACTTACGATCTTTTTCGGAATCGTCGTCATCCTCATGATCATTGAGTCTTTACGAGTCTGGTATCGAATCCTGATTCAAAACAACGGCCTCAGCTGCATGAAGCGCCGTTTGTACAGTCCACATTCGGAGCGTGACGCCTTGAGAACGATTATGAGCTTTGTAAGGAAGACCAGAGCTACCATCAAAATCATTTTCAGTATTCCGGACTATAACAATTACTTGCAGCATCAACAAGAGCACCATCCGGATGCAACGCCTATGACGGAAAAAGAATTTTATATATGTACGCTGCGCGACCGCTATGAAAGCGGAAAAATTAATCGCTGCTGTTAAAAAAAACGGGGCATCACGGGTAAGCTTCTCCGCTTCTCCCATGGTGCTCCGTTTCTCATGATTTAGTTGCAGGCGAGTCCCGCTTCTCAGATGGATTCCAGTCTGGCTCCCGAGTAAAAAGTCACTTCGGAGATAGATCCTACTGGAATGATTTCGCGCAAGCAATAGCCAATGAAACTCTGATCTTCTTCACTTACTGTAGCGGTAGCGTGGAAGTCAAAATGAATGATCCCCACGGCAGCATCGTACCTATTAAATGACAATCGGCCATTAGGAAACAATTTATTGATAACGGCGATGATTCCGTATTGATTCAAGTTCCTATTCATGGCCGCCTTGATGATCAGCTCCGGCAATTCATGTTCATGTACTTGCGGCACTTGATCGATCTGGACCATGTGATACGATTTAACCTTAAAACAGACGTACGGATGCAAATATTCGGAAGCAAATTGTTTCAAACTGCGGATTTCGGTATCCGGCAAATCCAAGTTTTCATTCCATGCGTAGATGGTTGCTGCATATTTGCCGGACGTATGGACTCTTACATACCTGATCTTGGGAAAATGCTGTTTAATTAAAGATTCGGATAATAATCGCGTCCCCATAAAGATCACCTCATTTTCTTGTTAACGCTTACAATTTCGCCCGTTTATGAGAATACCGTCAGTGTTTTCCAAGGCACTGAAAAAATCCCGGCGTCGTTTTATAGATGCAAAAAGGCCGTATATAGCCTGTGTGATGGCTTAAACGGACTTTTCGTTGTTTTTAAGTAGGAAATTAGGTATGGCATTTGCCCAGTTCATGTCAGTAACGATGGAAAACATCATTGCGGGCTCGATTCCATTTTCACTTACGTTTGTAACGATGAATAACATCGCTATGGCTTCGTTCTGGCTCACAGTACTGCCTATTTCTACTCTGTAACGATGGAAAACATCGCTATTCACTCGTTTCCATTTACTTTTTCTTCTGTAAAGATGAATAAGAGACTGTCGAACAACAATCATTCAAAACCATTCCTAGGCCCACACTTCAAAAAAATATCCAATTCTGGCTTCAAATTAAGTGCACTTTCCCCAGGAAATTTCACTTTTTTGGCTCTTTGCAGGATGTTCTTCCTGCAAAGAGCCGTTTATGCGCATGCGGCAATAGCCTTTGCCCTTGGCTTATGCCGGACAAAGGGATCTTTGTAAGCAACTTTCCCTAATTTTCTCACTATGAGCTTTACGTTCACCGCAATGCCTTTCATTTTAGCGGTAATGCGTAGCTTATCGCGCCTTCGGGTCTTTGGGTACCTCATATTGTGGTGGTTGGCGAGCTCATTGTTGGTTGGCTCAATCTGGCCTCTTGCACGTAAAATGGCTTGCCCTTCATCACTCTCGTTAAAGCGTTGCGCCTCTTCATAAACCTCATAATAGTTGCTTATGAAAATACTCCGCCCCTTTACACTTGGTGTACAGGCTTCTTTCATCGGACATTTTCCGCATACACTACGCTTGAAGACATATTGCACACCATCCTTTCGGCTTCTATCATAAAATTTCTTTGTTGTATTCCCTGCGGGACACGTCACTTCTTTGTTCTGCGCATCATAAATAAAGTGCTCACTACCGAGCAGTCCACTTGGATTCTTAGGCTTAGTAACTGGAGCCACGACCTGAATGCCCAAACCTAGATGATCAACCTGTTCGCGGTAGCATCCAAATCCATACATCGAATCGGCACCCAAATACTCCGGCACAATGCGATGGTGAGTCACAACACTTTGAATCAAACTCGCTAGGCGCTCGCCATCCGCCTCGTTTCCTGGGATGGGTTCAATCTCTAAAATGAATCCCGAGGCACATGACTCCACAACCTGTATTTTATCCCCAGTGAAGGGTTGACTCGCCGTTTTGCGACCATTTCGCACACTGGGATCATGCGCATTCACAATGCGGTTTTGGGGACGTTCTTTAGCTGGAATTTTTTCGTAATCCTCCGCTTCCGAGGTGTCTAGCTTTCGTGGAGAGTCCGGGTCGGTGGGATTCGTTGGCCGCGTGTTTTGCGCGAGAATGTCCGCCAACGTAGTTTGTAGCTCAAGAAAACGTGTTTGTTGTTTTTTGGTCGTTTCCTGCGTGCGCCACTGCTCGATCTGTTCTTGCTTGAGGTAAGAGAGAAGTGCATAGGCTCTAGCAACCAGTAACTTAAACGCGGCAAGCCGCTCTTCCGGCTTACTGTCTGCACCAAGCGGATCGAACCAGTTTTGCATCTGTAAACTCGCTACCATGGCGCTATGCAGCTGCCCGTGCGCACGCTTTAAGTGGTTCACCAGATTTAACATGCCATGAAAGACCAGTCGGTACGCACTCATACTGCTAGAGATGGCATGCGTATGGAAAGAATCCGCCAACCAGATCTCTTTTTCCCCTTTCCAGAGGCCTAGTTGCTTCGTTTGAGCGAGAATATAATGAAAACAAGCATGGAAAAGCTCATCGCCCAGGCGATTGCGATCAAAAGCAATCGTGCTATGATCAAAACCATTAAACGAAAATGGGACACCTAGGAAACGTTTAATCGCCATATCAAACATCAAACGAACTTCCGTTTCACGGTCGGACAAACTTTCCATTTCTTGGACAAGGTGTATTTTAAGTTTAAGAGATGGCGCATAGGCCCGCTGACCTTGAGAGGAGTACAGGTGGGCACAGAGCTCATCTGCAAAGGAAAAATCAACGAAACGCTCGACTTGACTCCACAACGGATGATCAGGGAGTTTAGCGAACAGCTCAATATCCGCAAATGAAAGTGCACCAAAATCCTTATACCGGACAGCATGAGACGCTGCCGTTCCCTTACGGGCAGGCAAAAGATGAGGGACCTGCTCAATTACGGTAGGGCGAATCCCTAGGTCATCTATAGATAGTTGATTTTGATCATCATTTTGGCTATGTTGAGCTGTCATTCACTATCCCTCTTTACATGTTTTCTTCTATTGTATAATAAAATGAAGTAATCATTAGTAAATAAAAGTAAAATAGAGTAAATATCGAATTATATCGATAATTTGGATGTATATAGATGAAATCAACCGAAAATAAGAACTTATTCTATGGGTTCTTCTCAAAGGTACAAAGTTGTTCGACAGTCTCAATAACATCGTTACGCATTGATCAGCATCGATCAGCGTCCCATATGGTCAAACTCGCTTAGAATGGTGAGCCACACGTCTTCCCTGAAAACTAATACCTCTATCGAGGCCGCTCAACAATGAGCGACCGCGTTTAGAGGTTGGTTTTATCGCCAATAAAATAGGGGGGGTTAGAGAACCGAAAACTTTTACTCAGGAACCGATAGACCGAGCCCTGCGGCCACACGCCCTCCATAATCAGGATCCGCTTTGTAAAAGTGCCCGATCTGTCTCAACTTGATTTCGTCGCTTTCAACGGGTTTCATCGCGCCTACAATCGTTTGTATCAACCGGCCGCGCTCTTCTTCGCTTAGTAGTCGATACAAATCGCCCGGCTGCGTATAGTGGTCATGATGATCGTAAGCCACGCTATCGGCAGCACCCGATACTTCGTACGGCGCCGGCTTGTTTTCGGGCGTTTCTTTAGGCCCCCCAAAGCTGTTTGGCTCATAATAAACGGAGCCTCCGCCGTTATTGTCAAAACGCATTTGGCCGTCCCGCTGGTAGTTGTTCACTGCATTACGCGCGGCATTGATCGGCAATGCCTGATGGTTCGCCCCTACGCGGTAGCGATGCGCGTCATGATAAGCAAACAGCCGGCCTTGCAGCATTTTATCCGGGGAGACGTCGATACCGGGCACTAAAGTGCCGGGCGAAAAGGTCGCTTGCTCCACCTCGGCAAAATAATTTTCCGGATTTCGATCCAAAACCATACGGCCCACTTCGATGAGCGGATAGTCTTTTTGAGACCAGACTTTGGTAACATCGAACGGATCAAACCGATACGTATTCGCATCCTCCAGCGGCATGATCTGCACGCACAGTTTCCATGCAGGAAAGTCGCCATTCGCGATTGCATTGAATAGCTCTTCCGTATGATAATCCGGATTCTCGCCGGCGATTTGCGCAGCAAGCTCAGGAGCCAGGTTCTGGATCCCTTGTTCCGTTTTAAAATGATACTTCACCCATACGCCTTGACCTTCCGCATTCACCCACTTGAATGTATGGCTTCCGAAGCCGTGCATATGGCGGAAAGTGGCCGGTATCCCGCGATCGGACATCAGAATGGTTACTTGATGCAAGGATTCCGGAGATAATGACCAGAAATCCCAGACGGCGTTCGGATTTTTCAAATGTGTCTGCGGATGGCGCTTCTGCGTGTGGATAAAATCCGGGAATTTTATTGCATCCCGAATAAAAAATACAGGCGTATTGTTCCCCACGAGGTCGTAATTGCCCTCTTCGGTATAGAATTTAACGGCGAATCCGCGTGGATCACGAACCGTATCCGCAGAGCCGTTCTCCCCGGCAACCGTCGAGAAACGCACAAACAATGGCGTACGTTTTCCCACTTCCGATAAAAAGTTGGCTTTCGTATACTGCGTTAAATCATTCGTCACTTCAAAATAGCCGTGCGCTCCGGCGCCCTTCGCATGAACGACCCGTTCCGGTACGCGCTCTCTATTGAAATGCGCCAATTTCTCCAGGAGGTGGACATCTTGAATTAAAGTCGGTCCGCGCGACCCCGCTGTGATGGAGTTTTGGTTATCTCCAACTGGGGCTCCCCAACTCGTCGTAAGTTTGTTCTTGTCCGTACTCATAATCGAATCACCTCATTGATAGATTTTGCTGTTGAACCTGAAGCGTTTGCATATATATTTATTCAGACGAGGTATCGTTCAGACCATTCGATAGACAAGTTTTTCGGGGGAATGAAAAGAAGCCTACATAAGTTAATGAGGCTTCTCTTGAACGTTTTTACTGTTGTATCCGACTAACAGGATGTTCGAACCGATAACGCGGTCCTGAAAATAAGCGAGGTGTGTTTTTGTGATCATATGGATCAACGGCGCATTTGGATCAGGAAAAACTCAGACCTCTTTTGAACTTTACCGAAGAATTCCTAATTCCTTTGTCTACGACCCCGAACATGCAGGCTACTTTATTAGAAAAAACATCCCAAAGGAGCTATCGGGCGGAGATTTTCAAAACTACCCGATGTGGCGCGAGTTTAATTATCAGATGCTAGCCTACATCAGCAAAGAATTTAAGGGAACGATTATTGTTCCGATGACTGTCGTAGACCCGCTATATTTCGATGAAATCGTGGGACGATTGAGAAATAATAACGTAACCGTTCATCATTTTACATTATGGGCTTCCAAGCCTGGATACGGAAGCTATGACCATCGAGAAGGTTGCTGAAACCATCGCCGCCATGTTGGACATCAGCCTGCTCCCTGCCGACAAAGGGCGAATAAGAAGAACCCTGAACCGTCTGAAAACGCAAATCAAACATATCCGTTTTTAAATCTCCATATCGACAATGAGGCTGTCCACTCTACCAACTTCTCTAATATAAGCAGCGACTGCTTGATGCTCCGGGTTCGGCCCATAAGCCGCCAATGCTGCCCGATCTTCGAAACGAACCGATAAAATAATTTGGTAGCCTTGATTTTTCTCTGAGAAGTTCAGGCCGGCTTGAAGATCGACGATACCGGTTAAGTGGCTTCTTAACGCTTTAAATCGGGTCACGACTTCCTGCAGCTGCTCCTGCGTCGTGGTTTCACTGAATTTAACAAGTACAATATGATCAATCATCGTTATGCCTCTCTCTATCTTTAATTTTGACTCTATCATTCTAGCTCATTATTAAGCTTTATTTCAATATTCGCTTGGCATAAAATGAGGAAATGCCCGGCAAGCTGTTGGAACAGCAAGCGGGCACCGGGAATGGAGCAATGAGGATGTAAGAAATCGATCGTGGAACATACAAGTTTACCGGGTAAAGCGGGGATAAGACTGGTCAATACATGAACATGGCGTTTCTGTATACATCGGATTATACAAGTAGCCGGGAGAGCTGAGTAGGATGATTTTTTTTCACCCCCCGGGGTGAGAAAAGATCACCCTTTAGATCGTCACAGCGTCTTGGTATACTATTCATATATGACGCATACTGCGTAGTTGGATGAAATTAGGGGTGGCTTGAAGTGAATAGCATTCGCGTAATGCTCGTCGAAGATGACCCGTTTTGGCAGCAAAATTTGACCGCCGATTTGGAGATAGAACCTGATATCGAGGTTGCCGCTTTGGCCGCTACGAAAGAACAAGCCGTCCAGTTCGCGCGTGACAAGCAGATCGACATTATTTTGATGGATATTAATTTGACAGGTAATAATTTGGATGGCCTCGAGGCAACAAGCGAAATTCTATCTTTATTTCAGCAAAACCGGATCAAAATTATCATGCTTACTTCACTTACGGAAAAAGAGATTGTGATGAAGTCGTTCCAGATGGGCGCCCTAAACTATATTAATAAATCAAGCTATAAAGACATCGTCCGTGCCATACGCGACGCCTACAGCGATCGTTCTTCGATCCATTTTGACGCCGCACAAATCATGCGAAATGAAATTCAATTAATGAATTTATCCCCTACAGAAAGAGAAGTATTCGAGTTGCGGAAAGAAGGCTTAAGCAAGCAGCAAATTTCCGAGAAGTTGCATAAATCCGCGAATACGATAAAAACACAACTCAAGAGTATTAAAGCCAAACTAACCCACACGAAAGAGGATTAACATAGATCTACAAGACGGAAGGAGATTTCCATTCGGAAGTAGGAATCACTTTGGAAGTCGGTTTGAATTTTTGTATAGGGAATTGCAGTCTCACTGTGGTTCCTTTATTTATTTCGCTCTCAGGTATGCTTAATTGCCCGCCGTGCTTTAACAATACACTGTAACAGTACGACAACCCCAGTCCGTGATTGAGCGTATTTTTTTTCGTCGTATAGAAGGGCTCAAAAATTTTGGACAGATTTTCTTTTGGGATCCCCGCGCCGTTGTCTTTCAGATCGATATACAGTCCTTTTTTGGTTACATAAGTGCGTATTTGGAGTATCCCCCCGCTGCTTGGCAACGCATCGATGGCGTTATGAATCAAATTGGACAGCGTTTCTTTCAGATGAACAGGATCGCCATACAGCTCCCCTTCCGCATCGATGTTCAAAATGATCTCTATCTCCTTATGTTCAAAGACCGGCTTCATGAAAGCAGCAGCTGCCTCGAGCAGCTCGCGGAGTGGAAATGGCCTCTCTTGGAGCACGATGTCATCGGCCTTTTCTTTGATACTGTTGACCATATTCAGCAAATGAGCCGTAATAGCGTGTACTTGCTCAATCGCTTGCAGCGATCGCTCCGGCTGATTGTCCCGAATCAAATCACTGCTTTTTTCCGTCAAATAATTGATTTTTTGAATCTCGTTCTTGATCGAATGATTAAGAATTGACACCCCCATCGTTAACGCCCGCATGGAATAGTCCAGTCGTTCCCGCTCAATTTTGAGTTTGATCCCCAAAAATCCGTAACGCACGGTGTTATAGATGACGAGACTGATCAAAGATAGAATCAAAATAAAATTGTATTGCCAGGTCCCGTTGCTCTGCAGATCGAACGTCCACATGCCCAGTTTCAAGGACTCAAATCCCACATAGTCGCTTATGAAAGCCCATGACATACCTGAACTAAAAATGATGCCCACGCGGCGTTTGCTTTTCTTAGAAAACGTATCCGTTTCTTTTTGAACAGACATATAGTAGAACATGCACCCAAGTGCCACATAAGCACCCGCCCACCAACGGAAATGGCTAGCTTCAAACTGATTCCATCCGTTTATCCAAGCATGATTCACGATCAGGACAATGGGGATGACTGCCAGCAGGCAAGAGATAAGGACCCTGTTCTTCGAGGAAAAGTTGTTGCTCAGCCATAACCCGCCCATGCAAAAGATATATGGAAGAAAATAAAAATAAATATTCATCGCGATCACACTCATGCGATAGAGCAGTTCACCAAAGAAAGGATGAACCAGATTGTAACTAAGCAGCACTGGCATGATAGACAAATGCACAGCGAACGCAAAGCTGGCCATCCCTCCGAACAATAAGCACATCCCGCTCCAAAAATTATTTTTATTGGAATTGAACAAAAACAAAATACCCGTCGTCCACATCGAGACGAACATCAGGACATAAATAACTTTCATGCGAGATCCCCATCCATTCATCCGGTCATATAGGAAAATTATAACATTTCATTTGGATGATTGCCTATGAAAAGGGAGGATTCGTATCTCTTATTTCAAAAATTTTAGAACAATTGAAATTCGATCTCTTATCCTGTTATACTTTAGCTATCCAAAATGTCCGGCAGGTGATCAATCTTGAGAACTCTCTATCATCCAGACTTGAATGAAATGAAGCTGACCACTGTGCTATATGCGCTAAGCGATCAGATAAGACTGGATATCATTAAGCATTTAGATGAAAATGGCGAGAAATATTGCGCCAGCCTGGTTATGCCCATTCCCAGTTCGACTCTCTCTCATCATTACAAGGTGCTTAGAGAATCAGGGGTTACAGCAACAAGATTAGAAGGAACGCAGCGGTTTATATCTATTCGATATGACGATTTAAATACACGTTTCCCCGGCCTGCTGCCAGCCATCCTGCATGCATTGAAAAGTAGCTGAGAAAACCTGGTAAGAAAAGTTCATCTTTAAAACGCATAACCAATGGGGGCTTTTCACAACATTGATGAGACTGGATCATCAATTTTACGACAAGTCATACCCGTATTTTCACAATTAATGTGAAAATCCATTGGGAAAGGTATAAATATTCACTATAAACACCACCTTTATTTTACGCAAAAAAGCACTAAATCCGGCGTAAATGACAACAGCGGCAGTCTAAGACTTTGATTTTTCAAGTCTTGGTCCGCCGCTGTTTGATTTTTTGACGACTGAATATTGCAATTTTATACGGAGTTCATCTCCGATTCTTTCTGAAAATGTTCTTGATACATTCCGCCCCAATCCGTAAGAGTCACCAGTATGGGATGAAGTGACAATCCGAGCTCGGTTAAAGAGTACTCTACTTTGGGAGGCACTTGGTTATATATCGTTCTTTTTACAATACCATCATCCTCCAACTCTCTTAAAGATTGTATCAACATTTTTTGTGTAATATTTACCACGAGCTTCTGCAGCTCAGTCGTTCGTTTTGGACCAAAATGCAAATGATATAGAATAAGTCCCTTCCATTTACCGCCGATCACTCTAATGCAGATTTCGAGCTTATTATAGCAAAAAGTCATAGCCATAAACTCCACTTCCTTTACAATTATTACTTTTGGGTATGTATATCACTAAAAAGTGGGTTCTTCCCTAATATTCATTATTGCACTAATATGGATTCAATTCCACTTCATGTTAGTGAAAGATTTAAAAAGGGGGAGAGATAGGCATGAATTAGTGATTAGAGAGTCTGCGATAAGAAGTTTTTTTTATATTGGACTTAGATCATTGGGGATGGTGATATTATTATGATTCGAATTGACGAGAAATTGCGAAAAGACGGTGCGAGTCTAAATTATTTGCTTCATTTACCGGATAGAATAGAGTCTTCTCAGCCATTGCCCCTGCTCCTTTATCTCCATGGCGTATCACAGCGGGGAAATGATTTGGATCTATTAAGATTAGATTTCCTTCCACAGCAACTCGAGAAAAAGTCAGACATCCCATTTATAGTCGTTACCCCACAATGTCCTAACCAATCCTCTTGGAATATGGAAACAGACTCAATAATAGCTCTTCTTGATGAGATCGTTGCAGAATACCCTGTGGATCACAAGAGAATCTATCTGACAGGAATCAGTATGGGCGGCTATGGCGTATGGGATTTAGCCATTAAATATCCGCAGCGATTTGCTGCATTGGCTCCTATGTGCGGGGGTGGGGAACCTGACAAAGCAGAGGTCTTGAAGAATATCCCGATATGGGCGTTTCACGGCGAGAAAGATGATGTAATTCCATTGCAGGAAACACTTAATATGGTAGAAGCCGTAAAACGACATAAAGGGAATGTAAAATTAACCATTTATCCAAATGCGGGTCACGATTTGTCAGAAACCTACGCTGACCCGTTGCTCTATAATTGGCTCTTAGAGCAAGTTTCCCACTAATATGGAGCTGCATTGATGAAGGAATAGAAAATATTATGAAGATGAAATGGGAAGGAAGACAAACAATGATTACACCTC
The DNA here is from genome assembly GCF_042676385.1 of Paenibacillus sp. GCM10027628. Classification (NCBI taxonomy): domain Bacteria; kingdom Bacillati; phylum Bacillota; class Bacilli; order Caryophanales; family Paenibacillaceae; genus Paenibacillus; species Paenibacillus sp. GCM10027628. Next base: position 500,650 of record NZ_JBHTHA010000002.1, read on the forward strand.
GTAACAATGTGGGTGTTGTCGTCTCCGGCTTACTACTTGGGATTCTGATGGCATCCATGGACAACACGATTGTCACGACAGCGATGGGAACGATCGTCGGCGAACTCAGCGGGATGGACAAATTCGTCTGGGTCACGTCGGCTTACATGGTCGCCGAAATGGCGGGCATGCCGATCTTCGGCAAGCTGTCCGATATGTATGGGCGCAAGCGGTTTTTTATTTTCGGGCTTTTGATGTTCATGTTTGGTTCCATCCTGTGCGGAACGGCGCATTCCATCGTAGAGTTGAGCATTTATCGTGCTATACAAGGAATAGGCGGGGGAGCGCTAATTCCAATTGCTTTTACGATCATGTTTGATGCCGTTCCGGCTGAAAGTCGCGGCAAACTAGGCGGATTGTTCGGAGCTGTGTTTGGAATGTCGAGTATTTTCGGACCACTCCTTGGTGCTTACATTACCGACTATATTAAGTGGGAATGGATTTTCTACATTAACCTACCGTTGGGTCTGATTGCCTTTATCATGATCGCTTTCTTCTATAAAGAGTCCGTTCAGCATACAAAGCAGCGAATCGACTGGGGTGGCGCGGTTGCGTTCGTCGGCAGCGTGGTATGCCTCATGTTCGCGCTTGAGCTCGGAGGCAAACAGTATACTTGGGATTCTGGCTTAATTATCAGCTTGTTTGCCGGATTTGCCGCGCTTCTGGTTGCATTTATCTTCATCGAACGAACCGTTCAAGAGCCCATCATATCGTTCGGCATGTTTCGCAAGCGTCTATACTGGACCAGCAACGTCATTTCCATATTCAGCGGCGCTGCGTTCATCACGGCATCGGTCTACATCCCGATCTTCATCCAGGGCGTTCTGGGAGGAAAAGCGACGAACTCCGGACTCGTGCTCCTGCCGATGATGCTGAGTTCCGTTGTGTCGTCAACTATTAGCGGCTTCCTGATTACCAAGACGACGTTTCGTTTGCTTATGGTGCCAACTCTTGTTTTGCTTGCGGTCGGCACTATTTTGCTGACAACGCTTGGCATTGAATCACATAAATTCATGATTATCATCTTCATGATTCTGATTGGCCTGGGTATCGGGACGACCTTCTCCGTACTGAGCAATGCCGCGATCTTCTCATTCTCGCCTATGGAACGTGGCGCAGCTAGCGCCACTCTGAACTTCCTGCGTTCGCTAGGGATGACGATTGGAATCACGGTATTCGGGATTATTCAAAGCCATTCCATGAACAACAAGTTGACGGCATTGTTCTCGGGGGGCGGCGGTCAAAGCCAGATTCCAGCAGGCATCAATCTCAGCGATCCGAGCGCCATTCTATCGTCGGTAACGAGGGAAGCCATTCCACAGCAGGTTTTGGAGAAGATTACGACTGCGCTCTCGTCCTCCATCTCGCATACCTTCGCATGGGCGATTATTCCATCCGTACTTGCGCTGGTCTTCTCTTTCTTCATGGGCCGCGAGAAGCTGACGCAATTGGACTAAAAAATAAGTCCGGGCACGGAGATGATCTAAACTTGATGCCCGGACTTCTTTGTATTAATACCTATGGCTAGCAATGGAACGGTTTCATGCCGCACCTCACGATTGCCCAATTCTCTATCCACACAAGATGCTTCTTCGGGGAGAAATGAGAAAAACGTCTATCGACGTCCTTTCGAAGATGAGCGACCGCGTTTAGCGGAAGTTTTTTTCGCCAATAGGAAAGTTTGTTAAGCACTTTAGTGTTTTAACGAAGTTAAACTTTCCTATGTGGTAAAAAAAGAGCCCTCCGCACATTTAACCGGAGGGCTCTTATCATGATTATTTTTTTCGGGACGTCAATTTCGCTTGCGTAAACAACAAGAGGTAATCGTAGCCGCCTGCTTTTGAATCCGTTCCTGACATGTTGAAGCCGCCGAATGGGTGAACACCTACTAATGCGCCTGTGCATTTGCGATTGATGTACAAGTTACCACAGTGTACAGTCTCGAGAGCCTCGGCAATGCGATCCTCATCCGTGGAGAAGTAAGACCCTGTCAAACCAAATTCAGTGTCATTGTACATCGCGATCGCTTCTTGCCAATCTTGCGCTTTTGCGATAGCCAGAACCGGCCCGAAAATTTCTTCCTGCATGATGCGCGCTTTGCCGCTCACATCGCCAAATACAGTCGGCTGGATGTAAAAACCATTCCCCTCAGCCTTCTCGCCGCCGACCAGCAAAGTTCCTTCCCCTTTGCCGATTTCAATATATTCCAAAATTTTATTGTATGAATTTTTGTCAATTACCGGACCCGCGGAAAAGTTCTGTTCAGGAAGTCCGACTTGCAGCCCCTTCGTTAAAGCGACTACTTTTTCTACAACTTCGTCGTACACGGATGCGACAATAATCGCTCTGGAGCCCGCGGAGCATTTTTGTCCTTGGAAACCAAAAGCCGATGCGACAATCGCCGCCGCCGCTGCATCAAGATCAGCCGTTTCGTCAACGACAATACCGTCTTTGCCGCCCATTTCCGCAACAACGCGTTTAATCCAAATTTGACCGGGAACTGTGTCTGCGGCTAATTTGTTAATGCGCAGGCCAACTTCTTTGGAGCCTGTAAAGCTGATGAATCTTGTTTTCGGATGTGTTGTCAAGTAGTCGCCTACTTCGGCGCCGCTTCCCGGGATGAAGTTGATCACGCCGGCCGGAAGACCAACCTCTTGCATCAGGGCTACAAATTTATGTGCAATCACTGGTGTTGTCGATGCAGGCTTAAGCAAAACCGTATTCCCCGACACAACAGCAGCCGTCGTCATCCCTACGCAAATCGCTAGCGGGAAGTTCCATGGCGGAATAACTACGCCTACGCCAAGCGGGATATATGAAATGTGATTGTCTTCTCCGGCAATTTTAGTCAGCGGCTGCGTTTCATTAATTTCGCTCAAACGAATCATTTCACGAGCATAGAATTCCATGAAATCAATAGCTTCCGCAGTGTCTACATCCGCTTCTACATAGTTTTTGCCGGATTCCAAAATCATTAATGCAGAGAACTCATGCTTGCGCTCGCGCATCAGCTTGGCTGCTTTGAACAAGTATTCCGCACGTTCTCTGGCGGGAACCTTTTTCCAAGATTCGAACGTTTCCAATGCGACATTCATCGCTTTCTCCGCCAAAGCTTGATCCGCTTTGCTGACATAACCGATCACTTCATCTACATTTCCCGGGTTGATGGAAGTGATTTTTGCATCCGTCACTACTTTCTCAGCTCCGATATAGAGCGGATACTCGCGGCCAAGTTCCGATTTCACTTTTGCAATGGCAGCTTCCATCGCTTTTTTATTTTCTTCCAATGCGAAATTAGTAAAAGGCTCGTTTGCGTAAGTGCTTACTTTTGTAAATGTTGTCATTGTCGTTGCTCCTCTCCGAATGTGAACCTATTTGAACATATTTTTAAGAACAAACCAGACATTGGCTGGCCGTTCGGCTAAACGTCTCATGAAATAACCAAACCAGTCGACACCATAAGGAACGTAGACACGCACCCGGTAGCCTTCTTTCACTAGTTGCTTCTGCAAGTCTTCACAAATGCCGTAAAGCATTTGAAATTCAAATCGCTCTCTATCAATGCCATGTGCGCTTACGAATTGTTTCGTGTAGTTTATGATGGCCTCGTCATGACTGGCAACTGCGGTATAATTGCCGTTCGTAAGATGCATTTCGATAATTTTTTTGTAATTGTCATCCACATCCCGCTTTTCGGGAAAAGCGACTTGAGGGGATTCTTTATAAGCGCCTTTAACCAGACGCAAATTGGCTTTCAGTTCGTTCAGATCTTGGATGTCCTGCATGGTTCTGAACAGGTATGCCTGGATCACGATGCCCACATTATCGTACTGCTCCCGCAGCTCTCTATAAATATCCAGCGAGATTTGACAATGAGCGTAGTCTTCCATGTCAATGCGGACAAAATTGCCATGCTGTCTTGCGCGGTCAAGAATTCGTCTCATGTTCTTCATGCAAAGCTCACGGCTGATATCCAGACCTAACGATGTCATTTTCAAGGAAAGATTGGATTGAACACCTGAGCTCGCTATGGCATCCAAGGTCTGTATGCACATGTCGGCGGATTGGATAGCTTCCTCTTCGCTAAACACGAACTCGCCCAGATGGTCCAGCGTAGCCATTCTTCCATCCTTATTTAGCATGCGAACAGCGTCAATCGATTGTTTAACCGTCTCGCCGGCAACAAAACGTGCGGCACCAAATCGCAAACCGTATTTTTTCGCTAAACGATTCGCTGAGCGGCTTTTGCCCAATGCTTGAAACATGTTTTTCAGCATCATTTCCATTTGTGTGATTCCCCCGTCAGAATTGTACAATGTTGTATAATATAATGATTTTATTATACACTATCATCTTTAATTTGAACAGTTATTGTTTAAATTAAATGAATGTTGGACAAACCAACGAGACAACTTGTACACATCCGTCATTATTGTGAATCTTTGAACACCACCGGGATGTTGAATGCAAAAGGCATTCATGGTAAATTTATACGAAACGATTGCGATACGCGCGAGGTATTTTATGTTCAAAAATGAACAATTTCCGTTGAACACCCATTTTCATGTGCTTACGGTTGATGCAACAATAGAAGAGCTTGCATCCTATTTAGAAAAGGAACAAGCGGTTCTCGTGCACATGGACAGTCAGGCTTGTTTGTTTATCTCGGAGGATATTAGCTTGCTCCAGACAAACTCAGCACTGAGCATTGAAGCGTTTGTGCAAGCAAATAAGCATTTCAATTCCGCCGTCCTACCTTATGACGAGGCTCATTTGCTTGATTCGTTGCTGCTTCATCTCCCGCATACGACGAACCGTCCTCTGCTTTTCAAGGATTCGGCAGGAAAGATCCTGGGATATGCTCACTTATCGGATTTGCTACAATACTCCATCAGGGAGCAGCAAAAATGGTCCGCTTATTTTTCCACATTAGCCCAGACGGTTACAGATGCTGTCACGGTTGTAGACCGCAATGGCGAGGTCATCTGCTGGAACCCGGTTGCAGAAGAGCTTTATAATCTTCCGCAGGCAGATATATTGGGAAGGCGAATTGGTGAGCACTTCGAGACTGAAACGCTTATGGTCCTGAAAATTCTCGACGAAGGGCGAATGATTCGCAACACCTACCATCGTCCGCGGCCGGATACGCATGTGTTGATCAACGCCTCGCCGATCCGGGACGTACAAGGGATGATCATTGGCGGTATTGCTACCGAACAGGACATTACGCAGCTCGTTCGTTTAAACGAGCAATTGACCGCGTCCCACACATTCGAACCGCATCCTAAACCGAACACCGAAGATCTCTTTTCCTTTATCAAAGGTAAGGGACCGGCAATCGGAAAAGTCGTGCAGTGGGCTAAAAAAGTCGCTGCCACCGAAACCCCCGTACTGCTCATCGGCGAAACGGGTGTCGGAAAGGAGCAGCTTGCTCAAATCATCCATAATGCCAGTCCGCGTTCGGAGCAGCTGTTCCTTTCCGTCAATTGCGGTATTGTACCCGCAGGACTGCTTGAGACCGAGCTGTTTGGTTTCCAGGGCGGCGCCTTCACGGGCAATCAAACTGGACAGGCCGGCAAACTGGAGCTCGCGAAGGACGGCACGCTGTTCTTGAACGAGATCGACCGATTATCGTTGGATCTTCAAGCCAAATTGTATGACTATATGAATCAACAAACGTTCGTCCGCACGGGAGGCAGCACTCCGATAGCGGTTCGGACCCGCATCATTGCAGCCTCTACGCAAGACCTGGCGCAGCTTGTCGAAAAGCACGAATTCCGCTCAGACTTGTACTATGCGCTTCATGTCATATCCATTCGCATCCCGCCTTTGCGCGAGCGAATCGAAGACATACCGGCGATGCTGCAGATGTATCTCAAGCAGTTTTCCTTGCAGTATCAAAAACCGCTTCCGACACTTTCCCCGGAGGTAATCCTTGCCTTTACCAATTACGACTGGCCGGGCAATTTGCAAGAGCTTAGAAATATCGTTGAACGCTGCGTCATTCTAAGTGATGAGGACATGATTACACTCGACCACCTGCCTCCATCGCTTCAAGAACAGCAGCCAAGTCTTCTTTATCCAGAGACGGATGCCTTGCTCGTCTTGAACGACAAAACATTGAAGCCAAAAATATCGGATCGTGATGAAATCGGCTTGATCGAAGAAGCGTTGGTAAAAACAGCCGGAAACAAAAGCGCGGCAGCCAAGCTTCTGGGCATCTCCCGCGGGACGCTGTATAATAAAATGAAAGAGTACAATCTGGAATAAGAAAAGCCGTTACGAATGGTTTAACCCAATCGTAGCGGCTTTTTTATCATAAAATTCGCTTGCCCAGCAAGGAAGCGATCAATCCGACCGCAAGCCGCGCAGTACGCCGGCTTTCATCCTGCAGCGAATTGACTTCCACAACGTCGATGGAAGTAATACGTCCTGATTCCGCAAGCAGCTCACAGGCAAAATGCGCTTCGCGGTAAGTCAGCCCGCCTGGCACAGGCATGCCAACACCCGGAGCTTCTAGCGGGTCCAAGCAATCGGCATCGAAGCTCACATGGATGCCATCCGTTCCATCTCCGGCAATCTGCATCGCCTTTTCGATGACTTTCTCAATGCCCATCCGATCAATGTCATGCATCGTAAAACAAGTAATACCTTCGGATTGAATCAGCTCTCTCTCATCCGGTTCCACATCGCGGACACCAATGATAACCACGTTGTCGCTCTTAATCGAAATGGTGTTATCCGCAATCTCACTGAGTTTCAATTGTGCTTTGCCTAAAGCAACAGCGAGGGGCATCCCGTTTAGGTGCCCAGTCGGACTTGTTATCTCGGTATTCAAACCGGCGTGCGCATCAAAATATATAACGCCTAGGTTAGAGAACTGAGATGAAAGTCCTGCAAGGACACCGATAGTTATGCTATGGTCGCCACCCAGCACAAGCGGTATTGTGCCCCCAAGAACAGCTTGCGACACCTGCTTCGCAACCATCCTGCTTACCTCTTTCACTTCAGGCAGATGTTTCACTAAATCACCGCTTGAATGAGAAGCAGAAGGCAGCGGACATCTCACCTTATATTCACCGGCCAGTTCATAGTCTGTCTTGCGAATCTGCCGAATCAGGCCGGCTTGTATCATGCTTTCCGGCCCATCTTCCGTGCCAGGACGTCCCGCTCCAAGACCGAAAGGCACCTGAATGAGGCTAAGCTGTTTGTTGGTCGACATTACAATCACCCGTTCTTTCCTAATCGAATGGCTTAGAGCACTAGTTTTATTCGTTCAAGCGCCCAATCTAACTGCTCTTTGGTAATCGTTAGCGGAGGTGCAAATCGGATCGTCGTATCATGCGTTTCTTTGCACAGTAGGCCAAGCTCTTTTAATTTCTCGCAATAAGGGCGCGCTTTCTCATTTAGTTCAACTCCGATGAACAAGCCGCGGCCTCGCACCTCGCGGATACGCGGGCTCTCCATTTGACGCAACTTCTCAATAAAGTACTCCCCAAGTTCTAAAGAGCGCTCGACCAGCCCCTCATCCTTTAACACATCCAGAGCTGCAATCGCTACCGCACAACCTAGCGGATTTCCACCGAAGGTCGACCCGTGAGAACCAGGATTGAAAACACCGAGAATCTCCTCGTTGGCAGCAACCGCGGAAATCGGGAACACACCGCCGCCAAGCGCTTTACCCATAATATATACGTCCGGCTTCACCGCTTCCCAATCGCAAGCGAAAAGCTTACCCGTACGGCCAAACCCTGTCTGAATCTCATCCGCAACGAAGAGGACGTTATTTTCTTTACATACTTGATAGGCCTCAAGTAAGAAATCTTCCTGTGGAATGACTATTCCCGCTTCCCCTTGGATCGGCTCGACCAGAAATGCCGCTGTATTAGCTGTAATCGCTTTCTTTAAGGCCGCCAGGTCACCATAAGGAATGATCTTGAAGCCAGGTGTAAACGGTCCGAAACCTTCTTTGTATTCTTCCGAAGATGAAAAGGATGTAACTGTTATTGTCCGGCCGTGAAAATTGCCTTCGCAGACGATAATTTCCGCTTGATCTGCCGGTACTTGTTTGACTTGATAAGCCCATCGTCTTACCGCTTTAAGTGCAGTCTCAACCGCCTCGGCTCCGGTGTTCATCGGCAAAATCATGTTTTTCCCTGTCAATGCCGACAACTTTTCATAAAACTCGCCAAGTTGATCGTTATGAAACGCCCGCGATGTCAGTGTCACTTTATCCGCTTGATCCTTCAGCGCTTGAATGATCTTCGGATGTCGGTGCCCATGATTGAGTGCCGAATAAGCACTTAACATATCCATGAAGCGGTTGCCCTCCGGATCTTCGACCCAAACGCCATCCGCCCGCGAAATAACGATCGGCAGCGGGTGGTAGTTATGTGCGCCGAATCTTTCCGTTTGTTCAATGATGCTGCTCGTGTTACTCATGCCGCCACTCTCCTCTGCTATAATATCCGTTCTCCAAACACTGAGCCGATCAGCTCAACGGCTGTCTTCGCTGTTTTATTATGCTGGTCGAGCATCGGGTTCACTTCGACAAACTCAGCCGAGACGAGACACTCACGCTCATACAGCATTTCCATGGCCAAATGGCTCTCCCGATACGACATGCCGCCGGATACCGGTGTTCCTACGCCGGGAGCTTCACCGGGATCCATCCCATCAAGATCGAGGCTGAGGTGAACGCCATCGGTTCCGTTCGTTACGATCTCAAGCGTCTCTTCCATGACCTGCTTCATCCCGTTTCGGTCAATATCATGCATCGTAAATACGCGAATGCCTTTTTCTTTCAGAAACTTCCTTTCGCCTTGGTCAATCGATCTGGCGCCGATAATGACGACATTCTCGGGGCTAATTTTTTTCTCGACGCCTCCGATAGAAGTGAGCTCAGGATGACCATACCCAAGAGCAACCGCCAAGGACATGCCGTGAATATTGCCTGAGAACGTGGTTTCATCCGTATTCACATCCGTATGCGCGTCAAACCAGATAACGCCAAGCTTGTTCACATGCTGCAGAACCCCTTTAATCGTGCCGATCGCAATACTATGATCACCGCCAAGCACGAGCGGGAATTGTCCTTTGCCCATTTCCTCAGCAACAACATGGCACAACTGGCTGTTTACATTTTTGATTTCCTTGAGATGCTTGAGCTTTTCCCCTGCTGCATAAGCTTCAATCGTTTTATTTACATGAATATCGCCTAAATCTTGAATTTGATAACCGAGAGCTTCCAATCTTTGCTGTGCATTAGAACCTCTAATCGCACTCGGACCCATGTCCACACCTATGCGGTCTGCACCATACTGCAGCGGGACGCCGATTAACGAAATCTTGTTGTTTTTCACCGCATTCATCAGACGCACCTCTTTCTATCTCCCGTAGTACTGCCATTGTAACATGGGGAAATTTATTAAAAAAATTGAATATTCCAATCATAACGATTGAAAAACATTATGCACGCATCCCATAAAACAAAAATCCCCCGTCAGAATAAACCGTTAAGAACGGTCTATGCCTCAGGAGGAAGCCTTACATTTCGGTCCAGATTCGTTTGACAATCTCGGCGAACGAATAAATATTTTTCTCATCCAATCGTTTTTTCAAAATGACCATCGACGTTTCAATTTTGCCGGGAAAGCGATGAATTTCAGCGAGTGTTCCCTTTCTTAGTTCCTCCTCTACGAGGGCTGAGCCCAGCAAAGCAATTCCTGTATGATACAGAACCGTACGTTTAATCGTTTCATCGGTTACGCACTCAATATAGTTATCCGGCGTAAAGCCGTACTCTTCCAGGCATTCATTGACAAGTCTCTGGATGTTGGACCCTGACTTATAGGTAATGAACGGATACTTTTCCATCAAAATGTTCGTGTCATACTTGTCATAGAGCTCTCTGGTCGTTACCAGAACGAGATCCTCTTTACCGAGAGGAAGAGTTTCCAAAATCGGAGAGTCGCAAGGACCCGCGATGATCGCAAGATCCGCTTCATTCGCGGCGACCTTTTTCATCGCGTCGTTGCTGTCGCAAGAGAACAGCTGCAGCTTCACCTGCGGATTTTGCGATATATAGGAATGAATGATGAGCGACAAATATTGCGTGCAATAAAATTCGGGCGCCGCTACGGTCAACAAGCCGTGAGGATTATCCAGCTTCTTGAGTTCGCGCTCCATTTCTTCAAGTAAAGCAAATGTCTGATCGATATACTGCTTGACCAGTTTCCCGGACGGAGTCAAAAACGTTTTCTTCCCGACACGATTGAATAACGTGACGCCCAATTCACTTTCCAGCGATTGCAGCTGGAGCGTAATCGTCGGCTGCGTATAGCCTAATTGATCGGCAGCACGGGTTAAATTCAGACAATCCGCAACAACCTGAAAGGTTTTGTATTTTCTGAAATCCATATTCCTACACGCCTCTCATTTTGAGTTGATCTAAGTTTTTGACGCCCTTCTTTCCTTAATAGAAAAGTAAAGGTCATTCTCTAAACCGATATAAGACGGGCCAAAGATAGACAAGCCTTTCTCACTTTCCCAGTAAGTTGGAGCTGGTAACGTGATGACTGCGACTTCCATACCGGTTTGGCAATCCGGATTCAGAATAGGCATTCCCGTTCGGCGGTCCAATACCGAAATCAATTCCGGAATGACTGAGAGGATCTCATCACCTCGCCGCGCCAGCATGAATTCATTGCGGAACCAAATGTACAGCGGAGCAGCTTCGCCATCATCCGAGCCGATCAGCACATCGCCTTCAATAAATCCGCCCGCGTCCTTCCAATTGGCTTCTAAAACCTTGCCGATAGCCAAAAGCCTGCCATTTCCTGCCGCTACTATATTCTCGATGGGTGATCGGTCTTCCTCTAAGGATAAGCGTCTGGCCCGCCCAACACATTCAGATAGTGATAATGTACCCGGAATCACCGAATGTTTCAAGCGGCTGCCTTCAATCGGGTGATCGCAGACACCAGCCAAATTCCCGGAACTCGTGGCAAAAGAGCGGGCGATTTGCTCGGCGCGATCATGATTGACCGCATGCTGCACAATAATCGTATCGCCGAAACGATTCGCTAGCGCAAAAGGGGAAATCGACACATCAAAGATGTGAAAGGTGGTATGAGCAAGGTCCGGAACAGCCCGGCCCGCAGGATCCCCATCGATCAAAGGAACATTCAAACGTATCGCGGTTTCAATCGCGCAAGAAGTGTTCCCTCCTAACTCTGTCGCAATAACCGCTTGTATCGGTTTTCCCAGGTAGTCTTGCAACGCCTGGGCTGCCAAGGTCGAAACTTCATCCGGCAATTCGGTTAAACCGGCAAGACGCTTCCGAATATTTTCGCTTGGAGGCGCGACCGAGCCGACATAATACGGCGAAGCAACGAGCCAATCATCTCCGATATCTTCCAGCGAGGCAAGCGCGACTTGCTTCCCTTCCGCATACAGCCTGCGGACCGTTGCCAGCGCTTCTTCGAGACTTCCTCCCCCGCCTGTGCCGTAGATCCCCGCACCGTATAGTAAATCTTCCACTTCAATTAATTGTAGATTTCTCATGATCGTAAGCTCCTTTATTCATTTCTGACCCTAGCGTGGAAAAGAAGGGAGGAATGCTCCTCCCTTCTTCGCAATTATTCTAAAATTTTTCCTTCAGTTTCCGGAATGAAGAATATGATAAATAGCGTAATCAACATAAAGATTTGGATGAAGGAAACTGTCATATTGAATACCCAGCCCATCCCGATCACCATGCCGATGATCGAAGGAGCAAGTGTGTTAGCCCAGCGCTGAGCGCCGGCACCGAAACTGTATCCCGCCACGCGGCTCTTGGTCGGATAAATTTCACCGAACCATGCATTCCACACGCCTCATGCGCCAAGACTGAAGAACGATAGCGCAAAGTTGAAAATATATAGCTGCGGCATGTTGACCGCGTACGCAAATCCGAAGCCGCAGGCGACAGACAATGCAACGAAGATAACCATGATTTTCTTCCGCCCGTATTTGCCCGTCAGCTTTGAAGCTACCAAATAACTCGGGACTTGGAACAACGTGGAAAGCGTCAAGAACGTCAAGCTTTGAGAAAGCGACAATCCCTTTTCGGAGAGCAGAGTTGGAATCCAGGTGTAGAGACCCCAGTAACCAAAGGCGAAAGCAAAATTCACGATCGTTTGGAGGCTGGTTATTTTTCTGAATCTTTTCTTGAAAATGCTGAAATAATTCGCTTTTTCGAACGGCTCAACGACCAGCTCGTCCTGTTCTTTCACTTCGACTTGGCCTTGGCTTAGATAGCGTATCGCTTCCTTAGCTTCCTTTTGCTTTCCTTTTGCAGCGAGCCAGTACGGGGACTCCGGCAAGAAGCGAATCATGAATGCCCATAATCCGGCTAGCGAACTTAAAATGATTACGCCCCGCCATCCGCCATACACATGGCCTTGCGTGAATACGTAAGTGGCACCAATCGCCATCAGCGTGCCGAGCGGCCAGCCTGCGGAGAGGTAAACAATTCCTTTGCCGCGCTGCTTGACCGGCATCAATTCTTCAAAGTAAGGGAACCCGGAAATCATCACGCCGCCAAGCGCTAACCCGGCGATAAATCGTACAGTGTAGAGCATTGTAAAGTCTATTGAAAAAGGTGTGATTAACGAGACTACGGCAAAAATCAACAAGCTGTACATTAACGTCTTCTTCCGTCCGAGCTTATCGGCAATGAGCGCCCAAATATAAGTTCCGGGGATTTCCCCCAAATAAATCGCACCGATAAGCGAGCCTTCCTGCAGCGGGGTTAGTCCGAAATCACCGGCAATTGAGCTGCTGATAAAAATAATGAGCATGGCCTCCCAAGCTTCAATGACCGAGACGAAAAATAAAATGAATCCGACAAACAGATGTGTTTTCGTGAAAGGCATGCGATCAAACAGCTCGCCAACTTTGATTGAGGAACCCGGATTACGAGTATCTTCCATTCGTGAAACCCCCTTTTTAGTTCAACCCGTTCTTTGCCATGAATCTCTTGCGATCACACCCGCTTGTTAATTTACAGGAATAACGGGCTCATCGGATGCCCACTACCGTTTTACCTCGAATGATGGCGTCTTTCTGCCGTTTCATCCAATACCTGATACGTAGCCGGATCAAGTAAGACTCCAAATTTGTGTTCAGCCTGTTCTAAAGTGATATAGCCGTTCTTCGCATCACTGGCCACTCGCGCTGTTAGTCTGTCATACGGATTGCCGAATCCCCCTCCTGTTCCAGTCATCAGCCTGATAACGTCTCCTTTGTTCAAAGGATACCTGGCGTAAATGCCGAACGGTCCATCGATGTCACCATTCGCTTTATCGATATAAAACTCGTTAGGAGAACCTGACTCCCCGCCGTTTACGCCCCATGGCAAATACTTATTACGTCCAAAAGTGACGGTCACCGTTTGCTGATCGCTTAAAGCGCGATAGGAACGGATAACTCCTGAACCGCCAATGAACTCGCCTGCGCCTGTTCCGTTACAGTTCAGGCTGTATGCATCAACCATAATTCCATAGCGGGATTCGGCAATTTCGACCGGCATGTTGTAGGTTTCACCATCGCCGATACAGAATTGCCCGCGCAAGCCGTCCGCATCATTGCCTGCGCCCCAGCCGCCAACCGAAGGCTCGACGATCAGGAACGGTTCGTCCGTATCCGGGTGATTACCGGATAGCGTCACTGCGCAAACGGATAGGAAATGCCCCGCTGTCAACCTGTGCGGAAGGATCGGCGCCAATGCTTTCCATACCAGATCTCCGCCCGCAGAACCGCTTTCCCAATAGGCGGATACAGGTGCCGGCCGATCTGCGGAGAATATTGAACCCGGATCCGTGATGATCTCAAGTGGCCGGAACACCCCGTCGTTAATGTCTTTGGAAGGGTTCGTTATGCCCAGAAACACCGTACGCGTATCGGTCACAAGCGTCGTATACGAGCAGTTGATCGGTCCCGGCACCTGCGGGTGGCTGCCCCTGAAGTCACAAATAAACTGATCGTCTGTAATCGTCACCTTCACCTGAATCCGAAACGGACCGTTTCCCATGCCGTCGTCATCAATATAATCTACAGCCTCGTAAATACCGTTCGGAAGCTCTTTGAGCTCCTTGCGGGCAAGCTGTTCCCCCTGATCGAGCAAGTTTTCGACCGAGGCCAGGACGACCTCTTTGCCATACTTGGCACAAATCTCATGAAATCTCTTCTCCCCTGTACGGAGTGCTGCCACTTGCGCCCACATGTCGCCCAGAGACAGCTCAGGAAATCTGACGTTAGCCTGAATCAGATCAACCAAAGCTTGATTGAGCTCATCTTTGCTGAACAGCTTCACGCACGGAAATTGAAGACCTTCCTGAAAAATATCGGTCGAATCGTTCGTGAACGACCCTGGATCCTTGCCGCCTACCTCGGTCCAATGTGCTTTGTTCGCCGAGAAGGCAACAAGCTCGCCTTCATAGAAAATCGGCAGGACCAGTCCGACATCGGAAAGGTGTGATCCTCCGCCTTTATACGGGTCATTAATGATGATAATATCGCCTGGATACAGCTCTTTGCCTTGGCCGAACTTGGCAATCGTCTCCTGCACCATAAAACTCAGATTACTGATAAACCCGGCCACGCCTTGCCCTTGCGAAAGCAGCTGTCCCTTGGCATCCGTGATCCCGCAGGCATAATCCAGAACTTCATATATGATCGGGCTCATAGATGTCCGCCCCAAGGTGTAAAACATTTCATCGCCGATGGCGATCATGGCATCTTTTACGATTTCCATGCTAAACGGATCCACATGCTGTGCGTTCATCTAGTTCACTCCTGTATGAATGATCAAGTTGCCGTAATCGTCCACTTCCAGTTGTTGTCCCGGATGCAGAACGGTAGAGGAGGATTTCTCTTCTACGATCGCTGGTCCTTCGATGGCTGCCCCTGGCGATAAGCGCAATCGATCATAAACTGTCGTCGTGATCCAGCCCTCTTTTTCGTAATAAACTTCACGTTGTTCGACGATAGCAGATTCAGCCGACAATCCGGTTTGCTCCAGTTTTTTCAAAACAGGCTTGTCTACTTTCCCGAAAGCAATGACGTGCAAACTGACAACCTCAACCTCCGTATATTCCAATTTAAAGGTATACGACTTCTCGTGAAGCTCATGGAATCTTTGAACAGCTTCAGCAGCAGATTCCGTATCCCATTCCCGGTTTGGAACCTGTACCTTGACCGTATGCTCCTGACCGACGTAACGCATATCCGCATAGCGTACAAAAAGGATCGATGCTCGGTCCATACCGTCCGATTCGTACTGGCGGATGGCTTCCTGTTCAATGGAAGTCCAATTGTTGTTCATTTCCATAAGATCTATTTAACCGAATCTTCTGACATAAGTTTGTATAAAATCGCGTCGCAAATCCGTCATCAGCATCCCCCATGCGGAAAATACGGAAGCTGCTGTCGGTACGATCACTTTTTTAACGCCTAGCTCTTTAGCCAAAATCGGAGCATGCATGGGTCCGCCGCCACCAAATGCAACCAATGTGAACTCCCGCGGGTCGTGGCCTTTTCGTATGGAAACAAGTTTGAGCGCATTCAACATATTCGAATCCGCAATACGAATGATGCCCAGCGCCGCATCCTCGATCGAAATATCGAATGGATCCGCTACCATCTCCCGTATCGCTTGCTTCACCTTGTCGAAATCGACGTTATAGCCGAAATTCCGCGAAGCCAGCCGGCCTATCGCCAGATTGGCATCCGTCGTCGTTGGCTTCGTGCCGCCGTTCCCATATGCAACCGGACCTGGAACAGCACCCGCAGAGTGCGGTCCTACTCGTAAAGACCCGGCTTCGTCTAGCCAAGCGATCGATCCGCCGCCATTACCGATCTCCACAATATCGACGACCGGTACTTTTATCGGATATCCGGCGTAGCGTTCTGTTTTTTCGATATAGTAATCTGTGGAAACTTTCACTTCTCCGTTATCAATGAGCGAGCATTTCGCTGTCGTGCCGCCGATGTCGAAAGCGATCAGCTTCTTTTCACCGATCAGTTCACCCAAAATTGCGGCTCCAAAAACACCTGCTACAGGGCCCGATTCAACCAGATTGATCGGCGTTTCCTTCGCTTGCTGGAAAGTGGTCGTACCTCCGTTTGACTGCATGATGTAATTGTGGCTAGTTACACCATTTGTCTTCAGCTTTGCATAGAGCTGATCGATGTACGAAGCCGTTAACGGCTTGACGTAAGCGTTCAGCACAGCGGTGCTGGTTCGTTCGTACTCGCGCCATTCTTTCGTCACCTCGTGCGAAGCCGTTACGGCCGCTTCCGGCCATAACTCCTTGATCAAGCGCACAGTTTCCTGTTCATGCACCGGATTGAGGTAAGCGTGCAAATACGCTACGGCAATGGCTTTCACACCTTCTTGTTTGAAATAAGCAATCGCCGCCTCGACCTCATCGAGCGCCAAGGAGGTAACGACTTCACCTTTGTAGTTCAGACGCTCCGTAACCTCTAGCCTCAGATGTCTAGGTACAAACGGTTCAGGCTTCCGATAGCGAATATTGAATATATCCGGACGGTTGCCTCTCGCGATCTCCAAAACATCCCGAAAACCTTTGGTCGTGATCAGGCCCGTTTTTACCCCTTTTTTCTCCGTTAATGCATTTATGACAACTGTCGATCCGTGAATAAATGTTGTAATCGCTTTCTTTTCGATCCTGCTTGTCTCTATAACATCCATAACGCCCTGTTCAAAGTAAGGCGGGGTTGTCGGACTTTTGGCGACTCCAACTTCTCCCGCTTCATCCACATAGACGAGGTCTGTGAACGTCCCGCCAATATCAGTCGCTACTCTCATCCTTTTCTTCCTCTCCTGATGTTGTCTAGAAAATAACTGGCGTCAACACGCACAATAAGACAGACTCTTCATTTAACGGATTCTCGAACTCATGCGCAATATGGGAAGGAAAATGAATCGTTTCCCCTTGACGGACATAATAATCCTCCCCGTCAATTTCGAATAAAACCGCGCCGTGAAGCACGTAATAAAACTCTTCTCCCGGATGGGTAAAGGTATGCTCCTTTTGCTGTTTCGGTGCAAGAGTGACAATCAGCGGTTCCAAGGCCCTCTTGGGAAATTGCCCTCCAAGTCGTACAAAGGAGCTAGCCGAGTTCTCTACTCTGAATGCCTTTTGCTGCTCCAACTTTACATGGAAGCTTGACTTGACTTCCTCCTCGAAGAAGTAAGACATTGTCACATCCAGCGCATCAGCAATCTTTTTCAGCGAAGTTATCGCCAGAGAAGTCGCGCCTCTTTCCACGGAAGATAGGAAGCTGACAGATAGACCTGTTTTCTCAGCCAAGTCTTTTAAGGTCAAATCGTTACTTACCCGAAGTTCTTTTACTTTTTTATGAATCTCTTCCAAAGGTTCACCTTCACTCTTATGTTTATAATAGTTATTCAATTCTGTATTTTTTACTATCATACAATATTATTTTACAGAAATACAATAATTATTTTAGTAATATAGTAATTCTTATATTTATTCGCATTTATTTATGATGCCATCAGCCGTTTCTCGTTAACAGATGCGAACACAGCCTAAATTTTTACTTCATCTTTATAAATTTTCCTTCTCAACAGTTCGCTGCTCATAGAAATTAATGTATAATTCATATTGTTTATGAAATTTTTTCTAGCTTAGATCCATCAAACAATAGGAGAAATCATATGGATATTATCGAAATTAGAGCGGATTTAATTGATGAAGATACGGATCAGCCCCGCTATCAATTTGCCGAAGAATCGCTGCAAGAATTAATGAAAAGCATCGAGGAGCTCGGCCTTCTATCTCCCATTAAAGTGAGAACTACGAATAACGGCCGATATAAAATCATTTACGGAAACAGACGCTACAAAGCTTGCATGATGCTGGGCCGCCCGACCATTCCGTGCATCGTCTCTACGGCTACAGATGAAACGGAAATCTATCTGGAACAAATCGCAGAAAATTTAACGAGAGAAGGATTTTCCCCGATTGAAGAAGCGGAAGCGTTCGATAAACTTTTGAACAATCCAAAGTTTAATAGTTCGGTCAAATACCTTTCCAGCAAACTCGGCAAGCCGGAAGCGTATATTAAAAACAAATGCGAGCTACTAAAATTCAGCGGTCCTGTCAAAAAACTGATCGTCAGCGGAACGGAGATCAGGAAAGATAAGCTGACGGAAGATCAGCTGATGCCCCTTAAAGATTTGCCGATGGAGCATAGGGATTCGCTCGCCCTTATCGTAGCTAGAGATGAGCTGCCGGTGAGCGATGTCAAAAAGATCGCCCGCTTATTCAAGGATAAAGACATGTCTGCAAGCACAAAGGACAAGTTATTATTCAAATCGGGTCTGCAGCTTGTGGAAACCTGGTCGGTCTATGAGCAAAATAAAGCGGAAAGAGCGAAGACCATTCCACCCAAAGAGTCGCCAAAGCGCAATATTCCTGAGAAAAATGAACAAGCTTCACCCCATGCAGCTTCCATTGAAGACAAACTTCAGCGTTTAATTGCTGCACTGCCTCCCTACCCTTCCTTGCCGAGTGAGAGCTGCGAAATTCAAACCGGCGATAAAGAAAGCTTTCTGCGGGACGTTGATCAGCTTATCGAGAATCTGGAAAAGCATGCGGAGAAATGGAGAAAGATCAAAGACTTGGCGATGGCTAAAATTTAAGCGAGAGTAGGATGTACGGGAATGTCCAAAATGATGCATGCAATCATGTTAAACGATTATAACGGGAGCTCAGGACTCGACTACAGGGAAATCCCGGTTCCATCGATCAACAACGATGAAGTGCTAATTCAAGTTCATGCCGCTTCGATTAACCCGGCCGACTTGCTTTTCATCAACGGGAATTATGGAATTAAACGCGATCTTCCTTGTGTCGGTGGCATGGAGGGATGCGGGACGGTTATTGCGACCGGAAACAGCCTGGTAGCAAGGATGCTGAAAGGTAAACGCGTAGCATTCGTATCTGAGAACTACGGTTCATGGGCACAGTATGCGAAAGCAAGCGCGATGACCTGCATGGTTCTTCCTGATGGCGTCACAGACGAGCAGGGAGCCGTTTTCTTCGTCAATCCGGCAAGCGCCTTGGCGATGATCCGAATTGCCAAAAAACATAAATCCAAAGCGATCGTTCAAACAGCCGGGGCAAGCGCGCTTGGCCGAATTTTAGTAAAGCTGGGTCAAGAATACGGTATACATATCATCAGTATCGTGAGAAAAGATGAGCACGTAGAACTCCTTCGGAGCAGCGGAGCCGCTCATATTGTGAATACACAATCCGCAACATTGGACAGGGACTTGCAAGCGTTATGCCACAATCTTGGGGCAACCGTATGCTTCGACGCTGTAGGCGGCGATTTAACAGGAGTGGTTCTTTCCGCAATGCCCAATGGCTCTACCTTGTATCAGTACGGAAGATTGGGCGGGAGTACTACGACAGTGAACGCGGATGATCTCGTTTTCCACAGAAAAAGAATCGATGGCTTCTGGGCGTCCGACTGGGTGAAAACACAATCGATCTTCAAGCTCTTGTCATTGCAAACCTCGATGAAGAAATTCATCGGCTCCAGTATTCAAACGGAGATCAGCCAGACCTTTCCGTTAGAACAGACGGCTTCCGCGATCAGCCAGTATCAAACTCAAATGACTGCGGGAAAAGTACTTCTTTATCCTTCTAAAAGCTAGAACCAACAATAAGGCCCTGAGGCAGCATCTCAGGTCCTTTTTAATGTTCACTTTGTTCGAAAATGTTCGTATAATCAACGCCAGGCAAATCCATACTATGGGAAATAAAGATCAATGCGAGGCTAGTATGCTCATCTCTTTTTATATTTCCCTGGTTTGGTTTCTTTTTGCAAGTACAGTTGCCACGCATAAAAAATTTCCTCACAAGGATCTTGCCTTTATGTTTTTGAGCGTCGATTTCTTAAATACCAATTTATATTATTTATTCGACGATGCTTTCCACGTCTTCGATCTTTCGAAAGATCCCTCGCGTTATGTATCCTTTGCATTGCTTCAAAGTTTGATCATACCGAATGTTATTGCGATTTTGGTTAATCTTTCCATTCAATCTCAGGCTGTTACAAGAAAACTGGTTGTTCAATTAGCTGCAATTGGTGTTCTGGTTGGCTTGGAGCTGATGAGTCACCTTTTACTGTTAATTACTTATCATGGATTCCTTAAGGCGATTTGGTTAAGCTTATACCGAGTGGCGCTCTTTTACATGGCTTATTTTGCTTTGAAATGCTTCAAAAGGATGTGCAGCCATGCTCATTTATGAAGGCAACTTTGGTTTAAAAGACTATTTTCTGCTTTCAAGTATTGCCATAATATATGGGATCGTCTATATAATGCCAAAGCGTTTTTCAATTTCCACATCGTTGCTCCTGTTTATTTACAGTTCCAACGCTGCTTCCATGTTGGATAACTCAATTGGGGGTGGTCCTATTGACCTTTACGATATTATGGGCGGTCCTGCTTATTCCGTGATGGACTTCGTCGTTTATTTTCTTTATGCACCCTTTGGGTACTTTTTTATTTACTTTTATGACAAGTTCCATTTCAAGGGAATGAAAACCGCCGGTTATATCGTACTTTGTTCATTGATTGCATTAGCTTTTGAATGGATTTGCATCCAAGTCGGAATATTTCAATACAAAGACTCTTACTTGATTTATTATTCATTTTGTATCTACCTGTTCTCACAAACTAGCATCATTTTATTTTACCGCTATATATCGAAAACAGAAAACGACCGCTAATGATATGCGGTCGCGGTCGTTTCGATACTGAGCCTTGTGTTTATTTGCCTCCAAATTGCTTGTAAAAGGTTTGAAAAAGCGAAGGAACTCATGATCTACAGCCGGCTATCCCTGACGTCCATCGCCGAAAAGATCGGCTACAGCAGTGTCTTCGCCTTCAGCAAAGCATTCAAACAGTCGGAAGGCGTGTCTCCGAGACAGTTCATGCAGACGTTCCCAGGTGTCTAGCCGAGTGTCCTTGAACACAACTAAGGCCGTCCTTTAGATCTGAAAAGATCTGACGGACAGCCTTAGACGGTTGATTGTATGAATGAAATTCCTTACGTATATTTAATGATATTGGCGAAGATGACAAAGATCGCTCCCAGAACAAGCCACATGCACATTAGCGGCCAGAAGAACCTCACCCATTTTTGATAAGTAATTCCCGAAACGGCCAAGCTGCCCATTAATGCAGAGGAGGTCGGAAGGATCATGTTCGTAATGCCGTCACCTAGCTGAAATGCGAGCACGGATGTTTGCCTGGTTACACCGAGCAAATCGGACAACGGCGCCATGATCGGCATTGTTGTCACAGCCATTCCGGTTCCCGAAGTAATAAAGATGTTCATGACGTTCTGGAAGACGTACATCCCGAGTACCTGAACGGATGCAGGCAAGTCGCCCACAAGAATCGACAAGCTGCTTACAATCGTATCGATGACATTGCCTTGCTCCAGCACGACCATAATGCCTCTGGCGAAGCCGATAATGAATGCTCCATATGTAATCGAACTGGCGCCTTTAATAAATTCCTTGGCCATTCGACTGGGACCGAACCCTGCGCAGAAGCCGGCGGCAACCCCCATTGTCAAGAATAGTGCGCCTAGCTCCTCCATCCACCAGCCTTTTTTGGATACGCCCCATATCAACAAAGCGAACCCGATAATGATCGCCGTAATGGTCAGATAGTGCTTGAGCTGCATCGTCGGCAGCTTGGATAAATCCAATTTCTCCCCAGCAGCGCTTTGCTCCAGATCGTATATCTGTCCTTGCGTAGGGTCCTTCTTCACTCTGCCGGCATAACGAACCAAATAAAGACTTGTCACCGTGATCAAGCAAATTAACAAAATAACGCGCAGCCAAGCTCCTGAGAACATTGGGACTTGAGCGATCGCTTGCGCGAGCCCAACATTAAACGGATTCAAGATGCCGGCTGTAAAACCGCAGGATGCCCCTAATGAAATCATGGCCGTACCCGTCAGGGCATCGAAGCCGAGTGCACGGGCAATGGCGATTCCGATCGGTACGAACACCATGACTTCCGTCGACATCCCCATCGTGAAGCCGCCGACCGAAAATAAGGTGATGAAAATCGGGATCACCCATCTCCCTTTATTGGAAAATGTCTTCGCCACCCTCGATGTAACCGCTTCAATCGTACCTGTGGCCGTGATGATTTGAAACGTTCCGCCAATAATAAAGATGAAGAAGACCACGTCCGCCGATGCAATCAATCCGTGCACGATCGATTTTGGAATTTCGAGCAGACTAACCGGACTCGGGTCAACATGATGATAGGAGCCCGTGACCAAAAGGGATTTTCCCGTCACCTTATCTTTCACGCGTTCGAACTTTCCTGACGGAATCGCATAAGTGAGCGCCGCCGCTACGAAGACTAGTATAATTAAAATAACTAAAGTATGCGGCATTTTGAACCATTTGCGTGAATTCGTTTTTACTGTGCTATCCATGTCCGTTGCCCCCGTTTCTATTCTGCTTCCATTGAACAAATTCGCTGCGTACATGCTGTATGGCATCTTTATCTGTGCACAGGTCGAATACGGTCATCGCCAATGCCTTGGCCGCCCTATTCAGCTCCACCATGCCCTCTTCCGCTCCTGCTAACCGCGCAAATTCCGGTGTATGCGTCGTTGCATCGCCTAGCCGGATATAAGGGTGAATCGCTGCCGTAATCTGGCTTACATTGCCGATATCAGAGGAGCCGACGCCTCCTTTTTGCGGCGGTTCGGACACTTCGATGCCAAGCAGCTCCAGGTTGCGTTGAAAATATCCGGCCAATGCCTTGTTGTTATTGCGCTCTGCGTAAATAAGCCCTTCCGTAATATCCACTTCAGCTCCGACGCCTTCAGCGGCATGCCGTACGGCTCGATACACTTTTTCCCTAACCATCTCAAGCTCTTCTACAGTTGATGCCCTCAAAATAAATACCGCTTCGCACAGCTCTGGCACAACATTTGGCGCATCCCCGCCTTTGGTTATGATCCCGTGAATTCTCACGTCTTCTTTGAAAAATTGCCTTAGCGAATTGATCGCCACGTAAGCGTTTACTAGAGCATCCAGCGCACTGATCCCTTTCTCAGGGGACGAAGAAGCATGAGCTTGTTTGCCATGGAATGTGAAAGTCGCGTCAACACAGGCGAGCGCTCCTCGCAACACCATCGTTTTGCTTTGCGGATGGCACATCATGACGGCATCGATATCGTCAAAGACGCCAGCGCTACACATGATGATTTTGCCTCCGCCTTCTTCTTCTGCAGGCGTGCCCAATACGACGATCTTACCCGGCAGCTCCGGGAAGGCATCTTTTAATGCGAGTGCTGCTCCGACCGAAGCAGTGCCAATCAGGTTGTGCCCGCAAGCGTGGCCGATCGCCGGAAGCGCATCGTATTCGGCAAGTAAAGCCAAAGTAGGCCCTCCTGCTTGGCCTTCCCATGTAGCGTGGAACGAGGTTGCCAGCCCTGCTATGCCTTGCTCCATCTTGAATCCGGCTTCCCGCAAAGGTTCCATCAGCCACCGCTGGGCTTGATGCTCCTGGAAGCTGAGCTCGGGATGAGCGTGGATTTGCAAGGCGATGCGCCGCAATTGTTCGTCACGCTTATCAACGGCTTGTTCAATTTGCCTTTTAGGCAGCCTTAAATCTTCTTTGCTCAATCAATTCCCCACCTTTAAATACTCTGAATATTTAAGTAACTTTACGAATCATTCTATCGGCCTTGCCGTGATAAGTACAATCAATTGTTTTTTGGGCTTCCCTTAAATTTTTTTTATAACCAAAATGAAGAAAGCCCTGGCCGAAGGCCAGAACCTAATTTAAAATCGTACGTTTGGAAACGAATTTGTCTTTGTTCAACCCTCCATCGCCTCATGCAGTTCCCCTATTGGTGCTCGGATTTCATAAAATGAACAAACCGATTCACGATCGCAAGTTCCAGCGACGGTTCCCGATAGAGCATCCACGTATTCCTTTTGATATACTCCCCGTTCTTTCGGACTAGCTCCAAGGTATGCAATCTATCCTGCGGCGACACAAAAACACCCGGTACGATCGAATAGCCGAGCCCCTGTTTCACCATTTCCTTGCAAGTTTCGTAGGTATCAACTCGCATCGTAATCGTAGGCGGGCTACTAAACCGCTCATGCCACCAAGATTGAATTGTCTCACTTAATGGGGAATTCGTAGAACTCGCCGCCTTAATCTTAGGCTCTTTATAGTGGATATGAGGCAGTTCCGGAAGCCGTTCCAACACGATCTCTTCTTTGGAAATGATGTAAATATGTTCATCATGCAAAAGGTGTTTGGAGCCGAACCAAGGGTACTCTCCCCTAATGACGCCAACATGGATCTCCTCTTGATGCAGCAAATCGAGAATCTCCGGACTTAGAGCGGAAGTTACATTGATTTGGACATCAGGACAGTATTCCTTAAACTTTTTCAGCAAAGGGGGAAGTTTATATAAGCCAAAATAACTGGATACTCCCAAGCGGAGCGTACCTTTGACCTCATTTCGCATATTCGTGATGTAATCTTTCATTTTATTCAGATCGATAAGTGTCTTTTTCGCAAATGCGACCAAATAGTTTCCTTCCGGGGTAAGCCTTGTTCCTTTGGCTGTTTTTACAATAATGGGCACGCCGTATTCTTTTTCCATCTGCTGCAGCCTATAGGTTAATGCGGGTTGAGTGATATATAGACGCTCTGCCGCTTTCGTCAGACTTTGTTCTTCTGCTAGGTACAGCAGCATCATGCAATCCTTCTCGTTCAAGCTTCCCCCTCCATTCCGTATGAGAATGAATCCCTCTGTTTTGTATAATAATAACATGAATTGTTCTTGCCAAATGAATAATGGAGGAATTTCTATGGATCAAAATGAATTGCATAAAAAACTGGGACGACCTTTGAGCTGGGCATTGACTGCGAATACGTCTGAAGAAGAGACTGCCTCGGGACAGGTGGAACATACAGATGAGGGAATCCCTTCCAACTATCAGTCTATGGGTGAAAGCTACAGTGACACGACCAACTTTGAAGTGAATAAGGAACCCGGCCGTTTAAACTAAGGTGAAATTGTACAAAAGCACGTATTATCGGTCCTCCCCATACAATAGGAAAAATCACCTTACCGATTTTTTAAAAATGGGGAGATATCGATGATCGTAATCGCCGATAACAGCGGGGAGGCCCTCTTCGTTGAAGGAATGTTAACCGCATTAGAACGAAACATTTATCAAAAAAAGAAAAACAGTTCCGCTCAGTACAGGTACGATTCCGTTAAAGACCTGTTATTTGAGCTGCGTATGCGGGCCCATATCATGGATTCCTCTCTGGCGTTGAGCAAGAGCGGCATCTATTTTGCAGGTTATAAAAACTCTCAATGCAACGAGGCCTATTGGTACCAAACCAATCAGGGAAAATTCCAGCTTAGGAACGGAGTTTCCCCGCAGGAAGCGATCCGGGATATTTTTAGGAACGGAAATTTATACGCATTTGAATGTGCTACAGCAGTCGTCGTCATTCTGTATAAAGCCATATTGGAGTCAATCGACTCCCAGCAATTTGATACGTTGTTTTCGGATCTATTATTATTTGATAGGAACTATAACAGGAGCTTGCATCTGATCGACCGATCAAATATAGAAGAAGCCGTAACCGGAGATGTACTCTATTTTGACAATCCCGAGTATTCACCCTTAACGCCTTGGTGGAGGGGACAAAACGCCATCCAGATTGAGGACGGCCTTTATTACGGACATGGCCATGGCAACGGAATCGTATCCGCCGATGAAATCATTACGGTCCTGAATACGTTCAGAAAGCCGAATAGTATACAATCTGCGTTCCTAACGCAACCGCTGGTTCATCTTGATTTTTCCTTCTTCTCGAGGTTTCAGGCTAATAATCCGAATACGCCTATGATTGCGAAAATTGGAACCTGGACTTATGTCGATTAAGCCCATTTTTCCTAGACATGTGCCTTTCTTTCCCAGATTTGCATAGGATGGGGGGAAGCCTATTCCAGAAAGGGGAAAGAACATGATACAAGAAATTTTATCGTCGGTGGAAAACAACAATGTGCAAGTAATGCCTTCAAGAACTGAGGGTATGATCAAGGTGCAACAAGCACCAACTCCTATTCTCCCGATTCAACAAGCTCCTGCTCCAGCGTATACGGAGGATAACCTCCCTATCCATCAAGCTCCAATCCAACCATCTATGGGAGAATATGTCCCGATGCAGCAGCCGATGCAGCATGTTTATCATCCACATCATGCCTATCATCCGCACCATCACCATGCCTACCATCCGCTTGCCTATCATCCACACCATCACCATGCTTACCATCCGCACCATCACCATGCCATGCATCCACATCATCATCACGCATATCACGCCATGCATCATCATCCTATCGATCCACCTCCTTATCATGCTTACCATGCTATGCATCATCATGCCATCCATCCGTACCATCATCATCTTTTCCATCCACACCATCATCATGTTAGCCACCCTTACCACCATACGCACCATCATCACGATATGAAATAAAAAGCTTGCACAAAGAGGGTCAGCCAGATCGTCACTGGTTGACCTTCTTATACCGAACAGGAAATCTTGACTCAGACTACATAAAATCCGACTTCCGTATGATTTAGTCAGATTCTGGAAACATTAACTTTGCTCCCCATATCCCAAGACAGGTGGTGAAACTCGATGTCTGAACAACAATCCGAACAACAACAAACCGCAGAAATTCAAGCACATAACGCTGTAGCCGATGCATTGAGCGCATTGAATAAGGCACAGACTGCTAATAATAATCGCCGCCAAGCTATCCAGTCCGCGCATCAACAACTGGATCAAGCCCATGCCCAATTGGCAGAAGCCCGGACTTCAAATGCGGATAGCGCCGATGAAGAAACTCTGACGTAATTCATATCATTTGTATGGCCTTCAGCCCGAAACAACCCTCGATACAGCTCGAGGGTTGTTGCTTAATACCTATCGTATCCATAACGCCTGCTACACCTTTCACATTGGCTTCATGATAATATCCCACCCTCAGCCTTTGATTGATCCTGCCGCTACGCCTTTTATCATAAATTTTTGCAGAAGCAAATAAAAAATGAGCAGTGGAGCGACGGATAGCGCCAAGCCTGGGAACAGCAAAGACCAATCGGTTATATGTTCACCAACGAACGTATAGAGTTCGATCGTGATCGTACGATGGTTTTGGTCGTTTAAAAACAATAAAGGGACAATAAAATCGTTCCAAACACTTAGGGAGGTTAATACCGCAACCGTTGCTGTGACGGGTTTCATGAGCGGAAATATCGTCGTCCAGAACGAGCGGAAGATGGAGCAGCCGTCAATCATCGCCGCCTCTTCCAGCTCGCGGGGGGTAGATTTAAGAAAACCGGTATACAAAAAAACGGTAAACGGCAAATTCAAGGCGACATAAATGAGAATGACCCCGTGATAAGTATTCACCAGATGCAGTAGATATACAAGCTTATAGAGCGGCACCATCGCCGACTGGAAAGGGAGCATAATCCCGCAAATGAAAAACATGTACAGAAAGAAATAGGTTTTCTCCGATCTTCTGGCAAGCGGATAAGCTGCTGAAGCGCCTAAAATAATTAACAGCGCGATCGATAAAGCTGTGATCAGCAAATTGTTAGCAAACACCGTTGGAAAATGCATTTTGTGCCAAACTTGCATATAGTTGTCCAAGTTAGGCTGAGTCGGGAAACTTAGCGGCGAACGCGCCATCTCTTCATCAGACTTGAATGTCGTGGAGAAGATGAAGTAGATGGGATACGCGAATACAAGCGCAATGATCGCGGTGGCGGCTTCACTCCCGTGACGGATCCATGCGTCCCTTCGACCTGTCACTAGAACGCCACCTCCCTGCGTCTCAACAAAGACAATTGCAGCAAGGAAATGGCTAAAATAATGACAAAAATAACAACGCCGATAGCCGTTCCATAACCGAAACTGTCTTCGCCGAAAGCGGTGCTGAACATCAAGGTCGTCATTGTCTCCGTCGCATGATAAGGACCGCCTTTCGTCGTTACGTACACGATATCGAACGCTTTCAATGTCCCGATCGTTGAGAGCACGACGTTAATGGTCATTGCGGGCGCTAAGAGCGGGAAAGTGATGTGTCTGAACCTTTGCCATTTCCCTGCCCCGTCCATGCCGGCCGATTCGTACAAATCTTTCGGAATCGTTTGCAAATTGGCCAAATAGATCACCATGGAATAGCCGGTATATTGCCAGATCACAATGAAGACGATACTAAGCAGTGCGATCTGCGGATCGCCTAGCCAACTCTGCGTCCAAGAATCGAGGCCGAGCTCTCGCAAGACAGCATTCAATAAACCTTGATTCGGTTCATAAATATACAACCACGTGTAGCCTACGACGAGCGGGCTCAATACAGCTGGGGAAAAAAAGATAACGCGCAGCAAGTTTCGGCTTCGGATTCCTGTATCCAATACGATGGCCAAAGGGATGGCCATCGCATTTTGCAGAATCACAACCAGTACGGCGAACTTCAACGTATTTTTAAGCGCCGCCAAGAAAGCTTTGTCAGCCAGTAATTCTTGATAATTCCTTAAACCGACAAAGTCCATCGTTCGATCGATCCCGTTCCAATTCGTCAGGCTATAAAAAAGGCTGCTCAGAACAGGGCCGAGAAAAAGTACCGTATATACAATTACAGCCGGTGCGAGAAAACATGCATAGGCCAGGTGCAGCTTCTGCCGAAAATTGAGGCTTCTCATCTCCATATCACACCGTCGCTTTATTTTTGGTTTTTAGCCGCTTTATCCCAAGCGTCGTCCATATTTTTCAGCATTTGCTCAGGCGTCAATGCCTTCAAGTAAACCCCTTGTGCGGATTTCATCATTTCACTGTTAGCTGCCGTGCTCTGATCCCAGTCTGGAAAACGTTGGCTTTTTCCAGAAGCGAGCGAGTTGGCAATCAGATCAAAAACGGGGTCAACTTCACCTTTCTTGCCCTGCAGGGTAAGGAATGCGCCTTGGCTTTTCGTCCATGAAATCAACGTTTCTTCTTTCGCCCAGAAAGCCATATACTTCTTGGCAGCTTCTGCTTTCGTCGTTTTGGCATTAACGACCCATGTCGTTCCCGTGGATGCCGAGACAACAATAGGCTCTCCTTTTTTATTGGCCGGCATTGCGAACATGCCGAACTTCAGATTCGGGTTTTTGCTTTTAATGCCCCCCACGGACCAAGATCCGTCGATATACATGGCCGATTTTTCCTGAGCGAAATCTTGCTGCGCCTGTTCCAGGCTCACCCCAGTGCTTTTTGGCGTCAAGTAGCCTTTGTCGGCCAATGCATACCAGTTTTTCACCGATTCATCCCACGTTCCGGCAAACTTCACTTGGCGCGCATTCAATTTGGCGTCGAAATCAGCGTCTTTGCCGTAAACCATTGTAGCCGTCATTTCTAACAACGCAGCCAACGTCATCCAACCGTCATTATTGCCAATCGCGATCGGATTCACGCCAGAGGCTTTGATTTTTTCACAGGCAGCAAGAAACTCATCCCAATTCGTCGGCGGTTGGAGCGCTAATTTGTCAAAAATGGCTTTATTATAATAAATGCCAAGCAAAACCATGTCATTCGGTATCCCGTATGTTTTCGAGTCCGAGCTTGCCTCGCCAATGGTCGATTTGGTAAACGTTTGTACCCAAGGCTCGCCGCTTAAATCCATTAAATAGCCGGCTTTGGCATACTTGACGACTTCCGATCCGGGATGCAGCATGATGACGTCCGACGCATCTCCGGCTGCAAGCCTTGTCTTGATGTAATCGGCGAATTGCCCCCCGGGCATTCCTTCGTAAGTAACTTTGATTTCGGGGTTTTCCTTCATAAATTTGTCATTGATTTCCGGAATGGAGCCCAGCTCCGATCCTGATTTAAATCCGGATACTTTGAGTTCCACCACTTTCTTCGGTTGATCGGCCGGTTTAGAGGACGCTTCGGCTTTTTCCGATGATTTTGGGGTCGGCGTTGGCGTAGCTGCCTCCTTCTGTCCCCCGCATCCGCTTAACACTACGGTCAAACTGAACATGGCGGCCAGTAATATCATCATTGTCCTTCTCATTGATAAGACCTCCCTATAAAATTTATTTAGGTTACAAGCCTATCTTATCTAAAAGTAAAGCGCTCTCAAATGACATGAAACTCGTATTTCTTCCACTTTTTTCGGAAATATCAAATTGTCCGGTCGCGATATTCGGTTGGCGTCAGTCCATAAATCCGTCTGAATAACGTGCTAAAATATTTCGCACTTGTGTAACCGACCCGCTCGGCAACCTCGTACGTTTTGAGATTCGTTTCCCGCAGCAATTGTTTGGCGGCATTCATTCTCGTCTTCGTCAAATAATCGATAAAATTATCACCGGTAACCTGTTTGAACAGCTCGCTAATGTAATTGGTGTTCATGTATACTAATTGCGCAAGCGCTTCCAATTTAAGTTCCGGATCCTTATAGTGCTCGTTTATATAAACTTTGACGGTTTCAATCACCCTCCTCGTTTCCACCTTTTGTTCCAAAGGCTCCAGATTCAGCTTAGCAACAAATTCCTCCATCGTTGCGGTAAGCGAGGCAAGTGAATACGGAGGTGAAAGCTTGGCCAGCAGCCAAGGAATTTCACGTTGAAAGATTAGGCTCAGCTTCGTATCGATGTGGGATAAAACACGGCTTCGAACAAAGGAGAAAAAATAAAAAAGCTGAAACGAGGCTGCCGCTATATGGCTGTGCGGAGATTTGTTCAAATCGCCCGCCCATTGCCGGAGCAACGATTGGGTCAGCGTCATATCGTTCGTCTCGATCGCAGTGATTAACCGCTCCTCCATTTCACTAATCCGGATTTCTTCCCATGCGACTTCGTCTCGCATTCGTCCCATATCTCCGTTCTTCGCCCTCTGTTCCAATCTACTTTCAATTTTGCGCAGAGCTGCAACCAATTCATTGCGTTCCAGCGGTTTCAATAAATAATCGGCAACGTCATAGCGCAGCGCGCTTTGTGCAAAAGCAAATTTGTCGTGGCCGGTCAATATGATTTTGTATATATCCGGATAGTGTTCGAATAAATATCGGGCCAATTCCAAGCCCCCCATACCTGGCATCGAAATGTCGATGATCATCAGATCGGGCTGCTTTTCCTTCAACAGTTGAACTGCCTGCTCGCCATCCTCCAGACGGGCGATCACTTCCCAGTTAGGAGACAGCCGTTCAATAATTAGCGCCAATCCTTGACGAATCGTTTCCTCATCGTCAACAATCATCAGTGTTGGCATGGTGATCACTCCCGTTATCCACGTATTGTACAATCAGTTCAGCGACGGTTCCCGCTCCCGGTGCGCTGCTAAGCATTAACCCGCAGGCGTCACCGAAGTAGATTCGAATGCGTTCGTGGACATTCCTCAGTCCTATATGGGAAGTCTCGACCGCCGACTCTTTTAACACCTTGCTATGGATGCGCTGAAGCTTTTCCGGTTCGATGCCAACCCCATTATCCGTGACACGAATTCGGACGTGCTGCCCGTCCCTTACGCCCTCGATCCGGATGAAACCGATCCCCTTCTTGGGAGCAAGTCCATGAATAAACGCGTTTTCCACAAGCGGTTGAATAATCCATGGGAGCGTCCGCGAATCTAACAGTTCCTCAGACATTTCGATATGAGCACTCATTTTCGGATAACGCAATTTTTGCAGGTTGATGTAAACCTGGATAAACTCCATTTCTTTGGCGAACGTAATCAGTTCCGAACTTCGATTTACCGACATGCGGAACAGTCTTCCGAGCAAAGAAATCATGTCCGCCACTTCGTAATCCCCATTCACTTCCGCCTTCATATTGATCGATTCGAGCGTATTGTAAAGAAAATGGGGATTGATTTGACTTTGCAGCGCCTTAAAATCAGCTTCTTTCTTCAAAATGTTCATGGTCAATTCGTTATAGACCAATTCATTAATTTTTTGCACCATGATATTAAAACTATGCCCGACCTGACCGATTTCATCATTTGCGGGCGAGCGGTACTGAACTTTATAGTCGCCCTCTTCGACCCGGCGCATCAAGGCCCTGATTTTTTTCAGTGGCTTCATCATGTTCGACGTTAGAACAGCCGATATGCTGATCGAGATCAACAGAGTAACCCCCGCTAACGTCCATAGGAGATTCAACAATATCGTAGAATCCTCGGTCAATTCCCGAATCGGAACGAGGCCGACGATTTTCCAACCTGAGAAGGAAGAAGTCACATAATTGACCATCATGGTCTGTCCATTAACTTTCGTAATGAAAGAATCCTGCTGATTGGGCAAACTCAGCGGGAAGCTTTTGGTGATTCGATCTTTAATGGGATGATAAATAATCTGCCCCTCACTGTCGGTAATAAATAATTGCCCTTTTTGTCCATGCTCAACTTGCTGCAAGATGTCGGCTAAGCCTTCTATACTCACATCGATCAATAACACGCCAAACGATTGATGGTTGCTCACGTCAATCAGAGAGCGGGCGTAAGAAAATACGAACGGACCTGACTCCGAACCGTTGCGGATGGAATGAGTCGGCATCAGTAATCCCTTGCCGTCAGCCGCAAGCACATGCTCGAACCATGGATCCCTGGTAAAGCTGCTGTAATCAACGTTTGGCCCTGACCCATATTGCGAGAAAATTCGGCCGTCCTTAAATAAATAGGCACCCATGATGTCCTTTAAAGAAGCGCGCATCAAAATTTTCATCGCTTTATCAATGGAAACTTTCTCTTGAAACTCGCTTACGGAACCGAGATCGTTTTTGCGGCTTGATATTTCCGGCAGATCGTCTTCCAGATAAATGGATAGCGAAATCCGATCCAGTTCTTTCAAATAATTGTCTACATTTCTTCCGATCTGTGCCAATAATTGAAGGTCGAAGTCACCTACTTTTTTTTTCAGATTTTCATTGTATCTCTGAAATCCAAGCAGCGTCACAACCACAACCGGCAGTAAAATCATCAGCGTGTATAACGCGTTTAACTTTTTAACCATGCTCCAGTCCCGAAAAGCTCGCAATCCGGTCCGTTTTTTCATGGGCGTTCTCCTCATTTCATGAATGGGCATCGTAGTGATTTAAATGTAAATCATCGCCTCGCAGTCATCAATCACCTTACGTAAAAAAGAGAATGTTTCCGAATATTACAGTCTATGATCTTCCATGTTGCTGATATATAATGACGCTGTAAAACGCTTTCAAGTTAGATTTTATACAATTGTAGAGGAGTTGATAGAACCTTTTCCCAGTTTTAAAAACGAAAAGAGGAGGTATTGAGATGAAGATGAGTAAAAACATGCTGCGTGGATCACTATTATCGCTTGTTTGCGCCTTTGCTGTTATTTCTAATAGTATAACGGCTTCTGCAACCGGAACTGGAAGTTTTGAAATTGGAGGCTTCATTCAACCTGAGAACAACCCCGTGGATCAAAACACAGCCGCAAACTGGGCCAATATTGCTGCAACAGGAATTGATACCATTGCGGTTCACGGTCTTGGCGGACCTTACAGCAGCACGCTGAATAAATCGAATAACGAAACCGGAATCGCGAACAGCAGCGCAAACAATGTCAAGCTTCTGGTTACCGATTCGGGCATTTACGGCCACCCCATCTATACAGCGGCAGACTATGCGGCTCTAAACTCGGCTTTGACCCCCTATGTGAATGATGCCAGGGTTGCAGGCTTTAGTCTGAAAGACGAACCTTGGCAAACCGAATTTGAAGGGTATGCCAATGCATACAAGTATATCAAATCGCTTAAACCTGGCTGGCAAACGTACATGAATTTCATGTCTTGGGAGGGCAACGGCTACTTAATTCCCGGCAAACTGGTCTTGTCCAACTCCAAAGCAAAAGAAAACGGATCTTACGTAAGTTCTACCAATTCCATCGGACAAACGTTCAAGGTTCCGGCTAATGTGACGTATATTGACGGGATCGAAATGCTAATTGACAGCAGTCAGTGGTCTTCCAGCGAGATACTAACCTTAAAACTGTGGAACAGTCCTTCCAAGACAACTTTGCTTGGGCAAGCTGCGATCACGGGAACAGGTCAATCTGGCGAAGATCACAATTATCCTTATTTTCCCGTCCATGCAACTGTAACGTCCGGGACTACTTATTATATGGAATTGACACATAACGGCGGAGGTGATAACAGCGTAGGCTGGGTTGTCCGCTCCAATTCCGACGTGTACGCAGACGGCACCGGATATGAGGCCGGAGTTGCCAAGCCTTATGATTTCTTCTTCCGCTTGTACACCACTCGCTCCAACATCGGAACCAATTTTGAGAATATTTGGGATGACTGGCTTGGCATGAGCGGTGCCGATTATATTCTCCATGACATTTATCCGTTCAAGGCAGACAGTAATGGCAATCCTTATGATGATCCAAATTATTTCTCTATTTCCGAGATGGTGCGCGACCGAGCTTTAGCCAATGATGTGCCTTATGGCGCCTTTTTACAAAGTATACACATTAAGAACCCGACTACCGGTATGGATACTTACCCCGATCCTAATATGAACATGCTTCGGTGGAATGTGTACACATATTTGACTTACGGATATAAAAAAATGTATTGGTTTACCTATTGGAGGCCGAGAGCGAACAGCGGCGAAGCCTATTACGATACCCCTGTCGACTTTGACGGTACCAAGCTAACCAAATACGCCCAAATTCAGACGCTGGATTCAGAAATGAAAAATCTTAGCGGGACTTTAAAAAATTTGACTTCCAGAAAAGTTTACCATACCGGTTCATCCATTCCTTCCGGTACAACGGCTCTTCCTTCCACCTTCTTCGTGAAACCGGCAGATTTGACGCAGCCGATGATTATTGGACATTTTACAAATTCAAGCGGACGCTCGTATGTCATGCTCACAAACAGGGACTATAACAACAGCAGGACACTAGACTTTAACTTCAGCTCCAAACCGTCAGGCTTGACCGAAATCTCCAAAACGACCGGAGCAGAGGGTTCACTGGCACAGGGCACGTATAACGCAACAAACGGAATTCTCAATATAACGCTTCTTCCGGGCGAAGGCAGATTGATCGCACTGCCGGCAGGGTCTCAGCCTTATGCGAACCTGGCTGCAAATGCAGCCGTAACGGCAACCAGTTCTCTTGAAGCCACGGCTTGGGGATGGGCACTCAATCGGGTAAACGATGACTTAAGGAATTCGGCCAACCGTTCGTTTGGCTGGTCCAGCAACAGCAATACGTCGACCAATCATACCGAATCGGTTACGTTCGATCTTGGTTCAAGCAAAACGGTCAGC
The DNA here is from genome assembly GCF_042676385.1 of Paenibacillus sp. GCM10027628. NCBI lineage: Bacteria > Bacillati > Bacillota > Bacilli > Caryophanales > Paenibacillaceae > Paenibacillus > Paenibacillus sp. GCM10027628. Next base: position 536,168 of record NZ_JBHTHA010000002.1, read on the forward strand.
GAGGTAGATTTGTATCCGCGCAATGATACGTCGGGTCATATCGGAACGGGGTTCCCGCTCAATTTCAATATTCAAGTTGCAACCAGCCCGGGAGGTCCGTGGACGACGGTCATAACGAAAACAGGCTACTCGCTCAGCGGGAACTACGTCCAGCCCTTCACATTTAGTCCGCAGACAGCTAGATATGTGAAGGTAGAAGGCACAAGCTTGCGGCAAATTGCCGATGAATCCGGTCAGCCATACAGGATGCAGCTGGCCGAGGTTGAGATTTACGGTTCGAATCAACCGCAGCCGAATATGATCGCGAATCCTGATTTTCAAACGGGGACACTGGGGCCCTGGTCGGCAGAGTGGCATCCATCAAACGGCGGGGTCGAAGCCAACTACCCCCATAATACGATGAATGATGGCTACTTATGGCCGACAACATCAGGCGATGTTGCCATCTACCAGACTTTTACCGCTCCTGCAACAAAGAGCTATACACTGACCGCATACTGCGCTTCCAATATCACTAGCGGTGACGTACGATTAGGTGTTGATGCTGGGGGAACCCAAGTCGGACAACAAACGATTACTCCGAACGTCGGCTACGCTCCCTATACGATTACCTTCAATGCCACTGCAGGACAGATCGTTAAGCTATGGTATTACGGCAATGCGGCCGGAGGATGGGCAACCATAGACGATGTAGTACTGAATTAAGCTTTCCTATGTAGAATAAGTTGTCCCGTCAAGGCCTCGGATCGTGCAGTACCGGCCTTGACGGGCAGCACACGATAACCAATGGCTCTACTTTACGACTGATGCTCCTTCCAAACGGCCGAGTGTTTCCTAACCAGTTGAAGAAACATTTGAAAGGCGGAAGACTGCCACTTATTTTTATGAAACGCCAGCAACGTAAATACTTTATTACTTTGCTCCCAAACAGTTCCTGCCATCTTCCCTTCCTTCACTTCCTCCGCAACAGAAAAAGACGGTAAAATCGAAAGACCCAGACCGCACATTACGCTTTGTTTAATAGCCTCGATGCTCCAAAATTCTAAAGACGTTTTGGGCGCGACACCTTGCTCTTGCAAATAATAGTCAAAAAGCTTCCGATAACTGCACCCTTGCTGTGTAGATAAAAATGTTGAATTCGGTATTGCTTCCAGCAGTTGTAACCAGGGATAGGGATGTAAATTGGGAGGAGCAATAAGAACCAAATGTTCGTGCACCAAATTTTCCACATATAAATCAGGCTCGGCCCATTCTTCATCCAACAAAAAAACCATGTCATATTCACCATTACGCAACAGTCTCAGCGCCTCGGTATTGGAGTAGGACGGTTTCAGAATCAGTTGAACCCTAGGATATAAATGGATGAATTCTTTTATTATAGGTGGCAATCGGTATATGGTTAAAGATTCGGGAGCGGCAATCGTTAACGTGCCGGCGGGGACATGGCTGTTCGCAGAAATATTTTTTGCATTCGCATATAATTTTAACATTTCAATGGCATAGGGCATGAGCTGCTCGCCAGTTTGCGTTAGCAAGACTTTTTTCCCAAGCCGGTCAAATAAAGGGGCCCCAACCTCGTCTTCAAGCGCCTGAATGTGCGTAGTCACTGTGGATTGGGCGTAGCCGAGACTCTCTGCTGCTTTGGTAAAGCCACCTAAATCAAAAATGGTTTTAAACGTAACCAGATGCCGAAGTTCCAATTCCTATCGCCCCCTGCGTGCTTGATTTTTACAATCGTATCATAAATTTCGATGATTTCAATCATAACTATCAATTTTACTAATCGTATCTCCGAAGGTATTCTGTAAACATCACCGTTGCAGACTGCGATACGAGGAGTATGATGTAAATGAACAAATCATGGATGATTATTGTCGCCATTACAATAACATTATTGTTATGGGCATCTGCATTTGTAGGAATAAGGGCAGGCTTGAAAGTATACTCGCCGATACATTTGTCGTTGTTGAGGTATGCTACAGCTTCGGTTGTATTGCTTCTGTACGGCTTTATTGGAAAGCCTCGACTTCCAGAAAAGAGGGATCTGCCCAGAATCATATTAACGGGTTTTGTTGGATTTACTCTGTATAACCTGGCATTAAATGTTGGAGAATTAAGTGTTACAGCCGGAGTAGCGAGTTTTGTAGTCAACTCGGTTCCTATATTCACGGCCATACTAGCCGTGTTGATTTTGAAGGAAAAGCTCACTTATTGGGGATGGGGCGCTATTTTAGTCAGTTTTATCGGGGTATGCATCATATCCTTGAATGATATTCGAAGCTTGCAGGTCAACAGAGGGGCGCTGCTGCTTTTAATTGCTGCAATCTCACAAGCCTCTTACTTTGTCTTGCAAAAACCTTTGCTGCAAAAATATCGGCCTATTGAAGTTACAACCTACGCTGTATTATCGGGAACCGTGTTTATGCTTCCTTTTTCGAATCATTTCATTGAAGGAATTCAGCATGCACCGATCGCGCACACCATGGTTATCATTTATTTAGGTGTATTTCCAGGTGCTTTGGCTTATTTGTCGTGGTCGTATGCTTTGTCAAACGTACAAGCTTCCAGCGTATCGAGTTTTCTTTTCCTCGTACCGTTATTGACTTTGGGCATCGCCTGGTTTTGGCTATCTGAAATTCCAACGGTGTATACGTGGATTGGAGGAATATTGATTTTGGCAGGCGTTGCAGGTATGAATACGGTTGGAAAATACGCTCCCAGAAGATAGTGATTAAGTATAAATGAGAAAAACCTGGCCTAAAATTAGAAAAACCCAAACCGCGGTTTCCCGCGATTCGGGCTATAAGTTGCCAGTATGTCAGTATCGTTACCTTACACTTGATTTACGGATCGCCATGAAGCATCGATATCCTGAATCAAATCATCCGGATTTTCCATCCCGATATATAGCCGGACGATCTGTCGTGAAGACTCGTTTGGTCCGCCAGGTTCGATCGGATTCACTGTGACCAGACTTTCGAAGCCGCCCCAACTGACGCCAATGCGGAAGTAGCGCAGCCGGCTCGCCCATTCGCGAAGCTTCGCGAGCGGCTCCTGCGATTCAAAGGAGAACAGGCTGCCGAAGCCGCTCATTTGCGTCCGCGCCAGCTCATGCTGCGGATGAGTGCCGAGTCCCGGATGGTTCACCCGGGCCACGTAAGGCTGTGTCTGAAGGTGCAGCGCTACCTTCAGGCCGCTGCTCTCATGCCGCTGCATCCGCAGTGGCAGCGTCCGCAGCCCGCGGATAACGAGCGCTGCGGTTTGCGGCGTCATGATGCCGCCAAACAGCATGTACTCGTTCTGGCTAAGCCGATCGACAAGCGTCCCCGCGCCGATCACGACGCCGCCGAGGCAATCGCTGTGCCCGGAGATGTATTTGGTGATCGAATGCACGACCAAATCGACGCCGAGCTCGAGCGGCTTTTGAAAACAAGGCGTCGCCCAGGTGCCGTCGATGACCGTCGCCGCTCCGTTGCTGCGGGCAAGCCGAGCAACAGCTTGCAAATCCTGGAGCTCGAACTGCATCGTTGTCGGGCTCTCCAGATAAAATAGCTTCGTATCCGGGCGTAGAGCCGCCTCCCAATTCTCGATTCGGCTTCCGTCTATAAAGGTTGTTTCAATACCAAACCGTTCCAGGTAGCTCCCTAAAAATTCCCGGGTAGGTCCATAGGCTTGATGAACGCAAATAATGTGATCGCCATGCTTCACAAAAGAAAGGATGGAAGCCGTGATCGCTGCCATACCGGATGCGAAGCATTTGGCGGCTTCCCCGCCCTCTAATTCCGCGAGCTTATGCTCCAAGAATTCGACGGTCGGATTGTTTCCTCTCGAATAGACGTGATGAGCGAGCACTTCGCTCATCGCTTTGTCAAAATCATCATAATGTTCAAAGGCGAACAAGCTGTTCTGATAGATGGGGATCGTGATTGCACCATAGTGGCGGGCATCGTACGGATCATCCGCTGTCATCGTAAATTGGAGTTCTCGATTCTCCTTGCTGCTCATGTGCACCCACCCTTTCTGCTCCGGAGTCTGGATCATCCTTTCACTGCCCCCTGTGTCAAGCCTTCAACAATAAACCGTTGTGCGAACATAAAAAGCAGCACGGTAGGAATGACGGATAGCACCGTTCCCGCCGACATCGCTCCCCAGTCTACATCGAATTTCAAAATGAAAGAATTCATCGCGACAGGCAGCGTCTTTAAGGACTCTTGGTCGACGAACATGACGGCCAAAAACAGTTCATTCCAATTTTGAACAAAGGCAAAAATAAACGTCGAAGCGATGCCGGGAAGCATAACGGGAATAATAACCCGCAGCAGTGCGGCAAGCCGTGAGCATCCGTCGATCATTGCAGCTTCCTCTAAGCTGGAAGGAATACGTTGAAAGAACCCCCGCAAAATAATGGATGAAAACGGGATTAACCCGACGGTATACATAAGAACCAACGCGATGCGGCTATTGATCAAATGCATGTGTGTCATCATCAAATATAGCGGAGCCAGTGATACGAATCCCGGAAGCATTTGGGTCGCGAAAAAGGCCAGCATGATCTGCTTATGCCCGCGAAAACGGAATCTGGCAAGCACATACGCGCTCATAATCGCGATGACGATCACGATCAATGCGGATAAAACCGAAATTAGAAGACTATTTCCGATGTAAACATGAAATTTGGAGATACGAAAGATATTCACGTAATTCTGAAAAGTAAAGTGTGCAGGCCAATACTGAAGCGGAAAGGAGAATATTTCGTTTTGCGGCTTGAACGAAGTCACGACAATCCAGTAAAGCGGGAACAGCATCACCAATAAATGAAGCGTAAGAAACAATAGTTTAGCGGTTTTTTGCAGATATACCTTCATGTTTTAGAAATCCCCCGCTTTCTCCGACTTCGTTACCGCCAAATAAAACACCGTATACAGCAGAAGGATGCCGATCATAATGACGCCTACCGCAGATGCAGCGCCGTAATCTCCTCCATAGATGATCTTATCCAACATAAACGACGATAAAATATGCGTGCTTCCTGCAGGTCCGCCGTTCGTCATCCCATATATGATTGTCGGGTCATTGAAAATCCAAATGACTCGAAGCAGCGTTGTCGTTATGATCGTAGGCATAATATAAGGCAGCGTGATGCTCAGTAACTTACGTGTCCCGCTCGCGCCGTCCATTTCTCCAGCTTCATATAATTCGCTCGGTACAGACTGCAAGGCGGCTAGCAGCATGATCGCAAAAAAGGCGATGCCATACCACACATTCGCAACGATAACCGATACCATCGCCCACTTGGGGTCCGACAAAAAACCGATTCGCTGATCGATCAACCCGATTCGAAGCAGCAGGTCGTTGATCACGCCGATTTGCGAGTTGAACAGCCATTTCCAGATCATCCCGATCAGAAAGCCGGATAACGCCCACGAGTAAAAAACAAGCCCTTGATATAAGCCTCTTCCACGGAATCGTTTGTTAAGAAGCAGGGCAAGCGTCAACCCCAGAAGAAATTGAAACAGGAGAGAAAAGAAAACCCAGTAGCCGCTGTTCGTTAAAGCCATGATAAAGTTTGGATCCTTGAAAATGTCAGCGAAATTGCGAAATCCAACGAAGTGAACATTCCTCAGATTGAACAATTTGTAGTCCTGGAAAGCCATCACAACGCCCTGTAGAAAGGGATAGTAGGTAAAAATCAGAATGAGTACTAGGGCAGGCAACAAGCTGAGTAAAATAAATGTTTTCCAATTCTTCATGGTACACCGCCATATTTAGGGATCTTTGTTTGGAGAACAAAGTCTCTCCTTTTCCAGATAAACTGCGGATGGACAGCTTATGGCCGTCCATCCGCTCACTTGCCTCATTTTTTCATTTGCGCTTTCTGATCTGCCCAGTAGGCGTCCCATTTCTTCAACATCTCATCGCCGTTCGATTTGCCCAGCAGATACATTTGCTGCGACTCCATCGATACCTTGTTCCACTGCCCGGTTCCCGGATATTGGAACGGAGGTTTATAGTTGACGAAAGTATCCGGCTTGTTGGTCATATCCAGCAGCGTTTTGTATGGACCTGTTTTAAAGAAATCATCGTTAGCTGCGCTGGAATGCACCGGTACGAGGCCGTAGTTTTTGGAAAAGGCTGTGTTTTGCTGCGGACTGGACAAGAACGCGATTAATTTCCAAGCTTCTTCTTTATTTTGCGAATAAGAGGTGATTCCCCAACCCGCTCCGCCGGCGGAAATGAGCGCTTTACCGCTAGGTCCGGTCGGCATAGGCGCCGTGGACCAAGTATCCGGTTTCATTTTCTCCTGCAGAGATTGAATAACGTCCGGATCTTGCAGCAGAATCCCGGTTACGCCTGAAGTAAACGCTTGCACTTGCTCTTGAAAAGCCCAGTTAACAGCATCAGGCGGTGAAGCTTCTTTATATAATTTAAAATATAAGTCCATGGCTTGCTTTGCTTCAGGCGTGGAATAGATCGTCTTCCCGCTTTTCAGAAATTGGGAATCTTCCAGATTTACCTGATCCGCATTGTAAGAAAGAACCATCGCATCCGTGATTCCCGCCGAACCCATCCCTCCTCGGAAAGAGAAGCCGTATCGGTTCTTAGCCGGGTCGGTTAATGCTTTCGCAGTATCGAAAAGCTCCTGCCAATTCGTCGGCACCTTCAGCCCTTTTTCTGCAAACCAGTCCTTGCGGTAAAACATTTGTCTCTCATAAAGTCCGTTGGCGATGAAGTACAACTTGTTGTTAATCGAGCCTACTGACTTAGGTACGGCGCCGAATGTAGCCATATCGCTCCATTTACCAGTAAAAGCGTCAAGCGGTTCGACATAACCGTTGTTGACCATTTCCGCCACATTCAGATCGCGAACCTCCAAAACATCGAGATCCTGTTTGGCCGCCAGCATCGTTTTAATTTTGTTGTCCGCCTGATCGAACGGCGGCGAGATAAGCTCTACTTTGATGTTTGGGTTCTGGCTTTCAAACTGCGTAATCATCCCTTTCAGCAAATCGGTTCTCTTTGGACTTGTTAAGCTTTCGATCATGTGAAGGGTGACTTTTTTTTCTGTTTTGTTCCCGCCTGCAGCATTTGTTGCTGCCGGTGTCTGATCGTCCTTCCCACTGCTGCCGCAACCGGCTATAACGCCTGTAAGCAAGACTAGTGAAAGAAAAGAACCCCATGATTTTTTAGACCCAATACCGCTCATGAACGTTACCCCCTCAAAGTGATTGTTATCATCCAGTCTCCCTGTCTGATAGGTTAATCATAAGGGAAGCGCTTCCCTTCGTCAAGAAAAATTAGTTCAATTTTCAAACGATTTGATCAATTCTTCGATGCAATCCATATGCTTGTTGAATTCCGCCATCGCGCTAACGGGATCGTGGCTGACAATGGCCTCATACATTGTCAAATGAAAGGGATACGTCGCATCGAACAGACGCTTGTTCCCCAGCGGTTCGTTAAAAAACTTCTCATATAAGCCCGAAATGGATCCAAGAACGCTTTCCAAAATCGGATTCGACGCCGCTTTCATAATGTGCCGATGGAAGGTCAGGTCAATCTTGGAAGTATCCTGTCCGGAATCTTTCAACCTGCGGTATTCCCCGACGATTTCGCCGAGTTCCGCTATTTGTTTGGAGGTAATATGCCTCGCTGCAAGCTCGACCGCTTTGCCCTCCAAAGCTCGCCGCACATCTAGAATCGACAGCAAGAACCGTTTCTCATTTTCGATCTTCACACTTCCGGTAAATCGGAATGTACCGACTTCACTGACAAAAATTCCTTTTCCGTTCTCCACCTTGACCACAGTGACAGCTTCCAGATAACGCAGCGCTTCCCGCAAGGATGAACGGCCAACTCCAAACATTTGCGTTAATTCCTCAACCGAAGGCAGTTTATCGCCTTCTTTCAACTGTTTCTCTTCGATATATTTCTGAATTTCTTGAGCCACCAATTCGTGCAAATGCACCTTTTGTATTTTTTTTGTCACGCCAGATCCTCCAACCTTTTCACCTATCAGATAGGATGAATCATAGTTGATCTCCAGCCAACTGTCAAGTACAGCAAGCGATTGGAACAGATCTCGATAGGTTTCAAGCGTGAGAAATTAGGCCACCGACAAGATCCCCTCAGTCTACAGCCAAAAGTATAAGTGTGACGACGCTAATGCTTACGATGAGTGGTTCGGTGCGGCTTTAGTCGCAAAGACTTCAGTTTTCACTGTATGATCGGACGCAGCCATACGAAACTTAAAGCGTTATTTATGAAAGCTCCTTCAGATTACCACAAGGCTAATCTATGAATCAGAACCAACAACGAGTTGACCCTATGTGAAACGAATGGGGTTATCATGAAGCGGTCAATAGGTGATCACAAGGCTTTAAGTGAATTTAAGAACAAAGGTCGTAATTAAGGCATATTGGAGACGCAAATGATGGTCAGATAGATTCGTTTCGGCTCCGAACGAACAAAAGTCCATAAACAGAGAACAATGTTCGCTGTTTTTGGACTTTTATTCTTTAACCACCTCTCAGATCAAATCTCCCAATTATTAGCGTCACAAGGTTCTTTATTAGAGCACTGTGGGACGCAAATGGGCAAAAACTTTCAACTACTCGGCAGAAGCCGCTGTTCCCAGAAGATCACTGACTACCTATTACTCTAAATAAATGGGGCTGCCCCGTAGATTTATCTGCTTATGGGACAGCTCCCGTACACAAGCCTTTTATTGCTCCACCAATATGCAGGCGCCTTCCGGCACGCCGGGATAGCGAATGAGCAGCGTGCGGGAATCGGGATCCCAGCTTCGCGAGCTCACATTTTTCCCGTCCACGGTTATGCGCCGGGGCTCTCTTGACAGGAAAAGCCTGGTGCTAACGGTTATGCCTGTCGGTGCCTCGGAGACAAATCGGAAAACTGGGTCTCGGTCTCGGTCTCGGTCTCGGTCTCGGTCTCCGACTCCGTCCCCGTCTCTGTCCCTGTCCCTGTCCCTGCCCTCGCCTCCGACCCCGCCCACCTCTTCCTCATCCCGAATCCGGGATGAACTCACAATAACAGCCGGCGCTTTCTGCGAATGCGCAGTCATATCATACAGCAGACTGCCCGAGCCTTTAGCAACAACGGGGCTTTTAACAATGGATAGACTGGCATCGAATAGGTTGATAAATGTGCCAGGAATCGTAACAGCCTCCTCCGAGAGCGATTCCGTCATAACGCGGGTTGCGATGTAAGGGCCTCGGCGAATTTGGTGGTAATGCTTCTCGCGGAACGTTTCTGCCTCGCCACGAATGACGAGCGCACGTTTCACGGTCTCTCGCACCCAATGCGCTCCTTCTTCGGACTCAGCAAGGCTGGCCGGATGTACACGGCGAATGATGACGCTCCCATCCCCAACGCGGAATTCCCCGTCCTCAGGGCGCCGCCCAAGTCCTAATGCTTCAAAGAGATGATCGTCAGGCCGCTCGTAGACTTTAGTGCCTTTGTTCCACCATTCTTTCACGCTATGGAACGGATCGCTGCCGTCGCCTACATAGATCAAGATGCCTCCTTCGCGGATCCATTGTGCCAATACTTGATGCAGACCTGCATGTTCCGGTTTCATAAACTCGTAGCTTAACAGCAGGACCCGGTAGTCGTCGAGATACCCTGGGAAATGGAGCAAATTGTCCAGTTGAACGGGTCTCAGCGGAATGCCGTGTTTGACAAGCGGCAGGGCCATACCGTAAAAAGACGACCAGTTCAGCAAAGTTTCATAATGCTCCGAAGGCAAGATCAGCGAACTGATCGTTCCGTCATACCGGAAGTCGTCCTCGCCTGCCCCAGGCTCGTAATCACCCCGTTGGAACATAGCTGAATTAGCCAAAAGAAGTCCAATACCGTTCGTTTGTTCACCGGAATCCGTTTCTTCATGGCGGTGCATATCCCGCAGCACATGCATCACCGTCAGCAGTTCGGTTGCATAATCCGGCGGAATCATTTCTTTACCGCTTCCATCTTCCTTTGGATAGGCCACCTCGAACACTCTCCGGGGCCATGGGCAAATTTCGTAATGGCTTACATATGGATGCAGCAGTGAAGCTACGACCGTATCTTCATAATTAAATTTGTAATCGGACCAGGTATAATTCGGATTGTCTTCGATCGGGTCGTGCAAAAACCACATATCGCGGCCTGTGCCCCGCACCAGTTCCTGCATAACGCCGTATTCAAGAAAGGCGGTTTCGAACGTCCGCTCCTCCCTCACACCGCGATACACATTCCGGGTACGGGAGGTTCCCGTCCATATTTGAGCGATAAATCCGTCGCAGGCCGGCATATTCACAAGCAGCGCTTCCGGGCTTACGATGCGCCACTGCGTATAATTGATCAGACTGTGCGTCGGGACGTAAAATCGGACGGAGCGCCCATAGTTCACTTCGGCGTACTCTTTCATTTGCGCGCATAGTCGATCGAGCGCGCGATAGTAAAGGTACGCCTTCAGCTTGGATGCCCGGTACTGAGCATCCGGCGACTCATGCGGCGGAATCCAAGGCTCCTTGTAGAAGATGCGCCATTCCCGCTGAAAGGCCTCTGAATAGCCGCCGGCCGCCCAAAATTCCGGCTCTTCCAGATGAACAGCCTCTACGCCGCAGTCGATCGCCCTTTTAATGCCTGCTGCAAGGTATTCGCTGAGCGATATCGTTGGTACCATATACGGGACATCTTTGCCGTGAAGCAAATGGTCTCCCTCACGGTTCATCTGCGCTTCGTCCCAATGATCGCGTCCGTCATACCCTCCGTACAAGTAATCTTGGTATTCCCCCCAGGACACGCCGGTCATCAAGTGGATGATGTATCCTCTTTCTTTCCAACCGGCAATTCGCTCCTCCAGATCGTCCGAAATCCCGTAGACCATCACGAAGTCGCTGCGCAAATCATAGTTGACTCCATAGGGCCGTGATTCTTGAAAACCCGTCCATTCCTGCCGTTGCTTTGCCGTTCTTGACAAGGGAATCTCCTCCTTGAGGCCGCCAGGACTCTATCAATTAGTTAGGCATTTGGAACTTCACAACTTCTTTGCCTTTAAGCGTATCGTTTGTGAATTTCATTGCTTCCCGGTATCCCGTTTTTTCCATCTGTCCGCGTAAATCATTCAAGATCTTGATTGCGGCTTCATCGGATTTGGCGAAAATCGCTTCTTTCCATGCATCGGTTGCTTTGTCCATCGACGGCTTTAACGTTTCCCATTGCGGCGCCTTCGTTATCACATCCCAAGGATTGAAAGCCGAAATCACCTTGATGCCGTTCGGACGCAAAATTTTGCGCGCTTTCTCCAGCGCCGCCAAGCGGCTTTGATCCGCCCAAATATCGCCGTTGCCTTTGGAGTTGATACGATCCAGCCCAGTCAAATTTTCGTAGCCTACGCCGATTCCTTCGTTCTTTTTCAGCTTGCCTGTTTTATCATTCACAAATTTATCGAACCATTCCTTTTTGGCTGTCGGTTTTCCATTTTCCATATCCCAATGAACGCCTTGAACCCCGTAACGGGTAAGCAAGAACCCTTCATCGGAAGCGAGGAAATCCAGCAGACGCAGAGCGGCGTCAACATCTTTCGCTTGCTTCGTAATAACGGTTACGTTATTGCCTTGAACCCCCAGATCCACGGGACGGTTAGCCTCAGCACCGGCTCTTTCAAGAGGTCCGACCGGCACATAGTCACTGCCCGGGTGTGCCTGCACGTAATCTTTGGAAGCATCCAGGATCGCCGGATAGTGTGCGGCTAATACCGCTACACGGCCTTGTTTCACTTTTTCGTTAGCAATCGGATCCGTCTGAGTGAACGCTTCCGGATCGAGCAAGCCTTGTGAGATCAATTTGCGATAGTACAACGTGTAATCTTCATAGGCTTTGGTAAAGAAATTGTTCTCCAGCGTGCCGTCCCCTTTATCCAGGAACCCGGTTCCCATGAACATGGTATCCCCGATACTGACGGCCCATCCGTTATGAAATCCGCCAAGCGGGATCACGGGCTGTCCGCTCTCTTTGAGGCCTGCGTCTTTAATTTTCTTCAGGAAATTATAGAGATCGTCCTTGGTTTTAACGGATTGCGGATCGACGCCTATTTTATCTGCTATATCCTTACGCACATAGAATCCGTACAACCAGTCCATCGCATCTTTATCCGTTGCCGGATGGTTTTGATACAGCAAGTATTTTTTGCCGCCATAAGCGTCTATGGCTTTCTCATATAGGGCCGGCGGTACGTTTTCCTTGGCAATTTCTTTGGCGAGGTTGGGATAATTGGCCAATTTGCCGCTAATGTCGATGAGCTGGCCTTCTTTTGCGGCTTTAATAATGCCATCCAGCTCGCCGCCCCACGCCGGTCCGGTATATATGTCCGGCAGATCCTGAGTCGCAAAGATCGTATTGACCTTTTCAACTTCGCTTCCTTTGGTGTACTCCATTTGAACCGTTACGCCGGTTTTCTCTTTAATCACTTTGGCGACGGCATTCATGTCGTTTTCAGAGCCGCTGGAACCGTTCCAGTTATTCAAAATTTTAAGCGTAACTTCTTTCTTGGCCGGAGCTGCCGCTGTAGTATTCGGGCTTGTGTTTGAACTTGCGCTTGGACTTACAGACGGTTCTTCCTTCTGGGTACACCCGATTAAACTACCGGTAAGCGAAACGGCTACTAAGACAGAAGCACCTTTTGACCACAATTTTTTCATGAAAACCCTCCCTCAATTTTTTTATGATAAGCCCTCCGGATGGCGGGCAACTATCCGTTATCCCTTAACGGAACCTAGCAGGACGCCTTTGACGAAATATTTCTGCAAGAAAGGGTACACGCATAGTATCGGAAACACTGTGATAACGAGCAGCGCCATACGGAGCGATTCCGGCGTCGAGCCGGCGGGATTTGCACTGATCGTTTGTCCGCCTTGCTGCGCAGCACGCTGCATGGAGTTGGAAAGCGCTTCCGCTTCTGTGAGCATCTGCTGCAATAGCGTTTGAACGGGGATTAGATTTTTATTGGACACGTAGTAGGCACCCGAAAACCAGTCGTTCCAATGGGCCACTCCGATGAATAAGCTGATCGTGGCGAGTACCGGTCCCGATAACGGCAATATAATTTTCAGGAAAATCATGAAATCGCCGTACCCGTCGATACGGGCTGATTCATCCAGCTCCTCCGGGATCCCTTGCAAGAATGTCCGAATGATGACAATATGCATGAAATTAAACAGAATCGGAATGATGTACACCCAAAACGTATTGATCAAATGAAGCTTCTGCAAGGTGATGAAATAAGGAATGAAGCCCGCACTGAAAATCGTTGGCAGAAAGATGTAGAACGTGAAGAACGTTCTTCCCGGAAGCGATTTCTTTGCGAGTGCATACGCCATAAGCGTGCACAACAGGACATGGAGAAAAGTACCTAGGATCGTACGCATAAGCGTGATCTTGTAGGCTTGCCATATTCGCGGATTGTGGAAGACTTGCGCATAATTATCAAAAGTAAACTGACGAGGCCAAAAATACAGAGCGCCCTGCATAGAATCATTTCCATCGTTCAGCGAGTAAACGAGAATATAAATGAACGGGTAGATCATCGAAAATCCAATCAGCGCAAGGACGATATAGTTCAGGATGCTGAACAGGGAAACATCGCGCTTCATTTCATCACTTCCTTAGCCTTAAAATAAGGAAACATCGCTATATTTCCTCGCCAGCCGGTTGACAGCCAGAATCAGGACGAGGCCTATGAAGCTTTGGAACAATCCGACGGCTGCCGCATAACTGAGTCGGCCGCCATTAATGCCGGAGCTGATCACATGCACGTCGAGAACGCTGCCGATGCGTGCCGTTGCCGGACCGCTCAGGAGCAACAGCTGCTCGTACCCGGCACTCATCAAGCCTCCGACTGAGAGGATGAATAGAATAACGGCGATGTTGCGAATTCCCGGTATTGTCACATGCCACATTTGTTGAAACCGGTTCGCCCCGTCGATCTTCGCCGCTTCGTATAACTGCTGATCGATTCCGGCAATAGCGGCCATATAAATAATGGAGTTCCAGCCGATATTTTTCCAAATATCCGAACCGACGATCATTTGATAAAACCAGGTTGTGTTGTAAAGGAATTGGATCCGCCCTATACCGAGCGAGTCAAGCAAGTCATTCACAGGTCCGCCATACGGAGTCAAAAGACGCTGCATCAGCGTCACGACTACGACCCAGGAAACGAAATACGGCAAATAGGATAGTGTTTGGATCACTTTCTTAAATCTTCGCCGGCGAACTTCATTCAAGAGGATCGCAAGGATAATCGGCATCGGAAATCCGATAAGCAGCTTCATCATGCTGATGATGATTGTGTTGCGAATCAGCTCGGCCGATTGATAATAATTAAAAAACTGCCGAAAGTATTTCAATCCGGCCCACGGACTTCCGGAGAAACCGCCGTTAAACGTAAAATCACGGAAAGCCACTTGAATACCGTATAGGGGCACGTATGAAAAAATAAAAAACCAAATGATGCCAGGGAGCATAAACAAGTAGAACACTTTATGCTGCCAAATGCGCTTCAGCAGCAACTGCTTAAATGATGCTGACCTGCGCTGAACTTCGGGAACTGAACGAGTCATAGATTCCATTGTAAGCGCTCTACCTCCTTTTGAGACTGGCTGTTGGGTTCCATCCGATATATTCATCATAACGCCGGCGGACAGCCACTCGAAAGTCCAAATATTTATGCCCATGTGTCACTTTTTTTAGGCAATGCACCGCTCATGCATGCTTCACTTTTTCCCGGAACTGGGTCGGCGTCAGGTTGTAATAATCCTTAAACACTTTAGTAAAATAGCGGTAACTCCGGTAGCCGACCTCGTCCCCGATTTGCGCTACGGTCAGAGACGTTCTTTCCAGCAATTCCAAGCTTTTTTCCATGCGCAGACGCACGAGAAAGTCCACGAAATTATAGCCCTTCTCCTGCTTAAACAGGGCGCTGTAATAAGAGGGGCTCATGCCGACATAATCAGCGATCTCCTGGAGCGAGATATCTCTGTCCAGCTTGAGCCTCATGTATTCGATGCCTTTGGCGATAGGGGTCAGCGTCAATCCTTCGATGGCGATCGTTTGCAGCATGAAACGAATCAGCTCCTTCGCCTTTTCGGCAAGCTCCGGAAACGTTTCTTGTTGACGAATTTCCTCGATGAAGGTTTCCATCACCTCGCTCGTCACGGGCAAAGATTTAACTTCCCTCAGCTGGCGGAATAAGCCTACGAGCATCTCCCCCACAGCGAACCGGATCGAATCCGCCGATTTCCCCCGTTTGCCCAAGCTCTGCAGAAATTCATTGAAATGTACGAATCCTCCATGTTCGTCGCCTTGTTTAAACGCAGCGATAAGCTTCTTTTCAAGTTCGCCGGGATAGCAGCAATCTCTTAATTCTTGTAAGGATGGATGAAATACGTTCACGGAGCTTTTACCCGAGAAAAATTTATGTTGTAACGCTTTAACGGCTCTATCGTAAGCATCAGGCGCATCGGAAATATCAGTAAACGGCGTGCTGCAGCCAACGGAAAGACGAACAGTAAACAACCGCAAATAGTTATCCAGAGCATCCTGAAAAGCGAGTCCCGTTCGCAATCCCTGATCCGTATCTCCGTCAGCAGTGTCGTCTTCCAAGAGAAATACATACCGGTTCGGGGCTAGCCACACGGAATCCAACCCGCCATGGTTTTGAGCGATTTCGTTTAAAATATTGTGGACGATAAACCGGCAAAGCTTCTGGTCATCATCATGGTAAAGTTCGGTGAACTTGGCATAATCGTCGAATTCTGCGACAACCATAAGAAACTTGCCGCTGCCTGTAACCGTCTTGCATGGGTGAATCCACTGCTCGGTAGAAATCGGCCTTTCTTTGCGAACAAGCCAGCGCTCGTAGAATTGTGCTTTTTCCAGCAACGTTTTCTCTTTCTTCATCTGATTCGCGTATAAGAGCTTATTCGCTTGCAAATGACCCTCGTCGAGCCTGTGCGCAATCGTCTCAAATATTTCCGTCAACTGCTCTTTCGTTGCAGGTTTCAGCAAATAATCCCTAACTCCGAGCTTTATCGCCTGCTGCGCGTATTCAAATTCCCCAAAGCCGCTCAAGATGACGATTTCCACCGTTTCTCCAAGCAGAGAACGAATGCGCTGCGCTAGCTCCAATCCGTCCATATTCGGCATGCGGATATCTGTCATCACCACATCTACGGCGGGACCGTGCTGGAGGAACTCCCAAGCTTGCTGCCCGTCCTCCATGATTCCGATCACTTCAAAGCCGTTTTGCTCCCAATCGATGACCTTGGCGAACCACTTGCGCGTTGATAATTCGTCTTCCACAATAAGCAGTTTATACATGGTTAACCCCCTTCAAGATCGGCAAAATCAGTACGACATCCGTCCCCTGACCGGGCTCTGACCTTAAGGTCAAGCCATAATCGCTGCCAAAATACATCCGAATCCGGTTAGTCACATTACTAAGCCCGATCCCTTTGCGGGCCGAATCATTGGCAAACAAAGCATCTGCCTGCGTTTTCGTCATCCCGACCCCGTTATCGCGTATCGTCAACTGAACCGCCTGCGGCTTCAACTCTCCAATGACAGTAACCATACCGCCCGATATCCCTTTCAACCCGTGCTGAACCGCGTTCTCAAGGAGCGGCTGCAAAATGATTTTTAACGTGTACAGATTGTAAATTTCCGGATCAATGGCCCAATTCACGGAATAATTGGCGCCGAGGCGAATTTCCAATATTCTCAAGTAGCATTTGGCGTGATATATTTCCTCCTCGAAACGGATCGTATTGCTGCCCTTGGAGACCGATATCCGAAAAAGGTCAGCCAACGCGACGACCATCCCGATGGCGGTTTGCTTCTCGTCCATATCAATTTCGTTCTTAATCGCATCCAGCGTATTGTATAAAAAATGGGGATTAATCTGCGCTTGCAGGAAATTCAGTTCCATTTCCCGTTTTTCCAGCTTTTCCACATAATTTTGGTGGATGAGATCTCGTAAATTATCCAGCATATTATCAAAATTACGGTCCAGTTCATCGATTTCATCCCCCTTCACTCGGACTCGCCGATTCGTAGACAATACGCCCCTGCCTGCACGGGAGACTTTGGCATGAAGTCGGCGGATTCCCCGTGTCAGCTGACGGGTTATCAATAGCGTGAGGAAGGAGAAAATAATGGCGCTTATGATGCTGACCGTTAAAACGGTTTGCCTGATTTCATTGACTTTGGATTGAATGAGCGATTTCGGCACAAGAAGATACAGGGTCCAATCTACGTTCTGAAGTTTTCGGTACCACATTACGTAATCAATCCCTTGAATCTGAAGACTTAGCTCAATATCGGAGCTGCGAACCTCGCTCGTTCGATCTATGATTTCCTGTGGAACCTGCTTGCCGAGCTGCTCGGAATCGGCGTGGTACATCATGGTGCCCTTGCTGTCAGCGATGATCAAGCTTCCGCTTGAGCCTGCCCGGTCCCCCTGCGTTTCTTGCACATTAGTAACGGAAGGAATCTGGATCGTCAGCTTGATGTAACCAATTTTCTGGAACTCTCCAATGCTATAAATCGGACGCACCAATGCATAGTAATACTTGCCATTCGATTGCTCCAGCACCCAAAATTTCGAATCGGGAATCTCCTGCATACCTAGAACGCTTTGGAGTCTCTCGACCGGGAATAAATACACGCCGTCAGACATGACGTCCGGAGAAGTTGAGAAAAATTCGATGCTCTCGACATCGGTCGCTTGATAAGTTTGGATGAATCGGACCGCCCTGTAGATTTCCCGGTTCATGATGATGACCCCTTTTTCCCGGTACACTTCCGGTTTCGCCAGCACGTTTTGAACCGCTTCCGACACTGTCAGATTATCAAGGATACTTTCGTAAAAACGAATGTTGTAATAAATCCCGCTGTTTGACTGACTCAGTATTTTCTGATACGAATCGGAGACATACCTGATGATCAAGTCCGAGGTCTGGTTCAAAAAATAGTTGGTTAGTCCGACGATCGGGAGCAGAATGGTTACCAAATAAACGAGCATCAGCTTCTTATGCAGTTTCATGCATGCGGTCCCCCTTGGCTTATGTGGGTCGTTATCCCTGTCTTCCTTCCCTAAGAGGGCGAGTATTCCCTTTTTGAAAAATTTTCCTGGTGCAGCCAAGAAAAAAATCAGCCATGCTGCAGTTCTCGGATGGCTGATCTTCGATGGGCGATGCCGCTAGTGCGGAAATCAAGATTTGATGGGTCGGAATGTGACCGCTTTCTCTTGTTGTTCGTATTATACGATATATTAATTTTATGTTCAATATAACATTTAATTCATTTTTGTTTGGGAAATATTTCCGATTCTGCACCCAAGGTCCTATTCTTATCCTGAATTTTTAGCTGCTATGCAGAAAATGTCTATTTATGTTGAATACATCGAATAGCGCCCCTAGAGTCTCTAATTAGAGAACAATCGTTCCAACGATGCTTCCCGCTGTGACCTCAAATACAAAAAAAAGCCCCGAATCCCGGGGCTTCCTTCATGATTCAAAAGTTAGTTTGTTTAGGTCCAGTCGTTTGTCTGATAACTAATTGAGGTTCTAAGACCACCTTGTTATAAGACACGGCTGATTGCGATGGCGCCTTTATTTGGCCCAGCAAAGTCTGAGCAGCTTGAACACCCATTTTCTCTTCGGACTGAGCCACATAGGTGAAATAGTTGAATTCTTCAAAACCCGGCGAAGGATCGTCAAACGTTATGATCGAGATGTCTTCAGGGACCCGCAAATTCAGATGTTTCGCAATCAAGGCGATGTGCAGACCGAGCTTTCCGTTCAACGTGATAAAAGCGGTCGCCATCCGATTTTTCATATACCGGTACAGCGCATGATCTTCTTCGATTTGTTTGTAATCGATATGAAATTCCGTCAGCATCAATGCCGGATTGATCAAGGCTCCTTTTTTCTTCAGGGCATCCATATAACCGGCTATCCGGTCTTCCACGGTAAATGTCGGCAGCGGAGAATCGGAACATATGGCGATGTCCCTGTGCCCAAGTCCCCATAAATGATCGACCGCCAATTGCGCTCCCTGAAACCCGTTGGAGCAAACATAATTCGTCTCAACACCCGGGAAATAGCGATCCACGAGCACAAACGGATACTGCCTGAGCTTTAACGTTAAAATCTCTTCATTATAGTTTTCCGCATCCGATGGAAAGATGATGAGCCCGACGGCTCCTTTTTGCACCAGTTCGGCAATTCCTTCTTTTTCCCGTTCAATGGAATTGTAAGTAAACAAAATGACCAGGTAATAGTCCGTGTCGGCCAAAACTTTATTAATGCCTTGAACCAAACGGATGGCAAAGAAATCTTCCATCGACGGAATTAAAAAACCGATCATTTTGCGGCGGGACACGCCAGAAGTTTGCGGCAGAGGAGCTTCTTCTGGCTTCGCATCTGTCCTAATTTGCTCGACCAACGCTCGAACCCCTTGATTAACAAAGCTGCCGCGCCCCGGAATCCGGTAAATCCATCCTTCCTTGGCCATTTCCGCCAGTGCGTTGGCTACCGTGATCCGACTGACATCGAACTGCTCCATGAGCTCTTTTTCCGACGGGATTTTATCATTTTCAGACAGCTTCCCCGATGCGATCAGCGATTTAAAATGCGTTTGTATTTGTATATATAGCGGTTGTCTTTCATTTTGCAACAAGTGCCGCCCCCAAACCCCATATCATAGATGGGTCTAATTATATCAAATATGTCTTTTCCGTCAAGCCGCCCGCTGTCTACGATATAGATAAAACCTGGACAGCAGGCGAAAACGCATTGCCGTCCAGGCTTGTAGGAATCATTCAATCGTTCAGCCACGCAATCTCAATCGTCTTAATTTCAAACGGCGTGAAATGCAGCTGAATGCTGTTGCCATTGCTCACTAACTGCTCCAGCTCATTTTCCATCAAATCAACAAGATTTGCCTTCCGATACGGAATGGCTATGCCCAGGTCCGTCGACACATGCGACCCGGATGCTTCATAGAGTCTGACGATCAGGGACTCGCGATCCTCTGTTTTTTTAACAGCCTCGATCATGACATGGGGCGATTGAAGTGTGAAGTAGGCCGTTTCTTTAGGTAAAGCACCGACATTCGCAGCCACAGGAACCGCTTGGAGCGGCACATTGAACTCGTAACCGTTTTTATAGACTTGCGCTTGCACGAAATCCCCTAGATGTGGCAAAAGGGCATACGCGAATTCATGCTGAGCGCGGTCGCATGTCGGATCCGGATAAGAAGGGCTGCGGAGCAAATGGATGTCCAGCACATTCTGATGGGCGCTGAAACCGTACTTGCTGTCATTTAAAAGCGCCACCCCGTAGTCGGGTCCGGATAAGTCGATCCACTGATGCGCACAGATTTCGTCTTTGGCATAATCCCAAAGCGTGTTCCGGTGCGTCTGACGTTTCAGATGGCCGAATTGAATTTCGCAATTCACGTGCTCTGTGTAAACTTGCACCGGGAATGAGGTGCGCAGCATTTTACCATCTTCCTGCCAATCTGCCTCGGTCTTAAAATCAATTCTTTTACTGCCCGAAGTCAGAACGATCTTCTGAATCAGCAACGATTTACCGTAAGCGTAGTGCTGCTCTACTACCGCCCGTGGACCCTCGACATAAGCCTTCGTATCCGTCAATTTCATTGTGGCTGCCTGTCTTTGCGCGTAATCCTCCGGGAAATCCCAGGCATCGCCATCATCATGGTATACAGCGAGTACGTTTGCTTTGCTGCCGGTGGCGAGGGTCTCTTTGTTCAGTTCCTTGTCAAAGACCGACCGAATGCTGCCATCCTCGTTGAATTGCACGCGCACCAACCCATTTTCCAACATATCCCTTTCCGCATACAAACCATTCACGTTCATACTCCGGTCAGGGGCCGCTGCAATGTCAACGGTCTTATACCCCATTGAAGGAACCGTGACCTCGGCCCAATTCCCTTTAACTTGAACCCATTCTTTACGCTCCCAAGGAAGGGAGTTGAAGACGACCACCGGCTGTTTCTCTTCTGAAGTATCCACTCGGCTGGCCAGTTGGGAATAATACGATTGTATAAGTTCATGAATGCGAAACAGCAGTACTTCGTATCTCGCCAGCGATTCATCATACACACGCTTAATCGACGATCCAGGCAAAATATCATGGAACTGGTACAGCAGCACTTCTTTCCAAATCTCATCCAGCTCTTGGCTTGGATAAGCCGCTCCAAAAGGCAAATTTAGCGCAGCTGCAAATTCAAGCTCCCGAAGCGCTTTTTCGATTTTGCGGTTGTATCTTTTATTTCTGGCTTGGCTTGTTAGTGTACCTTGATGCTTCTCCAGGTAAAGCTCGCCTTTCCAGGACTTAAATCGATCGCTCTTTCTCTCTAACTTTTCGAAAAAGTCCAGAGCAGGCTCTTGCTGCACTGGCGCAAGTCCCTGGAGGTTTTTTTCACGCTTCAGCCGTTCCAAATGCTCCTCGCCGGGCCCTCCTCCGCCATCGCCAATGCCGAAAAGAAGCAGGCAATGATCGGATACGTTTTTATCCACGTAATCCCGTTCCGCTTTCAGAATCGACCGCGGTGCGGCAGGACCGTTGTATGTATCTTCCGGAGGGAGGTGCGTAAGTACTCTGCTGCCATCCAACCCTTCCCACCAAAAAGTGTGATGGGGATGATCGTTATGTACGCTCCAAGACAGCTTCTGCGTCATCATGTAGGTCATTCCTGACTTTTGCAGCAGCTGCGGCAGGCAAGCGCTATAACCAAAAATGTCCGGTACCCATAAAATCTTCATATCTTTACCGAATTCCTGCAGGAAAAACCGTTTCCCGTATAAGATCTGCCGCACCAAAGCTTCGCCGCCGGAAATATTGGAATCCGGCTCTACCCACATGCCGCCTTGAACTTCCCACCTTCCTTCAGCGACCCGCTGCTTGATTTGTTCATACAGCTTAGGGTGCTCTTCCTTGATCCATGCATATAGTTGCGGCTGACTGGCTCCGAAAACATAGTCGGGATACTGTTCCATCATCCGCAATGCCGTCGCGAACGTGCGCGCCCCTTTGCGCTTCGTCTCCCGAATCGGCCATAACCATGCAAGATCGATATGCGCATGTCCGACTGCACTCACAGACAGCGTCGGATCTCCTCCCCGCTTGGCTAATTCAACCGCAAGCAGCTCACGGGCCTTCCTAACGGTTTCATCCGAAATTTCTACAAGCAGCAAATGCGCATCGTAAAGCGCCTGCAAAATGCGCTGTTTTCTCGCTGAGTAATCTTCCAGGTGCGCTGCTAATTCCACAAGCACCTCGTAATCGTAATACAGTTGTCTCGTTTCCTCCGAACAAATGGCGATATCCGCTTCCTTCAGCGTCCCGCTGCGATAACGGCCGAACAAATCGTTACAGCCGGCATCGCCCCAAACATCTATGGTTTCGCCTCCGCTTGCTTCAGCGCTGACAGGTACTACGCGTTTGCCGGGCAAGCCGAGGGAGAGGTCAAATTCGGAGTTCACATTCGTCAGCCCTTGTACGGGAGTTCCCTCTTCATCGAAGAGACACAGCTCCCCGTTGATATCAATTAAAAGTACAACTTTACTGCCAGCAGCTGATGCGGGAACCGTCCCTTGAAAATGAAACCATGCGCAATCCCACAGCTCTCCCCATTTGTCGCCGGGGTTCAACCGCAATTCTTTTCCGGAAGTTCTTAACTCGTAAGATACCGGCTCATTTGTCACATAAGCCGTGACCGATAAAGCGGAGACAGGAGCATAAATATGGGCTTCAATCTTTTGTAACGTTTGCTTGAGCCGGTCCATGTTTATGGTAACATGTGGCATTACAACACCATCCTTTATCATTATCTAATCCAATCCTACCCAATCCTCAAGCTTCACTATATATCATTTATAGTAAATAATTCAAATGTTTTTTGCGCCTTTCAAGCAAATTAATCAAAGATAAACCCCTTTACATTTAGAAATTAGAGAAATACGATTGTTTTACACATAAAATATATCATATATAACTATTAATGCTTATTCTTGAAGGCGCTAAAGGCGGCGAAGCAGGCGAATTGATTTATTACTTCTACCAATAAAGCAAATAGAGCCGTGCCCCTGGTTTGATCAACCTTGGAGCCGGCTCTTTTCATGCGGCTAAATCACTTTAAAATCGGGTTTAACCTTCGTAAAATGCGGGTTTTCTCCGCTAACCATGAGACCCATGCCCCAATCAAAGTGAACATTTTCCGTAGGGAAATCACTGGCGTCACGGTATTGAAACAACACATTTCTTCTCGTTCTCGTACTGCGGTTCGTTTCTGACCCGTGAATCGTCAAATAGTTAAAGAACAGCACATCCCCCGCCTCCGCCACACACGGCGTTCCTTCCCGGATCGGATATTCTTTATGATTCAAATAATAGGATCCGACATGAGGCAGCGTGCCTGTCTTATGCGAGCCCGGGATCACGCGTAGGCACCCGTTAGTTTCATCAGCATCGTCCAGATGCACGCTTGCGGCCAGCATCGTATGCTTTTCGTGCGGAAAATACGGATAGTCCTGGTGCATGGGAAATGCGGCGCCGTTTTCCGGAGGCTTGACCAGCATTTTGGAATGATGCAGCTGCACATTAGGCCCAATAATTTGTGTCAAAACAGCCCTCATATTGGGATGCACGACGGCCCGCGTGAAAGAAGCATCATGATAGTGAACATCATGAAATCCTTTTAACACCAGCTTCTTCAACTCTTCCGGAGGCAGAAAATCTCCCTGCCAAGCCGCATTGCTATCTGCTTTAGACTGGGCAGCGCGGGCAATGATTTTATCAACCGCCGCCCTCATCTCTTCCACTTCCTGTTGATTAAAAACCCCCTTGACCAGCAAATACCCATTCTCTTTATAAAATTCAACGTCCTTTTCGTTAATCATTTTCATTCCTCCCTGTTTAGATAGTGGATCTAATCCCTTCATTCACTTATAATTATAGGAAAATAAGTGAAATCTGTCTTTTTTCAAATCGGACATTTTTTTATAAAATAAGGACATTTTTTCATAATAGGGATGAAAGCAGCCATGTATCTATGCAAAGAGACAAGTTCCATGTTGAATGAAAACGCAATCGTGCTTCAAGGAAGCGAGGCCAGCTTCAAAGTCCATTACTGGGGCGTAGTCCCTCAATTGTTCGACAATCCGGTGCATAAGCATTCCTTCTTTGAAGTTTGTTATGTCCTGGAAGGCGAAGGCGAGTATACCGACGATGGCATCCATTTCCCGCTTCGGGCGGGGACGCATTTTTGTTCAAGGCCGGGGGTTACGCACCAAATTCGCACCCGGGACGGTTTATTTATCTTGTATGTTGCCTTCGAATTGGATGAGTCCTTGTCGAACGACTCGATATGCGAAGCTTTCCATGAGCTTGCTGAGCATGCGGAAGTATGTGTGCAAGAAGCGGACCACAGTCCAACCGCCCTGTTATGGAAATCGCTTCTGCAGCAAGACGGCGATAGAGGCACGCTTCCCACGGCAGCAATCCCTCCGCTTGCCAACGCATTGCTGCTTTCTTTTCTAACTTTTTTTGGAGGCAAAAAAGTAAAGCAGCCGAACCTGCGACGCAAGCATACTCATCTGCTGCTGCAGCAAGCCAAGCTATATATTCGGGATAACTTGGCGGAGCCGCTCAGTCTCCAGCATATGGCCGATTATTTGAACGTATCGGAGCGCCATCTCTCCCGCTTGTTTGCCGAAGGCATCCATGAAAGTTTTTCGGATTTCATCCGCAGCGAACGAGTTCGCCAAGCAGCTCATCTGTTGATGACAAGCGAGCTCTCAATTAAAGAAATTGCAGAAGCTACCGGCTTTTCTACCGTGCATTATTTTTCACGCGTATTCATGGAGGAGAAGAAGCTCCCGCCGGGGAAGTTCCGGAAGATGGAACAAAATAAAGCCTAATTAGACAGCACTTCGGCTGTTTAATTAGGCTTATATATAACAAATATGTGAGAATCCCATCCCTTTACAACAAAAGAATGCTAGGTCCTCTATGGACTTGTGCTGTAGCTGGCCGCGGTAGCACGGACTATGACGCCTTTTTTTTGGCGATTCGCGCATGAGGAGGATACAACGAACAAAGATCGTTAATAAGGATATAAATTGACGCTAAATCATCGAAGGTATGGTTAAATTCCTGCTCGATAGAACAATAGTCTTTAAATAGAGCACCTCGTTCTTTAATTATGGAACATTGCTCTATATAACCCTATTTGGTGTACAAACTCGAAAAATTAACGACTCTTGAGTGTTCTATTAACGAACAAAGGTCGTTGTTGACGGAGAATCCCTATACATCAAATAAATCCAGGTCCTCTGAGGACTTGGTTTCCTTGGTTTTCTTGGGTTCTTGGATACTCCTTTGCAGCCTCCTGATGACATCCGATCTGCCTATTTCGCAGGTAGCTTTTGAGTCCGGATTTTCTTCCTACCCTACATTTTCACGCGCCTTCCATCGCATCAAAGGGATGACGCCGCGTCAATATCGGGAGCAAAAAAGCAGGTCCACATCTCTGTGACCTGCCCGCTTATCATTCATTGCCAGCTATATTCTATCCTTGTCGGCCTTCCAAGTGTTAATCGACTTTTTGATATCATTTGAGCTTAAATGCTGTGTGGCCGCCTTCCGGCAAAGGTCAGGAAACTCGGCATCGCTGGCAAATCGCAAAGCAGTAATTTGTGCAAGTGTAAGCCTTGAATCCAGCAATTGTCCTGTCAACACGTAGTGCCGTAGATTTTCCTCCGCTTTTATGGCTCTATCCTGCGCTTTTAACGGATAGCTTCTCACCAAGATGAAGCTTACAGCGATAAAAACGAAAATAAGCAAGAATAGAATCGAAGCAAGGCTCAGTCCCTCTCTAATGACAAAAATGATAATTCCAATCAAGGTTACGAGTAGAAGTACGGGTAAGAAATAATGATAAACGGGGTGGAATCTGCGGTGATTTTGAAAGTTTTGGCTAGACAATAGTTTTACCTCCTTCAAGAATTTCTTTTAATTTTTTCAAATCCTTATTGTTAGCCCGCTTCATCATCGTGGACATAAACGGAGCCAATAATTTGGAAAATCCAGTAGGGTTCCCTCTGTTTCGTAAAGTCATCCGGGTTGAATTGCTTGTGACCGACTCCCAAGTGTACGTTGTCTCCATAGGGAAAGGTCCGTCAGCGGTTCTCATCATTAGTATTTTTCCTGGCGTATACTCCACGATTTGGTATATGTACGCGAGTTCTCGTCCTAAAAATTGGGCTTTAAATGCAATTTGAGCGCCAACGGCTAAAGGTTTGGCAGTCTTCCATTCTGCCGATCTAATATTCACATACCACTCTGGAGCATGATCAGGATTCGCGGCATAATCGGAAACTTTTTCGCGAGGACACTCAATCATTATTTCTGTTCTTACGTCTACCATCACGTATATCCTCTCTAGCTATGAAATCCTTACTTAAGGTTATTATATCAAATCTCTAACGAAAACAGACGAAAACATAGTGAGAAAATCTGGCCGTTGGCCAGCTCCTTGTCTCAAGCCGTACGTTTTGGAACGAACTTATCTTTGTCAATCCTCCATCTTCTCATCTGGAAAGATGAAGAACATCGTTATAGGCACGATCGAAACATCCCCACATGTTTGTTACGATGTTAAACATCTTTCCAGCTTCGCTTAGCGTGCAAAGATGCTCTTTTTCTCTTCTGTGAGCATTCAAAACATCGTTAGGCACACGACTTCATTTCCCCTCGCCACCTATAATGATGAAAAACCCCCTTCCAGCTGTGCATTTGCTATTTGTTGTCGTACCCTTTGCCACTTTCATGGGGGCTAGCCCCTTATTCCGGGTGCATCTCCTTAAATGATCTGTTAAAAAAGCCGTCCCAAAGGAAGTTCCCTTGTAGACGGCTCTTCTATTATAACCCGGCAGCGTTATAAATCTTATCGAATCCTGTTTTAGATCGAAGGATAAGACTTTCTGGCGAGTCTGAGGGCGGGGATGAAGAAAGAATCTCTTGGGCGATAACGCCTTGATAGCCAATACGATTAAGCGCTTGAACAAAACCGGACAAGTCAATTACGCCTTCACCGGGATACAACCGCCCGTTGTCCAGCGCCTCTTCGACAGGTACATCAGGAGCATCATTGATGTGTACATGAACAATTTGTTCTGCACGAAGCCGCTCAATATCCGCCGTCGTAGAACCATTGGTATACCAATGGTAAGCGTCGAATAGTAAGCCTACATTGCGTTCACCGATCGCATCGATCCAATCGAGCGTTTCTTCAAGCGTCCAAATGAAAGGATGCTTCCATCGCGTGCGCAAATGATGCGGGCCTACGAATTCCAGTCCGAGGCAAATGCCGTATGCACCAAGGATTTGCGCGCAGGTACGCAATCTTCGTGTAGCTAGCGCCATGAAATGGGCTGCTTTCAGATCTGTCGAAGGTAAAATGTAGGTGCAGCAGGTGGTGCATCCCAGTGCCGAGGCTGCCTCAGCCGATTCCGCAAGCTTGACTAAGCCTTCGCGAAAAGCCTCCTCCGTTGTTCTCCATTCCACGGGAAGTCCAATGGAACCGATGACGATGCCATGTCGACGAAGCAGCGCGCGCGCCCCTTCAACGCCATGGTCTTCCACCAGCTTTAACGCGTCCAAATCCACCGCATGAAAGCCATACGCTGCCGCTAGTTGGATGAAGCGTTCGTCGCTCTCGATGCTGCCGACTCCCGCATAAGTTAAACCCCTGAGCATAGGTTGACCCCCTAATCTAAATTCCAATCCAACTTGACTTCATTTCCCGTCCGGGACGATTCATAAATAGCATCCAGCACCAGGTTGTTGGTAAAGCCGCTTAACGCTGAAGTGATAGGTTGCTTCCCTTCACGAATACAAGTCAGGAAATGACGGCTTAACCGCAGTCGCTCGCCTTCATCGTTATCCGGTTTGATCAGCTCCGTCTCCATCGCGCGGTCAAATTTCTCCGTAAGCAGTTTACCTTTCGAACCTCGATAACTGGCACCGCCTTCAGAGCCCATCAAATGAACGAACGGCGTATTGTCCGTATCCATATGGACCGCCCAACTCACCTCAAGTGTCAAGGTGCTGCCGTTGTCCATTTTGATCAGAGCCGTAGCCAAATCTTCAACGTCGTAGACGCCGTTCCAGTCGGGTTTTCCCCAGGTGCCGATCCCTTTTTTGCGGGGCCCGAATTCCGCGTAGGTTGCCCCGTAGACGGATACGGGCTTAGGATTACCCATTAAGTACAAGGCCAGATCCAGCATATGTACGCCAATATCGATTAACGGACCGCCACCGGATTGATCCATTCGGGTAAACCATGTTCCCCAGCCTGGAATGCCCTTGCGACGGAACCAGCCGGTTTTAGCCGTGTAAATGTTGCCGAGTTCGCCTCGCTCAATTTGCTCCTTGATTTGCATCGGTACCGCTTCAAAGCGCATTTGGTGACCGATCATCACGACTTTGTCCGATGCTTCGCTTGCTTTCAATATGTGTCTGGCCGCTTCCGCGTTAATGCCCATCGGCTTTTCCAGCAGCACGTGCTTGCCTGCCTCAATGGCTTGTACGGCAAGTGGAGCGTGGTGCTGATTCGGTACGCCGATAATGACCGCGTCCACATCCGGACTTTGGATCAATTCTTCCGGCGTCGACGCAACTTTGGCAATGCCATTCTCTTGGGCTCTCGCTTCTGCCAGCGGTAAATAAGCATCGGTGATCGTAGTGATTTCACACCAATCAGCCAACTTAGAAAATTCCTTGATGTGAACGCTGCCAATGTTGCCGGCGCCAATAATCCCGATTCTGATTTTGTTCGTAGTCGTCATGCTTTTTTTCCTCCTAAGCTACTATGCGTCAGCTTCCAGCATATCAAGTGGTTCGACTTCTATGGTAAAATAAAATGATGCCGAAAGCGCTCCCCGTTTTTCGAAAAACGTCCCAACTTTTCGGAGGAATCATCGTAATGACCTACTTTCCCGATTATTTAAAAACATATCCGAACATGCATACGTCTTCACCGCTCCATCTCAGCCGAAACCGGTTGAACAACGGCTTCCGGGCACATCGCCACGATTTTTTGGAGTTTTCCTATGTGGTCGATGGTAGCGGTTACGAAACGATCAACGACGTGCGCCATCCGATGACACCGGGTACGTTCACCTTTGTGCTGCCTTACCAGGTTCACGAGCTTTTCACCGATCCCGGCAGCACATTGATCTTATATAACTGCATGTTTAGCATGGATTTATTGATGGAACCGGGATCGAGCGACGGCTTATCCGGTCTCATTAACGATACGAGTCCGCTGCCGGCATATGTCCATCTGGCCGGGCAGGAAATGGAACGAATGTCTCTTTTGATCGAGGATATGTTCCGGGAATATACCGGCGACGAGCGCCATCGGCGAACGATTCTTCAGATCAGATTGAAAGAAATATTAGTTCTATTTGATCGCTACCGGCGAATGGATACAGCGTCGTTGAAGGATGTAAGCCAGATGTCCAAAGCGAGTCCGTCAGTTTGGCCGATCATTCACTATATCCATCGCAACTATCAAGAAGAGTTGACCCTAACGGATCTAGCGAATCTATTCACTATGAGCATATCCCGAATCAGCGAGGTCATTAAACAAACCACAGGGCAAACCTTTGTCCATTTCCTGCACGATTTGCGCCTGCGTCATGCTTGCAGTCTGCTTGTTTCTACGGATATGAGCGTGATGGAAATCGCCCACGAAGTCGGTTACGGCTCCTACAAAACGTTTGCCCGTATTTTTCGTGAAAGCAAAGGCATCGCGCCGAAAGACTATCGAAAACACAAAACGGCTGGGGCTACGTAGTGTAAGCACCCAGTTTGCTTCTTGAAGCTAAATACGTGAATTAGGAGGATCCTAGATGAACAAGAAGGTGGATCAAGCCTTTGATACGATGTTAAGAAACTGGAATTCCATGTCCGGGTCGGCAAACGACGATGCGGAAGCGACGGCGAATGAATTTGAAGCCTCCTTTTACGTGTTTATCGATGCACTGCGGGAATGGGTTAATGAATTGGATCCGCGGCCGCAGTCGTTGGAGGAGTTGTTAGCCCTCCCCGTGATTCAAGAAATGGCCGATCGACTGCCGGCGCCATTGCTGCTAAATTTTGAAACCGAAGCCGAACTTATTGTTGAGCGTTTCATCAGAACCGAAGAAGATAAGTACGATTAGTCCAAATGTCTTGGTTAGTTGGCTTGCCTCCTGCAAAAGGGAACGCGGTTTATCGTTCTTCTTGTAGAAGATTCCAACGATAAGTCGAATTTCGGTTAAGTTAGTTCTTTGTACTTGGGAATGGAAGCACTTTCGACGCTTGGTAATTTTGTTATTTAATGTGAATATCGGCAGATAAGCCTGTCCAAAACTGCAGATTGATGATCCATGTAGAAATTCTTACAATGGTCAATTCATTCAGAGGAGGAACTCATTCACATGCGCAGTCGAAAAGTGCTCACCCTGGTCTCATCTATTTTGCTAGCAGGAACTATTCTCACCCCCTCTTCCATTTTTGCACAATCGAAAAGTTTCGAGACCAACCCATCCGTTCAGGATATCGGTTCCAAACTTCGGGCCGAGTCGCTCACCGATGTTAAAGCGTCAGGCCGGTTAGATTTATCCGGAGATACAGCAGAGAGCGGCACTCCTGCCGTACAGAGCCGCAGCACATTGGCTTCATCCGATGTAGGCCTTGTGAAGAAATGGCTAACGCATAACGATTATACCAGCAAATATGCACTGACCGATTTCACGTTGCGAGCTGTTGGCACTTACGGCGAAGTCTGGGTCGCAAATAACCTCCAATACCCAAATGGTGACCCTCGCAATGCCATGGTTTCGATTACCGATGAGCAAGTCAAATATTTGCTGAATGAGTTCGATACCCGGATGTATCAAAAAGAAGTCGAGTTTTTCGGCCCTCCGAAAGAACGCAAAGGCGAAGCAGGCTATAACGGCTGGTACAAAGACGATAGCGGCCGAACCGTTATTCTCATCGATAACATTAAAGACCAGAGCTATTATAATGCCGCTTACCCCAGCTATATCGCGGGCTATTTCTCCCCAACGATCAGTGACTTTGCTGACCGTAATATCATGACAGTCGACGCTTTTGACTGGTTAAACCGCACCGGACCTAATGCTCCTAAACCTTATTTGTACGAGGGCACGTTCGCCCATGAGTTCCAGCATCTGCTGCATCGCGACTCGGATTCCGGCGAAGAAAACTTCATAAACGAAGGACTCTCGGATTTCGCCCAGTATTTGGTCGGATACGGACATCCGCAAGGACATGTCGATTTCTTTATGAATCACCTCCGCAATTCGCTTACATTATGGGGGGATCAAACTGACCTGCAGATACTTGGCGATTACGGGAACGCCTACTTATTCCAGCTGTATCTGTATGAAAAATTCGGCGAAGCTTTTGTCCAAGAAGAATTTAAAAGCCAAAAGCATGGCGTCGACAGCATTAATGCTGCATTAGCCAAGATTGGTGCAGCCAAAACATTCGACCAGGTTTACGCCGATTACATGACAGCCATCCTGCTCGACGGCACCTATAAGGGCGATAGCAAAACTTACAATTTCAATGCCATTGATCTGAATCCGAACGTAGACGGCTCGATACTGGCCGATAACACGGCACCGGCATGGGGCACTGACTTTAAATTGATAACACCTGATAAAAAAGTCGACCATCTATATTTTAAAGGGCTCGACTTCCTCGGAACGAACTGGACAACGGCTCAAGATCCTGCGCACGGAACGGTTCTCTGGGGCAATCAAGGCGATCAAGCCGATAATTTCCTCATTAAAGAGCTCGATCTGACGAAGCTGACGCAGGCATCGCTTTCTTTTGATACGAGTTACAAGATTGAGGAGCAATGGGACTTCGGAAGCGTTCAGGTTTCTACAGACAGCGGTAAAACATGGACCTCTCTGGCAAATAGCAACACCCGCTCCGACGTCGTAGACAATGGTTATCCGAAAATCAAAGCGAACCTCCCTGGTTTTACAGGGAATTCCAATGGATGGAAAACAGAAACATTCGACTTGAGCAAATATGCCGGACAGAAAATACTTCTTGGCTTCCGGTATATGACCGATTGGGGCACTACGGAATCAGGCTGGTACTTATCTAATTTGAAACTTAATGGAACTACGATTGATCCAATGACTTCTACTTCAAGTTTCATGAGCCTGGAGCAAGCAACACGCGAATATATCAACTATCAGGTTCAATTTATCGGTTACAAAAAGGGGCAAGCAAAGGGCAATGACAACCATTTGAATGTCATTCGCTTCCCTGACCTGCTCAATATGTCGGCCCAGGATCAGCTTGATCTGCGCGAGATGCTTCACAGTTCGCAATATGATCAAATCCTGATGATGACCACCTATGCCGCTCCTGAAGGCAAGAACGGCAGTGTCACTTACGACTACAAGGTAGAGATGAAGTCAAACAAAACAAAAGTAAAATAAGCGGCTGACCAAATAAGACCTGTCCCATTCAAAAGGGCAGGTCTTATTTATTATTAATTGAACTCATGCGGCTACGCCGCTGGTTTCCTCTCCCCCACGCTTGCGCTCCAACAATAGCTGGCCACTGTGAAAAAACGGAAAAGCAATGAAAGCTAGCAGCATCAGGATACCGAAGATGGCGGGACCTTGCCCGAACCCTAACGTTTTCAGCAAGATCCCCCCCAGCCAAGCACAAATACTTTGCCCGATAAAAGCGAATCCGCTGGCACCGTAATAAGCGCCTCTCAGATGTTCGGGGGCTATCTCCCCGATCAGCACGTCGCCGATCACGAAACATAAGATTTCGCCAATCGTGAACACCACCATCGATAGGGTCAGCATCAGCATATTGTGAAAGATACCGAATCCGAACAAGCCCAACCCGAACAAAAGACATCCTGCTTTAAGCGCGGTCAGCGAAGAGAAACGCTTCATCACCTTCGCCAGCGGGTACTGGAACACAAGTACGGAAAGCGTATTGATGATGAACAGAAACGAATACGCCTCGACCCGATCGTGGCCAATAAATTGCGATAACGTTGTATCCAAATGGGAGTAGGCGCCCGCCACGAAGATATTGCCTAACAGGAAGTAGAGAAATATTTTATCTGTAAACACGATTTGCATCATTTGCTTTATCGAGACCGGGGCCGACTTTTCCTGAAACTTCTGTTTAAAGATCAGCATGAGACTCACAAGGGCGATTGCATAAACGAGGTAAATTCCGGCGCTCACCATAAAAGGCAGGAGTGACGAAGAACCTCCGATACCAAGCTTTAATCCCACCAACGGGCCGATGGCTCCGCCGATGTTAATGGCAAAATATCTCGCATTAAATGCATCGGTGCGTCGCTCAGCAGGCGTGACATCGGCGAGCAGCGCTCTTGCGGTCGGTTCGAAGACGCTGCGGCAAAGGCCGTTGCATGCGCTCAATAGGAAAAACATCCAAGTAGCATCCGCAAAAGCAAACCCCACAAAGACAAGGCTCCATATCGCCATTGACGAGATCATAACCGGATATCGTCCCAGACGATCCGATAGCGCCCCACCGATAAAACTGCACAAAGTCCCGACGAATAAACTGACCGCAAGTATGGCTCCGATCGTAGCAGGATCGATGCCTTTGACATTGCCTAAATATATGCCCAAGAAAGGCAGTGTCATAAAAAAGCCTGTGCGGGATAAGAAGGTTCCGATGATGACCCCCCAGGCAACCGGATGAAAAGCTGGTATCTTCATTTGTTTATCCTCTACTTTCTGTTTGGCTATCCTCTTTGGAGACGTATTGTTATCTTTAGTATAGCTATCCAAAAGGGGATGAAAAGTGTATGATTTGAATAAATCACTTCACCTTTTACAAAAGAAGCGAGGTTGATCGGACATGCAAACGGTTCTTCAATATTTGGAGCTGCGCTTATTTTTTCACTATGTGACGCTGCATACCCCTTTCCCTGTAACCATAGAGAAGCTAACTGGAATCTGGCATTGTACCCCTCGTTATACCAAATTAATCGTCCGCAAGCTGACTGAATTAGGCTGGGTTGATTGGAAAGCGGGCATAGGCCGCGGCAACACCTCCATGTTGACGTTCCTGACGGAATCCGAAGATATCCTGCTCCAGGAAGTCAAGAGCCGAATGGAGCAAGGCCATGTCAAAGAAGCGATGGAGCTGATGAACCGCTTTGGGAATGAAGCCGCCAAAGACCAATTCATGGATTGGCTGTCGGAGGGAATGGGGTTCACTAAGCAGACCATTTCGAATACGATGCAGGATACGCTGCGTCTGCCCGTCTACCGGACCATCACCACCTTGGATCCCGGGCTCGTTTATTACGCTTTTGACGCCCACATGATTGGGCAGCTGTTTAATACGCTGGTCGAATACGACGCTGAGAGCCGGACCGTCCTTCCGTGCATCGCGCATTCGTGGGAGAGCAGTCATGACGCCCGGGAATGGACGTTTCATTTGAAAAAAGGCGTGATGTTCCACCACGGGCGGGAGCTGATGGCCCATGATGTCGTTTTTTCAATCCAACGCCTGCGTTCAAGTCCGGATCTCTATGAAACCAGTTGGATGTTCCAAGACATTGAGCAGTTGGAAATCCTTGATCAAAGAACGGTTAAAGTTCGCTTAAAAGAGCCGAATTACTTATTCCTGCGGTTTCTGTGTGCAAGTGCCTCCAGCATTGTGCCTGAAGATATCGTCCGGAAAGCCGACATTGATTTTGCCAAAGCCCCAATCGGAACAGGACCGTTTCGATTGGTTCGCCTGGACGATGGCATTTGCGTTCTCGAAGCATTCCCTCAGCACTTTCGTGGCAGGCCTCACTTGGATCGTGTCGAGGTGCTCATCTTCCCGGAAAAGGAAAGCGGACGCTTGAAGGAACCTGACTGGACGTCAGTCATGTCTTCAAACGGAGACACTTCCCAATCGCAGCGAGAATCCATCGCCGCACATAATGATGAATGGTGTGATGTGGAGACATTGTCTTCCTGCTGCAGTCTGCTTGTGTTTAACAGGCGGAAGCCGGGGCCGCAAAATCACCCTCTATTCCGCCAAGCGCTTCATCATATCCTGGACCGGAATCAAATGATTGCCGACCTGGGGGATGATTTAATTTATCCGGCTGTCGGATTTCGCCCGTATCTTCTATTGGCTGGTGAACCTACGATGTCGATGGAGACAAACCCAACGCTTGAACAGGATGAAATTATGGCCTTGTTGCAGGCGAGCGGCTATAACGGTGAAACGTTCCGTTTGGCGACAAACGCCTATCATGAAGCGGACGCTGCCTGGATTAAAGAACGCTGCAGTTCGTTTGGCATCCGCATTGAAACCTTTGTGAAGAATGAAGATGTTTACGGGAAAGATCATCCCTCATCGCTGGACCATGACGGCAGGTTATTTGGGGTTGTGCCCCGCAACAACGAAGTCCGCGAGTTGGAAATGTATGCGCAGAACAATTATTTCTTACCCTCATTTGATACGCAGATGGCAAAAAACGTTGCGGAGATCATGAAAGCCATTTTTCGGGAACCTGATGAAAAGGAACGTCAGAAGAAGCTGGCGATGCTAGAGGATTTGTTGAGACAAACGCTTGCAGTCCTTTTCCTTGTCCATAAAAAGAGCAACACCGCATTCCATAAATCGGTTCGCGGCGTGAGCATCAACGCATATGGCTGGCTTGATTTCTATAAAATATGGTTTCACCCGCAAGTCAACAAGTCGTCTTAGGTAAGGTAGGTGGTAGCGAATGTCATACATGAACATCCCTTATAACCTGGGGGAAAAGTCCGCTGTACCCCTTTGCAAATTTATATCCATTTGGAAAGTGCAAGCAAACCATGCTTATCAAGTGAGCAAAGGAGAAGGATTCGCGGCCCCCGGCTTGTTCATCACCTATGAAGGAAAAGGGATCTTAACCCAATCGGCAGAGCGACATGAATTGCGCCAAGGGACATTTTTTATTGTCCAGGAATCGATCCCATGCGCTTATCGTTGTCAAGATGATGATTGGAAATTTTATTTTCTGGACTTTAGCAGCTTAGACATGGCCCGCTTTCTCAGACTTCCCGTAGGAGAGGTCGTTTCCACGGAAAAAGTGCCTGAAACCGTTCAACTATGTGAGCGATTAATTGACAACCTGATCCTACAATCGGCCGGATACGCATATTCCGCTAACATCTTCCTGCAGGAGGTACTGCTCCTTTTGGCCCGGGAACAATCGGCTCCCGGTACCACCGGTCATGCCGATTTGGATAAAGTGCTTTACTATATGCACAAAAACATTGACAAACCGCTTCAAGTTAATGACCTCGTTCAAAAAAGCGGCTTGTCCCGGACTGCTTTCTTTTCGCGATTTCGTACTATGACCGGACTTTCTCCGAGCGTTTATATGTTAAAGCTGAAGCTAGAGTCGGCCAAAGCATCCCTCGAAACGACAAACATGTCGGTGAAAGAAATCGCATCCGCGCTGCATTTTTATGACGAATTTCATTTCTCAAAGCTGTTTAAAAAACATTGCGGCCTGTCGCCAAGCGCGTATCGCCGTCAGCAAGATAGCTGACTAAATGATCTTTGCAGCAACGTCCACGTTATTTAAAGTGTCCCCGCGGTCTCTTGCCGCTCCATCTTTCATCTACCGTCTCATTAGCCGATTGGTATCTAGCATCTACGCTGAGCCGGTACTGATTCGTCGTATTCTCAAGTGAACAATGAAGTAAATACATGCCGAATATGAGTACGTCTCCAGCTTCAAACGTCGTCGTCGCCCAGGTCCCGCCGAACTTTTCGGTAATGACAAGCGGATCATCCGTATAGTGGCCGATACCGTCCCGATCCGAATCCTTCGTGCCGTAAGACGCTTTCAAATCTTCAAAACGATGGGAGCCCAGGCATATCGCCAATCCGCCCATTTCATACGAAACATCTCCCAGCGGAGACCATACCGTATAGACGTTATGCGTTCCTCTCCCCATATAAACGATGTCGTAGTGAGCCCCTGTGAAATCTCCTTTGCCTACCGCGCGAAGCCATTTGTAATGATAGGTAATCGAAGGTTCGCCCAGGAACTCATCAAAAAAACGCATCATATGTGCTCCGTTTAAAACATTGAGCAAAGCCGGTAAGTCTTCATTCGTTCCCCCCATAAAAATGCTTTTGCTGCCGTCAGCCATAACTCCCTCTTCCAGCAGCGTGTCTCGGTCCAACTTCCCCATCCGGTCCATTTTTCCCAAAATGCTTGTGCGGGCGCCAAGCACCTGATCACGATCATGGAAGCCGCGGATCAGCAGGAATCCGTCTTCCTCCATCCGCTCGCGAAGCGCCTTTACGTCATGCAAAATATCATTCGAGCTTCTTAGCTCCGTAAGATGCGGGCCACCCATTTCCAATTCGCGACTGCCTACCTTTACCATCATTTGCACCTGCACTCCTCATCTTATTCGTATCGAAGCCATCAAGCACTCGGCTTGGTGCTTATAATCAAAGTGTAGGTGATACGAACGAGCGAAGCCATGGATCGTTGTATGTTCTTCATGTATAATCGTACGGAGCTGCCATTTTCAAAAAGTCACGAATTTGAAATAATTTCTTTTTTAAAACTGCTGTCAAAAGGTGTAGAATAAAGAAATACGGTAGAATCCAATTGTGTCATGTTACAGACGTTTTCTTACATACTAAGCGTTTGCCGCACTGCAAGCACTTATGTGAAAAATGTTACAATCTTTGGGAATAACGTCTTTCGTTCGTCACACAATCGCGACAGCACCTATTTTTCACATCGCAAAGGAGGATTTTTCAGATGACACAGACACCTGCTGTTCAAGAAGTAGCGGCAACACTTGCTGCGGAACCAAAATCGTTAGACGTACTCGATCAATTACTGAAGCCTGAGGTGCAACAATCTCTGATGGTACTGGTCGATAACCTGCCTAAGTTGGCGGAAATGGTGACCTTGTTAACCAAAGCTTACGATTTCGCGCAAAGCGTGGCCACTGACAAAGTTCTGATCAACGATTTTGCACAAGGTATTGGCGAATTCGTCAAACCGGTGCAAGAAAAAGCAAAAGACATCGCCGCGGCAGCCATCGAAGCCGGCGAACGCTCGCAGGCAGAAGCAGGAACAACCATCGGTCTATTCGGTCTGCTGAAAATGCTAAAAGATCCTGAAGTGCAAAAAACATTTCGTTTTGCTCAAGCATTCTTGAATGTACTCGCTGAACGCAAAAATTAATACGGACAAGGGATGATAACGATGTCAAAACAAATACTTATTCTTGGCGGCGGATACGGCGGTCTCTTGGCTGCGCTCACTGCCCGTAAACATTTGACGGCTGCGGAAGCTAACATAACGATCATCAACCGTTTTCCAACTCATCAAATTATTACCGAGCTGCACCGATTGGCTGGCGGTACCATTAAAGAGAAAGCTGTTGCGCTGCCGCTTCAAAAATTGCTCGGCGACAAAGATGTGAACATCGTTGTTGATACCATTAAAGAAATTAAGCCGAATGAGAAACAAGTCGTTCTGAACAGCGGCGCGGTTCATACCTACGATGCACTGGTCGTTGCCCTGGGCAGCGAAACCAACTACTTCGGTATACCTGGGCTGGAAGAGAACAGCTTCGTTCTGAAATCTGCATCTGACGCCAACCGCATTCGCGAACATGTTGAAGCTCGTCTGGACGCATATAAAGCTTCCGGCAACAAAGCGGACGCTACAATCGTCGTTGGCGGCGGCGGTTTGACAGGGGTTGAGCTTGTTGGCGAATTCGCAGATAAGCTTCCTGAAGTTTGCCGCAGCAAAGGCATTGATTTCGGCGATATTTCGATCTACTGCGTAGAAGCCGGCCCAGCCGTTCTTCCGGTATTCCCTAAAGTACTTATTGAGCGCGCGGTAACGAGCCTTGAGAAACGCGGCGTAACTTTCCTTACAGGCGTTGCGATTACAGAAGCTACGAAAAACTCCGTATCGCTGAAAAACGGACAAACGATCGAATCGAACACGATCATCTGGACGGGCGGCGTCAAGGGCAATCCTGTCGTCGGAAGCTGCGGAATCGCAGAAGATCGCGGCCGCGCTACGGTTACATCAACACTGCAATCCACATCTCACGCCGATATTTTCCTGGCAGGCGACTGCGCGGTTGTATTCCCTGAAGGCAGTGAGCGTCCATACCCTCCAACTGCTCAATTGGCTTGGCAAATGGGCGAGACGGTTGGTTACAACCTGTCCGTTCAACTCAAAGGCGGCGTGATGGACACATTCACTCCTGTTTTCTCCGGAACGCTCGGCAGCCTTGGCCGTAAGGACGGTATCGGCACGATCGGCGGCAATAATACGCAGCTCAAAGGCTTACCGGCTTCGCTTATGAAAGAAGCGAGCAATATTCGTTATCTCTCCCATATTCATGGCCTATTTGCTCTTGCCTACTAATAAGAGCATAGGATTCAAATAAAAAGGATGTCCCTAGCCATACGGCTTGCGGGACATCCTTTTTCATTTTCTTCTAAACCCATCCCCGATATCGGGAGGCTTCTGCAAATTTCCGCAGACCTACTATGTAAGCCGCCAGCCTCATATTCACATTTTTCCGTTTAGCCAATTCATAAACTTTATGAAAGGAAGAAGTCATCAAAGTGTTCAACCTGCTGTCTACTTCCTCTTCCGACCAATAGTACCCTTGATTATTCTGCACCCATTCAAAATAGGAAACAACGACCCCGCCTGCATTAGCGAGTACATCCGGTACGATCAGCACGCCTCGCTCCGTCAAGATGTCCGTCGCCCTAGCCGTTGTCGGACCATTGGCTGCTTCCACGACGACCTTCGCTTGTATGCGTCCTGCATTGTGCTCCGTAATCTGGTTCTCAATCGCGGCCGGAATCAAAATATCGCACTCCTGAATGAGCAATTCCTCATTGGAGATCCGGTTCGGGAATAAGTTCGTAACGGCGCCGAAGGAGTCTCGCTTATCCAACAGCGTGCCGATATCCAGTCCGTCCGGATTATACAACGCCCCGTGCGCATCGGAGATCCCGACAACCCGCGCGCCTGCGTCGTGCATGAACTTCGCCAGATAGCTGCCGGCATTGCCGAAGCCTTGAATGATCACTCTAGCGCCAGTAAGCGAGATACCGAGCAGCTCGGTAGCTTCTCTTGCCGCTATAGCTACGCCTTTAGCGGTTGAAGATTCTCTGCCGATCGAACCGCCAAGCACTAACGGCTTCCCTGTAATAAAACCCGGTGAATCGAATTCCCGGATATGGCTGTACTCGTCCAGCATCCAAGCCATAATTTGTGCGTTCGTAAATACGTCGGGTGCAGGAATATCTTTGGTCGGACCGACAATCTGGCTGATCGCTCTAACATATCCGCGACTCAGCCGTTCCAGCTCTCCCAGAGACATCTTCCTGGGATCGCACTGAATTCCGCCCTTGCCGCCTCCGTAAGGAAGATTCATAATGCCGCACTTGATGCTCATCCAGAGTGACAGCGCTTTGACTTCCTCCGGAGTCACGTCAGGATGAAAGCGAATGCCTCCTTTGGTAGGACCCACTGAATCGTTATGCTGCGCTCTGTACCCTGTAAATATTTGCACCTTGCCGTCATCCATCCGGACCGGAATACGGACGGTCAGCATACGCAGCGGTTCTTTGAGTAATTCATAAAACGCTTCGTCATAGCCTAAATGTCCGAGTGCGGAGTGAATGACCTTTTGCGTACTTGTCAGCACATCCATATTCTCCGTCATCGTTTCTGCCTCTTGCTTTGTAGGGATAATCATCGAATCCACCGACTCCTTTGGGCCTCATTGGCACGCAATTATAGCATTTTTTCCAAAAAATCCTGCGCTCTCTTGCTTTTAGGCGCTGTGAAGAATGCCGACGGATGCGCATCCTCGACGAGCAAGCCGCCGTCCAGAAACAGAATCCGATCCGCGACTTCCCGGGCAAATCCCATCTCGTGGGTCACGATCGCCATCGTCATCCCCGTGTGAGCCAAAGATTTGACGACTTCCAGCACTTCTTTAACCATTTCCGGGTCAAGCGCAGAAGTCGGCTCGTCAAAAAGCATAACCTGCGGTGACATCGCCAGCGCTCGCGCGATCGCAACGCGCTGCTTCTGACCTCCCGACAATCTCGTCGGGTATTCGGCTGCTTTGCCGCCCAGTCCCACTTTTTTCAGCAGCTCCTTAGCCTCTTCTTCAGCTTTTTGCTTGGAGGTCTGTTTTACGGTCATCGGAGCATAAGTCAGATTTTGCAATGCTGTCATATGTGGGAACAGATTAAAATGCTGGAAGACCATCCCGACATCTTGTCTTAATTTCATAATATCCGTCTTGGCGTTCGTAATTTCTTGATCCTTGATCCAGATCTGACCGCTGGTCGGCACTTCCAGCAAATTCATACAGCGGAGAAACGTCGATTTGCCTGAACCCGAAGGACCGATAATGGCAACGACTTCGCCCTCTTTAATGGTCGTCGAAATCCCTTTCAGCACTTCATTTTTACCGTACGTTTTATGGAGGTCTTGTATCTTAATCACTACGTCTCATCCTCCTCTCCACCACTTTACCAAGCATGGTAAGCAAAATAATCATGCAGTAATAGATGACCCCTGCCAAAATAAGCGGCTCGAGATAGCGGTATAATTGTCCGCCGACAATGTAGGCGCGGCGCATCACATCGAGTGCTCCAATTACCGTGACGACCGCGGATTCTTTGGTCAAGCTAATGAATTCATTCATTAGAGCCGGCAAAATATTTTTCATAGCTTGCGGCAATATGATGTCTTTCATCATCCGTCTGTATGGAATGCCCAGAGCAAGGGATGCTTCTCGTTGACCTTTATCGACAGCAAGAATGCCCGCTCGGATCACTTCTGAAATATAAGCAGCCGAGTTGAATGTAAAAGCGAGCACCGATGCCCAGTAGGCATTGATTTCTATGCCAAGAACTTGTGGAAGACCGTAATAAATAATAACAAGCTGCAAAACCAGTGGCGTGCCGCGAAATACGGAAGTATAACCGTCTGCAAGCCAATTAAGGATTTTGGTGCGGGCAATTTTGAACAAGGCGAGAACAATGCCTAGAGAAAAACCTAATAAGGCTGCTGTAATAACAATTCGAAGCGTTACCCCGATCCCGGCTAAAATATAAGGGATAGAGGGCACGACTTGTGCAAAGTCCAAATTCATGCCCATGATTTCCTCTCTTGTTTAAAATTAGCTACTGTTTATCTCCGAACCATTTTACGATCAGTTTGTCCAATTCCCCGCTTTGCTTCAATTCTTGCAGCGCCCCGTCAAATTTCTTCGTCAATTCACTATTTTTCGGAAATGCGATACTTGCTCCTGCAGAGCTTTTATTCGGAATACTTACGGAAACGAGATCTTTATTGCTTGCCAGCAAACCTTTAGCTACGACATTCTCCATAAGCACGCCAGCGATACGATCAGACTTCACTTCTTGAATGAGATCGCCTAATCGATCGCGGTTCGTAATGTTGAAGTCGATGTTTTTTTTCAGCTCTTCCGCTTTATCTTGCTGGATCGAGCCGACCTGCACGCCCAACAGTTTGCCTTTCAAATCATCGACCGACTTAATTCCGCTAGTTTGTTTGACGAGCATCACATTGTCGCTTTGATAATATACGCTTGTAAAATCAGCATTCTGTTGACGTTCAGGCGTAGGATCCATACCGGCCATGACAAAGTCCACTTTCCCAGCCTGCAAAGCCGTAATTAATCCGTTAAAATCCATATCCGTGATTTTGATTTCATAACCAACCTTATTGCCTAGTTCTTTGGCAATATCCACATCGAATCCGATAATATCGGAGCTTTTTGCCGTATTCACATATTCGAAAGGCGGATAATCTGCAGATGTTCCCATGGTCAGCACTTTTTTCTGTTCTTTTGGCTGAGCCGAGGTGCCCGCCGTTGTTGTCGAATGGTTGGTGGAGCCGCAGCCTGCCAGCAGCCCAGTCGTTAGTACTCCTGCTAAAACCAGTGAAACGTACTTTTTCATGATGTAATCCTCTTTTCTCTGGATAATGTTAAAATTGAAAGCGGATACAAATTGGTTGTAGTTAGAATGTAACATAGAAGTTTTGCTGCTAAAAATTGAATTCATATATCGTTACTATTAAAAAATCTAATAATTGCCCGGCAGACTCAGTGTCCCTCCTGCTGCTCTCTTCAAGAATTTTCATTAAAGCTTAGAAAACGACAACGGTTTTCGAGCGACATTTCAGTCATAATCCGTTAATCTATGAAAAAAGATTCAAAGGAGGCTGTACCGTGGCACATCAGGTAATCAGTGAAGAAGAGTTCAGGCTGTTGCTGTCGTCCGATTACCGTAAGGAAGAAAAGGAATCCTTGGAAAAACCGAAACTTACCATGAAATTTCTGCATGAGCTAATCAGAAAGCTTCAGCACGAGAACCTCGTGCTTGCTAAGCGCATCGTCGAATTGGAACAGCAATTGGATTCGTTTCATCGGATCCAAGTGGAAGTGGCCGCCACGGTAGAGCTGCCTGCTCCTGCTGAGGCAGATGCAGCCGCAGCCGGGACGGACATAACTCTTGACACCTTTGTCCCCCAAAAAGGTATCCTTATCCCCCGCTCCGAGCGGCATGCTACGGAAAAGAAAAAGTCTTTTTGGAACTTATGGTTTCGTCCCAACGCCAAGGAGAGCAAACAAAAACAAGGGGCTCCAGAGTTGGTCTGAAAGCTTCTTTTTATACTCCGGGCGCACAAAAGTCCATAAACAACGAACCATCTTCGTTGTTTATGGACTTTTATTTTTTAGCTACCTTAATCATTTGATCATATAAGATAAGTCATAACGTGCGAATAAATCCGACATCGCTCTCTTAGCTTCCTCAGCGTCCGGCCCTATAACGTAAAGCTCATATTTATGCTGATCCGCCAAGGTAACAAATACGCTAAGAATGCTTTTGGCGTCCACCACCACCGTGCCGAATTTCAAAACGCACGAGGATTGGAAACGATTCGCAGTCCGCGATATGTCCCAGCCGATTTGCGTCGTATTTAGCATCATGCGCCCTCCTCAAGGTATGATTTAACCTGCCTGCTCTCCGGATTTTTTCCTTGAGCCCAGCAGTTTTTGCAGGAGAATAAACAGGAACAGTAGCAAGCCGATCGCGATTTTCGTCCACCAGGAGCTTAAAGTGCCTTCGAACATAATCAGCGTTTGAATGATCCCTTGAATCAGGACGCCCACCAAGGTGCCGGCGACATAACCGGTGCCCCCCGTCAGCAGCGTGCCGCCGATTACAACGGCTGCGATCGTATCCAATTCCGTCCCTAAGGCATGCAGGCCGTATCCGGAGAGCATGTAGAACGTAAACACCACGCCGGCCAAGGAAGAACAAAAGCCGCTCAACGCATACACTAGAATTTTAGTCCTTTTTACCGGTAGCCCCATTAAGATCGACGATTGTTCATTGCCGCCCAGCGCATATAGGTTACGACCAAACTTCGTATAATGCGCAAGGAAAATCCCGGCAGCTACTACACCTAATGCAATGATCACGCTGATCGAGATGTAAGATTTGCCAAATACGTGCAACTTCGTTTGCGAAA
Source organism: Paenibacillus sp. GCM10027628 (assembly GCF_042676385.1). NCBI lineage: Bacteria > Bacillati > Bacillota > Bacilli > Caryophanales > Paenibacillaceae > Paenibacillus > Paenibacillus sp. GCM10027628. The sequence continues at coordinate 580,949 of NZ_JBHTHA010000002.1, forward strand.
TCGCCTTGTACCATTCGTTATCGATCGTTATGCTTTCGATGCTGATCACATAGCACAGTCCTCTGGCTAGGAACATCCCGGCGAGTGTTACAATGAAAGGCTGTAGGTTAAAATAATGAATGAAACAGCCCATGATCCAACCCATTAGGCTGCCCAGCACCAACACCAGTGGGATGACGAGGAACGGCGGCCAATGATGATGTTGTACGAGACTCGCCGATATCATGGTTGTCAAGGCAATCATCGAGCCGACGGATAAATCGATCCCGCCTGAAATGATGACGAAGGTCATGCCGACAGCAACGATCAGCAAAAAAGCATTATCTATCAGTAGGTTAAAAAAGACCTGTAGCGAAAAGAATCCGCTATATTCGACCGACCCTGCGGCGAACATGACAATAAACAAAACGATCGTAACAATAAGCGGCAAGTATCGTTTATCCACGCTGTGGAGTCTCATAAGGCAACCTCCTCTTGCTTCAATGCTTTTTTATATTTTCTTCGCTTGGACGCCAGTGCTTTCCGAAAATTGTCCGATTGAATCAAGCAGACGACAAGAACGACAATCGATTTCACGACAAGCGTAATTTCCGGAGGCACTCCGATCGAGTAGATCGATGTAGTCAAAGTCTGGATGATCAGAGCGCCCAGAATTGTGCCTGACAAATAAAATCTCCCGCCATTCAGCGAGTTGCCGCCGATCACAACCGCAAGTATCGCATCCAGCTCATACCAGAGCCCAGCGTTGTTGCCGTCCGCGCTGGATACATTCGAGCTTAAAATAATGCCGGCAAGACCGCTCAAGAATGCGCAAAGCACATAGACGATAAAAATGATTCGTCCCGAGTGGATCCCTGATAGTCTGCTGGCCGTAGGGTTAGAGCCGACGGATTCGATAAACAAGCCGATTGCTGTCTTCCGGGTTAGCACTGCAGCGATAATGAAGAAAAAAGCGATTATGAAGATTGAGAACGGCAAGCCAAGCAAATAGCCTCCGCCGATAAATGAATAATGGGATGAGGAGATCGTAATAATCTGACCGTTAGTGATCAATTGAGCTACACCTCTGCCGGCCACCATGAGAATGAGTGTGGCTACGATGGGTTGAATACCTAGCGTGCTGACAAGCAGACCGTTCCAGGCTCCCGCAACCAGCGAGAGCAGCAGCGCGAGACCTATGGCAATGAACAACGTGCTCATGCTGCTGCCATCCTGCTTGCTGATCAACAGACACGACATCGCTCCCGCGATGGATACGATCGAGCCGACGGAAAGATCGATGCCTTTGGTCGCGATCACGAACGTCATGCCGATCGAAATCAGCAAAAGAGGAGCTGCTCGATTAAGAATATCGATCAGACTGCCGAATAGGTGCCCATCCTTCAACGTAATAGAGAAAAAATTGGGATTATGGATCACGTTGACGATTAACAAGAAAGCCAGCATGACTAGCGGCCAGAGCAATCGATTCTTCATCAGACTTCCCCTCCTGCTATTGCTTTCATAATGTCCTGCTGTGTGACACCGTCGTTATCGATCTCAGCGATCTTGCGCCGATCACGAAGAATGGCGATTTTCGTGCTCGAACGTACAACCTCCTCAAGCTCAGAGGAAATGAATAAGATCGACATCCCTTTTTCGCAGAGCAGCGCCATCTGTTTCTGGATCTCCGTTTTGGCGCCAACATCAATCCCTCTCGTCGGCTCATCGAGAATGAGCAGCTTCGGGTTCGTCAAGAGCCAGCGCCCCAAGATGACCTTCTGCTGATTGCCGCCGCTTAAGTTTTTGATCAGAGCCTCCGGGCTAGGTGTCTTAATATTCAACAGCTTGATGTACGTATCCGCAAGCTCGGTTTGCTTCTTTTTCGGCAAGTAACGGAACGTTCCGATCGTCGCCTGCATAGCGAGAATCATATTTTCTCTGACGGTCAAATCCTCGATGATCGCCTCCGTCTTCCTGTTTTCCGGACAGAATGCAATACCCGAGTCTATCGCTTGGCGCGGAAAATGAAGATTCACGACCTTCCCGTTAATCCTCATTTCGCCTTGATCAGCACGATCAGCGCCAAAAAGAATGCGGGCCAACTCTGTCCGTCCTGATCCCAGCAAGCCAGCCAGACTTAAAATTTCACCGGGATTCAGGTTTAAATCGAAAGGTTCTATAGAACCTTTACGCCCCACCTGATACGCTTGCAAAAAAGGATTCTTCGGCTGACTGCTTCTTTGTGTTGCCATGACATTCGGCAATTGTTCCAATTCGCTTAAATCCTTGCCAATCATCCTCGATACGAGCTCCATTCGTGAAAGCTGCTCCGTCATGTACTCGCCTTCAAATTGGCCATTTCGCAATATGGTAATCCGATCCGACATTTCATACACTTGATCGAGAAAATGCGTGACGAATAAAATCGCCAGTCCTTCGGACTTTAGCTTTCGCATCACTTTAAACAATTCCTGCACTTCATTCGTATCCAGACTGGAAGTTGGTTCATCCAGAATCAACACTTTGGCGGATACATTCAGCGCCCTGGCAATCGCTACCATCTGTTGAATGGCCACCGAATAGGAGCCGAGCAGTTTAGACGAATCGATCTCTACATTCAATCGTTTCAGCAATTCTTTGGAGCGGCGGTTCATTTCCTTCCAGTCAATACATCCTCTGCGCATCGGTTCACGTCCGATGAAAATATTTTCCGATACGGTTAAATTCGTACAAAGGTTAACCTCTTGATAGACGGTGCTGATGCCGAGTTCCTGCGCTTCCAGCGGACTTCTGGCACGTATTTCACGATCATCCAATACAATCCACCCTTCATCAATGGCATGCACACCGGTTAGCACTTTGATCAAAGTCGATTTACCTGCGCCATTCTGGCCCATTAACGCGTGAATTTCACCCGGAAACAAGCGGAAGCTGACATCTGTCAGCGCTTTTACGCCGGGAAAATGCTTGTGGATATGTTCCATTTGTAAACGCGGTTTTTTCTCTGTCACTTTCATCTGCCTCCTATCCTGTGTAACGATAAAAGCCAGGCAATCTCTCGGCAAGCTGCGCATAAGCTCGGCTGAACAGCTTGCGGGACATACCTGGCAGGTAAGGCTACTTTGTATCAATCAATATTGACGGTTAGGCAGTTCTTTCTCCGCTGTTTCTTGAGGGAATACGCCTTCTTTGGTCAAGATGCGCTTCGGAACTTCTTTTCCCGCGACGACGTCTTTCACGATTTGCATCACTTGAGGTCCCATAAGCGGATTACATTCAACGATCACGTTGATTTTGCCGTCTTTCATTGCTGTGAATGCGTCCTTCGTGCCGTCCAGAGAGATCACAAGAATATCTTTACCCGGTTTGATTCCCGCTTCTTCAAGGGCTTGAATGGCACCAAGAGCCATGTCATCGTTGTGTGCATATAGAACGTCCATTTTGGTGTTCTCTGCTTTAGCGGATTTGATGAACGCTTCCATAACCTCTTTCCCTTTGGCGCGCGTAAAGTCGCCGGTTTGCGATTTCACGATTTTCAGGTTTGGATTGTCTTTGATGATTTCTTCGAAGCCTTTTTTACGGTCGATTGCCGGTGCCGAACCCGTTGTTCCTTGCAGCTCGACGATGTTGATAGGGCCTTTTTGGTCCTTCACTTTATTAAGCAGCCATTTACCGGCATTGCGTCCTTCTTCGACAAAGTCGGAGCCGAGGAACGTTTTGTACAGCGAAGTATCTTTGGAATCGACCGCACGATCTGTTAATACGACCGGAATGCCCGCATCTTTCGCTTCCTTCAAGACGGTATCCCAACCAGATTCAACGACCGGCGAGAAGGCGATAACATCGACCTTTTGCGCAATATAGCTGCGGATCGCTTTGATTTGGTTTTCCTGCTTTTGTTGCGCATCCGAAAATTTCAAATCGATGCCGGCTTCTTTCGCCGAATCCTGAATCGATTTCGTATTGGCTGTACGCCAGCCGCTTTCCGCACCTACCTGCGCGAAGCCGAGTACAATCTTTTTATCTGCCGGCTTGGCTGCCTCAGCTGCTTTGGTCGCTGCCGGGGATGCTGTCCCGGAGGTTGAAGCCGGGGAGCTGCCGCCGCAGGCGCTTGTCAAAAACATCGTTGCCGCAACCAGCAGGAATGCGCTGGATTTCCATACTTTTTTCATTGGGTTAACCCTCCTTTTTGTTCACCACTTTTCTGGTGTAACTTAATTTTAAAGCGCTTACTTTACAGAATGAATAGAATTCAATGCGAATTAATTGGACTAATTTCCGATTGTTTTCTCGCCTATATTCAAAAATGTTGTTTTTTTATACATTAATTTGAATTTCTTCCGTCATCCCCCCCTTAACTTCACTTTCGCGCTCATGGCTCTACCGAAAGAAAAAAAGAGGGGGATTTCCCCCCTCTTCCGTCACTTTAATATTTACGCTTGTCAATTTCTCTTGCGGCAACTCCTTGGGTGAATACGCCTTCTCTGACGACAATCCGCTTAGGCAAATTCCTGCCCGAGATCAGCTCCTTTACAGCCTGCATCAGCATAGGACCGAGCAGCGGATTGCATTCGACAGTACAATTCAGCTTGCCGTCAAGCATCGCTTGAAAAGCTACTTTGCCTCCATCTACGGAGACGATGACGATATCCTTGCCAGGCTTTAGGCCAACCTCCTCCATCGCTTCCATGGCGCCGAAGGCCATATCGTCGTTGTGCGCGAACAGCACCTGTATATCCCGTCCATACTGCTTTAGTATATGCTGCATCGCCGTCTTCCCTTCTTCGCGGGTAAAATTGCCGGATTCCGACGCGGCAATTTTCATATTGACGTTTTCCTTGATCACCTCTTCAAATCCCTTTTTTCGATCCAATGCGGGTGCAGAATTCGTTGTACCTTGCAATTCCACAACATGAATTTGGCCTTTCACATTTTTCATTTTATCGAGCAAGTACTTCGCCGCTTTACGTCCTTCCTCAACGAAATTAGAACCTAACAGCGTCACATATAGAGAAGTATCCGACACATCGACGGAACGGTCCGTAACGATGACAGGAATGCCGGCGTCCTTTGCTTCCTGCAGTACCGCATCCCATCCCGATTCCACAACGGGCGAGAAGGCAATCACATCCACCTTGTCTGCGATAAAATCGCGAATGGCCTGAATCTGGTTTTCTTGCTTCTGCTGGGCATCCGAAAATAGAAGCTCAATCCCCGCTTGCCGTGCGGCATTCTGAATGGAGCTCGTGTTGGCTTCTCTCCACCGGCTCTCAGAACCTAATTGCGAGAATCCCAATCTAATCGTTCGCTCCTTCTCATCTGCAACAAATGCAAGATGGGTGTCCTTGCGTATGCTTCCTTCCGATACATGCGCCGTTTCCTTTGGCACAGTCCCGGATTCGCATCCGCTGAGCATCATGAGACAAAGCAGCAGCATCAATGTTCTTTTGGCAAACAACAATATCCCCCCGACCTATCGTGTACAGCGGGCTCGCAGGCAGCCTATTGCTTCCCTTGATAGCTGCCCAAATTCTCTTTCGTAATCAATATCGGTTCCAGCAGGTTTAGCTCTTGAATGGCTTTGCCTTCACCCGCATCGTTCAGCGTGTTAATGATATGTTCCCCCCATGCCCCCTCTTGAAGCGACAGGACCGCGCTAATCTGTTCATTCTTGACGCCGTCGAGCAGGTCAGGCAAGTCATTCGTTGTTATTGCGATCTGGCTTAGCCCCTTCGCCTTCCAAACAAGAATCGCAGCGGACCCCGCCAGCGTATCCAAGCCTACGAAGGCATCAAAATGAGGATGGGCGTCAATCATCGTCTCTAGATTCGTAATGGCTCGATCCAAATTATCCCCGTTCGTCCGATCTTCCAGCAGTTGAATGTCCGGCAGTCTGGATAAATAATCCTTGAACCCCGCCATTCGTTGCTGTATGCTGGTGAATCCGTATTGACCCGTCTCGGCAATCACCATCCCCTGCCCGCCCAAATCGTTCGCCAATTGCGCCGCCAGCTTACGACCGGTTTCGTAATTGTCGATTCCAATATAGGCTAACCTCTTACTCTTGGGGGCGTCATTGTCAAAGCATACAACACGGATTCCCGCTTGTACGGCCTTATTAATATACGGCGTCAAAGCATCGGCATCCACCGGACTGATCGCAATGCCATCCACATGCTGCTTGATCAGATTCTCCATCATCCGGATTTGCTGCTCGACGTTTGCTTCATCCGGAGCCTTGACGATGAGTTGCCCCCCCAACCTTTGAGACGCTTCTTCCGCTGTTTTCGTAACTGCTTTATAGAAAATATCAGATGTAGCATACACAATGGCAAAAATGCGCTTCGATTTAAATGCTCTTTCAACGGCTTGCTTTTTCTCAAAAACCGGTGGCTCTGGACTCGCTTGCTCGCTTTCGCAGGCTGCTGCTAAACCGGCCAAAATGCAGCAAAGGAATAGGAGAGGACAAATTCGCCTAATGAACCTCATACCGCAGTCGTCTCCTTCTATACTAACCTTGTTGACGGAAGACTTTTGTCGTAACTCCCGTGGCTTTCTTAAAAACAGCATTAAAATAATGCGGATCGTTATAGCCGACCATGGCGGCGATTTCATAAGACTTGGCGCTGGTTGTCTTCAACAATTGTTTCGCCTTATTTATTCTTGTCTTAATCAAATAATCAATAAAGGTTTGCCCCGCCGCCTGGGAGAAGATCCCGCTAAAATGGCTGGGACTTACGTTTACATAGGCAGCAACTGCGTTCAACGAAATATCCGGATTATCATAATTCCGGTCAATATAATCTTTGGCCTTGCTCAGAAGCTCCCCGTATTTATTTGAAATTTGATCGCGGTGTTTAAAGCTAAGCGAAAGAATGGAAATGGCATAGGTCCGCAGCTCCTCCAGACTATTGCTAATTAGCAAGGCCTCCTCTACCGATTCCAGCTGCTGCAAAAAAGACTTTACATCTCCACCGGATTCATGGATAAACTGTGTCGCAGCTGCAATCATGTCAAAAATCAGATAGTGGCGGAAAAATTTATGCGTGCTCTCAAGCTCCCCGCCTTCTTGGATGTATTCCCGCGCGAATCGCTCGATCTGCGAGCTATCCCCAACCTTCAAGAAGTTGGTCACCTTATTGCGGTCATGACCGCCTATTCCATTCGTGTCCGTATACATCGCCGGCCGGTTTTTCAGAAAATGATGATAGCTTTTATTTTGTTCCGCTTCCGCAAAAGAAACTGCAATTTCCTGTATGCGGTCCTGAACGCTCCCTATCCCCGCATAGAGGGCTCCGATCAGCTTATCCTCCAAGTGCTTGAATTTACGGGCCAGCTGCTGGGCTCTTTGTTCCAGATCCTCAGCTCGATCGCCTTTCAAAATCCAAACATGCTCTTTCTTATTGCGTTTAACGTGCAAATGATCCCCGAATTCACCAGTGAGCTCGAGGAATAGCGATTGGCTTTCATCTTGGGGTGCTAGCTCAAGCACAATAACCATATAATGTTTGGCGATAATCGGAAGCCCTAAGTCTTCCTCTTTTAGGATGGCTTCCGATGTCGATATGGAACCAAAGATGAGATCGTTCACAAACTGATCCTTGAGCAAATCAAGATTCGCTTTCGCTTGCAGCCGAAGCATTGCCTTCTCCTCAAGTTCAAGCCGGTCCCGATCGATTTTGCCCGAGACCTTTTTCAGAATGTGAAGCAGTTCCGTTGCATTGATCGGCTTCAAGCAGTATTCTTCCACACCGATTCGCAAAGCTTCCCGGGCATAGCTGAATTCATCGTGCCCGCTGAGAATGACGATTTTGATCCCCGGCATCTTCTCCTTGACAATTCGGCTTAGTTGCAAACCGTCCATAAACGGCATTTTTATATCCGTAATCAAAATATCCGGGGACAGCCGTTCTATGAGAGGCAAGGCCAGTTCACCGTCAGGAGCATCCCCGGTATAAAGAAACCCTTCATTTTCCCACTGAATCCGATCGCGAATTCCTTCTCTGACAAGCACTTCATCATCCACCAACAACACTTTTTTCATCGTTCACTCTCCTTGCCGGTATGCTTACGATGACCGTAGTGCCAACACCCTGATCGCTTTCAAGCTTAAGTCCGTAGGGCTCCCCATAATAGAGTCGAATCCGCCCGTGCACATTCATAATGCCAAAACCGCCTGACTGCGGTTGCATCAGATGGTTGTCCTGCTGAAGTATCGCGATGAGCTGCTCCTGCTTATCCTTCGGTATTCCCGCTCCGTTATCTGTAACCAGAAATTCGATATTCCCGCTCTTTCCGTAACCTCCGGTAATGCGGATTCGTCCCATGCCACGCTTATTCTTGATGCCGTGATACAGTGCATTTTCAACCAAAGGTTGCAGCGTCATTTTCAGTATATCGTAGGTTAATATCTCTTCTTGAACATGAATCTCGTATTCCAATATATCCCGGTACCGCATTTGCTGGATCGTCAAATAATTCGAAATGTGATCGATTTCTTCCTTGATCGTAATACAGTCCTTGCCTTTGCTTAAGCTGATCCGAAAAAAGGTAGCAAGCGCATTCACGATGCTAATGACCTCTTCGCTTTTTTTGCTTTCGGCAAGCCATATGATGGAGTCGAGCGTGTTGTATAAAAAATGCGGATTGATTTGAGCCTGAAGCGTCCTCAACTCCGCCATCTTCATTTGCTCCTGCTCTTTAATGCTATTCGCAATCAAAATTTTTATTTTATCGAGCATCGTATTGAAACTAATGCCTAAATCTGCGATCTCGTCATAGCCCACGCTGCCTACCTTAGCCTCCAAATACCCGGATGCGGCTTGACGCATTTTATTTTTGAGGAACCGGATCGGGCGAATCAGCCGGGATGAAACAAACGCGTACAACGTAATCGTAAAAACGATCGTAGATACGACGCTGACAAAAATTAGAGTCTCAATCTGCTTCGCATCCTTAACCACTTCCGATAACGGGACCTCCCCCACGATCTTCCAGCCGGTCAATTCGGATGTCGCATATACGGCGAGTTGCTCCCGATTGTTCATATAGCGAATATCGTTTCCAGATGGCGTAAGGAGCTCTTGCTTCGTTAACCCTGCGGCACGTCCCGCCGATTTCTCCTTATCCGGAACAATGATAGGCACTCCTAACTGATCGGCGACATAAAAAAAACCGCTTTCCCCCATTTTCGTATTGTTACAAAAGTCTTCAATGACGGATGCGTCCAGATTAATCACCATAAAGCCGATAACCTCGTCTGTAATTTCTTGTTTCACAGTCGCAACAATCGAGATCATGAATGGACTGTCCTGCACCGCGCGGTCCAGGTTGTTCAATCCATCCGTTTCGGAGGGAGGCAGGATCAGAATCTCATCCGGATTACTTAAGAGGTTTTTGATAGCGCGGTACCTGAAGGGATCCTCGTTCATTTGAAATACCCCTCTTTTCTCGCTAATGCCTTTACCGTATGGGTTAAACAGCATGATGTTCGTGATCCCGTTACTGAACCTGTACGTGTCCCTATATAAACTGAACGTCTTCAAAATATCCTTGGCTTCTTCATACGTTTCGTTCTGGACGAGCAGAAACCGCAGCACGCTTGACGTTTTACTGATATCAAGAAATTTGCGATTATCGGAAAATAGCACATCAATGTTATTCTTCAGATGTTCGGCCACAAGCTCCGTCGTTGCGATGCTATGTTGTGAAACCGTATTATAGGATTTGGTATAGCTGATGATCCCGACGATAATGAGCGGGATGGCGGTCAAAATAACAAACATAACCAGCATTTTCGTCCGCAGGCTTGAGGTCACCCAACGGTACAGCTTCATGTCGGCCCCCTCGTTTCTCGTCAGGTTGTTATTGAATAAAGCGTTTGCATAATTATATATTCTAAACCTATTCATTTCTATAATAAATAGAAAAGCATCCGAAAAAATGTTGTTTTTTTCTACAAAACTGAAAGAGGCAAGGGATTTCATCCCTTACCTCTGCCGAAGCGCACCAATGGTATTTGATTTTCGAGCCGCCATATTTTCCATCAGGAAAGTGACGTAGGTCTCATCTCGAACTAACCAGGCCGCATACTCCCTTTTAACAAAACGTTCCGCCTCTTCGAACGCAGGAAATTGCCGATTTAACTCCACTCCGTCCACATCGATTTCCCAGGCGCTGCCTGAAGGAAAAATAAACAGATGCTGTTCATTCCGATTCGCATAAAGCGACCCATAAACGGAATTTTTCAGATTAAAAGCGTTTTTACTCGAGTCCTCGCGTATCGGTTCCATCGGAAATGGCATTGCAACATACAGTTGATAGGCCTCCTCCGTCATGGAGCACCCTGAAGCCTTCGCATGACCCCCTCCCCCGTATTGACCCGCGATTTCCGAAACATCGATATGATCGTGAATCGTTCGAAAGCTTATCCTTTTACCGCCCATATTCATAATGGCGATGTAGTCCAGATGAGGGTTTTCTTTGCCCAAATCGTTGCCAAGTTCGGAATGATAGGATTCAGCATGAACAATGCCGACATAATGATCATGGATGCGGGATTGGACGATTTCCCGCTTTTTTCTCCGCACATAGCGCTCGATTTTTTCTTCCTCCATGTCCAATAATTTTTCTTCAAAAACGTCGAACGAAAAGTGCTCGCTTGTCCGAAGGCGAGCCACCATCTTTTCCTCAAATTCTTCGATGGAAAGCAGATAAAAGAGATCATTTAATCGTTTAGCTTGCAACGTTCCATGCTGTTCCCATTCCCAAGTGTCATATAGTCTTACGAATTCTACAAATTCATCTAAAGCCTGTGCCGGCTGTAACAATCCGTTTTGGACCAAATAATCATAAAACAAAGAAGTTGCGGAAGCGAGTTTTCCATTTTCATAAGCGACTTGAACAAACCCCCAAGGGTATTTGCCCAAATGAAGCGAGGTTTTATGATGATCGATCAGCTTTATTTGTCCGCCTGATTTGGCAAATTCGTTAAGTCCTTGTTCATTAGCTTCATCTACGGATAAGTCGGTGATAAACAGAAAGCTCTTTTTTCTTGGTTTTTCCAAAAAGCGTTTGACTTGCAGATTCAATCCTCCGACAGAGTTATATCGGATTTCAACCTTTTCTCCGAAAGCCAATCTGGCTACAATCCCGCAGCCTACTCCATCCAGATCGTTATGTGTATACAAATAATACAAAGGGACATCCTCCTGCTAATGATTTCCATTAGCCATTAAGATGCCCTTGATCAAGCTCCTCTATTCGGTATACTCGAATCGATAATCACCGTGCTATTTCACAGCTCCCGCCGTCATCCCTTCCATAAACTGCTTTGAGGCCAGGAAAAACATGACGATCATCGGTACGGAAGCCAGTGTCAGCCCCGCGAACAACATGCTCAAATCCGTAGAATACTGCCCGAAGAGCGACAGCATACCGACCGGTATCGTCTTCTTCAAATCGTCCTGGATAAAAATGAGTGGGAAGAAGAAATCGTTCCACGCCATTATAAAATTCATGATCATCACAGTCCCGAGCGCCGGACGGATCAGCGGCAGCAGCACGTGCCACATTACGCCGAAATCCGAGGCTCCGTCGATCCGCGCCGCTTCTTCCAGCTCCTTTGGCAGTGTCCGGAAGAATCCGGTTAAAATGAGCACCGCTAAGGGCAAGCCGATAGCCGTATACACACTAACCAGCGACCATATGCTGTTCAAAAGGGCAAGGTGCTTCATCAAAAGAAACAGCGGCACGATCCCGAGCTTGATCGGAATCATCATCCCTAGAAGGAAAAAGAAGAAAAGTGCGCCGTTCCATCTGAACGGATATCTGGCTATGTAAAACGACGCCAAGACGGCAAACAGCAAAATGAAAACAACCGAAACGACGCTCACTACGAGACTGTTCCAGAAATACGTTCCAAACGGAATTTGATGAATTAGCTTGTTATAAGCTGAAAACGACATGGAGATTGGAAGCGACAACGGATTTTTCAAAATTTGGATATTCGTTTTTAATGAGGAGGTCAGCATCAGAAAGATCGGATACAAACTGACCAGCGCCCCCAAATACGCCACCGCGTACTGGAGCCCCCGAACGGATTTGTTGGTTTTCATCGACAGCCTCCTCTCATCTTATTGCTGTGCCGATTGGTTCCTGGTGAAGTACAGGAATAAAGCTGATATCGTTGCGATGATGAAGAACAATACGACGGCCAACGCCGAGCCAAGCCCCAATGCGACCGAATCGCCGCCAGACGAGCCACCGAACGCAATGCGATAGAAGAATACGGCCAGCGTGTCGGTGGCATTGTACGGTTCCCCTTGCGAGCCTTCCATCGCGTAAATGAGTTCGAATGCTTCGAAAGCATGGATAAACGTAAACACCGTTACGATAATCAACGATTGGCTCATCATCGGAAGGATGATGGAACGGATCAACCGGAAGCCTTTGACCCCGTCCAACCGCGCCGCTTCAATGATTTCCGTCGAAATCGACTGAAGACCGGCCAGGAAGATCAACATCGAGAAGCCGACGCCGAACCAGCTGTTAACGAGTGTAATCGAGGTGAGCGCTGTAGCCGGATCCCCGAGCCAAGGCTTTGCCCATGAAACGAGGCCGATCTTTTTGAGCAGCACATTGACCACACCGTTGTTCGGATTCAGCATAAGCTTCCACAAAAACCCTACGACGATGACGGAAAGCAGTCTCGGCAAAAAATAGGCCATTTTTAGAAAGCTGGAACCTTTCAGCTTGCTGTACACGAGATAAGCAAGAACGAAGGCGAGCACGTTCTGCACAGCCATTTCGATCACGAAATAATAAAGATTATGACCGAACGCATTCCAAAATAAGTGGTTGAACGGCTCCTTCGTAAACAGGCTCACAAAGTTGCCTAGGCCGATAAAGTCGCCGCGGACCAGACCTTTCCAATCATAAAAACTATAGCCGAACGCCGCCACGATCGGATAAATCACGAACAAAATATAAACGGCGAGGGCAGGAACCGGGAACAGATGAACCGCTCCCTTTTTCCACCCGGATGATTTGGCCAAGTTATTCATGCCCCCACACCTCATCTCAACATCTTTTATTTCTTAGGTTTAAACCATGTATCCGCGCTCTTCTGCACTTCTTCGGCCACCTGCTCCGGCGTCAGTTTGTTCAAGTACATGCCTTGAATCGAGTTTTCCAAAGTAGCCTTCGTTGTCGGATTGCCGGCGCTGAAGTAAACGACCGCTGCGTAAGGTGTAGAAATAGAATCGGCATTCTTGGCGATCTTGGACACGAGCGGATCATTCGCCGCAACACCAGGGATCGTGCTTGGCTTTTGCAGTTCATTAACGGCTAACGCACCGAATTCCTTCGTCGTTAAAAATTCCATAAATTTCAGTGCTTCCGCTTTATGAGCGGATTTCGCATTCACGGCAAACGAACCGTCCACCCAAGTGGTCACCGTTGCTTTGCCATCCGCTTTCATCGGCGGAACCGGGAATACGTCCATTTGCAGATCCGGATTCGTTTTCTTCATGACCGCGTACTCCCAATCGCCCATGACCATCATGCCCGCCTGCTCGGTGACAAACATGTTCCTCATATCATCCATGCCAACCCCTATGTAATTATCCGGGAAATATGGCGTTAAATCTTTCATCATTTTGATGGAGTTGACGAATTCCGGACTTTTGAAGTTCGCATCGCCGGAAAGGATTTTATTGATAAAATCCGTACCGTAGAGGGAAGGCGCCAGCGTCCCTTGAGTCAATGAAAGAATCCAACCTTCCTTGGAACCGAAAGCAAACGGAGTTACTTTATTTTTCTTCAGCGTATCGGCCGTTTTGAGCAGTTCATCCCACGTTTTAGGCTCACCGAGATTATATTTTTGGAAGATTTTCTTGTTGTAAAATATTTGCGTCGAACTGAATACAGTCGGCACGCCGTATACTTTGCCGTCCTTGCCTGTAGCGGCCAGCAGCGTTGATTTGGCGAAAACGTCCATCCCCTTCACGCCGGTGAGCGGCTCCAGATAGCCCGCATCGGCCAAAACCGCACCTGCCGCATAAGGACGAAGATGAATAATATCGGGGCCGTTGCCGCTTTGCAGCGCTGTGTTCAAGGCCGTATTATATTCCGTATTTTTGGTCGGCTTGAACTCGATATCAATGTTCGGATTGCTCTTCTTGAACTCGGCAATGATTTTGGCATATGCGTCCGTATCCTCCGTACGCCAGCTGCCCATTGTCAGCTTCACTTTTTGCTGCGCAGCCGCCGTCGGCGCTGCAGTTGGCGCCGCCGTTGCTCCTCCCGGAGTTGCGCTAGGAGATGCGGTATTGCTGCTGCAAGCGACCAACATGGAAGATGCAGCGACCATCGTGACCAATGCCCCACTGAATACACGTTTCATTGAGAAAAAGCCTCCCTTATCTTTACACTTTTATGTTTAACCTCATGATGGACATGAGGACAAAACCGCTTCATGCAAAATCGGCCGATACTCGCGGATTCGGGTATTGCGTCCGAAATGAACCGCATTGGTGAGAAATACAACACTAAGACCCCGCGCCGGCTCGATCCATAGGCTCGTGCCTGTAAAACCGGTGTGGCCGAAGCTGCCGACCGGCCAGCTTTCTCCACAGCTGGGCACGACTGCCGGATCGTGCTTGACTTCCCAGCCCAGCCCGCGGCCACGAACCTGATGCATCGTTGCCTCCCTCATCAGGTTAGGCGGCAAGATATCATAGCTTTCCGGCCGCAACCACCAATCCGCGTAGCGTGCGAGATCTTCCGCCGTGGCGAATAACCCGGCGCTACCTGACACGCCGCCTAGGTGGAAACTCTTCTCGTCGTGAACCTCGCCGATGACGAAAGCTCCGTCCACTTGTTCCGTAGCGGCAATGCGATCCCGGAGCTCCGGTCCGGGGTTGAACGTCGTGCTGCGCATGCCAAGCGGATCAAAAATGTTATCCTTGGCGAAACGATCCAGCGGTTCGCCAGCAACCCGCTCTACGATGATCCCGAGCAGGATCATGCCGAGATCGCTATATTTCATATCCCCGCCCGGGGGGTAGGCAAGCTCTTGCGCCATAATCTCATCAAGCAAATTTGGCCGCTGTGCATGCCGTGAAACAAAAGACAACCCAGCAGGCAAACCGGAGGCATGCATGAGCAGATGACGCAATGTGACTTGCGGGTATCGAAATGCAGGCAAATAGTCCTGCACGGAATGGTCCAACGATAGCTTCCCCTTAGCCGCTAGCAGCAGAATGGCCGGCAGTGTCGCGGTTACTTTCGTAAGGGAGGCAATGTCGAACCATGTATCCAGCCGGACAGGACATTCCTTGGCGCCATCCGAGTACGATCCATATGATTTACCGAATCGAAAGCGGTTACATAAGGTGATTTCCAGAACAGCACCAGGCAGCTCCCCGTCACACACCCAACTTTCCACCAAGCGATCCGCTTTATCCATTGCGCTTCCCTGCCTTAACTGCCTGGCGCGTCTTTTCCAATGATTGAACACTCTCTTCGTAATGACGTCCGGCTATCCCGACATATAAAATATCGATCACGTTCAACTGGGCGATCCGGGAAGCCATCGCTCCGCTGCGAATGCTTTTCTCCAGGGTGCTGATAAACAGCTGGATATCCGCAAGATCCGATACGGGATTTGATCCGAATCGGGTGAGCGTGATGACGACGGCGCCATTTTGTTTGGCGATTTCAAGCGAACGGATCATGTCTTCCGTCTGACCCGCATAGGATATGCCAAAGACGGCGTCACCGGGAAGCAGATTGGCTGCGATCGTCGCTTGCGCGTCAAATCCGGTGCCGATTTCACACCAGCGGTTAATGCGGGACAGCTTTTGCTTAAAGTCCTCCGCAATGACGGCCGATGCTCCAACGCCGAACAGCCCGACTTTTCTCGCACTGCTCAGCGCCGATATCGCCTTCTCTACGCTTTCCGGCGAGAGTACCGTTAACGTATCTTGGATGGAAACTATATTGTTATGGGATACCGACTTGATAAGCTCCCCAATCGAGCCGTCGGTCCGGATCTCCTGATAGGAATCCGCAGGCAGCGACGATTGCGTTAAATCGCCGGCGATTCGCAGTTTTAATTCTTGAAATCCCTTGCAGTGAAGGGAGCGTGAAAGCCTTACGATCGTCGCTTCGCTCACAGCGGCGTATTCCGCAAGCTTTTGTACGGAAAGGCTGACTACCTCTTCCGGATGCTCTAAAATATATTGCGCCGCTCTACGTTCCATTGGCTTTAAACTGCCCATGGCCGCTTCTATGCTCACTAAGCCACCCTTTAGCATGGGAATCATCCTCTATGGTTTGATTGGTACTTTTGCTTTTCTTAACTCTATTATAATGAATAATATTTCACATTGTAAATATAAGTTTGAAATATTGTTTCTTAGCACAATGGATCATGCTTCTATGACAAGCAGTTTGTTGAAAACGATTTCTTTCTGGACTATACTAAATGTAATATAAATCATGCCATGTGTTTATTTGGGCTAGAAGGTTGATACCAATGGATAGTAAAATCAAAATCGTCGACGTCGCCACCAGAGCCGGGGTTGCTCCCGCTACGGTTTCGCGCGTACTCAATGACAGCAGCAAAGTTACGCCTAAAACAAAAGCGAAGGTCATGCAAATTATTAATGAGCTCGGATATCAGCCTAATGCGGCTGCTAAAAATCTCCGCTCGCAAAAAACGATGACAATCGGCGTCATTGTTCCTGATATCAGCAACGCCTTTTTCTCTGAAATCATCAAAGGTGTAGAAAACATCGCTTACTCCAAAAAATACAAAGTGGTCATTTGCGACACCGAAAATAATGAAGAAAAAGAACTTGAATTCCTGAATTTATTAACGACTCGAACGATAGACGGCGTCATCATGGTTGCGCCCATGCTCTCTAATGAAATCATTACTTCTATTGCGAACCATGGGCATATCATCGGCATCGTAGGCAGACAAATCGATCATGAACGTATTCCTTGCATCATTACCGATAATGTAAAATTTTCAATGCAAGTCGTTAGCCATCTAGTGGAAAAGGGGCATCAGGAGATCGCATTCATTAACGGTTCTCCGCATGCCGTTGACAGTTATGACCGGTTGGAGGGGTATTTGAAGGCGTTGCGGGAACATCACATTCCGTTTCATCCCGAATTAATTGAAAACGGCAACTTTAATGAATCTGGCGGATACGAGGCTGCGAAACGGCTTTTCGATAAAAAGATTCCCTTTACTGCTATTTTCTCGGCGAATGACGAAATGGCGCTCGGCGTATATCGGGCATGCGCCGAACTCGGGATTCAAATCCCGTCACAATTAGCCGTGGTGGGTGTTGATAATAATCGTATCAGCAAATACATCCAACCTTCGCTAAGCACTGTGAATCAGCCGAAATACACGATGGGCGCACTGCTCGTCGAGAAGTTAATCGACATGATGAATGAGAACGAATACGCGGACAATCGCATATTTAAAGTGGATTCCGAGCTGCTGATACGCGGCTCTTCCGATTACATAGTCCCCCGCTAAGGTCTCTAACTGTCGATCTTCCCATACAAATCCGGTTACCCAATAAAAACGAAGAAATGGACAGGAATAATCTCCTGTCCATTTTTTTATCGCTTATTCAGTTGTATCAAGGTGCAGCGGTTACTACGAATGACTCCCAAGCCCCGCCGACAGCGCTTCTATTCGCAACAAGCGTTCCTGCGTCAACATTTAGATCTGCGCAGACAAACATATTATTGGCTACCGCTTGGAAAGCCACCGTTCCGTCTGCATTCGTAATTTTCTTAAATTTCTCCCAAGCGGCTATCCCTTGTGCTCTGGCAATCAGCTTAGCGCCTTGGTTGAGATCGGCGGTCACATATTTATTATTGGCCATGGACAAAAATGAAACGGTGCCATCCGCATTGTTCACCACGATGAATTTCTCCCACGTATTCACCGTTGTCCGGTTCGGGATTAACGGATTGGCGCCTGCATTTTCGGCCGTAACGTAATTGTTGTTCGCTAGCGCTTTGATGCTGGACGTGCCGGCAAGCTTTCCATACGCTTTAAAAATATTTTGCAAGGCTGTATTGGCCTGAAAATAATTCGTTGAGAATTTGGTCAACTTGGAGGATATGGTAGCAGCGCTGTCGTTATTAATATCCGGAAAAGGATTGCTGTTGTTTTGGTAAAGGCCCCAATTACCGCTGCCTGTTACTTTGTAGGTCCAGTTCGTCCAGGACACATTTAACGCGTCAAGCCCGGACAAGTATTTTTCCCACAGGTCATTAAAATTCCAAAGGGTAAATTCCCCGGCAAAAACCGGAACGTTCCAATTTTGCTGATGCCAAACGATATCCGTAAACCATTGATTGACACTGGCCGATTGGCTGTTGTAATCCGTGTTGCTCCAGTTATAGTTATGCAGCTCATACACGACGTTCGACCAGCCGTAAGTTGATGGTGAAACGATATTGTCCCAGTATCCGAATGCTTCCACATAAATCATGTGATCCGGATCGATCGCGCGAACTGCCTTATAGAGTCGGTCGTACATCTGACTAATGGACAGATTGCTGTTATTACTCACCGGCTCGTTCAAGAGGTCATAACCGGCAATCGTCGGATTGCCTTTGTAATGCGTGGCCAAACGCTGCCAGATTTGCACCGTCCAATCCTGATAAGTCGTATTCGACCACAGTTCGTTTGCCCCCTCGCGCCCACCGCTCTGCCACCCGTCATCATTGCCGGGTACGCCGTGCAGATCGAGCAGAACATAGATGCCACGCTGTTGAGCTTGCGCAACTAACCAATCGAGTTTACGAAATGAGACCGCATCCGATTTCATCGAGCCGTCACGGTTCATCAGATTTTCCCAGTAAATCGGTACGCGGACAAAATTCAAGCCCATATTCGTGATGTTATCCAAGTCGCTGGCCTGAATCCATGTATCTTGATAGCCGGCAATAATGCTGTCCGTAGTCGCAGCTCCGAACCTATTCGTCAATGTTTGGCGCACGGTCCATTCGTCAGTGCCTCCAAGCGGTGACATCCAATTCTCTTCGAGCAGCCAGCCGCCTAAGTTTGTTCCATGCAGATTGACCACGCTGCCTGATGAATTTTTAATCAAGGTCCCGCTTGTTTTTAAAAAATCGCTCGCACCGATCGCCGCACTTGCTGCAGTTGGTTTGGCTGTAATCAAGAATCCAAAAATAAAACAGGTAACGAGCAGCAGGGAAACGAATTTCGTTAATTTCATTGCAATCCTCCTCTTGAATTCAGATCTTAATCTTTTGGATAAAGATGGATTTAACCATACTGCTTGGCGCTAGCACCACCTCCTTCATAAAGTTGTATGTAAGCGCTGTCTTTCAAGTATGAAAAACAGGAAATGATTCAATCACCATCTTATACAAGTATTGGCGTTTCCTCATTCCCTGCTCTCACCGTTGTTATGCTCTATTGCTTATGAATGGAACTATTTAATTCCTTTTTCATCAAAGTAAGCATTCGCTTCTTTCTTGACATATTCCGTCAATTTATCGATTCCGGCAGCCTTTAACTTGGCTTGATAGTCTTTTATCGACGCATCCACGTCCTTGACCAGCCCCATCATTAACGGTTTGCCGTACTGCTCAATGACGGTATTCACGGCAGCTTGCTCCGCTTTCACCGGCTCGTAGTCCAAGGTGATCGGATCGAAAATATTCGGCTTGGATTCGGCTTTGAATTCTTTTTTCAGCAGTTCTTCGCCAGGCCATGCGCCAGCGACGCTCTTCATATTCGGCTCATATCTCCAGCCCCATGAGGCGATTTGGATTTTAATATTTTCATTTTTAGGATCTTGCCCTTTGGCCGGAATAATCAGATGTTTACCGTCTGAATCCAAATCGTAATGAAGCCCTTTTATCCCGTAAGTCATCAGATCAAAATAGGCCGGATCATTGCGGAGTTTATCCAATACCATCAAAGATCGCTCCGGATGCGTGGAGCTTTTAGGGATCGCCATGCCATTGTTGATCGATAGATTGGGAACCGCATAATTATGGAATCTGGTGAACGGAAGGTAACCCAGCTCGATATTAGCGGACTTAATGACAGGATCATTGAAGAATCCGCCCGCACCAGCAGGGTTGCGCCAATACACCGCGCCTTGGCCCGTTTTAATGAAATCTCCGGCTTCCGCTTTAGAAGCAAGTGTACTTTTGGACCAATAGCCCTTATCGGCCCAATCCTTCATTTTTTTGACCCATTCCGTATATTCGGGTGTAAATGGATAAGCAATAATATCGCGCGGTGTTTGATACGATTTGGCGACAACTACGCTTGCTCCGTCACCGCCGATCGCCTGATAATCGTTGGTCGTTCTAAATAAGGAATTGATTTCGTTATACGCATTCCCGTTAATTGGCGTAACGCCCGGCATGCCTTTTTTCACGCCGTCCAGATAGGCTTCGATCGAGGCCAAATCTTTAACTTCCGGCAGGTTCAGCTTTTTCCGCCAATCTTCCCGATACAACCAGCCATTGGGCGTATACTCCGGGAACGTACTTGGAATCGCATAGATTTTGCCTTTCACCTTCACATCTTCCCAATCCTGTTTAGGAACGGTGCTCCAGGTTTGCGGCATATTCGTTTCGATGAGATTCGTCAGATCGAGGAAGGCGCCTTGTTTGGCATATTTATAATAATTAGCCCACGTAGAAGCAAAAATCATATCGATTTTTTCGCCGGAGGTGAGCAGCAAATTATACTTTTGATCCCATTTATCCCAGGTTGTGAAATTGAGCTTAACCGTTGTATTCAAATCTTTTTCCAGCATTTTATTCCACTCGGCAACGATTTTGGAAGTATCCTTGTCTTCCGGCCCCAGCAAGTACCAGTTCAACTCCACTTTCTCCGATGTGTTAGGTGTTTTATTTGCCGCTGCCGATGCGACAGGCGCTTTCGTTGCGTCAGCCGGAGAAGATGTGGATGCTACATCCGTTTTACTGCTGCACGCAGACACCAGCAGCATGGTCGCTGCAAGTAAGCCATACATGCGTGAATACCTTTTGCTCATTTACGAATCCTCCTATTTTCTAACTTTTATATGTTAGCCGGAAATCGGTTCTAACCTTTTACTGCCCCAACCGTAAGCCCTTGGACAAAGTACTTCTGTACAAAAGGATAAAGAAAGATAATGGGCCCCGTAGCAATGACAGCTACAGCCATCTTCAGTGTCTCGGTCGGTGGCGTGATGTTCGCGGAGAAGTTATTCGCAGCTCCGGTTTTCAGCACGGCGGCGCTCGCCAATATTTTATACAGCAAGTATTGAAGCGGAAACTTCGATTCAGTCGTCATGAAAATGTTGGCATGAAACCAATCGTTCCAATAATTCAAAGCAAGAAACAATCCGATCGTGGCAAGCCCTGGCGTCGACAAAGGTACGATGATTTGCGCATAAATTTTGAAATCCCCTGCCCCATCAATACGGGAAGATTCGATGATGGATTCTGGAATCGATTTCATGAAATTTTTCATTAAAATAATGTTCCAGGCACTAAGGAGAAGCGGCACCAGTATAGCCAGATAGTTGTCTTTTAAATCCAGGTATTTCACGATCAATATGTACCACGGAATCAAGCCGCCGCTGAATAGCGTAGTAAAGTAAATGAAAAACGCAATCGGATTCCGATATGTAAAATCCGGTCTCGCCAGCACGTAACCTGCCATCGAGGTAATGAACAAACCTACGACGGTCCCGATAACGGTAAGCCCGATCGTCACGCTGTATGCGCTCACAATTTGATCCGGGCTGCTGAAGACGACTCTAAACGCTTCGAAGGAAATATCCTTCGGCCAAATTTTGAACCCCTCCGACATAATCTCGTGCTCCGAAGTGAACGAGCCTGAGACAATTAACCAGAAAGGAATCAGGCAAAAGATCGCGAAAAATGCCGTCACCGCGTAAGCTATCGTTTGAAACCAAACGGTGGAAAGCTCTGTTTTTATTTTCAATCCATACACCTCCTAAAATAATGCGTACTCGTTGTTATGCCGCTTGATCAAATAGTTCACCGTCAGCACCAGGATGAATCCAAAGAAAGATTGATACAATCCGGCCGCTGTCCCCATGCCCAAATCGAAGTTAACGGTTAATGAACGAAATACATATGTATCAATAATGTCCGTGGCATCGAACAGTGTGCCGTTATTGCCGATGATCTGATAAAACAAGTCGAACTGCCCCTTCAATATGCCGCCCAAGCTGAAAAGGACCAGAAGAATAAACGTCGGCTTCAGCAGCGGAATCGTAATATGCCGGATTTGTTGAAAAATATTGGCGCCGTCGATTCTGGCAGCTTCATAATTTTCTTCGTTAATGCTCATAATGGCCGCCAAATAAATAATCGTTCCGTATCCTAGCCCTTTCCAAATGTTAAAGGCGACGAGAATGTACTTCCAGGGCGCTGTCTCCAGAAAGAAATCATAAGTCGGCATATCGAATTGTTTAAGCAGCGTATTAATGACCCCGTTATCGGAGTTGAACAAGTTATACGCGAAAGCGCCTACAAGAACCCAGGAAATGAAAAATGGCAAAAACATCATCGATTGTGCGGTCTTTTTAAACCATTTACTAGAAATCCTGCTCAAGAAAATCGCGCATACTAACTGAAACATATTGCCGAGAATAATAAAGGCCAAATTATATAAAACGGTATTTTTCGAAATATTCCATAACACGCCCGACTGGTACAAAAATTTGAAATTAGCCATTCCGACAAAGTCGCTGCCGAACAGTCCTTTATCAAAGCTGAATTTCGTAAAAGCAAAGTAGATGCCCACCATCGGTATGTAGCTGAATAAGATAAAAAATAACAATGCCGGCGATATCATAGCAAACAGTACTTTGTTACGATTCAACTCGCTCCAGAATCCTTTTTTCACGGTAACAGACCTCTTTCTTATTGAACTAGACAAAATGAAATCGATTTTATTTCTAAGCATGAAAATGAACTTTTTTTCGGCTTCATCTTGGCATTTTACATTCTCATTTTGTTTCGCAATGACTGATTTGCCCTTTATTGCGATATTATACGAGAAAATGAAATCGATTTCAATAACCTATTTTTCAGGTCGGGTTGCATTTCTTTGGCAATTTGGAAAATAAAAATTAATTATAGCTTTTCTCGGCCAAGAAATCGCACAAGCCCTTGTGATAAAGTTAGGTTACTTTTAGGAAACGGAGGGGTTACCTGTGATTGATTTTATCCGAGTTAGATCTTTGCGCGGCTAGTTTCATAGCGCCAAAGACTCTGTGTGTACGTACAGAGGACTCAGGATAGGTCTGTCCATTTTTAAGGGTAATCCCATAATCAGAACATACACTAGGGGCAGCATTACTTTGCCTGCTTCGCTTACCTTTAGATTTGAGCTTATTTTGCGTCCTCTTCTACCGAAACAATGGCTGTCTGCCTGTGTTTCTTACTTTTTAACTTGAGAGGATGGTTATCCATGGAACAACTGAAACATAAAGCGATTCTCGTCGGTGTCAATATTTTGAACCGCCCGGACTTTGCATACGCGATGGAAGAACTCGGCAACCTGGCTGCGGCATGCGAGATCGAAGTTGTCGGTGAGCTCAGCCAGAAAGCAAGCCGCATAAACGCTTCCCACTATATCGGAACCGGCAAAATTCAAGAATTAGCGGCACTTATTGCCGAGAAGAACGCTTCCGTCGTGATTTGCAACAATGAACTTTCACCGTCCCAAATACGAAACTTGGAGGCTGGCCTGAATTGCAGAGTGATTGACAGGACGATCTTGATCCTGGATATTTTCGCGGACCGGGCCCAAACGAGGGAGGCCCAGCTTCAAGTGGAGGTTGCCCAGCTCCAATATATGCTTCCCCGGCTTGTAGGCTTGCGGGAATCGTTAGGGCGGCAAGGCGGCGGGTCCGGATTAAAGAACAGAGGTGCAGGTGAAACCAAACTCGAACTCGACCGCCGGAAAATCGAAGAGCGAATCACTGCCCTGCAATCGGAGCTGGAGAAACTAGTAGCCCAGCGTCAGACCCAGCGAAAGCAGCGCCGCAAGAATGAGGTTCCCGTTGTTTGTCTGGTCGGCTATACCAACGCAGGCAAATCAAGTCTGATGAACGCGATGATAGACACGTATCATCCAGGTGGGCATAAGCAAGTGTTGGCCAAAGACATGCTGTTTGCGACCCTGGAGACGTCGGTCCGAAGCATCCAGCTGCCCGACCGCAAATCGTTCTTATTGACCGACACGGTTGGATTCGTCAGTCAGCTTCCCCATCATTTGATTAAAGCGTTCCGCTCGACGCTGGAGGAAGTGACCGAAGCTGACCTATTGATCCACGTCGTCGACGTTTCTAACCCAGAATATGAACAGCATATTACCGTAACCAATGAGACTTTGAAAGAACTGGGTGCAGATTCGATCCCGATGATTTTCGCATATAACAAAACAGATCGGACCAAGCTTGAACATCCTCAGATCGAAGGTGACTGTGTCTACCTCTCTGCCAAGCAGCTAAGCGGTATCGTAGAGCTTACCCAAGTGATTCGCGATCGCATTTTTCACGATTATTTGCAATGCGAAATCGTGATCCCTTACGATCAAAGCCGACTGGTAGCCTATTTTAATGAACATGCACATGTTCAATCAACAAGCTATGAAGCAGACGGCACACGGCTCAAACTGGAGTGCAGAGCAGCAGATTTCGAACAATACCGCGGCGATTTTATTCAACTCTAGGACATCAAAGAGCAGTCTGAAATTAGATGATTTTGGTTTTAGACTGCTCCCCCTGTTTACAATCATTGTAAGCTATGGTATCTTTATTTCGACACTTATAGAAATAATGACTCCAACAAGGGTGAGATAACATGGTCCAAGATAATGCGGAAGTACGCCAAGCTGTCAAAGTATATAAAGCACTCGGGGAACCGACTCGACTCAAAATAGCGATGCTGCTTACTGAGGAGAGAAATCTGTGCTGCTCCGATATTGGAAGCAAACTTGAATCTGTCGCAGGATCCACGCTGTCACATCATTTGAAGCAGTTGACGGATTGCGGTCTTTTGGATCTTCGTAAGGATGGTACTTATATCTATTACAGCGTGAACCGTGAAATGGCCCAAAAGTATGCACCGTATTTGTTGGAATAATTTTTTCGTTTTATTTCTATAATTTTAGAAATATAAAAACAATGGAGTGAAAGAGGTGCAATAGAAAGATGTCAAACACATGGAAAATTTATATGCTAGCGGTCGTCAGTTTTCTGGTTGGAACGTCTGAATTTATTATCGCCGGCATTTTGGATAAAGTCTCGCAGGATATCGGTGTCTCGGTGTCCGCAGCGGGTCAGCTCATTACGGTTTTCTCACTTGCTTACGCCTTCGGGACTCCCATCCTCATGGCCGTTACAGCCCGTCTGGAGCGACGGAAGCTTCTGCTCTACTCGCTTGGCATCTTTGTCATCGGCAACGGAATCGCCGTGGCTTTGCCCGGTTTCGGATTTTTAATCGGTTCCCGGATCATCCTGGCACTCAGTACCGGCGTGTTCGTCGTTACAGCATTGACCGTAGCTTCCAAGCTGGCTCCGCCCGCTAAACAAGGAAGCGCGATTGCCACCCTCGTGATGGGATTTAGCACCGCCCTGATCGTTGGGGTTCCAATAGGTAGAGTTGTCGCTGCGGTTTATAATTGGAAGGCGATCTTCGGCGGCATCGGCTTGTTAGGCTTGTTTGCCATCCTAGTCATTGCCTTATCGATTCCGCAGACGGACGGTGAGGAGCCGGTACCGCTGAGCAAACAGCTGGCACTGCTGAAACAGCCGAAAATCGCAATCGCTCTGATGGTTACCTTCTTCTGGATCGTCGGTTATTCTACCGTCTATACCTATATTTCACCGTTTCTGCTTAACGTAACCGGAATGAGCGAAAAAGTAGTGAGCGCGGGATTGTTCGCCTTCGGCATCGCCAGCTTGTTCGGTTCCAAGTTCGGTGGCTATAGTACCGATAAATGGGGAGTTCCCCGCACGTTGATCGGTGGGATGCTGTTTCACGCAGTTGCTTTAATTCTGATATCGCTGGCTGCCCATTCCCCTTCTATCGTATTCCCGCTGCTTATGCTATGGTCATTCTCAGCCTGGTCTTCGGGCCCAACGCAACAGTACAATCTTATTTCTCTAGCTCCTGAGGCTTCCGGCATTATGCTAAGCCTAAACACCTCGGTTTTGCAGCTTGCCATGGCTGCAGGTGCGGGAATTGGCGGCGTCATCGTGGAGCAAGCTTCGCTCACAGCCATCAGCTGGATTGGGGCGGCGGCAGTCGTCATAGCCGCGGGGACAGCTGCCGTATCTCTTGGACGATCTCGCTCCTGTTCAAAGTCCGACCAGGAGCTGGAAGAACGAAATTTGCAGAAGGCGGGAGCCTGATTCGAAATTGAAAAAACTCCCCGAGGTTTAGATCTTCGGGGAGTTTTTTTACTTATTCCGACATCGAAAGCGAGAGAAGAATGAGAGTTAGTCCTTGCCCATAAAGTGCCGGATAACATGGAATTGTCTGGTAAGCGGCTATGCTCGGCATAACCGGCGTACCTCCAGAGACGCCATGAACGGTTCCATCGGTCGCGATTTGCGGAAGAATCCCGCTCAATGCTTTATGTGCCAAAGCTTTGTATGTATCATCCAACCATCCGATCCTGACTCCAGCTAACCATCCTGCCGCAATGCCTGCACTACCGGACGTTTCCCTATAAAATTCAGGCTCATCCATAACCGTTGACCACAGACCATCCGCCCCTTGATACTCTCGGAGTCCGGCTGCAAGCTTCTGGTATCGTTCAAAAATTTCATGAGGGATATCGATCAGTGAAACAATGTCTTGGACAATCCATGGACAAGCCAACACAACCCACGCGTTGGCGCGCGTCCATCGGGCCGATGACATATGATCGCCTTCTACACAATTCCATCCGTGAAAGAGCACCCCTGTTTGCGGATCTTGCAGCAATCGCAGATGAACAAGGAGCTGGAAAGCTGCTTCTTCGGCATACTTTTTTTCAGAGGTCAGCTTCGCAAGCCGAGCCAAAAAAAGCACAGCCATAAACAAAGTATCCGCCCACACTTGCTCTGGAAAGCTTGCATTCTCCGTTACCGTGTGCTCAAATGCGCCTTCGCGCGTGCGCGGCGCTTCTGTCAGCAGCCAATCACCGATCTTTTTTCCCGCCTCCAAATACCAGAGATCGCCGGTTTGTCGATAGAGATCCGGGAAAATCGCATAAGGCGCCAGTGAATTGATGACTTTCACCTGCTCGCTCAAGTGCTTGTTGCGTTCTGTCCAGAGCCGTAAAAATTCGATGCCCTCTTGGTTCTGCGTACACTCAGCATAAGAAAGGATCGATATGACACCGACACCCGGCACCCAGTCCCAGCTTTCCAAATTCATTCCCCAATCTTCTGTAGGCCCCCCGATCATTGTACGAAATACCCGATCAGCCGTCTCAGTCAGATTACTTACCGTATTCATATCCCCACTCCTCGCAGTTCTTGATTGCATCTCTCCTTCAATGTACCTGCTTTTTTAAATTATATCTTGGAGATCTGTTCGAATTTTATGGGGATTTTTCCACAACAATCGGCTTCCAGGATTACATACTGTGGTACAATTGTAGTATGTTTTCACACCTGTAAAGCGGAGATGATCTTATGGCTTCACTTTCTAAGTCTTTCGAATATGATTTGGATACGGTTACAAACAAATTTCTGGATGACTTCCCCATCCATTGTCATTACCGCACGGGTGCAATCGGTCAATCGCAAATGCATTCGCATCGCGGTTACGAATTTTATCTATGTATGGAAGGTCAAGGAAAGCTATTGGTCGGGGATCGTATATTTGCGCTCGAACCTGGTGCTTTTACCATAATGAAACCGTATGTGCTTCATTGGCCGCGAGTCGAAGGACTAAGACCGCTTCATCGTTTCGTTCTATCGATCGACGAGCGTTACCTCTTTTCATGGCTCGAAGGTCTCCCTGCTATTGCCGATTGTGTTCGCTGCCTGCTGCTCGATTCCGACTCATCCTCCTTGCACTGGCAGCTTTCCGGCGAAAAGCTGCCTTCCGTCAACACACTGCTTGTACAACTCACAAAAGAAATTGCTGAGAAACCAATTTATTATGAGGCTGCAATGTTCCAACATCTCGCGGGCTTATTCGTTAGCCTCGCCCGGGAACAGCAAATGAACATTGTGAAGTGTGAAACGAATACTACGCCTTCCCAGTTAGCGGAGCGGATTCTTCATTATTTGGCAGAACATTATGCTGAACGTATCGAAGTCAGCCGTTTACATGAACAATTTAACGTGTCCAGATCCCACATGTACGATCATTTCAAACAGTGGACTGGGCATTCACTGAACCGCTATTTGACACTTTATCGAATCGATCAGGCTAAACGGCTGCTTATAGATACGCAGCTTTCCGTAACGGAGATTGCTGCGGCTACCGGGTTCAACGATCTTTCCCACTTCTTCCATACGTTCAAATCGGAACTTGGCTTAACTCCGAAAATGTTCCGGAAGCAGCATATTCATTTACATCCCATTTAGCCCTCTTCTGACTTTCAAAGCGAAAACAAGCGGCTTTTCAACCGCCTCGATGTTGACATAAATCAACCGGGGTTGATCGAATAACCATTCGTTGTGCACGGACGAAACTTTGATGCCTTGATTGCGGATAACGGATACAAAACGGTTTACTTCTTTTTGCAAAAGGGCAGCTCTACCCAGACATAGCGCTCTGCCGGTGCTCGCATTTTTGGACTCAAAAGAAAAAGAAGAGGTGACTCCGAATCTTTTTCCCAAAATGGTTGCTCTAATTGAATCCCTACTTATCGTCGCCACGCATTTCCCACCAGCGAAACCGGATTGCCCACCGATGATTTTGGCAAATTGCCGACAAAGCAAGTCATTGCGATCAGCCATACGTACATACCTCCTGTTCATTGATAAGATATGAAGGTGTGTACGATACTGAAACGGATGATCACCTACTCGTTTCGGAGACTACTTTTTTACCTAATGACATTATGGAGTCTGATCACGCCTTCTTTTATTTGATCTTCGGATAAATGCCCGTAACCCAGTATAAGCTTGTCTTGGTGTTTGTCTTTGACATTGGCGTGATCTTCCACAGGATAAACATTCACACCGGCCTCTTTTATTTCATCAAGCAACTGCCTGGTAAAATGAAACCCCGGGAATTGGGCGATCAAGTGCAGCCCTGTTGTATACCCGGAAATGTTAACCCTATTCGAAAATGTAGATTGCAGACTTTCGATAAGGAAGTCTCTTCGTTGTTTGTAAATTTTTTTCATTTTCATAATGTGCCGTTCCAAATAACCTTCGGCAATAAATTGAGCCATGATAAGCTGGTTTAGCGAAGGTGTGTGCAGATCCGAAATCCATTTTAATCTGCGGCAAGTTTCAATCAGCGGTAAAGGGAGAATTAAATACCCCATTCGAAGGCCTGGGGATAAAATTTTGCTAAAGGAACCTATGTATAGGACTCGTTCCGGATCCAACCCTTGCAGTGAGCTGACAGGAGTGCCTTCGTATCGGAATTCACTATCAAAGTCGTCTTCGATCAGATAACAATTGGTTTGTCTGGCGTAATTGATTAATTGAACCCGACGTTGAATAGGCAAAGCGCCGCCTAAAGGATATTGATGAGAAGGAGTCGTGAAGACGAACTTGGGATGTACTTGAAAAGGGAGCAAAGAAGTATCCAATCCGTGATCATCAACTGGAACAGGGTGCAGGGTTGCTCCCGAATTTGCAAAAATCGCTTGAATATCGTGGGTAATAGGATCTTCCATAACCACGTCCTCACCAGGTGACAAAAGCAGTTTGGCTACCAGGGTTAGCGCCTGAGTCGCCCCCGAAGTAATGACGATTTGCTCCGGATGGCAATCGACGCCTCTCGTTTTAAGCAAATAGCTTGATAGAGCCCGTCTTAATTCCGGACGCCCTTCGGGTGAATCGTAGCCAAGAGCAGAGGATGAGGCATTGCTCCACATCATTTGCGATAATTTGGCCCAAGTTTTACGCGGAAATAGCTCCAAAGCCGGTATACCGGATCGAAAATTGATGAGGTTACTGCTTTTGTTTGCAGATTCACTCCAGGCCAAGTCATCCGCTGTGCGTGCTTTTTTATGCTGCTCTAAAAACGTTCCTTCAGCAATATATGTCCCTGAACCCGACCGTGCGACCAAATAACCTTCGGCAAACAACTGATCGTAGGCCTCTAATATAATGTTTCTTGACACTTTTAACTCTGAAGATAGCTCACGGGTCGATGGCAGTTTTTCTCCCGATTTAAGCTCCCCGCTTAAAATGCGTTCGCGTATTTGTTGATACACCTGCCGGGTTAATGTTAAATCGGATGACCGATCAATGGGTAGCCAAAACATGAATTTTTCCCCTTCGAATCTAGCAGTTTTAATTCCGAAAATCTTCGATGCCTATTCTTACCGCTCTTTGTTTTCTTTGGATCAGCATGACAAGCCCAACCACGATCACGCACGCCAAAGAAAACCATGAGCTATATAAAAAAACTTGTCTCATCCCGTATGCTGTGCTCAGGATTCCTCCCAAGAAACTGCCGATAATGCGAGCAGCCCCAAGACTGAGCAAGCCATTAAGCGTTTGTCCGCTGGCCTTCCATTCCGAAGGCACTTCACGGTTGATGAACGTAGCCAGCGTGACGGACAGCACGATGAA
Organism: Paenibacillus sp. GCM10027628; assembly: GCF_042676385.1. Lineage (NCBI taxonomy): Bacteria > Bacillati > Bacillota > Bacilli > Caryophanales > Paenibacillaceae > Paenibacillus > Paenibacillus sp. GCM10027628. The sequence continues at coordinate 611,746 of NZ_JBHTHA010000002.1, forward strand.
AATAAGTCCGTGCAGCATCTGCACCGGCAATATCCAATAGGGATTGCCGATCATGGCAAACAAGAACCAGCGGGCCGAGGATGCGAGTGCAGCAACGATCAAAATGACGGATATCGGAACACGTTTGATAATTTTGCCGGAAAACAAGAGAAACGGCAGCTCGCTAAGCGAAGAAATGACCATCGACCATCCCAGGAGCGTGCTGTCTGCCCCCATCTCCTTAAAGTAGATCGGAAAGAACGAATAATAATATCCCAATGTAATTTGAACGACAAAATTGATCCCCAGATAAAACATCAGCTTACCGTTGCGGAAAAGCTCCCGGAACCGTTTGCCGGTGACATTTGCCGAACGACCGGCAGCCTGCGGAAATCGCCAGAGCAGCAGCAAGGCGACAGCCATAGTCCCTGCGTAGACCGGGAACATTGAACCTATGTGCGACTTGGCTGCGATACCGAAAAAGAGAGACATCGCGGCGAATCCGACGGTACCGCCGAGGCGAATGAAGCCAAAGCTCCAAGTGGGATGCCGGTCCAGCTCTTCCAAAGTTATCGCATCGCTGATCGCGAATATGGATGTTTGAAAAAAAGTAAACATACATATCCAAACTAGCAAGTAAATAAATTGATGGGAGAGCGGGAAGAACATGATCGAGACTCCGCTTCCGATCAAGAGACAGCAAAGCACACTGTTCTTCGTCTTGGCTCTGTCTCCGAGCGCCCCCCATACCGGTTGTCCGAACATTGCAACCAAGGGCCCCAGACTAAGAAGCATGCCGATTTGCTCCTGGGAAAATTGGATGCCATGCAAATAAACCGGCAAAAACGTGCCATAAACGGCGTTGCCCATATAAATGACCACATAAAACAACAAAAAGAAGTAATGCCTCGTTGTCAGCCCCTTCTTTCTCACTTAAAATGATCCCTCGCTCAAGAAACGAATGCTTCCGTTTCACGGACGAGCGATTCGAATATGCCGATTGACCTGGACAAATCAGAAAGCTCAGCTGATAAACATGCGAAGCCTTCCCGAACGCGCGACTCGAAATCGATTGGGGCTATTTGAAACCGGCTGCACTGGGCTACCGCCCCTTTCTCATTCAGAAGATAAACCCCATTGCATGCAAACAACGTTTGAACCAAACAACTTACCGTCCGAAAGAGATGACCTGCCGCATAAGAAACATCCTTACGAGCTACTGCTTTTTTTGCATTTGAAACTGAAAAATCCGCTTCCCACAAGAACTTTGAGATCGTCGCTTGCCGAAGGGAGCTAGGAAATGGCGTTGTCCTCGTCTTCATCTCAGCCACAAGGCCATCCGGATCCCAGAGCGGTCGGCAATACGCGGCTTCCCCCATATAAATGGATGTGCAGAATCCATGGGGATGCCCTGGCTGATAATGGATGTCGATCCGACCTTGGCGGCAATCGTCGATCACTCCGGATACGATTCCTGCATCACGGTAGAGGAAATCCATTGAAAAACCTCCCGCCTTCAACCAGCCGCCGCCGTTGATCCACGGCCCCCATTCGCCTATGGGTGTGATTAGACCACTGCGACGCTCGTCGTCAATTGATGACGCTACCCGATCAAGAGCATCCGTATCGATCGGGTAATCAGACCGGTAGTAAAGTCCGATGTCAATATCGGATTCCGGCGTCTCTGTGCCACGGGCTCTAGATCCGCCCAATACAATGGCTCTGATTCCAGGGACATTGCGTAATTGCCTAACAACCGATTCAATCACTTCATTGGCACCCAAATGCAATCGCCTCCATTCGAAGGGAAAGCCGACCCAACATGAAGCAGGGCCGGCTTTCCGACACATGTATACTAAAACTGTACGACAAGTGTAGTTTCCGGTTCAAGAACTATTTTTTCCTTCAGTGTCAGCCTTCCCTGTGACCATTCGACAGGAACGCTTTTGCCACCAATCAATACCTTCTTAACTCACCCCATCCATCATTCAAGCTCCAGAAACAACGAAAATCTTCTTCCTGCCATCTCGGGCTAAATCCGATATGACCACTAACCATGTCATTCAGGGGGAATCCGTCTTACTCTGATCCATTGAGAAACCAGCATTTTAGCGATATAATAGGAATAGCACAAAAATGAATGCGCTATCATTTTTCTAAGGGAGGAGCTTTTCAATGGCATTATCGTTATCGCTGAGCAATAAGATGAACATCCAGTTAACGCCGCAATTGCGTCAGTCTATCGAAATTTTGCATATGTCCTCTCTGGATCTCGTCGAATTCGTAAAGGAAGAAGCTAAGGACAACCCGTTATTGGAGTACCGTTACGAAAGCTTCATGAGCAGAATGAAACCGAGCTCCCGCCATAAGGCGGATTGGAATAACGAGTGGTGGCTCAATATCGAGAGCAAGCAAGAACAATCACTTGAAGCCCATTTAACCGAACAACTCCACGATTATCGGCTCGACTCCGAGCTATATAAAATAACGTTATTTATTATTCGTTCTCTCGATGAAAAAGGGTATCTCCCCTTCAGTGCAGAAGGCATCGCCGAGGTTCTACATGTGCCTGTAGATGCGATATGCCGCGCTATCCAAATCGTACAAAAGATGGAACCGCGCGGCATTGCAGCTTCTTCCTTGCAAGAATGTTTGCTGCTGCAACTTGATCCTGATCATGGCAAGGATCCTTTAGTGCGCCGTCTTATTGAGGAAGACCTCTATGAGATCGCAAAACGCAAATTCACGCTGCTCGCCAAAAAATACAATGTCGACCTTCCCGACATTCTACAGGCCGTGGGCCGTATCAGCCGCCTTGATCCGAAGCCGGGCGCCCTATATACACAAGAGAAGACGCAGTATATTCAGCCTGATGTTACAGTCACGAATACGAACGACAAGGTTGAAATCATGATGCATGACGCATCCCTTCCGCGCATTACACTGAATGAAGAATATATGGAGATGATGAAAGGGCCGCTCGCGAATGAAGTGTCATCTTTCCTAGGTGAAAAATGGAAAAGGGTCAAGAGCATCATCGACAGTATCGAGCATAGAAAAGCGACCTTGTTAAAGGTGGCATCGGTTATTTTCGATCACCAGCATGTATTCTGCCAGAACGGGCCCGCTGCGATCCGGCCGTTGTCCATGTGGCAAGTGGCTGAAATTCTTGGCATCCACGAGTCTACCGTAAGTCGGGCGGTTAACCAAAAGTATGCGATGACGCCATGGGGGCTGTTCGAGTTAAAGCACTTTTTCAGCTCATCGATCAAGCAATCGGACAATGATGCCGTGTCGGCCATCCAAATCAAACAAAAAATCCGCGAACTCGTGGAACGCGAGAACAAATCCGAGCCGTTGTCCGACCAAAAATTGACCGACCAACTGCAGGAAGCTGGTTTGCGTGTCTCCAGACGCACCGTAACCAAGTACCGCGAACAACTGAACATACTTGTTGCGGCCGAACGCAAGCAATATGCCAAATAGCAATCATCCTTAATTAAGAACATGTCTTTATCGCGCCATAAATAATAGGGTATTACCACTGAAGTTCTTCATGGCACACCCCCTTTTACCCCATTCCGTTCAAATCGTTTTCTGTACGGTTACCACCCACCAGGAGATTAAAATTATGCCCCTTCAGCAGACGATAAGGAATAAAGTCGTTATTAGCGCCCAGTTGGACGCTATTTTTTTGGAGAAATGTCCCAAACTGGTCTCATACGAATAAAAGTCCATAATTAGCGAAGATTGTTCGTTGTTTATGGACTTTTGTTCTTTCGAGCCTCGAATTGGCTATTTCTCCGAAATTTAGCGTCAAACTTGATCACTAATAACGACCTTTGTTCTTTGTCAAGCGGGTGACCCGAAGGTCCCCCCCCTCATTTCTTTGAAAGTGGCCGTTGGTTGCCTGATGTGCAATCAAATCTGTGGAAGAGCGAGCCAAAAGGAGCGTTTTTTATTGGGACTTGCCACTCGACAAATCCGTGGATAGATCGTCATTTACCCACAATTCAGCATCTTGCATAATTTCCGATACCATGAAAAAAAGCCAAGTCACTTTGGACTTAGCCTCATGACCTAGCTAATTTCAATGTTCATGGATGATAAAAGGTACGACTTTTCCTTGATTGACGTCGATTAACCCGAAGTCCGTAATTTTAAGCGCCGGGCTTACTGGCAATGAGTGCGTACTGATCGACATGATCGGATTATAATGACGGTAGCCTAACGATTCCATGGCTTTGCGCAGCTGTTCGACTTCCTTGGCGACTTCATCTAGTGGTGCTTCCGTTAAAATGCCGCCAACGGGCAGCTTAAGACTGGCAATGACTTTGCCGTCCAGGACGACGCTGAAGCCCCCTTGGTTGTTGATGACTTCATTGGCGGCAATCATCATATCGACAGGATCATGACCGACAACCAGCAGGTTATGATTATCATGGGAGTAAGTCGTCGCCACGGCTCCCCGCTTGATCGTATCCCCGCCGATGAGACCATAGGCGCGGTTTCCGTTTTTCCCATACCGTTCAAACGTAGCAATAAGGCCGCAGCCGCTTTCTTGCCAGCAGAGCTTCCCTTGACGAACGTCAACCTCAACCTGACGCTCCTCGGTAAACGTGGACCCATCCTTCACCATCATCGTTCGGCAGGCATATCGGCCATCAGCTGCTTCGGTGTTCACCGTGAAATCAGCCTCCGTTAACGACGCCATATGAACGCTTTGATAATAGTGCGCCGGAAAAGCTGGGGCTTGGACAGTAGGCTTATACGGCTCGCGTACATCATAGACTTTGCGTCCATGTTTGTAAACTTGCTCGATCTTCAACTGCTCCAGATTGGATAGGAGCTGAAAATCTGCGATTTTCCCTGGCGCTATGACGCCGCGATCATACATCCGCATCCTTTTCGCCGGGGAAAGCGTACTGGCATATATCGCCTGCTCGGGCTTCATTCCCATCCAAATCGCTTTACGAACGATGTGATTCAAGTGCCCCCGGCGCTCAAACGAATCGGCCATCACATCGTCGGTAACGAAGCAAAAATGCTCGGCCACGTCGTGATTCATCAAGTAAGCCATCACTTCAGGCGTCATCGACTTCTCTTGAATTTCGATAAACATGCCCGCTGCGATCCGAGCTTCCATGCCTTCAATCGACTGATGGGTATGATCAGAATCTACGCCGCTGTAAATCATCCGGTGCAAATCCAAATCCAATAGTTTCGGAACATGTCCTTCTATGATGAGATGAGGATAGTTGCTGCGAATATGGTTTAAAATTTGATTCGTCTTACAGTCGGGGTCCGTGATCACATCCACGTAGTTCATGATCTCGCCTAAACAAATGATTCGTTCAGTGCGAAGCAGCTCGTCCAAATCTTCAATTTCAATCGCGCCCCCGGTCGTTTCCATCGAAGTGGCAGGAACAGAGCTTGGAATCGCATAAAACATGTCTGCGACGCAATGCTTGCTGGCCTTAATGATTTCCTTCACCCCATCAAGACCAAAAACATTGGCGATCTCATGCGGTTCTGGAACGATAGTTGTAACGCCATTGCGGATAAGACCATAGGAGAATGTCTCCGGCGTCACCATGGTGCTCTCAATATGCAAATGAATATCGATAAGGCCCGGGATCATATACTGCCCCGCCCCGTCCAAATGTGAAGCCGCTTCGAAACTTTCGGCTCCCCGCTTCCCGATATATAGAAACTTCCCGTCCAAAATGGCCGCATTGCCTTGGATGAACGTTTTAAAATAGCTGTTATAAATTTGTACATTCTCGATCAGTACATCTACACGCATCTGCCTTCGCCTCCAAGTACGCTACTCAACTAAAACCAATTTCTCGCTCGGAAAATGAAGTCTGACCTCCTGACCGTTCGCGAAAGGAAGCTCCATTTCTTTATTCACTGTGAAATCACCCAGTTCCGTCTCTACGACGTATTGGTAGCTTCTTCCGAGGAACGTGCTCACTTTGATGCGGCCTGCCAAACGATTCGGCCCCTGTTCAATATCCTCCGGCATTCCGATGACTACATCATCCGGGCGAATGGCCCCCTGTTTACCCAGTTGTTCCCCTTTGTTGGCGTGCTTCGTAACGGTAAACATATATTCCTTTACCTTCAGTGCAATCTCTTCATTTCCCTCAAATCTTGTATCGAAGGAAATGAAATTCGTAAAACCGATAAACCGAGCGACGAATTCCGTCTTCGGATATTTAAAAATGGTTGCCGGTGCGCCCAACTGTTCAATGATTCCTTTATTCATAATCGCAACTTGATCCGAAATGGAGAAGCACTCTTCCTGATCGTGGGATACGTAGACCGTCGTGATGCCCAGCTCCTGCTGAATGCGACGGATCTCCACCCGCATGTTGATGCGCAGATTGGCATCCAGGTTGCTGAGCGGTTCGTCGAAAAGCAGCAGCTCCGGTTCAATGACGAGCGCCCGGGCGATAGCGACACGCTGTCTTTGGCCGCCCGAAAGCTCTTTCGGAAACCGTTTTTCAAAGCCGGATAAGCTTACAATATCCAGAATGTTCCGGACCCGGCGATCGATCTCCGCTCCGCTCACTTTGCGAAGGCGCAAACCGAAGGCCACATTATCGTATATGGATAAATGCGGGAACAAAGCGTAGCTCTGAAACACGAATCCGAAGTTCCGTTTGTTGACGGGAATGCGTGTATAATCTTTTCCGTTTAATGAGAATTTGCCTGATTTCGCCTCGATGAATCCGGCGATTAGCCGTAACGTCGTCGTTTTCCCGCACCCGCTTGGGCCGAGCAGCGAGATCAGGCTTCCTTTTTCAACATTCAGGTTGAAGTCTTGCAGAATATAGTGCTGGTCATAGGCAACCGATATATGTTCCAGTGATAGCAATGCCATGGATGAATGCCTCCGTTATCGTTTGGTGAAGTAGGATAAGCCCATCAACCGTTCAATAATGAACATAAGTACCGCAGTAAAGATCATAAGCAACACAGAAATAGCGGCAATCGTGGGGTCAAAATGGTTCTCCACATACGTCAGCATCTGGATTGGCAGCGTACTGACTCCGGGTCCGGTCATAAAGACCGAGATGTCGACATTATTAAATGATTCCAAGAATGCGATAAGAATGGCCGCGATAATACCGGATTTGATATTCGGCAAGACCACTTTAAAAAAGGTTTTCAGCTGTCCTGCCCCCAGGCTTAACGCTGCTTCTTCCACCGCAAAATCGAAATTCGATAAGCTTGATGCAACGACGCGGATGATAAAAGGAAGCATAATCACCGTATGTCCGACAAGTAATGCTGCATATATAGGCAGGTGATAGGTCACGATCAGGTACTTGAGCATTGTAAATCCAAGCACGATACCTGGAATAAGCACCGGGGAAATAAATACCGCATTGAGCACCTCTTTGCCCTTGAACTGAAACCGGCTTAAAGCGTATGCCGCCGGAATCCCGAGCAGCAGCGCAAACAAATTGCCTAAGAGCGAAACAAGGATTGAAGTGCCTAAAGTCGTAACAAACATCTTGACTTCCAGGATGTTGCGGTACCATTTCAACGAAAATCCCTGCGGCGGGAATTTCAATACACTCCCTGGTTCAAATGAAGCAAAAGCAATAATGACGAGCGGTCCGAGCAAGAATATATAAACAAGAAGCGTAAACAAGCCTAGCCCGCGATTCTTCTCCCGCATACTTCTACCCCTTCGGATTTAGTTTAGTAGCCAGTTTGTTCATGAGCGCGATGACAACGAAAGTGATCACGATCATAATAACGGCAATGACGGAGGCGAGATACCAATCGTTCAGTGTGATAGCATTCTGATAAAGGAAAGTGGAAATGACCCGCTGCTTGCCTCCGAGCAGAGCCGGCGTCGTATAAGCCGTTAAGCTTCCGACAAAAACGAGAATGCTGCCGATGATTAATCCAGGTACGCTGAGCGGCACAATTACCTTGACGAAAGCCGTCAAACGGCCCGCACCCAAGCTCTCTGCCGCCTTGATCAGATCCGGATCAATATTCTCAAGAACACCGACGAGCGTAATGATGATGAGCGGCAGAAAAAGATGGATAAGTCCGATCATCATCGCCGTAGGCGTATATAAAATATCGAGCGGCTCTTTAATGAGACCGATCGCTAACAAAGCATTATTGAGCAGTCCTTTTTTGCCCAAAATAATCATCCAGCTGAACGACCTCACAACGGAGCTCGTCAGCAGCGGAAATATTGCCAGCGCTAGCAGGATCGCCTTTTGTCTCGGGCTCTGTTTGGAGATGAAGTATGCCACCGGAAACCCCAGCAGGATACAAAGCAGGGTTGTCACCAGGCTTACACGCAATGTCGTCCACAATATTTTGAGAAAATAAGGGTCTTTGAAGAACCCCAAGTACCCTTCAAGTGTAAATGTTCCTTTATCGAAAAAGGTTGAACCTATCGTAAGAAGGATCGGAACCACCATGAAAACCGTCAGGAACAGCAGTCCCGGTAGCAATAGGAAAGATAAGTACTTTTTTTTCATGTAGGTTAACTCCTGTTCCAGGTTTCGCTAGGCACGCAGAGCGTGGATAAAAAGCTCGAGAAATTCGTCAGCCGATACATCGGTACACACATGAATATTAGCTTCCTTGGACAAGCGATTCTGGAAATCGCATACCGTTTGTCCGTCGCAAAGCTCACTTTTGGTTTCTACATCAACGTAATAGTGGCGGGTTGTGACAAGCGATTTGCGGAGAGCCACCCCGACAGCCAGCGGATCATGGAGCGCGCAAGCGCGAACGCCGTTGCGTTCAAAATATCGCTGCATATAATCAGCCGTACTTGCCTGAACATATCTGGCGATAGTAGAATCTCCGAGCTCTTGAATATGCTTTTCCGTCAGCAGCGCCTTACGCGTTACATCCAATCCAACAAGCGTTAATTTAGGAAAGCCGGCATGGAAAACGATCTTGGCCGCCTCCGGATCGACGTACATGTTGTATTCCGCCGTTGGCGTCACATTGCCGAAGCCTTGAACGACGCCCCCCATCACAATGACTTCGTTCACCTGTTGGACCAGCTCCGGGTGTTTCATAACCGCCAGGGCCAAATTCGTCAGCGGCGCGGTCATCACCAAAGTGACTTCCCCCGCATGTTTCCGCACTTGGTCCACGATAAAATCGCAAGCGTGTCCCTCGGCCGTCTTCATATGAACCGGCATGTCGCTTAAAGCGCCTCCAAGCCCGTCTCTGCCATGAACCCGATGCTCAAAAAATGCAGGCCGCATCAAGGGCTCGTTCGCCCCTTTAACCACGGGGATCGCTTGCTCCATTCCAAGCAGCTGAAGGATCTTGCATGTATTATCAGTCGCTTGGTCAAGCGAAACATTACCGTTCACGGTAGTAATTCCGAGTACATCCATGTCTCCGCTGCGAATGGCCAGCAGTATACCAAGGGCATCGTCCACGCCCGTATCTACATCAAGGATGACCTTCTTTTTCATGACTAAGCCCCCTTAAATTCATTTAAGAAAAACAAGGGTATATACACGGTCATATACCCTTGTTCGGTGTTATTTATTGAGCGACTTCTTTGTTCCAGCGAGCAATCCACGATTTGAGATTCTGATTGACGAATTTCATATCCAACTTGCGAAGTTTGTTCACGACGTCAGCTCCATAGGTAATCCCTGTCGTTTCGTCCCCCGACAACTGAAGCGTCGTATTCACCGGCGAATCCACTTTCGCTTTGGCTGATTTCTCCTGTACTTCCTTGCTCAAATGCCAGTTGATGAAATCCTCGGCCAGCTGCTTATTTTTGCTTCCTTTCACCACGTTGACCGTGTTCATAACGGCATATCCGCCTTCTTGCGGAGTGATGAACTTCGTATCCGGCACAGCCGCTTTCAGATCCTTCACATACATTTCCATGATCGGACCTGCAGCAATCTCACCTTGCGAGAACATGTTGACGAACTCGGAGGTTTGACCGTAGTATTTGACGACTCCTTTGTTCAGTTCTTTAACCTTTGCGAACGCTTGATCTTCATTAAATGTAGTAGCCCCGGCGACAAGTGACGCCGCATCCAGAACCATAGGACCCGTAGTCGTCGTAATATTCGGCAGTGTCAGCTTTTTGGCAAGCTCAGGGCTCCACAAGTCGCTCCAAGACTTGATCTCTTTGCCGGTCGCTTTCGGATTATAGGCGATCCCCAATTGACCTATTGTGTATGCTGGACCGTAATCTTCACCCAGCGGCGCTTTGGCAAGATCGTAAATGTCTTTCAAATTCGGAATCCGGCTGCGGTCAATCTTCTCGAACAGACCCGCTTCAATCCCTTGTTGTGCGTAGAAATCCGATAAATAGATAATGTCCACACTCGAGCTGCCTTGTTTCACTTTGTTCAAACGGTCTGCATTGTTGCCGACTTCCGTAACGATCTTGACATTATGTTCTTTTTCAAATGGCGCATACACTTCTTTCCTGAAGAAGTCATCCGAGAATCCCCAAGTGGAAATAACCAATTGTGTAGGTTCCCCTTTTGATGCAGCTGTTGACGCCGCTGTAGGCGCTGTTGAAGCCGTTGTATTCCCCTGATCCTTCGCAGGCGTTCCGCATCCTGTCAATGCTAGTCCCACTACTGATAAAGATAGTAAACCGCGAATCATTTGTTTTTTCATCTTCGTCGTCCTCCCAAGTTTTCATCTGATTTGAATCGTGAATCCCCTGCCAATTTTTACTAGTATGCTTCCCAAGACCCCACAACTATGCATGTCTTGTCCTTGCTCTATATAAAAAAAAGAAAAGTACACTTGATAGAAGAAAGCTTCTAACAAGAGCACTTTTCATTGTAAACAATGCAAAGAGTCATCTGCTGGTAACATCCATGCGGTTTCCTCTTAAGATAGATCAAAAGAGAAACACCAATGACAACAACTATTCGGTTTGTTTAAGAATAATGTTCGTAATCGCCCATTGCGTCGGCGGGTCATAGTCTCTTAATACCGCATCCATGGATAGGCCAAGCTCTTGCTCCAGCCTCTCCCGGATCCTCTTCTTATAGATAGAGGACATATAAAAATCGACTTCGTGTTTGAGTGTCGGCGCCTCACCTTCCAATGCCGTTGAGCGCGGCGATCGGCGATGTTTGGCATGAAACGTAATAATGTTCTGATCAATGGAAACTTTCAGCAGTGTTGTGCCAAACCCGAACAACTCTTTCGATATTTCGTTATAGAGGTGACATAGCTTCTTCTTATATTCATTAGAATCTAGTTGCTGCATGGCATCACCTTCAAGAACATTTATACTTTAATAATACATAGGATTTCAGAAATAATCAAGATTATCGTTCGTCTTTCTATCTAAAATCGGGCGCAATCCGCCTCCATTTATTTAAAACATTCCAATTTCCCGAATATCACCCCTACTAGTATCCATAAACGAGACAGCAAAAACCGACAAAACTTCTTATTTTAGAACCCTATAATAATTCATGGATGTGTTATAAAATAAAAAAAAATTGTATAAGGAAAGACGACTAAGAAATCTATGAAAATTTATTCATATAATAAGGAAGGGTGAGGTATGATGAAAATAAAAAAGAAAAACGACATTGATGTGATTTTAGACAACTTTTCCACCATTGCGGAGTGGGACCATTCAGGCGGAAAACATTATTTCGTATTCGCTGACCGGAAACGCGGGGGGCAATGGACCTTAATGAGCTATGGCGGCGAGCGGTTTAGCGTACACGGAAAAGGTAACGAATATCGGGATGAAAACGAGTCGTTTTTTGACGAGCGTAACACCATCGTTTCATTTCTATGGGATAACCGCGCCGCATTCAACGCCACATTGAAAGAAACCAATTAGCCTGAAAGGATGGCAGCAAAAAGGCCTGTTATTATAGACAGGCCTTATGCCGCTTTAAGCAACCTCTTGCATCGATTCCTTTTTAAAGGTAGCCGCGTATTGCTTCCCTTTGGAAGAATTGTATTGCCCTTCCCACTTCGACATCACAATGGCTGCCAGGGAGTTTCCAAGCACGTTCACAACGGTGCGCGCCATATCAAGAATCCGGTCAATGCCCGCAATGAACGCCAATCCTTCAATGGGAATATGAACGGAGCCGAGTGTTGCCAATAAAACGACAAAGGAAACGCCGGGCACTCCTGCAATACCTTTGGAAGACACCATCAGAACGAGCATCAATGTAATTTGCGTACTGATCGGCATATCAATACCGTACATTTGCGCAATAAATATCGCGGCAAGCGCTTGATAGAGCGTAGATCCATCCAGATTAAATGAATAACCGATCGGAATCACGAACGAAGTAATTCCCTTCGGACAGCCGAACTTCTCCATTTTTTCCATGATTTTGGGCAGCACTGTTTCCGAGCTTGCCGTTGAATAAGCAAGCAGCAGTTCGCTTTTTAATATTTTAATCAGCGTCATAATTCTTGTCCCGCACATTCTGGCAATAATGCCCAGGACTACAAAAATGAAAAATAGCATGGATCCATATACCGATAGAACCAGTTTGCCAAGCGGCAATAAGGAGGCTATTCCAAATTTTGAAACGGTTACACCAATAAGCGCAAAGACACCGATTGGAGCAAAATACATAATTTTATTCGTCACCCAGAACATCGCATCCGCAACGCCTTCAAAGAAGCGAATAACCGGCTTTCCTTTCTCCCCAACCGCGGCAACGCCCAAACCGAACATGACGGCAAAGAAAATGATGGCGAGCATGTCACCGTTTGCAAGCGACTGTACAATATTCGTAGGGACAATATTCACAATGGTATCCATGAAGTGATGACTAACTTTGCTCTCCGTATTTACATACGTCTGAATATCGGTCTTCGCCAGATGCGACATATCTACGCCTGTACCCGGTTTCAGCAAGTTGGCTGCGAGCAAACCGACGATAATGGCTACCGTTGTAACAATTTCAAAATAAAGAATGGTTTTCCCGCCGATTTTCCCCAGCTTCTTGATATCCCCTACCCCGGCAACCCCTACAACAAGTGTAGAAATTACGATGGGAACGACGATCATTTTGATTAAACGGATAAAAATGTCGCCTATCGGTTTTAAATAATTTTCAACTCCTGAATTTCCGTAGAAAAAAGCGCCAATAATAATACCTAAAGCCAGTCCGATAAAAATTTGCAGCGTTAAACCGATTTTTTTCATTACACTCACCCCTGATCTTCGTTAATGTAAACGTATTCTAAATCCCCATCTACTTAAAACAACAAAAATCTACAACCCATAAAAAATCGGGGCGGATCTTTACATAGGGTTTCCGGATAAGTATGATAGTTCAGGTGCGACTGCCTGGTGACAGCTCGCTCGGAAAGGATAACGACATGCGATTTTTTATTGTGGATGACGATCATGGAGTTCGTTCGATGCTAACGGATATTATCGAAGATGAGGAGCTTGGGGAAGTCGTCGGGGAAGCGGAAGACGGTTCTTATGTAAATCCTGAATTGCTGGAGCTGAAGAAAGTCGATATTCTGCTTATCGATTTACTTATGCCGATTCGAGACGGCATTCAGACCGTTCGTGCGATTGGACCTCATTTTAAAGGGAAAATTATTATGATTTCACAAATCGAATCAAAAAAAATGATTGGCGAAGCCTATTCGCTAGGTATCGAGTATTATATCGCCAAACCGATTAACCGCCTTGAAATATTAGCCATCATTCAAAAGGTCAAGGAACGCTTACGGCTGCAAAAATCGATCAACGATATTCAGAAAACGTTGCAAGTTTTCGTGGGCGATAAGCCGCGGGAACTGGGCGAGCCGCCCATCCCGGAAAAAAGCATCGTCACTTCCGGTCAACTTCTTTTATCAGAGCTTGGGATGATCGGGGAAGCAGGCAGCAAAGATTTATTGGACATTCTGGAATATCTTTATCAATATGACAAAGAAGCTGTTCTAACGCTGAACAGGTTTCCTTCTTTGAAATCCATCTTTGTCCATATCGCTGCAAAAAAGCTGGGGAGCTCATCTTCACCCGCTGAATTAAATAAAGAAATCAAAGCTTCGGAGCAGCGGGTACGCAGGGCCATCTTCCAAACATTGAGCCATGTAGCCTCACTCGGCCTTACCGACTACTCCCATCCCAAATTTGAAAATTACGCCTCGAAATTTTTTGATTTCACCGAAATCCGCAAAAAAATGCTCGAGCTGCAAAATAATTTAAAACCATCCTTATCTCAAACCAAAATTAACACAAAAAAGTTTGTGCAAGTGCTCTATTTTGAAGCTAAGCAATCTATGAATTAATGATTACCGATCCTTTAATAAAGCATCGATTTCCGACGCTGCGCGGGTTAATCCTTCCTTCACGGAGATATCGCCTTGAAAAATTTTGCGCATATGTCGGGTATAGACTTCATCGATTTTCGTCCAATTCTTTACCGGCGGCCTAACGAATGCATGGTTGAGCGCCTCCACGTACGGCCCGATATATGAGTCCTCTTTGAAAGTAAGAGCTTTAAACGCATCAACGTTAGTTGGGATCAGTCCGGTTTTGGACATGACAAGCTGCGCTTCTATGCCGGTCAACCATTTCACAAAGACCCATGCGTCCTCGGGCTGCTTGCTTCCTTTCATGATTACTAGATTCTCACCGCCAATGATGGAAGCCGGCCCACTGTCATGGGGCATCGGAATACGGAATGTCGAATGGATGGCATTGCCCAAATCTTGACCGCTAAAAACGCTGTAGAACCACGGTCCGTCATCCGTCATGAACACATTGCCGCCTTTTACGCCTTCCCAATTATCCCCGCCGCCTTTTAACATGGAACTCACAATCGTTCCCTCCTTAAAGAGCGAGAGCAAACGCTCCACGGCGCTTACAGTTCCAGGCCCATTCAAGTATCCGGTTGCCTTTGTATATTGTTCGTCCGTCAAGGCCCCGCCTAAACCATAAATATACGGAAGAGTACTCCAGGTCTCGAGACCTCCTATACCAATCGTATACTGATTTTTTCGTGCGAATTCAAATGTATCTTCCAGCGTTTGAGGGGGTCCTGAAAGGCCCGCCTTTTTTATCAGATCACGGTTATAAATGGCAATTTTGGTGTTGATATTCATAGGTAACGAGAAATATTGACCCTGGTACAAGCCGATATCCATGACATCATGACGCAACCGGTTCCGAATCGCTTCAAACTCCGGGAACTGGTTGAGAGGTACCAGCAACCCTTTGTGCGAAAACTCGGGCACCCAAACGATATCCATCCGCACAGCATCGGGACCTTTCATGGAAGAGGCGCGCGCGATCAAGGTGTTCTTCAACTCCTCATTGTTCGTCTGCCGCACTGCCTTCACACGAATACCCGGGTGCTGCCGTTCGAATTCAGGCACAAGATCCTTTTCTAACAATCGGGTTTCTTCATCGCTATAGGTATGCCAGAATTCGATGATATGCTCTTCTTTGCCTTGGAGAACCTCTACCTTATCTGGATCGGAGATGACATTAAATTTACCGCACCCGGTCGTAAGGATAACTAGACATACAATAATAAGCCATCGCCTTGCCATTGCCCGTCCCCTCCCCCTAATCAAGTTATTCAGAGGCTTGATACTTCTCTCTAAATTCCCCGGGCGTAAAGCCCGTCATTTTTTTGAATAACTTACTGAAATATTTCACATCGTTAAATCCCGCAGCCTCCGCGACCTCATAGATTCTGCTTTCCTTTATGATCAAGAGCCTTTTCGCTTCCCGAATTCTCAAATCGATCAAATAATCGATAAAGTTTTGTCCGGTCTGCTTTTTGAATAATAGGCTGAAATAGCTTTTGCTGACATGTACGGCATCCGCCGTGCTTTGCAAGGTCAAATCCTCGGTGTAATGGCTATCGATGTAGGCTAATGCTTTCGCAATTAACTGACCGCTAAATCCTTTATCAGGCTGCTTGTGCGCAGGTCCCTTTCCTATATCCTCCAAATGACGACTTAAAATTGTCTCTAACTGTTCAAGAGTTTCAGCGGCTCTTAGAAGATCAAGCCGTTCGGGGAGAAGCGCCCCCATATCCGCGTAAATCTGGTGAACTTCCGTAAGCAGACTGCAGGCTTCTTGCTTGATTTGATCAGGATCCATGCGCCCCTCTGCCCATCGCCCATGGACCTGTTCGAGTACTAATGTAACAGGACTGCGGCCGCGAACCTGCTCAGCAAGATCCGTCCAATCCGGTGTTTCGCCATGATCTGGAGCCTCTTGCCACGCAGCAATCTCTTTCGTCACACTTACCGAAAACAATCTGCCCAGACCTTTAAAGAATCTCTCCCGGCAAGCCGTTCGGCTCTCGTTGAAGCCACGGCCTATTGCCCGGATTCCACTGATGGTGCATATCCCAGTCGAAACTGATACTCTGAAATCTTTATCCAGCTTTTGTATCCAATTGACTAGCAGCGGTTCAACCTTGCCCGAGCCCTCCGGGAGCACAAGAAACAGACTGTTGTCGGAAGTTACCAGTGCAGCCACGCCTTCATTCACATCCGCGTAGAACGATTCCTGCAGATCTTCCAGAAGCAGCTGCGCATGCAGATGGCCGTGATTTTCCAGTAGTTCCTGGGCACGGTCCAGCATCATATAGGCACATGTAATCGTTTGTCCCATCCATTCCGGTGCCCTGCTAAGATCGTACTCCTGCTCTAAAACAATCTGCCTTTTCACTTCGTGTTCAAGCCTTCTTCGATCCCGATAAACGGCATCCGAATTGAAACGTGTCCACTCTGATGCTTTCTTCTTTTCTTCTTCCAGCATTGATATGCAGCGCTGAAGAACGGCAAGCAGATCTTCAGATTCCAGTGTCGGCTTCAACAAATAGTCGATGGCTCCAAACTTGAGCCCTTCCCTTACAAACTCAAAGTCACTATAGCTGCTTATCAGGATGACTTTAATCCGTGGATATAGCTGCAAGGCTTGCTGCATCAACTGTATACCGTTCATAAGGGGCATTTTGATGTCTGTGATAAGAATATCCACAGGAGAACTTTCCAACAGGGACAAAGCTTCCATTCCGTTGGCACAACCGGCAGCTACGGACAAACCTTCCTTTTCCCAATCGATAAAAGCTTTAATTCCATTGCGGATAACGGGCTCGTCATCCACGATGAGAACACGGTACATATCCATTCCCCCCTTATTGCTCTTGTTGTCCTTTCAATCTTTCGGGGTTTCTGAGCGTGATTCGAACGGTTGTCCCCTCCTGTAAGACACTTTCGATTGCATATTCCGAACGTCCTGCATAATGGAGTGCAAGCGTATCATATAAATGGCGCAATCCGATGCCTATAGTTCCATTCATAATCGCCGTCTCCGGATCACGCAACTCGCGGAGCTTCTCCTCTTCCATTCCCAATCCGTCATCCGAAATGAGAAACTCCGCAGTCTCCTCTTTCATTTGAACATCAATCGTAATCCGGCCATCTGTGTTTTTCGGAACGATCCCGTGGAAGATCGCATTTTCTACCAAAGGCTGTAAAAGCATGCGCGGGATGATGATGGACTCCGCTCCGGGATCCAGCTTCACATCGAGCGAGAACCGTTTCTCGTACCGCAACTCGAGAATCACCAAATATTTCTGAATGATATCCAGTTCTTCCGCTACCGTTATCAGGTTCCCGTTTTTGCCCATATTCGCTTCCATGAGCCGTGTTAGCGCCGATAAGCCTTGATCAGCCCGTTCATTTTGTTTGGATTTGATCAGCCATCGCAAGGTACTTAGCGTGTTATATAAAAAATGAGGGTGAATCCGATGCATCACAGCCCGAACTTCCGCTTGAAGTTTCTGGAGCTGTTCCTCTTCCACACGCTGCATCAATTGTTCGATTTCCTTTAGCATCTTGTTGAACTGTTTGCTCAGGAGACCGATTTCATCCGAAGAATCAATAGGTGTCCGAACTTTCAAGTCCCCTTGTTGGACTTGCCTCATATCCCGGGTCAGACGGTTAATAGGCTTGGTTACCCAGCCGGCAATCAGGAGCCCGATCATAATCGCAAGTAAGGCGAACAGCCCGGATGAGACGAAAATACTGCCTTGCAGCCGATCTAGCTGATCTGTAATTTCTCGGACCGGGACTGTACCCACGATCATCCAGCCGTTGTTCAAAAACTGTTTAACCCCATAATGCGGCAGCCCGTTTATGGTAAATTCAAATTCTGCTGAGTTATTCCCTACAATTCCCTTGTAAAGCTCTGGATTCTCCACCTTCTTACCGATCAGGCTGAGGTCGGAATCGATCATTATTTTCCCTTCCGAATCCACAACGAAAAATTTGCCGGTTTCGCCCAGCTTTAATTGCTCAATGGTGCTTAGAATAGAACGCCCGTTTAAGTTCACCATCACAAGTCCGATGTTATTTAAAGTGTGAAAATCTTTCAGCACTCTGCCTACTGGCAAAATGAGATCCGTATTATCGCCCGCTCCACTAAATCGGTCATATTGCAAACCTTGCCAAACCGGTTCTCCGTCCTTATCCTTAGCCTCCTTCACCCAGGCTTCTTTGGATAAGTTCACACGTTTTAATTTGCTGGCGGAAAAAGCTCCGCTTCCCCATCCTCCCCCATCGTTTCTCATCACATAAATGATCTTCACGAAGGAATTGGAATACACAATATGATTCAGCATCGAGTCCATATATTGGTTCATCCGGTTTTGTTCATCAGGCGGGCTGCTGTTTAACTGCAGAGCTGCATTCTGTACGTTGGTATCGCTATATATATAATCGGAGGTGTCGCTTCCGACATTAAAAATGAAAGATAGCGAATCCGCTGTCTGTTTAGCTAATTGAATCGTGGATTCACGAACATTTTTCTTCACGATCGAAGTTGATTCCATGTAAAAAGATACGCTGGCAAAAATAATAGGGATCAAACTAACGAGAAGAAAAGCGAAACTCATTTTCACGGCGAAGCGGTTTGTAAACCGTTTGGTTCGAATCATGCTGCCCCCCTACTTCTGCGTCATTCCTTACTTTTATTTTACATGAAGGGAGAGAAGAACCCTAGAAGATGTTACTTTAAAATTCCCCCCAAACAGCATAAGGCGCTTCCGTATTTATTGTAACCCCTTTCAACGCTAGATTTGGTGTACTTTATTTCACTTTTGGGGTCTTTTATTACTCAAAAACAAAAATAGACTGCCATCTCCCAACCTTACGGGTACAGCAGCCGTATTTCTATTTACGTGTACTCTATAACTACCATATCCCAATATTTCAGGTAAGGCATAGTCATATGAATCAGATCGTTTTCTTGTTTAAAATCAATCATCACCGGAGAACCGTCATGATAATCCGGCGATGCCAGCCAAACGCGCTTTGCTTTTTTCGCTGAATTGACCGTAATGGTAACGCTGTCTATCTGCTGCGGTTCCGCCTGCTTGCCGTCCGTATCGTTCCAATTCATCGTTGTCGCATCTGTGAAATTAATAAAGTGCACGATATCCTTACCGTTCTTTTCCTTTGAAAACGACCAAATCTTTCCCTTATCGGCGGTTTTAGAAAGCTGTATACCAGGACTACCGGCGATAACCTCTAGAGAGGTTTCCTGAGCGCCGTCTCTCAACAAATTTTGATACGCCACCAAAAAGTCATAGTAAGTGACCAATTGTTTCTCCAAGACCGCAGGGATCTTCAAATTCTTATGGGGAAAATATTCCTTGGACAGCATATTTTCGCCAAGCTCCAGATGCGAACCTCCGATCGCGAACATTACGGCATCCGCGAGAAGGACGCCAGGAGTGTTGAATTCGCCGGCAGAGTTAGACAGTTTATAGTTCATGTAAGCTGCTAGAACGGTGTTATATTGATATTTTCCGTATTTCGCATTCTGGTCTACGATTTCTTTTAAATGGCGGAATTGCGGATGCCCCTCCCACACTTCGGAATAAAGGAACTTAACAGGGCCTTGCGCGATCGAGCCTTGCCCATACTGTCCGACGGCGTTCATGACCAAATCAACGTTCAAACTTTGTTTGGCTTTCTCGAGAAAGTCGCCGTACGTGGCTGCCAGATTGATGCTTTTACCATTGTACCTCCAAAGCGGGCCCCGATCGCCTAGCTGATCGACATGAAACCCGTCAAACGGAAGCACCGAGAATGTCCGTTTCTCCTCTTGGAACAAATGGTTTTGCCACTCCGGATTCGAAGGGTCGAACAAATAAATGTCGCTTGCCCAGGAGTCCGGCAAAGGATGTTTGTCTTGCCGCTCGTGAAGCGGATCCTTATAGAGCCCCCACTCCTTCTTCACGCCATCCTGCTCTGCATCCGCGTAAGCGCCGAACAACAGATTATAATTCATAGCCTTCATATTGCGCTTGTGGGCAAGATCGATATATCCTTTAACCGTTTCGAACGATACGGGCCGATTGGCAATATCCTGCCATGAATCCGCGGGTTTGCCGTTCTCCCATTTGACCGGCATCTGATGCTTGTACTGCCAGTCGTAAAATTGAATGCCGTTGATATGGAATCGGTTAAGGCGATTGATTACCTCGCTCATCGCCTGACTATCCATCTGAGGGAAATCAGCCAAATAACTGTAACGCGGGAACTTGCCCCAATCGCTCGAAACATCCACCGCAATGTTGGTATGGTCCACCCATTTGCCGTCTTGTTTGAGCATCAGCTCAGCCATATAGCCTTTCCCGTCCGCTTGAGGAGGCGTCCAGTCCCACGACAATTGTTCGCCCTGCACGCTTAGCTCCTCCGTCTTAACCATTTCGCTCAAATGCTTATAGCGAACGACCAAGGTGCCTTTGGAAACCGGCTGCTGCAAAGTTACGTCAAACTTTACGGCTTCTCCGGGCTTATAGATGGCCTTATTCGTCGCAACCTGCTTAAAAAGATTTCCGTCAGCGACAGTTTTCACCCGAATCGCCTCTTGATTCGTACAGCCTGTCGCCAGCACGGCTGCACATACAGCCATTACACCGGCTGAACGCCAAACCCGTGACCCTCTCACCCTTTGACACCGCCCTCGTTAAACCCGCTTTGTACGAAACGTTTCTGGAAAATCAAATACACCAGAATAACCGGCAAAAGCGCGATGATCGAAGCCGCAAATACTTGTGCGTAGTTGGTCGCGTACTTATCATTAAAAGCCTGCAGGGCGATCGGCAGCGTGCGCAGCGATTCCTTCTTCAAAATGACGAGCGCGGTAAAATATTCTTCCCAAGTACCTTGAAATGAGAATATGGCTAGCGTTCCGATGGCTGGCAGTGACTGCGGGAGGTAGATATTCCAGAATATGCGCCAGTTACCGCCGCCGTCCATTAACACCGATTCTTCCAGTTCTTTCGGAATGCTTTCGAAGAAACCGCGAAGGAAAAATGTACTCCCGACAACGCCGCCGCCGATGTAGAGCAGCCACAAGCCGCCGAACGTGCTGACAAGTCCCAGATTTTTAATAATCAGAAATTGCGGGATGATGTTGATCGCTCCAGGAATCATGGTCGTCAGTAGAAACATCCGGAACAGTCCTTCTTTTCCCGGAAACCTGAATCTGGCAAAGCCGTAAGCCGTTAACGCTCCTAAAAGCAACCCTCCTGTCATGGCTACCGACGTCACGATGATACTGTTCATGAAATAGAGGGCAAAATTGTTTTTCCCTAGCACAATTTGAAAATTATACAGATTCGGAATGACGGAAAAAATCTCTTTTGGCCGGGGCAGCGAGTAAGCGCCCCTAATGAAACTGGTCAGCACCATGTAGACGAAGGGGAACAGAAACGACAAGGCTCCGGTTATAATAATGACATAGATGACGATTCTCGATAACAGCTTTGTTTGCATTCGTTTTCCCCTCCTGCTATAAGAAGCGCTGATTGCCGAATTTTTTCATTTGCGTGTAAGTTAAAGCAAAGATGGCAAGCCCCATCATGACACTGAGAGCGGCGGCGTAGCCAAATTTAAAGTTCGTGAACGCTTGTATAAACATCAAGCTCGGCAGCGTCTGGGTCTGATCCATCGGCCCGCCTTTGGTAATAAAGTAAACCTGCGGAAAGAAGTTAAACGCTCCGTTTATCAAATTGATAAGTATAAAAGCTGTGACCGGCGCGAGCAGAGGAACCGTAATTTTCCAGAACTGCTGTACACCGTTAGCGCCGTCAATCTCAGCCGCTTCGTAATAATCCCTGGATATGCCTTGAAGCGCGGCAAGATAAATGATGACGCCCCATCCGACCGTTTTCCAAATGTGAAATAACCAAATAACCAGCATCGCCGTCCAGTAGTTGGCCAGGAAGTTAATCGGTTTATCGATGACCCTGAGCCCGTTCAAAAGAATATAGTTGATCAATCCATATTCCCCGCTTGCAAAAAGAAACCGGAACAAAAACGCAACCACAATCCATGATGTAATAATGGGTAAATAATAAATCGTGCGAAACGCGAGCTTGAACTTCACAAACTTCAAATGGATAAGTACCGCGAAAAAGATAGCCAAGAACCAGTTGACGGGTACCGTTACAACAACGTTCAGAATCGTATTTTTGACGGCCATATCAAATTTGTGGCTCGGGTCGCTGAATGCAAACTTGTAGTTGTCGAGCCCGACAAAAGAATTTACGGCTCCCGGCATAATCGAGTAATCCTGAAAACTGATGATGATGTTCTTAATCATCGGGTAGATGACAAATACGGCGGTGCCAAGAACACCCAACGCGATAAAGGGTAGTACAGCAGCCCATTGTTTCCATCCTTTCCGGAAACGGCGGCTCATGCTTTCTTGCTTTATCCTTGCGGCATTTAAACCCGGAGTTTCAATCTCCACTGTTATGCACTCCTTCCTATGAATCGCCGCATAGAGCTCTCTCACTTTTTCAAAACCGCCTCAATTTGTTTGGCTGCATCATTGAGGGCGTCCTGCGGCTTCACCTCTCCGCGCATGGCTTTCTCGAATGCCAGTGAAATGATGCCGTCCATTTCGCCGAATTGAGGAATCGGCGTACGGGCTACGGCTGTTTTCATCTGATCGATATATTCTTTAATGAACGGGGTTTCCATCACTTTCGGATCGTTGGCCGCTTTTTTGTTCGTAGGAATCAAGCCTGTTTTCGCCATGATCTTTTGCGGCTCATCGCCGAGCATCCACTTGGCGAACGTCCACGCTTCCTTCGGATGTTTCGAGCTATTGAATATGACCAGGTCTTCACCGCCGACTACAGACTTTCCGCCTCCGTCGCCAGCCGGGATTAAGCCTCTTACCGTGTCTTCTAAAGGTTTGAATTTGGAATCCTTTTCGGCCATCAGCAGGCTGTAGAACCACGGACCGTCATCGATCATCAAATAGTCATTGTTTTTCATGCCGTCCCAACTACTTGGCTCTCCCCCCAGAATCGGCGGGGAAACGAGTCCTTCTTTATTCCAACGTACCATTGTTTCAAGCGCTTTGACACTCCCCGGGCCGTTAAGGTAACCTTCCGCCTTGGTATAATCGTCGCTCGTAAATTTGCCGCCCAAGCTGTAGAAATAAGGAATCATAGCCCAAGGATTGTTGCCGCCGATTGTGATGCCGCCTTTCTTCCCTTTTGCCTTTGCAGCTTTGGCGTATTCTTCCAGCTCTTGCATCGTCTTCGGGGCTTCTTTCTTGCCGATTTCGTCCAGAATCGTCTTATTGTAAATCGCGACCTTCGTGTTGGTGTTGACCGGAAGACCGTAGTAACCTTCACCTTTGCTGTTCTTCAAATAAGTGGTCGCCAAAGGCGCTTCGAACAAGTTCGGCTTCATTTCGTTGAAGCCTTCCAGCTTGCTTACGTCGAGCAGCGCACCCATGCCCGCGAACTCCGGGACCCACACAATATCCATCCGCATCAGATCCGGGGCGGCGTCTCCCGAAACACTGGTAATAACCTGCTGCTTCAGGTTTTCATAAGGCATCCGGGTCAGTTTCAGCTCGATCCCCGGATTCTCCTTTTCGAAGAGGGGCTTGATTTCTTCATTTAAAAGCTTTTCTTCCGAGTCGCTATACGTGTGCCAGTACTCGATGGTTACCTTCTTGCCTGAAGCCGGCGCTTTGGGTTCTGTTGCAGGCTTCTCTGTGCCTGGGGCTGCAGCCGCAGTAGGATTGCTCGTTTCCGTGTTGGATCCGCAAGCCGCCATCGTGAATGCGAACGCTGCAGTCATAACCCCGATAAATACTTTTTTCATTGAACTCATCTTGGGAGGCCTCCTTTGTTTTCGTTGCTTCCCCATTATGGATGTTGATCATTTTATTCGAAACCGTTTTCATTTTGACGATGGTGTCATATATTTCTATATCCGTATTTGTTGTCACCACAGCCGATGTGACAGGTGTTTTATATTCGCATGGATTTTAGAAAAAGAAGACACCTTCCTCCCCTCGTAGCGCGACTATAATAGAATCAATCTCAGTCATAGACTGGAAAGGAATGAAACAATAATGAAACATTTTCGAATTGGCCTAATTGGTCTAGGTGGTATGGCTCAGGCACATATCAAGCATATTCAAGGCATTGAAAACTTCAGCATCACCGCGATTTGCGACGTTACGGAAACCTCTCTCGCCAAGGTAGGTGCACAATTGCAGCTTCCGGAGGACAGATGGTTCACCAATTACAAGGAGCTGATTACGGATTCTGAGGTAGACATCATTGCCTCCGTTACGCCTAACGATGTTCACGCAGAAATAATCCGAGCCTGCCTGGAAGCGAACAAGCCCTTCATGGCGGAGAAGCCGTTTACCCGCACCTTCGAGGAAGCTGCGGATCTGCATAAGCTGTATAGCGAGAACCCTGTCCCAGCCATGGTTAGCTTCGTCTACCGGTACACCCCGGCCTTCAGGTATGCGAAGGAACTGATAGCCCAAGGCAAGATCGGAACCGTTAGAAGCGCTTCCATTCAATATCTGCAGGGCTGGGGAGCGGTATATAAGAACGTGCCTTATCTCTGGCGCTTTAACAAAGAGATTAGCGGAACGGGAACCTTGGGAGATTTGGGCTCGCACATGATCGACATGGCTCACTATTTGTTCGGCTCGTTCCAGGAACTTTCCGCGCAGTTGCAAACGTTCGTTCCCGAGCGTGAAGATCCGTCCTCTGGTCGCATGGTCAAAGTTGAAGTCGACGATTTTGCCAGCTTCCAGGCGCGTCTCGAAAAGGATATCGTCTGCGTGTTCCAAACGACCCGCAATGCTGTCGGCTCCGGCAATCAGCATGAAGCGTCGATCTATGGAGATCATGGCACACTTCACGCTAGTACCGTCAACCCCGATGAGCTCGTTTGGATTTATGAGGACCAAGCAACCGGTCAACTGGTCCGCCAAATTGTCTCCGTTCCCGAATCCGTCAAAATCACGCAGTGGGACGACTTCTTGCAGCTGCTCCTTGGCACGCCCAGAGTAGGCGTACCCGGTTTTATGGACGGATACGAGAATCAAAAAGTGCTGGAAGCCATCGTTCGCGCGGATGCCACAAAGTCGACGGTACGTTTGGATGAAATGTAGTAAACGTTAAGAAAAACCTGGCCACTCGGGCTTGTTGACAAAAGCCTTTTTTTGAGAAATATGACTTTTAGAAGCCCAGTGTTTATGTGGGTTCCCAAACGTCAATTTCTTCATAAAGGTACTTTGTCAACAGCCCCAATTGCCAGATCCTTGAGCCTTACGTTTGGGAAAGAACTTGTCTTTGTAAATCCGCCATCTTCTCGTCTGTAAAGATGAAAAATATCGTTTGAGACACGATCGCAACATCCCCACATGTCTGTTACGATGAGAAACATCTTTCCAGCTTCGCTCAGCGTATAAGACTGCTTTTTTTCTCGTCTGTAAGTATTCAAAACATCGTTAGAGACACGATTTCATTTCCCCACGCCAGTTGTAACGATGAAAAACACCTTTCCAGCTCCGCACTTGCCGTTTGTGGTTGTACGCCGCTTTGCAACTTTCATGGTGACTTGCCTCATATTCCGAGTGCATTTCCCCTTCACATAAACGACAGACAAGGAGCTGCATGAGCAGCTCCTTGTTTCCTTTTTTTTCATAGCTTTGTTTTGCCTTTTATAACGTCGCCACAACCGGATAATGATCTGACGGATAGCGGCCATTGTACATGCTTCGATCGACATAGACGGAACGAACCCGGACATCCGGCGTTACGAAGATGTAGTCGATTGGCTCGCCCGCTTCGCCGCCGCAAAAGTCATGAAAGGTGCAGCCAACCTTGTTGTCCTGTATTGCCGCATACGTGTCGCTAAGCCCCGCTTCCGTCAGAATCGCGATGACTTCGCTGTCCGGTCCGCTATTAAAATCACCGGCCAGAATTGCGGGGATCCCTTCTTGCTCGCACATGGTTCGGATGCGCTCTACAATGAGCCGAATGCCGTTCGTTCTCGCTTCCTCGCTCCTGTGATCCAAGTGCGTATTGAACACGTACAACTCCCTTCCGTCTTGCTGTCTCAGACGTGCCCAGGTGCATATTCGCGGGCACCCGGTATTCCAGCTCGAGTATCCCAGCCGGTCCGGATATTCCGACAGACCGAAGTTCCCGCTCTCAACCGGCTCCAGCCATTCGCGCCGGTAGAAGACGGCGCAGTGCTCGTCTTCATGGCCTCCCTGACGGCCTTTCCCGAGCCAGGCGTAATCCGATAGCAGCGCCTGCAGATCCTGCAGCATGGCATAGGTTCCCTCCTGGGTGCAAACGATCGCTGCCCCCGCCTCTTTGATCGCCTCAGCAGCTTCCGCGTTGCGGTATGGCCATGCGTTGTCACCATCCTGTTCGACATGAACGCGCAGGTTAAACGTCATTACGGTTACATTCATCGTTGACCTCCAATAGAGTTATAAATAACCTGCCAACTTTTTAAGAATTTGCGCTTGTTCGGCCGTTAACTTCTTACCGCTTTGGGCATCCACTTCGTTAAGAAAAGCGTGGAGCATCCCTTCCTTGGCATTTAGATTTCCTCGTATCTCCGCTTCCTGCGCATTCAGAAGCTTGCTGCAAAGTCCATTTGCAATCCCCAGATCGTCCACCGCAAATTGACGAATGAGCTCGCACACCCCGTCATAGGTCACGGATACCTGGAACGTAAACGAAGCGGTGCCGGTGTTTCCTGCCAAGTCTGTAGCTGACACCGTTATATCATGGCTTCCAGGATCGAACGTATAAGCTGGAGCACCGACTAGTGGGGCTGAACAAGGATTGTTGGCCATTCCGGATAAAACGTCTTTAGCCGTACAGCCGATATAGACCGCTTGCTGTACAGTATACGAACGTTCGCCGGAGAATTCAATGACTGGCGCCGTTTTGTCGATGCGGATGTCCATCGTTCGAGGCGTCTCCTTGATGCCCGAGAAGTTCGACGCCGCATACGTAACATTCGTGACCCCTTCCGCAGCGACCGGGAATTGGACCGATGCACCTTTCACGGTCGTAGGAACAATCGGCTGCGCACCGGCAGCGGAATAAGTGATGGAGTAGGCGCGGTTTGCTTCAATCGTTACCACTGCATCCTTGTTGATCCAACCGTTCTCGTTTGGCGAAGGATTGATGCTTGCGACCGAGGTCGGCGGGACAGTATCTTTAACCGTAAGGAAAAAGTCATCATAATACGCCGATGAAATATTATATCGGCTCGTTACGGCGATTAGACTGGCATAAGCCGCATTATCCGGTGCTTTTCCTTTGAGCGTCACCTTCTGCCACTGGGCCAATCTGGATTCATCCAGATGGATTTCGAGCGTGGAAATCGTCGCATTGTTCTTGTCAAAGAATCGGAACATAAATCCCGGTTGGCCTGACTCGATATACAGATTGACGCCCGCTTGGTATTCTTCACCGGGTTTGACCGGAATCTTGTCGCTTTGTACGGCGACGGAAGCTGTCCGCAGCTTATCTGTTATCTTCAGGCTTTTGGAGCCTGAGAAGCTTCGTTCGCCGCTGATTTCATAGCGGTAATCGGCGCCTGTTGCGAACAAAGAAGTCCAGCCGGGAATAACGCCATTATTCACATTCTCTTCCAATCCGGCGTTGCGGACAGGCAGCGCGATGCCCGGCGGCTCCTCCACGATTTCCCCATCAACCTTCATGCGGTATAAAATCGTATTGGTCGCCTGATCGGTAAAGTATAAGTTGCCATCCATACCCAGATCAAATCTTGAAGTATCCGCTAATGTGCGGGATTCCAGCGTTTGAGGATCGATCACAGTCAGTTTGCTATTAAATAGGACATAGAGCAGTCCGTCCTCCGACCACCGAAGCGGATGGTGTGCCCATTGGCTGAAACTCAAGCTCGGATAGATCTTCTTGCTTTTTACAACATTGTACGTATTCGGATCAATCGCGAATATGTACTCGTAAGAGGCACCCCAGATCAAGCCGTCAGGTCCGACGGCCAGATCGCCGATGAAGATCGGTTTCGTCAAGCCGGGAACACGGAGCGGGAATTCTGCGATTTTTTGCTCCTTATCGACATCCCATACGAAAATCTTTGCTTCCTCTTCCGTCGGTTCGGAGCCCAGGCCGCCCCGGATCGTAGTGGAACCGAAAATTTTACCATTCAGGTAAGCTGTACTAAGCACGCTTTGATTCTGAACAACGTTGCGGTGCACTTTCGTTTCCCCCGTTGCCGGGTCGTACACCGTTATTGCGCCGCCTAGCGTCCCATAACCGGATATCGTGGAAATAAACAGTTTACCCTGACCGCCTGTAATATTGACGAGCCGTTCCTGATCGTTCCCGAGCACTGCTAACCGTTTTGGATTGGTATCGCTTGGCTCGGCAGCCAAGTCGTATTCATACAGAGCGCCTTCCGGGTAAACCCCCATGTATACTTTATTGCCTACAGGGTATACGCTGTCCGCTTGCCCGATGCTGAAGGGCTTGGCGGTGTTATCTTTCAGATTGACAAGCGATGATCGCGCCTGCGAACCAGTCGTGATCAGCTGTGTTTTCGTGACGCTCTGGAGCCGGTTCACCACCCCTGGAAGTCCCGGTATGACAGGCGGCTTGAGATAAACCTGCTTGGTCGCGATATTCATCAGTGTCACACCGCCGTCATAACGAACCGTTACCAAGGTTTTGCCGGGCAACTCGGGGTTGTTCGGAATGTCCACCCAATCCGCACCCCGCGAGCCGGAGGCGTATTCCATGCCCGTCAAGGCGACTTCATGCGTGGCAAGATCGAAAGTCTTCAGCTTTTTGTCGGACATGTAATACAGTTTACCGTCCAGCGAGTCCGTGGCGTGCAGTCCTGTCACATTCTCCAATTCTACGTCCAGCCATTTCTCTGTCTGTGTATCGTAAATGTAAGCCTCTCCCGGCACACCGCTGCCATCCGTGTAACGCGCGAACAAATAACGATTGTCAATCGTGTCGAGGTCGTACACGGTATCGTTCTTGACGACAAGGGAAGCTGCAATATCCGTTTTCTCCCCTGTTGCCAAATTCACCCTCACGATTTGCTTGTGTGCAGTTCCCGCATAGACATTGCCGCCCTGATAAGCGATAGAACGCACATATTCTTGATCTAGTGCGCCAATGACACGACCATAATCTTTAGTTTGCTTCGTAGCAGGGTCATATTGATACACTTTGCCGCCGGGATATGTCCCCACATAAACGCGTCCCTGCTCATCCGTTGTAATACTGTTTGGCACGGATTGCCCGTCAAATTGTGCCACTTGCGTAGGCGTATGCGTCACCGGCGAGTAGCTCCAAAGCCTGGCTCCGCTGCCATCGGCCGCCAAGTATAATGTTCCGTCAGGAGCGACCGTATGAGCCCATGAACTCTCCGAAGGGCCGATGGGAATGCTGCGCAGCAGTTTATAATCTTCCAGATCGATGACATTCAAATGTCCCGGCTTCCCTTTGCTCGTCGCATAAAGCACATAATGCCCGTCTTCCCGGCCCACAGTGCCGTTAAATACCGCAACCGTATAATTATTCGGAATTAGAAGCTCTTCCGGAGTCCCATAAGTTTTCTGTGAAAGCCGGCTTCCTTCAGCCGAAGCGGACACGCCTCCCCAACTTGTAAGTAAGATCAAAAAGCATATCATAAATACGAAAACACGATATTTGCTGATTGGCATTACATAACCTCCTTAGCGTTATCGCAGATTATTATGAAATCGATTTCACGAAAATTCGGAACCCGATTCTCAGTTCCTCCTTCACAGTCCGTATGCTCCCACCCTCAAGACCTATTTTTCGTATTTCAAAAGGGTGCCCATGACACTCCCGGGCTGCTCATAATTCCGATAAGCTTCATCCGCACGCTCCAAAGGGAAAATATTAGAAATTAGCGGCTCAACCTTGATACGCTTCTCTGCCAGCAGTCGAACGTATTCGCCGATATTCCTGCCCTCTGTCCAGCGCACATAGCCAATTGGATAATCGCGGTTTTCCAACTCATATTGCGCATCGTACCGGCCGGGACCACCAGCCCGAGAAATAAGAACCTCCGCTTCCTTGCCGAACATAAGCCCTCTGGAAAACTCAGTCGATAAATCTCCAACGATGACGATTTCCCCTTTATCCCGGATCCATGCCAAAGAGCGGTTGATCAGCGCTTCGCCGGGCCCGCCCGCACACAGAATCACGCAATCGGCGCCATGCCCTCCTGTAAGCTGTGCCAGCTTACCCTCCAGCTGCTCCTGATCGTCAAAAGCATGCCCGATCCCTTGCCGCCGAAGCAACTCAACGCGACCGGCATTCACGTCAAGCGCTGCTACTTGAAAGCCAGCCGCAGACGCGATTTGGGCCGTCATTTGTCCCAAAATCCCCAACCCTACAATGACGACGGATTCCCCGAAACGTAAGTCCGCTACGCGCAGCGCATGAATCGCTATAGCTCCCAGCCCGGCAAAAGCCGCTTCTTCCGGGCGGACGTGATCCGGCACCGGGGCCGTTAAATTGGACGGAACGGTCAGCCACTCTGCATGACGTACATAAGGAGCCCCGTAACAAGCTACCCGCTGGCCCGCTTCCAGTCCGGTCACTTGGCTGCCGATCTGTTCGATAACGCCAACGGCACTGTAACCAAGCAGACCCGGTTGTTCCGACGCGCGCTTGATAAACGTCATTTCCGTTCCGGGACTAATCGCCGAATACTCGGTGCGGATCCGCACATGGCCTTCCGGGATAATGCCAAGGTCAATTTCCGTAATGCTAATTTTGCCTTTTACAGCTGCTACTGCCTTCATTCTCATTTTCCTCTACCCGTCCGAAATTCCGACATGCAATCTACCGGCTTTTTGTACGGTATTCGCTCGGAGAGATGCCGTAATATTTTTTGAAAGTCGTGGTGAACGTGGATGAATTCAAATATCCTGTCTTTTCCCCGATTTCGGCGATGCTCAGTTCCGTATGTTTCAAAAATTCTCTTGCATGCGACAATCTAACCTTATTGAAGTATTCCACATAATTAACGCCGAACGTTTTCTTAAAATAGTTCGAGAAATATTTGGGGCTCGTATTCAGCACTTCAGCCATATGATCGAGATATAAATTCTCCATATAGTGCAGTTCGATGTATTGAGAGATGAATTCCGGATTCAGCTTGCTTTTCTGCTCATGACTCCGCTTCCCCGCAATAAAGCGAACCGTCTCAATAAGTGCGTCCTGGATTTCAGCATAACCAAAAGCATGATCCAATTTCCGGCAAAAATCCTTCTCCAGCTTGCAAAGTTCCTTATGTCCAGTTGAAGAATCTTCTAACTGTTTCGATAGATAGAAGAACACACTCTTGGCAATATGCACAAGCTGGTGGTAGTGGACATTGCGATCCTTATTCTCTTCGATGATTTCCTCAATGATGCGTATCCCTTCGCCCTCTTTTCCACTAAACAGCGTATGGGACAGCTTCTCGATCTTCTCAAACGGAAAATATATATCCGCAACGTAGCGTATGGATTCCATGTCGATTACAGCTCGAGACATATTGACATTCCGGTAAAACATACTATTTCTAATGTCTTGATAAGCCTCAATGCAATTTTTAACTTGAGCATCGTACAATTTGCTGACGCATCCCCAAAGCGAGTACCCTTTCAGCTCTTCTTTCACCGCACGATTCACAAAAGACTCCAGGGCATCCATAACCTTCTTCCGCTCAGATGCCTGATCGATTCCGATTAGCGCCACAAATTGCAAATGGCCTGCATGAAACACAGCCGCATGATCCATCTCGCCATTCAACCCGCTGCTCAGGAAATCCGTCATTTCCTCAATTCGCATAGGAGGCTGATCGCTATCACCATGACGTTTCACGTGCAGGGCAGCCATCACAAACTGACGTTTCCGGAAAAAGTCGGAATAATACTTTTGCATCTGAATTTCGTACTCTTGGGTGTGCGGGAAACCATCCAGCATTTGCAAAAAAACGCCTCTGCGCACCTCCGTATCGACAAAATCCATTTGATTTTTTAGCGATTCGTTTTCCGCCTGCACCTTGACAATACCGCTGTATATTTTCCTAAAATCGTTCCCCTTGGCATGCCCGCCGCCGAGCAATTTGAGAATATCTTTAACCGGACGGTACAAGTAGATACTGAGAAAAGCGGATAACAGGACAGCGCTGACGATCGCACTGATCATGATCATGTGATTGGCGGCTGAAACCGAGTTAATGTTTTGGAATTGGTACGGAACTTTATTGATATAAATGTAATCGTTGTACTCCGACTTGTAGAAGTTATATTCGAAATTCTCGCGAGTTAACGATCCTTCCTGCGACGGATTCACATAGACGTCATTTAGCACCTTATCCAGATTCCAATCTTTATCCGTGCTGAAAATCATATTGCGGTTCGTATCGAGGACGATCAGGGAGGCTCCCGGAATCATCGCACTGAGATCGACTTTCTTCAACAGTTTCTCGGCATTGATCATAACCATGACATTCTTGTCGGACATTCGGACTTTATTGCCGTCCATGGCCACCATCAACCGCTGATTCCTGCTCGTTAATCCGTCGTTAGAAACGGAAAAGTCTTCCACCGGGAAAAACGTTAGCCCATGCTTGGATTTGGCAAACGCCCTCCAATACTCATAACTAAGGCTTTCATTTTTGTACTTTTTATCGAAAAGAATCTTCAAATCGCTGGTGCCTTTGGCGGTAATGGCCAAGTCGATGTTATTGTAAAATACAATCACATCCTCGATATAATCTACTGAGGAGGCAAGTCTGGAGATGTTTTCCTGCATCGTATATGCCTTTGTCATATCGATTCGCTTGTCTTCCGCCGATTCAAGATTGTCGTAAGGCAGTCCTTGAATGCTAAACATGAGATTGTTAACGGTCGTAAAGCTGCTGTCGAACGATTGAATGATATTTTTGATGACTAACCGGTTGTTTTGCGTTACTTTCTCGTAGATTCCGGAGATGGAGTTTTTATAGACGACATAGTTGGATACAAACATGATCACGATGACCAAGAGCAATGCGAAAAAGATTTGCAGCAAGCCTCTGTTGGCAATTAATCGATTCATTGGCGTCACCTCATTACCTCTCTCGATGTCATCCAACTAATATTCCACATTTGTCCAATTAACCCTTCTCGGAACCGAGCATCACCCCTTTCGCAAAATATTTTTGAGCAAACGGGTAGATTAATAAAACAGGGATCATGGACAACACGATCGTTGCGTTTTTCATCGCTTGCGGAGCCAGTGCGGCCCGGTCCACAAGAGCGGCGTCATTTTCGGCGTTGAAGATCAGCATATCCCTGAGTACAACCTGCAAGGGGTACATCTCATTATCGCTCAAATAAATCATCGGGATGAAGAAACTGTTCCAATGTCCCATAAAATAGAACAATCCAATGGAAGCTAGCGCAGGCTTGGATAACGGAATGACGATGCTAAACAAGATCCGGTATTCGGAAGCGCCGTCAATGACCGCAGCCTCCCGAATTTGGCTGGACATGTTCTCGTAAAAGCTTTTAAGAATGATCAGTTCCATGGTCCAGATCGCATTCGGCAGCACAAGCGCCCATACGGTGTCCAAAAGCCCCAGCTGCTGAACAACCATATACGTGGGGATCATGCCTGCGTTAAAGAACATCGTCATCACGATCGCCAGCATAAAGAACTTTCTCCCGAAAAATGTTCGCTGCGAGAGCGGATATGCAGCAACCGCAGTAAACAGCAAGTTAATGAACGTCCCTAACGCCGTATAGTATATCGAATTCAAATAGGCTCTAGGTATTTTGTCGTTCTTCAGAACCTCCATATAGGCTCCTAAATTGATTCCTTTTGGTAGCAGAAAAACTTTCCCTTGAATAACGGAGGAGGTTTCACTTAAGGAGACTGCTGTCATATACAGGACCGGATATAAGGTCGCCATGGCAACACCAATCAGAAGGATCCCATTCAGGATGCCGTAGACTGTCCATCTGCGTTGTCCTACCATAGCCCGTTCCCCCCAATCCTTTTGCTCAAATAATTCGCTCCCAAGAGCATAACCATGGCTACGATGGCTTCGAACATGCCAACCGCAGCCGCATAACTGTAATTGGATTCCAACAAGCCTTTCCTATAGACATAGGTGGAAAAAACATCGGCAACGTCATAGGTCATCGGATTATACAAAAGCAGCACTTTTTCATACCCGATCCGGATCATCGATCCCGTTTTTAAAATAAACATCACGAGTAAGGTCGGCAGCAATCCGGGAATCGTAATATACCAGATCATCCGAAATCTGCTTGCTCCATCGACTCTGGCTGCCTCGTACAGCGTTGGGCTTATGCCCGCTATCGCCGCCAAATAAATAATCGCTTCATACCCCATTGTGCCCCATATTTCCGACACGACGTAGATTGGACGGAACCAGTCGGGGTCGATGAGAAAATATTTTTTTTCAAAGCCGACAGCGGACAAAATTTGATTGAATAACCCGTTGGTCGGAGAGAGGAAATCGATGATCATGCTGCTGATAATGACGACGGATAAGAAAGCCGGAAGATAGCTTAACGTTTGAACCGATTTCTTGAACCATTGCACTCTGACTTCATTCAGCATAATGGCTAATAGGATCGGAAAAGGAAAGCCAAAAATTAACGTATAGAAACCTAACAGAAGCGTGTTTCTAAACAGCATCCAGAAATCTTGATTGGTGAAAAACTGGATAAAATGCTTAAGCCCAACCCACTCACTGCCCAGTACGCCCGAGAAGACACTGTAATCCTTAAAGGCAATAATTAATCCGTATAGGGGTCCGTAGCGGAATAAGAGGTAGAAAATGATACAAGGAACAAACAGTATAAGCAGCTGACGATCCCGTCTCATATGCTTGATTGCTGCCGTAAGTCGCGATCGTGTCGTTGGATGTCTCTTCGATGGTGCTGCTGTTGGTGCTGA
Source organism: Paenibacillus sp. GCM10027628 (assembly GCF_042676385.1). Taxonomy (NCBI): domain Bacteria; kingdom Bacillati; phylum Bacillota; class Bacilli; order Caryophanales; family Paenibacillaceae; genus Paenibacillus; species Paenibacillus sp. GCM10027628. The sequence goes on from NZ_JBHTHA010000002.1 coordinate 647,058, forward strand.
CGATGCGTCTGCGATTGGTTGCTGCACGGTTCCTTCCCTCCTTTACCGATGAAGGGCACCCAGAAGCCGCCCTCTGAGCGCCCGCACACCTTTTCTAGTTGTTCGCATTCTTATTTGCCTGCATCATACCGTTTTTGGGCATCATTGTAGACTTTGATGTAGGCGTCCAGCCCTTTTTTGGCAATCGTTTTTTTCCATTCTTCCCACTGGCTGTCCCCGTATTTTTTATCCAGGATATACTTCGCATTAAATTCTTCGGATGCTTTTTGCAGCGAAGTTTGCAGCTGCGCCAAGGTCGATATTTCTTCATCGGTGAAATTCAAAATAGGGTCGACAGGCTCAAACTTTTTCGCTTTCAAAATTTTATCCTGAGCTTCGCGTTCTTTCTCGGAAAATTTGTAATACACGCTGCGCCGATCCGGCCGCAGGTAGGCACCTTCCAGCCACATCGCATAGCGGTCTTCCAACACGCTGATGTCAACCAGAGGCAAATCTTTCAGCTGAGGATAGACCGGGACGCCATCTTTGCCCCACTCAAAATTCACGCCCTCGACCCCGATGGTCATCAATTCGCCGCCGGACGGGCTCGTCAAGTAATCAAGCAGTTTTAAAGCCGCTTCCTTGTTCTTATTGCTCGAGACAGCCACGCTAAAGTCGGATACTTTAGGCAGCGTTCTTACGTTGCCGGTCGGTCCGACCGGATTAGCATACCGCAGGTTATATGCCGGATTTTTATCCTTAATCTGGTTATAGAATAAGTCCAAACGTCCAATCCAATCCCACGTAACAAAAGATTTCCCGGTAGTCATCTTCGTTGTCCAGGAATCCTGCGTATCCGTCAAAAACTCAGGATCCATCAAGCCTTCGTTGTACAGTTTCTTCATGAAATCCAGCATATCTTTGTGCTCGGGCTGAACGCTGGCATATTTCCAAGTTTTATCTTTCTCGTCATAATAGGCCGGATAATTGTCTACGTTGCCTAACCCCCAACCGAACGACCAATCTCTAAAAATATTGGCGAGGCCTTTCGAGGCATACGGATAGGAATCCGGATAAGCTTCTTTCAATTTTTTGAGCGCTTGATAAAACTCATCCGTATTCGTCCATTCTTGAATACCCAATTTGTCAAAAACATCTTTTCTGTACATGAAACCATGATTAACATCCCGGTTCAGGTTGTAAATCGGCCACGTATACAGCTTACCGTTCTCGTCGCCGTAAGATTTAATCACCCAGCTGTTTTCTTCCATATATAATTTTTTGAAATTCGGAAGCTGGTCGGCGTAGTCGTTGATGGCAACGACGCCTTTTTGTTTGCCGATTTTCTTTAATTCCGCAGGCTTGAGGCCACTGAAAATATCCGGCAGCTTGCCCGAGGCGACAACGACCTTGAGCTTATCTTGGTATGTTTGAGGCGAATACGTTTGGAACTCGACTTTAATGCCTGTTCGCTTCAAAATTTCCTGGACAATCAGCCGATCTTCTTTAATATTGGATGAGTTGCTCGGCAACATCCATGTCAGCGTTGTCGGTTTGTCCACAAGCGGAAGCTTCAAGCCTCCGGTGTCTCCGTAAGGATTGGCTGCTGCGGTAGGTGAACTTGCCGTTGTCGGTGTGCTAACCGCATTGCCGGCAGCGCCTCCGTCCTTGTTCACATTGGCCTTTCCGCTGCAAGCGGACAGAATCGCGATAATCATTGATAATACAGTCATGACGCTGATCAGCCTTTTTGTCATTTGCGTTCCTCCCTTTTATTTGCGGTCTCGCTTCCCTTTTTATCATAAGAGCGCTTCCAACGTCCGTAAATAAAACGATTTCCACCCGCTTGTTTTTTTCTCCGAACCCCCTTGAAAAAACGAAAAAACCTTGATATATCAAGGTTTTTCAGCGTGTAGAGAATGATAAAGAGGTGGAAAATCATGAAAATATAGGAACCGTAACACCATTATTTCTGCTCGCCTCAGCTGCTTCTAAAAAGCGGATGATTTCAAGCGACTCCTTGATATCGAGCGCCGGCCGGCCCGTAACGAACATCGGCACGACCTGTTCCAGCAGGCTGGCATAATACGTTCTATCTGATGAACGGATCTCCGCCCAAGCCGTACCCGCTTTCCGGTGCACAACCGCACCGAACGGGGTTTCGTTTCCACGGACTCCCCTGATCGTGCCGATCCTCCCGTCGCTCCATTTACCGACAATCAGATCATGGGATTCCGTAGAAACGGCAGAAACCGCCACACAGCCTGTGCCCAGAATCGCGAAGAGCATTTCCGCCATGTGGATGCCGTACCAGAAGTAATAAGACTGAGTCGTTTCCACGTTCATAGGTCCATGCACGTCAGCACCGATAATGGGGCCATTCTCGTTTTGTCTAAGCTCAGCAGTCAAGCTGTCGGCGTAACGTAAGGCCGATGCGCTCATGACCGGTACGCGATGCAACGCTGAAATTTTGACGATTTCTTCGGCGTCAATAGTTCGCAAAGCAAGAGGCTTATCGATAAAGACAGGTTTGCCATAGGGAGCGATCCGCTTGAACTGATCCATGTGTACGCGGCCATCTGCGGATATCAGAAGAATCGCATCGCACCGGGCCGCAACTTCTTCAGGCGTATCCACGATTTGAACGCCGTATTGTAGCCGCATTTCTTGGGTAAACCCTTCCACACGCCCGATACTCAAAGGAAAGTCCGGCGATCCTCCCGGATAAGCCATGGTCACTCTGCCTCCGGAAACATGATGCGCGTGATCCTGATCGTTTAACAATTTTGTAAAAGCAACCGCATGCGACGTGTCCAGCCCGATTATTCCTATATTCATGACTCGGCAAGCCATTCCTGCAAATGGACTTTGACAAAATCATCATCGTGCAAATGCGGATAATCCCTATAAATGCGCTCAATTTCTTCGGCCTGCCCCGGAGATAATGTTTCGTGAGGATTCAAGCACCAAGTTCCCTTTAAGAGGCCCTGCCTGCGAAGCACCTCATGGATACCGGGTATGCAACCTGCGAACTGATGCGCAGGATCGAAGAACGCGGCATTCGCATCCGTTACTTGAATGCCCAGAGTCAGCCATTCCTGCGGGATATCACGCCGGTCTCGAAAGACTTTGACGGCTTCCAGAAGCTCCACAGCCTTGCGCGTCCAAACGGCCCAATGGCCGAGCAGTCCGCCGACAATTCTTTTTTCAACCACTTGTCCGTCTACTTTGAACCGGTATGTCGTGAGCAGATCGTTCACAATATTATCATCGTTTCCGGTATACAAAGCAATCTCATCGCGCCTGCTGGAATAACAGACGGCGCGAACGACATCGATCGTCTGGTACCGGTTGAATGGTGCCATCTTGATTGCGACCACATTCGGAATATCCGCGAATTCGCGCCAAAAGTCAAAGCTGAATATTTTGCCCCCTACGGAAGGCTGCAAATAAAACCCAATGACCGGAAATTCCCTTGCTATCATTTCCGTACGCTTCAGGATATCTTTCTCGCTCCATTCCGAAAGCCCACCCATGCTCAGCAGCCCGGCGTCATAGCCAAGTCCTGCGGCGATTTGCGCTTCTTCGAGCGCCTGCTCCGTCGGACCGCACAAGCCTGCCACTTTAATGAAAGGACGGTCGAGCCGGGCTTTGCCGATTTCTTCCGCCGCCAGACGCAGCACCGGTTCATAGAGATTGATCGCCTTATCGCGAATTTCAAATTGCGTGGAATGCACCCCAACGGCAATGCCTCCGGCGCCGGACGCTGCGTAATATCGCGTCAATCCGCGCTGATGGCGTTCGTCCAGCTTGCGGTGCTCATCCAAAGCCAAAGGGTGCGCTGGAATAACCAGACCGTCGTGAAGCGCCTTTGATAACTCAGGGGAAAGCGATTTGTTCTGCGTACTCAATTAAAATTTCCCCTTTCTCTCTTGGAAGTGCGTCGGTTTGTTCCATGTATGCCCTCCGGCTTGAACCCATTCCGCCGCCCAATCGATCATCTGCATCAAGGAAACACGCGGGTAGCCGAATAATTGATGAGATTTCGAAGCATTGCTGAGAAGCGCGGTTTCCGCTTCCGTTCCTGCGAACACCGCTTCTTTGCCAAGTCTTGCAGCCAATTCGCCTGCCGCCCAGCGAATGGACATCGTTTCGGGTCCGGTTACGTTGATGATGGCCGGCGGGTTCGAGCAATGCAATAAGCATCGCAGTGCCATTTCATTGGCGTCCCCCTGCCAAATGATGTTCGCGTGCCCCATGGCCAACTGAATCGGACGCCCCTCGTGTACGGAACGGGCCAGCTCGAGCAGCACGCCGTAACGCATATCAATCGCATAGTTAAGGCGGTATATGGCCATAGGCGTTCCGTTTTGATGTGAGAAATATTCAAAAATCCGCTCGCGTCCAAGGCAGGACTGCGCATACTCGCCCAGAGGTTCGGGCGCTACCGTTTCATTGACGCCTCCGCTGCCAACCGGAGAGAAGGGGTATACATTCCCCGAGGAAAACACAACAATCCGCGAATCCTTATATTTCTCGGCAACACGTCCAGGCAAATATGCGTTCATGGCCCAAGTGAAATATTCTCTGCCCGTCATTCCGAATTTGTTCCCAGCCATATAAATCACATTCTGAACATTCGGCAGTTGCTTAAGCTCATCGTCATTCAGCAGATCGCAGGAGATGGTTTCGACTCCCGCCTCTTCCAGCTCACGCCTGGCCTCCTCATTGGAAAACCGTGAGACACCAATCACCCGCTTCGTCAAACCGCCTTCCCGAATGGCATTCTTCGCCAATCTCGCCAGGCTGGGCCCCATTTTCCCGCCAACACCAAGTACGAGAATATCCCCATCTACCGCGCTTAAATCCTGAATCAGTTTTTCCGACGGTTCCGCTAATTTGGCTTCCAATTCAGCAACAGTCAACATATCTGTTCATTTCCTCCTTTTTCCTTTTCTACTTCCATCATAACGATAGGATCTATATAAAGACAAATCTTTAAATCGTCTTTAAATATAAATAAAGAATCCGTCAGGGGCTTCCCTGACGGATTCTTTTGCTTGTAAATCCTTACGTTTGCGAAGAAGGAGCAAATTAAGTATGGCATCTGCCCGGTTCAAATCAGTAACGATGGAAAACATCATTCTGGGCTCGATTCCATTTTCTAATTCGACTGTAATGATGAAAAACATCGCTATTGCTTCGATCTGGGGTAGCCAAACTGCCCTTTGCTACTCTGTAACGATGGAAAACATCGCTATTCACTCGCTATCCATTTACTTTTACGTCCTGAACGCTGAATAACATCATTCCAGCTTCGATCAGCGTCCCATAGTCGAACTTACTTAGAAAGGTGAGCCAACCGTCCTCGTCCTCCCCTTCCCTGCCGGATGCTTTTTGCTCTCGCCTCTGTCAAACTGAAAATAGTAAAACAATAGAATAATAACTTGCAATGCACCAAGAACTAAGAAGATATTGCTGAATATGAAGCCCTTGGGATACGTATAAGCCGGGTTCCAAGAATTCACATGAGATGAGCCAAGATCCACCATCTTGCTGTAAACTCCTGTAGCTATCCCCTGTGAAATGAAATTCACCATCGAAAACATGCCCATTCCCACGCCAACCTGTTCCTTAGGCAATGTCCTTGAAATTGAGCCTGAAACCGCAATGTTCATGAAAGATTGGCCCACATTGCCGAGAATCAGAAAGCCTGCAATACATAGCGGAGAACCTCCGGAGAAGGTGGATAGTAATACAAAGCAAGTGACTAACAAGCCCGATGCAACATAGATGAGATACGAATTTCCTTTCAAGTCCGCCAGTTTGCCGCCTTTTCGTCCCAATAGGGCCGAGGCTATTGCAGCAGGAACCATCGCAAAACCGATCCAAATAGAAGGCAGCTCTTGGACATCCGACAGCAGCAGTGGACTCAGAAAATAGAACGCGCAGCCAATCCCGTTTATGAGAAAAGAAATCGTTAGCCCGAGTGTATACCTCTTATTTGTAAATAGAGCAGGTTGAACAAACGGTTCGGTTACGGAGCGGATTCGAGCTATGAACACGAGCAGAATGAGTAATCCGCCAATAAAAAACAACCAAGTTCCTTTCGTAACGCTCAAAAGAAATAATGCCACCGTGACAGCTAGCAACCCTCCGCCGACCCAGTCAAATTTTCCATGCATCCCATGCTGTTCCTCCTCTAAGTATTTTCGGTAGAAGGGCAGCGTAACTAAGATGAGAAGAGGTACTGCGAATAACCAGCGCCAATGAACCAAACTGACAATTAATGCAGATATGACAGGACCAAGCGCGCTGCCAAGAGCCAAGCCGACGGCAACCATGCCTAATGCGATACCTCTGCGTTCAGGTGCGAAATAGCGCACGGGGATCAGCATCGCTGTCGCTGGTATGACGGCAGCACCCATCGCCTGCAAGCACCTTCCCGCAAGTGCCATCCAGAATGCTGAAGAAGCCAGGCCGATCAATGAACCGATTGCAAATAACAGCAACCCGTACGTCAACAAATTTTTGAGCTTGTATCTGTCTGCCAGCTTACCGTACGTAACAGCTCCAATCGCGTAAATCAGAATATATGCTGAAGAGAGCCAGCTTACTTGAGCAATGGAAAGATCAAACTCACCGCTGATCTTGGGAAGAGCAATGTTGAACATTAATCCGCTCATCATGGAAATGATAAGTGTGAATAGTAGAATGCGCATGATTTTGTCTCCTGATTGCTGCAGCCCTTTGGTTTCCATGTTTCTCACATTCCTTTCGTTTTGACAGTCAGTACTGACTGTCATTCTATGATTAAAAAAACTAGGGGGTAATTGCCCTAGTGAATATTTGCACACTCTCTTGAATAAATGCGTCTAGCGAAACGGTCGGATAGTTCGTGCGGGCATCCAGATTGTTCATGAATGCGCCGTAGTTCATCATCATGAAGGAGAACGCCTGAAGTTCCGGGTTCGTTCGGATCATTTTGCCTTGTTCGGACATAACGGTGAAGTAATTCGTCAAAAATTCCAAAAGTTGCTGGGGATGCTTCTGAGTTCGTTCACGAAACCCGGGCAAATGGCCTTGTTCCTTCATGCTGATTAGAATCATTTTCCGGTTGCGGTTCATAATCTCATGATACGTCCGGCTGACCAGCATCAAATCTGTATGCAATTCCCAAACAAGCTTTTCGCTAAAAAGCTTTCTCATTTCTTCCGCGTAATGATAACGGTCAAAAGCGGTTTCCAGCAGATTTTGCTTGCTGCCAAAGTGGCGAAACAGCGTCTTCTCGCTCAAGCCGGCCGCGGCCGCAATTTCCATGGTGGATACTTGGCTGTAGCCCTTCTCCGCAATTAGATCGATTGCTGCCAACAGCAGCTTATCATGGCTGCTCAGATTGCTATCGCTGCTCATATTCCCCTCCATACAAATGTCTGTCAGTACTGACTGTCTATACAAATGATAATATTCCAGATTCTTCAAATTGTCAATGGGCCTTTTGTGAAAAAAGCGGGCTCCGCGTCGTTGCGCAAACCCGCTTTCGTCATCCATGAAAGATTCAAATCCCCTGCTCGCTAAGATTCGTGTCGTCAGACACTTGCAAAAATGTAAATGTAAATAGCTGTCGCGGTCTTCCGCGAGGTACCTTTTCCAACCCCGACACTTCCACGATTCCGTTATCGATCCAGCTTAGAAGCAATCGATGTGCGCTTCTTACCGTAATATCAAGCAAAGCCGCCAATTCGTGCACTTTGTATTCATATCTGCCAAACCGGGCCCGATTGTGAAGCAGTTTGCTCAAATAAGCGCTTGTCATTCCGGCGTCTTCTGCCCGTTTGATCAGCTCCGAATCCGTGACGGACAGCACGCTTTGCACTGGGTCGGCCATCTCCAGAGGACCGATTAAAGTTCCATCCTCTCTAACAATGAAACATGCGTTGCCTCCCGCTTCCTTGGCTTTTCTCATGGCTACTCTCGAATTGGTTCCCGCTGCGCTGGCGGATCGTCCGAATCCGATGCCAATGCTTAAAGAAATTCCATGCGTTTTATTCATATCTTTCGCGAGCGGAATCGTTTTATAGCCGCCCGTTGCGCTCTCAAAAAGACCGCGTGTCGTGAAGAACAGATATTCATCCCCGCCGAGATGAGTTAAGTATCCGTCCAGCGATTCTACATAATCCAGTACCATACGATGAATGTCCAGCTTCAGCTTTTGAACCTCATGCTCACTGCTGCGTTGTAGGGCCAGTTTGCCAAAATCGTCGATATTGATCAAACCGACTACGGTTTGAGATTCCTTGCTGCGCCGCGACTCGGTGGAAAGCAGAGCCCTTTCGAGGGCAACGACGATGTCCTGGTCGGAAGGAACCAGCCATTCATTAGGAATGCCCAGCTTGGTTAATTCTTGCGCCACAACCTCTATGCCTGTAAAAGCAATAGAGCAGTTTCCGGCAAGAAACTCTTTTTGATGAAAGTGGACCGTTTTATCCTTGGATGCATACGCAGGTCCGTCATAAACAACCGAGTTCGTACGAGGTATGCCTAAATCCTTCAAAGTTCGCGTGACCATCTTTTCTGTCAAGGTATCTACAGATATTCCCCCGTCGAGCTTGCCTGAGCGCTGCGCGTTAAAAAGTGCTTTATACAGACCTGCATCGGTAATAGGCACGTGGTGCACAGGGACTTCGATAATCGCCTTTTCCTTCACCTTTCTGTGTGAGAGAGGGTCGGATAGAAGGATCACTTCGACTTGATCGCTTATTCGTTCAGCAAGCGACGGCGCTTCTTCCGCATCCCGGAAGATGAGCGGCACGGGAGCAAATGAAGGGAACGACGCTATGACCTTCTTGATTTTATCAATGATAAATGGTGGTCCGATAAGACCGATTGGTATCTGATTAAAATGACTATTATTCCTATGCGTCATAAGGATCACTCCGTCTTAAGCTTGAGATTGCCGAAGCGCCAAACTCGTTCTGGAAATCCGGATCGCCATCAAAGCCGCAAACAAGCATACGAACCCGGCCCCGATAAACGGAATGGTATAAGAACCCATCCATTCTCTCATCAGACCCGTACCATAAGCCGCTGCCGAGGCGCCTAATTGATGAGAGACGACAACCCAGCCGAAAACCATACCGGCCTTTTCCTTGCCGAACTCCTTTGTAGCCAATTTCACGGTTGGCGGAACGGTAGCAATCCAATCCAGGCCGTAAAAAACAGAGAAAATGAGGAGTGTTGTTGGGCCGGAATCCAGCGCATAGGGCAAAAAAAGAAGGGAAAGACCGCGAAGTCCATAATACCAGAATAGAAGCCAGCGACTATCAAACCGATCCGACAACCAACCTGAGGCTGTCGTGCCAATAAGATCAAACAGCCCCATCAACGCGAGTAATCCTGCTGCCAACACTTCCGGAATGCCATAATCGCCGCATGCCGGAATGAGATGCGTACCGATCAGACCGTTGGTCGAAAAGCCGCAAAAAAAGAATGTGCCCGCAAGCAGCCAAAATGTTTTATTCGATAAGGCTGATCGCAAAGTTAGCAGCGGTGTAAGAAAGATGCTGCCTTGAAACGCACTCGGTTTGACAATATCTTCTGAACCATAGGCGGCAGCGCCTACATCATAAGGATGATTTCGCATCCAAAGAACAACAACGACAAGCATGATGAGGACGGCAGCAACGGCCGTATATATCGCATATCTCCAACCTATTTCTACCGTTATTTTGGCAAGCATCGGCAGGAACAGCAATTGCCCGGTAGCCGCGCTGGCGGTAAGCATGCCGACGACAAGCCCTTTTCGCTTAACAAACCATTGATTGGATACGGTTACGCCAAGCACATTCGCCATCATCCCAGACCCTAGACTTGCTACAAATCCCCACAATAATTCAAACTGCCACAAATGCTTCATTAGCGGCGTAACGGAGAGGCTTAATGCCAATACAGCCAGAGAGAATGCCATAACTCTTCGATTGCCGAACTTCGCAAGTAATGCTGCAGAAAAAGGGCCGATCAATCCGTATAAAAATATACCGATCGAGATGACACCTGAAATACCGCCGCGATTCCATCCGAACTCTTTTTCAAACGGAAGCATCAATATGCTTGGCATGGAACGGATACCCGCAGATACGAGCAGGGTAACAAAGGTGATGAGGACAACAACCCATCCGTAATATACACGAGACGACTTGACACTTGGGTTCATCTGCTTTTCACTCCATTTCTAATTTTTGTTGTACATACAAACTTATAGGCGACAACCTTTACTTCTCTAGCTGCGCACTTGACCGTATAATATCAGTAGATAACTGCTCGGATGCTTGCATACCAAGAATTTCTTCGTACCTTTGCCGCAAATTTTTCGATGCTTGACGTATTGTATCTTCCAGTACTTTGCCTTTATCAGTTGGATATACGAGAACAGTTTTGCCCTGCACCTTACGTTCAACCAATTGCTTGCCTTCCAATTTATCGACAAAACGGGTCAGCGTTGAAGGCGTGATGCAAAGTTTTTCCGATAATTCCTTTTGTGAAATGCCAGGGGTTCCGTTGACAAGCCGGATCAGATAACCGTACATAGGTGTCAAACCCGTGGCTGCAAATTCTTCTTCCGCAATCTTCGTTATGGCACGACTTAATCGATTAGCTGTGAAAAATAAACAAGTATGAAGGAAGCTGTCGTCCATGATATACCCTCTCTTTTCCATTTCAATTTTGTATGTACAACAAATATAAATCATCATTTTTCTATTGTCAATCATGAAAAAAAGATACAGATTTCCACTTGGGTCATCTGTATCTTTTTTTCATATCGACTTAGCCGAGAATAGAGCGGATGATTCCAATAATCGCTGTTTTTTCCTGCTCGTTCGCATGCGGTCGTTGTTCTTTTAAATAGCTGAATAATGATTTCCTCACATCTTCATCCAACTCGGATAGCGCCTTTCCCCGTCCATCCCATTCCGGATGCAGATCCCAGAATTCCTCTTTCCATCCGTGAATGAATTCGGTTATTTGATCGGGACGTTCGATGAAAACGCCTAATTCTTCCCCTGCTTCGTTAAAAAACACATAGGTCGGGATGTGATTACGTCCATCAGGGTGCAGATAAGCGGATGCGATATCTTGATTGTCTGGATCTCGAAGTAAAATGTGCAGCTTCAGCTTGCCGGTTGCCTGTTCGATTTTTGCAAATAATGGCAAGTTGGCAACAACATCTCCGCACCAGTCGTGAGCCAACACCAGTACATGTATTTGCTCGGAAAACTTCTCAAAATAAGCCAATTCCAGTTCGTTTAACGAATACTGCTCGAAATTCGCTTGAAGCCTATCAACATTTACTTGAGAATGATCAACAAATTGCTGATACGTTAACGCTTCCTCAAATGCTCTCTTTCTTCTTTCCTGCGAAATTCCCCCTACTTTTTGAAAACTCATGACCGTCATCCCTCCAATAAATACTCCGATTTAAGAATCAAATCTTTTTGATAGGCCAATACTTGATCCCAATCTCCGCTAAAGATCGGAATTCGATAATACCCGACCCGTTCATACAGAGCAGCAGCTTCCGGCTGTTTGGGACCCGTCTGCAGCTTGATGCTGTTATAGCCAAACTCAATCGCCAACCGCTCAATCTCGGCTAGTATCGATTGTGCCACTCCCTTTCGGCGGAAATCCGCACGCGTATACATCCGTTTGACTTCAACCGTGTTTTCATCCAATGGCCGTAACGCGCCGCAACCAACCGGATAACCTTCAGAACGGGCAACCACAAATGCCGCTCGGGGCACTTCGACGTCCGATGGTTTGAATCCCGCGCTTCCATCGGAATCGTAAAGTAAACCCAACTCCGCGCTCAACTCCCTGATCAATTGTTCGGAGTCCTCGCTGCGAATATCCTCAGGAGCAGCAGTAATCGTTGAGATCATTTTCATTTTCCTCCTTTATGCAAGCAAACAACACTTTATATTCACATAATACCCATCAGATTTATCGGTTATCATGAGATAACTGTATCATCTCCTCGCAAACGCGTCTAATAGGTTATTTCTATTCTAGCATTTAATGTTTCTATCATAAGAAGAATGCCCCTGATGGATTGAATTTGACGACTTTTAAGGGCGATGCTATAGTTGGAAAAGAGCCTGTCGACCTAACTTATGGAGACTTTCTTACTTCGCTGAGCAGCCTGGTAAGGGGGTCTTTTCTGTTTGTTAGGCACTAACGCGACAGCCAGCCACAAATTTCATTCGGTAAAATGGAGGAAGAATAATGAGCTATCGCACAATTGGAAAAACGGGGATTCGCGTTTCGAGCTTATGCCTCGGCACGATGTCTTTTGGCGGAATTGCCGACGAAGAAACATCAAGAGCAATTTTTCAGCGGAGCCGGGAAAAAGGAATTAACTTTTTCGATACCGCTAATGTCTATAACGGAGGTCGTTCGGAAGAAATTTTGGGGAAATTGATCCAAGGTTGCCGGGACGAAGTCGTTTTGACAAGCAAAGTATTCTTCCCTACTGGAACGGACGTGAACGCAAAAGGATTGTCCCGCAGACATATTTTCCTGTCGATTGAAGATAGCCTGCGAAGACTGCAAACCGATCGTCTCGAATTTTATTTTGTTCATCATTTTGATTCGCATACTGCAATTGAAGAAACGCTGCGCGCACTCGACGACCTGCAAAGACAGGGCAAAATCCTCTATCCGGCTGTCAGCAACTGGGCTGCTTGGCAGATCGCCAAAGCCTTAGGCATATCGGAAAAGATGGCGTTAGCTCGTTTCGAGCTTATTCAACCTATGTACAATTTGGTTAAACGGCAGGCGGAAGTGGAGATTCTGCCGCTTGCCGAGTCAGAGCAGTTGGGCGTGATTAGCTACAGTCCGCTCGGCGGCGGATTACTTAGCGGCAAATACGGGTTGCACAGCAAGCCCAATCAGGGCCGGCTGGTGGAGCAACCCATGTATGCGAAACGCTATAGCGAAGAAGCTTACTTTCAGGTTGCTGATCGCTTCGCATCATTTGCTAAAGAGCGTGAAGTGCACCCCGCCACGCTAGCAGTAGCCTGGGTGCAAAGCCAACCTGGAATAACGGCTCCAATCATTGGCGCACGCAATGTGGAGCAGTTGGAGCCATCGCTCGCCGCTCTTGAATATACCTTGGATGCGGAGACCCGCAAGGAAATTTCCAACCTATCCATTGCTCCTCCTCCGGCTACTGACCGCAGTGAAGAGGCTTGAACCGAAACATCACGGCATCGTTAAGGTTTCAACTCTGGTACGATATTCGGCGGGATCTGACCAGTTACACCGGCGACTACGTTTCTGGCCGCCATCATGGCCATGTCGAAACGGGTCTTTGCGGTGGCTGAGCCGATATGCGGCAGGGTAACGACGTTTTTCATTGTAAGCAAAGGGTTATTCGGGTCTATCGGCTCTTGCTCGAATACATCCAAGGCTGCGGCTTGAATAAGCCGTTCCTCCAGCGCTTCGATCATAGCCTTTTCATCAACCAGTTGGCCGCGTGATGCATTAATGAAAATGGCCGTCCGCTTCATTAATTTGAAGTGCTCTTTGCGGATCATATGATGCGTTTCAGCGGTCAGCGGGGTCATTACGACGATAAAATCAGACTCACGCAGCAACTGTTCTTGTGTCCGATACTGCGCTTCATACTTTTCCTCGGCGAGCGGTTTACGATTCCGGTTGGCGTACAGGATGTTCATATCGAATCCGAACCTTGCGCGTTTTGCGATCGCATCACCGATTCGCCCCATGCCGATAATACCAAGCGTGGCGTGATGTACATCGGTTCCGAAAAATGCCTCATCAGACGGTCCCCAGCCACCCTGCTTAACCAAGCTGTCCAGTTCGGAAGTGCGGCGCGCGGCTGCGAGCATCAAGGCTAGAACGAGGTCAGCTACTGTATCGTCTAGTACATCAGGCGTATGTGTGCCGATGATGCCATGCTTTTTCATAGCTGCCGTATCAAAGTTGTTGTAGCCGACCGAAATGTTGCTGACAATTTTAAGGCGAGGCGCATGCTGCAGTAAATCGTCATCAATCGTCACTCCTGATTGCAGCAGCCCATCCACATCGGCCAACGCTTGTTTCAACTGCTCCCGGCTGTGCGATTCGCCGCTGGACAAATCTACGATTTCACAATGCTCCGAAATATACTGTCCCACCTCTAGGGGCAGCTTCTTGAGAACGAGTACTCTTGGCTTATTCATTTACCCTATCCACCTCTTTGGTTATCCAGAATGAACACTTTAGCACGACTGCGGTTTGATGCCGTTAAACTAATCTTAACATGAATAACGTTCCGCATGCGCTTGTCATTTTCCTTCCAGAAAATCATCCGAAATAACAAAAGTCACCTATTCAAAAAATCATGGAGTCATTTCATAAATTACGATTTATCCACGGATTTGTCGAGTGGCAAGTCTCATAAAAAACACTCCTTTTGGCTCGCTCTTCCGCAGATTCGAATGCACATCAGGCAACCATCGGCCACTTTCAAAGAAATGAGGGGTAACCTTCGGGTCACCCGCTTGACAAAGAACAAAGGTCTTTATTTGTGAACAAGTTTGATGCTAAATTTCGGAGAAATAGCCATTTCGGGGCTCGAAAGAACAAAAGTCCATAAACAGCGAACGATCTTCGCTAATTATGGACTTTTATTCGTTCGAAGCCTGATCGGTGGTCATTTACACACCAAATGCGTCAAAATGTTCTCTATTTAGAGACCTTGGTTCTTTCCACGACGGGTAAGGGTCTTCTCTACATGCGATGGTTCAGAAACGAACCGAAAATTTTATATAAGACTTCTGCTCCTCGTTTTGGATCCCCAGTTGCTCGGCATACCATATCAAATCCATTTTTTGTAATAAAAAACAAGAAAAACAACAATAATACCAAGACTAGGAGGGTTTGATATGGCGAATATGAACAAACAAAAAATTGTGGCAAGCGTGCCGCAAGAAGGTTTCTGGGGTCATCCCAAGGGATTGTTTACACTTTTCTTTACAGAGTTTTGGGAGCGTTTCTCTTATTATGGCATGAGGGCTCTTCTTGTTTTCTATATGTATTATGAAGTATCGAAAGGCGGACTGGGGATCGATCAAAAAACGGCGCTTGCCATTATGTCGATTTACGGCTCGCTCGTGTATATGTCGGGTGTGATTGGCGGCTGGCTGGCCGACCGGATATTCGGAACGTCAAAAGCCATACTTTACGGCGGCATTTTTATCATGTTTGGCCATATCCTGTTAGCGGTCCCGGGAGGCGCGATAACACTCTATGTATCCATGCCCCTGATTATCCTTGGTACAGGATTACTGAAGCCTAATGTTTCCAGCGTAGTCGGCGAAATTTATAGTGAAGAAGACCGTCGCCGCGACTCAGGCTTTAGCATTTTTTATATGGGGATTAATCTTGGAGGCTTTCTTGCTCCACTCATTGTAGGTACACTAGGCATGAAGGTTAACTTCCACCTTGGATTTAGTTTAGCTGCCGTCGGTATGCTGTTGGGACTAGCCGTATTTTTGTTGACGAAAAAAAACAATCTTGGCCTTGCCGGCACCTTTGTAGCTAACCCCCTCTCCCCATCGGAAAAGAACAAGGTATTCGCCCGGATTGGCGCAGGCGCGGTTCTTATCGCCATCTTCGTGGCCGTTGCCATACCGGCAGGGCTGCTAACATTGCGTACATTTATTGCGCTTGTAGGCCTATTAGGAATTCTGATTCCAACCCTTTACTTTATAGTCATGTACCGAAGTTCTAAAACGACAGCAACTGAGCGTTCAAGACTGATTGCTTATATTCCGTTATTTATTGCTTCTATCATGTTCTGGGCTATTCAAGAGCAAGGCTCGACCATTCTTGCCAATTATGCGGATAAACGTACACAGTTAGACTACGCGGGCATTCATATTTCGCCTGCCTGGTTCCAGTCGTTAAATCCTTTATTTATTATCCTTTTAGCACCGTTTTTCGCCTGGTTATGGGTAAAGCTCGGGAATCTCCAGCCTTCCATTCCTAAAAAATTTTCTTTAGGCCTATTGTTCGCCGGCTTATCCTTCCTTGTCATTCTTTTGCCTGCTTACTTTAGCGGCGTTAATGCATTGGTTAACCCATTATGGCTGGTTCTCAGTTATCTCATTGTCGTCGTCGGGGAATTATGCCTATCTCCCGTCGGACTCTCGGCAACTACCAAATTAGCTCCCGCCGCCTTCTCGGCGCAAACGATGAGCTTATGGTTTTTATCCAACGCTGCGGCCCAGGCCATTAACGCGCAGATTGTTAAATTTTATACGCCTGAATCGGAGATGGCATACTTTGGCGTCATTGGCGGAGCATCCATCGTCCTCGGGATCTTTCTCTTCCTACTATCGCCGAAAATTCAGGGGCATATGAAGGGGATCCGGTAAGTTGCCTTCCTCGCGATCGTTATTTGAAATAGATGGGATTCGTAACGGCAGCCAAGAGCGTTTGACCGACTTCGGAAAAATGGCGCCAAACTTCCGCCCTGTAAAAAGTGCGGCCGGCTGTTTCAGCTTCAAGTTCAGTCCAAAGCTCTCCGTTGGGACTCGCTTGAAGATCTGCCGTATCGTGCTCCGCCAGTGTGATTTCCTGCTCAATCCCTTGATTGCTGATCAGTTTCACTCGATCTCCGGCGCTCAAACGGCTTGCACGCAGCCTTACCGGAGACCTATTCTCCGACATGTCGGCCGTGTCACCCGTCATAGACGAGCCGCACGTTAATTCCATAAAAGGACCGTTAGGCGCATAAGTGATGAACACACGCCCTTTCCCGATAGCTTCGAGAATATCCGCCGCCGTTCGGGCTTCCGCGAACACCCAGGTGCAAGGCATCGCATGCTTCACATACGGGTCCGGCCGGTGCACGTCGCTGCCTCCCACCGCCACCATGCGTCTGCCGGCAAGCAGCTGTTCATGCCACCAGTTCAGCGCTTTTTCATTGCGCGCCGTCCAGGGACCGTTCCAGATTTCGACTCCGTCGAAATCTGCGTTAAAGTCCCATAGCCATGGGCAATAATCGCAATGCGGATGGTTGAGGACGATAGCCGCCCCCCTAGCGCGCGCCTGGCCCATTTTCCGATTGACATCACCTTGTCCGGTTACGCGGAAATCGTCCAAAGGATCGGGAATGCCTAGAAAATTACTATGACCGAAGTTCGTCGTGAATTCCATGCCGGGAATCATGACAATCCGTGTATTCCGCGGGTACGCGGCATTTTGGCTCACCGTGTTATGGTCGGTCATCGCGATGAAATCGCAGCCCAATTGCTCCATGATCGCTGCATGTTCCTCCAGCGTGAATTTGCCGTCGCTGTGCACGCTGTGCGTATGCAAATCCCCTTTCAACCAGCGCGGCGAGCGCAAATACAGCCGTATCGTAACCGTTACCGTGCAGCCTTCTTCCGGCACTTTGTAGGCATTATGCAGCACCGCCCACGAACCGGGAGCAAGCTCTCCGGGAAGATAACCGGGCGTGGCTTGCTCCAGCCCGAGCCAAAATTCGCTTCGCGCGCCGCCGCTCCAGCCCCTTACCCTCCATTCGTCCCGGATACCGAGGTCGATCACTGCTTTTCCCGGGCCATGCGGCTGAACACTGTATGCAACATGGATTTCCTCCATGTTCTCCGGCATTTGAAAAGGTATGTCCAAATAGGCGCTTTCTTCAGAGTGTTCAATCCTGCGGGTTAACGTTATTGTACTGCCCGCTCTTTCCTTTTGGTCCATTTTCCTGCCTCCTGTTTACTCCTTAACAGACCCGAGCATGATGCCGTGGATAAAATATTTTTGCAGAAAAGGATACACCACAAGAATCGGCACCATCGAGACGACGATTTTGGCGGCGTTCAGCGTTTTATCCGATATCTTGGCAATCATCTCCTGCTGGCTGGAGTCGATCTCTGAGATATTCAGCTGTACGACCAGCTGCTGGATATAGGTTTGCAGCGGGTAATACTCCATGCTCCGCATGAAAATCATGCCGTCAAAAAAGGCGTTCCAGTGACCAACCACACTGAACAAGGTGACAGTGGCGAGCGACGGCAGAGAGAGCGGCAGGAAGATTTTAAGCAGCATGTACCAAGGCCCAGCCCCATCCATATAAGCCGCATCGGTCAATTCCTTCGGCATATTGCGGAAAAAATTCATCAGCAGTACGACGTTGAACACCGGAACAGCCCCCGGCAGCACAAGTGCCCATAGCGAATTAAAGAGTCCGAGCGACTTTACGGTCAGGTAAAGCGGGATGACACCTCCGCTGAACAGCATTGTGAAAAGCATGAACCACATGTAGACGTTCCGCAGCGGAAATTCCTTGTTGCTACGGGATAGCGGATAAGCCATCAATACAGTCATGAGGAAGTTAACGCCTCCTCCGAGTAAGACGCGTTTCACCGATACGAAGAACGAGTTCATGAAATGGGGTTCGTCGATGATTTTGCGGTAAGATTCGATATTAAAGCCAACAGGCCAAAATTCGACCAGCCCTCCCGCAGCCGCGGCCGTATTGCTGAACGAAACCGAAATCGTATGGACTACGGGCGCCAGCGAGACGAGCGAGATAAAAAGCATGAGCGCGATCAAAGCTGATTCGGTTAGCCGCGCCGACAGCGTTTTATTCCGTACCATGAGCGTTCACCTGCCTTGTCAGAAGATGCGGTAATTCGCGAATTTGTAAGCGATGCGATACGAAATGACGATTAAGATGAACCCGATGACCGATTTCAGCAAACCGACGGCTGTTGCGAAGCCATATTGGGCTTGGACCAGTCCGACTCGGTACACATAGGTGTCGATAATATCTCCCGATTGATAGACAACGGGATTGTATAGATTGAAGATTTGATCGAACCCGGCATTCAAAATGTTGCCGATGCTAAGCGTGGCGAGCAACACAGTCGTCGGCACCAGACTTGGCAGGGTGATGTACCAAAGCTGCTTGAACCTGCTTGCTCCATCCATCTCGGCGGCTTCGTAGAGAGAAGGATTGATGCCGGCGAGCGCGGCCAGGTAGACGATGGCAGCGAAGCCGAATTCTTTCCAGATGTCGGTGCCCACAACAATAGCGGGAAACCAAGTATTGCTGGTCAAAAACATGACCGGCTCCATCCCGAAACTCTTTAGCGTATTGTTGATAATCCCTCTTAAGGAGAACATCTCAATAATAACGCCGGCCAGAATAACCCAGGACAGGAAGTGGGGAAGGTACACAATCGTTTGCACCCAACGTTTGATCCCCATAAAGCGGACTTCATTCAGCAACACGGCAAAAACGAGCGGGACGATCAGGTGAATGATGATTTTGCATAATGAAATAAAAACGGTGTTGTATAAAATAAGGCCGCTATCGTTAATCTCGAATAAATATTTAAAGTTGTCGAGACCGATCCATTCCGAGCCGAAGATGCCCCTACCGATCCGGAAATCCTGGAAGGCGATGGCAATCCCGAACATCGGGACGACATGGAAAATGATCAGCAGGATAATGCCGGGAAGCAGCATCAGATGGTAATGCTTGTAGTAAGACTTGATGTTCACGTTAGAATCACCTCCGGTCGGTAAGAAAAGAAAGCACCGCCTTACAGAAAAGGAGGTGCTTCTTTATTTACCCTATGTCGATCGATTATTTGCTAGCCGCTTTCAGTTCATTCTGTACTTCTTTTGTAATCTCGTCGCCACCCTGAGCCTTCCAATCGCTAACGAATTTCTCAAACGAATCGAGCGGCTGATCGCCCATGACGATTTTGAAAAACGCTTCCGTCTCCAGCTTTTGCAGGTTCGCCCATTTCCGTTCCATCGTTTTGGTGACGGCTGTATATTCACTGTACACTTTATTGTAGTTTTGTTTCAGCAACTCGGCGGGAACCGTATACCCCCAGTATCCTCTCCAATCCTTGACGACTTTTCGAGGATTCGCTTTATCGCGCATTGCTTTGTCATACATGTCTTTCATTTCCGGATTCAGCTCTTCCGGCTTGATCTCCCCGCTCATCGCTTTTTTGAGCTTATCGGACTTCCGCTCCACGGCATCCGCATAATCATAGGTCGCGTTGCCGATCGGCCAATAGGAAGCGTCGATCGAGAAATCCAGCTTCAAGGCATCCGGATCCACTTTACGCTGTGCGGCGATAAAAGTGTTCGCATAAATCATCGCGGCTTCCGGATTTTTCATTCCTTTCTTGACGACGATGAAGCGGTTGCTGACAGGAACCATCAGATTGTTTTTCTGCCCTTTCGCGTCCATGATCAAATAGGGCGTGAAATCCGCATTCGGATTGTTCGTAAACGTATCCGAGATGATGCCAGTCGCCCACCATGGTCCGAAAAACATGCCCGATCTTCCACTCACGACGGCTGGATCCTCGTTTTTCTGGATGGCGAATTCCTTGTCGATCAAGCCTGCGGCGTACATCTCGCGAAGCTTGCCAAGAGCCTGCTTCGTCTCAGGCAGTGTGGAACCATAGACGACTTGCCCAGAGCTGTCCTTAACCCAATTCGTTGGGTAAGCGTTATATGCTTCGAATAGCCCTTTGAAGTTATGGAAGCTAGCCTTGCCACCGTTTTCGAACGCTTTTTCATATCCCGTTAACCCGATCGTATCCGCTTTGCCGTTGCCGTCCGGATCTTTCTCGACGAACGCTTTGGCAATCGTTGCGATATCGTCGACCGATTTCGGGGCTGGAAGCCCCAGCTTATCCATCCAATCTTTACGGACCCACAGGAAACTCATCGCATCCGCTTGCACGCTGATGTTCGGTATGCCCATTAACTTGCCTTTATATGTAGCCTTTTCAATCGCCTTATTCCCGGTCGAGTTATATAGTTCTTTCGTCAGAGGAGATGCATACTTTTCATATACTTTCGTCAAATCTTCGAGTTGTCCGGCAGCCGCGAGGCTCAGGAACGTTCCTTCGTCGACAAGCATGATGTCGGGAATATCGTTACTTGCAACAGCGAGGTTCAACTTTTGCGTATAATCCGCACCTGATGCGTACCAGAGCAATTTAAACGAAATGTTCGTTTTGTCTTTAATATATCGTGTGTACTGATTGTTTTCCGCCGTGTCTCCTTCCGGGAGCTTCGCACCTGCGGTGACACCTTTAAAGGTCGTGATTTCAATCGGATTCGGCATTTTGAACGGGTCGACTTTTGCGTTTGGTTCAGCTGAAGAAGTGCTGCCGACATCGGTACTAGATGCTGAATTTTGGCTGCTGCACGCTGACACGAGCGTAGCGGCAAGTGCGAGCAGAATAAGCGCTTTCCCTTTTTTCATACTTGTCCCTCCTCTGATAGGCCCTCTACCTTAATCATAGTTAAATTCACGGGTATAGGCGTCAGATTGCGTCTTGAATTTGGGAATATTTCGTCTCGTATTCTATCTCCTCGGCGTCTTATAAGACCAAAATGTACCCCATTGAAGACATATTGTGACCATGTCCCGCTAGTTCGAATGATAACATGGCCTTCTTCCTTTTTCTGCCGTTTTTTGTTAGCTGGGTATGAAGATTGGGTTAAGCGCTATACTTGGCTGTTTAAACCCTTTTCTTTTTTACGAAACTCGCTCGGCAGCAGCCCTGTCATTTCGCGAAACACGCGGCAAAAATATTTTTCATTCGGATATCCGGACTGCGCAGCGACCCATCCGATCGTTTTCCCGGTTTGCAGCAAGAGCGCTTTCGCATGTTCCACTCGAACATCCCTCATGTAATCGTTAAAAGTCTTACCAACAATATCCCGAAAGCATCGGCTGAAATAACTTCGGCTCATATTGACCCGCCCCGCCACCTCAATCAGATGAAGATCCGCCTGAAGCTCGCGCTGAATGTAATCGACAGCTTTCCATATGCTTGCTTTCACTTCTGCAGAATAGTCCTGTGTCCGGATATAAGACTGAGCGAGTGAACGTATTTCGTCCAGCCATGTGACCCAATCGCTCCAATGTGCGTACGGACGACCAAGCAAATTGTCCGGCAGGAAATCACTTCCGAACAGCCTCTTCCAATGATCTGCCGCTACATAAAATAATCGTTCCAACTGCGGAACCGTCAATTTTACACGATCGGTGTCATCCAGTAGATGCCTGAATATCCGCTCATCCATCATCCAATCCGGCCGCGACCATCGCTCCCCGATTTCCTGAAGTTTGTGCATTGAAATTTGATTCTCGATAAGATCAGGTTCGGTCTTTCCGCTCAGCCTGGCAGTCGATTCGGATTCAGCAAGCACTCTCCTCTCGTGTATGCGTTCAACAATCCGGCGCAGAACTTCATCCAGGTGCTCGTCTTCAAGCTCCACTTTGGTAATATAATCCAGTGCGCCGAGCCGTAGCGCTTCCTGAATCAATTCGAAATCCTGATGAAAGGTCAGAACGACCATATCCACTTCGGGATAGCGCTGCTTAACCTCCTTCATCAGGTCGATGCCTGACATAACCGGCATCGCTAGGTCGGTAATGAGCAAGTCCACATGGTATCCTTCCATGAATTCAATCGCCTTTTTCCCGTTGCCCGCCTCGCCTGCGACTCGAAGACCATATGTTTCCCAAGGCATCATGGCGATGAACCCTTTGCGAACCAAATGATCGTCATCCACGATTAACACGTTGATCATTACTGTCCACCTCCTCATGTATAATCGGCAGACGGAGCAGAATCGTCGTTCCGCCTCCCAATTGGCTCTCGATTCGAAAGATCGCAGATCCGCCGAATTGAAATTTGATCATGCGGTGCACATACTGTAGACCGATCCCCATGCCTACTTTTTTGCGAGTCTCCGTTTCCTCACTCAGCAATCGGCGAATTTCTTCTTCCGACATACCGTCCCCATTATCTTTAACGCTAATCATCACGTGCGTATCTCCGTCCTCTTCCACCCCGACCTCGATCACACCTTTGTCTTCAAGACCGTGGTAAAGCGCATTCTCTACGAGCGGTTGCAGAATGAATCGGGGGATCGCCCGTTCAAGCGCCGTATCGTCAGCGTGAATCTTGACGTCGAATTCAAAATTGTAGCGGATGCCCTGCAGTTCAACGTAATGCTTTAACGCTTCGATCTCATCCTTGATACGGGCTTGCCCCCCTTTGCCGAGATTATAATAAAGCACTTTGTTAAGCGTGGAAACCAATCTGTCGATATCTTTTTGCCCGTTGGCACGAGCGAGCCAGCGAATCGTATCGAGTGTATTGTGAATAAAATGCGGATTGATCTGCGTCATCAACTTCTCAACTTCAAGCAGCGCTTTGCTCTGTTCCTTCCGTTCCACTTCGCTGATTAATCCTCCAATTCGGCTTCGCATATCGGCAAATTCCCGATAGATGACGGCGAATTCCGCGATCCGTGACCGTCTGGTCGGAGAAGAATCACTTTTGTTTTTCACATTGCGGATATCACTAATCAGCAGGTTTAGCGGTCTGTACATCATACGCCAGATCATCCATGCGATCAGCACGCTGGCCGCAAGTGTCAGGAATGCCGACAATACGAACTGATTGATCCAGCGGTTGATCTCCATCCTATAGTCTGCATCCGGTATGGCGGCGACAACCTTCCACGACTGGTTGCTGCTCTCTTCGAAACGGTAGTACTTGCTCCATTCGCCCGTTTTCGCGTCTGAGGCGTAAATCGCACCGATCGGGAAATCTTGTTGGTTTTCGCTATAAACGATCCGTCCCTCGTTGTCGACAACGAAATGAGTCAGATTGTTTCCGAATTGCTCGCTTTTAATGATACTTTCGGCCAATTTGAAATTGGTCTCGATATACACGAACACGTCGTCTCGTCCCGGAATCTCGACCTGACGCATGATGGACAGAACCTGGTTGCCGTCAATTGGATTCAGTGAAAGATGGGGTCCGAAATAAGTGATCGTGTTAAAATTGAACAATTTGGGCAGCTTGCTTAGGTCTCTGTTCTCGCGTACGGAAAAGTTCTCGAACAAGGTCTGGTTCTCATTTCCCAGGTAATAAAAAATGAGGCCGAGCGTCGGGTTCGTAAAATGAATCAGATTGAGCTGGCTTTGAATCTCATCTTTCAACAGCTTCTTCTGGTATAGATCGGAAGTAAGATAGCTCTCCAGTTTTTGGCCGACCCGCCCGTCAAAAGCTAGCTGCTGGGACGTATGATTCAACTGGCTCAGCGTATTCTCCAGAGAGAGCCTAACCTGGTGCAAATTGCTTTTCACACCAGCTTCCGCTTTGTTCTTCAGGATCGCATACATCGAAAAATAGGATATCGTACCGATCAGCACTAAAGGGGTGAGCGAGCTGATGAACAACAAAAAGATAAGGCGATATTTCAGCGAATAAGGACGAGATGCGTTCAGTTTCCAATATTTCGAAGTAAACATCTACCAGCCTACTTCCCGATTTTTTGATAGGATTATATCTAGATTTTACGTCGGAAACTTGAAAAGAATGATAGGAAGCGCAAGTTTAGGAAAGCGCTTTCTTATTTGCTGCCAAAGACCACCTTTCCAACATTTATTCAGAAATACAATTACCTTACGGGAAATTGAAATCATGCAGCTTCAGCAGATTATGGAATAAATTCTCTATTAGTGTACCTGATGGACGCAAATTATTTGAAGGAATGTTCCAAACAGCCCTCGAACGAACAAAATTCCATAATTAGCGAAGATTGTTCGTTGTTTATGGACTTTTGTTCTTTCGAGCCCCGAAATAACTATTTCCACGAAATTTAGCGTCAAATTTGTACACTAATAACGACCATTGTTCTTTGTCAAGCGGGTGACCCGAAGGTTTCCCCCTCATTTCTTTGAAAGTGGCCGATGGTTGCCTGATGTGCATTCGAATCTGCGGAAGAGCGAGCCAAAAGGTGTGTTTTTTATGAGACTTGCCACTCGACATATCCGTGGGTAAATCGTCATTCCGAATCCTCAAGCCCCCACAATTAGCATTTTTGCATATTCTACTGTAATTTCCAATACAAGAAACAAAAACAGATCATACTCTGGTAAGAAGTTACCCGGATATGATCTGTTTTTGCATATCTCCCAAAGCTCAAAATCCAACTAGCTCACCAGACAACAACTCAATAACCCGGTCGGCCGGCACAGGTTTGCTGATGAGAAATCCTTGAATTTGATCGCACTGGTACGATTGGAGAAGATGAAGCTGCTCCGGCAGCTCAACCCCTTCCGCCACGACGGTTAACTGAAGCCGGTGCGCCATTTCGATTAAGGTCGAGACGACGACTTGACTTCGGACGTTATCTGCCAGTTGATCGACCAGCGTTTTATCAATTTTCATACATTGAATGGGGAGTTGACATACATATTTCATCGAAGAATAACCTGCTCCAAAATCGTCGATCGAAATCATAAAGCCTAAGTTTCGTAATTCGACGAGAATGTTGATCACTTCTTCAAAGTTTTCGATCGCAAAGCTCTCGGTCACTTCCAGCTCAAAATGGCAGGGATCCACCTTTTCTTCAGCAAAAACACTTTGAATCCGTTCAATAAAATTGGGCTGCAGCAACTGAACACCTGATATATTGATGGCAACAATGAGAGAGAAGTCTGCCGATTGCTTTTGCCAAGCGGTGAATTGCCGGCATGCCGTACGCATAATCCATTCGCCCATATCATTAATCATGCCGGAAGACTCGGCAATGGGAATAAATTCGTAGGGTGAAACTTGCCCAAGCAGCGGGTTCGTCCACCTGAGAAGCGCTTCCACACCGGCGATTTTATTTCGCGCCAAATCCCATTTGGGCTGATAATGAAGGGCAAGCTCTTCGCCTCTTATCGCACATTTTAGGTATTGCTCAATAAGCATTCTTCTTGTCCGAATATCCTCAATCGTTTCCGAATACCAACGGTAATTATTTTTGCCGGTTTCTTTCACATCCAGCATAGCCACGTCGGAACGATGCAGCAGGCTCTCCGAATCGGTACCGTGTTCCGGATACAAGCTTATTCCGATACTCGCTGAAATCGTGGCCTGATAGCTACCCAGCATATAGGGCGCATTGACCGTCTCTTTGATGACATTCGCCAGGCGATCGATTTGGCTAAAGTGGTGAACATCGTGAGAAACGATACAAAATTCATCGCCCCCTAACCGGCATACAAATTCACCTTCCTGCATGCAACGCCGCAATCTCCCGGCAACTTCAATCAGCAGCAGGTCTCCCGTATGATGTCCCATCGTATCGTTGATTAACTTGAATCGGTCCAGGTCGATAAAGATGACGGCAAAGCGCGAATTCAGCTGTTGACTGCGTCTAATCCTGATCTCCAGAAACTCAAAAAATGATTTTCGGTTAGCAAGTTGAGTCAAGCTATCATGATTCGCTTGAAATTGGATCTCGCTTTGCGATTTTTCGAGCGACGACATCATGTGGTTAAACGACTTCTCCAATTGTGTGATCTCGTCTCTGCCGGATTCCTGTATGCGGATCGAAAAATCTTGCTTCGTTTTGATGACATCCATCCCGCCTATTGTATGGTTCAATCTGGCAAATATCGTTCGCTGAAGAACGTAATTGATGATACAAAAGAACACCAATCCGAAAAGGCCGAAGTAGAGCAAGTAAAACATCATGCTTTTCTCTGCTTCTTTATATAATTCTCTCGGCTTAATGAACTGTAAAAGAATGGCAGGTTTATTATCGACGTCTGGAAGCAGAACGAAGCTTTTTATCGTCGAATCATCGGATTCTGTCCAAAATGGCAAGGATCGATTTTTGGAAACGGTTAAGGTTGTGGCTTGTGCAGGCGGTTTAAAAGACGGATCCACAACAGTTAATGTCAGCGGGATGTCTGCTTTTTCAGAAATATACCGAATATAGTTCGAATCCAAAAAACGTGCAAAAACCAAGGTTCCATGAACAGGCCCCTCATTATTGCTCGTTAAAACGGGGTATGAGGCGGCGATCAGAGGCTGCTTGTCCACAATCAATAACCCCTGCTTGCGGGAAGATGCGTCCGGCTGTTCAAAGAAAGAAGCGTGCTCTTTCATAAGCGTATCGATCAATAAACTTGGGTAGTCGAGAGGACGGTTATTGGTATAATCGTAAGCTTTTCCAAAATAGATTTGCTTCCGGTTATTCATCAGAAGTGTAATATTGAGCCGGCTTGATGTAAACAAAGAATCACTGTAATTTACTGTGAGATAAGGGTCGTTGTCAGCAGGGATTGTCGGTCTTGCAATATAGTTGTAGGTATCATCCCACCCCGCATAGTTGATCGTAATTGCGCCAAGATTGGTGTATTCGTCAAAATAGGAAAGCAGGCTTTGCTTCATATTTTCACGCAAACTGTCAAGCTCCATCCGCTCATAATTATGCAGCAGCGCCCTCTCCGAAATCAGGTACAAAAGCGTTAGCAGGCAAAGTGTGGTTAGCCCAACGTAGATCATAATTTTCCGGCGCAGCGACATGGCTGTATCAACCTCCGATGATGTAATCTCTTTTGCAATACCTTTTAGGTTGAAAGGTTGATACCTAACCAAAAAAAACCACATCAAATTAAAAGGAATGTGGTTGTTCTTCTGAATTTGATTATATACGATAACACAGTGAATAGTACATTAGTATTATTTAAATTAAATAGTTTCTAGGTACTAGAAACTATTTGCGATTCAGCCGTTCAGGCGCTGGTTCAGTTCAATACTTTTTTAAATGATAAAAATTGCGCGGGTGTTTGCGGTATTGGTTGGGACTGATGCCAAGCATTTTCTTAAATGTCCATTGAAAGTGAGTCACATTGTTGTATCCGATATGATAAGCGATATCCGTTATTCTGGCATTGCTGTATAACAGCATTTCTTTAGCCTGCCAGATTCTCTTAAATGTAATAAACTCAACAATCGTAAATCCAGTGTTTTGCTTGAACACCCGGCTCAAATAAGAGGGATTCACGCTAATATGCTTCGCGATTTTTTCCAGCGTAATGTCTTCCCGATATCCGGCGGTAATATATTCCATAGCACGACTGACGACTTCTTTGAAATGCACGCCATTTCGAGCTTGATCGAGCATGAGGTATGGTATGTTTTTGGAATACGCCTGACTCAACTCCAAGAGCAGCCATTGGAGCAGCGCTACCATTTTCCTAAGAGAGTATCCTTCCGTATTCCCGTATTCTTCGTGCATCAGCTCAAAGCACCAGTTTAGCTTCTTTTGTAAGCCATCAGCCGTTTGCAACTGGTGGGAAAAGCCGATATCCCGCTTATAGAAGAGCTCCAGCGGATCCACGCCGTCCTCCAGCTGTACCGCACGGGCCAACCGCGGATCGAACATGACAACCAGCACCTCGAACGGTTCCCGGTCGATCAGCTGGCTTTTATGAAGCTCATGGTTGCCGATCACAAATACATCCCCTGGGCCGAATACGTACACCTTATCGTCAATGTAGTATTTGCCTCTGCCCGATTTGACATAGAAAATTTCAAGCGGCTCATGCCATTCGAACGGCATTCTCCATTCGCCTTCATTGCGGTTGATGAATATCTGGAATTCATCAAATCCTTTGAACGTCTTCAAGGATTCGGGCAATTGCGGATCGGGCAGGAAGTTCACGTGGAAACACCTCATCTCTTTCGCTTCAGGGTCTAGATATGTAAGTCCGTTCCATACACTTTTCTGAACGACTCCTTCTTATGATCAAAGGCATCAGGGTCGTTCGATCGAAGCCACGCTGCATACTTCTGGCCGAATGATGCGCCTTCTGACCCCTGGCTGGTATGCGCATCCGCCGCTTCCCATTTTCGTTCCCAGACGTCTGAAACGTCCACCGCATAATTCGGTTCATCCGACCAAAACAGATAAACTTCCCGTGGTTTCCACGGATCGATGCCCTCCGTTAAATGCTCCGGGTAATACCAGCAGCCATCCGCCAAATAAGCCGCCTCCGTCGCTAGGAGCCCGAGCGCCCGATGGTCGGGGTGAAACTCCCATTTTCGCCACGGATCGAACGTGATGAGAATGTCCGGCTTTGCCAGCCGGATCAACCGGAAGATTCGTTCTTTCAAATCCATTGCTTCCGCCAGCGTCCCGTCATCATATTCCAGAAAATGGATACCCCTCACACCTAGTCTGCTGCACGCTTCCTGCATTTCTGCCCGTCTGACAGAGGCGAGGCGTTCCGGTGTGACGGTTCGATCATGCGTACCTTTATTGCCGTTCGTTGCAACGGCTACCGCCACTTCATGGCCTTGTCCTGCCAGCTTGGCAATCGTACCGCCACAGGCAGTTTCATCATCCGGGTGGGCAACGATCAACAAGATGTTCCATTTGTTCATCGATATTCACCTACCTTCCCGCTTATTTAGACAAGATTATTTCAAACCGGTTAACGTAATTCCTTCAATAAACTGCTGCTGCAGCCATATAAACAATGCGATCATCGGCAGCACGGCAAGCAGCATACCTGCCATCAGCAATGGATAATTCGTCATATACTGACCCTGTAAAGAAGCAAGTCCGACTGCAAGCGTCATCTTATCGGGCGAGTTGTTCACGATGAGAGGCCACATGAAATCGTTCCACGACCATAGCGTCGAAATAATCGCAAACGCGGTCAGTCCCGGTTTGGCCAGCGGCAGCATAATGCGCCAGTAGATCATGAAGGGACGGCAGCCGTCAATCTTCGCTGCTTCCTCTAATTCCGCAGGCAACGTCAGGAAAAATTGTCTTAACAAAAAAGTGCCGTACGCGCTAAACATCCCCGTCACCGTGATTGCTTTTAAAGAGTTCAACCATCCCAGATCTTTCATTAGTAAATATTGAGGGATGATAAACACCTGCGCCGGCACCATAAGCACCGACAGCATCACGAGAAATAGCACGGTCCTGCCTGGAAATCGGATTCTTGCAAAGGCATATGCCGCCATAGAGCAGAATAGCAAAGCGAACGCCGTTTTTACGATCGTCGTTGAAACCGTATTCCAATAATACCGTGCAAAAGGCAGCAAATCTAGCACTTGCGTATAATTGCGCCACTGGTATTTAGCCGGCAGAAACGTCATCGGTATGGCCACTGCTTCCGTAGATGTTTTGAGCGAAGTGAGCAGCGCCCATAGAAACGGGACAAGGATCAATACGGCGCCGGCACCCAGCACCCCATGTATGGATAGTCGCTTTAAAGCCGTTGTTCGAGCTTGCCCGCCAGTTTGCGCCACTCTTTTCATGTCCGCTCCCCATTTCATCTAATCGTAGTGAACCCATCTTTTTTGCAACTTCATTTGCAAGGCAGTGAGCAGCAGAACCACGATGAACAATACCGTCGCTACCGCGGACGCATACCCTTTGGCATTGAGTTGAAAGGCCTGCTTATAAAACAAATATACAATCGTGTCGGCATGCTCAATGGCTACCTGACCAATCATCATGTATACCAGATCGAATAGTTGAAACGCGCTGATCAGCGAAGTAACGGTAACAAAAAAGAGCGTTGGCGTCAGCAGCGGAAGCGTAATTCGCGACAGCACGGCCCAAACGCCTGCTCCTTCAATCGCCGCAGCTTCATAATAAGTCGCTGAGATTCCCTTAAGCCCTGAAAGAAGAATGACCGCCTGAAAGCCAATCATGCTCCACACCGCAACCGCTGCTACCGATAGAAGCGCTGTGCGCGAATCCGTCAGCCAGCTCAGACCATCCACATGCAAGGCAGCCAATAATTGGTTGATCAAGCCGTATTCTCCGTTAAGCAGCCACTTCCAAGCGAGACCTACGGCAGCCGGCATCAAAACGACAGGCAAAAAGTAAAGTGTCCGGTAGATGGCAACGCCGCGAATCTTTTGATTCAACAAAACCGCGAGCAGCGTGGAGAAGATCACAAGTATAGGCACGTACAGCGCGACGAACTCCAAAGTATGGAGAAAAGCGCGATAAACCGCAGGATCCCGGATCAGCAGCACGTAATTGCGCATGCCGGTCCAACGATAACGGCCGAAATCGCCCCAATCCGTGAATGAAAAATAAGTCGTCCGGAAAATCGGCCAGATGAACAGGACGCTTAAACCGATCATCATCGGCGCGACCATCAAATAGCCCCAGATGTAATCCTTTCGTTTCACCTCATTCACTCCCTCCCCGTTCTACAATGACTTCCGATTAGCTGAGCAAGCAGCCCAAGCCCTTCTGTTTGACAGCAGGACGTGGGCCGTTGTTTCGATTTTAACTTTTAAAATTTACTTTTAAGGCTTGAGTGTTTCATCGATTTTCCGACCCAACTCTTTGGCCGCAGCTGCTGCTGTTGTTTCGCCGGTAAAGGCTGCTTTGAGCGTTTCCTTCTCTAAGCCGTCCCATTTGGCGGAATTGAGCGTCGCCGGGTATTGAACCGATTCTTTGGCCATGTCGACGAACGCCTGAAGGTTAAACTGCGGTGTCGATTTCAGCCACAACGCTTCGCCGCCTTGGAGCGCCGGGAGCGCTGTTCCATCTTTGGCCTGAATATCCGCCGCTTCTTTGGAGCTAAGGAATTTCGCGAATTCCCATGCTTCCTTCGGGTGCTTCGTCTTGGCGGATACGACGTTGCCGAGACCATGAATAACGCCGGAACGGACTTTATCTTTGGGCAGTACGGCTACATCGACCTTATCTTTCGTGTAATCGTTAGTTGCAAAATCCTTCACATTCCATGAACCGTCCATCAGCATCGCCGCTTTACCGGACTTGAATAAATCCTTCGGATTCGTATCCGACATTTGAGCCAGTGTCGGCGATACTTTATGAACCAGAATCAGATCCGTCTGTAGCTGAATTCCGCGTACACCTTCCGGGGTGTCATATCCGGATTTGGTTCCATCTGAGGAAAGCAGGTTGCCGCCGGCCTCTAAGATGGTATTGTAAAAGCCGATTTGCCCCTGGAACTGCGCCGGCAGCCCCCAGATGCGTTTGGACGGATCCGTCAATTTCTTGGCGACTTCAACCGCTTTATTCCAATCCCAGCTTGCATCTGGATAAGGAAGTTTAGCCTCGTCA
The DNA here is from genome assembly GCF_042676385.1 of Paenibacillus sp. GCM10027628. Lineage (NCBI taxonomy): Bacteria > Bacillati > Bacillota > Bacilli > Caryophanales > Paenibacillaceae > Paenibacillus > Paenibacillus sp. GCM10027628. Next base: position 679,029 of record NZ_JBHTHA010000002.1, read on the forward strand.
AAAAGCTTCTTGTTATACCATAATCCTATCGTATCATAATCCTTGGGAACACCGTAGTGCTTACCCTTGAAAGAATACATATCAACGAGCGATTTCGGATATAGACTCCAATCGAACTTATCCGCATCTGCAAGCTCATTAAACGCCAGTAATTGGTCATTCGCCGCAAATTTGACGATGCTGGAGCCGTTCATCCAGAAAATATCGGGGAGCGTGCCGCCGGTTGCTGCAGTATCCAGCTTTGTCCAATATTCATTCCACGGCGTCAGTTCGATTTTGACATTCACATTAGGATGCGTATCCTTGAACTTGGCAATGATGGCTTCCATCGCCGGTTTCTGAACTTGATCCCACAAACCGTAAGTTAGCGTAACCGCTTCTTTGGACGCCGCTGCAGTCGGTGCAGGTTGACTCGTCTGGCTCCCTTCATTGCTAGTCGCTTTGGGCGTATTGGGCGATTGACCTTCATTGCCTGCATTTCCGCTGCAAGCCGTCAGCGCAACAACTGCGATGATAGAGGCTAGCGATTGCAAAAACCTTATTTTCCTCATACCTTCACTCTCCCTTATTATCATTTTCGGTTTGGAATTGCTAACTCCAATTCTTTGAGTGTGGGCGCTCCGCTGTACCCCCCGACTTTCTCTACACTGCAACTTCCGCAAAAATTGGCGATTTCCAGACATTCGCCGAAGTCTCTGCGCTGCAGCCAGCCATAGATGAATCCTGCGGCAAAGCAGTCTCCTGCACCCGTTGCATCAAGCTGCTTTACAGAACGTACGGTTCTCCTGTAAACCTGACCGGCATATTTGCCGATCGCTCCCTTCTCACCCAGTTTGATGATAACAACAGGCGCAAGCTCAGCTAGAAGTTCCAGCGCTTCTAACGGATCTTCCTTACCCGTAATGGCTTGGGCTTCCTTCAGGTTCGGCATGAACATATCAGCAAAACGGATGAGCTCTCGAATCTCATCAGAAACAAGCCAGTCTTCATCCCACACCGTATCCAGACTGATTGACTTCCCCATTTTACGAACATCGGCGATCAGGTTCGCATACTCCGGTTGTGCGGTGATATGGTAGATGGATGCATCCGAGTTTCGAACAACATCAACCAGCTCCTCGGTGAATTGCTTCGAATGCCGTCTGTCCGAATAAGAGATGAATGTCCGATCGCCGGCGTGATTAAGCACCACCGTTACTTGCGGGTACGGATAAGGATATTGCCGGATAAATTCGAGCCCGACCCCCTCTTTGCGCAACTCGGACAAAATCAGTTCCCCCCATACGTCAGAACCGATTTCCACGGCCAGACCGGTGCGAAGTCCGAGTCTGGACATGGCAGCCGCCGAATTGATCATGCCGCCTGCCATCATGTCCATTTCCTTCGTCCATAGCTCCTCCCCTAACTTAGGCAATGACGCCATTCCTCCGAAAATCAGGTCGCAGCTTGCCGATCCTAACAATATAACGTCATACCTGGCCATTCTAACTTCCTCTTTTCTTAAAGTGGGATAAGTACGACGCATGACCTTCTATGTAGCCGTCTAAAATTTGCCGGGCGAGCGATTCGGAAGCAATAAGCGGATGCATCGCCAGCGCTTCCCATGCTTCATCATAGGAGCCTGAAACAGCAGCCGAAACCGTAAGCCGTTCATACTGCTTCACACCATGCAGCAAACCTTTGCACGATTCCGGCACGGATCCGATTGCGAGCGGCAAGGCCCCGTTTGCGTCCAGAACGCAAGGGACTTCCACGATATCATCCGGCAGCATGTCTGCTATGGCCCCGCGGTTCGGGACATTCAGAATCAAATTCGTCTTGCGGTTATGAATGATGCTTGAAACGATGGAAAGGGCTAATCCCGCGTAACCTTCATTTTCATACAGCGCATGCTGGAGCAAAGAAGGGTCAACCTTATCCGGCTCGGACGTTCGGCCGCTTTCCAAGGACATATAGCTGATCTGTCGCTGCTGCATCGTTTCGTCATATACATGGAACGCATCCTCCATCCGCCCGGACGAGACGGATTGCTGCAGTTGGCTGAACAACTTTTCGTTCAAACGGTTAATTTGTTCCCCTCTTGTCTCTTTGCCGTTAAGAATGTGCTGAACGGCTTGTTCCCGATAATAGTAATAATATAAATACTCATTGGGCAGCATCTCTAATCTTCGGATCAGCTCTACCGAGAAGCAAGACATATGCGGGCAAACCCGGATGAACTCGTCATACCGGTCAATGACTTCCGGCAATCGATCGCGGCCGTTAACCAGCACTTGACGAATCCAGCCCAAATGATTTAATCCGAAATATGCCAAATGAACGGATGCAGGATGCACATTTAGAAAGCGGGCAAGATCAAGCTGCATCGAGGAGGGAGCATCGCAAATGCCAAGAACTCTCACCCTGGAATGCCGGCTCAGCGCTTCTGTAATTAAGCCGGCCGGGTTCGTAAAATTAATGACCCATGCGTTCGGCGCCTCACGTTCAATGATCTCAGCATAATCTAGCATGACGGGAATCGTTCGAAGCGCCATGGCAAATCCGCCGGCTCCTGTCGTTTCCTGCCCGAGAATTCCCAAACGAAGGGGCACTCTTTCGTCGATGACGCGGCCCTGCTCCCCGCCGACCCGAATCGCGGTATATATAAAATCAGCATCCCGTACCGCATCTTGGAAATCGGTCGTCAACTCCACTTGAAATAAGCTGCCCCCCTTGCGGACCTCCTCCTTGATCATCTTTCCGATTGTATGAAGCCGCTCCGGCACGATGTCGTGTATGTATAGCGTCTGAATCGGTATTTCTGTATGCTTTCTTATTAAATCTCGCACCATGGCCAGTGCCCGTACTCCCGCTCCCCCGATTAATACCAGCTTCACGCTTCTAATTCCTCCTTATTCGGTCGGATTAACAAAATTTTATACCAAAATGCTTGTCCTTCGCTAACGATCCTTTGCCGTATATATTAGATATTTTTACCTTTTTTTGCGCCTAAGAAAAAAAGGCCAACCAGATATATCTGGCTGACCTGATGTTCTTATCCAGTCATCATGCTCGCACGAATCAGATGTGCCGTCGTTTCACCCTGACTGTTGTGAATTTTTATTTTCACGTGTTGATCTGAATTTCTCCAGTTGATTAGGATCAGGTCACATTCCTCTAAACTTAGAGGCTCGTCTCCATTTACACTCAGCATTACCCGACCCTCAGTGCAGTAAAATGCCTCCGTCCCTTGCAACGCTCCACCAGCATCCCCGCCGCATGCAACTTCATGAGACGTTCCTTTTTCAATTGACAAAGCCTCCAATTCTCCCCGGCATCCCGCAGCTGTCATCAGATTGAAATCCGTTATCTTCCCTATGCTTCGAGTGACCCATCCTCCGCTGAAGCTCGCCTGCTCGAAGGGCTTTAAAGCCACCCGATGAGAGCCTTCAAATTCAAGAATAACATCTCCCCTTATCACCATCAGCTGCCTCCAATAATCGGGAAGACAGGTGAACAAGGATTGCTCATCATGAATCTGTGCCGAGCTTATTCTCCACATAAAATCACGTTTACTATAATCCGCATCCTCAGGATAAATGGCAAGCTGCGTAGTCGTACCGCCTGACCATGCTGTCGTTACTTGCTCATCCTTTTTAATCACTTTTATCGAAATAGACATGTTACATCTCTCCCTATGAGCACATCGATTGTATAACGAACCATATAACGAACCATCGTCATTATTTATAACACAATTTGACGCTAAATGGTGGCGAAACGTTCAAGTCATGGAGGCCCCTTCCTCTTCACGTCTGTAAAGATGAAAAATATCGTTCTAGACACGATTCCAACTTCCCCACATGTCTGTTACGATGATAAACCATACAAAACTGCATACTACAAAAAAGGACTTGGAATTACCAAGTCCTTCGAAGTTATTTGATCAGAGAGCCCCTGTTAGATCCAGCCGCGCCATTTTATCGCTTCGACCATTCGCTTTAAACCAACAATATAGGCCGCCAATCTCATGTCTACCTGTTTTTGCTTGGACAGTTGGTAAACGTTATAGAACGATTTCTTTAATATTTGTTGAAGCTTTTCGCTCACTTCTTCTTCATTCCAATAGTAGCCCTGATTATTTTGGACCCATTCAAAGTAGGAGACGATCACACCGCCCGAGCTTGCCAACACATCCGGAACGATCAAGACGCCTCTCTGCGTCAAAATTTCCGTGGCCTTCAAAGTCGTCGGGCCGTTGGCCGCTTCCACCAATATCTTTGCCTTAATATCTGGCGCATTATCTTCCGTGATTTGGTTTTCAATCGCAGCAGGCACTAAAATATCGCATTCTTGAACTAAGAGCTCTTGATTCGAAATGACGTTCGTAAACAAATTGGTCACCGTTCCGAAAGAATCCCGCCGATCTAATAAATACTGCACATCCAAGCCTTCAGGGTCATAGAGCGCGCCGTGCGCATCCGATATGCCGACCACTTTGGCCCCAGCGTCATGCAGGAACTGAGCAAGGAAGCTGCCTGCGTTGCCAAAGCCTTGAATGATGACCCTGGCCCCTTCAATCGGAATTCCTGCAACATGCGCCGCTTCTCTAAGCAAAAGCACAACGCCCATCGCAGTTGACGATTCCCTGCCGATCGATCCGCCCAAAACGAGCGGTTTGCCGGTAATAAAACCCGGCGAATCGAATTCCCGAATTCGGCTGTATTCATCCATCATCCACGCCATAATTTGCGAATTCGTGAATACATCCGGCGCCGGAATATCTTTAGTCGGTCCTACCAGCTGGCTGATCGCCCTAACGTAGCCACGGCTTAACCGTTCCAGCTCGCCGAACGAAAGCGTGCGCGGATCGCACTGGATCCCGCCTTTGCCCCCGCCATAAGGAAGATCGGCAATGCCGCATTTAATGCTCATCCACATGGATAGTGCCTTCACTTCTTCTTCGGTAACTCCGGGATGAAACCGGATTCCGCCTTTGGTCGGTCCGACCGCATCATTATGCTGCGCACGGTATCCGGTGAACACTTTCACCGAGCCGTCGTCCATTTTCACCGGGATTCTCACGGTTAGTAAACGAAGCGGTTCTCTTAACAATTCGTACAAGGATTCATCGCACCCCATTGTTTCTAGAGCGGTTTGGATCACTTGCTGCGTTCGACTTAAAACATTCAAGTTTTCCGCCTGCTTCGGCTTCTCTTTCAACTCCGTCAAGGCCTCCATCAAGATCCCCCTATGGTCATGGTACGGATCGTACCTTTTACTGAATCAGTTTCCCGTCTGTGACAACCATTTTCCCCTGCTTGAAAACCGTATGAACGTGGTTAATCCCGAAATGATAAGGAAGGTAAGCCAAGTTATCGGCATTAAAAATAACAAGGTCCGCCTGTTTGCCTGCTTCCAAACTTCCTATCGAATCAGCTCTTCCGATCGCGTGAGCGGCATTGATGGTCACAGCCGTCAGAACTTCTTCCGGCGTCAGGCCTAAATTCAGGCATCCCAGCGTCATAACGAGCTGGATCGACTCGGTTGGCGAGCTACCCGGATTATAATCCGTGGACAGCGCTAGCGCCAGTCCCAGCTCGATCATCCTGCGCGCACGGGCATGGTGCTTCAGCCGCAAATTAAAGGATGTAGCCGGCAAACAAACGGCTATGACGCCAGCCTGCTGCATCGCTTCCAACCCATCGTCCGATGCCGCAATCAAATGTTCCGCAGAAATGCAGCCCAATTTACCGGCTAGCTGTGCGCCTCCCATCGGCTCAATTTCGTCCGCATGGATTTTCAGGCCGAAGCCCATCGCTTTCGCGGCCAGCAGAATTTGCTCCGATTCTTCCACGGAAAATACGCCGTGCTCGCAAAACACATCGCAAAATTCGGCAAGTCCTTGCCGCTTCACTTCTGGCAGCATCTCTTCAATAATCAGCCGGATATAATCTTGGGACCGGCCTTTATATTCTTCCGGCACCATATGGGCGCCCATAAACGTGGAAACCAGATCAACCGGATGCTCTTGATTCAGTTGCCTCACAACCCTAAGCTGCTTGAACTCATCCTGCATCGTTAGGCCGTAACCACTCTTCGCTTCAGCCGTAGTAACCCCGTGAGAAAGCATGATATCCAGGCTTTTTTTCGCTTTTGCGTACAGCTCTTCTTCCGTAGCCAGCCGGGTGGAGCGGACCGTGCTCAGAATGCCTCCGCCTTGAGCTAAAATATCCAAATAGGAAACGCCTTTCAGCTTTAAAGAGAGCTCATTTTCACGGGAACCGCCGTGGACCAAATGGGTATGCGGATCGATCAGCCCCGGGGTAACTAGCAAGCCTTGCGCGTCATGCTTTTGAACCACCGGCAAGCTTCCGATTTCAGCCATAACTTCATCTTCCGGCCCCGCAGCAATAATGATTCCGTCTCTAACCGCTACAGCCCCCATTTGAACTGCCGCTACCTCTGACATTTCACTGCCTTTGCGCGCTTCCTTGCTTCCTTGCATCGTGATCAGCGTTCCAATGTTATGGATCAGCAGGTCAATCCGATTGTTGTCCATCGTTTCTCCCCCTCCAAAATACAGCAAGCCCGATCGGGCTTGCTGCAAATGTACAAGATTTTATTATATGCCCAGCATCGGTACGCGAACGCCGCGCTCCTTCGCCGTTTCAATAGCCAGATCATAACCGGCGTCGGCATGACGAATGACGCCCATGCCCGGATCCGTGTTCAAGACGCGGGACAATCTTTCATCCGCTTCTTTGGAACCGTCCGCGACAACAACCATTCCCGCATGCAGGGAGTATCCCATGCCTACGCCGCCGCCATGGTGGACGGAAACCCAGCTCGCGCCGGAAGCCGTATTCACAAGCGCGTTCAAGATCGCCCAGTCGCCGACAACATCGCTGCCGTCCTTCATGGACTCAGTTTCACGGTTAGGCGAAGCCACAGAACCGCAATCCAAATGGTCGCGTCCGATGACGATCGGCGCGGAAATTTCTCCATTGCGCACCATTTCGTTAATGGCCAGACCCATCTTGACCCGTTCCCCGTAACCCAGCCAGCAAATGCGGGCAGGCAAGCCTTGGAACGCAACTTTTTCTCTAGCCATTTCGATCCATTTGCGCAGATGCGTATTTTCCGGGAATAGCTTGAGCGCCAGTTCATCTGTCTTATAGATATCCTCCGGATCTCCGGACAATGCCGCCCAACGGAACGGTCCTTTCCCTTCGCAGAAGAGCGGACGAATGTACGCCGGTACAAATCCAGGGAAGTTAAAGGCATCCTTAACGCCTTCATCGAGAGCCACTTGGCGAATGTTATTGCCGTAATCAAATACGATTGCGCCCATTTTTTGCAGGTCGAGCATAGCTTGAACATGGTCAGCCATCGATTTCTTGGATAACTTAACATACTGCGCCGGATCGTTTTTACGCAGATCAGCAGCCGCTTCCAAAGAATATCCCGCCGGCACATAGCCGTTAAGCGGATCGTGGGCTGAAGTTTGGTCGGTTACGAAATCAGGTACAATTCCCCGTTTCACAAATTCGGCGAAAACTTCAGCGGCGTTGCCTACCAGCCCAATCGCGAGCGCTTTTCCTTCTGCTTTGGCTTCGTCGGCCAGCTTCAGCGCCTCATCCAAATCATAAACCATCACGTCGCAATAACGCGTGTCGATTCTGCGTTGAATACGAGTCGGATCCACATCCACGCCGATAACAACGCCATCGTTCATCGTCACAGCCAGCGGTTGAGCGCCACCCATACCGCCAAGTCCGGCGGTTAATGTCAGGGTGCCTTTTAATGTACCGCCCGAATGCTGCCGCGCAGCCTCCGCGAAAGTCTCATACGTGCCTTGCAAAATGCCCTGCGTACCAATATAAATCCAGCTTCCAGCCGTCATTTGACCGTACATCATAAGACCCTGCTTATCGAGTTCATGAAACGTATCCCAATTCGCGAAAGCGGGAACGATGACAGAGTTGGAGATCAGAACCCGCGGCGCATGCGCGTGCGTTCTGAACACGCCTACCGGTTTACCGGATTGCACAAGAAGGGTTTCATCCGCTTCAAGGTTCGTCAAACATTCTACAATCTTGTCATAGCAAGCCCAGTTCCGAGCTGCTTTGCCGATTCCTCCATAAACGACCAGATCTTCCGGACGTTCTGCAACATCAGGGTCCAGATTGTTCATTAACATTCGGAGTACGGCTTCCTGCTGCCAGCCCTTTGCCGTCAGCTGTGTGCCATGTGCTGCTCGAATCGTACGTTTAACTGTTTGTTCCATGAATAGTCACTCCTCTATGTTGTGTTTAAACTTTCAAACTAAACTCGCTTCATATATCCCGTCAAGAATGTCAAGATGACATGCATGGCGGTTCTTACCGTCGCTCTGCGCGGGTCTTGCATTGGGTCTACGCATACAAGATCAAAGCCCTTCACCTTCGGATGCCTGCCCAGCATGAACACGGCTTCTAGCAGCTGCCAAGAGGTCATCCCGGCTGGAACCAACGCGGGTACGCCTGGCGCATAAGCTTGATCCAGCACATCCATGTCAACGGTTACATAAATCGCATCCGTTCCATCACCGGCAATCTCCATCGCCCGTTCGACCAAAGTTTCGATTCCTTCTTTGGCTACCTGACGCGCCGTAAATTGGGTGATTCCTTTCTCCATTGCGTATTCATGATAGGCCCTCGAATTAGCGAAGCTATGAAGGCCGATTTGGGCAATGTGACGACCCTCGACCGTTCCCGATTCGATCAATCCGCGGATCGGCGTTCCGTTGGAAGGACCTCCGTCCTCCAAATTCCGGACATCCATATGAGAATCAAGCTGAACAATCCCTACCTTGCCGCCGATATGCCGTTTAAATGCTTTGACGGAAGGACAAGTGATGGAATGGTCGCCGCCTGCGATAATCGGAAACAAATGTGGCATCGCTGCATAGACATTCGTCAGCCCTTGTTCGATATTGGCATGGCAGCGCAGCAAATCCGTTACGTGCATTTGGATATCGCCAAGATCGCGCGCTAGCAATTCTTGCAAGTCGACGCCATGATCGATGCTGTATGTCGTCACACCCGAAAATAATTCACGCAATGCATTCGGTGTCATCGAAGCGCTTGAAATGCTGATCGACGTCTTCGAAAGCGGAACGCCGATGAAACCGATAACGACACTTTCCTCACCATCCCAAGGAGTCAACCACTGCGCAACCTTCGTCTCATACCGATCCCGCCAATTGGAGCGTCTGACAAGCTCCGGTGGATTTAATAGATCAATTCCTTTCAAAGCTGCTTCCCTCCTTTGATGACTCTTGTGTTTTGTTTTTCTATGACTCCATCATACTTAAAAAAACAGACTCTGAATCTAGCCGAATTTGCGGAAAGGTAGCACAATATTACGAATTGATTCGGAATCAATTTTTCGCATGAAAACGCTTAAAAGCCAACCCTTGAGCGGGTTGGCTTTTTGAACTTATATTTAATACGCTAGCACTGGGCAGACGACCTGTAGTCCGACGGGCTGCATCCCATGATCATTTTAAATTTCCGGGCAAAATAGTTCGCATCCTGAAAACCGACGCGCGCGGCGATCTCTTGCACGGTCAATTCCGTTTTTTCCAAAAAGTAAACCGCCTTCTCAATACGAACTTTATTCAAATAGTCGACGAAGCTTAAACCCGCTTCTTTTTTGAATACATGAGCAAAATAATGGGTGCTCAAGTAACAATGCTGAGCAATTTCTTTTAATAACAGTTTGTCCTGATGATGTTCCTTAATATAGACAATGGCGGATCGCACAATGGGGGACACCTCTAGCGCGTGGTCGTCCGATACTTGCTTCGCCAGCTTCCTCCAGTAGGCGCATAGTTTTTTAACAAATTTGTCATAGCGAATCGTACTGTACAAGTCTTGAAGCATTCTTGTATTTTCAGATAAAATCTCAGAAGCATTTCCACCTAAATCGACAATCATTCTCGACAAGGAGATGACCAGATCGTAAGCCTCCGACTTGAATAAATCAATATTATGCTTATATGATTGGGAAAGCCTTTCTAACAACCCGACCAGATAAGTGATCGATCCTTCTTCATCGCCAATCCGGACTCGTGAAAGCAATTCGATTTTTTCTTCGTGCGTCACAGGCTTGGCGCGTTCTTCTTGAATATTTCTTTGTCCTTCATATTGAAAAATCATCCGGTTTCCTTGAAAAAAACGGTCGATCAGCGATTCTTTGGCCTCACTGTAGGAGAGATGAAGCTTGTACGGATCTTCATAAAAGGTGCCGATCCCGGCTGAAACGGAGAATCCCTTCTTATCGACGAAATTTTGAATTTTTCGGACAACACTGTAAGTGACTTGTTTATAGGATGATTCCGTAAGTTGATCCGGTTGGAGTTCCAATAATACGGCTAGTACGCCTTCCCCTACCCATACCCACAGGAACGGCAAGGTGATACTTTCAAAAATCGCTTCCACCAGCACTTGCCCGATCTCTATGCTCCATTGTAACGACTTATCCAAAGCCAAATCAGTGTAACGGTCTATGGATAACACGATAACGATCTGCGGGCGCGTTGCGATGCCAAGACGTTCACGCATTTCTTCAAAATCCGCTTCATGGATTAATGTCCCGGAAATGAGAAGTTGGGAAAAGGACGCCTCTGCTGTATTCAATTTCATTGTCTCATCACCTACCCCTAGCTTAAAAAAGGAAGCCGCTTTGCTCCAAACTTCAGAGAAAACCGCTTCCTTATTATTTTATTGTAGCTCACCGATCATGTCTTCGACTACACTTACAATGTCTCCCTCATGAATTTGTTGATAGATCGTTTCGATGTCAGGATAGAAGAATCGATCTTCCTCTACTGTCGGCACTTTCGTTCGTATCAGGTCATAAACTCGCTCAATAACCGGAGAAGATTTCAGCGGCCGGTGAAAATCGAGTGCTTGTGCGGCTGTCATCAATTCGATCGCCAGTATATACGACAGCTTTTTCGAAATTTGATAGGCTTTCTTCGAGGCCACGTACGCAAAACTTACAACATCTTCTTGATTGGCGCTAGTGGGAACACTTTCTACAGAGGCTGGATGAGAAAGAATCCGGATTTCCCCCAGCAGCCCAACAGCTGTATATTGAGGGATCATATATCCATTGTTTAATCCCGGATTTCTTACTAAATAACTAGGCATCTCGCTCAGGTGAAAATTTACTAATCGATCGATTCGTCGCTCCGCTATTTTCCCCAAATTACCCATGGCTATACACATGATATCTGCCTGGATACCGACATAAGTGCCGTCAAAATTGCCCCCCATTAAGGCAATCCCGTCGTCTTCCTCGGGAACAATAACAGGATTATCACTTACAGAGTTAAGCTCATTATTAATGGTGTAGGCGGCATCCTTCAAATTTCTTTTAGAAGCTCCATGAACCTGAGGAATGCATCTTAAACTTAAAGCATCCTGCACTCGATAGTTTTTATACGTTTCGGCAATTTCACTGTCTTTAAGGATTCGCAATAAATTTTGTGCCGTCTTGGCCTGCTCCTCATGTTGCTTTAAAGCATGGAGTCTTGGATCGAAGGCATGAATCGTACCTTTTAAAGCTTCGAATGACATTGCGCCCGCAATATCAGCTGTTTTCACCGCTTGAATGGCATTAAATAGGGTTAATATGGCCATGGCTGTGACGGATGACGATCCGTTGGTCAGTGCCAGCCCTTCTTTACAACTTAATGTCGTAGGGGTTAACCCTGCTCTTTCAAGAGCCTCTCTGCCTGGAAGGAGTTCCTCCTTGTGCCAAGCTTTGCCCTCCCCAATTAGCACTAACGCCATATGTGCTTCCGGGGCAAGATAACCGACGGATCCATCGCCTGGAGCAAACGGAGTGACTCCTTGATTTAAGAGCGATGCTATGAGCTCTAGCAGTTCCAATCGAACGCCGGAATAGCCACGCCCCAAATGAATGAGCATCATTAGTTGAATCGCTCTGACAACTTCTTTCTCCAGAGGATCGCCTACGGAAACCGCATGGGATCTAACGATATTGCGCTGCAGGGTTTCGGCATCTTCGGTTGAGATGATCTCTGTCACATTGCTCCCGAAGCCGGTCGTTACGCCATAAATGATTCGGTTTTCGTTTAAAAATTTCTCGATCAACCGTCTGGATTGATGAACGCGATCGCAATAGCTTTGTGAAAACGATACTTTTGCCCCATAACGGGCCACAGCGACGAATTCGGAAATCGCAATCGAATGATCCCCGAGAATCACTTCAGTTATATCCTTAGGATGAATAGGTGCATGGGCAGCGTTCATGGATAGCATCTCCTTTAAAACAATAACTACTATAGAATCGTCGTCAGTTCAATATGCATACAAGAGATGTCTGATAGACATCTTTTGGTAATAATTGCTTAATGATAATGAATGTTCTCATCCAGAGCAAGCGATTTCGTCTCCGGTGCCCAAGCAATCGAAACAAGGGTTCCGATTAAAAGGACTACGGTCATGCCAATCATGGAAGGTGTCAATCCCATGGAACTGACGCTTACGGGCAACAAAAATGTGCCAACAGCCGAACCAATCCGGCTTATCGCAGTAACCAGACCAACGCCAGTTCCACGAATTTCGGTTGGAAAGAGCTCAGCCGGATATACTAAGGTAAGATTGGAAGCAGCCGACATCACGAAAGTAAATAAACAGAATATCGTGATAGCCAGGATGTGTGAACCGGCAGGTAAAAGAGTAAGTGCAAGCAAAGATACAGTCAAAACTACGAACGTATTAATTATAAAGCTTCTGCGTGAATATTTCTCTGTAAACCACAGACCGGCAATGGAACCGACAAGAAGGAATAAATTTAGAACTGTGTCCATAAAGAAAGTTTCTTCAAATCCCATTTTAGCTAGAATGTCCGGCAGAAACGTATAAATCGCGAAGTAAGGAATGACTTGACATACATAAAAGAGACCTCCAAAAGCCGTGCGCTTCCAAAGCTGTTTCTTGAAAAGATCTTGAAACCGGTATGATTTGGAGAGATGATCCGAAACTGTTTCATCAATTTCCGCTTGTGGACCGATATGTTTCTTAACGATGTCCCTCGCTTCTTCTACACGCCCCATGCTGATGAGCCATCTAGGCGATTCAGGTGTTCCAATTCGCAGCAAGAGAACGATAACCGCCGGGATGGCCGCACTGGCCAGCATCCACCGCCAGGAATCCGGACCCGTCTTTTGCAGGTAATAACCGACAAGGTTAGATACAACATATCCGACGGTCCACATGACATTTAAGAAAGAGAGCAAAAACCCCCGATGCTTTCTAGGAGCGAACTCAGCCAATAATGTGGAGCCAATCGCGTAATCTCCGCCTAGAGCAAACCCAATCAATATACGCAAGATGAAAAGAATGGCAGGATCATGAACAAAGAATTGTAAGAAAGAAGCTAAAGCTATGACGACAAAATTACCCAGAAATATCTTCTGTCTGCCAATCCGGTCGGATAATCCGCCGAGAAGGAGACTTCCGAAAAAGAGTCCAATCAATGCAGAACTTCCGATTAATCCATTCCAAGTGGGGCTAAGGTTCATTTGCGGACCAATCAAAGTCAGAGCCATACCTATAATGCCAAGTGCGTAACCGTCGGAAAAATTAGAACCAAACGTAAGAGCGGTAATTTTAAGATGAAACCTGTTAAGTGGCGCGTCATCGATTTTGTATGGCTTCATGGATAGTTGTACGGACATAGAATTACCCCCGTTTATGATTAATTTCTTAACTAAGTCCTGATTTACGTATCATTTATGGATCAAGCGTCGAAAAGAACCCCCTTTTTTTATGTCAACTTACCTAACAAAAATACAGGTCTTGTTTTAACATTGCATTACAATGTAATATTTCTTAACACAAGAATACCTTCAAAACCGTTTAATGAATCTAAACAATATTGCCAAACATTAGCACGATTTTGCTTTTAGATACAGAATCAGTCTGATCCGAACATGTTGAATGGCAATTAACAAGTAATGCATTCAGTGTCTTTTTTTACTTTAAAGCGTTTTCAAATTCTGAATACTTCTTTTAATCGGGTACCGTAAATAAATTATAATCGCTCGTTATGAATCACGCTCTGGATAATAATTCGGACTGCTAGCACAATATTGCTGTAATGAAGCAGGACTACAAAGTAAATGCCATGACTCGGATTAGCCCCAATCCATTCAGCATGCCCTAATTTCACAACAAAAATAACCATACAGCATAGGCTGAATGGTTATTTGGGAATCTGGGTATGAGCAAGATGATCCGGTTTCACCCATTGAAATTATACAAAATAAGTGGTCGTCTGTACGAATAAAGCATTAGCTTTTAAACAAACTATTTACATGTATATTTATCCATGGAGGGTATGTATGAAAAAAACTATGATTCTCTTACTGTTGTTCTTTAGCTCTTTTCAAATGAATACCGGATTGACTCAAGCCGTAGTAATGGAAGAAGATTCTTCCATACAAGACCGCAATGCACCACAAATCGAATCGTACTCTTCAGGGAGAGGCAGCTATAGATCGCCTTCCGGTTCATTTTCAGGCGGCGCTAGAGGCGGCAGCTATACGACAGGTCCCCGTTCCCCCTCCTCGAATGTCACCCGCAATCCGCAATATCAGCAGCCCTATCAACCTGCCAACCGTTTTGGAGGTTTCTTTGGCGGATTAGCAACGGGAGCACTCATTGGTCATTTCCTAAACCCATTTAGCGGATTAGGGCAAGGCTATGGGATGGGCGGGGTCTCTATACTTGGGATCTTGTTCTGGATCCTTATTATTTATTTAGCTTATAAATTTTTCAAAAGACTCAGGAGTAAATAATGAAAATCATATTTAATGAACAAGATTTAATCGATTCGGCATGCGTATTTACTGCAGAACGTTATCATGAAAGCATATATGAGCTTCAGGCCGAAATCCGTCATGAACATGAGAATGGAATTACAGCGGTTGTCAACTTTCAAAATGGAAGAGATACCCACCAACTTACCGAACAAGATCTCATAGACGGGTCCGCCATTTACTTGGAAAAGTATCATAATTTCGATCCGAATAAGCTGTCTATAGAACTTATTTTTGAAGTTGAAGAAGGATTTTCGGCAATTATTGAAAAAAGGTAAATTCTCATGCAAAGCGATTCATTGAAAACAAGGAAATATCATTCTCGCTTCTGCCCGCCGTAACAAGTTGGCCTAAGATTTCGCCGACTACACTGCTAAATTTAAACCCATGTCCGGAAAACCCCGCAGCAAAAGCGATATGCGGATATTCAGGATGCGTGTCGATGATAAAATTTTCATCAGGGGTGAGGGTGTACGTGCAAGTTTTTCCCATGATCAACGCCTTCTCGGCAAGGGGCATAAAACTACGTAGAAACATTCTTACTTCTTCTTCGTCCTCTCGAAATGCCCCGAACTGTGGAATGGCTTCATCCGGATTGATAAGTTGTCCTCCATCATGACGCCCTACCTTGATGCCGGCCCCGCTCATGCTGGGAAAACCATAATAATGACCCAATGAGGTTTCAAAAGTAAACGCCGGAAATCGCTCGCTCCCAAATAAATGCTCATCTACTTCAAACCATGCAAAGGTTTTTCTTTTAGTCACAAGCGGCGGATGGATATTCATGAGCGACAGCAACTTAGAAGCCCACGCCCCGGCAGTAACGACTAAAGCGCGTCCTTGAAACCTTTTATCCTCGGTCTGGACCGTTACCCCGGCTGAATTGACATCTAACCCTTGCACGGGTGCATTCGTTAAAAGGGTAGCCGGATGTCTTTCCAACAGTTCCCGGTAAGCTCGGATACATTCCTCACTCTTAAGTACCCCTGATTCTGATTCAAAACATCCCATATAGCCGTCCGGAAGTGAAATCCCGGGCCATTCTTGATGAATTTGGGCGGAATTCAACTTATTCAATGGCAGAGAGTAAACGTCAGAACTCGAAATAACTTGCTGTATGAAGGTAGAATCGTGAGTCCCGACATTCAGGACCCCGGTTTGGTAGAACAATTTCCGTCCCGATTCTTTCTCTAAATCTAACCAAAGCTTGTGGGCTCTAAGCGCTAACGGAACATAGCTCTCCCCTTCTCCATAGGCATGCCGGATGATACGGGTATCTCCATGATGCGCCCCCCGGTCGTGCGGAGGATTGAATGAATCCAACATCAAAACGCTTTTTCCTTGACGTGCCAAATAATATCCTGTAGCCATGCCCATCGAACCTGCACCAACAATAATAACGTCATAAATCAACGAACAATCACTTCCTCTTAAAAATAGATCAACATTGTAACTGAAATCTGGCAAGAATCAACTTTTCATTATTGTAGCACATAATCACCACATTTCATTCTACATATTCGTCCAAGCACGTTCGAAAAAGTGGAATAAAATGTTAATCCGCGAATAAAATTATCAATGCTCTGTCAAAAAAAATGTCGAGGTGTGGAAATGAGTCTAAGAAATGAGGCAAAAGAAATGACGAATAAAAATAAAAAAGGAGAGATCATTCATTATTTAAAAATGAACTACCGAGGGCTCTATCAGATAAACAAAATGGTTATCGAGACTAAAACAAATAAGGGAATGTCCCTTAAGTAGATAAATCTGCTTGAGGAACATCCCTTTGACTTTAAACTGAAGTCATATTCGACGAAACGGTCTCGAATCCAATAAGATGATGACTAATAAATCGAAGAGTACGAGCGGTAATATAAAGGGGATAAACGAGACTTGAGCCTTATTTTTGCTGCTTCTCACTGTTTTTAAATAAACTTTATTCTTGTCTACCCTTACGATCGTGCCTTTGTAAGTCCCATGTGTCGTTTTTATCAAAACCTTATGTCCTAAATAGTTTTTACAAGCCCGATATTTATTTGAAGTGTCCATATGATCTCCTCCTTTCTATTATTCGTAATCTATTCTATGTTTTATTTTGAAATGCGTGTGTGTTAGTAAAAGGGAAGATAGCGGACACAGCAAAAAACTTCCGCATCCAAAGGATGGGAAGTTTTTTTTGTAAAGCTCACTATGAAGCGCTAATCGGCGCCTGTGTCTCAGCCTCTACGATCTCGCGCTTGGATAAAAGCAAATTCAATACAATGGCAGTCATTGAGCCGGACACAATGCCGTTTTGCAGCAGCATTTTAGCGAAATCCGGCAGCGCGTCAAACATTTGCGGGAGGGTCGCCGAGCCCAAGCCCACTGCAATGCTGCAAGCAGCTATCAACAGATTATCCCCTTTACGCAGGTCGACCTCAGCTAGAATGGACATTCCGGAAGCAGCAACCGAACCGAACATGACAATCATCGCACCGCCGAGCACTGCGTTCGGGATCACAGTCGTTAACGCCGCAAGCTTAGGCAGCAAGCCCAGGACGACCATAATGCCTCCGGCAGCAAAAATAACGCTGCGCGATTTAATGCGTGTGAGGGAGATCAGCCCGACATTTTGCGAGAAGGCCGTGTAAGGAAACGCATTGAAGATCCCGCCAAGCATAATCGCAAGTCCTTCGGAACGTAAGCCGTTTACAATCTGATTCTGCTCAACCTTCTGGTCGATCGCTTTTCCCACTGCCAAATATACGCCTGTCGATTCCACCATACTCACCAGATTCACAATAATCATCGTGATGATGGCCGTCAGGCTAATTTGCGGCATTCCAAAGTAGAAAGGTTGCGCAATACTTACCCAAGAAGCTTCCGAAACAGATGTGAAATGGACAATCCCTAGCGCGTATCCGGCTGTCGTTCCGACCGCAAGCCCGATTAGCACCGAGATGGATCGCAAGAAACCGGTCGCCAAACGGTTAACGACAAGAATAACGATCAGCGTTACAAGTGCTAGCAGCAAATTCCGCGGTTGACCGAAATCGGGGCTGCCCTGTCCGCCCGCTGCATTGTTCATCGCTACCGGAATCAGAGAGAGTCCTATAATCGTCACGACCGATCCCGTCACAATCGTAGGGAAAAACTTCAGCAATCTCCCATATAGCGGCGCGGCTAACACGACGAACAAGCCTGATAGAATAATGGCGCCGTATGTGGTTGCCAGATTGGATGCGGAGGCGATGGCAATAATCGGACCTACCGCCGTAAAAGTACATCCCAAAATAACGGGCAATCTGCTGCCAAAAAATCTGGTACCCATCACTTGCAAAATCGTCGCGATCCCGCACGTGAATAAATCGGCTGCGATGAGATAAGCCATCTGCGCCGCAGACAGCTTAAGTGCTCCTCCAACGATTAACGGCACGATGACGGCTCCCGCATACATGGCTAACACATGTTGGAATCCTAAAGTTAATGCTTTTTGTTTACTTAACATCTCGGTAATCTCCCTTAAGCTTGATGGACTAACTTATCGTCATCAATAAAATTCACTTCGCCTGGCGACATCGAAGCGATTCGAGCCAGCGAATGAATGCGCACACCTTCTTGCTCTAATAAAGAACGACCTTCCTGAAAAGCTTTCTCGATCACGCAACCGACACCCACAAGTTCTGCGCCTGATTGTCTGACGATATCGACCAGCCCTACGAGGGCCGCGCCCGTAGCGAGAAAATCATCCACGATGAGCACTTTATCGTTCGCGCTCAGATACTTTTGGGAAATGCTGACTTGATAAGTCTCTTGACGGGTGAACGAATGTACCGAAGCCGCATACACACTCTCCGTGAGGGTGACAGCTTTCTTCTTTTTAGCATAAATAAAAGGTACATTTAGCGCGATCCCTGCAGCCATCGCAAACTGAATCCCGCTAGCCTCGATAGTGAGCACTTTTGTAATGGTGTGCTGGTCAAACAGCCGTGCAAATTCCCGGCCGATCTCCAGCGCAAGCTGCGTATCCACCTGGTGATTCAGGAAGGAATCCACTTTCAACACGGTGTCGGAGAGGATCAATCCCTCTTGGCGTATGCGTTCTTGAAGTAATTTCATCGCGTGTTTATCGCTCCTTTTTTCGAATGAAAAAAGGACAGGTTCCCTTGAGTCATTTCTCAAGTGAAGCTGTCCTTCTGGGTTATTCCCCTATTGGCATAACACAAAAAAGTGCTTGCATCGTTCGGACCCGCCTTTCTTACTCATAGAAAAGAAACGGAACCCTAGATGCGCTTTCACTCATAGTCGGTCGATTCATGGTCGTCCGGTAGAAACTAGTGGGCCATATCCCCACAATTATACGAGTCTATGAAGTTTTACTTTGTATATGGTACACGATCTGCCCTATCGTTTCAAGAAAAAAAACTAGAATGGGACAAATTTCGACATTAATTAACCAATTGGTCAAAATTCCACTCATTGTGTTAAAAAAAGAACACAGCTTCGTAACAAGCCATGTTCTTTCTTTTCATCGTTAAGCTAGATTAATTTCTTTAATCAGTTCCAGAGGCACCTTCGGCTTCCGGTCCTCGGTCAGCAATCCGTTCACTTCCTGCTGCACATCCGTAATCTGCGTGTAACAGAATCCGCAAATGTAGTCTACATCTTTTATAGCCTGTGTAATGTTTCTGAAGCGCTCGATAAAGGCTTCTTGATTCTCAACCTGATTCCCGTAGCCCCAACCTTTTCCTGTCTTAAAAGCTATTCCCCCAAATTCACTGATGATGACCGGTTGACCGCGGTAAGCATACCCTTGCGCCAAGGCGTATTTCCAGTTGTTAAATGTAATTTCGTTATTCACGACCGGGGCTTTATCCGCGTAACGCTTGGAGAAATCAGCGCCGCTTTCCTCATAGTCATGCAAGGTCAGAATGTCAGAAACGGTATGCTCCCAGCCGTCATTTACAATTACGGGGCGATAAGGATCAAGCGATTTGGTCAAGTGATAGATGCTTTCGGTAAATTTCTGCTGCTTAAAATGGGTTAAAATTTGAGGGATCCCCCATGATTCATTAAATGGTACCCAAGTCACGATAGATGGATGATTGTACTGCTGACGAACGATCTCCGTCCACTCCGCAGAGAACCTTTCAATCGCTTCGTCATTAAACTCATAGGTCGCAGCCATTTCAGACCAAACCAGCACACCCTTCACATCACACCAGTAAAGGAATCGGGCATCTTCAATTTTCATATGCTTCCTTACCCCGTTATAACCCATCGCAAGTATGGCATCGATATCCTCAATCAAAGCCTCCTCCGACGGCGGTGTCAAATGACTATCTGTCCAGTAACCCTGGTCGAGAATAAGGCGCTGATAGATAGGCGTATTGTTAAGAAGTACTTTTCCTTTTTCAATCGAAATTTTCCGCATGCCGAAGTAAGAGTACACATGATCAATAATAGCGTCACCTTCATAAAGGACAAATTCCACATCGTATAAGTTCGGACTTTGCGGCGACCATGTGAGTATCTTCCAAGGCCCGTTGGCCTCATGAAACAGATCCAAATCCACTTGAAGCCACGGACGATCGATAAGGAGACTCGCTTCCTTCAGCACTTTCTCCCCTATACTGATTCGCGTTTCTAAACGGAGCGGTTTTGCATTCACAGCCCTGTTCACCTGATATTCAAAACGGACTGTACGATTATCGAGATCAGGTGTCATTTTAACAGCTTTTATATGCGAGGAAGCTACATATTCCAGCCATACACTCTGCCAAATGCCCGTTGTTTGCACATAAAAGCATTCAAAATTATCGTCAATCCAACGCTGTTTCCCTCTAGGCTGTGTGCAGCTCTGAGTGTCTTCCGCTTTCAAAACTAACTTGTTAGACGCTCCGAACTTAAGGTAAGCAGTGATATCAAAAGAAAAAGCAGTGTAACCACCATGGTGCTGTCCGACAAAAACGCCATTAACCCATAGCTTCGCTATATAATCAACGGCTTGAAAATGAAGGATAACTTTGTTGCCTTCCTGCTCCTTCGGGATTTCCAATGCCCGTTCATACCATACATTCGGATGAAATTTTTCTTCTCCAATACCGCTAGCCTTCGTTTCATAAGTGAATGGAACGGTTATTTTAAGATCCCCGTTCAGCTGTTTAAACCACTGCTCCGCTTCCCCAGCGTTGTTGTCGTCGAATCGGAAATCCCATTCCCCATTCAAATTGAGCCAGGAATCGCGAACGAATTGAGGTCTCGGATAATCTTTGATATACATCTTGGTTGTCATATACACTACACTCCTCTAATTTATCTATATTTGTACAAAAACAGTGTTGTATTACTCCGTCACAGAAACCTTATGAAAAATAATATCGGAACGATTGGAAAGCAGGCCGATCTTTCCATGGGTGTAAGCCCGCGGATCATAATAATCAAGTACCGGATCCGACGTTCCGTTCCAGTAGATCCGAATCCGATTGCCGGTAACTTGAACACTCATTTGATAGGTAACATTTTTCAGAATATCCATAGGAACGGTTTTCAGAATTTCCTGTTTCCCGTAATTCACTTTTTTCAGCGCAAGACCGTCTTGATTCACAGACGCATAATAACCCGTGAAAGCATCCTCAATTTGGTGCGGGTAGTAAGATTCATGAACAGATCTGACCAGCAGGCCTGCATCCGTTGTAGGCATCTCCCTAAAATGAAACTGGGCATCCATCCGGTAATTCGTCCAGTCTTCGCTGCCCGCGAAAGTTTTGATGTATTCATTTGCGCGAGTCTCATAACCTCCTTCCGTGGGAATCCACATACCCACCATGCCTTTAGGCACATTGTCTATAGGAGAAAACGCGGTTCCACCGGGATAGAACGATATCGTCTTGAAGGAAAGCGAGCCTTGCACAATCGAGATTTTCAGGTTCTCGAAGCCTTCTTTCAAGACCATGCTGCCGATGCGCATATGTTCCCAAGTCTGATCGGCTTTGCTCCGTTTTGGCAGAACAAATCGCTGCTTATTGTCACCGGCCGTAATCTCGATGGTTGTCTCCGTATCGGTTGGCAGCAGATCCATATCGATGCCATAGGTCCCTGACTGCTTGACCTGAATCGCGTACTGCAGCCAATCTCCGGCTCTCGGCAACACAGCCGCCATGCTTCCGTCATCCGCCGGGATCCCCGGACGCTCATCGGATAATGACTGTGCATACCCGCGATTCTTATCTTTCAAATAATGCACAGCTTCAATATTTCCAGGCACGGGTTTAATGGTTTCGTCATCGCTGCTCCCGTTCGCATCATTGCTAAAAGCGGTGAACAACATGGCAGGAGCGGACTTCGCATCGGCAGCGTACATGTAGCCAATCCCCCCTCCGTGTTCCTGCTTTACTACCTCGAGCTTATGCATATTGTCCCAGAACACCTGAATCTTCCCTTGGGCGCTGGATATGCGGATGGTATGCAGTTTACTTAGATCCGTATCTTTTGGAAGTTGAGCTTTTCCAAGTTCAACCGCTTTTCCGTCATTAACACTCTGCACCGACAGCTCGTGACTACGCGAATCCGTTTCCGTAAACATGTAATTGTTCTCATTCTCATAGGCAAATAAAACACCGATATGGGCTGACTCCTCAGCACCCGCCGCAGCACGGAAGTTATACTCGGCCGTAAACGTTTGTTCCGTCTTAGCTTCACTCACAACAATCGTTCTATCCTTCACTTGCTTCTGTTTCCAACCTGCCGTATTACCGGGAACTACTTCTACAGCCTGAAAATCAGGCATTTTGGCAATGGGCCGATTCATTGCGTAGGTAGGACCAAGCAGAGACATCCGATCCCCGTTAAACTGCAAACGGTCGATATTCAGCTTACGGACAGGCGGACCCAACGTTGATGCCCCTACCAGATTGTGATATACCAAATAGTACGAATCCATATCCGGTCCTAACACGGTTGAGCTATGGCCAAGCCCGTTGAAATCATCATCCGTGCTGATTACGAAGGGGTTGTTTTCCGGTGTCCGGTAAGGGCCTAAGGGGCCTTGATCCGAAATCGAGTAATTGATTCGATACCCTGTGCTGAACACATGATTGCCGGTATAGGTGATCAAGTATTTACCGTTCCTTTTTATAATCGATGAGCCCTCTGTCCAGCGCTGCAAAAAGGCTTCCGGGATCAGCTTATCCGGCCCGAACGTGTAGGGATCCGACATTCCGTTAGCCACTATGCCTCGATCCGATGCATGCGTAAAATACCATTTTCCGTCATCATCAATAAATACCGACCCATCGATCGTCATCCCCAGATTATCCGTTTGCACCGTAAATGGGCCTGTAGGACTTTCACTGCGAAGCACATAATGTCCACCGCCTCCAGGAGACGTGTACATATAAAAGTAACCGTTCCAATAGACGACTTCAGGCGCATAGGCAGCCTTAGTTGCCGGTTCCTCTGTAACGAGCCCCTCCGGCTTCCAATTCGCCAAGTCCGTTGAGCTCCAAGCTTTCACACCCGCTTGGTCGTCCCGGGTACTGCAATATAAGTAATACTTGCCGTTGTAGCGAAGAACGTATGGATCGCCGATTCCATAATCCTCCCACTCGTCTGCCAGTTGCATGGGATTACTATACGTAGGAACTTTGCGCCAACCTTCAATATCCATCCGCTTTGGATCCACTCCCTGACATGAAGCTAATATAACCCCCAAGCAGATCATAACGATAACAGTCACTAGTCTCTTCATTGGTTTACCCCTCCCGTTTTATCCACTTGGGGCGACCTAGGATAGACCTTTGAACTTATCGCGATCCGAATGAAAAAGCTGATTAGCAGAAGAATCCCCACATCAAACCCAAAGCCCTCTGCAGTACTCAGCAATAGCTGGTCCTGATTATGTTTCAAAGTAAATATCATCATATTGCTCATAAGCAGATATAGCAGCACATTTTGCCCTAACACGGTTAAAAATTTCGTATACTTCATTTTTAATGTCAGGACTTTTGCAACCAGGAAATACATGTACACCAAGAATGAAGAGCTTAGGATCCAAAACAATGAAGGCGGAAATCGTTCAGGAAGCCCATGTTTCACCGTCACGTATGCGATAAATATGCCGGTAGATACGAATGAACCCACCAAAAGCTTCCAGTTCCAGCCCAGCCTGTAGCGGGCGACAAACATCCCGATCAAATAGTAAGGGAAATATTGCACCACAGGGAAACTGGCAAACTTTCTGGAGCCGATTAGCAAACCAAGCTGGTTCATCGTCACTTTGTCATAAGGAAAATACGTCGTCATGAGCAGCAAAAGAACGACCACCCAAAAGATGAGCTTTCGCTCGATAAGCCAAGTCAAAGGCTTAAATAACGCCAGACCGACCAACATAATCAGCGAGAACGAGACTAGAAACTCCGACCAACCCGGAATATCCTGCAGCAAGAGAATAGGCTTGACGGTGCTCCAGGTTAGTGGTTTGCGATCCAGGAACAGCCGGTAATAGGTGCCTGAGATATAAAAGGCTATCAACGTTTTCACAGCTGTCGACAGCATTCTTCCACAAACGGCTTTTAACGGCTTACTGTAGTAAGCCAATTGACCAACATAGCCGAAGCTGAATACGAAGCCGCTAAACGTAACTATATTAACGACATCTATCACGCGCTGGGCTCCCGTGTAGACTTCGGGATCACTGAAAAACTGCAAAATGTGACAGTAAACCATCCCGATAACCAGTAGCCCTTTAAAAATATCGATGCTGTAATCTCTTTCCGTCTTCATGAATTACCCCTTAATCCCCGAAAAACTCAGACCTTTAACAATTTGCCGCTCGAAGAACAAGAAGGCAACCATGACGGGAATAGAGGATACGGAATTAATGGCCATAGGTCTTACATAATCTTCCGAATACTGCGACATCAAAGTAGGGATCCCCATCGGCAGCGTAAACAATTCTTCAGAAGTAATTGCGATGAACGGCCATAGGAAGTTGTTCCATTGGGCAATGAACGTAAGAATAACAATGGAGGCTAGAGCCGGTTTCGCTAGCGGCATTACGATGCTGACGTAAACCTTGAGCTTGCTCCCGCCATCTATCTCAGCACTTTCCAGCAGCTCATTGGGAACCGCATCAAAAAAGCTTTTCAGCACGACAACAGCGAACGGCGAAGCCACCGCGGGCAAAATTAAACCTAGATAAGAATCCAGCAATCCCAATTCTTTCACAACCTGATAGAGCGGAATGAGGATCGCTTCGCCTGGAATCAAAAGTCCAGCTAAGATAAATACGAACATAAACTTCTGATAACGGAACTTAATTTTGGACAAAGCAAATGCACTAAGCGAAGTAACCAATAGCGTTAGTACCGTGACGACAACCGCAACGACAAGAGAATTGAACATCCATCTCATCAGCGACGTTTCTCGAAAAATATACGCATATGTTTCTAAGGTATAAGGCGGTTTGTACCAATCCAGTACACCTGTAATTTTCATGCCTTCATCTTTTATAGATACAATCAGCATCCATGAGATCGGAACAAGGAAAAACAGTGCAAGAAGCACCGATAAGGATAAACGCAGAGCCCGCATCTAGACCGCCTCCTTCTTGGCGTTCATTCTCAGTTGGATTAATGAAAGAACAAGAAGAATGGCAAATAGCGCGTAGGACATCGTTGCCGCATATCCCATATGGTTGTTTTTGATGCCTTCCTCGTAAATATACTGAATGATTGGCCGAGTATCCGTACCGGGTCCACCACGCGTAATGATGTAAATTTGCAAAAATACTTTATATGATGCAATGATTTGGAGCAGCAAAATCGTTTTCGTAATGGGACCCAGAAGGGGGAGCGTAATTCTGAAAAACATTTGTCCCTCCGTAGCTCCGTCCAGTCGTCCAGCTTCATAAATATCGTCAGGAATGTCCTGCATGGCCGATAAGTAGAGAATCATGTTGACGCCTACCGTCCACCAAAGGGTAACGGCCGTGATGGCGATCCAAGCTAAAGAGGATTCAGTCAACCAGAAAATCTCTTGATCCGCTGCAAGAATTCCGACTAATTTAAGTAAATTGTTCAGAAATCCCGTATACGGCTGGATCACGAAAAGGCCTACATACGAAACGACAGATACCGATAATACACTAGGCAAGAAAAAGACGCTGCGGAAAAATTTCTGTAATCTCGTTTTTTGATTGGCGATGACGGCGAGCAGCAGAGCAAAGATCAGCATGCTTGGCGTAGATAAGATAACAAAGTACGTGGAGTGCCAAAGCGCACGCCAGAAATTGGCATCCTTTACCATAGCGATGTAATTGTCAAAACCGATGAACTCCATCCTCTTAATCAGCGTCCAGTTATACAAACTCATCTGGAGTCCTTTAATCATCGGGAATATCGTAAACAACGCGTAACCGACCAAAAAAGGCAAAAGAAATAAAAAGCCCAAAATGTCTAGCCGCCACTGCCTTGCTTTTGTTTTGGCGCTCACCCTGACAGCTGCTTTCTTGAATTCAACCTCATTCGTAATCATGCCGCCTCGTTCCCCGCTTTCTTGAACGTAACAAGCTTGAAGTCATCAGCACTTCAAGCTTGTTACCTTGTTTATCAAACAGCACTTATTTGGCAAGTAACGTTTTTAACTCTCCATCGATCTTCTTGAATACAGCGTCAGTTGGTGTTTTATTCAACCAAATCTCATCCAGGTATTTTTTCAAAATGTCATTTTTAGGCCATGTTTTGTCAGACACCTTAGGGAATACAACATCACCTGCAACGCTTGCATAATCGCTTCGGTATTTTAACCCTTTATATTCCGGAGTATCGAGAACCGTTTTATTAGCCGGGATATGGCCTGCTTTCGCCCATATTTGTCCGCCTTTTTCTGCCACATAATTCGCAAATGTAAGAGCAGCTTCACGCTTCTTAGGATCTTCTTTGGCCGTTACAGGCAAGATGATCGTGTGGGAATCTCCCCATGTTTTCGTATTGCCAAAAATATTCGGAATCGCCATTGCACCAAAATCAAGATCTTTCGTTGTCTCCCATGTGCCAGTAGCCCAAACGCCTGTCATCATGATTGCGCCCTTGCCGCTCTGGAATGTTTTATAAAAATCCGGATCTTGCGGCTTGATAACTTTGCTTGTGTAGTACAAGTCCTTGATGTAGTTCGCGGCTTTAATCGCTTTATCCGTATCAATCGCAGGGGATTTGCCGTCATCGGAGATCACGTCATTCCCGCCTTGCTGAGAGTAAAGCGCCCACCAAAGCCGATAAGGATCATCCGCATTATTAGAAAATGCAAATGGAGTTACATCTTTAGGAAGCTTTTCTTTCAATGTGGTCAAAAATTTCACGAAGCCGTCAGCGCCCGGCTCCAGCGTCGGTTTACCGTCTGCGCCGAGCAATCCGGCTGTTTGCAAATGCTTTTTATTGTAATACATGATGAACGGGTGCGTATCGATCGGCACTGCATAATGCTTCCCATTCACTGTCGCAGAGCTCAAAATATTGCTGTTATAGTTATCCCAGTTCAAGTTGATAGTCTTAGCCGTTGCATCCAGCTCGGTTACTACGCCCGCTTTAATGAGTTCAGGCAATTTGGACGTATGAGAGATTCCGATATCAGGCCCTTTACCTCCGGAAACGCCGGTAACCAGCTTGGTGTAATATTCGGCCCACTCTAACTTCACATTTTTCACTGAAATGCTGTCTTGGGATTTGTTAAAGGAACTGATGATTTGATCCATGTAATCGCCATCGCCGCCCGCAAACAGCGTCCAGAATACAAGCTCGGTTTTTTTACCGCCGCTAGTGTCAACCTTCGCCGTTTCTGCAGCTTGTTCTTTCTTTGGAGCTTCGCTGCTGGCTGGAGTTGCGGTTGAGCCACCGTTACTTGAGCAACCTGCCAACAGAGATACCGCCATCGTGGCGCCTAGCATTGACGTTACTAGTTTTCTTGTTTTCAATTCAATCGCTCCCTTTTTAATTTACAAGATACAAAATAAAACAAAAATAATGATTTATAACCGTTTTTATGTATCTTATAAGGGAATAATAACGCTTACAATCAATTTAGTCAATATTTATTTCAAAAATTATGTATAAAATGTGCTAAATCCATTTATTGTTACAATGTTTTTGTTCATAAAGGCAGGACCATACAATTTTATTGTTTTGTATGGCTCGATTTCTTTTCTTTAAACCGTATAGAATACTTTCATGGAGATCCCTTGTCCGTAATCCCCGAATTGGTTGCCGAATAAGTTAATACCGCCCTTGTGAGTCGCATCCTCTTTAACACCTAATCTGAAGTCGATGAAGCTGCTATGCTCAAGCCCTAATTGATGCAAGTTGACCGAAGATACTTGGACATTATCAATGGCTGTCATTGTTCCGTCCACGCTCAACGTTTTTAAGAGTCCGAATTGTGTCGAATTTTCCGGCCACCAGGCTGGATTCAACTTTCCTTTGCGCCCTCCGAAATCGCCTGGCGAAGTCCAGGTTCCCACATCAACGCCGTTTACCCAAAACGAGATGTCCGAAGGCCAATTATTATCGTAATTAGGTGCTTCCGAGCAAATCTCAAGACTGAATTGAACGGAATAAATCTTCGCACCTTTAGGAAGCTCCAGCGGAAAGCGATAATCTGCAAACCCTTTACGGAACCAGATGATTTGGGCGGAAAAGCGGTCAGGATGGAAGAAACCGGCAGGCGAATCCTCCTGAATAATCATTTTTTCCGTATTGGCCATCCCGCAGGTTGGCGATACCTGGCAATTCGTAAAATAGCCGATGGGCATCTCGATCTCATAGCAATTATTATTGGGCCGATCATGATAAAACTGTGGATTTAAAACAATATGAATGTCATGGTAAGTCCTCGTACATACTTTCATGGCGCCTCGGGTTGCCGGCAGCAGTTCGGTTTCAATCAGCCGGGCCTTTTCTAATATCTTTACATTGGACGCTGCCGTTGATACGGGAATCTGAAGCGCGTCGGCAATTTCATTAATGTTCAGTTTTTTTGTATTTAATAGCTGGATAATGTTAACTCTTAAATCCGTTGATAATGCATGAGCGACGAGGACAAGCTCTTCCGGATTTTTTATGTTCAACTCTAACATCGAGTTCACTCCCATTTTTTTGTATGAATACATATATCATATAACAAATATAAGCTTTAGTCCATGCAATCAAACACTGGCCGCATCCAGATTAAACGAAAGAAAAGCCTGAGCCAAATCACTTCTGCTCAAGCCTTTTTATACGTGTGTTCAAGCTTTCAGTTTCGCATTGCTTTGCTTATTCTTCGCCTTCTGTTTCCTCTTGATCTTCACCAGTCGCATCACCGGCAGCTTCATGATCGTGTTCCTGTTGTTCAACAATGTCGGAATCTGTCGTCACTTGAGGAGATAAAGTTCCCGCGGCATGCACAAATGCACTTCTATGTAACTGTCCTACAAATCCGCTGCCCAACACTACACTTGCTGCTACTGTCCCTACAATGAGCTTCTTACTAATAGGTTTCATCTGCCTTCTCCACCTTATCCATTGAAATTTTACTTACAATAGTAAGTGTGTCCACAATTTCTGATATTACGATGAACACAAAATTAACATTCGCTTTACAAGATTATGAAATAGCGTTCACATTCGCGATGTAGTTTAAAATTAGTAAATCTTACTAAGAAGCGAGGAACCATTCAATGAAAAAGACATTGAGAACATGGTTGGGAGTTACATTGACAGGAACAGCGCTGCTTGGCTGGGGCATACCGTCGGCGATTGCAGCAGACAACGGAAAGGCAGTTACGGCTACGGCACTGGCTGACGCTTCGCTGCGCCCGGCGATCGAGAGCCTGAACGGCACGCTTGGTTGGACAGCGGACACGCAGTCGATCACGATCGACGTTGGCGGTACGTTGGCCGTTTTGAAAATCGGATCGACCGATGCGACGATCAATGGACAAGCTGTTAAATTGGACAAAGCACCTTACATGGCGAATGGCGCAACGCTAGTATCGGATGCAACATTGAAGCAACTGCAGAACGTGATGAAAAATACCGATAAACTGTTGTTTACATTTTCGTCCGTCGGCGACTGCCGCATTGACGATACGGTGACCGACGCCTCTGCTCAGGACTTGAAATGGCTGGTCAACACGAAGGTGCTTACTCGCATGCTGGATGAAATGCAAGCTCAGAAATCCAACATGCTGTTCTATAACGGCGATATGATTATGGGCTATACGCCGAACTCCGACGTGAACATTCTTAACCGTGAGTATGCCTTCTGGCGCGGTGTTGTCGGTACGGCATTTGAGCATGGCATGTACGTATTCCCGGTGCCCGGCAACCATGAGACACAAGACAACTATAAGGACGACAAGGGGCAGACGGTAAAAAAATCAACGGTTGCGAACGAAAACACTTGGCGTGATAACATGGGCGATATCATCGTGGACGAAAAGCGATTCGCACAAATTCTAGGCGACCAAATCGCAGGCTGGGATCCGAACAACTATCCGCAGATCGGTGCCGACCACATTACAACGCAGCAGAAGCAGCTTGATTATTCCTTCGATTATCGGGGATCCCATTTTGTTATTCTTAACACGGATCCGACCGGCAACGATTCGCATGCCCCGACTGAGTGGCTGGCGAAAGACTTAGATAATGCTAAAGCGCGCGGCTTGAAGCACTCATTCGTCTTTGGCCATAAATTGGCCTATACATACTACTACGATTCTTCAGCTAAAGTGAGCGGCCTTGATGCGGATATGGATGCGGCAAATGCCTTCTGGAAGGTGATTCAAGACCATAAAGCGACGTATCTTAGCGGCCATGAGCACATCTTCAATGTAAGCCGTCCTAATAACGGAAGCGCCTATCAAGTGGTCGTAGGTTCCGGCGGTTCGCCGTTCGAAGCAAAGAAACCGACGAAAAACCCGCTTGACCGGGACTATGCTTACGTGACGGCAAAAGTGTACGAGAGCGGCAAGGTGCACTTCGATGCTTACGGATTCGACGCCAACTATGGTCCGACGCTCAACTTCATGAGCTGGGATCTCAACCCAGGCTTCTAACCAAACAGAAAAAAACAAGGAAGCCGGTTCTCGAGTGAATGAGAATCGGCTTCCTTGTTTCGTTCGCAAAATAAAAATCCGTATGACAAATTATTGTTGACATTGACACTAGTGCCATACTCTAGTATGTGGTTAAGCTCATATGAAAGGAGTTTTTCCAATGAAAACAAATTCCGGTGCCCATTCAAGGGTGACTATCATCGGACTAGGCCCGATGGGACAGGCAATGGCGAACGTGTTCCTGGATCATGGCCACGAGGTGACCTTGTGGAATAGGACCCCGAACAAGGCAGACGAACTTGTTGCAAAGGGTGCCATCCGGGCAGCCACGGTCAACGAAGCACTAGCCGCCAATGAGTTGGTAATCTTAAGCCTAACGGATTACGATGCAATGTACGCCATCCTCGAACCGGCTTCAGAGCACCTGTCCGGCAAGGTTATCATCAACTTGAGTTCGGACACCCCAGAGAAAGCCCGCGAGGCAGCTAGGTGGTTGAGCGCCAGGGGAGCCCGGCATCTCACCGGAGGCGTGCAGACTCCGCCTTCAGGAATCGGCAAGCCGGAGTCTTCTACTTTCTACAGTGGCCCGAGAGATGTCTTCGAGGTGAGCAAAGAGATTCTGGAGGTGCTGACAAGTACCGATTATCGTGGGGAGGACCCGGGACTTGCTGCGCTATATTACCAGATCCAGATGGATATCTTTTGGACAGCGATGCTCAGCTACCTCCACGCCACTGCGGTGGCCAATGCGAACGGCATCACGGCAGAGCAATTCCTGCCCTATGCATCTGCGACGTTCTCCTCGCTGCCGCAGTTCCTCAAGTTCTACACGCCGCGCATCGACGCAGGCGAGCATCCCGGCGATGTAGACAGACTAGCAATGGGCGTGGCGAGCGTCGAGCATGTCGTTCACACCACCAGTGATGCCGGCATCGACACCTCCCTGCCAGCCGCGGTTCTGGAGATCTTCAAGCGCGGTATGGCAAAAGGCCACTCCGGCGACAGCTTCACCAGCCTGATTGAAATTTTCGGGAAGTCTGCGGTATGACGCTTTGAAATGACAAAGGGAAAGATCCCGGTTCTTAATAAGAGCCGGGATCTTTCTTTATTTCATTATTTCGTTGCTTCAATAAGAGGAAGTTCCGTTTTTGTCATTCCTCGTTTTTCTGCAAAATGTATGATTTGTTTATCCAGCCGATGCTTGACAACTTCCAATGCACTAATCTGACTGTTGATTTGATCCAGCTTTTCTTGATAGGTATCTAGCATTTCTTCACAAAATACATAGTCATCGGGACCATTATCCTCACCAGACAATATGGCCTCAATTTGCTCGGTTGTTAGCCCCAATCCCAAATAGAGTTGAATGATTCTGATCCGTTTAATGGCAGAATCATCGAACTCCCGATAATCGTTTTCAAGGCGCACAGAAGTAATTAACTTCTTCTTCTCATAATGCCTGATGGATCGGGTACTGGCACCGGTTATTTTGGATAATTGACTTATTTTCAAATCAATGGCCTCCTTTGAAAGATGATCAATGAAAAGTATACATGACGGCAGCATGAAACAATAAAAATCTAACTGCGGTTCTACAGATATTTTAATACTTCCTCTTCCATCCAGCCAAGATGAATTTAAAGAAAGAAGAGCCCGGGGATAAACCCAAGCTCTTCTACCTGCTATAGAGTTGTAATGAAGTAATTGGCAGACTCAGTCTGAATTTCTATGCCTTTTTCATTTTGAACCCCATGAAAACTTTCTCTGTACGGGATTTCGTAACTATCTTCGGGAAGTATCTGCTTTGTGCCATTATGGGTCTCAACACTCCCGCTCCCACGAAGAACAATCGCTTGTTTGGATAGATAAGCGTCTAAGGTGTCCGAATACCCCATTAATCCAACATCCTGCAGTTCAATTTCTATCCGGTCTACGTCTTGTTGTTCTTCTTTTTTAATCATGATGCACTTCTCCCGATTGGCCTCGAACCAGCTGCATACTTCTTGTATCGTTAGTTCCTCCAAAGCGTATCCACTCCCAGCTTCTTCAAACTTAAAATCACAAATCCTATTGTGTCTTATCAAGGCGTATTTATTCGGTGATTGGGAGTACCGGCTATGAGGAAGCAAGACGAAATTTCAACGCCCGCTTCTCCATATTCCCTAAATTGATTGTCTACTGTCTGCCCTCGTAGGATGCTGCCACCTTTCACCCAAGACGCGTACCGCAACTATATCTGTTTCGCTTCGAACAGAGCATTCCGGCAAAAAATGTATAAAAGACGCAATCTTTGGCTCATAATATCGCTATCAAATGACAAGGAGTTTTCAATATGAACAGAGAAACGCGTGAAGAAATCGACAATCTGGATACAGCCGTAGAAGCATCGGAAATTCTCCCCGTTCCCGAAGGAGCGAAAGAATTTGTCGATATCATCGGCGACGAAAAATTCGAAACTTATGGCAACCCCGCATCTAACTTTGAGCAGCAATCTCCTTAAGTGGAAGTTGCCCTAATTGAGCCAGGGCAACTTTAGTCATGGTTACCGAAAAAACAGCGATCTTTATCTGCGATTTGCAGATACTCGATCGCTGTTGTGCTGACTTTTCCCCCTCTATCGCCGCCATCGGGCTCCATACCTTCTTCATATCATTCCTCCTCAAAAACATGTTAGGGTTATACGTGTATTTAAAAAAATGATATTATACGGTAATATTAGAGACTAGATCATATATAGCACTTTGCTATTGACCCCCTGCTTCGTTTATCTTTTAGTGTAAGCGCGGATGAATGGAAACATCTTTCAATGCCTTTATAAGATATTTATGATTTAATGAACTTAACGTTAATTGAAATTTCAGGGAAAAGGAGAATATTACTATGAAAATAGCCTCTTTTCTATTACCCAAAGACAAAGTTGCCTATATCACATTGTCAGCTTCCATGCGAGAAGCGTTAGAACAATTAGAACATCACTATTACACAGCACTACCCATTGTTGATAGTGACGGGAAATATGCAGGTACATTGTCGGAAGGTGACCTGTTGTGGATGTTAAAGAATAAACCAGGAATTGATTTTGATAACTTGCATCAAGTACCTGTTAGCGAAATCGAAAAGCATATTCATAATGAGTCCGTTTCGATTAATGCACACATGGAGGATATGCTGGCGCTGGCAGCCGATCAAAATTTTGTTCCGGTTGTGGATGACGAAAATATTTTCATAGGAATTATTCGTCGAAAAGATATAATTGAATATTACATGAGAAACATAACCGATTGATGAAGCCTGTCAGGTATTTGAGGGACACTTCAGCTGATTAAGGAATAAAGTCGCTATTAGCGCCCAGTTGGACGCAATTTCATTGGAGAAATGACCCAAACGGGGCTCGAAAGAACAAATGACCATATATAAAGAACGATGTTCTCTATATATGGTCATTTGTTCTTTAATCGATCCCTAGACGGGGATTCCTCCCCTTTTAGCGTCTCTCCGGACGCTATTAGCGAACGATGTTCTCAAAAGGTGGAAGTAAGGCCGAATGGACGGACTCCCAAGAGCAGGTACAGCCACACAATCAGCATCTTGCCAGCTACTGGGCTTCAACCGATTCGATATTCTGAAACGTATCGGTTACAGCCGATTTCTCTGCCTTCATGCACATGAGTGCGCTGAGAATACCCGATGAAAGCGGAGCTTGGGACTTCTCTCGCCCTAGCAGTACGCCAATGAAATTTTGCGCCAAGGCCGTATCACCGCCAAAATGGGGAAGTTTAGCCGTTTCCAAACGGTATGTTTCTACGCGCGGTGTATGATGCATGAATACGCTAACCTCGTCGCGATACCAATCGAATTCCGCGGTACCGTTGTAACCGATCAAGCGGGCTCCTCGTAAAGCTGCCGATTTTCTTGCATAAAAATTTTGCGAATATATGGCATGCATCCCCGATTCGTATCGAATCATCAGGCTCGCAGAGTCATGATTTCCCGTATCGACGGCAAAAGAACACATGTCCCCCGTCACTTCCTCATGCTTGAAGTTCTTCAACACGTACGGACTTTCTGGACAGGAGCGATACTCCTCGCAATCTACACATGCCAGATTCGCCGGTTTGTTTCCTTTGAAGACTCGCTTCGACTGCATCGCACTGATGACGGTCGGACGCAAACCGAGCAAATAATTGATATAATCCAAATCATGAGTCGCTTTCTGCAAAAACAATCCGCCAGTAAGCGAATCGTCACGATACCAACTATGATAATAAACGCCGCCGTACGGCACATTGTTAACGGCTTGCACATGCTCCACGGTCCCCAGTTTCCCGGAATCGACGATGTCTTTAACTAACCGGACGAGCGGCGTGAATCGAAGCGGGAACGAAACGACCGTCTCGCTGGTTGATTGAGCCGATGCCAGCCTTAGCCGTGCAAGCTCTTCCGGCGTCGTTGCGACCGGCTTTTCCAGAAACAGCGGAATATTTCGCTTCATAACCTTAACCGCCATTTCGGTGTGCAATGTGCAGCGCGTGCCGATCATAACCCCATCCAGCGATATGCTGTCCAACATTTCGTCGGCATCCATAAAGTATTGCATGCTGAATGAGTCTAAACCCTTTGCAGCCAGTAGAGATTTCGTTTTCGGCAGATCGACATCCGCTACAGCGACAATTTCTACACCCATATCAAGTTCCAAAAGTCGATCAACAAACGTGTTCATTCGGATTCCAAAGCCGATGATTCCTATTTTAATCCCCATACCATTCTTTTCACTCCTTGCAATCGCCAGCTTGTGCAATGATGTGCATGATCAACTCTCTTCGGCGAAGTCCAAATAACCCAGCTTGCGCTCCCGATATTCGCGGGGAGTCAACCCGACCGTTTTTTTAAACAGTTTCTGAAAGTAAATCTTGTCGGGATATCCAGACAAATGGGCAATCTCATATACTTTTAAATCAGGGTGATCCAGCAAAAATTGTTTCGCTTTTTTAAGCCGGATCCGATTCATGTAATCCGTAATCGTCTCTCCCGCTTCGCGGCTGAACACTTTACTGATATAGCTCGCGTTGTAGCCGATTTTATTTGCGATATATTTGAGATCGAGCTCGCGGTTGTATTCTTTCTCCAACAGTTTGCGAATCTTCTCGACAACCCCATTCTCTCCAGTTGACGCATCGGCAGCAGCCTGGACAGGGCCGCCACGGCCTTCACCTTCGCCTGTTTTCCCTTGCTCGCAGCGGTTAAGAAGCCGAAACAGTTCATTTTTGTCCATTGGCTTCAGTAAATAATCCGCAGCGCCAACCCGCAAAGATTGCCTGGCGTATTCGAAATCATTATAGCCGGTAAGAATAATGGCAAATACATTCGGCATTTTCCTTTTGGCCTGCTCGATAAAGCTCAGCCCATCCATAACAGGCATCTCGATATCCGTAATAATCACATCAAGTTCGTCCGGCTGCATCCCCGATATGTGCACAAGTGCTTCGAGCCCGTTTGCGTGCAAGCCCACAACGCGCAGTTCCCCGGAATATTTGCTTAAAATTTTGTCGATCCCTTGCCGGATGTGTTCCTCGTCATCCACAATCATGAGATTAAGCATGTTCGGACACCTCTTCCAGCATTAAATTTTCCGGCAAACGTATTGTAATTGCAGTTCCAAACTCTTCTTTGCTTTCCACGCGCAACCCGTAATTCTCTCCATATTGGATCTTGATCCGTTCATTTACGTTTCGCAGCCCGATTCCTCGGCCCGACTGGATCAAGCGAATACCGGAGATGTGCTCTCTAAGCGTTTTCAACGACTGTTCGTCCATGCCATTGCCGTCATCCGTCACCGTAAATACAATATGCATGCCCTGGCGGGCACCGTAAATGCGGATGATTCCATTTCCTACCTTATTCTTAAAAGCATGATGGATCGAATTTTCAACGATCGGCTGAAACATTAATTTCATACACGGATAGTCGTACAACTCTTCCGGAACGTCAATGGTAAGCTTATATTTGCCCGAGAACCTCAAATTTTGAAGAATGACATAATTATTCAGATGTTCAAGTTCGCTGCGAACCGTTACAATCTGATTGCCGTGATTGATGCCGTATCGCATCAGCTTCCCAAGTATAAAAGTCATTTCCGCGACTTCTTCGTCGTCGTTGATCTCCGCCCTCATCCGGATCATTTCCAATGTATTGTAGATAAAATGAGGATTGATCTGGTTCTGAAGGGCAGTAAACTCAGCTTCCTTCTTACGGGCTTGCGTAAACTTGACTTCGTCGAGCAAATTTTGCACTCGAACGATCATCGTATCGAAATGCTTGCCTAGCAATCCGACTTCGTCCCGGTACTTCGGGTTGAATCTTACATCCAGGTTGCCGAGCTGGACTTCCTGCATGAGCTTTTTGATTTTCCTTAGCGGTCTGGTCAGGGCGTAAGAGATGGCAATAGCAATAAAAGAAGCGAAAGCGATAAAAGCAATGGTGGCTAATAGCGTATAATTACGTGTAACCGTCGACTGCTTCGTCGCTTCCTCCAAAGGAATGTAGACGAACATTTTCCAATTCGTCAATGCGGATTTGGCGTACGTGCAAATGTAAGATTTTCCGTCCATACGGATCGGAAACGAACCCCGGCTCGTCGTCGCATTCCGAATCGACTCGTCCGTCGATAAATCGCGGGTTATCATCCGTTGATCGCTATCGTATAAGACCCTATTGGTTTCATCCACCAGGACAGTCTTCCCTTTCGTCACCTGATCAACATCCTGAATTGTCCGGTTAATCGCATTGATGTTCGTATCGAACGCGATAAATCCGATCGGCTCCATGTCCGAAAGCCGCTTTAACTGCCTGATTACCGAGAAGGCATAGTAAGTTGAAACCTTATCGTCCGTCGATACAGCCTGTGTACTTACCAGTCTAGGGCGTCCGTCTCCCTCCTGGGCCATTTCCTCCCACACGGCTTTGACCTCGCCCAGATTGCTCCGGATTCCAGTCGATTTGATATTGTAATAAACATTGCCATACCGGTCGAACACATATACGGATACCGTATCGGGTTTGATTTTATTCAAATTCGCCACATACAAGTCCATGGATTGCTGTTTATCCAGCCCCATATTCGGATCCTCCAGCCAGTACAAAAAATCGCTATTGTACAGCGGCATCTCCGACATGTTGTACAGATCCGTGACGTAATCGTCGAGCTTCGTCATCATATTGGACGTGATTTCCGTCGCGTAGGCCGTTGTGCTCGTTTGGATTGAACGGGAGTAGTAATAGGATGAGCCGTAGCTCACCAGCATGATCGGCAGCGTAACGAGAACAAGAAATACGATCAATAGCTTTTGCTGCATGCTCAGGTTTGTAAATGAGACCCATAATTTGTCCGAGGTCAATTTCTTGCTGCGACGATATTCCCCTTGCATGCCGTTACCTCCTAACTGCAATAGCCACTTGGTTTTACAGCTATTTTACTGCCCCGTTCACGATCCCGGCAAATACATATTTCTGAAAAAACAAGTAGAGAGCCACAATCGGAACCATAATCATCAAAATCGCCGCCGACATCAACTCCCATTCCGTACTTCGCTCTGATGAAAAGTTCATCAAACTTGTCGATACGACCGTCAATTCCTTAGAAGGCATATACAAATAAGGGATAAACATATCGTTATAGATGTTGATGGTTTTAATGATGACAACCGTAGCGATAGCAGGAGCGAGAAGCGGAAAAATGATCATTCTATAGATTTTAAACAAAGATGCGCCTTCCATCATCGCGCACTCGTCGAGTTCCTTGGGGATGTTACGGATAAACTGCAGGTAGATGAAAATCTGCAATACATCCGTCCCAAGATGCAGAATAATGGCCGCAAATAAAGAATTGTACAAATGCAGATTTTTGATGACAGTAAACGTAGCCACCTGCGTGGTGATCATCGGAATAAACGATGCGGCGATATAAGCGCCCATAATGGCGCTTTTCAGCTTGAAGTCGAATCGTCCGAGAATATAGGCTACCATTGTACCGATCGCGACATTGCCGATCACGGCTGCCGCAATAATGATTACCGTATTTAAATAGGCCATGTTCAAATGTGCCCGCTGAATCACAATCGCGAAATTATCGAAATGTAAGAAGCTTGCCGGCAGCTTGAACACGCTGGTTTGCGAAAACTCCTCTTTGCTTTTAAATGCATTCAGCACAAGTATATACGGCGGAAAAAAAATGATGAAGACGGCGCACCACAATACGCCGTGCTTCACGAGACCCCAAAGTCGCTGCTTAAGCATAATCATTGTTCCCACCTCCGAATGATGACCCTTTGCAAGCTGAGCAGAACGATGACGGCCGCAATCAGGGTTACGCTCATCGCCGAGGCAAGACCGAAATTGTTAAAGGAAAAGGCGGTGCCGACCGTTTTGGTCACGAATGTATCGCTTGCGCCGAGGGGGCCGCCTTTGGTCAGGAGAAACGGCAAGTCGAACACTTCCAAGGCGCCGATAACGGTCAGGAAGAGATTCAATTCGATAACCCTTACGATATTGGGCATAATGATGCGCCAAACGGTTTGCAGCCAGGACGCCCCGTCCATTTTGGCCGCTTCCAGCATTTCAGAGGAAATGGATTGTAAAGCGGCCAGATAGATAACCATCGAGAAGCCCATGAATTTCCAAAGATTAATAAAGCCAAGCACATGATTGACAAGCTTCGGCGAACCGAACCAGCTGATAGCCAAATCATGAAAGCCGATTGCTTGCAGAATCGCGTTCAGCGAACCGTACTCGGAATTGAACACATAATTAAACATGTAGGCGACAGCGACGCCGTTCATGATATAGGGCATGAACAAAATCACCCGGTACACGTTGCGTCCCTTGAGCTTGGAATTCAACAGCAAAGCGAAAAATAACCCAAGCGCGTTCTGCAGCAATCCCCAGAGCAAATAAACGAAATTATGCGAGAAGACGGACAATATCTCTTTGTTCGCAAACAATTCTTTGAAATTATCAATGCCTGCCCATGTTTTCTCCGGACTGTAGCCGTCCCATGACAAGAGACTTAAATAAAATAAATAAAGGGCGGGGTAGATGGTAAACACGCTTAACAACGTCAGCGGTATCAACAGAAACAGAACGATTAGAATCCGTTTCTGCTGATTATACGATAAATTCTTGACCATCACGGCTCCTCTTTCTGCTTCTCCTACGTACGCGTACGATCTGCGTTATTTGTTCAATGCCGCTTTGGACGTACTCCATTTTTTGTTGTAATCGTCGAAAACCGTCTTCATATCTTTGGCGATCGCTTCTTGAATGAATTTGAACGGATCGAACTGCATCTTTTTCTCAATCGCATCCACATCTGTGTTAATCGCCTGTGCTTCCATCATGGCCGGCTTGCTGCTCATGAACTGGTCGAGCTGCGGAATACTTTGCTTTTGATCCTTAATCGGCGAGATGATCATATGATCCGCATAATCCCCGGATTGTTCCAGCATGAATTTGATGAATGCCTTGGCAGCCGGTTTATTTTTGCTTGTTGCGCTAACCGCATAAGCCCAGTCATCGCGCATCATGCCTTTGAACGTTCCGCTGTTGTCGTAAGGCAGTGGAGCAAATCCTATGTCCGTAAGAGGCAGCCCGTTTTTGATCAGGTTGGAGAAGAACCAGTTACCGATGTACATCATCGCGGTTTTTCCGGTTGCGATATCTTTTTGGGTTTGATCCCAGTTCGCGGAATATAGGTCTTTTTCCAGATATCCTTTGTCGCTCAGCTGTTTAAGAATGCCTAAACCTTTGCCATATGGACCCTCCAGCGTGAAAGGCGTATCCGTTTTGATTTTATCGTTTCGAAGACCCGTGTTTCCGTAAATGAATTCAGCCGGATCCGTCCAGTATTGCAGCGTCCATCCATCCTTGAATGAGGTAGCCATCGGGACGATCCCGCTTGCTTTCAGCTTGGCTGAATCCGCAAATAGCTCATCTAGCGTAGTAGGCGGTGACGTGATGCCGGCTTTCTCGAACGCTTTTTTATTGTACACAAGACCGTTAAAAGCCACTTGCTGGGAGATGCCGTACAGCTTGCCATTGAAAGAACTAATTTCTTTGAAATAAATTTTGTCGCTCAGTCCGAGATCGTCCAGCGGCTCATAAAACTTCGGAAGCTCTTCCTGCTTTGTTTTTATCAATGACAATACATCGGGCAACTCATTTGCAGCCATCCTGACCCGCATCGTCTGCTCATAATCTTTCAACCCTTCGATTTTCACATTGACACCCGGGTATAACTTTTTAAAATTATCCACGTACTTTTTCAAATCGGTTTCGACCAGCTCGGTTCTATGGGTCGCCCATGTGATATCCCCTTTAATTTCCCCGTTCTGTCCCGCTGCCGCTTTCCCCGGATCAGGAGCGGTAGTACTCCCGTTCTTTTGAGTGGCTGGCGTACTCGTCTGCGCATTCCCGTCATTCGCCGGCTTTCCGGAACATCCCTCAAGCAACGCTGCAAATGCAGTTATGACCAAAGCAATCGTTAATACTTTTTTCATCCCTTTTCCCCCTGACTATTTGTGGTGGTTCACCTAATTTCATGTTAAGTTAATGCACACTACTTTGAAATGGCGTAGATTTGTTTTTATTATCTAATTTTTGTTTGTTTCATAAAAAAATTTCAATCTTGACAACCATGATTGCGATTACATTTTTTTGATTTCAAAATGATCAAGCTTCGTTTTTGTTGAAATTATTATACTTCGACTTTTAATTACATGTCATATATTCTAACATTTATGTGCATAACATTAAAAAAATCTACCTGCGGCTCAGAAACAGAGCGTACAGGTAGAGTCAAAGGTAGAAAATCGGAATTACCACTTCCGACAACAAATACAATGTGTCTAAGCTGCGCGTAACCCATTTAGCTCTAAATTGCAGCAGCCTCTAGCGCATTAATCATTTTCAACATCCGCTTCAGCAATTTCTCAATAT
This sequence comes from Paenibacillus sp. GCM10027628, assembly GCF_042676385.1. Taxonomy (NCBI): domain Bacteria; kingdom Bacillati; phylum Bacillota; class Bacilli; order Caryophanales; family Paenibacillaceae; genus Paenibacillus; species Paenibacillus sp. GCM10027628. Next base: position 720,968 of record NZ_JBHTHA010000002.1, read on the forward strand.
CAGGATAGGCAGCAGCAAATTGCTTTGCTAGCTTGTCAGACTCCTTCCTTTGCACCGAATAAACTGTCGAACTTAAATTGTATTCATCCGCAAAGTCATCATTTGCAGGAAGCATTTGCGTTCTAAACTTCACCAACTTGCAGATCGGCCTTCCTGCCGCCAAGAGATTGTGAGCCTCCGCAACATCGGCGGGGTCCAGCACACGGCGTGCCCCCTTCATCGGATGGCTGCAGACTAGCGCAGCGATCATTTCAGTAAGCTCCGTAAAGTCAGCAATCGAGATGCCCGGACTGGAAACGAAATCGCTGTCGCGTTCTACGAACGTATCCAAACGGCCATAGAGCGCCTTTAGTGAATATAAGGTTTCTCGGATATCTATACCCACATTCGTGTCAAACTCTAAAAGAATATCAATGAATGACTCCGTATTCATGCTAGCCTGAAAGGTTGTTCTTCTTTCAATAACTGCCTCCGCCTTGACAGGTAGAACTAAAAAATTATCTTTACGACCGTATTGCTGCAAGACTCCATTCGATAGCCGACCTTTATAGGAGTGGCCGTCTTCCGATTCCATGTGGAATGTTCTCTTTGCCAGATTCATTGCGGTTAAGCTGCCCTTAACGTGAATAGAAACCTCCGTTATGGTGACTTCATTGATAAACGCGCAACTTCTTTGAACCTGTTGGACGTTCAATTCTGCAGATTTTTGTTCACCGTTAGGCGCAGCCCACTCCATACATACGGAAGCCGGGATTTCCAGCAGTGCGTTAAGAAACCGCTCGTATGCCATGACGGTCCTGACAGGCATCTTCGCAAGCCGTTCCCGAAGGATCTCCAAGTCCCGGGTATCGCTAACCAATTGGGCCATACTGCCTGATGCCCGCGTGGCCGGTGTAATCCCGAAAAGGTCAGCCGTGCCGTACGATGCAAGCCGAATAAAGTTATCTCCGCGCGCCGTCTCATAAAAAGCATTATCACCGAGTATTAAAGCCGACGGCTTCCTTCTACTTTCATTCCATCGGTCATCCAGCGCATAAATGACGCTTTGCAAGGCTTCCACTAATTCGTTAGTCATGCAGTCTTTCGCATCACAAGAGCCGTCCGAAATTGCGAGGTACAAGCTGATCACATCCCGCCCGCTTTGGACTGCTTCCATCACAATTTCCTTCCAAGAATACCCAGACAGTTTTCCCCACCTCATCAATCAAGTGAAAGTAATAACTTAATTATAGAATAATCTCCGAGTCAAACAAAAGATGGCCTAACTATGGATCAATAATGTTCAAATACATAATTTTCCCAACCCAATTACATACTAAAAAAAATCGTTGATTAACGGGATGAGGAATAATGCGGGCATTGCTGAAGTGGCTGATCGACACAAGAAGAAAAACGGTTCCTCAACGAAAGAGTGAACAAGCGGTCCATTCCAATTTGGGGGCTATCAGTCCGGAACTGCCTGTTAATAAGGCGGAACTGAACCGTATCTTTAGTGTGATGACCGATCTGGTCATCCGCGAGTTTACGGTCAAACCATCGGATTCACAAGCAATGATCGTGTACTTGAGCGGTTTGACGGATCTTAATGGGCTAAATAACAATGTACTGTATCCGCTTATGATCGAAGGGACCGTGGACCCCAACCCGACTCAATGGGTAAGCCTAGGCAATGTACAAACCGCGATAACCTGGGATCAGGTGGAGCTTTCCATTCTTCGCGGGGGCAGCGTCCTATTTATCGAAGGGCGGTCAGAAGCGTATTTATTGGATACGCATGGCTGGCCGCAGCGCGCCATTGAAGATCCTCAAATCGAAGCTTCGTTAAAGGGGGCGCATCAAGGCTTCGTCGAAACCGGCACGCAAAACATTGCGATGATTCGCCGCTACATTCAAAATCGCGAATTGAAAAGCAAACAGATGGTAGTCGGTACCCGTGGACAGTCGTTTGTAACCCTTTTGTATTTGGCCGATGTTGTTCACCCGGATGTACTTCAAGAATTGGAGGACCGCATCTCACAGGTGGAGGTCGACGCCATCCTGAATACGGGGGAACTGGCGGAATTTATTGAAGATAATCCGTATTCGCCCTTCCCGCAGTTAATGACAACGGAACGGCCCGATGCAGCAGCTTCGCAAATTTTGCAAGGCAGGATCGCCGTTGTAGTCGACCGCTCTCCGGGAGTATTGATCGGTCCCGCCACCTTTATCTCATTCCTGCAAAGCGTTGACGATTACAGCACCCGCTGGCCGATTGCATCCTTCATCCGTCTGCTGCGGTTTATTGCTTTTTTCATCGCGGTATTTTTGCCTGCGCTATATATTGCCTCCATATCGTACAACATTGAGATTATTCCCCTCAAGGCCATATTGTCTGTCGGAGAATACCGCGCTCGCGTGCCGTTTCCACCGCTTCTTGAGGCATTGCTCATGGAAATTACGCTCGAGCTGCTGCGAGAGTCCGGGATCCGTCTGCCGGCTCCGATCGGACAAACCGTCGGCATCGTCGGGGGGATTGTCATTGGCCAGACTGCCGTTCAAGCCGGCTTTGTTAGCAATATGATGGTTATTGTTGTCGCCTCTACGGCGATCGCTTCGTTTATTATTCCCAGTTTCGATATGGTCGCGGCCATTCGGCTGATCCGCTTTCCGATGATGCTGCTCGCCTCTATGTTCGGCGTCATCGGCATCGCCGTCGGTGCAATGACGCTGATTATCCATTTGATTGCGCTGGAATCGCTCGGGACGCCTTACGGCAGTCCGTTCGCCCCAATGCGTTACAGCGATTGGAAAGATTTTATAATTCGATTTCCGATTTGGACCATGGTGACTCGTCCCAAACTATCCAGGGCAATTCAATCGAGACGACAAGGCCACAAACGGCCTAAAGGTGACGGAAAATGAAAAAATATGCGTTTAACGAAATTACAACGATGCAGTATATTTTTTTGATTAACGGATCACAAGTGGGGATCGGCGTTCTGTCGCTCCCCAGCGATTTGGCGAAGATAGCGGGCACGGATGGCTGGATTTCGATTCTATTTGGCTGGTTGTTATCCATTGCTATCAGCTTAATCATCATCCAAGTCATGAAGAGTTATCCGGAAGGAACGCTGATTGACCTGCTTTCCTTTCATTTTGGAAAGTGGGCTGGGAAAGCGGGAGCGCTGCTATCCGCGGTCTACTTCGCAATCGGCTCGCTTACCGTTACCTACACCGCCTTCGGCATCTTGAAGGCGTGGATTCTTCCCGAAACACCCATGTATATGCTCATGCTTTTGTTCATGATTCCGGGGTATTTACTCGCGAGCCATGGCTTACGCATTATGGCCAGATATACGGAACTGATGTTTTTTCTGATGCTTCTGCTGCTCTTATTCTTCTTGTTCCCGCTTAAAGACAGCCATTTGGTTTATTTATCTCCAGTGCTGAAAGAAGGTTGGATGGACATTTTCCTTGCGGTTAAAACAACATTTTTGTCGTTTTTAGGCTTTGAAAACGCGCTGATGCTGTATCCGTTTTTGACCAAGAAACAGTATGCGTCAGTCGGCATTGTCGTTGCGAATACGCTTTCCTTGCTGTTTTTTCTCGTACCGACAGTCGTCAGCTATGTTCTCTTCAGCCCGGATGAAATAACAAAGATTACATGGCCGACCTTAACCATGTTCCGGGTAGTCGAGTTTTCGTACCTGGAACGCTTTGACATCGTATTTCTCACCATATATCTATTCGTATTGTCAACGACGGCAATTCCGTACGCATTTTTTTCCGTATTCAGTCTCAGCCAGCTTTTCGGCAAACAGGACCATCGCCCTTTTCTTAACGTGGCCGTATTAGCTGTATTAGCCTTCTCGGTCTTTTTCGTTCCGAGCTATGTGCAAGTTCAAAAAATGGGGAAATTGTGGAACAATACCGGTATGGCGTATGCGATCGGACTGCCTCTCTGTTTGTGGGTATACCTACGATTCCGTAAGCTGATTCGCGGGGAGCGAATGACATGAGGCGCCTGCGGTCCGCTTTCTTGATACTGACAGTAGTTGTTTTGCTGACCGGGTGCTGGGACCGGCTGGATTTGGAGGACATGACGCTCACATTAATGGTTGGATTCGATCTGGACGACAAGGACAACTTGATCGTATATGTAGCCAGTCCGGTATTCAGCAAAACAGCCAAGAAGAAGGTGGAAAATTTCGGCGTCAAGGTCAAATCGATCCGACAAGCGAGAGCAAGGCTCGATTCAATGGTAACGGGAATGGCTACTGCAGGGAAATTACAGGTCGTTCTCTTAAGCAAACGGCTGCTGCAGCACGAAGATTGGTTCCCCCTCCTCGATATCGTTTATCGGGACGTCCATTTCAACGTCACCGCGAGGGTGCTAGCCGTTGACGGCCCCGTTGCCGAGATATTCGATTTCGATCCGAAGGACAAGCCGCTTCTGCCCTACCATTTGGCCGAGTTGATCGATACCTCGAATAAACGGAACATCGCAGTGAAACGAACCTTGCAGGATTTACATCGGCAAATGGACGACAAAGGGGTGACCGCTTCCATTACCGAGATCAAGAAAGTAAAAGAGATCGAAGTCAAGGGATCTGCGGTTTTAAACGAAAAAGGAAACTACAAGACATTGCTCCGGCTTCAGGAAAGCGCCTTGCTGCTGTTATTAAAGAGCGAGATGAAAAAAAGTCTATCTCTGACCATTCCGGCGCCAAAACAAGCGAATAGTGGGAGTGTGATCGAGCCGAGGCTCAGCTTTAATGTGCAACATACGTCACCGAAATTTAAAATCTCTTACACGAACGGGAGGTTTGATATCGATGTCAAACTGAAGCTCAACGTATCGATCACGGAACGTACATTTGACATGGACATCAAAGAAAACAACAAAAAATTCGAGGATCACATCGCGAAAGAAATCACCAAAGAAGTCGAAAAATTAATTAAAAAATTCCAAAAAAACGCAATAGATCCGGTCGGTTTCGGGATTTACGCAAGAGGTAGTCAGAACAAGGAATGGAAAAAGGTAGAGAATAACTGGGAGGAAGAGTTTGCCAAAGCCTCCATCCATGTTTCTACGAAAGTAACGATTAAGGGAAAAGGTACTTGGGGATGATGGTGAGGAGCAATTCCATATGAAAACTACAGCGGCTTGGTTGATTATCGGCGCATTTTTCGGAGCCTTTGCAGCCGTTCTTTTCGCAGGACTCTTATTTCTGATGTTTGCGAGACCCCTTATCCAATCGATCGTCGGCCGCTTTACGAAACGGTTAATGTCCGAACGTTACTCGTCCAATATATGGGAAATGGTCACGGCTTTGACGCGGACAAGTCCAATTGCAGTCATCGAAAATAGCTTGCGTGCCGCTTCGGGAATGATTATAGAAAGACCTTTCGGAAGCCCGCGCAAATTTCTGAATTTCGACGGTTTGATTTTTTCTCCCGCCCAGTTGGCTGTACTGCCTGCCCATGAATATGCCGAGGTTGATATGACGGTCACGATCGGACCTAAGGCGATAAAACCGTTAACTTTGGACATTCCGCTGATGGCTGGCGCGATGGGATATGGCATTGGCGTAAGCGAAAAAGTAAAGATTGCGATAGCTAAGGGAACGGCTGCCGTGGGTACGCTGACCAATACGGGAGAGGGCGGTTTTTTGCCCGAAGATCGAGCAGCCGCCAAATATTTAATTATCCAGTATAATTCCGGAACTTGGTCCAAAGAGCCCGAAATTCTCAGACAGGCTGACGCCATTGAAATTCATTTCGGTCAAGGCGCGACCGTCGGCACTGCCAGCTTCATTCCCTCCGAGTATATGCAAGGAAGAGCCAGACAAATCATGAAAGTTAAGAACCAGGATGTGATTGTCATCCCCGCCCGTCACCGGGAGATCCAACAGCCCGAAGAGGATCTCAAGAAGCTTGTCGACAAGCTTCGTCAGATGACGGGCGGCGTACCGATCGGCGTCAAAATTTGCGCAAGCGCCCGAATCGAAGCCGACCTGGATATCATCATTCAGGCTGGAGTTGATTTTATTAGTATTGACGGGGGGCAGGCAGGCACTAAAGGCGGCCCTCCTATCTTGGAGGACGATTTCGGGCTCCCGACCATCTATGCCCTTAGCCGTGCAGTTCGTCACCTGCGCTATCGCGGTGTGAAAGATTCGATCACTCTGCTGTCCGGAGGCGGATATGCGAAACCCGGCGATTGTCTGAAAGCACTTGCGCTTGGAGCTGACGGTATTTTTATGGGGACGGCCTTGCTATGGGCAATGACTCATGATCAAGTTACAAAAGCTATCCCATGGGAGCCTCCCACTCAGCTTACTTTCTATCCCGGCAGTATGGCGGATCAGTTTAATGAGGATGAGGCCGCCGTATATCTACAAAACTTTTTTACTTCCTGCGTTGAAGAAATGAAGTTAGCCATTCGGGCGCTTGGTAAAACGTCCTTGCGGCAAGTAAATGTGGGCGATCTTGTTGCGCTTGACGACTGGACAAGCAAGGTGACTAAAATCCCTCTCGCTTATGATCCTGTAGAAACTGCGCCAAATCCAACCGATAGCGCCGTCCCGGAACATTCGACTATGGCAGCAAAAGCCGAGCCCGCCACCGAGAGTCCGATCCGTAATACGAAAGACTGGTTCTCTGCATTGATGAGAAACCGGTAGTCATTCAATTATACTGATCATGAAGGCGGAGTTGAAATCATGACAGATGTTCAGAAATTGATTAAACCTTTCAGAGCCTGGCAATGGACAATGACACAGACTTGGGAGCACCTATTATTTGCTCATTGGCCTGTTGCGCCCCAGACCATCAGCAAGTTCATTCCCGGTGATTTGGAAATCGATACTTTCGACGGACAAGCATGGATCGGAGTCATTCCTTTCCTGATGAGCGGAATTCGTCTGCGCGCCTTACCTCCTATACCATTGATGTCCGCGTTTCCTGAAATCAATGTTCGTACCTATGTAAAAACCGATCAAGGCTCAGGCGTCTATTTTATCACCTTGGATGCCTCTAACCCTTTTGTCGTCGGCGTAGCCAAGTTATGGTACCGTTTGCCATACTTTTTTGCAGATTTGACCTTTACGCATAAACGGGATTCGATGGAATTTAAGGGACAAAGATTGCCTTTCACCAGGAAAGCAGAGTCATTTTACGGGTTATACGGCCCGGGCTCGGACCCTTTCGTACCTCAGGCAGGAACGCTCGAACATTGGTTGACGGAACGCTATTTCTTTTATTGCTCGAATGCCGGCGGCATTTTTCAAGGAGAAGTGCTCCACGAACCGTGGAAGCTTCAATCTGCCGTTACCATGATCAGCCAGAATACGATGACGCAATCGCTCCATCTTCACCTTCCCGAAACTCCGGCCGTCATGCATTACGCCAGAGGCGTCCAAAGCTTGATCGGACCGATTCGCAAATTCCGCCCTATGTCTGAGACAAGGGAAGAAGCTGCTGGCATTTTGCTGCCATCGGGCTCGCGATCATGAAGAACATCGAATAAAGGACTCCCCCAAGGTCATTCAAGACCTTCAATGCTTCCAGCAGCTTGAAGATCATCGTTGCCGCTTCGGCTCTCGTTGCCGAGTTGCCTGCTCGGATCGTGTAGTCTGCATAACCGTTCAATATTCCAGCGGATGCAAAGGAATAGCCGGGCTGGACTCATCTTTGTCCGGCTTCTGTAATTTCCGCTCCCTGGTTACCACCTTTCCACTGCGCCAGCGAATAATGGCGATTTGCAACGATGGTTTCCATCGTTGCAGGAGTAGGATCAACATCGTAGCGTAGCCGCAACGATGTTTTACATCGCTGTGCGGAGGAGTTCCCGCGCACCAGCGAATAAAGGCGATCTGCAACGATGGTTTCCATCGTTGCAGGGGTAGGATCAACATCGTAGCGTAGCCGCAACGATGTTTTACATCGCTGTGCGGGGAAGTTCCCGCTCAACAGCGAAAGATTAATATGGGGTATCCCATTTTATAAATTTAACCCAAACCTCTTTAACTCAATAAAAATCCCTTCCAATCGTTTACCTTTTTCCGTTAACGTATATTCTACTCGCGGGGGAACCTCCGGAAATACCTTCCTATCCAATACCCCATGATCCTCCAACTCCCTAAGTCTGAGCGAAAGTGTTTTCGGGCTGATCCCTTCCATGGATTTCAGCAGGTCGCTGAATCGCATCGTACCTTCGATAAGCAGATCCCGAATGATTAAAAAGGTCCATTTTGTTCCGATCACGTCAAGTGTCTTGGCAATAGGACAAGGCTCACCTGGTGTTCCTTTGGTCAGTTCTATTGGTTCATTTACGTGCATGTATAGGTCACCACCAAATTTTTTTAATGGATTTACTCCAATCATATCACAACAGTATACTTTCGGAAACTATATGAATTAAATATCACTACTTCCAATAATGAAGTTAATGTATATATAATATCGTTGTGAGTCGTTAAGCTGGATCGACGCGATGCTTCACTGTCAGAGCCTGCTGAACATTCACAGCTTATAAATATAAAGGAGTTGGCTAGAAAATGAAAAACATACTCATCATAAATGGTCACCAAAAATATGGTTCGGCGGAAGGAAAGTTAAACCAAACATTGGTCGATAGCACGGTAAGCTTGTTAAAAGAAAACCATAGCGTAAAAACAACCACCCTTCAAAACGGTTATTCCGTCGAAGAAGAACAAAAGAAATTTATTTGGGCCGATACGATCATTTACCAAACACCCATTTACTGGTTTAGTGTTCCCGGGTTATTGAAAACATACATGGATGAAGTATACGCGTACGGTTTATTTTTCAAGGGTGCAGAGCAATATGGAAGAGGCGGATTATTAACCAGCAAATCTTATATGTTTTCAACAACATGGAATGCGCCTGAAAAAGCGTTTAACGATCCTGCGCAGTTTTTTAAAGGAGATAGCTTGGAAGGAGCACTCAGTCATTTGCATCGCGTACAGGAGTTTCTCGGTATGCAGCCTTTAAAGAGCTTTGCCTGCTACGACGTCATCAAAAATCCGAATATCGATAAATTTGTATCCGAACTCGCTTCCCATCTTAAAGGGATCATATAAATCATAACGTGGAATAAGGAGGAACTCTCATGTTACAAAATCAAAGAATCGTCATTATCGGCGGAAGTTCCGGCATTGGTTTGGAAACAGCTAAACAAGTACAAGCGCTTGGCGCAGATGTGATCATTGCCAGCCGCTCTGAAGATAAATTGCAAAGAGCAAAAGAGATTCTGGGGTCCAAAGCTTCCGTTTATACGCTGGATACGACAGATGAACAGCAAGTGAAATCTTTTTTTGAAAAAGTAGGCCCGTTCGACCATCTGGTCGTCAGCGCAGCGGAAACATCGGGCGGATCATTTCTTCAAACGGACTCAGCCCAGGCGCGACAACTGTTCGAAAATAAATTTTGGGGTCAATATTATGCAGCCAAATACGGAGCAACCCAAATTTCGCCGACCGGCTCAATGACTCTATTCTCCGGCGTTGTCGCCTACAAAGCAATGATTGGTTCATCCGCTCTCGGCGCTGTCAATGCAGCGGTTTCGAATTTGGGCCAAACCTTGGCTTTGGAGCTTGCTCCAATTCGGGTTAATATCGTCTCACCCGGTATTATTGATACGCCGTCGCGAAGTAAAATGCAAGAAGACGCGCGCACTAATTTTTATGCAACGGTGGCAAACAAACTCCCATTGAAACGTGTTGGAAAAGCGGAAGATGTAGCGCAAAGCGTACTCTACTTGATCCAAAATAGTTTCGTTACCGGAACCGTTCTCCATGTGGAAGGCGGGCACATTTTAACATAGTGGCATGCGGATCTACCTGCAAAACAATAAAAGATTGCCAACCCTATGGCCAGGAAGGCCGAATAGGAGGCAATCTTTTCCGATTCAACAATATATCTTCATTGATGTTTATTTAATTACAATTGTCGAGACTACTTGGTTGCTTCCCTGCAGCGCGATAGAGTGATTTTGTACAAGCTGTGACATATCTCCGGAAATCGTTACAGCAGGCGAAACACTGTATACAACTGTCTGAACGCTATTGTCGGAATTCACTTGATTTATTGATATGGTTGAAATTTTCCCTTGGCTATCCAGCGTTATGCTGTTCAAAGTGCCAGACACATTCAAATTCTGAACTTGACCGGTGCTTTTCACTTCAATAAGATAAACAGAATTATTGGCGGAGTAAGCATCCACCACATCCCCGGCTTGAAGTGCTGATGCGCTGACTTGCAACCCGTTACGGTAAATATTTGCATTTGGATTCAAATTAAGGGTTACCGTTTGTCCGGCACTATTCGTCACGGTTAATACATTGTTGTTCACAGCGGTGATTACCGTTCCTGTAACTAAGCCATTATCGGTAATCTGAGATGCTGTGCCGCCAGCCGGCTGCGTTACTTCCACGGAAACCACAGCATTATTGTAGGATCTGGTGCTTACCACATCCCCTATTTGCAGTGCAGATGCACTGACTTGTGTGCCGTTGCGGTAAATGAACGTATTCGGGCTAAGCGTTAGATTTACGGTTTGCCCATTACTGGAAATTGTCAACACGTTATTGATCACTAAGGCAGTTACCGAGCCGGTTGTTACCCCGTTATTGGTGTCCGATGTGGAACCGACAGGCTGAGTCACTTCAACAAAGATGACATTGTTGTTATAAGATCGCGTTTTCACCACATCTCCCGCTTGAAGTGCAGACGCACTAGTCTGTACGCCACCGCGATATATGAATGCGTTGGGGTCCAATGTTACAGTCTCCGTTTGTCCGGCATTCGTGAGTTGCAGCACGTTGTTATTAATAGCAACGACTGTACCTGTTACCAATCCATCATTACTGTTTGGCAGCTGATCGCCGGCACGGTCGAGCAATGCAGCTATTTGCGCGCGCGTAACCAATTGATTCGGACGGAACGTATTATCTTCAAAGCCGTTCACAAGTCCTTTTTCAATTGCAACTTCTACGTAGCCGACAGCCCCAGCAGGAATCTTATTCGAATCCGTAAAAGGCAGCTGTACATTCATTTTCGCTTCGGCTTCACTTTGAAGACCGAGTGCCTTAACCAGCAGCGTTGTCGCCCAAATTCGGTTAGCTGCTTGGCCAGGGTTCACCAAATCATCTGATTCTGCGAATAGATTGTTCTCAACAGCTGTTGCCACATAGCCGACTGCCCAGGAGGGTACCAGATCGGCGTCTTTGAAATTCAAATGCGCTTGCATTTTAGCACTCGATTCAGCTGTATTTCGCAGACCCATCAAGCGTACGGCTGCAGTAATAGCTTCAATTCGGGTGACTGAATTCTTCGGCTGAAACGTTCCGTCCGAGTAGCCGTCAAAGATTTGCCTATTAGCTAGATCAGCTATGTACTGCGAAGCCCATTGTACATCATTCCCCAACATGTCACTAAAGTTAAGCCTTAAATTGAAGTTGCCTTTTCCATTTTTCATATAATTATGAGTATTATTATCATACTTGTAATTATCATAGTCTTTGGCAAATGCCGCTGTGCCTGTACCCAAGATCATGCTGAGCGTTAGACCTGAAACAACAAATTTTTTCATCCAATTTTTGTCCATTGATTCATTATCTCCTTTAAACCTATTAGTGTATTATGATTTGCATAGAAAGCTGCGCCTACTGCAGGGAAGATTCAGATCTCAACTGACTTTCATTTTTGTTTTCTATCACCTCTCAATCCCTTCAATTTCTTACACTTTGAATTATATTCCCTGTCTATGAATTCTGTTTGAACAGAAGCTTAACACGGAATAAATGTTAACTTAAAATCACATGAATAGAGTCGAGTCCTAATGATCGGTTACTACTAGGCACCGAGAGGGCGGGGTAAGATGTAGATGATATACTACGATATAAACAAAAATCGGCTCGTTCGCAATGTGCGAACATGAGCCGATTTTTTCTCAACAAATTGCTTCAATTATTGTTAAATACCATCAGCGAATCGTTTTCGAAGCTCTTCAGTATTTTCTGTCATAGCTTTGCAGCTTTTTCAGGAATGTTTCCGCAGTCACATAGGGCATACCGACATTCAAACGGTATATTTCTCTGCTATCCCCCGAATTAATATCTTCTTTGGTGGTAAAGAAATAACGAAAACCCAACTGCTCCGCCTCATTGATAACCGACTGATTATAATCCCCAAAATGGAAACATAGCATGGAAAACTTATTGTCGAGCTCGGTTTTTAACAGGACTTCACCCGCCAGAAGATCATCGCGGACTCTTTTCCTCCGTTCCTCTTCAGTCTCCAATCGCTGTTCCGGTTCCAGAAATATACGATTCGTCAGTATCGGTACCGTGTTTCCTGCATCATCCTTCCTTTTTCGATGAAGATTAAACGTATGCGAATAAAAACTAAATCCTTCGAGTTTCATTTCTTTCAATTGATTCCAGGTCAAAAATGGCAACGCAGGGTAATCGGAATCGATATAACTCACAACGACAAAATTAGTTGCCGCGTAGCCTTGCTTTTTAAGTAAGGGGTATGCCTTCTCATAAAATGACCGGTAGCCGTCATCAAAAGTAATGACGACAGCATTCGGCGGTATGGACTTCTGATGCTCCTGAAAACAAACATACGCTTCGATGGGGATCACATTATAATGATTTTCTTTTAACACCTGCAGATGCTGATTAAATTTCATCGGGGAAATCGTCACGAAGGACTCCTTTTCATCCAAATGATGGTACGTGAGGAAAAGAGCCTTATTCGTATAATGAATTACCTTCGTATCTATTTGCATCCAAGATCCTATAACAAGAAACATGCAGATGATCGCAATTTTCACTGGCCCCACTCCTCCCCCTTTTACTATAAATAATTTTGGAGCAGTGAATATGCCACTAATTTATTGCAGATTGTCTTAAATTATGGCTATGTTAAATCTATATGTTGATTTCCAGCCAAAAATATAACCGCCCTGTTAAGGGCGGTTTATTGTTGGATGCTGCTCCATCCGCTTACATCACATTGTCCATTATCATTATCACCCACAGCCACCACCGTACCGTCAGATTTAAGTCCGAGAGTATGGGCACACCCCGCCGCAACAGCCCTAATGTCGTGCCAACCACTTACATCGCATTGGCCATGCTTATTCAAACCCATAGCCACCACCGTACCGTCAGATTTAAGACCCACGGTATGATAACTACCCGCCGCAACTGCTACAATATCGCGCCAGTCGCTTACATTGCATTGATCATGCTTATTCCAACCCACAGCCGTAACCTTGCCATCCAATTTAAGCCCAACAGTATGAAGATACCCCGCCGAAACAGTCACCATATCGCACCAGTCGCTTACATTGCATTGGCGATACTTATTGTTACCCACTGCCGTTACCGTTCCGTCTAATTTTAGACCGACTGTATGCCAGTCACCCGCCGTGACCGCTACAATATCATGCCAGCCGCTTACGTCGCATTCACCTTCATTATTTCGACCCACAGCCACCACCGTGCCATCCGATTTAACCCCAATGGTACGGCACCAACCTGCCGCAACTGCTACAATATCGCGCCAGTCGTTGACATCGCATTGGGCATGCTTATTCCAACCCACAGCCGTAACCGTGCCATCCAATTTAAGACCGATTGTATGAGCATTACCCGTGTTCGTCGCCATATGAACATTACCAGCAACAACCGCGACGATATGGCACCAATCGCTTACATTACATTGACCGTATTTATTATCACCCACTGCCGTTACCGTTCCGTCAGTTTTAAGACCAACGGTATGACGACGACCCGCCGCTATGGTATCGTTACGCAATTGTTCCGTCTCAAACACCGCTTCCTTCCGTGAAATGTAGTCCATATTTTCCTCCACAAATTAAAAATTCCTGCCTGTCCCTCCGTTTAGCTCAACAGTAAGTCATCCGTCGAAGTCTGGCGTTCGTATCTTTCACAGAAAACAGGCATGAAGACACCAACATGTTTTTCTTATTCGACGTTGTATTCTCATACTCCTTGCTGTCGAGATAGCGGAACCACGCCAAGTAATGCTCCAGGTACTTTGTTGACACCCCGTTGAAACGGTCCATCCATCGTTTCAGTCGGCTATGGTAGCTGTTGACGTTCTGGATATGATACACACCTTTGACGCGCTGTTTCCCATCGGATTTGAAACGATAATGTGCCAAACCCTTTTGATTGGCATAGGAACTGAATGCCCGCCAGGAATCCGTGCAAAGCACATTGGAGTTTGAAAGGTGAGACCCAATTGCTTCATCCAGTTTCGTGGTGCGAATGCGCCCGCGTCCAAGAACGCCTGAGAAGGTCATCTTCTGACGGTCTCGGGCGACCAGCACACAGATTTGGTCGTTGCTGATACCTCGGTGCTTCGCTTTTCCCCTGCGCTTTCGCGGCTTGCGCTCGGTTATGTTCCGCCTGCCCTTTTCCGAGTACAGGAAGTAGGTCTCGTCCATTTCGACAATACCGTGGAATGCATCAGTTGGAACCTGCTTTAACGCAGCGAGAATTTTATGCCGCCAGTAAAACAAGGTCACGAATGAAACCTCTTCATACATCAGTTCGGCGCATTTTCGCAGCGAGAATCCTTCAATCATCAGTTCTATAAAACGAACCCATAGATGAGGTCGCCGCGTCCGCTGGAGAGGCGTATTTGTCAGGTCATTGAACGTTTGGAGGCAAGATTTGCAGCGATAACGCTGACGCTTTACCTCGCCAGCTCGTGTTGTAATTGTGTACTTTCCGATGCGAACAACGGTATGACTATGGCAATGGGGGCAAACCAGCCCGTCTTTATGCTTTTGTTCATGAATTTCATCTATCACTCGGTTAGGTGCCGCACCGTTGGTTCCTGACTGCAAAGAGAGAATAAGCTGTTGCTTGTCCTTACTGTCCAAGCCCTTGGCCAGTTTTATCAGTTCCTTTAAATCCATAGGGTAATCAGCTCCGAGTCATATGATTACCCTCATTATAGAACGAATGTTCGCTTTATTCAAATATCAACATCAACATTCAAGATAATCATAGCCTAATTATAAATCGCAGAAAAACCGTCAGGGTACAATCCCTAACGGTTCCTAAAGTTCTGTTCATTCTTGAGCGTTCATACGGATTCCAATGTTTATCAGTCTGCAAATTCGGGCTGCGGCTGCTTGAACAAGCTCTTCAGCCGATTCTATACATTGCTCTAAATCCATGGGCCGGGGCACGATACTCATCAGCCCGTCGATTCCATGCAGGAGCACATCTTCATAGCCTGAACCAAGACCTCCGGACAGGCAAATTGTCGGAATGCCCGCCTGCTTAGCGATTTTAGCCACACCGACAGGTGCTTTCCCGTGCGCCGTCTGAAAGTCAGTGGAACCTTCACCGGTTATGACCAGGTCCGCATGGGTAACCTTTCCAGCAAAATCTGCAGCATCCAATATGATTTCGATGCCTGGAATCAGCTTCGCTTTTGTGAAAAAAAGCAAGCCTGCCCCCGCGCCGCCGGCAGCCCCTGCCCCTGGAAAATTTGCCATGTCCTTGCCTGTTGCCATGCGGGCAACAGCCGCATAATTCCTCAGAGCATGGTCTAGTTGAGCGACCATTTCGGGTGTCGCTCCTTTTTGCGGACCATAAACCGCCGATGCCCCGAAAGGCCCGCATAACGGATTATCGACGTCGCATGCGACCCTTATTTCCGTTAAGTCAATACGATCATCCAGACCGGATAAGTCGATTCGAGAGAGCCGGGCAAGAGCCGCTCCTCCTAAGGGCAGTTCATCGCCTTCCGCATCCAGGAATTTGATGCCTAATGCCTGTGCTATTCCCGCACCGCCGTCATTGGTTGCACTGCCTCCAATGCCGATGATCAGCTTGCGCAGCCCGTAATCGAGAGCTGCCTTGATCAACTGTCCGGTGCCGAATGTCGTCGTGAGATAAGGATTCCTTTGTTCCTTCGGCACAAGAGGCAAACCGGAAGCAGCCGCAAGCTCGATGACCCCGGTTTCTCCGTCTCCGAGAATCCCCCAATAGCTGTCTATCTCTCTTCCTAATGGTCCCACTACTTTTTCACGGATCAACCGGCCGCCGGTAGCCGTTATAAGCGCTTCTACCGTGCCTTCACCGCCATCGGCAATCGGCACTTTACTTACCGCAGCATCGGGAAATACTTCCCGAATCCCCCGTTCCATCGCATCCGCGACATCAAGGGCGGATAAACTTCCTTTATAGGAATCAGGCGCCAACACAATACGCACGGTACATAGCTCCTCTCTTTCTTTCATGCTAGAAACTGATCCTTCGATTTTACCAACAAAAAGGTCATCTCGAAAGGGTTACTAGAGCGCTAGTCATTGGAATTCGTACAGTGGAAAAGGTACATCGGTGGAAAGTCAAAGGTTGTGGGTGGAAAATATCCAACGCTTTCTTCCAAAAACGAGGAATTTGCCTTTCTACACAGTAAATGCCTGGATGAAATCCAGCGGATGTACGCCAAAAGGTTCCAATCAACGATTTTCATTGGATAAAATCCAATCGCCTGAAACCCGATCCGTATCCGCGTCTTATAACTTAGGATTGGAGTTTTTTTGAAAGGGGCTATCCCTAGGGCCAATTCAGACCTCTTGAGACAGCCCCTTCTTTGGATTGTTACCTTTTCACTTCAACCTTTGCCAATTTTTCGTAGTAGCGAATCAAACTGCCGTGGTCGCAGTCTCCCATCCCATCCACCTTCAATGCCTGCATCATCTCCATGACAGCGGCCGTCAGAGGAAGAGGAACGCCTACTTCATGAGAGGTTTCCAGGACATTGCTCAAATCTTTGATGTGCAAATTGATGCGAAAACCAGGATCAAATTTGCGGTCCATGACCAGCGGCGCTTTTGCGTCCAAGACGGTGCTTCCAGCCAAACCGCCACGTATGGCCTGATAAACAAGCTCTGGTTGAACGCCAACCTTGCTTGCGAGCACGAACGCTTCAGACATCGCGGCGATGTTTATGGCGACCACGATTTGATTGGCCAGCTTCGTTACATTCCCGGCTCCGATGTCCCCTGTAAGAATGACGGAGGCAGCCATCGCTTTCATCACATCATAGCATTTATCAAAAACTTCCTTCTTGCCGCCGACCATCACGGAAAGAGTCCCCTCGATGGCCTTAGGCTCACCCCCGCTTACCGGCGCGTCCAGCATGTCAATCCCTTTTTCCGCCAGTTTCCTAGCGATTTCTTGGCTTGTCAAAGGCGCGATAGAGCTCATATCGATAACGACGGCCCCCGGTCTAGCCCCTTCAATCACACCGTTCGGGCCTAGAACGACTTCATTCTCCTGCGGCGAATTCGGCAGCATCGTGATAATGACCTCCACCTGTTCCGCCAAAGCTTTAGGTGAAGAAGCCGTCTTGGCTCCAGCAGCTGCAAGCTCCGAACTATTGTTGCTGGTAGCGAGAACGACTAGCTCGTAACCCGCTTTTAGCAAGTTTTTACTCATGGGCTTACCCATAATGCCCAAACCGATGAATCCGATTCTCATGTTCATTGAAGAGCTCCCATCTGCTTCAATATGTCAGCCAGCTTATTTCTATTGACTTCAGAACAGCTGGTGTTAGGCAAGATCGAACTTCCGACTTCAAGTCCGATCAGGTTCATGGCCTCTTTTGTCACAACCGGAAAACTGGCGAGATTAAATGCCATGCGAAGAGGAGCCAGCTTAAACTGGGCTTCAAGAGCTCCCTCCAAATCGCCAGCCACAAATTTCTCATAGATTTCAACGACCAGCGCAGGCACAATATTCGCCGTCGAAGCGACACACCCTGCTGCACCATATGCCAAGGAGCCTAAAATCATGACATCTCTTCCAGCCATGACCTTAAATCCCTTATCGCGTGTTCTGCGGATATATTCAGCGGTCAAGGTTAAATCGCCACTGCTATCTTTGACACCGACGATATTGGGAATATCGGCCAGACGTTCAATCAAGTTAGCGGATATATTGTTTCCCACACGATCCGGGTTGTTATACAGCAGCATCGGTAAGGCTGTCGCTTCAGCTACATTACGGAAATGCTTATACAGCTCATCTTCCGAAGGCGTAAGAAACATGGGAGGCAATATCGTAATTGCCTGGGCATTTAACCTTTCACCCATTCTGGCTAACTTCAAACACTCTTTGGTCGTGACAGCCCCGATCCCCATATAAACTGGCACCCTGCCAGCGACTTGCTCGATTGTAATGCGCACCGCCCGCTCCTGCTGATCATGATCCAATCCATAAAACTCTCCGTTGCTTCCCAATGATAAAATGCCGTGCACCCCGCCAGCAATAACGTGCTCCACGACTCTGCGGAGTCCTTGCTCCTCCACGCACTCATCAGCATCAACAGGTGTTACGATGGGCGGAATCACGCCGCGAATCCAACTAGTGTCCATAGCATATGCCCTCAAACTCCGCCAATGCAGCGAGCAGAGCTCTCACATAGCCAATGGAATACCCCCACCCGATGCTGGATGATTTCCAGCCGATGCCCGAATGAGCCCAGCTTTGATCCAAATCGACGCTGTCGCCCTCTAATTGTGTAATATGATCGGGATTGATGCAGCCCTCGTAGCCGACTTTTCGCAGTTCAAGCAAAATTTTGAACACGTTCAAATCGCCGTCGTCGAGCAGCGCTTCTTCAAAGGCTCCGGCTGTAGGAAGGCTTCCTCTTACATTGCGAAGGTGCACCAAAAAAATCTTTCCCTTACGCCCGTAATGATTGATTTCATCCATCACTAAAGAGCTTCCGCCCTCTTCGGCCCGCGTTCCGACGCAATATACGAATCCGACATTTTTATTTGGGAACGCATCGATAATCCGGTGGAAGCCCAGTCCGCCGAAAGGGGTGCCATGATTGGGCGTATCGGATGGATGAACCGTCAATTTCACGTTATAATCCTCCGCAAGGGGAACCAGCGTGCGGAATGCTTCCGTAAAGCGGCTCCACCAGCGTTCCCGCTCCTCTAAGCCGGGAATATCGGGCTTATGCTTCATCAAGCCCAGACTTTCTCCCCGTGCGACGGCTCCGCCCCGCTGCATAGCTTTATAGCCGGACGTCAAGACAGGTACTGTATCTCCGGCAAACCGCTGCCTGGCAATCGGCAAGCCCGCTTCGCCAAACACTTTGACGGCAAGCGCCGAATGTTCCAGCTCCTTCTCACTACCCGGCAATTGATTCATAAATCGTTCCGTAAAATCCGGCAGCGTAACCCGGTTCATGTCGAGCCCAAAGGAACGTACACGTTTGCGCAGCTTAAACAGTTGATCCAAATCCGGATAACCCTGTTCCTTCACGCCTGGAAATGAAGATCCCTTACCGAAATCCACAACATCGACACCGAGCTGGCACATTTGCTTCAAATCGAGATCTGTCAGGTCGCAAGTGTTCACTGTAACCGATATTTTCATCATGGTTTAATCCCCTATTCGCTGGTTTTCTATCATTTAACCCCGCCGGCAGCCAATCCGCTCTTTAAAAACCGTTGGGCTAAGAAATACAGGAAAATGGCTGGCAAGGATGCAATCACGGACGAGCCCATTAACAATCCCCAAACCGCTTGATCCGAAAACTTAAAGCCGGAAATGCCGATATTGACCGTCTGTTGACCCGGGCTGGTCGTCAAAACCAATGCATACAAATATTCGTTCCACGCCAGTGTGAAAGCAAAGGTAGATACAACGGCGATACCCGGAGCCGCAATAGGCAGGATAATTCTGAACAGGGCTTGCAGGCTGCTGCAGCCGTCGATCAAAGCCGCTTCTTCCAGTTCTTTGGGAATCGCCTTGAAATAACTGATGAGCATGTAGCAGCAATAAGGCACGATGATGGTCGGGTAAACAATCAACAAGGCATTTTTATTGTCGCTCAATCCCAGCTTGCTTACCGCCACATACATGGGGATAAACAACACGGCCGTGGGCAGCAGATACGTATAAATAATACTTTGCGAAAAAAAGACTCTCCCCCGGTACCGGAGCCGGGTCATGCTGTACGAGCCTAGAATGCTGATGCTGACTGATATGAGGGTAACGAGCGAAGCTACATAAAGACTGTTTTTCACAAAATTCATGAACTTAGTTTTTTGAAACAGGTCCTTATAATGGGATACCGTCCACGTATCAGGAACCAGAGCAGGCTTCGGTGTATACATAAGCTCATTAGGGGTAAAGGACGATTTCACCATCCAATACACCGGAAACAACGTCCAAATGGTAAAAATAAAGACAATGACGTAAATAAGGGTCGTCTTTCTTACTTTTCTCAAGGTTGATCGCTTCATTCTTGTTCCTCCTAATCATCCGCTTTCATTTTTCTCATGGAGACTACAATCATGATGACTAGAATAGGAACCACGGAACCGGCTACAGCTAGCGCCCGACCCAATAGATTTTGCTGGAAGGCTACTTCATACGTGTAAGTCGAAATAACCGCAGACGCATTTAAGGGACCTCCGCCCGTAATCAAATACACACTTTCAAAGTTGTTAAAGGTCCAAATGCAGGAAAGCAGCGTCGTAATGGTAATGACCGGCATGATCGAAGGAACTGTAATCGCGAAAAACTGCCGTAGCGTGCCCGCTCCGTCGATTGTAGCCGCCTCATACATTTGCGAATCGATGGTCTGCAAGCCGCCGAGCAAACTGAAGATGAAGAACGGAAGTCCCTTCCAAATGTTCACAATGATGACGGAAACAAGCGCCATGTGGATCCCCGATGTCCATGGAACTGGCGTATCAATGATGTGCATACGAAGCAGCAAGGAATTGATAATGCCGTAAGTATCGTCATACATCCACCGCCAGGTGATGGCGGCCACCATGCCGGAGAGCGCCCATGGAATCAACAGGATCATGCGGAAAATACCCCGGCCGAAGAAAGACTCGTTCACCACTACCGCAAGTATCAGGCCGACGACCAGTTTAATACCAACACTTGAGATCATATAGATGAAAGTGTTCTTCAGTACTTTCCAATACTCTCTGTCGGAAAAAATGTGGAGATAATTGTCCAATCCGATAAATTTGGGATCCATACCGACAACTTTGTTTGTAAAGCTTAAATAAATCGCATTAATGAAAGGGAAACCGATGACCACAAAGATAACGAAAGCCACCGGCAGAATTAATAAGTATCCGAGTGTTCGATCATATTTTCTACTTAACTGCTCCATGACAGGAATCACCCTCTGACTGCGTATACTAGGAACCCTTTACTTTTTGCCGTACAGCTGCTTGAGTTCCTGTTCAAGCTGATTGAGAGATTTCTGCGGATCCATCTTCTCTACAACGACTCTTTGCACCGCTCTTGTCGCTAGCTGCATGGATCTTGCCTTGGATCCGAGATCGTCCTCAGGACCCGGATAATTGCTTGAGCCAACAACGTCATTAATCATATTCATCCAGCCTGCGGCTTTATTGTTCGGATCTTTCCAGAATGCCATCTCTTCAGAGCCCTTGAGTACTGGCTGGAATTTCCCACCCATGACTTCAACAAATTTATTATAAAAATCTTTATCATAGAATTCGGTAACAAACTTCTTCGCCCATTTCGTGCCTTTCGCATTTTTGAATATCGCGAATACGTTACCGCCGCCTAGAATAAAGCTGCCTTTAGGACCACCAAGCTTTGGAATCAAAAGCGTATTTTTCTCTAATTCCGGTTTATCCTTCTTGGCCTGATCGTAAATGCTTCCGCTGTTGATAACGAAACCGACCGTACCCGCGAGATAAGCGTTGTTATTGCCGTTATCGTCCCAAGTCACTGAAGATGGCGGCGTTAAACCTTCTTGCCAAAATTTTGCGAGAAACGTAATTGCCTCCAGCGTCTCTTTGGAATTGACCGTAATATTATTGTCCTTATCGACGATAGCTCCGCCATAAGAAAGGATCACATCCCGTACTAGCCCCTCCGCATCGCCTCCGCCTGACTGGCCTAGCGGAAGACCCACGGCATATATGCCATTTTTCGGATCGTTGACTACTTTGGCTTGCTCGTATAGCTCCTGCCACGTTTTCGGTATTGGCAGATTGTGCTTCTCCCATAGATCTTTACGAAGGTAAGCTCCGCCCATTTGGAAGGATTGGGGTACCATGTAATATTTATCTGCGACTACGACAAACTTTTTGGCTCCATCCGTAAAATTGATTTTCGTAATAATGTCCGAAGTGTCCACAAGCTGGTCGGAAGTGACGAACTGCTTGGCAACCGGGTCGTTAGCCACAATAAGATCAGGCGGATTTTTTGCTTCGATCGAGGCCAACAGCTTGGTTTTCAAATCATTCTGAGAGACTACCACATATTCGGTATCAATATTGTTCGCCTTACCGAACTCTTCCACCCGCTGCTTCATGAGGTCGTTATAAGCTTGGGTATATTCCCCTTTGTCCCAAAAGACGAATTTCTCTTTGGGACCATTAGAAGCAGTTGGCGAAGCAGCGTTGCCTATCGGTGAAGAAGTAGCAGCCTTATCTCCTGTGGAGCAGCCTGCAGCAATGGATCCGAGCAAAGCGGTAGCTGCTAAAACAAAACCCAGTTTATTCCGTTTCATCATCTCACCTCATCGTTAGATTTTGTTTATATCGCGTACATGGCGCATAGCAGCGCTTTGAGATATCCGATGGAATAGGCTAGTCCGACTCCGCAAGCTGTACGATTGTCTCCGCTGTGCCGTTCACGATCGTCCCCTTCAAGAAAAGGAATGTGATCCGGATTGATACAACCGTCATAGCCTACTTTTTTCAACGCCATTAGAACCTTGAACATGTTCAAATCCCCGTCATCGAGCAGCGTTTCCTCAAACCCGCCCGAAGTCGGCAGACTTCCACGCACATTTCTCATATGAATCAGGTGAATGCGCCCATGTCTGCCATAATGGTTGATTTCATCAAGCACAAGCGATGATCCTCCCGCTTCGGCGCGAGTGCCGATGCAATAGATATAGCCTACCTGCTTGCTGGGAAAAGCATCCGTAATGCGATGATAGCCTAAACCGCCGAAAGGCGTATCTGTGTTTGGCGTATCCGAAGGGTGCATCGACAGTTTCACCTTGTAATCCTCGGCGATCGGAACAAGTTGACCATAGACGGTCAAGAAATTTTCCCACCACGCTTGAAGCGCTTCGTAAGTCGGGGTCTCCTGGGGCTGCTTGGTGAGTCCTAAGCTCTCCCCTCGGGAGATATACCCTCCACGAAGCACCGCATCATAACGGGTCATCAGGTAATCGAACGTATCGCCGGCAAACCGCTGCCGTACGATGGGAACTCCCGCTTCGCCGAACACTTTCATGGCGTTAACGGTGTTGTCCAGTTCCTTTTCGGAGCCGGGAAGATTGCTCATGAATCTTGTCGTCATATTAGGCAGCGTCACCCGATTCATATCGAGCCCAAAGGAACGAAGCCTGCGCTTAAGCTTCAGCAGTTCATCCAAATCCGGATACCCCTGCTCCTTCACGCCTGCAAAACAGGAACCGTTCCCGAAGTCGAGACAATCGGCTCCCAGTTGAACCAACTGCTTCAAATAACTGTCCGGGTGATCCGTTCTTGCGGTTGTTACAGATATTCTGATCAATGTCCTCATCCTTTCACTGCCACGTCGGTAATTGGGAAACGCTTTCATCTATCTTTGATTATAAAGACTATAGAAATAATAAAAAGGCGGTTCATTCCTCTTTTGGTATCATCTATTGCCATAATAAGGGACGTGCCTACCGAAGAAGTATCATCTTTTAACAAAAGGGAATCATCAAATGCTGAATTGAACAAATTGGGGTACTTCTGCGCAAAATGAATGCTATAATGGTGCCTATAAGAGGTTGTTTACAAACAGACTTTTTCGAATAGAGAGGCGGGCCGCCGGTGTTTAAACTCCTAATTGCTGATGACGAATATGAAATCAGAAACGGCTTAAGCAACTACTTTCCCTGGGGTGATATTGGCTTCGAGGTCGTGAATCAGGCTGATAATGGGGTTCAAGTCATCGAATATTCGGAGAGGCATGAAGTGGACGTTATTCTTTGCGATATCCGAATGCCGATCATGACGGGGATCGATGTAGCGAGGGAGCTTTACCTAAAAAAATCACCCATTAAAGTGATTTTTTTAAGCGGTTACAAAGATTTCGAGTTCGCCCAGCAGGCGTTGGTTTATGGAGTAAAAAATTATATCGTCAAGCCCACCAAATACGATGAGCTAATGAATATTTTCATGAGTATCAAAGAGGAATTGAATCAAGAGAAGAAAAAAGACGCTGCGCCGGAAGCGGGGATTTCCGATAAAGTGATCGCAGTCATCAAGAATTATGTGAAAGAGTGTTACAGGGATGCTGCTCTGGAAGATGCGGCGGAGTTAGTTCATATGAGCCCTTACTATATCAGCAAATATTTCAAGCAAAAGACGGGAGAAAACTTCTCGGATTTTGTCATTTCCGTCAAAATGGAAAAGGCCGCGCAATTTTTAAAGGAAATCGATTATAAAACGTATGAAATCAGCGAAATGATCGGATACAGCAACCCCAAAAACTTTACCCGCACCTTCAAAAAATATTTCGGCAAAAGCCCGCGTGAATTCAGAAATGCGGAATAAAGGTAAAGGATTATGACAATCGAATGAAAAAGATGAAAACCTACCATGCCTTTTTTCTTAAAAATTTGTTCACCTTTTTGATCCCGATGCTTGTCCCTATCCTTATCCTGGGCACGATGTCCACAGTCATCATCAAGAGATATGTAACGGAAGAAATTAACCATAACACGGCCAACATGCTGAAGCAGACCAAGGAAAATGTCGAGTTGATTTTTAACGAGCTTGATTCGCTCAACATTCACTTTATGGCCAATGCAATTGAATTTGCAAATTTAAAAAGCCTCATGCTCAAGCCTTCGCTGGAGCTCGATGACTATAAAGTTCTTGGGACCATAAAAAATCTGATCGATGCCCCCGCCATGGCCATGCCTTATATCGATTCTGTCTACGTTTATTTGGATAATGATAAAAACCGGTTTCTTTCCACAACGTCCGGCGGATTGAACGATTTAGATCAATTTTATGATAAAGAATGGTTCAAGAGCTATCAAAGCCACCAGCATGACGAACTCGTATGGACGGAAAACCGGACCATTAAAAAATATAACTTTGAGAACTCCGCTGTGGAGATAATCAGTCTCTACCGCAAATTGTCCCGAGATCAAGGCGACGGGCTCATTGTATTAAACGTTGATGCTAAATATATCGAAAACCACTTGTCCAATTTGTCCACCCTGCAGGATCAAACCCTGCTCATCTTAGGTCCTAACGGGGACGTTATGTTTAAAAACAAAAAGCTTCCCTACTTTGATAAGCTTCAAATGAAGGAACTCGTCACCGAGGAGCGTTCCTTTTATGAGACAGACCTGAACGGCCAGCCGTTTATCGTTTCCAAGCTGAACTCGGATAAATACGGTTGGACCTACTTATCGATCGCCCCCAAAGCAACGCTCTACAATGTTCCCAACGATCTGAACTTGACGAGCCAACTGCTCCTGCTGTTTTCCTTCTTGTTCGGCAGCGGGTTGACGTATTATTTGACCAGAAAAAATTACCGGGATGTGAAATCAATTGTTACGATTCTGGAATCGGCCGAGAACAACAAGCCATTGCCTGCTTTGCCATCCCGCATCAAAGACGTATACAGCTATATCATTCATCGTATTCTGAAAAATTTTATCGAACAGAACTATTTAAGCATCCAACTGTCCGAACGAAAATATAAAGCACAGGCCATGGAATTGATCGCCCTGCAATCGCAGCTGAATCCGCATTTTCTTTACAATACGCTGGAGACGATCAATTGGAAAATTGCCAGCCTTACCGGGAAGCCTGGGAATCTGAACAAGATGGTAGAAAATCTGGCCGATATTTTGCGCTATTCCTTGGAAGGTCATAACAAGCCCGTCATTCTTCAAAAAGAAATTGCCTATACGTTGAGCTATATCGACATCCAGAAGGTTAGATACCATGATAAATTTGATGTCATATGGGAATATGAGGACACCGTCAACAAATATAATGTGCCTAAGCTAATCATGCAGCCGCTTATTGAAAATAGCATCTACCATGGCATTAAGGTGAAAGAAGGACCTTCTCGAATCAAAATAAAAATTTGGCAGGCCGACGAGATGCTTCATTTTACCGTGATTGATAACGGACTCGGCATTAGCAAGGAAAGACTGGAGCAAATCAGGCACGAGCTCGAGCGTGATATCAGCGAATCGAATCATATCGGTTTATACAACTCGCACAAGCGACTGAAATTGCTTTACGGCGAAGCATTCGGCCTTAAAATCCGAAGCAAATACGGCCGGGGCACAGCGGTCTACTTTACCATTCCGATATGAGGGGACTATCCTTAACCTTTTACCGCCCCTTCCGCTATCCCTGAGACAATGAACTTTTGGAAAATCGCATAGATAACAATAACCGGAATCGCGGTTAACACTAATGCGGCTAAAATTAGCGACCAATCTTTGGTATATTCGCCGAACAATTTATTCGTAGAAAGGATAAGCGTATAATCGTTCACATCCGATAGCATCAGAAGCGGAAGCAGGAAGTCGTTCCAGATCCACAAGAAATTCAGGATACCAATCGTCACGGTTATCGGTAGCAGCAAGGGCAAAATAATGGTGCCAAACGTTCTAAACTGTCCGCAGCCGTCCATGTAAGCCGACTCTTCCAATTCCTTGGGAATGGATTTCACAAATCCGTGATATAGGAAGATAGCCATATTAACGCCGAGTCCAACATAGATGACCGCGAGCCCATAGACGCTTCCTTGCAGCGATAGGGCTTTTGCCGTTTTGACCAGCGGGATCATAATGGAATGAAAGGGAACCAACATGGAAGAGATGAATAAAAAGAAGATGAATCCGCTTATTTTACCAGGCGTCCTGGATAGTTTGTAACCTGCTAGGGAGGCAAATAATAAAATACCGCCGATCCCCAGGAAGGATAGAAGAACCGTATTCATTAGACTGCTAATCATCTGTGTCTTTTGATACGCGTTCACGAAGTTCTCAAAATGAAATACGGCTGGTATTGCCAATATGGAGCTGAACATTTCCCCTTCTGTTTTCAGCGAATTGACAATAGTCATATAGAGCGGAAAAAAAGAAACGATGGCAAACAGCGTAAGCATCACAACAATGAAGTAAGAACCTACCCGCATCAATCTCATGCTTCCACCTCTCTTTTCTTCATGACAAAGACTTGAACAAAGGTAAACAACAAAATAATGACAAACAAGATCACAGATTTGGCGCTGGCATAACCGTACAGGAAGTTATTCGAAAATGCTTCCTCATAAATGTTTAGCGTAATGACCTGCGTGCTTCTTCCCGGCCCTCCGCCCGTTAATCCATAAACGATTTCATATACTTTAAAAGCGCTGTTCAGCGTGAGGAAAAAGCAAATCGTCAGTGCATGCGTAATCATTGGCAGTGTAATATGAACCAAGTTCTGAAAGGGATTGGCGCCGTCAATGATGGCAGCTTCCCGCAAGGACTGCGGTACACCTTGAAGCGCCGCTAAATAGATAATCATCATATAACCGACGCCATGCCATAAGGAAACGATAATGATGGAAAAAAACGATACCTTCGGATTACCGATCCACTCCTGGTTAAAGAACAATACACCCGTCTTCGCAGCAAGCTGAGGAAACACCTGTGTAAACATAAAGGTCCACATGAAAGCACTGATAATCGTACTCACCATGTTCGGCATGAAGAAAATCGTTCGGAAAAAACCTTTCGTTTTTTTCCGAGACTCGATCAGAACGGCTAACACCAAAGCAATCAAATTTTGCAATACGACGATGACAATCACATATTTGAAAGTAAACCACAGAGCATGTGTGAAATTAGGGTCTTCTTTGAGAGCTTCAACAAAATTGGCGAAACCTACAAAGCTATAGTCTTTATTCAGTCCGTTCCAATCGGTAAAGCTGTAATAAAAGCCGCCGATCGTCGGAATCAGCAACAAGGCAGCATAAAGAATAAATGCCGGGGCGACAAATGCGAGCAAGGATAAATGTTGATTCAACTTTTTCGGAAGCACTGCGGATCACCTCACCTGAATAAATAAGAGAAAGACAGCAGGTTCTGCTGCCTTTCAGTACGGGCTTTCATGCTACTTGTTGTTAATCTTGTTCGCGTTTTTCCAAGCTTTATCCAGTCCCGCAATCACATCATCCTGCGACACTTGTTTGGCAAAATAAGACTGCAGAAGCTTGCCGACTTCGTCTTTGACCGCAGGGGGCATGACAGGGTCTTTGTACGATTTTCCTTCCTTTACAAAGGCTAACGCATCAACGACCCAAGGATAGCTTTCAAACGTATGATTCTTCGCAAGCGGATTAAACTTCAGGCTTTTGAAAAGCTCATTCGTCTCCTTATCATCAAGTATGAAGTTAACAAAGTCTCGCGCTACTTCCTTGTTTTTGCTTGCGGATGCTATAGCCAGAGAGGTTGAAACGCTCATATTTATCATCGTAGCGTTAGGATTGTCGTTGATCGGAAACGGTGCTACGCCGATCTGCATATCCGGATTCGATTTGAGAATCGATTCAGCGAACCAAGGCCCATTCACCCACATCGCCGCTTTCCCTTGAGCAAATGCTGCCGCCCCATCAACAGAGGACACTTCAAGCGCTCTTTCTGTACCGTTAGCGTTGACTAGGTCATAATTAGCAAATAGCTGGTTTTTGATCTCGGAGAAAGATCCCTTGTCACTGTTCATACGCTCGATAAAATCTTTGTTGTCGGTATTGGCTAAACCTCCGACCGTCAGTGGAAGAAATAACTGACCCCATTGCTGTTCTTTGTAAGAAAGCTCAAACGGCGTTATTTTATTCTTCTTTAAAGTCTCGACAACCGCTTTCATTTCCGTGACTGTAGTCGGAACTTTTAATCCGAGATCGGCGAACATTTTTTTATTGTACAAGTAGCCCCAGTACAGGGTTTCGAGAGGAACGGCCACTACTTTGTTGTCAATGGTTACCGCCGGTTTGACGCTGTCCAGGAGTTTGTCTACAAAAGGCTCTTTCGAAAGATCTTCCATGTAACCCGCTTTATAATAAGTGGGAATATCATTGATGGCATGAAGCGAGAACACGTCCGGCACATCGTTAGCAGCTAATCTGGTTTTTAAAATTTGACTTGCTTGATCGTTAGGCGGCATCTCCATCTGAACCTTGACGTCAATATTTTTATCCGCCTTCTCTTTAGCTGCGAAATCTGCTACGAATTTGTCGTATTGTTCTTTAAAGCGGGGTTGAGCGAGAAACACTTTAAGGGTCACGCTTTTGGATGCGGCGCTGCTCTCGGCTGCTTTCGCGCCGGTTGTGCTTGCGGGTTGATCGCTATCTCCCTTTGCGCTGCAACCTGCGATCACGGAAACAACGACCACGGAACTGAGTACTGCTTTCCAGCTTTTCTTCATCTTCATTTGACCTCCCTATATGTCACTTGTAATTACGTTTTCATTGTAATCGAAAAATGAAAGCGGTTAATTGGATGGATTTAACCGCTTTCATTGCACTTTTTTAACCTTTGCGCATTTCACCCGGGGCCACGCCGAAATGTTTCTTGAACACGCGATAAAAGTAGGCGACATCTTCATAACCGCACAGTTCCGCTACTGTTTTTATAGGCGTTTGCTCGCTGAGAAGCCATTCTTTGGCACGTTCCATGCGAAGGTGCTGTATATAATCTGTGATCGTGAGCCCAAATTCGCTCCTGAAAGCCCGGCTTAGATATACATTGCTGACAAAAAAAGCTTGAGCAATTTTCTCAACGGTTAGTGATCCTGTGTAGTTGTGATCGATATAAGTTTTTATATCCAGTAAATTCATTTTGTTTTTGTATTTCCGTTCTTGAACCAATTGATCGATTGCTGCGGAATACGCCTTGGTCAAACCTTCAATCATCTGGTCACAAGAGGAAAAATATACGGGTTCTTCCGATAATAATGAGGAAGCTTTAAGCAAATTTTTCATCATCAATTCGTTAAGGAGAAGCATAAATTCTTGATAAATTCGCTCCCACTCAACCGGATCTACGCTGTTGAAGGTTTGCAATTGAATGAGCAGTTGCTGGAAGGTGTGTTCAACTTTATCAGCCTTCAATTCAGCTACATATAGGGACAACGCAGGCATTACACTCTTAATGAGCTGAAGCTGCTCAATATCTAAGGAAAGGGATTTTCGCGGAACCGATATCGCCTCTATTGCAGCTCTGCATTTTTGTAAAACTTGATTCAGTTCCTTCGGATCAATGGGCTTTAACAGATAATCCTTGGCCTGACAGAGAATCGCTTGCTTCGCATAGACAAAGTCATCGTACCCGCTGATCACAATAATTTGGATATGGGGAAAGCATTGGTAAATATGCCGGATGAATGCAATGCCGTCCATCCCCGGCATCCTCATATCCGTAATGACCAAATCGGGCGATAAGCGTTCAATTAATTGGATGGCTTCTGTCCCTTCCTCAGCTTCTCCCACAATCTCCATGCCGTTTGCTTCCCATTCGCCAAACCTTTTAATCAATTCCCGGTTCCATGGTTCATCGTCTACGATGAGGGTTTTAATCATGATTGCTCCCTCCCATTCAAAGGCAAATGAAGTTTGATCATAGTCCCCCTGCCAGGCTGACTGTTTACCGTTATCCCATAAGGCTCTCCAAAATGCATGTAGAGGCGCGCCGCCACATTATTCAATCCGATGCTTTCGCCATTCGTCCATATTTGTTCGGAAGTTTGAGCTAGTCCCATCCTTACACGCTGCAAGACCAATTCGTCCATTCCCAGGCCGTTATCCTCGATCGTAATCTCGATCCCGATTAGACTCCGGTTTACCGTGATATGAATTTCCCAAGCGCCCGTCTTCTTGTCCAGTCCATGTATAAATGCATTTTCTACAATTGGCTGCAAAGTCAGTTTGGGGATCAAACCATTCTCCATACCGGGCTCAATGCTGATTTTTGATGAAATTCTTGATGTAAACCGCTGCTTCTGGATAAACATATAATTGTTGAGGTGTGCCATCTCATGCTGAATGGTCGTCAATTCAACGGGATCTCGGATCACGTAACGGAACATCTCGCTTAATGAACGGATCACATCGTAGATTTCACCCGGACTTTTCGAAAAAGCCATACTGCCGATTAACTGTAAAGTATTCTGCAGAAAATGGGGATTCACTTGCGATTGCAACGCTTTCAATTGAGCTGTCCGCTTCTCCAGATTCATGCTGTATTCCGTTTTAATATACTCTTTTAGCCGATAGGACATATTATAAAAGCGCGATTCAAGCAAACCAATTTCATCTTTTCGTGAAATGACCGGGACTTCGCTATCTTTAATCGGAATCATTCCTTGCATGGATCTTGCTAAATGAACGATCGGCTTTGATGTTTTCCAGGCAACGAACACAGCGATGAGTATGGAAAAGAGAATGGAAATCACGCCGATGACAATCCCATATTGCAGCGTCTTTTGCGCGCTATGATCAATGAAGCTCGTGGGTATTATTTTGAACAGTCTAAGATTACCTGGGTGAATCGTATTATAAAACACATAATAATCCTTAGTTCGGATATATCCGGGACCAGGATCCGTCATTCGCAGAATTTCTGCATGTGAGAAAAAAGGTGTCATCTTGCTTGCCGGTTGATACAAAATTTCTCCTTGTTCGTTGGCAACAAGTACAGCGTGTTCCTGGCCGGGATTTAATAAGTTCAAGGCATTTTCCATGACGGTCCATTTTATTTCCAGGGAAATGCCTCCGAGTCTTGCATGGTCTTCAAACCGATTAATACTTCTAGCCAGATAAAAAGATTGCCCGCTTCCTGCATTTTGAATCGTAAAGTCGATATTTTGGGCAAAAATGGGTTCGATTTGAAACGGAATATGGTTTGGTGTTGTGACTTCTACGCCTTTCAAATTATCAATCGTAAAATATTTGTTGGCGTCTTTTAGAAAAACCTGAATTCCGTTTAAATCTTTGACATTGGAATAAAAAATCGACAAGACGGTATTTGTCACGCCTTTTTGGGCATTAAATGCGATGGCAAAATTCGAATCGTCCGTTTTTCGCATGTTTTCGTTAAAACTCTCATTGATCAACATCGAATAAATAATATTGTTTAGCTGATTGAGCCGGTCTTCCAGATAGCCTGCCGTCCAATCGATTCTAGTCAAATTGGATTCAATGACCTCGGTTTCAACGGACTTTCTTGTGTTTTCAGCTGCCAATAAGGTGACGAAGATAAGAGGAATAGAGCATAATAAAATCATGGTAACAATCAGTTTGTTACGAATACTGCGCCTAAACGGACTAAACAGGAAGCGAAAACATTTTTTTGCCAGAATCATCATAAATCTCACCAGCCTCCATCCTATGCAAACAAACCAGACTACCTTCCTTGGCAGCCTGGTTCATAAGATGCTCGTTGTTGACCTTCCGGGGCTCCCCGCAAAGTAATGTAAGCTTATATCGAAGTCATCTACGCTTCCTCAATAATTGCAAATCCCCAGCGGGATAGCTCCAAGACTTGGCCTTGTTTCACATCCTGTCCGCTCAATAGTTCTTTTCCCTCACCATGCGGATACTTCAAAGACTCGGTATGATCGGAATAATTAAAATAGTAACGAACCGTTTTCCCAAGATCATTGATACCCGCTTTCACGATCAGCGGATGCTGGATATTTTGATCTGCTCCCCATAGTCCTGCATCTTTGACCGCCGTTTCAAGCACCTTCCTCATCACAGCAGCACTAGGCAGGCAACCGACATAGGTAACTGTACCGTTGCCATGACGGTTCTTGGTTATAGCCGCGTAAGCTCCCCAGTGAGGATGGTCGTAGCTTGCCAGCACCTCAGCAGTCGTTGGGGTAAGCAGCTCCATCCAAGTTTCCACCTTATTATGCTCCGCACCAACTTCAAAAGGGTCACCCTTGAATGAAACGGACTTCGGCTCCGCAAACATGCTGTAGCGAATTCCGCAAGCTTCTTGGATCACGCCGGGCTGCAGAGTGGTTCGGACCTTCACATGCTCATCCGTAAAACCGCTTTTAAACGTATAAACGATATGGCCCCCGTTTTTAACAAATGCGTTCAGTCTTTCCAGCAGATGGTCCGAAGCCGCATATAGAGACGGAACGAGAAGCAGATCATAATTTTCTAGCCTATCGCTGTCCGGATGCACGATATCACAGCCGATATTCATCTTAAAAACTTCATCGTACATCAAGCGCACGATGTCGTTGTAGTTGATCTTCCCGCCAGGAAGAGGGAACCATGACAGCGCGGTTAATGCTTCATTGCTGACCAGCATCGCTACCCGATTTGACTTCCGCAGATTGATGAGATGAGGCGACAGCCGGTTAAAATCGCTGCCGATCGTCTTCGCTTCTTCATAAACGGGATTCGATTCGAAATCATGGCTCAGCAAGCCTTTCCAGTACGTTTCGAACGAATTGTGAATCGAGTGCCAATGCCAATAAGAGACCATATTAGCGCCAGAAGCCAGGTGGCTGAAGGCTAGAAGTCTTAATTGGCCGGGATACGGCGTCCAATCGGGGAATGCCTGCGCCTGCGTTTCAAGAACGAAATAGTTGCTTCCTTTCAAAGACCGGGTCACATCGCCGCCAAACGAAATTTCGATTCCCGTTAAGTTGCTCTGAGAAGGATGATAAATGTCCACGCCGGCAATATCCAGCGGTGCTGAAGCGGCGAAATGATCCACATTCGGCTGAACGCCGAACGAGTAGCCTCGCCATTCGAAATCGAAGTTATGCGTAACGAATTGCTCCGGACGCATATATTCATTAACGATAGATGCCTGCCAAGCGAGAAAATCGGTGACCAGCTGCCTTTGGAATCGAGCAAATTCAGCACCCAGACTTCCGTTAATGGTGCCGACGACCGATGGAAAGTCCTCCCAACTGTTAATCCGGTTGCTCCAATAGTCAAGTCCGAACTCCTGATTTAGGCGTTCAACGGTGCCGAACTTGTCTTTCATATATTTCACAAACATGAACTGTACGTTCGCACCTGCGGTTTGATAATGCTTCGTCTCATTATCCACCTGATAGCCGATAATGGCGGGGTGGTCTTTGACATGCCCGATCAGCTTGCGAATGATTCTCTCCGCATAAAACAAATACTTCGGATTGGTGATGTCCATGATTTGACGTGCGCCGTAGCGGCCAGGCCCCTTCGCCGTTTCTGCCAAAACGTCCGGGTGCTCCTTTACCATCCAAGTAGGGATCGCATAGGTTGGGGTTCCTACGATGACTTTGATGCCTGCCTCATGCATCGCGTCCAGCACACGATCAACGTGGGAAAACTCGAATACGCCATTCTGCGGTTCATGCGTGCTCCATGTTGACTCGGCTATCCGCACCAGATTGATACCTGCGTCCTTCATCATCCGGATATCTTGTTCCAATCTTTCATAGGGCATGTATTCCGTGTAGTAGGCTACCCCATATAACAATTCTTTCATGTCATCACCTCATTTAAATACAATCGTATTAAACGATTCAGGTTCAAGATCAAATGCACGAACATTGGTTCCATCAGATAATTGAACAACTTTAGGTTCCTTGAACGGGTTGGCGATGACGACTACTTTCTCCCCGTTTGGCTTTTCAAATGCAAGTGCATTGCCGGTCCATGGACCTTTTAAGCCGATCCGTCTGGAACCCGGAGTAACAAAGTGGGAAAAGTGCTTCATCACGTAGTATTCGGGATTAAAGACAGCTTGGTGCGTCGCGGGATCGATGGTAATCATCGAGTTCTGCTCCCAGCCCCAAGTGCTCCGTCCCTTCGGTTCCAGCACCATGTTCCAATAAATATAAGCGTTCACGCCATTTGTAAAATAGTGCTGATACAGGTTAAACACGTATTTGGCATAGTCCCACGTATTTGTTCCGTCGCCGCATTCATTTTCCGTTTGCATGTAGCGAAGTTCGGGATAGCTCTGAACGGTGCGCTGAATGCCGTATTTCCCTGCCCATTGGTAGCCGACACCTTTTACATATTTATAGGCTTCCGGATCGCTTAACACTGTGAACGCGTATGCGTTAAAATCGGATGTCGATTTTTTCAACCATTCCTGCCATGGTTCCGGCGCATTGATCGTGCCGAGCCAAATTTCAGCATCAATCCCATGCTTGTCGAAAGCAGGCCCCAAATAATCGCGGATGAAATCGCGAAGCTGCTCCCCTGTCCATAAGCAGGAGGGAAACTTCTGATCGGCAACGACTTCATTTTGCACATGAATTTGATGAATGGTAATGCCTTCATTGCGATAGGCTTCTACAAACTTAACGAAATAGAGCGCATAAGCTTCTAAAATCTCCTTTTCCCAGCGTAAAGTCCCGTAATTGTAAGCTCTCGGAAACTTCATCCAGGTTGGCGGACTCCAAGGGGATGCGAAGAATTTGAGCTCCGGATTATAAGCCAGTGCTTCTTTGATATAAGGAATTAAATATTTCAAATCTCTTTCGATAGAGAAATGCTTCATTTCCAAATCCCCATCTGTCTCATTCAGACTATACCACTCCAGCGCGTAATCGCTTGCACCGATCGGAAGACGGCAAATGCTGAACTTATGCTCGCCGTCCGGATGAAACAGGGCATGCATGACTTTGCTTCTTTCCTCATCTGATAAATGACTAAGCGCCGCGAAACCAAGCTCATTGAAACAGCCTCCAAAGCCTTCCACGACTTGAAATTGGTCTGGGGTTATCGTCAGATTGGCGTCGCCGCTTCCAAAATCAGGAACCTCTCTTTCCTTCCATACCGCATCCATTGTGCTTGAAATCCATCGAACATTCGTGCTATCCATCCATTTTGCCTCCAATCGTTTTGTTCATGTATCGTCAATCCCGGATTACTACTCTGACTTGCTCCTTACGTCTCTTTATTATAGATTGAGAGTAGAAAGACAAGCGATTGTCCAAACAACGTGAAATTTACCCAAAACCAAGGTGAAGCGAAATGGAAAAGCATACACATTTTTTAGGATGGAGCAGTGAAGTCCGGTGGCTTCCCGTCATTGATTGGAATGTGAAATTTTACGGGGCCCACCAGCAGCAAGTGAAAAAAAATTGGGAAATGCCGGTAGAAGCCCACATCGGGTTTGAAATCAACCTCATCCTGACGGGTTCTCAGGAAACGCTGATGGAACAGAGCCGCTACTTCTTGCATGAAGGGGACATTATTCTGATCCCGCCAGGCTTTAAGCATGCAAATCGCTGCGCTTCAGAAGATGGGATGACGTATTTTACGGCTCATTTCAACGTGGATGACCCGCTTTTTCGTCAAGAAATGATTAAGAACTCGAAGATTCTATTCCCTTCTGAAACCGAAGAAAATGTAAAGCTGCGCAAAGTCCTCGATCAATGGGTTGAAATGGGGCAGCAGCAAAGCGAGTATACGTTAGCGGACCGGTTCCGCTTACAATCCACCTTGTTCGAATTGTTCGGCATTTTGGCGCAAATCGTCCTCGCGGCGCAAGTTCAGCATGAAAATATTCCCCCCACATCCGTTCAATATGCCAAAGCGATCGCCGAAGCCATTAAAGCAAACTTTAATCCACATGCGCTCATCGATGAAACAGCCGCACTAGACAAGTCATTGCGGATCGAAGAGATCATTTCATCTCTTGGCATCAGCCCGGGATATGGCCTTGAAGTATTCCGCAAAGTGTACGGGATGTCTCCGCGGCACTATTTATCCGAGCTTAAGCTTCATGAAGCTAAGGTGCTAATCCAGCAGCCTGACCTACCTTTAAAGGAAATTGCATCCTTGTTAGGCTATTCGCATCTCTCTCATTTCAGCAGACAGTTTAAACGATGGACAGGCATGAGTCCGCTGCAGTACCGTCAATCCGCAAGAACGGATTAGCTTTTTAAGCATGGAACAAGCACCCTGCGGGCGATTGACAGTGTGCAGCATCTAGCACCATTAGGGAATACAGTCGCTTACAGCGATTGGCAGTTTGCAAGCACCCAGCACCATTTAGAGAATAAAGTCGCTAATAGCGCCCATCTGGTCTCAATTTTATTGGAAATATGCTCCAAACGGATCTCGAAAGAACAAAAGTCTCTAATAGCGAACTATTGTTCTCAAAGAGAAGGAGAAGGAGAGAGAGAAAACTCCGACTAAGGGGACGTTCACCCAAGAACAAAACATCAGCCAACAGACACATATCAGCCTCCAAAATGAATCCTAATTGTCCCACAAATCAGCAATCCCGCATCATTTCCTGTACAGAAAAAAGCTGCCATTCACATGGCAGCTTTTTCTAATCCCCAAGATTGTTCCTATACTGGGTAGGGGTCATCCCAACGTACTTTTTAAACACCTGAAAAAAATATTTTTCGTCATTATAACCGACATCATGCGCGATATCGCTTATTTTGTGGCTTCGATTATGAAGCAGCTCGCGCGCCCGATCGATCCGGATTTTATGCAAATAATCCAGAAAGCTCGTCTTTAACTCTTGCTTGAACAGCAGGCTCAAATACCCCGGCGTGATGAATACTTCCCTGGCAACCGTTTCACGATTAATATCTTTGTGATAATGATGCTGGATATAATCAAGAATGGTTTGAAACATTTTATTGCCGTTTTTCTTCATGTTCAGCTGCTCGCTGACGCTTAGCAAAATATCGGAGATAGCTTGCATGATGTAATCCATGCTGGAGTGCTCGAGAATATGCGTGAGCTCGGCCAAATTTTGTCCGAAGACGAGATCCGTATTGATGTTTTTCTCAATGCAAAAACGATATAGCGCAAAGACGAGAGCAAGTGTTGATTTCAGCACATGTTCTTTGGAGGTCCCTTCCGGCTTCAGCGCGTCGTTAAATTCATTCAATTTGACCAAGATCGCCGCATGATCGCCGTTCATAACAGCCTGGAGAATCGCTTTCTCCTGCGCTAAGGGGTATGAAGTATAGATGGGATCGTCATCTACAGTTGCTTTGTAGTCAACAATTTGTTCCTTCCCCATAAAAACTTTCAAATCCAATGCCTTCATGGCTTCCCGGTAAGATGATTTCAAATGACTGATATCTTTATCGAAGCTTCCGATGCCGGCTGAAACCGAAAATTGCAAATATTTTTTAATATTTTGTTGAACTTGTTCGATATATGGAAGCAATGTCTCCGTTTCTGTCCATTCCTCCGTATTGATGATCACAATGAGATCATCCTGATGCTCGAAAACTGCGCACTTTCTTGTAGCGGAGAGCGTTTCTTCCACAATATTTTTCATGCCGTACTTAAAAAGTTCGATGTCCTCATGCCCATACTTCCGCTGCATCAAATGAAAATTATCGATTTGTAAAATGACCACACCAAAGAACAGATAGGGAAATTCGAAGCCATGGATAAGCAAATCGGCCATAAGCCGATCGTACGGAGGATTCTCGGTCGTAACGAGGCGACTCAGCGTCTTCTCTTTCAGCAAAGGAAAGCTCTCGCGAAAACCGGCATGAAGCTGCTCCAGCTTCCGCACCTGCTTCTGTTCCTCCTCAATCAAATCTTTCAATTTGAGCACGGTATCCAGTATTTCTTGTCTTCGACTTGGCTTCAGCAAATAATCGCTGGCCCCAATGGCAAGCGCCTTCTTGGCATATTCGAATTCGTCATAACCGCTCATGATGACACATTTGATATGGGGGTAATCGGCGGCTACATGCTCAATAAGCGTAAGGCCGTCCATCACCGGCATGCGAATATCGGTCAACAGAATATCAACAGGATGTTGTTTGAGCAGCTCGATGGCTTCCGCCCCGTCTCGCGCTTCCGCAGCAATCGTTATATCATGATCGGGCCAATCAATTAATGTCCGTATGCCGGTACGCGCCCGTTCTTCGTCGTCTACAATCATCAGATGGATCATGCTCTCTGTTCCTCCTGGGTTTCGGATATGGCGGGAATGCTGATTTCCACCCTTGTCCCTTTGCCGGTTTCGCTATGATAGTTCAAACTAAAACCATTTTTATAATAATGCTTAAGTCTTGCATATACATTTTGAATGCCATATCCACTCGTATCTTGAGCCGTATAGACATCGCTCTCGTTGTGGTTTTCCAGCATGTTTCGAACAACCGATTCATCCATACCCGGGCCGTCATCTTCAATGGTAAATTGCAATAAGTCACCGGATCGTGAACCTGTTACGGTCAAATTCCCTCCGC
The DNA here is from genome assembly GCF_042676385.1 of Paenibacillus sp. GCM10027628. Taxonomy (NCBI): domain Bacteria; kingdom Bacillati; phylum Bacillota; class Bacilli; order Caryophanales; family Paenibacillaceae; genus Paenibacillus; species Paenibacillus sp. GCM10027628. The sequence continues at coordinate 760,266 of NZ_JBHTHA010000002.1, forward strand.
CGCGCTTCCGCTCAATACCGTGAATCAAAGCATTCTCGATAAAAGGCTGCAAAATCAGCTTAAGCATGACGTCGCTTTCTATCTCTTCCGATATATCGATGCGGTAATGTAATAGTTCTTTAAAGCGCATTTTTTGCAAAGCCAAATATAACTCGATGAATTCCTTCTCTTTTTTCACACTTGTGAAACTTTTGCCGCGGTTCAAGCTTAAGCGGAACAATCGGGACAAATTGATGATCATCTCGCTGATTTGGCTTTGACCCGCAGCTTCGGCCTCCCAAAAGATGGTATCCAACATGTTGTACAGGAAATGGGGATTAATCTGAGACTGCAGTGCCTTTAGCTCCGCTTCCTTTTCTTTGAGTTGAAGCAAATATACATCGTTGACCAAGGACTCGATATTGACGACCATGCTGTTATAGCCGCGGCTCAACTCTCCAATCTCATCTTTATACATGATTTCCACCCGCTCATCAAAGTGGCCATTTTGAAACCTTTTCATCGATTTTAATAATTTCTGAATGGGCGAGGTGAGCAGCGATGTTAAAATCATCATAAATGGAATGCTGAGCAGCAAACAGACTAGGATAAGCACAAGGACAAACACTTTGATGGAACTCAGCTCTTTCGTAAGCAACGCCAGCGGAACCGCATATATCGTTTGCCAGCCGTTCTCATTTATCCCGCTGTAGGTGATCAATAAGTCTTCTCCATGTTCTTTTACGACCATCGACCCCGGCGATGTGGAGCTCTTGATTTTTGCGAAAGATGGAGCCTCATCTGCGGACTGATAAAACTCTTTTCCAGCTTTTAATAAGGGATTGCCGTTAACATCGATGATGAGAATCCCGTGATCCTGATCGTATAAATGTTTGAGATACTTATCACGGATCGTATCCAGGTTAATGCCTACGAAAATAAATCCGATCATACTTCCATCCGATACGCTTCGGATAATCCGGCTCATGCCGATTTTCTCATTCGGGTTGTTTTGCAAAAACACGTTGTTTTCATCTTTCAACGGAAACCAGTAGGAGGCGCCATTCAATTCCAGCGTATGTGCATAGATAGCGCTTTTTTGAATAGTCATGAACGCATTGGGTCCGCCGCTGTAATCGCTGGCTTCTTGAAATACGGGCTGTTGGCCCTTGCCGTACAGCGCTAAATAGTCGAAATTTCTTGTGACCAGCATTTGATTCATAATGGACGCCGTAGGTCCCGAATACAGCATGCTTTCCAATTCTTTCGATTCACCGACATTGTTGATAAGTCCTTCCTGCACCACAGAAGCCAGACTAAACACGGTGACCCAATCCGCAATGTTTTTTTGAAGCGCCGTAATGTTGCTGTCAACTTCCTTAATGACACCAAGATTCGTGGAACTGACCTTACTGACAATCTGTTTGCTTGAAGTCTGGTAAGAATAAAAACCAAGCGTTAATGAAATGATTACGATAAATAAATAAAACAAAATGAAAATTTTATATTTAATACTCAAATTCAAATAAAAATTTCCCACCTGGCATCACAAACCTTACCTAAATGAATAAGTACATTTTTGTAAGTATTGTATCCTCTCTGATTTGAATTAACAACGAAGATAAAGAAATATTCGACATTTTTAAACTTTCCCCGCCATTTTTCTACTGACCCGATCGCGCTCGCTTTGCTATGATCGGTTTATGAAATCAACCAAATTACCAAATCAGCTTATAGGGGGAGCGAATATGATGACTCACAAAAGCAAATTTGTTAAGGCCACTGTCCTGACCGCTGCCATCGCCATGATCAGCACATTAGCTGCATGCGGGGGCACTAACACACAAAGTCAAAGTTCTTCAAGCCCGGCAACGGCAGACAAAAAAGAAGGAACTCCTGTTACCCTGCGTTTCTTCTCCAACCTGCCGGATCGCAAATCCGGACAAGGCCTCGCCGAACAAATGTCCATTGACAACTACATGAAAGAAAATCCGAATGTAAAAATTGAAGTTGAAGCGCTTGCCGAAGAACCCTTCAAAAACAAACTGAAAGCCTACATGGCTTCAAACGAGCCCATCGATATCACAATGGTACATGGCGGCGCAGAGTTGAGTACGCTTGTACAAGCCAAATATGTTAAAGAATTAAATCTCAAAGATTATGAAGGAGAAAAGTATAACTTCCTTCCGGGGGTTTTCCGTTCTTTCACCTTTGACAGCAAAATTTACGGATTGCCTAGAAACAGTGATTACGAGGTCATCTATTACAACAAAAAAATGTTTGCTGATAACGGAGTCAAAGTACCTACAACCTACAATGAACTTCTCGATGCGGCAAAAGCGTTCAGAGCAAAAGGAATCACGCCAATGTCTACGAACGGCAAAGATTTGTGGAGTTTTGGCGAGATGTTCCAGAATACGGCTGAGCGCATAAGCGGCGACCAGAATGCGATCCTTGACGCGGTAGATCAAAAGAACGCTTTCGATAAGGATCCAAACTTCCTGCAGACAGCAAAGCTCTTGAAACAGATGCTCGATGTGAAAATGTTCCAAGATGCATTCATGACAGCCGACTACGGCGCATCGCAAAACATCTTCACACAAGAAAAAGCGGCAATGTGGTATATGGGCTCTTGGGAAGCTGGAATGGCGACGAATGATAAACTTCCTGAATCGTTCCGTAAAAATCTTGGTGTCATTAAATACCCTGTTGTTGACGGCGGCAAAGGTAAAGAATCCGACTTGCTCGCTTGGAACGGCGGCGGCTATGCCTTGACGACTTCCTCCAAGCATCCGGATGAAGCTAAAAAGTTTTTCGATTATTTGATGAGCGCTAACCAATGGGCCAAAAATGCATGGGACACAGGCGCAGCCGTACCTGCTCAAAAATATGCATTGACCGGTAAAGAAAGCGAGATTCAGAAGCAACTTACGGATATATTGGTGAATGCTACATCAACCGCAGGCGTGTCCTTTATTGACTATGGAACTCCTGCATTCAAAGATGACGTGCAAAATGCATTCGGTAAATTCTTCGCCGGATCTTCTACACCTGAGCAGCTGGTTGGCGATTTGCAAACAGCGGCCACAAAGCAAAAAAAGTAACCGATAAATGAACAAAAACAGATAAGGACAGGTATCGATTCCTGTCCTTATCTGCATCTATTCGGAAGGAGCCCTAAGAACCATGCAAAAAGTGCTTAGCAACAAACTGGCTATTTTTCTCTTCGTGTTTCCAGGCATTCTATTGTTCATATTAACATTTCTTGCACCGATTATATTGAGCGGTTTCTATTCCCTGACCGATACGCTTGGACCCGGAACCGAAATTCATATGGTCGGACTTCAAAACTTCAAAGAACTGCTTTTCGACGACCCGCGGTTTTGGAAATCGCTCTTAAATGCACTCCTATTAGGACTCGGCTGCATCTTTCTTCAGCACCCCATCAGTATATTTTTTGCCATCATGCTCGACCGTATCGGCGGAAAAGCAGAGAAAGTATTTCGCACCATTTTCTTCATTCCCTGCGTCATCTCCGTTGTCGTCATTTCCAGAATGTGGTTGACCGTATTCGATCCCGAGTTTGGTATGTTCAATAAAATATTAGAGATGATCGGGCTCGGATCACTTAAGCATGCCTGGTTGGGGGACACCCATACTGCATTAGGTTCCTTGCTGTTCATCTTAATCTGGTCAGGCTTCGGCTGGGCGTTACTGTTTTATTACGCAGGAATTAAAGGCATTCCGGAAGATCTGTACGAGGCCGCGCATTTGGACGGCGCATCAGGACTTAAGCTGCATTGGAAAATTACCGTGCCATTACTTTCACCTGTCATCGCGGTTCAAATTACACTGGCTTTGATTACAGCTTTAAAACAAATGGAAACCGTATTTCTTACAACAAATGGCGGACCAGGCGATTCCACGCAATTTTTAGCCGTTTATTTATACAACAAAGCATTCTCCGCGAGCCAATACGGCTATGCGAATGCAATTTCCATACTATTTATTCTCGTATGCTTGATCGCTACGTACGTAAGCAACAAATTAATCCGTAGCGATGTCGCAGAATACTAGGCGGTGATGATATGAAAAAAAAGCATAAAACGATATTATGGATATTGTTCGTTCTTGTATCCGTTGGGCAATTGTTTCCTTTAATTTGGTTAGTCGATTTTTCATTCAACAGCAGCAGCGACTTCTTCTCATCTGCCATTTTGAAATGGCCGAGCTCGCCGCAGTGGCAAAACTATGTTAACGCTTGGGTGGACGGCAAGTTTCCGAAATACTTGTTGAACAGTGTGCTTGTCTCTGCTGTAACCATTGTTTTAACCGTCTTCCTCTCCTTGTCGCTCGCCTATGCGTTCACGCGCATGCAGTGGAAAACACGATCCTTTTTCTTTGCGGTTATCCTGCTCGGTATTATGATCCCGATTCATGCAACGCTGCTTCCTAACTTTGCTATATTCAAAACCTTGGGACTGACGGATTCTTATTTAGGTCTAATCCTGCCCTACACAGCCGTTTCGGTTCCGCTTGGAACCTTCATTTTATCGGGATTTCTACGGAGCATTCCCGGTGCGATCGAAGAATCAGCTGTTATGGATGGCTGCAGCATTTACCGAATCGTCTTTCAGATCATCATGCCGCTTACTATGCCGGCGTTAGTAACGATTGCCGTAACTACATTTTTAAATTGCTGGAACGAATTTATTATGGCATCCACCTTCCTGAGCAAAGATGCACTCAAAACGTTACCATTCTCCGTCATGAATTTTGCCGGTCAATATTCTTCTGACTATGGATCACAATTCGCGGTCATGGTACTGACCTCGATCCCCGCGATCATCATCTATGCCCTCTTTAATGAGCAGATTACAAAAGGTGTCACAGCGGGTGCAGTTAAGGGCTGATCATCAAAAAGATAAAAAACCTTCGAGGAGCGCCTGCATTCAGGCGGATTCACGAAGGTTTTTTGCATGGGGTTACGGTTTGGGCATTTCGTTAAAAAACGCGACATTTTCAATTGGCAGCCTTGTCGTCTGATGTGCCGGCTTAGCTGCTTTCCCGATAGCGATCAGCATAATCGGAACGTACTGTTCGGAAATGCCGAAAGCTTTCATGAATGCGTCTTTGTCGTAGCCGCCCATCGGGACTGTATCATAGCCTTTAGCACGGGCAATTAGCATGAGCTGCATAGAAATCAATCCGCCATCGACGAGTGCGACTTGTCGGAATGCTTCCGACGGCTGGCTTTGGATTCGCTCAACGAATAATTTCGCCGTCTCCTCGGGCATCAAGCCCGCTTTGACCGCCTGACCGTAGATTTCAGGTGCCTTCTTTTTACTTTCCAGGTCGCCAAGAACGGCGATGACGGCAGACGCTTCGACGACCTGCTGCTGATTGAAAGCGATCGGAAGAAGCTTTTCCTTCAATTCCGGCGAGTCGATAACGAGAAACCGCCACGGCTGCATGTTGGAAGAGGAAGGAGCCAAGGTAGCCAGTTCCAGCATTTCAGTCAGCTCTTCGAGCGGGATATTCACTGAAGGATCATAGCTTCGGACGGAGCGGCGTTCCCGAATAACGTTGAAAAAGTTTGGTTGTTCCACCTGTGTGGACACTTGCGAAAGGGTCATCTTCAATCATCCTCCTTGGATTTGATCATCATCTGAGATCAAACTCCATATCTGTGTATATTTTTGCACAGTAAACCCAGTAAAAAAGCGGTATTAACTGTGCTGGATATTACACAGTATAATATCGCCGCCCTCATTCCGTCAACTTCACTTCTTCGTTATCCTTTCAATCATACCTTGTATGCAGCCTGTCCGCCAAGTCCGCAATCGTGTAACGGCCAAGTACCTGGCGGATGCTCTGCTCCATCTCGTCCGTAATATCCGAGAATGCCGCCTTCATCTCAACGCCGAACGGGTGCGTTCCCGTCGTTTCCTTAATTCCGAAACAAAGTGGAATACCGGCCTGGAACGCGTCGTAAACTTCGGCCAACGTAATCGACTCCGGCGACTTTTTCAGCCGGTAGCCCCCGTCACGGCCTTCCCGCGTTTCCAGAAATCCTTCGCGGGCAAGAACTGCAAGCACCCGCCGAAGAAGGGTCGCTTCCGATTGCAAAGAACCGGCGATTTCGACGCTCGGGCAAGTCTGAACCTTTTCTTTGGACAAAATGACAAGAGCCTGAACCGCCAGTCCGAACCACTTCGGATGATGCTTGCCCGTGCATTTTTCCACATCCATTTTTATTCCCCCATATATGTCTGACTATCCATATCCGTTTTTTCCAGGTCAATGAAGACCTGGAGTTGTTTTTCTAATCGTACTTACGGAAGTACATTGCCTGCCGCGCGAAAAATCTCATACCATTCTTGGCGGGTCAAATGGACCTCGCTTGCCTTACAGCAATCTTTTAACCGCTCTATATTCATTGTACCCGTTACCGGCTGCATGCGCGCCGGATGGCGCAAAAGCCATGCGATGGCGATGGTCGTGTTGCTTACTTCATATTTTGCAGCGATCTCATCGATCTTCTGGTTCAGTTCCGGAAACTTATCGTTACCGAGAAATACGCCTTCAAAGAATCCGAATTGGAAAGGTGACCACGGCTGGATAGTGATATCGTTCAGCCTGCAATAATCAAGCACGCTGCCGTCCCGGTTCACGGCGGAGTCATTCTCCATATTCACATTCAACCCATTCGAGATCATTGTGGCGTTGGTGATGCTTAATTGCAGTTGGTTGGCCACAAGCGGCTGCTTGACCGATTTCTTGAGCAATTGAATTTGCAGCGGATTCTGATTGGACACTCCAAAATGCCGTACTTTTCCCGAGCTCTCTAGAAGATCAAAAGCCTCGGCGACTTCTTCCGGTTCCACAAGCGCATCCGGACGGTGCAGAAGCAAAATGTCCAGATAATCCGTTTTCAGCCTCTTAAGAATGGCGTCCACCGATTCCAGAATATGTTCTTTGGAGAAGTCGAACATGCCTTTCCGAATGCCGCACTTGGATTGCAGGATCATCTTCTCGCGAATATCATCGTTCATATGGATGGCATCTGCGAATATTTCTTCGCAGGTACCGCCGCCGTAAATATCCGCATGATCGAAGAAATTCGCTCCTTCTTCCAGCGCCGTCTGAACAAAGCGCTCTGCATCGCTTTTGTCCAGCGAGTTTATTCGCATGCAGCCGACCGCAATAACCGGAACTTCTAGTGTGCTCGTGCCTAGCTTGATCGTTCTCATCTCCGAGTACATCCTCCTTCATGTTCTACTTTGCTCATTAGTTAAACGAATACCCTTACTATTGTCCCATACTTGTATAGCAGGTTTCAAGAATTACAGAATCCGCCATCGGCTTCTCTTAACTTCTCATCCAGCATCTGAAAAACTTGTATCAACGCTTCTTTGGGAACTTGGGAGTACCGGTCACCCATATTAACTTCAAAATAACAGCTGGTCTCGCTTGTTTCTTTTAAATAAGCAGTTAAACCGATAGCTGTTGTCTCATAAATGTCGATTAAGACAGGTTCCAACTTCTCTTTAGGCATATCAAAATGAACATGAAACATATTAGAAACAGGCTCCAAAGGCTTTGTTACAACGGCATGACACTGATTATAAAATCCGGCCAATTCTCTAGCTTCTTCGTAATACTGACCCATCTTAGGCAGCCTTTGTTTAAAATAGTGATCTGCACTGATGATATAAGGATAAAGGCTAATGAGATCACCGCCGTGCCGCCTTTTCCATATTTTCGATTCCTTTGTAAAAACTTCGTCGCCAGCGAGAATCGCTCCGGCAATCCCGCCAATCCCTTTGTAAAACGAAACATAAACACTATCGAAAAGCTTAGAAATTTCAGCAGCCGACTTTTGATAATACGGAACAATTTCGAAAAGTCTGGCGCCATCGAGGTGTAACTTAATCCCTTTTTCGCGGCAATATGCGGAAATGGCTTCAAGATCGCTATAGGCCGGTAACTGACCGCCAATCTCGCGTTGAGGTAATTCCAGCAATAAACATGAAATATCCTCATTCATGTTCAGTACGTCTTCCAGCTGAACCGGTCTGCTTTTATCTGCTAATAATACGGTCTCTATTTGATGCAACTCTTTCAGCCCATCTTCTTCATGGATCTCTAAATGACATAGAGGATGATAGGCAACCTTTTTCCGCCCTTTTTTATCACACCAAATTCTTAAGGCGATTTGTTGTGCCATGGTCCCGCTAGGGAAAAACACCGCTGATTCTTTACCCAAATACTGCGCAATACGATCCTGAAAATCTTCGATCAACTTGCCTGCACCATAAATATCGCTGTCCAGCATCCCATCCATCTCATTCAATGCATCTTTCAATATTTGAATATTTCTTTTGCCATGACCTACTAATGAATAGGTGGTTTGATAAAATGCTTCTGATAGCGTATGATTTCCGTTCAATGGTATGTTGCTCCTTCCGTTGATGCCCAATCGACTTTGAGCATCAATGGAATTATACCACTAGGCAAGACAGTTCGCAGCGGGTCGTGGGACTTTTAACCGAACTTCTGCGGTATAAAAAAAACCTTTACCCTTGGCCCGGATAAAGGTCATCTTTCGATTTTTTCCTTAATTCTTTATTGGATGAGTACTAGTATCCTCAACATCTTTCTGAGGATTTATCATGATTCCCTTCGATACATTGCCTGATGCATCTATGGTTTTTATTAAGATCGTATAGTGCTTACCCTTTTCAATTCCTGATAAAACAGCAGTTTGTATGCCTCTATTAACTTCTATTATGTTTCCAATTTGTTGTTTATTTCTTAGTAGAGTAATTTGAACCTTTTGACCATCCATATCATATGGACCATCCCAATATAACGTCATGCTGTCATCACCTCTGATCACTTGAACATTTTCCACCTCACCTGGAGGAACATGATCTTCAACAGGTACAGGCGGTGGAGTTGGTGCTGTGAAAACCGATGGGTCGCCGAAGGTAAATTTATCAAAGTTATATAACCAATCATTTCCTTTAAACAACATGAATACAATGTGCTTTCCTGTTACCGGTGTTGTAATATCCGCGGAAGAAACTTTGAAGTTCTGCCAACCGCCGGTTCCCGAAATAACACAAGTTGCTATAACGGGGCCATTCATGCCGTCTAACCTTACTTCGATCGTTCCACCACTTGTATCGCTTGCTGCATTTACATAAAATTTAGTTGGGCTTGAGCTTCCAAAGTCTATATAATTGTACATGGCATAGGGGCTCTTAGGACCATAAATGCCAGCAAGGTAAGTTTGCCCTCCGCCATTTTCAGTACCGAAACCCACACCACTGGTGTAATTTTCAGCCTCTAACTTTCCATACGCATCTCTTGCTTTGCCTTTTACCGTTGTAAAAGAGAACCAATCCAAATTGCAGGGTGAGTCGCTTCCATTAGTTCCATGAAAGATCAGATATACGTCATGAACACCTACAGCTTTGGTATCATCTACAGTCGCCATAATATCTACCCAGTTATCCCAATTTCCTAAAGCCGGAATTCCGATAACTCCTGCAGTTGGACCATCCAAGCTGTCTAGCTTCACTTCAATCGTGCCGCCTTGATTGCCGCTTGTTACGTGAGCAGTAACTCCAGCCGCGCCAGGCCCGAAGTCAATTCCTTTATAAGAGGCAAAAGCGTTGTTTTTAATGCCTTCTAAAAATCCCCAGTCCGCATTTTTACTAAGACCTGAACTGCTGTCATAATTACCGGCTTTCAGCCTTGCATATGCATCTGTTTTGGTTGGATCCGTTGCGGTGAATTTAAACCAATTTAAATTAAATAAATATTGATCTTGCGTTTTGGCAAAAACAAGATATAGATCATGAATCCCTGTAATTGTACTTGGATTGCCCTGATCATCCTTAAGAACCGTAACGGCATCCGAATAGTTATTCCAGCCGCCTGTTCCTTGGACGTTTAAGGTACCGACTTTGGCACCATTTACTGAATCCAACCTTACTTCTATGTTACCCCCGCCGGTTCCGCTTGCTGCTCTGGCAATAAAGCCTGTAGCACCAGACGTTCCAAAATCTACATTTTTATACGCTGCATAGTATCCTGGCTGAATTCCACCCAATTGCAACGTTCCTTCTATACTGCCATCCATAATAAATCCAGTGCCGATATTATAGCTTTCTGCTTCTATCTTATTGAAAGCATTTTTAGGAGCATAGGTTAGATCAACATCCTTGGATTCATCCCGTGATAAAACAGTCAATGCTTCAACAGCAGCGGCTGATGACCAGGATTCATAAGTTCCGAAAAGCAACTGCCCTGCCCAATTTCCGTCTACAATATTTTCAGTATTTCTATTGTTCCACGCCATTTGAGTATTAAAAGCAAGCCAGTTGTTGAAGTCTTTGCTAAACGGCTTATAGGTCTTTTCAGGCCCATCATTTAAAGCCTTTTGAAGATAGGCCAAATTGCGGACCAAAATCGTTTTACCACCCTTTAAATCCCCATTTGGTCCTTCATAGTTCAACAAATGATTGGCATCCACTAAATGAGTTTGGGTAAATTTCGCTGCTTTCACCGCATCATCGAGATATACGGTTTTTCCGGTTATTTTATATAGTCCTACAGCTGCGCCTATGAAAGTACCCTGATTGTAATGCGTTGCATCCGGGACAGCGCCATTTTGAAGCTCTATACGGTCAAAAACTTTTCCCTCTCCATCTGTAAGCATCGTTTTGCCCCATCTGTATATATGCGTAGCTGCATCCAGATAGTGATTATCCTTAGTAAGGTTATAAAGATAAACGGCTGCTTCAGCTGCAGGGAAATTGATGCAGGCATTCTTGGTGGTATGCTCACTATTCATCCACCAGATACCCCCATTTGCAAAGTTGTCATCCCACTGCGTATTGTAAACAAAGTCAAAATAATACTTTGCCTTATCTAAATATCTTTGTTCTTTCGTGATTTCGTATGCTCTTGCGCTTGCCATGGCCCACCACATGATATCATCATTGAAGTGGTTGTTTGTCCAATCCGTTCCATACTTGGCTACAGTACCATCAAATATGTCATCAATCTGAGTTCTAAGCTTTGCTTTCAAGGCAGCATTTGATGTATGAACATAGGCATCCATGACCATTTCCCAAAGTTCAGCCTCGACCCAAAAGCCTTGATACTCACCGCCATGATTGGAATTCGTCCAATAATACTTCGCGTTGCTATCCCAAAACTTGGCGTTAAATGCTTCTATGGCCGTGTCTGCATTTGACGAAGGAAGTGCGTATGCTTTTGTACTTCCATTGACTATTGAAGAAACAATAAAGACAAACGCTATAGTCAACCATAAGATTTTTGAACTTTTAATTTTTTCCAGTGCCATATCCTTACCTCCACTGATATGATTTTTAAATTACTTGGAAGACGCTATGACTTTGTTAACCTTGTCGGCCATATCCTTCAGTTCTTTCTCGCCGCCTTTGCCGCCTAGGACATTGTTCCAGACAGAGTCGATGAATGGATTCGCCTTCCCTGCCCAGCTTGTAACGAAACGAACCGGTTGAATACTTGGCGATTTCAAAATATAGTCGATCCCGTCTGCCAAATCTTGATGGCCCGCTTTCTTAAGCGTGTCAAAGTAGGCGGAGGTAGCTGATTTATATGCAGCAGGCGCGACAGGAGTGGATGGCAGCACTTCTTGATACATCGTCGATTCGAGATACTTCAGCACCTTCCAGACCGCATCCGGATTCTTGATAGCAGCCGGGCTGCAAAAACCGACGGCATCATAAATCTCGGCCTGCGTCTTCACCACCGGCTGAGGTGCGAAGCCCCATTCCAGATTCGGCGCATTGCGGATCAGATCGTCCGCCACCCATTGCCCTTGCATTGTCATCGGAATTTTTCCGTCCTTGAAGGACGCCATGACGTTGGAAGCGTCGATAGTCGGAGGCATCATGGAGCCCTCCGCAATTGCTTTCTGATACTTCTTTACGCCCTCGACATACTGGGGACTCACTTCCACCTTCGTCGGATTTACGATCGAATCCGTAAAGGATGCGCCCCCCGCCGATACCGAATAAAGCGATATATTGAATGGATCTGGTCGTCCATAATAGCCATATTGCTGCATACCCCCCTTGTTCGATGCCAGTTTGGCCATATCATTGAAAAACTCGTCATATGTCCAGCCCGTCTTCGGCTCCTGAAGCCCAGCGTCTTTAAACATTTTTTTGTTATAAAACACACCGTACGTATTCAGAAGGCCAGGCAGGCCGTATAGCTTATTATTCCATTTCCAGCTATCGGTGACCCCGGCATAAAAGCCGTCCATAAATGCCTTATCCGAACTTGCTTGGGCCGACCAGTCATAAAGCAGGCCCTTCGCGCCGTTTTGAAGCTCCATGTCGTTGCCAGTCATGAAAATATCTGGGGCTTTCTTGGCCGCGATCATTTCATTGATTTTGATGCCATAATCCTTCAAAGGCGCCGGTACCATTTTGACCGTAATACCCGGGTTCTGTTCTTCGAATTTTTTCATCGAAGCCATAATTTTATTGTTCATTTCCTGAGATTCCCAAGTCATGAGTGTGACTTCGACAGCCGCAGCCTTTTTCCCGCCTGAATCGTTTCCGGACGTTGATACAGGAGCAGTTGTTCCCCCTCCCGGGTTCGAATTGTTCGCACAACCGACGGTCATCCCCAGTGCCAGCGTCAATGCTCCAGCCACACCAATTAATTTAACTGTCTTCATAATCGCAACCTCCTGAATTTGTTTATTTCAAGCCGGCGGAATTGACCGACCCAAGACCTTGCATAAAATACTTTTGACCGAGGAAAAAGAGGATGATCATCGGCAGCATATAAATCAAGTCAGCCGCCATAAAATAATTCCACTGTGTCGTCCAGTTCGATGAGAAAGAAGCGAGGGCAACGGAGAGCGGCCATTTATCCTGATCCACCAAATAGATCAGCGGCTCCAGGTACTGGTTCCAGGATGCGTTAAAAGAGAAAATAACCATCGTGACAATGACCGGCATCGTCATTGGGACAAGTACACGGTTAAGGATTTGAAAATCCCCCGCCCCATCTATCTTGGCTGCCTCGTCGAACGATTTTGGAATTGTACTCAAAAACTGGACGAATAAAAAAGTGTAAGTCGCATTGCCAAGAAAAGCAGGCACGATGATCGGTAGCCATGTATTGTACCAGCCGAGGGATATGAACATATGGAAGATTGGAACAAGACCGACGAAACTGGGTATCATTAGACTACCTACGAAAAAAGAAAACCACATCTTTCGCCCAGGAAATCGAAGCCTGCCTAACCCGTAACCAACGAAGACCGAGCTCACAACTTGACCGATCGTACTGATCACGGTAATTAGCATCGAGTTGCCGAAAGCATGCCAGAAGTGTATCGTCTTCACGCCATCGACAAAGTTTTCGAAATGAAATTCTTTCGGGTACCAATCGGGCGGAATTTTGAATATTTCCGTGTTCCCTTTTAGCGCAATCGTAATCATCCAAAGTATCGGGTACAACATCGCAATGGAACCGATAAGAAGAATCAAGAATCGTACCGAATCCGCTACCGAATACTTGAATCCGCAGATTTCCGTCGTTACTCCCTTAATTATCGCGGTCTTAGTGACGGTCATCGTATTCACCCCCTATGATCATTCTCGTAATATACGAATTGATTGGAATAACGATAAGTGATAAGTGTGAAGAGCATGATGATGAAGAACAAAATCCAAACCTCTGCAATGCCATAACCGAACATTTTATCGTTAAATATATCTCTATAAATCTTGAAATTAAGAAGCAACGCCGAGAAGTTTGGTCCGCCTGGGGTCGAACTGCCTGAGGTTAAAACGATAACTTGGGCGAAAGATTGGAAAGAACTGATGATACCAAGGATGAGCTGGAGAAACAGAATCGGCGTGATCATAGGAAACGTCACATGTGAGAACATTTTCCATCCTTTGGCTCCGTCCATCTCTGCAGCTTCGTACAAGTCCTTCGGCACGGACTGCAAGCTGCTTAAGAAGATGATCATCCCGGAACCTACCTGCCATAATCCGGCTATGATAATGGATAACAGCGCCGTCTTCTCGCTGGTGAGCCAAGTTGACGCCGGTAGACCGAACAAATTCAGTACTTGATTGGCAAGTCCATACTGCGGATGATAAATGAACAGCCACATCGTCAAGGATGCTACAGCAGGTATGACCGTCGGCAAATAGAAAGCGATTCGAAAAAATTTAATAGCGGGCAGAGCACGATTGAGAAGAACTGCAAGAATAAGGCCTAGAACGAGAGAAGAAGGCACATTGAGCAGAACGTAGTAGAAAGTCACCTTCAAGGACTCCCAGAAGGCAGGGTCGACTGTAAACATGTAATGGAAATTCTCGAATCCAATAAACTTGGGCTCGCTATAGCCGTCCCATTCGGTCAATGCGTAGTAAATAGATGAAATCAATGGATAGGCGACGAATACGCTGAACCCGATTATTGAAGGAAGGATGAACATATAACCATTCATCCATTGACGGTAAACCTTAGCTTTGGATGCCACTTTCAAAAAGATTCCCTCCCTTCTTTATTCAATTTTCTTTGAAAGCGCTTTCAAATATTTCGAATTAATGAATGCTTTCGCAATCGAGTGGTCCTTTCCGACGAAGTCGAAGCACTGTTTCATTCGATGATCCGATCCGATAGGCCGCTGGATACAAAATCACCCCCTTTTTCAGTGGTAATTATTTCCTAATTTCAATATAACAGCTTACACAATGCCATGTCAATATATTATTAGTATACCATTTTATATCATGATATTAATGACATATCAAATATTACATCATAAACTTCTTACATATAATTAAAAACCCTCGGACTTATCCGAAGGTTTTCCAGAGGTTAGCACTTGTTTTCGCCCACTACTATAGCAAATATTTTCGAATAAAATACGTTGGCGTACAGCTCCATGCATGGCAATAGCTGTTTATTAAATTACTGCCATAGGGTGATAGCTTTTTATTAATCGGGCTGTAGATTTCCCAGAAACAATCCGCTCCATCTTTGACCATTTCTCCCCAATAAGCTCTCATTTGCTCCACTGCTTTCTCCAGTCTGCCGCTTTCAAAAAGCGCTTCGATCAAATGATGATACATATAGGGTGTTGTCATCCCAATTTCCGGAGGGTTCTCGAATAAACGATCCATCAATCGACCATTTTCCGCTTCGTTCAGCACACCTGCCAGTGCCATCCAGACCTGTGAAGCCCATGAAATCTGCTTATTCGCGCCGCTTACAAAGAAGTTTTGTTCCGCATCCCATAATTGGGTGAGTGCCGCACGGGTCACACGATTGATTTGTTCAGAAATGAACGCTGCTTCCTGATCTTTCTTTAGCTCATCAGCTAGTATATGGCCCCTTTTGAGACAATAAAGCAGAACCGCTTGCGCGGATGCTTGTTTGTTTAACTCCGGATGCCAATCCGTGAAACACCACCATGTTTCATCATCTCGAACTAAACCAGACTCGTCCAGTCGTCTGACTCCGATCTCAATCTGCTCAAAAGCGATCGGCCAGAGCTCGATTAACGCTTCACGATCCTTGGACGCCTCATAATAATCATACAAAGTCGCTACGAAAAAGAGCGAATAATCATAAAGAAGCGTATCGTCGACTAGCGGATTGGGCTTTTCAAAGACACAAGCCCCAACAGCCCCATCCGGGAGTGTCATACCGCCAAATAAATATAAACAACGTTTCACCAGATCATGATGATGGAAGGTCTGATAGTTCGCCAACGCTTGAAGTCTCAAATCCCCGATCCACAGCCTGCGGTCCCGTTTCGGTCCGTCTTCAAATACCGTTTGCATGCAGTCTTGCAGCGTTTTGATGCTGATCGCATCGATGATTTGCAAATCTTCGGGAACGCTACTGGGTAATGGAGTTAGCCTAGCAACATCTGCTGAAGTAACAGCCGTGCAATGAATATTTGTAAATGACACCGTATATTTTCTGGATGTGTCCAGGATCAAAACCTTCATATACCGGAAGCTGTAACGGCGCGGCAGCTGAATGAGAGTAGGAAGAACATCTATGTACAAAGTTTCTTCCTGCAGCCACGATCTGCTCAACCAGCCATTGTAACTGTCAAATGGTTCTGCCACTTCACAAGGCATCTCGCCAAAGATCAGCTTAAGTCCAAGCGGGGCATCTTGTGGACTGCCCACCGATTTCATCGAAAGTGATACATAACCGACTTGATGATCACCAAAATCCAAAATAAAACTATCATCCTTACCGAATGATTTTGATTGTAAATCTTGAATACTCCCAATTTCTTGCGTTCTCCACCCTTGAAAAGCCCCTTCGTCCGCTACAACTTCAATCATCGACTTTGGAAGAATGACCGACTCATGCAAGACTGGCATAAGCTCCTCAGCCAAATCAACGAACTTCTGATGAATACCCATTACACTTCAACACTCCTATCTTTAATGCCTGATGCCCTTATAAGAGAACCAATTCCTCGAGCAAAGCATCAATTTGTTGTCTAGTAATGCCTGTCATCGTGTTTTCACCCAGCTGCTTAATCGTCGATTTTCTAACAAAATTAAGAAAAGGACCCTCGAACAAAGCAGACAAATGCTTCTTGAATATGGCGGTTGCCGCCTCATCCTCCAGTACTTCATTGATTCTTGAATGTTCGCTATAGGTAACGCGGAATAAATCGCTATTGGTATAACTGAATTCATACGCTCCCGAACCTACGATGACGCTAACACCTTGATCGACATCGCGAATCGATTGTATTCCCGGAACCTTCGTATCAAGGAATAACCCGCCTTCTTGCAAACTATCGCTCGCAGCTCCCGTCAAAATAACTTCCGCAGTTGTATTCGCCGGAATACGCAGCTTCACTCGGATTTGCCCCTTATCCACTTGCCAGCTGGACTCAATCCGCCCATATAGGGAGGTATGCGCTGCTTTGGCGTATGTGAGATTGTTCAATCCGAACATTGGCTCGATATGAATCTGCTTGAAGGCCGGCAAGGATCCATTCATATCTAATCCGGCTACTTTGCGGTACATCCAATCGCCAATGGCTCCATAAGCGTAATGGTTAAAAGAGTTCATATCGTCGCTCCAGAAGGAGCCGTCCGATTTGATGCTATCCCAATGCTCCCAGATCGTTGTTGCTCCCTTGGAAACGGAGTACAGCCAGCCTGGGTAGCTTTCCTGCATCAGCAACTTCACCGCTGTCTCGTGGTAACCGTTATTCGAAAGCGCAAAACACAAGTAAGGTGTGCCCACGAAGCCAGTTGTCAAATGATAATCGTTATCCAAAATGAGTTCATTCAAATCCTTAGCTACTCTTGCTCGCACAGTCTCATCAACTAAATCAAACACGAGCGCTAGGACATGCGCGGTTTGTGTCGGCGCAGCTACACGTCCATTTTTCGTCATAAATTCATCCCGGAATGCTTGGATGACGCCTTGATAAAGCGCATCGAATTCGCGAGCATCCTCATCGTATCCCAGAGCTCTTGCGGCATCTCGAACGATGCGTGTAGAGTAGGCATAATAAGCTGTTGCGATCAAAGCAACAGGCGTCGCTCCGATGTAGCTGTTTTCCTTTGCATCCAGTGCTAGCCAATCGCCAAAATGGAAGCCTGTGTTCCATAAATATTCCTGATCGCCTTGCGAACGGATGTAGGAAACCCACCCTTTCATGCTCTCATATTGTTCAGCCAGCAGGCGCTTATCTCCATAATATTGATAAACGGTCCAAGGGCAGATGACTGCAGCGTCTCCCCAAGCGGCCGAATTTTCTCCGCCTACAACGTCCGGCACCACAAAAGGAACCCCGCCATTCGGCCTTTGTTCAGCCTTCAAATCGCGCAGCCATTTCGTGAAGAAAGGTCCGCCTTGGTAATTAAATAACGCCGTGCTGATGAATACCTGGGCATCACCCGTCCATCCCAACCGTTCGTCACGCTGCGGACAATCCGTGGGCACATCAAGGAAATTGCCCCTTTGGCCCCAGCTGATATTGCTTTGCAGCTGATTCACTCTGTCATCCGAGCATTCAAACTCGCCAGTGGGCTCCATATCCGTATGCATGACTTCACCGACAAAAGCATCCAGCGGCAGGCAGTTCTCTTGGCCGGGAAAGCCCTCAACTTTCACATAGCGAAAGCCCATGAAGGTGAAATAAGGCGCATAACTTTCAGGCCCATTTCCTTTTGCGATATAGGTCACGACTTGCTTAGCGGGCCGAAGGTTGCCGAAATAAATATTGCCTTCTTTATCCAGAACTTCCGCATGCTTAAGCTCGATGCGCGTCCCTGCCGCCGCATTTACTGTAAAGCGCACTCGGCCAACCATATTTTGTCCCATATCCAGCACATGATCTCCCGCCGGCGTTACGAAATAGGCTACGGGGCGTATCGTCTCCGTCACACGGGTCGGTGAATTTTCTTGAGGCACAAGCACATTGAGGCTTATATCTTTACAAATTTGTGTGGACTTCCACTCGTCATCCTGGAAATTCGCCGAACTCCAACCGGCCTGTTCCAACCTCGCGTCATAGATTTCCCCGTGATAGATTGTGGAGTATTGTATCGGTCCCGTAGAAGCTTTCCATGTGGAGTCTGTTGCTACAATAGCTTCCGTTCCGTCTTTATATTGAATATGCAGCTGTGCGAGCGCAGCCCGGTGTTCGCCGTATTTATAGTTTTTGTTTTCGAAGCCCATCCCGCTTTTATACCAGCCATCCCCGAGCAGGATGCCGAACCCGTTGCCGTTCTTATTGAGTAATTCCGTTACATCATAGGTTTGAACTTGCAAGCGGTTTGGATAACTGGTCCAGCCCGGTGCCAGCAGCTCATCGGATACTCGAGAACCGTTAACATAAAGCTCATACACGCCTGCTGCTGTTGCATAAATGCGTGCGGACTGAACATCTCCGAGCACCTCAAACGTTTTACGAAGCAGAAAAGCAGGCTCGGACTGCGGATCAATTTCACTTGGATGAGGCGTGATCCACTCGGCTTTCCACTCGCTTTGTTCTAGCAGCCCCATCTCCCACCACGCGATTTCGCTCCATGCAGACTCTCGGCCAAAGTGGTCCCACACTTTTACTTTATAGAGATAACGCGCCCTCGATTTCAGCTCCTGCCCTGCATAACGAATTTGAATCGATTGATCGGATTCCGTATAACCTGTATCCCACACCGGCGAGGTAAAATCCCCATCTTCATTAGCGACCACGATATGATATCCCCGCTGTAAAGTTCCGCGGCGCTCGGACTCGATCTGCCAGCTTAACTGAGGAATTCTTGCTCCAATGCCAAGCGGATTCGTTCTGTACTCACATTTCAATGCCGTAACATGTAAATTCCCCACAGTAATCCTCCTCTTTTCTTAGCCGAAATTAACCTTTAACTGAACCTGCCGTCATACCTGCAACGATTTTTTTATTAAAGAAAATAAACAGGATGAGAGGAGGTAAAGTGATCAGCAAAATATTCATAAATAGCAAATTCCATTGGGTAACGAACTGGCTTTGGAAGTTATACAAGGTCAGCTGCACCGTTGCATTCTTGGCTCCCGGGAAAAAATACAGCGGATTGGTGAAGTCGTTAAAAATGCCCACGGATGACGTCACAATGATCGTTGCCGTTACAGGCTGCAGAAGCGGTAGAATAATTTTATAAAACAGCGTAAACCCGCCACAGCCATCCACCACAGCGGCTTCATCCACTTCACGCGGAATGCCTGACATGAAGCCTTTGTACAACAAGACACCGAAAGGAAATCCAAGTGCAACCTCAACGAGAATGAGGCCTGGCAGCGTTTTGAACAAGCCAAGACCATTCAGCACCCAGATCGTCGGCACGATCGCCGGAGGAATGATTAATCCGGAAAGCACAAGGAAATTAAGCCAAGGTGTCGCACGATCGGTTCTGCGCTGCATCACGTAACCGGCCATTGCACAAACAAGAATTAATACAATAATCGATAAAACTGTCAGCAAGGTACTGTTATAGAACGCACGCAAAAGCATATAATCCCGAGCAGTGATCACCTCTTTCAGATTATCCAAGAGATGAATCGTGGATGGCCACGCTAAGTTCAATAATGAGGACTCTTTCTTATCCTTCAAAGCGTTGATAATGACGAAATAAAAAGGAATCCAAAAGATAACAACAGTCAGAAGAATCGCAATGGCTTCGATGCTTAAACCTCTTATTTTCCTGCTCATAGTTCCGCCTCTTTTCTGTTCAGGTAGGAATAAAGCGGAAGGGCTAACGCGGTTACCACGATAAACAAGATCACGTTTCCTGCCGTAGCGAGACCATAATATCCGCCTTGGTACTGCTTATAAATAATGGACGCGATGAGGTCGGTCGTAAATCCCGGTCCACCTTTGGTCATGGCCCAGACGAGGTCGAAGGAGCGCAAGCCACCGATAAACGATAAAATAATGACGGAGTTCGTGGCGGGACGGCTAAGCGGAAGAATGATATTCCAAAATTTGCGGAAGGCGCCGCCGCCATCCATCTCCAGCGCTTCATAATACTCCTGAGGAATAGAGAGAATTCCTGCGATATAGATGACGGTAGCGAAGCCTACACCTTTCCAAACATCAACAAGCGCTACGGACAACAGCGCAATTCTTGTATCGCCTAACCAATCAGGTCCAACCACGCCAATCGCCGATAGAGCTGTATTTATAAGTCCTTGTGTGGGGTGCATCATCATGCTGAACGTAATTCCGACCGCAATGGTACTAAGCAATGTTGGAAAAAATATGACAGACCGCAGATAACCCTTGGCTCTTATTTTTGAAGTTAAAAATACGCCTAGCAACAATCCTAAGACAACCTTTAACACACAAGTCACAACTGCATAAATGAGCGTATTCTTAAATCCGATCAAAAGTGAAGCTTCTTGGAAAAACATGTTAAAGTTATCTATACCGATAAATGTCCAGGTCGTTAAATTCCATCTTGTCAAACTAAAGAAAAAAGACATAATGGTCGGAAAGATGAAAATCAATACATATATAATGGCTGCAGGGATAAGAAAGGCATATGAGTACGTACGTTTGAATACCTTGGCCACCTAAGATCACTCCTATATTTGGCGAAAGGAGCCGGTCCTGCATCTAGATTGCATCGCCGACTCCTTTCCATTTATTTATTACAATTACCAGCCTTGTAGGCCTAGCTGCTTGGCTTGCTTCTCTACATCCTTGTCGTATACTTCGGCACTTTGCTTAGCGGATTTGATGCCTGCACCGGCTTCTGTTGTAATTTGCGGTAAACTTGATCCTTTGATAGGGGAGACGAATTCCAATGCAGGTGCCGTTTTGTTCGCATCAAAGTAAGGAGACATATCTTTCACAGCTTGCGCTACATTATCAGGCAGCTTTGATCCTTTAACCGCATAAGGACCAGAAGGCTTGGAAGCTGCCGCTTGTGCGGCTACGCCATCCAAGGAAGCGATGAATTCAACGAATTTCTTGGCTTGCTCCGCATGTTTAGTCGCTTTGTAAATATAGGCACCGCTTGGCATCCATACCGTCAAACCATTCGTAGCCGCGTTATCGCCCGGTTGCGCAAAGAAACCGATATCCTTCATTTTGTCAGGGAAGTTTTGTTCAAGTGCAGGGACTGCAAAGGAAAGCATCGGATATTGAGCTCCCTTGCCTTCCGCCAGCATCTTCAGCCCCGCATCGTACGACGTTGCCAAGAAATCTTTGTTCATATAACCTTTTTTAGCGATTTCCTCCAGCTTTTCGAAGCTTCTGAATGCCGCTGCATCCGTCGCATATTTCGCTTTATTCGCTGTATAATCGTCGGCAAACTTCGGACTTACGGCTTGCACATTATAATAATCCGCAAGCACGACCAATTGCGTCGTCCAATCATCTTTATAGGAACCAATGACAGGTGTGATACCTGCCGCTTTAATTTTCTCGCTGTTGGCCATCAGCTCCGACCATGTCTTCGGAACGGAGAGTCCAAGATCGGCATAAATCTTTTTGTTATAGAACCAGCCGCCGCCCATCGTCGAGCCGATTGGGCCTGCAAAGATTTTCCCTTTGGAAGTTACCGTTGGTTTAAAAGAATCAATCACATTCGCTTGGAAGGGCTCATTCGTGAGATCGAGCAAATTTTGTTCGGGATTAAGCGCTTGCATAAGCGATCCGCTGTTATAGAAGAAAACGTCTGTCATATCGCCTGTCGCCAGACGAGTTTTGACGATGTTATCGCCTTCTCCGCCGCCTGGGCGGGTTTCTTGTTCAACGTGGATGTTCGGATATTTCTTTTCAAAAGCCGCGATAACTCCTTTTGCCAAATTGACGGAATCCTGTGTGTTATCGGTCAAAAGTGAGATGGTTACTTTCTCGTCCGCTTTTTTGGAGCTGCTGTCCGCAGCTTGTCCCTTCGTGTCCCCAGATGAAGTGGAAGCTGTTCCGCAGCCTGCGACCACACCTGCTAATAATACCGAAGTGGAAATTGCCGCAACCCATTTTGTTCCCTTTTTTCTCATTTACGAATCCCCCTTATGTTCCTTGATTAGGATGAATCGATTCCTATGCGATACACGGGTTCAATTCCCCGTGCTTTTATCTTAATCTCATTTCCTAACCACCGGCAGTGCGTCATTCTTTTGATTAATGTCCGTATTTTTTAGTTTCCCGCAGAATTCGATAGCTGATCTTTATATTGTCCGGGTGTGAATCCGGTGTATTTCTTAAAGACTTCAGAGAAGTGTCTATAGGTATGATAGCCAACTTTTTCACTCACCTCGTTGACTTTCAGACCTCGGCTAAGCAAGGTTTTGGCAAGCTCCATGCGGATTCGGGTCAAATATTTAATGTACGATTCGCCGACTTCTTCCTTAAACAGCACACTGAAATAAGTCGGATTCATCCCGACATGCTCGGCCACTTCCTGCAGCGTGACATCTCTTGTATAGTTTTGCTCCAAATAATTACGCGCTCGAGTAACAGGAGATTGCTTGCCTAAATCTTCATAACGAACGATCCCTTTCTCTCCCAAAAAATGAGCGGATCGCAGCGCGTGCAGCGCTTCTTGATAACTCAAACCGGCATCCTTCAGTTCCACATAGGTTCGTCCGCTTCCAACGGCGATGCCTGCTTGTTCGGACACCAATAACAGCTGTCCCCAAAATTCAGGTGTGGGCTGCCGGTAATGAACAAATACAATGATTCTCTCATGGCCATGTCGTATATGGATCGCAGCATAATCAGCATGTTCCGGGTTATGAAAGGCCTCAGAAGAGGCAACCAAAACGTTCACCCCTACAAGGGTCTCCGCATCTGCTCCATAAATCTCACGCCATTTCACTTCGCCTTCAGCACCGCCTAATAATAGGTCCAACGTCGCCTTCTCCAGGAGCTCACGCTTACTGTTGTTCACCTTGGTCTTGAGTTCTTGCATTTCTCTCTGCTGGCTGATTTTATCCATCACCTTGCGAATCGCTTTCTCAATGGTCGGAATCGTAATCGGCTTCTCCAAATAATCGGCAACACCTAGATTGATGGCTCTTTTCACATACTCATATTCATTGAACCCGCTAAACACAATACACAGTGTCTCAGGCGCTTCTCCCATAATCTCTTCAATCAGTTCAAGACCATCCATACCGGGCATCCGGATATCGGTAAAAATAAGCTCAGGACGATGTTTCCGAAATAAATCGAGCGCAGACAGGCCATTGTCAGCCGTGCCGATGAGTTCAATCCCAAAGCTTGACCAGTCTATCATTTCACTAAGGCCTTGAAGCACAATGTATTCATCGTCGAAGACCGCTGCTCTAAGCATCTGCATCCCTCTTTTCGCCGAATGGTTGAAAACGGATTTCAATTTGAGTTCCTTGATTCACTACACTTGAAATCGTTAATGAACTCGTCGTGCCATAGTATAGGGTCAGCCGTTCACGCACATTTCTCAAACCGTATCCCTGCTCTGTCACGGCCAAATCAGCTATACCAACCCCATTATCCTCCACCGTAAAAACAAGAAATCCCTCTTCGCGTTTACCGGTCAAACGAATGGTGCCATTACCAACTTTGGGTTCCAGGCCATGATAAATCGCATTCTCCACCAGCGGCTGCAGAAGCAGCTTCATAATTTCCATGCCCATCATGGAAGGGTCTACCTCTTGCACATATTGAAACCGGTTATGATAGCGAATATTCTGTATGGTCATATAATGCTCAATATGCTTTAATTCCTTATAGACCGCAATGGAATCTTTACCTTTGTTCAAGCTCAATTTAAAGCTCTCCGATAATGAAACGGCCATCTGCGCGACATCATGATTTTTTTGAATTGTTGCCATCCAATAGATCGAATCTAAGGTGTTGTATAAAAAATGAGGCTTAATTTGCGCTTGCAGCGCACGAAGCTCAGCCTCCCGCTCCTTTAATTCCGAATGAACAAGACGTTCATTTAATTGTATATTTTCAGAAACTACTCGCTTGAACGTTTCTCCAATTGTCCCTACCTCATCCTGTTCGAACGTTTCTTCAAATTCCCGGGCTCCCCTCGTCCAATCCATCATCATTTTTTTGATTTGCAGGAGCGGACGTGTGATACTGCCGGAAATAAAAATGGAATACAGCAGCGCAATGATCCCCATAGAAACGGCGATGAACGTTGTGACCGTGCGGATTTTGTTCGATTGCTTGAGCAGTTCGCTCACTTTAATCAGATGGATAAACGTCCAATCCGTCGTTTGATTCTGGTATTGGCTGATCAGATACCCCTTTTGCTTCAATTGATCGATAACCGCTTCCTTATTCCCCTCTTTTAAAATGGAATCGCTTGTTAATCCGTTATTAAATACGATTTTGCTGCTGCCAAGGGAATTGTCCAAGGCCATAAAACCGCCGGAATTGCTGTTTTCATTGAATATATTATTGAAAATCGCAGTGGAAATATTAACCACTAATACACCGATCGGCTGACCGTTCGGACTTGACGCATCCCGAAATAATTTTACCGTAGAAAAAGAATTCTTCGACTCACCGAGTATGTCGTAGCCCAGAAAAACAACTTTCCCTTGGTCCCGTAAAGCACTTTGATACCACTCAGATTGCTCTATGAGCCGGGCCTTATCGGGCTTTTCATAAACGCCCGCATCATCGGATCGTCCTGCGCAAAAGGTCTTAAACTCCAAGTTGAATACACAGATTGAGTTTACAAATTTGGTGTCAAACGGATTGTTACTAATCGCTTTTTGCAGCTTATTTGAGGTCCATTCACCGGTCGTGCTCGGTTCACTACTTTGTGGAACGTTGCTGCTGGATAAGACTTCCCTCACCTCATTGTTCACTACGATGGAGCGATTCAAATTAATAATGTTTCGAAATAATAAGTCTGCTACTTCACTTGACGTTTCCAAATGATTTTCATAAGTTTGCGTATTCGTTTCCATCAATGTGTTCTTGGCAATATCGAAAGAAATATAGCCCAAAATGAAGAGCGGGGGCAACGAAATGACGATCATCGCAACCAGAAACCGACTTCGAAGTCGTTGAAAACGAAACTTGGAAAAGAGAAAACGTAACCGATTCTTCATGTTGTGCCTCCTCCCATGCTTTGCAGTAAGTATCAGACCTTCTGAAGGTCATAAAGGTATTATAGCTAGATCAAGCCCAATTACATAATGTGCTTATTTTTTGGGCGGGTGTCCGTTTTTTTTGGAATGCAGAGGAAATGCCTTGCCTTACAACGCCAAAAGAGTCATGCAGCCGCATGACTCTTTCCTCCATATTTCATACAATTCATCAAGCTATTTTCGGATCCAGGCAACCCCATTGCAATCTAAATGAATATCCAGGTATCCAAGCTTATCAACACTGGTAATCAAGACGTCTTGCTTCCTATGGTCAATCTCCAAACCAGTTATACGTACAGGAACCGCATCCTCCTTCAAGTCAATTGGTATGCATACGGTAACTATGCCCATTCTGCCCGCCATATTGCCTTTACCGACGATCACCGGCGACTCCTCTTTGGCTCCATATATTTCTGATACCCAACCAGCCTCGCTACCAACGGAGAAATGACAAGCACCGCTTGTCTTCCATTTCATTTGTAATTGAACGGCGCCTGTTGCATAATCAACGGTTGTCTGCCATTCATGATTGCCGTCGTCAAGGATTCGAACCTGCGAAGATGGAGGCAATTGAAACCTCTGTTCAATATCATGCTCGCCTTCGCCTTCCAACCAATCCACAATGATCAATAAACTGCTCGTTTTCCCGAGCAGCAGCCACCTATGATGCAGTACCGGAGCGTCAAGCCTCATGTAACCGTTATGGGAAGCATCGATAAAATCATACGCCTCCCCCGTGATCCACCGGTTCGTCACACATTCCGCGAGTGGAGTCCCCCATTCCTGCGTGGAAACATAAGGCGTCTGATCCAAACCATCCACCGTTACGGTATTGTGCGCTCTGGTGCTCTTGAAATAACGGCGCCATTCCCCTTCTTCATACGTATACCGGCCGGGATCGAGAAAGAGCAGGTTCCGTTTCCACATCCACTCCAGGTTCAGCGCGTCTGCATGGCCATGAGCCCCGCCCATGGAGGCAGCGTCAAAAAATAAATACTGCTCGGCATCCTTCATCACATAGTAACCTGTTTGAGGGAAGGCTACAGTAGCAGGAACAGGCGGGTTGAAAGACAGCTGTCGTTGTTTGAGCTGCTCGTACTTTTCCACGCCGAACAACCACAGAATTTCTTCGCTCATCTCGCCCATAGTGATAAACGTTTCATCCTCTAGGATCGCACCGAGTAAGGCTAGACGCTCCGTACCGGAACTCACCAGGTCGGAATCGCCTGCCGCCGTCGACCCGTGATCCGGTCTGATCAGTGCATGCGTGTATGCTCCCATTCTGCGTAAGTTGCCCGCATACCATTCTGACATCGGGTAACCCGCCGTCTTCCCCAGTAAATAAGGAGTGCCAAACATCTCAATGCTCCCATTATGGTAATGCGTCGTTAATTCGCTCTGCACACCTTCCGGGCCGATCTGGTGGACGAGGCACAGCTCCAGACGCTCCTTGGCAAATTGTCGCCAAAACGAGGCTCTTGGATGGTCCTCATAAAAAACGCCGATCATAAATAATCCCTGCATATGCATGATGGCATGATTAATTTCCGTGCTCCCCAAATATTGGGTCAAATATTCCGCATGCTCTGCGAGACCGGTTAGAAACTCCTCGTGAAAAGCTTCAGTTATAAACGGACTGCCTTCCATATATTTGAAAGCCGATATCCATGATTGGACACGAAGGCCTACCTCCAATAAGCGCCAAGGACCCGGCTGCTGAAAATAGGTTGCCTGCTCGTAGGCAAGATGCTTCGGAACCGGATTTTGCGTCCTCCAACCGCGCAGGTGTTTGACAAAAGTTTGGACGTACTCCTCTTTTTGTGTCATTAAATAAGCTTTGCCCAGATCCAGCATATACCAGTGCCGGTTGATCCCCCAAGTGAATTCGAGATCTCGGGAAGGATTATAAAGCCAGTCAACCGGCTCTCCCATGTAAACCCAATGATCCATGTTCATCGTATAAGGAACGAGAAACTCATTCTTGCACGCATGCTCTGCTTTCTCGATGGAAGCACTCGCCAGATTCGGATATTCTTGAAGATAATGCTTTGCAGTCTCCTTCAATTCCCGGTTCGATAAATAATAATTCATTGTTGTCTTCCTCCTCTTGATTCGATAAATGTGAAGCAAAAAGCGCCGAAATCTTTCGGCGCATCCGCATATGCTCTTCGATTACTTGGCTAAAGATCCTTGCAGTTTCTGAGCGTCAAAATTCGGATCTGCTTCAATATTCGTTAATCCGGCAGATTTCGCTTTGTCCAAGGAAGCGTTATAACGCGTATTCAGATCCGTAATGATCTGATTCAGATCTCCGCCGTTCAACATATATTTGATGAATGCTTCGGTAAATTTAGCGCCTTCCAATTTGCTTTCAGCAGGTGAAGTCGGATCCGCCGGATAGATGGCGTCATATTTCGTCGGCAGGAAGCCCTCGATGCCGTTAATTTGCGGTTTTTTTGCGGAACTGATGACGGCAGGGATCAGGGAAACACCGTATCCGTTTTCGTAGTATTCTTTTTGGAGATCCAACCCGTATACATACGCCATGAATTTCCAGGCTTTATCTTTATTAGGCGAATCATTGCTAATTCCGATATAAGAGCCTCCCACCACTTGAATCGCTCCATTGATGGTGCCATCCGAAGTTGGAGGCATCGCCGCCGCCCAATGAATTTGCGTTGGGAATTGATCTTTATACACGCCCGGCTCACCGGAGTGATTGAGGTACATACCGATCTTGCCTTGTGCGAATTGCGCGCGGAGCGGATCGATATCCAGACTTTCAACCCCAGGCAGCATGCTGCCGTCTTTATTCATTTGGCGCAGCGCTTCGGCAATATCTTTATACATGCTGAAATCGTAAAGACCGGTTTTGAAATTATAGCCGTTTACGCCCATATTCGTGCTTGCAGGGGCTACCGTGTTTGCTGGACGGCTGAACCCGCCCGGGCTTTTGAATGGGCTGGCGAAGCCATATGCACCGCTCGCCTTGCCTACAGCCGTAATCTTTTTGGCGTCTTCGACCATTTCGGCCAGCGTTTTCGGCGGAGATTTAATGCCCGCTTTTTCAAACAAATCGACGTTATAGATCAGCCGCCACGTTTGACCGGTATTCGGAAGCGAATATATTTTGCCGTCCGCCGTATTTTTGTTCGGAATCAATACGCTGCTAAAACTCTTTTTCATCTCCTCGCTCATGTAAGTATCAATCGGAGCAATATATCCCTTTTTCACATACGTCTGAAAATCATTGATTTGGAGCACATCCGGGGCTTGCTTGCTGGCAAATGCAATATCCACAGATTGCGGATAATTGTCGGCCATGACCGTCATTTCCACTTCAATATTGTCTTTGTTCGTTTGATTGAATGTATCGATTTTGGCTTTCATAAACTCCGCATCATGCCTGTCAGGAGTCCAATATTTAAGCTTGGTTTTAGCCCCCGTGCTTTGCTGGGCGGTTTCTATCGGTTTCGTGCTTGTCGACGAGCAAGCTGTTAAGCTTATTACGATTAATGCGCTTATTGCCGTGGTTGTCCATTTCATTACCATTCCTGTAACCCCCTCTTTAGTAAGTCATTCCGATTGGTTCCGGATAACTGTTTTCATTATAATAGCCCGGTTAAGAGGATCGTGAAGGACATTTCAACTTTGAACGTAGGAAAAAATCACTTTTTGCTTTTCTCGGCATTTCCCATATACAGTTGGCGAAAATCAGTCGGTGTCATACCACTATGTTTCTTGAACAGTTCACTGAAATAGGGCCGATCCTCATATCCCAAAACAAGGGAAATCTCCTGCACCTGCATGCCGCTAATCAGCATTTCTTTGGCCCGCTCCATACGCTGCTGTGTAACATATTGCATAAGCGTCGAACCCGTCTCTTTTTTAAATAAATTCGCAAAATAACTCGGACTCAGGTGAACGGCTTTCGCGCATTCTTGAACGGTCAAGTTCGATAGCAGATGCGTCTCGATATAGGCCTTTGCCTGCATGATTAAATATCGCGCATCCTTCGATTGGCGCCTTTCCATCAGCTCGCAGCCATGTGAACAAATACTCCTCACATATTGCATCCAGCCATGCATCGTTAACGAAGTATCACCTTTCATTTCGGCGAGACTTGCTTCCCACTTAATCCGCTCTTCTTCCGATATGTGCTCAGATAAAACCCGGTACATCGAAAAAGACAATCCATAGAACAAATTCATCATCATATTCGGTTCAGGCGGTACCGGATACTGCGAACATTCCAAAAATAAGTCTTCAAGAATTTGTCCGGCTTTGCTCTTGTTGCCGGATCGCAGCGCGTAGAACAGCTCTTTCTCTTTCTCAAGGGAATATCGGGGCGAGATAGGGCCTTCAATTGTCAATTCACTGAACGGGATGACACTATTGCCGCCGCTGTAGAAGTTATAGGAAAGAGCTGTCTTCGCTTGCTCGAACGAAATGTGGATATTTTGAAGTACATCTACTTCCATGCCAAGACCCATAGAAATGGTTTGTTTCGTATATTTCTCCACATTGCTGCGGCATAGCTCTAGCATTGCGGTTGTTTGAATGCGACTGGGAGGATTGAAAACAACGACAAATTGATTACTGTTTTCACGAATGACAATTCCCTGCGAATGCGAAAATAAAGTTTCCTCTAGGATGTTTTGGACGGCAAAACGGATCAGTTCAACCTCCCCGATCGGCAGGGCCTGGCTCCGCTCCTGAAAATGATCAATTTCCACAACCATTACACTCAAAGGCGATTGCGCCATCTCCATGTTCAAGAATTCCCAACACTTTCCCAGCACTTCTAAATTTGCCTCGTAACGCAACAGGCTCCTCACATACTCCTGACGGAGATAAGGTCTGCTTTCCAGCACTTTCTTCTCCAATTCCTGCATTTTAACGAACTGGTTGCGTTCAGACTGGGTGGCTTGCTTCGCTTTCATGACGGCTTCAACAATTTGGCCTGGTGTAAAGGGTTTGAGCAAATAATCAAATGCACCGAGCCGGACGGCCTCCTGCACATAGGCAAAATCCGTAAAACCGCTAATAAAAATAATTTTCGTCATGGGGGACTCTTCTGCCACAACCTTCACCATCTCGATGCCGCCAAGCTTAGGCATACGAATGTCTGTAATGACGATATTCGGCTTCAACTCTCGGATCAGCCGCAAGCCTTCCGCCCCATCTAATGCCGTGCCTACGATTCGAATACCGTGCTCCGCCCATGGAATTTTATTGGCAATCCCGTTAACAACAGCCTTAATATCATCAATTACGCACATCGTCAAGGTTGTTTCCATTTGGCCAACTCCTCCTAATTCAATGGAATGCTAACTGTCACTATGGTTTCTTTAAAAGGAATGCTCTGCAAATTCATGGAAGCCTTGTCACCATAATAGAGCTGGAGCCGACTCCGAACGTTCCTTAATGCGTAACTTTTCCATGTCAGATGGTACTCTTCCATTTGCTGATTAACTGCATCTACATCCATCCCGCTGCCGTTGTCGATTACGCGCAAAATAAGTTGATCCGCTTGTTCATAAATTTCAATCCGGATTTCTCCGGAATCGGAGTGATCCCGAAATCCGTGAAGAATCGAATTTTCCACCAAAGGCTGAAGCAAAATTTTCAAGATCGGTAATTGCAGCACCGCAGGGTCTTCGATATGGATCGTGTAGGAGAACCGATCTTCATAACATTTCTGCTGAAGGTTCAGATACTGTTTCACATGCTCTATTTCTTTGTCCAATGTCGTAATTTCATTTCCGTTATTTAAACCTAATCGAAACAGCAAAGAAAGCGAAACGATCATCTCTTTGACATCCTCATATTCTTCGCTTTCGCTTTTCCAGAAAATCGTGTTCAGCGTGTTATACAAAAAATGAGGATCGATTTGCGCCTGTAAAGCTTTCACTTCCGATTTGCGCTTTTCTTTCTCTGAAGCCTTGACCTCTTCGATCAGCGTTTGAATTTGCTCGAGCATCCGATTGAACTTATGGCCGACATGACCGACCTCGTCCTCATATTTGCTCGTAAACCGCACTTCCAAATCGTTCTGTTCTACGCGCAGCATCAGGCTTTGCAGCTTATATAACGGCTTCAATAGAACAGATGACAACAGGTTGGAAAAGAATAGCGCTACAATCATACAAGCAATCATGATATACAGAATCAACCAGCGAATATTTTTCATCGGACGAAGCAAATCGGCTTTAGATTGAATACTGACAAGAATCCAATCATTGTTCATCGTCAATTTGGCATAATTGACAAGCAGTTTATCGCCTTTATCGTTGACATACTCAAAATTGCCTTTGCTACCCTGGATCCCATTAAGAAACTCATTTTCCTCATTAAATGGAATCGTTTGCAAAGAGGGGCGAATGACCTGGGATCCGTCTTTATTTAGCAAAAAAAGCCTAACCTGATCGTTGATCAGATTCTGCTCAAGAATTTCTCTCATATATTGCTCGCTCAAGTTCACATCCAAATAAACATCCGGCAAATAGTAATTCGAAAGCGGACGCAGCAATAGTGAAAGCACACGTTTCCTGCTGGAAAATAACTCATCCTCATGCGCAGCGATCCAAAGTGAATTCCACGAATTTTGCGAAATTTCATTAGCGAAAATATCCATAAAGGATTGATGAACAGAACGCGTATCCTTGGTCGAATAGAAATCTCCGATTGGCGTGCTGAGCAAAGCCGATTCGATTGAGGGCTCATTTAATTTCATTTGTGCGAACGGTATTTGCAGCACTGTGAGATCTTTGTAAAAGTTACTTTTCGAATTGGATTGAATATCTTTAACCACATTGTCGTAAGCCTCACTCATCATGAGTGAATAAGAGGAAACCACAATATGTCTTAAATGCTCGTCCAATACCTGCACGGATTTATTCAACGTATTTTGACTCATATCCAGCGCGTTCTGCTCCATCACTTTGGAAGCGAAATAGTACGAAAACATGCCTGTTAAGGTAATGCATATGACCGTGAGGAGAATATAGAGCAACGGGATTCGCTTTTTCAAGGACAGTCGATAATAGCTGAGTTTCACGATAACACCACTCCTTGAAAGCAATTATAGCGTATTTCAACTTAGGTGGAACTGGGGGCGCCTTCCACATGGTTTCCTTTAACCTTTTACAGCGCCAACAGTGACCTGCATGAATGATTTATTGGCAAATACGTACACCACGAGCAGCGGGAGAATGGATAAGCAGGCTCCGGCTAGCATCAATTGTGTTTCTGCCGCAGCACCGATGCCATACCGCAGACCGGCGAGTCCTACCGTCAAAGTTTGCAGCTTAGGTGAGCTCATGGTAAACACAAGCGGTAAAATGTATTCATTCCATGCGCCCTGAAAGGAAAACAACCCTGTGACGCCAAGCGCAGGACGAAGCAGCGGTAAAATAATGCGCCAATAAATCGAATAGAAATTGCAGCCGTCGATCAGCGCCGCTTCATCCAAATCACGCGGGATCCCTTTGAAAAATCCGATCATCATAAAGAAAATCGCCGCATGTCCGCTAATCAGGATAAGAATGACGCCCCATAGACTTTTCTGAAGATGCAGCGCTACCATCAAATCAAATTGAGGGCGCAAAACAACAGCGCCAATCGAGATAAATAACGTACATGCAAGCATGGCCGTATATAGCTTTTTACCAAAAAAATTCACACGGTCCACCGCATAAGCAGCCATCGTCGTCACGATTAATGTACCTACTGTCGTAATCACGCTAAGATAGATACTGTTCCAGGTAAACTTGGCAAAATTGGCATGGGTCCAAGCTTTGGCATAATTGACCAGTTCCCAATGCTGCGGCAGTATTGTCGCTCCGGCGGTTACTTCCAAATTCGTTTTAAACGATCCGAGAAACGCCATAAGAATTGGAAAAAGCATCAAAAAAGCCGTGCCCGTCAGGAATATCCACAGTATTGTTCGAGGAGCAAGAGTTAGAAGAAATTTTGGGTTCATCCTTTTTTCCGTTCGATTCATTGTTATCCCCCTGTCCTCAATAGACATCGTTCAATTTTTTAGATACATAGAAGTAAATCAAAGTAATAGCGCCTACGATCAGGGCAGTTACGAACCCGACTGCACTTCCATAACCGATTTGCTGCATCGATTGCGAGTCTGTAGAAATCCGGAAAAACAGCTTATACAAGTACAGGTACATCACTTCAGTTTTGCCATAGGGACCGCCTTCCGTCAGTACCATGATGCTTTCATAGCCTTTGAGCGAAATCGTAATCGCAAGCATAACGACCATCTGCAGAACGGGGCCCAGCATCGGAATCGTAACGTACCAGAACTTGTGGACCGTGTTAGCGCCATCCAATGATGCAGCTTCATACAAATCTCCGGGTATACCCTGCAAGCCCGCCAAAAAAAGCAGCATATAATTGCCGACCGCTCCCCAAATCGCAATAATGATCGTTGTGAGCATGGCATGATCGGCGCCCAGCCAATTGATCGGAGTGGAAACTAGATGATATTTCAAAAGAAACTGATTCAAAATACCGTTATACGAATTGAAAATAATAAAAAATACAATCGACATGACCGCTGCGCTAAAAATAGTCGGCAAATAATAAATCGCCCTCAGCAAAATCCTGCCTTTCATTTTCCCGTTTAATACAATCGCTAACAGCAAAGAAAGCGGAATCGTGATCATCAGTTTTCCAGCTGCGTAGATCAACGTGTTTTTGACCGAATTCCAAAATTCCATATCTCTGAAAACCCTTGAAAAATTATCGAATCCAATAAAGGAAGGCTGCCCGAAGCCTTGATAATCATAAAACATGTACCTCAAAGCCCACAAAATCGGATATACACTAAGGACTAACGTCAATAACAAGCTCGGAAATATAAAGATATAAACATGGACCTTCTTCATTCTGCCTCTCCCCTTTCTTTGTGTATGATCATTATAGAGGAGAGCGCGAAAAGCATGAGATAGGCGATTCAACTTTCCTAAGGGGAGAATGTTACTATTGTTAATCATTATTTCTCAAAATGACAAAGAGCCGCCCAGACCTATACCTTTGGGCAGCTTCGCTTACATTTTTTGTAGTTTAAATAAACTTATTTCTCGCTGCGTAAACGGTCCAACAGCACCGCAAGCACGATAACAATACCAGTGATAACGGTTTGCCAGAAAAAGCTAACATTTAAAAGCGTCAATCCATTTCTGATTACACCCAAAATTAGCACACCAATAATCGTCATCTGAATTCGGCCAATTCCGCCTGCCAGACTCGTACCTCCGAGGACTACGGAAGCAATGGCATCCAGCTCAGCCATGTTGCCGGCATTCGGCTGACCTGAAATTAAGCGCCCTGCAAGAACGACACCAGCCAATCCAGCGCATAAACCGCTAATTGCGTACACATGAATTAACGTCTTTTCAACCTTAATGCCCGTTAATCTCGCTGCCTCTTCATTGCCCCCAATCGCATAGATATGTCTGCCAAACATCGTGTATTTAAGCACGATAAACATAACAATATATACGGTAAGCATAATGTATATCGGTGTTGGAACCGCCAGCATTTTCCCCGACCCGATAAATTTAAACGGTTCCGAGGCAAGTATGGTAGGTAACCCCCCGCTAATCACATAAGCAGCGCCTCTTATATATGTCATACTGCCTAATGTAACAATAAAGGATGGAAGCTTGGTTCTTGCCGTCAGAAAACCATTGATCCAGCCCGCTAAATATCCCACCGCAATCCCTGCAAACATCGCAATAATAGGGTTAACTCCTTGTTTGGAAAGCAATACGGAAACAACGCCTGCCAGTGCGATTGTAGACCCCACAGACAGATCAATCCCGCCAGTCAAAATAACGAGTGTCATACCTGCTGCAAGAATGCCGTTAACGGATGATTGTTTTAAAATATTGAGGATATTCCCCGTATCCGTGAAATTCGGCGCAAAAATAGCAAGAATGATACAGATACCTACCAATACAATTAACATGCCTAGTTGATTCCAAATTTTCTTGATGGATAGCCGATAATTGTGTTTTCTGTTCACTATTGCTTCCATTCCAGCACTCATATGATCTCCCCCGTTGCATAATACATAATCTTTGCTTGCGTCGCGTCTTCCCGCTGCAGGTTTGCCCGTAACTTACCTTCATGCATGACAAGGATGCGATCACTCAGCGCTAATATTTCCGGCAGTTCAGAGGAAATCATTAACACGGCAAGACCATTTTTGGCTAATTTATAAATAACCTTATGGATTTCAGTTTTGGCGCCAATGTCAACGCCTCTCGTCGGTTCATCTAACAAGAGTACTTTTGGCTTAATGGATAACCAACGCGCGAGCAGCGCTTTTTGCTGATTTCCTCCGCTTAAGCTAACCACCTTTTGTTCTTTACTTGCCGTTTTAATGCCTAATTCCTTAATATACATGTCTGCTTCATTATTGATTTGCGACCAATCCAAGAGCGATGCTTTTCGATATTTAAACATTTCAGCCATCATAATATTTTCTTTGACCGACATATTCAGGAATAGACCTTGTTCCTTGCGGCTTTCCGGTACATGGGCAATGCCGTATCGCATGGCATCCTCTGGAGAAGATATGTTCACCGGTTGACCATTAATCAGAATTTCACCAGCCGATATTTCCGATAAACCAAAGATTGTTCTTACTAATTCCGTTCTTCCGGCCCCGACCAGTCCTGAAATCCCAACAATTTCTCCAGAATGCACCTCAAGCGAAATATCCTTTACATTTTTGTTATCAGATAAGTTCTTAATCTCTAGAACCGGCGTTTTATTTGTAATCCAGTTCGAATGTGAAGGCGGCTTTTGAAATAATTCATTCAATTCACGGCCAACCATTGTCTTAACCAGATGTTCCGGATTGGTTTCGGTGATTGGAACGGATGTAATCCACTCTCCGTCACGCAAGATGGTACAGCGATCCGAAATTTTAAAAATTTCATCCATACGATGGGAAATGTAAACAATCGCAACACCTTTTTGCTTTAATTCATTCATAATCACAAACAGCTTATCAATTTCTTTGTGGGTTAATGAGGCTGTGGGTTCGTCCATCACTAATACTTCCGCTTCTATAGATAAAGCCCTCGCAATTTCCACCATTTGTTGTTGTGCAACACTCAAGGTTGAAACATAAGCTCTGGGATCCAATTCGGATCCGATTGATTTTAATAGAAAATGGGCTCGTTCGTGAACTTTTTTCCAGTCCACCATACCAAACTTATTTTTGGGGAATTTGGTTCCCATCAATACGTTTTCACCTATGGTTATATTCGGAGACAATTTCAGCTCTTGATGAATGACACTGATGCCTTTCTCACGCGCTTCCATGGCATTATGCCATACGATCGATTGACCTCGATACATGATCTCGCCTTTATCTGGACGGTATATCCCTGCCATAATCTTCATCAGCGTTGACTTACCGGCACCGTTCTCTCCCATTAAAGCATGTACTTCACCTTTGTACAGATCGATGTTGATGTCTTTTAATACGGTAACCCCTGAGAATGACTTGGAGATCGCTCGCATGCTTAACACTTGTGACGACGATTCAGTGGAAATGTTCTTCTGAACTTCCGCTTGTACAGCTTCCATGTTCTCACTCCAACCAAATTAATAGTTACTATCATTTATTGACGATTGAATGAATACGATGTGGCACCCGGGTAAAGAGTAACCACATCGCATTAATAATTCGCTACTACCAGCCTTTATAGTCTTTTACGTTATCTGTCGTAATGAAATCAGTTGGAAGCTTAATTAATTCATCCACTTTTTCACCGGCAAGAATTTTGAATGCGGTTTCAACCGCAATGGTAATCATATTAAACGGATTTTGTGCCGAGCTTCCAACAAAGCTTTTGTTTTCTTTCAGCGTAGTAACGGCATCTGGAGATCCGTCCACTCCGACGATAAACATTTCCTTATCGCGACCGGCTTGCTCTGCTGCGATTTTCGCGCCAATCCCAGTCGGATCATTGATCGCAAATACAGCATCGATGGTTCCTTTGCCATTTGCCTGTAAGATCGTTTCCATCTTAGCCAGCGATGTTTCGCGGTTGCCGTTACCATTTTGATTAGCAACGATTTTAATATCCGGAGCTGCTTTGAGCGCTTCTTTAAAACCTGCAATCCGGTCTGTTACAGCGGATACCGGCGGACCATCCAATACGGCAATATTTCCTTTGCCATTCAACCGTTTAACCAAATATTCACCTGCTATGCGCCCTGCTTGAACGTTATCGGAAGTTACACTCGCATTAACGCCGCCTTCAGAAATAGTATCGACTGAAATGATGGGGATTCCTGCTGCTTTAGCTTGACCGACTGCTGCTGCAATACCTTTCGTGTCCACAGAGCTTAGAATAATCATGCTTACTTTTTTCGTAATAAAGTCTTCGATTTGAGAGGTTTGTGTAGCCAAATTATCTTCTGCGCTAACGGTGATAACTTCAGCGCCATGTTTCTTAGCCGCTTCCGCAGCACCTTTAGACATCGCGACGAAGAAAGGGTTGCTTAAGTTTTGTACAGTCAATCCAATGACGACTTTTTTCCCTGGTGTCGGATCTGCCGCTTTAGCTGAACTAGTTGTTGCTGCCGGCGATGGCGCCCCAGATACTGCTGCCGGTTTGGTTTCCGCCGTTTTACCACAAGCCGATAGTGCAAATACAACAAAAAGCAATAACATCATTTTCATGTTTTTCATATTCAAATTCCTCCGAATAATGGATGTTTTTTTATAAAATAAGTTTGGCGAACGATAGAAGAATATGTGATAATTACAGTGAAGTTGCTTTTCTGTGAACATGTTTTTAGAGTCCAATTGGCTATCACGTTTGGCGACAGAAGTAGCCGATTGTCAAGCTCATTAGCATGTTCCTTTCTTTTCCCCCCTTCTATTTGGATATAAACAAATCCCCCAAATGCATTCATGGAAATTCATCTAAACAAAGCCTCACCTCCTATAAGAGTGGATGGTTGTTTTTTTGTGTCTTAATCATACCTGTGAAAAAAACAAAAAATAATAGAAAATTTTCTCGCAACTGTTGAAATTTTTCTACTGAACAAAAAAGCCCCGACCTGGTTATGAATCAGGCTAGGGCTTTATCTTGTTTTTCTACTCTATGACAGGCAACCAAACATTGACGGTTGTTCCTCTCCCTAATTCGCTCTCGAAATGAAGGCCATATGGTTCGCCAAAATGCAGCTTGATTCTAGTATCCACATTTTGCACGCCAATACCGCTCCCCTTCTCAGAAGTGCGGTCTTTTCGGTACATACTTTGGATATCCTCTTGCGACATTCCGATTCCATTGTCGATGACCTGGAGAAGTATTCTGTTCTCCTTGCGTATTCCAGTTATTTGAATTGTACCTATACCCTCATTATTTCTTATTCCGTGATAAATAGCATTTTCTACCAGTGGCTGTAAAATAATCTTGATTGCTTTGTATGAAAGGATACTCTTATCCACATTGATTTCAAAATCCAATTTAGATTTATAGCGCATTTTTTGGATCGTCAAATAGTTTTTGATATGCTCGATTTCGTTAAAAATGGAAATGAATTCTTCTCCCTTACTAATGCTTAAACGGAATAACTTAGCTAAGGAAGCCGTCATCTGGGTGACCTCCTTCGATTTGCCGCTTTCAGACATCCATATAATTGAATCCAATGTATTATAAA
The DNA here is from genome assembly GCF_042676385.1 of Paenibacillus sp. GCM10027628. NCBI lineage: Bacteria > Bacillati > Bacillota > Bacilli > Caryophanales > Paenibacillaceae > Paenibacillus > Paenibacillus sp. GCM10027628. Next base: position 799,641 of record NZ_JBHTHA010000002.1, read on the forward strand.
GAAAATGAGGGTTTATCTGAGCTTGTAACACTTGCAATTCGCTCTTTCGTTTTAATTCCTGTTCTTTCACATTTTGCAGCATCAGTTCTTTGATCTCTGCCGTCATCCGATTAAATCGTTTACTTAAGTGCCCGATTTCATTCGAGCTTTGAATATCAACCTGAATGTCAAAATTCCCTTTCTCCACTTGCTTCATCGAACTTTCAAGTTGTTTAATCGGTCTCGAAATACGCAAGGATAAAATAATTGAGAGCAGCACCGCTACGATAAGTAACCCAATACCTCCAAAAAGAGTATATGTTTGCAGCTCATCCTTATTTGAGACTAATTCGTCCACATAAGTGACCCCGACAATTTTCCATCCGGTTGCTTGCGAAGTTTTAATCGTGTACATGCGGCTATTTTTACCTTCGGAAGTGACAAAGCTGCTGCCAGGCGTACGCATAACTTGAGATATCAATTCAACCTTCTGATTGCTCGCAATCAATTGCTGGTCCGGGTGATAAACAATGTTTCCCTGGGCGTCCACAATGAAAACATATCCCCGATTCCCAAGTTTAATCTTGTTACAAATATCGTTGATAACGCTATAGTTCAAGTCTACAAGCAGAACGCCAAGCTTTTCGTCGCCGACATCACTGCTGAGTTCACGACTTAAGGATATCACGGAGTTATAGTCGTTCAGAATCATATTTTGTACATGTGAAGAAGAAATAACGACTTTACCCTTCGCTTCAATGGCCTTCTTATACCAGCTTTGTTCCGTCGGATCCACTTGCGGATATAGTTTAATCTTATCGTTGTAAGGGATAATTTCGCCATTAGTACCGAAGATTAGAACCGACGAGATATCTTTTCTTGTATTCAACACGGTATTGAGTTGGAAGGATATTTTCTGTTTCAAGTCCTCCTTCCCGCTTGCCCCCAGATATACCTGCTTCAGTAGGTACTCTTTGATATCATAGCTGGAAAGAACCATTCGTGAAATATTGTCCATATAATTGATATAGCTGTCTATATTCGAGCTTACTTGTCCCATCAGCTGATACGTATAGTCGCGCGAATTTTTTTTCACCGCATCTGTGGAAAGATGATAAGACATCCAGGCAATCACCGTAATCGTGACCACAATTAAACATGAAAAAGCAACAGCGATGGTTGACTGAATGCTTTTAAAACGGAAAAAGTCCATGATTCGATTCCTTGCCATGTTTACGCCCCTTTACACCATTCTGCGATACACAGTCGGGGTCATACCCGTCGCTTTTTTGAAAATCAAATTGAAATAATGGGGGTCCGCATAGCCTATGCGGTTTGCGATTTCGTAGGTCTTCAAATCCGTACATTTAAGCAGTTCCTTCGCCTTCTCCACTCGAATCCGAGTGAGATAACTGATGAAGGTTTCTTCCGTATGGTTTTTGAAGATAAGACTAAAATAGCTTGTGCTTAGAGCCAGATACTTACAAACCATATCCATGGACATATTCGCATCAGCATAATTTTCTTTAATATAGGCTTCCGCCTTCAAAGCTTGGATCTTGCAAGCATTGTTCCTTGCTTCAAGGATGATACCCGTTGTACGCAGACAATATTTTTTTAGCCATTCTTCAACTTCATCAAGTGTTTTCAACCCATAAATTTCGGTCAATGGACTTGAAGATGAACTGTTATGAAGTGTTTCACAAATCTCAAGCTCGTCCAAAACATCCAAAATCGAGACGATGACCTGCTGAATGTGAACATAACAGCGATCCATTGGCAGATAGGATTCTTTCAGATTTTCAATGATTTTCTCAATGATCCCTTCAATCTCCTGCTGAGTTCCCGTCTTTAACGTAGTTGCGAGCTTTCTTTCCCAATGTTTATCGTAGGAAGCACTTTCCCCTGCTCCCCCTTCAATGTCGCCGATATGAATGATTCGATTTTTTCCAAGAAAAAAGCGATAATCAAGCGCATGTGAAGCCTTATTATGAGAATGATGAATTTTTTCCAGAGAAGCGCAAATATCGCCTACACCAATGGACACCGTAAACTTCAGATACTCTCTTACCGATCGATTGATCTCTTCGAAAATTTGCGCGGCCTCTTCACGGAGCGTTTCTATCTGATCGTCAAAGAGGATGACAATTGTTTTTTCATTATTGTTTTGGAACACGATTCCGTTCTTTTTTCTTGAAATAATTTCCCCGGAAATATTACAAACGGCAAAATAGAGCAGTTCGCTCTCACTCTCGGGATAAAATCTTTGCAGCTCCCCATGATCATCTACATCAATGACTGCGACGACAAAATGGGTTCCGGGTAAAGCAATATCCAAATAAGCGAGCTTATCCTCAAGCTTCGTTTCACGGAGTTCTCCTGTAACCAACTGATTCAAGAACCGCTCTCTTACAAGAGGAAGACTCTCTCTAAGCTGCTGCTTCAGCTTGCTTAAATCCTCCACCTTACGATTCTCATCATCAAGCTCCGCCTTTACTCTCGCGAGAATTTGAGATAATTCATCAGCCGTATTCGGCTTTAAGATATAGTCATGCACCTTCAGCTTCAAAGCTTGCTGAGCGTATTCGAACTCATCGTATCCAGTAAGAATAATGATTTTGGTGTTGGGATAATGTTCAAAGAGATAGCGTGACACTTCTAAACCATCCACCAGAGGCATATTGATATCCGTTAACACGACATCAGGTTGAAGTTGTTCAAAGGACCGGAGCACATCACGGCCATTTACAAAGTCGCCAACGAATTCAAATCCCAGCTCATCCCAGTTTAAACTATCTCTTATGCCCTCTCTTACGTTGTCTTCATCATCAGCAATGATAATCTTATACATACCTTTCACCACTATGCTTCTACCAGCCTTTATAGGTTTCTACATTATCTTGCGTAATCAGATCAACAGGAATATGAATCAACGATTCTATCTTTTCACCTTTTAGCACTTTAAAGCCTTCATCCATGGCCAATTTAATCATTTCAAATGGATACTGTGCTGAGGTTGCAACGAAGCTTTTGTTTTCTTTGATAGCCTTCACGGCATCAGGCGCTCCATCTACACCGACGATAAACATTTCTTTATCGCGTCCTGCTTGTTCCGCAGCGATTTTTGCACCAACGCCAGAAGGGTCATTCGTTGCGAATACAGCATCAATTTGCCCTTTTTTATAGGTTTGCAAAATGGATTCCATCACTGAAACCGATATGTCACGGCTGCCACGTCCATTTTTCTTGTCGACTACTCTAATTCCCGGAGCAGTTTTAATGGCTTCTTCAAACCCTGCAATTCGCTCCGTTACGGCAGATACGGGAGGGCCATCAATAACAACAACATTTCCTTTCCCGTTTAAACGCTTAACAATATATTCTCCAGCTAATTTTCCAGCAAGAAAGTTATCGGAGGTGACAACCGTGTTCACGCCTCCATCTGCGTCTACGTCAACGGCAATGACGGGGATCCCTGCCGCTTTAGCTTGACTGACAGCACCCGCTATACCTTTCGAATCTACAGCATTTAGCAGAATCACATTTACTTTTCTTGCAATAAAGTCCTTGATTTGAGCTGTTTGCTTAGCCAAGTCGCCTTCAGCGCTTACCGTGATTACATCAGCACCATGCAGCATAGCGCCCGCAGTTGCGCCTTTGGACATCGCCACAAAGAATGGATTACTTAAATTCTGCAAAGTAAATCCTACCACTATTTCTTTCTCTTTATTTACCGGTTCTGCATTTTCTGTTGCTAAAGGTACAACGGTTGCTTCAGATTTTATAGAAGGTTCCAGTGTTGTACTTGAAAAGCATGCCGTAAGTGTGACCAAAGCAAATATAACAAATGCATACGAACCTACTCTTATCCTCTTCATAATCAACTAACCCCTACAATTTTTTATGTATTATTCGACGAGTACAACTGATTTCCTTTGATCGATGTTCACCACCCTCTTTTACATGCAAAAACAAGCCTAATCCACAATTACGGATTAAGCTTGTTCCCTTCATGTACAATTCGCTTCGCAACCCAGCGATCTTACGAAATCATCTGCTCATTAGATTCCCTCTTATCTCCAACTGTAATCGTTACCGGGCCGAGCAAGCCGCTTGGCTCCTGCTGCATAAAACGGGAGAAAAAATCGTGCTGCTGCTTAGCGAGCGTGTTCGTGACTTCGATTTTCAGGTTGTTTTTGCCATTTAGCAAAAAGCGGCCGATATCAAACGAGTACGGCGGACAAATGCGGGATCGAATATGATCTCCGTTCACCCATACATCCACGGTTTCATAAGCACTTCCCAAATCAAGCTTAACCGGGCGATCGGCGTAATCCCCATCTAACACTGATTCATAACGGAACGTGCCCGAAAATCGAGGAAGCCTGTCGGGGCTGCTCATATTGGCTAGGTGAGCCATTGTTCCCCAAGCCTCGAAATTCGGATAAGACAATGCATCCGCCGTTGATATCGTCCATGGCCCTTGCAGCTCTAAGTGTTGTGCAGCACTTCCGGACACATCGTCCCTTTGCCCTGCATCGAATGAAGCCCCAAGCGACTTAGCCTCTGGTCCTGCGATGAATAAAATAGATTCATAAGGGCTAAGCGTTAAGGAAACCCGACTTCCTTGATTTGTTCCTTCACTTGCAACGGACAAAAGCTCGTTCTGCAGGCCATCGAATGCAAAGAGCTCTCCGCCGACCGACAGATGAACTTTAGTCTCAATGGCGTTGTTAGGATGCTCATTTACGAAAAAGAACAGGTCCAACCCCGGCTGTTCATAGCGATAATAACGCAAATAAGGTTCGTATGTTTCGGCCGATACGTCAATATAGCCTTGCTCCTTTACATGAGCCGCCAGCTCGCTGAGCGCTACTATATTTACGCTCGGGGAGCTCTTTAGCGCACTCAGCAAGGATCTTATATCCGTTCCCTGACTGGAACGAAGCGGCAGTCCATCAACGAACACAATAGGCAAGCGAAGATTCGCCATCTGAACAAGTTTTGTGAGCAGCGGGGCAGGAAGCGCATCGGCATAAGGAACGATGAAGACATCATAGTCCTCCATCCCTACCTGCAGTTTCCCGTTAGCGACCTCAGCGCTCTCGAGCAGCGCATCAACCGGCAGCACGTCGCAATCCACTTGATGGCGCATCAGCTCCTTGACCGGTTTATGAAAGTACATGGCAGAACCCGACCATTCGCCCTCGGCGTGATAAAGTACTGCAGCCGTCGCCCGGTGCCGGCCTCCCGTCAACAGATGACTCATCCGGTTGGTGTAATCGTTAAGTATTTTATAGCTGCGATATTGCGGGTTATGCCCTCGTGCATACAGATGCGGCGGACAATCGCCGTCCGGAAACTCCTTTTGCGAGAACGCGTGCGGCACGAAATAGTTCACCCCGCGCACCAGCATATGATCGGTCAGCCATTTCATCAGCTTCAAACCTTCGGCCCAGCCGTATGCGCCGAACACTTCGGCCATCGTCCGGCCCTTTTTCTTCGGATCGATATGTCCAAGCGATGAAGCGAGCTTCGCCAAACCATAATGGAAAAACTCGCTGTCCGTATCCCCCGCAATCCAGCTGAAGGACGCTTCGTCAAAACCTGGGATCAGCTGGTGCAGAACAACGTCCACGCCAGACATGTCTTGCCCCGACATCGAGCGGAAGAAATGCCCCGAACCGCAGCCCAAGCGGGCATGCACGTTATTATCTTCGATAATATGACCGATATGTTCTACCCCGTGATACCGGCACCATGCACCGATCTGCCCAGAGAAATGCTCGGCATACAACCGGCTTACAACATTCATATAGGCAAAACGCACTGCCCCTGTCAGCTCATCATTCGCCTCATACCACAGCAAAGGGAGCAAGCTTAGATAGGCAGTACCAAATTCCGCATCAAGCAGCGGCAGCATATCGGGAGACCAAGGTAAGGAAACCCTCTTTTTTCCTAACTTAGATTCAAAATCATAAATAGTGCCGTCATTGTAAAATCCCGGCTCATCCGTAAAAAATCCGGCAAATGTCCGGCCAAAATCGTCCCTGTATCGTTCATAATAAGGAACATAACTCGCATCGATCAAAACGCGTACAGACTCGGCCACCAGAGGATTCACATAATCCTTATACTTCTCGTCCGGGCCGACTTGCGTCCGTACAATGACAAATATGCGCCATAACCCTTCCGGGATTTCCCAATACAACACATGATCCTGCACCTGTGCGCTGACGTCGATCAGCTCGCCGGTCAACTCGCCATTGTTCCCGCTCCGTTTGGCCGCAATTACGGCAATCAACGATTCTCCCGCCGCAAGCCACGGTGAGAGCAGAAACGAGGCATCTTTCGCAGGTCCCATCGCGTCGATATGCCGCTCTGCGATAAACATGCGTCGCAGCTCTGCAGGAGCTTCCTTCAAACGGCCATTCGCATGGCCCGTCGGGAAATGGTCATCGTCAAACGCCCATACCCGCATATTCCGCTTTCGCGCTTCATCCATGATGATATCCAAATCAGCCCACCAGCCCGGCCCTAAGCAATCGGGATGCGGCCGAGACTCCACGACGAACGCCTTGATACCGGCTTCGTCGATTCGGGTCAATTCCTCCCGAATCACTGCTTCCGATTCGCCGCGCTGCCACACAAGCGGCATTATATAATTCCCGTGCTTTCCTTCGAGCACTTCATTTAATCGCGAGTTCACTGCCAATCGCCTGCTTTCTATATTCATTCAAAGTAAACGCATCTCCAAAATCAGCCTTTCACGGCACCAATGGTAATACCTTTCACGAAATACTTCTGGAAGAAGGGATAAGCAACAAGAATCGGTACGACGCCGATCACGGCGATCGCCATACGGAACGTTTCCGACGGCAGTGCCGCAAGCGCCTCGCTGGATTGGGAAGCCATCGAGCTGTTGGTCGACAGGAATTGAATGTCGGACATGATCCGGTTCAATATGCTCTGTAAACTAAAGAGATTTGGCTCCGTGATGTAAATCAAGCCGTTATACCAATCGTTCCAGTAGGCGATGCCTTGAAACAACCCGATCGTCGCCATAATCGGCATGGAGAGCGGCAACACGATGCTGTAAAACGTGCGGAGCACGCCCGCGCCGTCAATATTCGCTGATTCCAGCACCGGTGTCGGAATAGTCGTCATAAAAAACGTCCGCATCAATAAGACATTGAAGCCATTCATCAAAAGCCCGGGAATAATAAGCGCCTGAATCGTATTTTTGATCTCGAACACCTGCGTGTAAATCAAGTATGTCGGTACAAGTCCGCCGTTGAACAGCAGGGTAAAGAATACGAAGAAGGATAACGGATTGCGCAGAGGGAGATCGCTCCGGGAAATCGGATACGCCAGAAGCGATGTAATGGCCAGGCTCGCCGTCGTACCGACGACCGTCACCAGGACGGTGATGCCGTACGCCCGGAAAATGCTGGCCGATTGCTCCCATAAGTACTGGTAGGCGGTAAAACCAAGCTGCTCCGGAAAAAAGGAATAGCCGTTTTTGACGATCGTCGTTTCGTTCGTAATCGATGAGATGAACAGCAGTACAAAGGGCAATATACACGTAGCCGCATAAACCCAAAGGACAATATGTCCGAACCACTGCCAGCCGCGGTTTTCTTGTTTCAGCATGTTGGTCTCCCCCTAGAACAATGCATTCTCTTTGTTGATTTTTCGTACGATAAAGTTCGATAGAAGCACGAGCACGAATCCCACAAGCGATTGATATAAGCCCGCAGCAGAAGACATCCCTATATCCCCAAGCTGCATAAGCCCCCGATAAACATAGGTATCAATGACATTGGTCGTATCAAACAGAGCCCCAGAATCCATCGGCACTTGGTAAAACAAGCCAAAGTCGGAATAGAAAATGCGCCCGATCGCCAGCAGCGTCATCATAATGATGACCGGCGTAATAAGCGGTATTGTAATTTTGCGAATTTGTTGAAATTTGCTTGCTCCATCCAATGTAGCCGCTTCGTAATATTCTTGATCGATACCGATGATGGCGGCTAGGTAAACGATACATAAATATCCTGCACCCTTCCAAGTATGGATGAACGTTAAAATATATGGCCAAACGCCAGGTTCGTTATACCAGGACAGTGGATCCAAACCAAGCATCGGAAGCACCGTTTTGTTCATGAAACCGTTATCCATGCTTAGCATCGCAAATACCAAATAACTCACAATAACCGTGGATATCAAATATGGAAGCAGGATAACGCTTTGATAAAATCTCGATAATAACTTGTTTTTGATTTCGTTCAGCAGAATCGCCACACCGACGGCTACAATCAGGTTAATCATGATGAACGCAGCGTTATATAGAATCGTATTTCGTGTGATGACAAAGGCGTCCGTCGTTCGGAATAAATATTCGAAGTTTTTGAGACCGATCCAGTCGCTGCCCCAAATTCCCTTGGCAAAATTCACTTCCTTGAATGCGATCACGAGCCCGAACATCGGCATATAGTTGTTGATGATCAGATAGACGATCCCTGGGATCATCATCATATAATACGGCCAATACCTTTTTAGCAGGCTTTGCTTTCTCCCCATCGTCCGCGTATTCACCCTGCGTCCCCTTCTTTCTCCATTCGTCTAATGTTGTACCTTTATTGTAAAAAAATCGGGACCTTGCCACTATGTCGCGCTCGACTTTTCACTAGTCCGATTTCGACTTGATCGTGGCTTAATTTGCTTAGGACATGCAAAAAGGCCGCCCTTCGCCATGGATTCCATGACTACAAGATCAGCCTTTCGTTTTTGCTACAATTATTTCGCCGTTTTAACCCACTCATCGAGCTGCTTTTGCTTCTCGGCGATGATTTTATCGATCCCGGACGATTTCAGCTTCGCGTTAAATTCCGGCAATACTTTATCCGGGTCCACACTGCCTGTTTCAAGAGCCATCCGATACTGATTGACGACGTTAGTCACCGCTGCATACTCCGTCTTTACCGGCTCCGGATTAAAGGAGAAGCCGAGCGCCTTCGACTTCACTGCATTCTTATTGAAATCGGCCATTTTCTCCCAAATCTTAGGGTCATCACCGTTAAATACATAAGACAGGAACTGGTTCCCGAACATCCAGCCTTGGTTCAGCGTGTAGGCTACGCTTTTAGAATCCACACCAGCCGGATAATCGATCACATTGTCCGATTTCTTCGCATAGTCTTTACCTTCCAAGCCCCAATCCAGCAAGTTGACGATCTGCGGATTCGAGTACATGAGGTTTAAGAACTCCATTGATTTTTGCTGATTCTTGGCATTGATCGGAATACCCCACATAATCGAAGCTACCGAAGACGTAGTTGCATAAGCAGGCGTAAGCGGTACAGTGACAATCGGCATGCCTGCGGAACGCGTATCTTGAAGCTCCATCCCCGGCTTCTGATTCACCAGATACCCCATCCCTTTATTCGCTTTCAATAAAGCCGTATTCGTATCCTTCGTCGTTGCCGCATCCTGCAAAATATATCCGGCGGTGTACCAGCTTCTTAATTTTTTCACAAAAGCAGCATATTCCGGCGTATCGTAGAGGTTCGCAACCTTCAAGTTGTTATCATAATTCGGAAGTACGCCAAGACTGTCGCCAAGCGAATCGAACCACCGGTAACTGTCCACGAAAGAGATGCCGGAAGCTTGCGTAACGAGCGGGGTCAAATTCGGCTCGCCCGCTTTCACCGTTTTAAACACACCTTCGAGGTCATCGATCGTTTTGATTTTCGTCACGTCGATTTTGTATTTATCGAGCAGGTCTTTGCGGAAATTGATTCCGAAATTCGCTGCCAAGTCGCGATTGGAAGGAACTGCATACAGACTGCCGTTGACCTTCGTCGCATTTAAATAATTGGCGTCAAATACTTTCTTGATATCCTGCCCGTACTTCTCGAGCAGCGGGTCCAGTTTGACTAATTGACCCTTGGCCACATAACTTGCATAGTTTCTTCCCGATACGTACATGAGATCGAGCTTCTCGTTGCTCGTCAGCATCAGATTAGACTGCTGCGCCCACGAACCGGCGTTAATCGGCATAAGCTTGACTGTTGCGCCTATTTTCTCCAGCGTAATCTTGTTAATTGCATTCTGCACATCTTGCAGATTGCTCGGAATCTGATTGAACGCGGAGAAAGCTACGTTAAGCTCGTAAGGCGCTTCCTTACCGCCACTAGGCGTAGTTTTTGCGGAAGCGCTCGCGTTATCGGTTGAATTGCCTCCGCAAGCAGTAAGCGTTATCATACTTCCTGCCAAAACCGAACTAAGCAGTATCGTCGTTTTTTTCATTGTACTCCCCCATTTGTCCTGTTTTGTGAACCTACCCTCGATTGTACGCACTTCCGGGAACGCTCACTATGCGCATTTCGACTTTTCATTGGCACGATTTCGACTTCGCATCTATTTTCTTGCATGCTGCCTAAAGTCGCTCGGACTCAGCTCGGTTTGCTTGCGGAACATCTTCGTAAAATGGGACAAATTATTAAACCCGACATGCGTCGCAACGCTAGTAACCGGCATCTCGGTTTTGCTTAACAAATCCTGCGCGACACGCATCCGCTCATGAAGCAAAAATTCCTTCATCGACATGCCGATTTCCTTCTTTAACATACGATCCAAATAGTCCGGATGCAGGAAAAACGGACTCGCGATCTGTTCGCGGCTCAGATCCTGATCAAAGTGCTTCGCGATAAACAGCTTCACCTTTTCCACAACCGAATGGGACTCTTCCATATCATGGGTATGGGCCACCGCTCGATTCAGCATGTGCGAAATCCATTCCAGCATATCCGTTACGGAACGGTTTGCTTGCGTCGATAGCTCGATGGACCGGCTGTCTTTAAACAACTCATGGGCTTGAATCCCTTTTTCCTTGAGGACCGAATAGACGATCTGGATGAAATCATGATGGAACTGATGCAGGAAAGGAACATCGATTCTCGAGTTATTGACGAGCTTCTCTAAATACGCGCTTACTTCGGTTATGATTTGGTCCTTGGCCCCCTGCGTCAAAAGGACCGACCATATTTTCATATCGGGTATCTCCGCGGAAATAAGCCTCTCAGGCCGGACACTGCCCAAAAACACTTGCTTACTGTAAGCAACGTTATTTTTTTTCAGCGTTATAAGCCGGTTAACCATTTCCGGAAGCTTGTGATAATCGGCCGGTTCCCCGACGTAACAAGATAAATCGCAATAAAAATAACGATAGCAGGTAGAGATAAAGGCATTCAATTGACTGCGCAGACTTTGAAGGTCCGCCCTATCACCCAGCGGCAGCGTAATCACGGCAAGGAGTACATTCCGGTCCAGCGTCATCAACTGAGCGCTTAACTGAAGTTCTTGTATCGTTTCCAATGCAGCATTCTTCAGCCCGTACTCCAGGATCTTCTCGTCCCGCAAGGTTAACGGCTTATGCCAGCGCTGCACGTCTATTAATACAGGCAGCATTCGCAGCCCGCCGGGATGCGCGATCTTGCGCTCTTCCATCGCTTTTCGAATCGCTTCCGGATTCGCTGGTATGACCTGGTTGACAATATCAAGCCAAAATTGTTCGATAAACAGCGGATGATGCTGAACCCACGACCGGTTGATCTGAGCCATTTCCTTCACCTTCCGGATCTTTTCGATCACCCTTCGTATAACGGTCGCCAGCTCTTCAGGAGGAATAGGCTTGAGCAAATAATCGAAGCTTCCAAGTTGGATGGCTTGCTTGGCGAACGCGAAGTCTGCATGGCAGGTCAGAAAGACCGTCTCCGTATCCGGGGAATGAACCTTGACCCAGCCCAGTAAATCCAGACCGCTGTCCTGCGGCATCTCAATGTCGCAGAGCATCATATCGATGCGGTGATTGCCGTACACTTCCTTCGCTTGCGCCGCATTATTGGCTGTATGAATAGGGTCGATGCCAAGCCGTTTCCAATCGATCGCGGATTGGATGCCACGAATCGCAAGCGGCTCGTCATCGACGATTAATAAACTGAACATACCAGCGGACCTCCTTACGATGATTGGTCTGGTTCGAGCGGTAGCTTCATCTCCACGACAGCTCCCGAAGGACTTGCGTTCGCGAACGCAAGACTGGCTTGGTCTCCATACAGCAAGCGCAGCCGATGCCACACATTCCAAATGCCGATGTGCTCGCCCTGTTCGTCCACGATCCGCTTGCCGGCTCGAAGCTTTTCAAGCACGTCCTCCGGGAACCCTTTGCCTGTATCCTTGACCGTAATCCGGATATGTTGATCTTGCTTAGATTCCTCGAGCTGGATATCTATAGATAACGACAAGGGTTCGTTCATCTGCGTCGCGTGCTTGATCGCATTCTCGATGAATGTCTGAATCACAAGCGGGGGAACATGGACAAGCGCCAGCGATTCGGGCGCAGTGATTTGGCAATCCAGCGTCTTTTGAAAACGCAGCTCATGAATCCGAACATAATTGCGGACATGCTCAAGCTCTTCTTTTAACGGAAGAAACGTCAGATTACTCCTTAACATATACCTGAAATGGCGGACCAAGCGCAGCGTTATCTCTTTAATCAGCTCATAATCTTGGACTAGTGCCAAGCTGTAAAGAATATTTAACGTATTCAAGAAAAAATGCGGATTGATCTGAAGCTGCAAATATTGAAGCTCCGCTTTCTGCTTGTTTAATTGCTCCTCGTAAACATGGATCGTCAGCTCTTCGATCTGAGCCATCATGTTGTTAAACGTTGCATTCAGCAACTGAAACTCGTCCGATGCCGGGTAAGGTTCGATCCGCGCCTTCACGCCGCCTTCCCCGATTCTCCTCATCACAGCGACCATCCGTTTCAAAGGGATAAGCAGCGTTTTCCGAAGGAAAAGCAGGAAGCCGGGCAAAAGCAGCAAGCCTAGAAAAGAAACAATAAATACGATTTTATTTAGATAAGGAAGGTTTTGTAAAATCGTTTCATTCGGGATCAGCGCAACCAGACTAAAGCGCCCTTTCCGTGAAGGTTCCCCTACCACAAGAAATTCGTTATGCTCGCCAGTCAAGTAATAGCGCTCTAGCGGCCTGCTCAAATCCAATCGATGTTCGGCAATTTGAGGCGTATCGATCAAGGGTTCTCCCTGATCCGTAATGAATAGAGATGTACCATTCTCCCCAAACTGAATCAGCGTCAAGGGGAGCATTAATGTTTTAATATTCACCCAAGCGCCTACGTAGGTGGAGCCCATTTTTTGCATGCGAAACAAGTAAAAATCCCGGTTAAACTGTTTCACATACCATTGGTTGCTCACTGCCTCACCGGAGGAAGCCATTTCCAGCTCCTTCCGGATATAAGAACGGATGGGTTCTTTATCGGCAGGATCCAGCAATTGGCTTTTGCCGACGTCAAGCAAATCTTTCTTTTGTACGGAATAGACGAAGTAGGCATCCACTTTATACATCAAGATATCGGAGGTGAGCTTGTCGGATACATGCAGTTTGGCGAGCATATAGCTATCATCCGAAGGCGGATTGTCCATAATCTGTAGATCAAAATTGTTAGAAAGAAGCGCATTTAAGTATTTGTCCGCTTCCTCCAATCCGCTATCGATCTGACTCATGTACAGCGACATCATATTTTTATTAGACATCGCCACCTGCTCACGTACGACATAAATGGCATAATAATTGTTATAAAATAAACAGGCCAAGCAAAGGCACGGTCACGAGCAAAAAGCTGATGACCAGCTTCAGCCTGATGGAATTCCAAGCGATGTGCCGCATATTCCAAACCATGTGGTCGTTCCCCTTTATCATTGACTGTCGACGAGGCAGGAGCCAAGGTGCGAATCGCGCGCCTTATCCCAACAATACGGCTCGTTTCAGCGACCGACTATAACGTTTTCGACTTTTCGCCCCTACACATTCGACCACTTTAGCATATATGCGTATGTCGGTCTTTGTCGAATCCAGACCGGCTAAAACGGCGTAAGCTGCAAAAATCCCACACCACCGTTCGGTGATATGGGATTCATTCGGGAACTCATCATAGTTTAAATCATGGAAATCCATTCAAGCCCTCGTTAGGCGAACCGCCATATATTGACGGCCCGGCAGCTCGACCTGAAACGCGCCTTCATAAGTGTCCTCCAGCGTGTCGATCACCATATTCCACGTATCGATGACGTCTAACTTATACCGGATCCCCGGCTTCATGCTGAACTTCCTGAAACTCGGTTGATTAAAACCGTAATAAAACAAATAATATTCATCTGCGATGCCTGCCGAAGGTACATCCCACTCCGATTTCAGCGGATTCAAGCCGCCCACCGGTCCTTCCTCCAGGATTCTCCGCAGGAAGGCGATCCGCTCCGGACTTGTTCCGTAAAGCTCGCCGCCTTTCGACCACCATAAGATGTCATCCGCGTGCATGTAGGTTTCCCCATGTCCAACATAACCGCCTCGAATGGCTCCTTCCCAGAAGCGTCGTGTCATTTCCTGTCCCGTGATGTTCCCCCAGCCCATATCAATGTTGCCCTCGTAAGCGCATTCGTCAATCACGATCGGCTTCTTCCATTGCTCGCGCCACTCATTCGTAGCTTCAGCTGTCTTATACACATCGATACGTTGAATACTGCAATGTGTGACCCAAGACCTGTTGTAATCATAGAAACCAAAGCAGTTATGAATGGAAATCAAATGGCGATATGGATCATTGTCTTTGACCACTTGCGCGAAGCGTTCCCAATCATCCGTAGTTTTCGCCCACATGAGATCGTATTCATTGGCGAGTGACCACCATACGTTCCGGTACGCCGCCAGACGGGCTGTGAGGTACCGCAAGTAAAGGTCGTCCGCTGCTGCGTTCATTTCCGAGAAGCCCCAGCGATCGTAAGCGTGGAACAAAATCAGATCGGCTTCGATGCCGAGATCCTGAAGATCCGCGATTCGCCGTTCCAAATGCCGGAAAAATGCCGGATTAAAGCGTGTGAAATCCCATCCCTCCGCTAAAGATCCTTCATATGGATATAGCTCCGGCTCGTTGGCGTTAAACTGGTACGATTTTGGAAACACGCACATGCGCAGTTTATTAAAAGGAGATTTTTGCAGGCTGTTCAGCGTTTGCTCCTCCAGCGCTTCCCCTTGATGCGTCCAAACATAACAGGTCGTACCGACCGGAATGTAGGGCGTTCCATCCTCGTAGGCGAAATGGAATGTATGCCTGACCCGAACAGGTCCATGATTGTCCTGCGAAGGAGCAACAGTTGTGAAGCGGCCTTCAATCCCGCTAAGCGAGCGGGCTGTGCTCTTAGTCCGAAACGTCCACTCTCCTTCCGCATCCGGCATAAAGCGGATCCGGTATATGCCGTCTCCGTCATAGAAGCCGGGCACTTCAACCATCCGGTCCTCGAACTGAAATTCGGCGCCCAGGCATACGTCTACGAACGGATTTCCATGCTTCGGCCCGTGCAGCGTAATCTCGTGAACGTCCCATCTCTCCGTTTGCTTAGGAAAATCGATGCCGGCCGAGCCCGTAGGAATTGATTCCGCCTCATAATCTGCAGCAGGAATAAGTTCCACAACCTCGATCGGTTCATCCGGCACTTCAGCCAGCTCTTTCAGAATCGTGTCCAGCAACTCTGGCGTCCACGTATACGCTTGATTAGCTTCGGCGAGCTGCGGCAGCGTACGCATTTTCATAAACGATAAATAAGGGGAATTCTCCAGGTCCGGTACATGCTTCAGCAAGACGGACCTTGCCGTTCGGTTTGCCCAAATAATGCCGATTTTGGTCTGTTCGGTAAATGCCACGATCTATTCCTCCTCCAACATAATCCCTTTCGCAGGCGAACCTGCCCCCGTAACGGGGGAACCTACAGCTTCTTGGTTAATACGGATTCGACGGCACGCTTCCAGCCCGAATATAACGAATCTCTTATAAATAATTCCATCTTAGGTTCATAAACATCATAGGATTTTGCATGCCCCACAATCTCATCCGGCGAAGACCAGAATCCGACACCTAAGCCTCCCATATAGGCGGAGCCCATGCCGGAAAGCTCGGCGACATCCGATTTAACGACTCTCTGCTCCAACAGATCCGATTGAAACTGCATAAGACTCCGATTCTCAGAGGCCCCGCCGTCGGTGCGAAGCTCTGCAAGGCGCAGACCTGATTCCTTCTCCATCAGTTCAACCGCATCGCGCACTTGATAAGCGATACTTTCAAGAGCGGCACGGATAATGTGCGCTTTGCCCGTTCCGCGGTTCATGCCCGTGATCGCTGCTCTGGCGTAAGGATCCCAGTAAGGCACGCCGAGGCCGACAAAGGCGGGCACCAAATACACGCCATCACTTGATGGCGTCTCAGCCAGCAGTTGTTCCATCTCTTCAAAGGTACGGAACAAGCCTAATTGGTCTCGTACCCATTTGATGCTGTCTCCCGACGTGCGGATGACGGCTTCCAGTGCATAGGTGATTTTTCCATCCATGCCCCAAGCTATCGCCGTGACGAGTCCGTTTCCTGCCTCTTCATGCTTCTCTCCCACATTCATCAGCAGTGAGGTGCCTGTGCCGTAGGTCGCTTTGGCCATACCCGGACGAAAGCACTGATTGCCGTAGAGAGCGGCCTGCGAGTCGCCGATCACGCCGCAAATTGGCACTTGCGAGTCGAATAGCTCCGGATCTTCCGTGTAGCCGAACACAGCGTCGGACGATTTCACCTCGGGCAGCAGTGTTGACGGGACTTGGAACAGCTCGCACATCTCCTCATCCCACTCCAGCGAATGAATGTTGTAAAGTGACGTCCGGCTCGCATTCGTATAATCGGTGGCATGCGCCTTGCCTCCCGTCAACTTCCACAGCAGCCAACACTCGATCGTTCCCGCCAGCAGCTTGCCTTCCGCCAATTTTTCTCGAGCGCCGTCTACATGACTTAGCATCCATGCCCACTTGGCTGCGGAAAAATAGGGATCCAGCAAAAGGCCGGTACGGGTACGGACCTCGCCTTCATACCCCGCCGTTTTCAACGCGGTGCATAGATCTGCCGTCCGCTGGCACTGCCAGACGATCGCCGGATAAACCGGCAGACCCGTCGTCCGGTCCCACATGACCGCCGTTTCCCGCTGATTCGTGATGGTCAAAGCAGCGATTCGATCCGGCTTGATTCCCGCGTTCTCCAACACCTGCTTGACGGTTCTCTTTACGTTATTATATATCTCCAAGGGATCGTGCTCCACCCAGCCGGGCTGCGGATAATACTGCCGGTGCTCAGCTGAGCTTCGCGCAACAATGCGGCCACTTTGATCGACCAGGATCGCCTTCGTTCCCGAGGTACTCTGATCTACTGTTAAGATGTAACGATTCGTCATCGGCGTGCTCCTAGTCGCGAAGCATTTCTAGCGCAAGCTTTTTGATATTGTCCGCGGTTAGACCGTAGTGCGCGAACACTTCTGACGTCTTACCTGCGATGGCAGGCTCATCGGGTATCCCCAGAATGCGCATCGGCACAGGTTGATGCTGAACGACGACTTCGGCAATGGCAGCACCGAGTCCGCCCAGTACGCTATGTTCCTCTACCGTGATGATATGGCCGGTTTCCCGCGCCGCGCGAATAACGGCTTCTTCATCGAGCGGTTTGATCGTGTGCATATTCAGCACACGGCATGAAACGCCCGCCTGCTTCAAAGCCGCTTCCGCATCCAGCGCGATCCGAACCGTTTCTCCTGCAGCGATGATGGTAAGTTCCGTACCCTCACGCATCGTTACTGCTTTACCAAGGACAAACTCATAGTCCTCACTCTCATACACATCTTCGACGGCATTTCGTCCGATCCGTACATAGACGCCGCCTTCGTGCTTCACCAACGCTTCTGTCATCCGTTTCGTCTCGAATCGGTCCGCAGGCAGAACTACGGCCAAGCCGGGAATAGCGCGGGCGACGGCCAGATCCTGCACCGAATGATGAGACATGCCAAGCGCGCCGTAGCTGACGCCGCCACTAATGCCGATAAGCTTCACATTCGTGCCGGAATAAGCGACGTCAACCTTGATTTGCTCGATGCTGCGCATGCTCAGGAAGCATGCAGGCGACGTCACGAACGGCTTTTTGCCGCTATGCGCCAGGCCTGCGGAGATACCGACGATATTTTGCTCGGCGATACCCACTTCTACGAATTGATCCGGGTACGCCTTAGCGAACGGCGCCATCGCGGCCGATCCGCGGGAGTCGCTCGCCAGCACCATGATCTCTTTATCTTCAGCTGCGAGCTGCAGCAGCGTCTCGCATATAACTTGACGGTTAGGAATCGTATTCATGACGTCATTGCACCTGCCCTTCCAGTTTCAACATCTCAAGTCCTGCAGCAAGTTCCGCCAGCGCCTTCTCAAGCTCCGCGTCGTTAGGCACATGATGATGCCAATGCGGTACGTTCTCGGCAAAAGAGATACCTTTGCCCTTCACTGTATTGGCCATGACCAACGTCGGCTTACCCGTAACTGCAGGAGCAGCTTCAAATGTTTCGACGAGCGCACTCATATCGTTGCCGTCGATGGAGACTACGTGCCATCCGAAAGCAGCCCACTTCTCTTCCAGCGGCTCCAATCCCATTACCTCTTCGGTCGATCCGCTGATTTGCAGCCGATTCCGGTCGATAATCCCGACGAGATTATCGAGCTTATAATGAGCTCCTGCCATCGCCGCTTCCCAAACCGAGCCTTCCGCCTGCTCCCCATCTCCCATCAAACAGAATACGCGGTAGCTTTTCCCGCTCCGCTTTGCGGCCATCGCCATCCCGACGGAAATCGCCAAACCGTGTCCGAGCGCGCCGGTATTCATCTCGATGCCGGGCACTTTATTATTCGGATGGCCGATCAATCGGGTGCCGAAGCGACTGAATGTCTCCAGCTCTTCCTTCGGAAAGTATCCGAGATCGGCCAGGATGCACCACAGCGATTCGACGGAATGTCCTTTACTTGCAATGAAGCGGTCACGATCTTCCCATTTGGGTTGGGACGAGTCGATCTTCATAATCCGGTAATAGAGTGCCGTTAAAATGTCCGTATTACTGAGCGAGCCACCCGTATGACCCGTTTTGGCGCCATGAATCATTTTCAGCAGGTTCATGCGAATCTGGGTCGCTTTTGCTTTCAATTCCGTGTTATTCATGTGTCTCCCCCTCCGTTATAAGCCAGTGCCGCGCAGCCAGGCCTGAATTTCCTGCACCGTCGGATCTACCGGATCTGGCGTCAGTCCCGGAATGTAACTGCAGGCCTCATATAATGCCGGGATGACGTTGGCATGAATGCCTACGGAATGGTGCACGTACGGCCCCTTCACAAGCTTCTCTTCCCATAACGGCCAATCGTTCACTTCCACCCATACGTAAGATCCGCGGGTATATGGACCTTGAATGCCGCGCGCTTTCCCAAGGAACAACTGGTATTCGCCATGGTCGCCGTCAAAACGGGCCAATGTCATATCGCCGCCCTTGATTTCCCCTTCATGCGTTCCCGGTGCATGACTGTCGAACAAAAAGTGCTTCCGCAGCTTCGGCTTCTCCTCGACCGACAGGGACACCGGAAAGTTTCCGCAGTGGAAGAGCAGCTCGCCGTTCGGATTTTCCGGATGACGGACCGTCAAGTCTGCGAAGAACGTTGGCGCCGTATTCATCGCGGCAGCCTGCACCATGACCGACGTAATGGCACCATGAATATCCGTTTCGCACGTGACCGGAATTTGCTCATCCGTGAGGATCGCGTTCGCGAGGCAAGGCATGATGCCCATGGCATCCTGCAAAGAGGACCAGCATTGAATGGCAATCGCCGTGCTACCCGTGTTGCGGGCATATTGTCTCATTGCTACTTTCAAGGCTGCAATTCGCTTGATGTCGTCATCCGTTACTTCCGAATAATCAAGCTTCGCTTTAATGTAATCAACCGCTTCCTGCAGCTCAGAGCCATTCGCCTTCTCGATTTTTTTCGATGCCAGCTGAATGTCAACCAGCGTAATTGGAAAAAGCTCGATGCCAAATCGCTCAAGCAACTCGCCCTCATTGCACATCATCGTCCAGAATGAGGACGGACGCGGCCCGATTTGAAGAATCCGCAGATTGCGGAACTGCCGAACCACATTGGCCGCTGCGACAAAATTCGTGAAACCGCGCTCGAAAACCGGATCATTCACCCGGCTGTTGGTCACATAGGTAAAAGGCACGTTAAACCGCCGAAGCACCTTCCCCGTAGCGAACAGGCCGCATTGCGTGTCGCGAAGACGCATGCCGTCCTCAAGCGGCGCCTCGTCACGCGGCCCCCATAGCAGTACCGGCTTGCTTAATGCCTTGCCCACCCGGGCCACGGTGTCTTCCGTTCCGAAATTACAATGCGGGAAGAAAACCGCGTCTACTTGCTCCTGCTTGAAACGGTCGATAATCAGGTCAGCGTTAATATTGTCGTCATACAACAACCCCTCGGAATTAATGCCCTCAAGGTCCACGATATCGATGTCCAGCCCGAAGTTTTCGATTTTCTCCTTAATCATGACTTTGTACTTAAAAGCATCTTCAGCGCTAAACACGAATCTGCGTGTTGGCGCGTAACCGAGTTTTAATTTTTTCATCTACTGTTCCTCCATGGGTTAGATTCATCTTCCGAAATAACTTAACAAAACTAAAATAAAACTAAATTTTAAATTAACAGTGTTCATAAAATTTATGATAAACTCATGTTAACATGACAAATTTTAGTCGTCAATGAGTAGTTTAGTTGATTTTTAAGTGTATTTTAGCTAAATTATAGATTAACAACCTTCTTCTATTGATAAATTCTTCATGAAATAATAAACTAAACTTAACTAAACAAACTAATTGCTAAGATTGGGGTTCATCCACCTATGAAAATGGAAGACATTGCGAAATTGGCTGGCGTATCGAAAGCAGCCGTTTCGCTCGCTTTAAGCGGCAAGTCCGGGATTAGCCCGGAGACACGCGAACGTATTCTTCAGATCGCCAAAGAAAACGACTATTTGCCCAAAACGAAAGCTCCGACTTCTGATAGCATTACAAAATCACTGACCTTCCTCGTTTTTACGAATTCCGGAATCGTGCATGAGCAGTATTACGAGCAGCCTTTTTTTCGCGAGCTGATCCATTATATTGAAGACCGCTGCCGCTCCAAGGGCTACTCCCTGCGATTTTCAACGGTAGATCTGGAATTTTTCGAGCGGGATATTCGCGCCGTTGCCGAAGATAGACTGAGTGATGGGGTTATCCTTCTTGGAACGAACTTAAATCAAAGCGAGATCGGGGATATTGCAAGTAGACTTGGGTCGCATCTCATCGTGCTGGATACGAGTTTTGAGACGCTGCCCGTTCATTTTGTAGGCATTAACAATTTCATGGGGGCGTATCAAGCGGGAAGTCATCTTTGTGAATTGTGGCACCGGGATATCGGCTATATCGCCTCTAACGTAAGAATTCATAATTTCGACGAACGTAAAGAAGGCTTCCTCACAGCTCTTCGAGCGAACGGCTTGGATGTTCCGGCAAGCCATTATTTCTCCGTAGCGCCTACCATGCTTTCCCAGGATGATCTGAAATCGCAGTTTATGCCGCTTTTGAACAATGGCAGCCGGCGCTTGCCCACGGCTCTCTTTTGCGAATGCGATTATATCGCGATCAGCGCTGTAAAGGCATTAACCGAGTTAGGGGTCCGTATTCCGGATGAAGTGTCCGTAGTTGGCTTCGACAATATCTCGGAATCGCTCATCATCTCCCCTGAACTGACTACCGTTCATGTAGAGAAAAAAAGAATGGCACAGTGGGCCGTTGATCTGCTAGTAGAATCCATTGAACTCGGCGAGTCGGCGAAAGCAAAGATTCGGGTGGATACAAGGTTCATCGAGCGTTCGTCTTCCTGCCCCCCTTCCACTGAAAGGTCATAAAAACGCAATAAAAAACTGCAGACAAAGAATAACCGTCTGGATCTTCCGTGACAAACAACATAAAGACCGTTTAAAGCCATCTCACTGGCTAAAAACGGTCTTTTTGCATCTTTGAAAACGAAGTCAGGACTTAATCAATGGCCGCGATCTTCCCTGACGGTCTCACCATACGGTCGAACTCGCTAAGAAAGGTAAGCCACACGTCCTCCCTGTCGAAAAGGAGGCTTATCGAATTAAATATACGTTGCTTGCCCGTTTAGTTAACTGCCAGCTCCTTCTTTGCGATACTGATTCGGCGGCAAGCCAACGACCTTCTTAAATGCAGTGCTAAAGTAATGCTGCGAGTCGTACCCGACTTGAGCTGCGATTTCCACCATTGGCAGATCGGTGGATGTGAGCAGGCGGATCGCATGTTTGATGCGTATTTGGGTGAGCAAGCTGACAAAGGAAATCCCTATTTCCTGCTTAAATACACGGCTTAAATAAACGGGAGATACCTTTAGGTCGCCTGCGACACTTTCAAGATTAAGATCCTGATCGTGAAACTGTTTGGCAATCATTTCCTTAGCTGTACGAACGAATGGCGACAGGCGTATTTCGTTATAGACCTCCGTCTTTGCTTGCAGATAAATAGAAGCAATGTTTTCCACACTGCCGGTCGCAGGCAGAAAGGCCGATACGGTAGTAATTTTCAAATACATAAGAATGGCTTGATCCACCGATTGAACCACGCTGTCAGGCACCGTGTCCCACAACAGAATCACAAGCATCCCCATATGATCCCTGAATTTCACGAACGCGTATGACGATAAAATTTCATCAATGATGTTTTCCATTGCGAACAAATACAATTGGCGATCTTTCTCGGAGAGTAGTTCTTTCCCCCTGGAGGGACTGGGCCATCGAACAATACCGACCTGTACGGGTACTCTTACCGGCATGTTCAGGAAGGAAAGCTGCTCCATGATCTCCCCTTTGCTCAGTTCGCCTTCCATCCACTCGAGACAAAAGCGCTCCCTAAGTAAGGAGAAATTTCGTTCAATTTGCTTGGAGGCCATAAGGAAATGCTCCTCATTCTTAGCTGTTACATCCAATTGTTTCACGACTTTTTCCAATACCGAATGAAGCTGCGGCGGACTAACCGGCTTCAGGATGTACTCGTCCACACCCAAACGAATCGCTTCCTGCGCATAGTTGAATTCATCGTGCCCTGTTATGATGATAAACTTGCATGCAGGTAACCGCTCCCTAATATGACCAATCAAAGTCAGGCCGTTCATGATCGGCATATTCAAATCAACAAGCATGATCCGAACATCATGCCGGATCGCAAGATCCAGCGCTTCTTCTCCGTCCTCTGCCTCCGCCGCAACCGTAAGTCCTAGGCGCGGCCAGTCGACACAGTCTCTGATGCCCTCGCGAATGTTTGGCTCGTCGTCCGCGATCAGTACTTTCCAAACTCGCTCCATGCTATCCCGCCTCTCTTCCTCGAATAACCGGATGAATAATCGTTACTTTCGTGCCCTGCTTAAGATCACTGGTCATATTTACGCCGTAAGCTTCTCCATAAGTCAGTTGAATCCGCTCTTGGACATTCATCAATCCATAGCCTTCCACGGAAGATCCTTCTTCGCCATGTTTCTTTCTCGTTGTGGCAGCGGCAAGCGACTGCCTCAGCAAGGCAAGCGTCTCCGGCGGCATGCCTGCCCCATCGTCGGCAATTTCGATTACTACACGTTCTTCGTCCAGAAATGCGCGAATATCTATGCGCCCCGGGCCGCGCCGTTCCTTAATTCCGTGATAGATGGCATTTTCGACAATGGGTTGTAAAATGACTTTAATCACAGACATTCCCTGTAGCTTGGGGTCAACGTCCAGTCTGTAATTGAGCTTGTCTCGATACCTTGTCTTTTGGATCGTCAGATAGCTCTGAATATGGGCAATCTCTTCTACGATCGGGATAATCTCGTTGCCTTTACTAAGCCCAATTCGGAACAGTCGGGAGAGCGCATCCACCACATCGGTCACCTCATTAGCTCCGCTTTTACGCGACAGCCACTGAATCGTATCCAGGGTGTTGTACAGAAAGTGCGGTTTGATATGCGCCTGCAGACTGCGCAGCTCGGCTTCCCGCTTCTTTCTTTGCTCCTCTTCCACCAAACCGATCAGCTTCGTCACTTGCAGCAGCATCGCATTAAAGCTGCGTCCCAACATCCCTACTTCATCCTGACGCTCATCCTTGAAGCGAATGGATAAATTCCCATCTTCCGCCCGCCGCATGAACGACATCAATTGCCAAATCGGCTTCGATATCGTATAGGATAAGTAACTTGATGCAGCAATCCCTAGCAAACAGACGACGAATATAAAAGAAATGATATACAACCTGATTTCCCGAACTTCCATAACCGTATCTTTGGTTGAGAAAACGCCGACTGTCGTCCAATTCGTAAAAGGCGACTTGCGGAAAATAAACTGCACTCGCTTGCCGTCAATCACTTTAGAAAACACGCCTGTAGGGTTCTCCTCAATCCATTTCAGATCCATTTTGCTTACGATGGGATGCTGGGGTGTATAGATGCTATCCCCTTGATCGTCGATAACGGTCAAATAGCCGGACTTGCCAAGCCTAACGTCTTTAACCGTTTCCGCTATGATACGCAATTTGAGGTCGATCAGCACCACACCTTGGACCGCCTGCGTCTCCGGATCCACAATCGCGCGAACGACAGATACGATGTCCTCGTCCTTATAATTCACATGCGTCGTAACATTGCGACCGGAAGGGTGGCCAATCAGTTTGAAAATCCCTCTCTCCTCTACGGCTTCCTTGTACCAGCTTTCTTCCGTCAGGCTTCTGCTCGATCTTGCATACATTTCATTGCTCAAGTATTCCCCCTTGGCGTTGACCACCATAATACCGGCGACTTCCGAATACAAGGTCGTAAATCCCTGTAAAAACTTCCGCATATCATACATTTCCGATTCCGGTTGTTGGATATCTTCGGATAGAAAGCGCTTTATTTGAGGATTAAATGAAATAAAATAAGTCATGTTCTGTAAGTTGCTTGCGTAGAACTCCAACGATTTATTCACATTGCCGATCAATTGCGAGGTATGGTCGTTGACCTGTTTCTCGATGATGTTGTCTGTCGCCCAGGCAATGAGAATCCCAAGGAAGATGGCCGGCAGCAAGCTGATCAGCAGGAAGTGCAAGATGAGCTTAGCTCGAATCGGCCAGTTGTTCAATTCAAACCAGCGAAGACGGTGCAGCCGACTGATGAAACGGTGATGCCATCCGTTATTTCGCATAATAATTATCCACATTCTGCTGCGTCACAACAGTAATTCCCGTATCAACGGACGGAGGCACCAGAGGAATTCCGGAATGCTTCCAATCAGCCAACGGCTGAACGAATTCATGTTTGAGGTGAAAAAGCTGCATGAGCGACCAATAGCCCATATTCCAGGTCCCTTGCGCAAGCGTTGCGGAAATAACCCCGCTTTTGACCATATCCAATGTACCCTTATCGGTATCAAAACTAATGATTTTCACCTGTTTCGAACGGCTCACATTTCTCACAGCTGTACCTACGCCGACACCTCCGTTCGCTTCTGTTGCAAAAATACCAATCAGATTGGGGTAGTCCGCAAGCAATTTCTTTGCCGCTCGCTCGGATGCCAATTGATCCCCTTTGCCATCTTCTACAGCAATGACCTGCATGTTCGGGTACTGGGTACGAATCGTATCCTGGAAGCCTCTCGTACGTTCTTGGTGGTTTAATTGTCCGGGCAATGTGATCACTGCTGCTTGGCCTGAACCTCCCGTAAGCTCGCTTAACTGCTGCGCTGCTTTCACGCCGGCATTGTAATTATCGGTTCCTAGGAACGAGTAAGCTTTAGACTTCGGAGCCCCCGAGTCAAAAAGCACAATCGGAATACCCGCTTCTACGGCCTTATTGATCGATGCGACCAGCGCATCCGGATTGATGGCCGACACTGCAATGCCCGCTGGCTTTTTTGCGATCACTTGTTCAAGTACAGTTCGCTCCTCGTTGGCATCGTACTGGGTAGCACCCCGATACTCGACGGATACATTTAACATGTTAGCCGCATCTTCAAAACCTTTGAGGCAGCTTTTCCAGTAGTCGATGCCGGACTGAAAATCGACCATGACATATTTTTCTCCAATATCTCCGTGAAGTCCGCCCGCTGAAGCACTGTCAGAACGTTTGGAAGCGTCGCTGAAAGCGTAAACATAAATAAATAGTAAAAAAGTCGCGATTAAAACGGCATAGATCATCAAAAGCCTCTTCAATTTATCTCCCACCTTGTTCGTGATGCGTCTATGCTCCAATTATAGCAAATCGAACGCCGCTCGGATGCGACAAAATCACCCATAAAGGGTGACTTTAAAAGTCCGCTTTCAGAACAGAGAAGGTTGGACGAATTCCGGAGAAGGAGGAACTTAGCGTAGAGGTTTGCTACG
Organism: Paenibacillus sp. GCM10027628; assembly: GCF_042676385.1. Taxonomy (NCBI): domain Bacteria; kingdom Bacillati; phylum Bacillota; class Bacilli; order Caryophanales; family Paenibacillaceae; genus Paenibacillus; species Paenibacillus sp. GCM10027628. The sequence goes on from NZ_JBHTHA010000002.1 coordinate 826,019, forward strand.
AGAGTACCGGAATTCGTTCAAGATTCGATGTCGAGTCACAGCCTGAATTACTCCGTTATCAAAGTGGACTTAGCTTGTTTTGGATTTGTTGTAGATGTCGAAGCCAACGGCAAACAGTAGAACGAGACCTTTGATGCCTTGCTGCCAGTCGATGCCGAGCCCAACGAGCGACATCCCGTTATTCATGACGCCCATGACGAGCCCGCCGATCATCGCGCCGATGACGGTACCGATGCCTCCGGTTGCAGAGGCGCCGCCGATGAAGCATGCCGCAATGGCGTCCAGCTCGAAGTTAACGCCTGCTTTCGGCGTTGCCGCATTCAGCCTTGCAGCAAACACAAGCCCGGATAGTGCAGCTAATGCACCCATATTGACGAATACCCAGAAGGTAACATGCTTCGTTTTCACCCCAGAGAGCTTGGCAGCTTTCTCGCTGCCGCCAAGCGCGTAGATATGTCGTCCCATCACCGTTCGGTTCATTACAAATGTGTAAATAACGACGAGGACAAACAACAAGATAAGAATGTTCGGAATGCCTTCATAAGTCGCGAGCACATACGTGAACACATTGATGATCGCTGCAATCGCAATGAGCTTGGCAGCAAACAAACCGCCTGGCATCACTTCAAAATCGTACTTCTTCTGTGTCTGTCTATCTTTCCATTCCTTCCACACAAACAGCAGCGAAAGCACGATACCAAGGATGATAGTCAACATATGCAGCTTACTGCCGCCAGGCAGATCCGGCAGAAAGCCTGAGCTTATTTTTTGGAAAACTTTCGGAAACGGTGCGATGGTCTGACCTTTCAACACAATCATCGTCAATCCGCGGAACAACAGCATGCCTGCAAGCGTTACGATGAACGATGGGATTTTCACATAGGCCACCCAGAATCCTTGCCAAGCGCCAATTACCGCACCAACGAGCAACGAAATCACGAACGCCAGGATGAATGGCATTTTCATATCCACCATCATAATCGCCGATACGGCACCTACAAAGGCGGCCACGGAGCCTACGGATAAATCGATATTTCCAGTAATGATGACGAGCAGCATGCCGATCGCCAGCACCAGGATGTAGCTATTTTGCAAAATCAAGTTCGTCACATTTAAAGATTTTAACAAAATTCCGTCTGTAAGTATTTGGAATAACAACGTTATCAATATTAAGGCTAGTATCATGCCGTACTGCCTGATGTTGCTTTTAAACAGTTTCGCTAGCGTTTGCATGCGTTTTTCCCCCTGCTTTTGTCATATAACGCATCAACTTTTCCTGCGTCGCCTCTTCTTTAAGCACTTCGCCCGTCATCCGGCCCTCGCACATCACATAAATGCGGTCGCACATCCCAAGAATCTCAGGAAGCTCGGAGGAAATGAGCAAGATCCCTTTTCCCTCCATCGCCAGTTGGTTAATGATCGTGTAAATCTCGTATTTGGCCCCTACATCAATCCCGCGCGTCGGCTCGTCAAGGATGAGCAGGTCCGGCTCCGCTAGAATCCACTTGCTAAGCACGACCTTTTGTTGGTTGCCGCCGCTTAGATTCACTGTTTTTTGCTGAATGCTCGGCGTCTTGATCTTCATCATCTTCCGGAACTTCTCCGCTTCGAGAACTTCCTGATTTTCGTTAACGACCCAGCCTTTGGTCAGCTTCTTTAAACTGGCAAGCGAGATATTTCGTTTAATATCGTCAATTAATATTAATCCGTAATTTTTGCGATCTTCCGTGACATAGGCAATCCCGTTATCAATTGCTTGATTGATCGTGTTCACGTCGATTTCCTTGCCGTTTTTGTAAATGTGCCCGTTAATTTTCTTGCCGTATGACTTGCCGAAAATGCTCATCGCCAGCTCTGTGCGTCCCGCTCCCATCAAGCCGGCAATCCCTACGATTTCACCACGGCGGATATGAAGATCGATGTTATCGATCACCTTGCGCTCAGCCTGGTTAGGGTGGTACACATTCCAACCCTTCACTTCAAAAAAAGGCTCGCCGATTTGGGGCTCACGCAACGGGTAGCGGTGCGTCAGATCACGACCCACCATCCCTTTAATGATCCGATCCTCCGTGACCTCACTGCTTCTTGCATCCAGTGTCTCGATCGTCTTTCCATCCCGCAAAATCGTGATAGAATCAGCTACTTTCGAGATTTCATTCAGCTTATGAGAGATGAGAATCGAAGCGATGCCCTGTTTCTTGAATTCGAGCAGCAGGTTCAGCAGATTGTCGCTGTCCTCTTCGTTAAGTGCAGCCGTAGGCTCATCAAGGATGAGCAGCTTCACTCGCTTCGAAAGCGCTTTGGCGATTTCAACGAGCTGCTGCTTACCTACGCCGATCTCCGAAATCAGCGTATTGGGCGGCTCGCTAAGGCCTACTTTGCCAAGCAGCTCGCGTGTTTTTACAATCGTTTCGTTCCAATTGATGATCCCTTTACTCGCTTGTTCGTTGCCCAGAAAAATATTTTCCGCTATAGATAAATAGGGAATCAGCGCCAGCTCTTGATGTATAATAACAATCCCTAATTGTTCGCTTTGTTTAATGTCCTTGCACGCCACGATTTGACCATCGAATACAATATCGCCATCGTAGGATCCATATGGATAAACACCGCTGAGCACCTTCATCAATGTTGATTTGCCTGCGCCATTTTCGCCAAGCAGCGCATGGATTTCTCCGTGCTTCACCTTCAAATTGACATTCTCAAGCGCTTTAACGCCCGGGAATTCCTTAGTAATGTTCTTCATCTCCAAAATAGCATCCGATACGCTCATCTGTGTTTCACCAGACTTTCTCTGAATAAAATTCGCTCGAAAACGATCAGGGGATTGATGAAAGCAGTGGCAGCCGAAGGCCGCCACCGCGCATCATTTTCAGGCAGGAATATCTTATTTTTGAAGCTGCTCTTTTTTGTAGTAGCCGCTGCCTACTAGTACGGAATCATAATTGGATTTATCGACGGAAACCGGCTCCAGCAAGTAAGCAGGCACGATTTTCACACCGTTGTTGTAGGTTTTTTTGTCATTTACTTCCGCTTCCTGACCTTTCAGGAGTGCATCTGCCATGGCTACCGCTTTCTTCGCCAGCTCACGTGTATCTTTGAAAACCGTTTGCGTCTGCTCGCCGGCAATGATCGATTTCACAGAAGCAAGCTCTGCGTCTTGGCCGGAAATAATCGGCATTGGCTTATCCCCGCTTCCGTAGCCCACTGCTTTCAGAGAGGAGATGATGCCGATGCTGATACCGTCGTATGGAGACAGAACAGCATTTACTTTTTCGGACGAGTAGTTTTTACTCAGCAGGTTATCCATTCTGTCATGTGCAACGGCTCCATCCCATCTCAATGTCGCAATTTGCTCCATCGTCGTTTGCTTACTGCGTACGACAAGTTTGCCGCTATCGATGTAAGGCTTCAGGACGGACATTGCGCCATCGAAGAAGAAGAATGCATTGTTGTCGTCAGGAGAACCAGCGAACAGCTCGATATTAAATGGGCCTTTGCCATCTTTCAGGCCGAGCTTTTGCTCAATGTAGGAAGCTTGCAGCACACCGACCTTGAAGTTATCGAAAGTCGCGTAATAGCTGACGAATTCGCTCTTTTTAATCAACCGGTCGTAAGCGATGACTTTGATTTTCGCGTCGTTTGCTTTTTTCAGAACATCCGTAAGAGACTCGCCGTTAATCGGCGCAATAACGAGGATATTCACGCCTTTGGTGATCATATTCTCGATTTGCGAGACTTGATTCTCAACAACGTCCTCCGCGTACTGAAGGTCCGTTTTGTAGCCAAGCTTTTCGAATTCCTTCACCATGTTGGCGCCGTCGCTCACCCAGCGTTCGGATGATTTGGTCGGCATGGAGATGCCCACTTTGCCTTCCGCTTTAGCCGGAGCCTTCGACTCCGCAGCAGCTGCCGCTGTCGTTGCTTCCGGCGCTGAAGTCGCTTTCGCATCGGTGGTCTGGCTGCCTCCATTGTTGCCGCAAGCTGCAATAGCAATGACCATGGCCAACAACATGAATACGGTTACAATCCTTTTCAAATACAACTACCCCTCTCACGTCTGTGCTTGACTGATACATCCGTTCAGCGGATGCATCAGGTGTAATTTGAGTATAGAGGGGATTTCAAGCGGCGTCTTTTTAGGAAATCTACTACTTTTTATAAAAAATCTACTTTTCTGCGATCCGTGCCGAACTATGAACTAAACTTCGTTGATTTAAATAAACCTGGCCGATGACCAGGTTTATTGCCTAAAGCCGTACGTTTGGAAACGAACTTTTCATTGTCAGTCCGCCATCTTCTCGTCTGGAAAAGTGAAACATATAGTTATAGATACGATTTCATTCACCTCGCCGCTATAACGATGATAAACACACTACCGCTGTAGATTAGATTTATGTCGTTAACAGACATTAGAAAGGAGTATCCCTTCAGTCCTCTCATGAAACATATACTTTCTGGCAATAAGAACAAAATCACCCTGCGGGGTGTTTGCAAGTAGGCAGAGTCAGCGGATTAGAGAATTGGGTCGCTAATAGCGAGCCTGTTTGACGCAATTTTATTAGAGGCATGTTCCAAACGGGGTTCGAAAGAACAAAGGTCTTAAATTAGAGAACCATGTTCGTTATATATGGACCATTGTTCTTTAATCGATCCCTAGACGGGGATTCCTCCCTTTTTAGCGTCTCTTCGGTCGCTAATAGCGACCATCGGATCTCTAAAGGCGAAATCAGCAGAAAGTGACGGACGCCTAACGCGAATCCTGGGCGCGAGTTGTAGAGCCGACGCATGGCTGCGATCAAACCCCGACGTAAAACGAAAAACCGTCAGGGTTTTCCAAGGCCACTGTACAACTTTTTCAGTGGCCTCGGTCTACTCTGACGGTCCTTTTGCGTTTAAGTCTCTCCAGATACTTATTTCTTATTTATTAGAGCTTGAGCATCTCGAAGCAAGTAAGTTGCAGCTTCGCTTGAGACATGTTTACCTGCTTGCGCCTGTACCTCGCTCACGAAACTCTCCACATTGCCTTTATCCAATTTCTTTTGCAAGCTATTGGCAATTCCGGCATTATCGATCCAGTTATTCTTGGTAAAGCGAATGACCAATGCCTTTAAAGCGTCAACGCTTGTCGTCGTCTGAAACGTCACTGTGGCGCTAGCCGTGTTCCCAGCCAAGTCGCTCGAAACCACATGAAATGTATGCGAGCCAAGAGGCAGCATATAAAGCGGGATAGTCGTACCTACCCGGAAAGAATACGTATCCAGCGTTACAGTAGTCCTACTGTTGTCAACCCCCGACATGCCGTCGTTCAGTGAAAACATAGGCGAAATATCCCCAGCATCGCCAAGGTTACTATTTTCCACTAATCCAGAAATGCCGATTGTTGGTGCAACTACATCCAGATTAAAGCTGACTGTCTTCACGGCTTCTACGTTGCCGGCATTGTCTGACGAACGGTAGCTCAGGTTATACTTACCATCCTGATTCATGGTAATGGGTCCCGTATAGGTTTGCCATGTTCCCCCACCATCTAGATTATACTTCGTCAATATTCCACCTGACTGATTGTCGGCAATAAGGTTTACCGTAACCGGATGTATGTACCATCCGTTCCGTCCATCGGGCTGAGATGGTGTTAGAACAGCTCTCGTTGCCGGAATGGGGCTCTTGACCGTTACGTTCGCTACGGCTTTAATCGATGTTCCATCCACTTTGCCATTTACCTGAAATGTACCGCTCTGTGCATACTTCGTCGGATCAATCGCATCCCAACTAACATCTGCGGTGCCCTGACTTGCGTTTTCGTAGATGATCGCAACCGTATCAGGCAGCACCGGGGCCGTGCCGATAGAAGTCGAAACCGCAACAGGCTGAACGCTTTGCACATCTTTACCGTCATAAAGAGCTTTTACTTGTTTCGCTGTCATGGCACCGTTATAAATCCGGAAATCATCTAGCGTTGCATTCAGCTGCGCTCCATTGCCATAGCCGGATACGCCGATTTTCTTAATATCAGAAGTAGCGGTTATGGAATTAAGATCACCGTCTGTATCAATCTCTTGTGCGATACCATTCTTGTAAATCGCCGCTGCCTTGGTCTCCGAATCGAAGGTGAACACTACGTTGGTCCATTCGTTCAAAGGAAGGAAATCATCCGGCGCCGATTTCACAAAGAAATTACCCGTTCCGTCGACCATAACCAAGCTGGAGACATCGCCGTTATAAGTAACAAAAAATCCATTGGCCGCATAATCGTTCTCCGGCTTGAACCACAATAATATGTTCTCATTGCTGCCCATGCTTGCCGTCCGTTTAATCCAATAGGATAGTGTAACTTTACTCGGCTGCAAGTCACTGCTCCTGCCTAAATCTACGTAATTTCCGCTTGTGCCGCTAAAGGTTAAAGCGCCGTTCTGATGGCCGTTCGGTTCCCATACCAGTGATCCTTTCGTCGTTCCATCATGTCCGTTTCCAGATGCATCGGCAACATTGCTGCCGTTTGTCTCGTCAAATTTGTACCGTGTAACCAGTGAAGGGAACGGATCCAATTGGACTCCAGTTACAACAATATTCGCTGTTGTCTTCAAAGTCGTAGATCCGACCACAGTACCCGTTACTGTGAATGCATTGCCTTTTGAGGCATATCGGGCAGGATCGATAGCCTCCCATGTAACCGGAACGTCAATGGTGCTGGCATTTTTCAAATGAGCGGTTACGGTTTGCGGTAATTTGGGTGCAACTTTCTCCTGTGTAGTAAGATTGACTTCATCTAAAGAAACGATATCATCAAAAGGCGGGGCCGCGAGTGAAGCGATATCCGCCGCACTAAGCGCACTGCTATAGATTCGGAAGTCATCTACAATGCCATCCAAATAAGGATCGGCGAACTGGGATTTTCCGATGTAATTATTGATCGTTTTCCCTAAGCTCGAAGGATCGAGCGTGATGTTTGTGTTGATTCCAACCTGCACGCCATCGACATATAGAATCCCGGTTTTTCCGGAGAGGGTGAACGCCACATGTTTCCATACGCCCGTAGGGAGTGCCGGTGCATTGATGACCTGTTCTTGACCCGGCCCATTTCCGGTCGTTGTGATGCCAAACTTCATCCCTCCACCGCCTACTTTCGGCGACAGGTACATATACGTATTTGTTCCGCTTCCGAAGTCGAATATTCTTGCATAGTTACCCAATTTGTTTGCCTTCACCCAAGTTGCAATCGTAATATCATGTACGCGACTCAGGATGCCCGCAGGCATTTTCACATAACTATCCGTGCCGTTTAACTGCAATCCGTTGTCTTGCTTGCCTTGAACCCATGTGGCCGAACCTTTCAGAGCTCCATCCATGCCATTGCCTGTTGAATCGGAGGCTGTAGTTCCGCTTGTCTCATTAAATGAATATTGTACGATAACCGGAGGCAATGGCGGCGCAGGCGCTACCGTCACTTTAACGGTATCTTCGGAAGATAGTTCCGAGTCGCTTACTTGCAGCTTGAATACATAATCCCCGGCAGTGGATACGGTTGCCGTCGTATTCAATGCACCAGCGTCAGCAAACGTTGCCGTACCTGGTCCGCTCACCAAGCTCCAAGCAGCTGTTAACGTACCATCAGGAAGATCATCGTCACTAGCCGTCCCTTTTAAGCTAATATCGTCCGGCAAAATAATTGACTGATCGGCACCAGCATTCACGATCGGAGCTGTATTCGCATCCTTAATTCCTTCTTGAAGCTCAACTGTATAAGCTGCTGCCGTGCCAGCATTAATCGTAAGCGTTGCTTGAGAGCCATAGGCATTCAATTTAACTTGATGCACACCATCGACGAAGATATCGTAGGTCGCTTTTTTAAGTCCCGTGAACGCAATTTTTGTTTGATGCGGCGTACCGGGCGTTACGTTTTTCATGTCCAGGTGAACGAAGTTCTTGCTCTTCGCGATTGTTGCATTCACAAACTGATCTCGATCCAGCTCTAAGTTAAGCTTTTCGGTGATCAGATTTATACGCTTGAACACGCCGTCTTTTGGCGTAATGACGTAGTTCGATCCGCTTTCCGTTACATCTGCGCCATATCCCGTTAACCCGAAAATCGGATCAATCGCCACATCACTGCTCAGAATCTTGATGGCTCCGAACAAGCCTAAATCGGACTCGCCCGTCATCCCTCTCCACCCGTTAAAAAGAGGGCCGCCATCTAGTCCCATAGCGCCGTAGTTTCCTTTTTCCGCTTGATATGTCCATGAAGATGCGCCGATGTTCGCAGGGTCTGAACTAATCTGGCCTGAGTTAATCGCACTGATATTGGCCATTTTGGCAGCGTAAGATAGCCGCTGTTCTACCTCAGGCGCTGCGGAATGATGGCGAATCCAGTCATCCATCGTATAACCGGCGAGTGAAGTCGAGTACTGAAAATTCCACCAGTTCTCACCCGTTATCGTCACCGGGTCCGCATAATAATACCAGATCGGCATTTGCCCGCGATCGGCTCTTGTTTTTGCAATAATTTTGCTCATCATCGTCGTATTGTTGTTCATTTTAGCTAACGTATAAACCGCTTCTTCCCCGGTATTATCATAGCTGTATTCAGAACCATACGGATATGTCGTGTTTTTAAAATTGTTATACTTCGTAGCCATCTTAGCGATGAGATCATTCGCTTCAGCCGTGAATCCCTCGTCCTGCAGGGCTTTGATAATATCAGGCGTCGTCAGCTCTCCCATAAGACCCGTCTCCCAGTTGTACGCAACCGGACCATCATATAGGGCTTTAAAAATATTGTACGTCCGCAGAAGATACTCTTCTTTCGTGTGCTTATACGGCACAAGATCAGGATACATTTTGGCAATCTTATACATGCTGAAGTACGTATTATAAATATGCGGGTACGCGTAGCCACGATATGTCGGCGTTGTATTTGGCTGATTCATTAAGAAATCAGGAACCAAATAATCCTCATGATGTCCATTCATCAAATTAGTCCAAACGGCTGTCTCCAAATAGTCATCTACCGCTTTAACTTCCGACGCAACCGGGACCTGCGAGTTCTTTTCGGCCAAAAATTGTCCGTGCGTTAACCCCCAGTCATCGCCCCATCCCCAATAACCGTTAAATCGGTTTCTGGTCGTTTTATTTTGCATCATCCAATCGTCAAAAACCTTATCTCTAATGCTTCCAGGATCATTGTACTGCGTCTTTTCTACCATAAAAGTGGAATGTCTCTGCAATGCGGCATCAATAGGCTCAATCGCATAAAATTGCAGGACCGTTTTTTCCCCGTTTCCATATTGAACCGTAATATCATTCTGTCCTAGATGACCTAGTGTCAGCTCATAAATCTTGTGGTTGGCATGGGCCGTATTCAGATAAGTGACCGTTGTCTCAGAAGGATACTGTGCGGTAACGGAAGTGATGTCTTTAAACGTATGCAAATCGATCTTGGCCTTCATGTTCGTTGCAAAAATCATCCCCGGCACAACGGTTACGTCAACAAGGCCTTCGTCATAGAGCTTGGCTTTCACATCGTTATCGTCCGCTGTTTTAAAAAACTTAAAAGCATAAGATTTGCTCTCGTTCGGAGCGAGAATCAGGCTTGTATTCGGGAGGTACCCCTTGTTGGTACTCTTGATCACGTTGGAATGGATATAGTAAACATTCAATCCTTCCACCCAGCCTGCCGTATCATTCGTCCAGTTGCTGCCCGGATGCTCCTCTTGCTTCCAGCGGTCTTGATATTCAAAGCCGGCGCCTGTCGCCGCATCAGGAACCAAAAGCATGGAAGGACCGATACCGCTTGGTCTTTGAATCGTGATATACGAGCTGTTATTACCGACAAACGAATGATTCAAAACTCTAGTTTCATAAATGCGGTCATTCGGCGCCTGCCATAGTTCATTAAACGGCAAAGGAAGGCCAAGGTCCCCGATCTCTAGCGTCTGGTTACTCGTGTTTTCAACAGCAATGGTCCATTTGACATAGTCGTCCACCAAAGCATACTTTTCAATAACTTTAAAATTTCGGATCCCCTCGGAGTTTGAAGCGTTTTCATAGGTGACAGTAATTTCATCCCCACTCTTTGTTATTGTTCTTCCGTCGTCGGACTTACTTGTCCAGGCCTTCGTCCATTCCCCGCTTCCAAGCTTGTATGTAAACATCAGTTCACCGAGCCATTGATGGTCGGGCGTATTCTGGTTTGGAGCGTTGGTTGGATTCATCACATATTCCGTCGGGAATACATCCCCTTTTAACTTCAAAGAAGTGATTTCACCATGAGTTCCTGTCTGTATCTCAAAAATATCATTGGATAGATTGTCCGCAAGAGATTCGGCAGATGCCGCCGAAGATAGGAAACACAAAAACATTGCAGTCAAAAAAAGTATAATCGGCAGCATAAGAAGCTTTCTTACTCTTAACCTGTACATATCCGGCCTCCGTGATTCCGTTACTTCCATCCTGGTTACCTCCAATTTAGATGTAGTTACGCTAACCTTTTATCCCAGTAGTAGCAATCCCTTCGATAAAATACCGCTGTCCGAAAAGGAACACGATGACGGCAGGCATGACCATAATGGCAGTTCCAGCCATCAGCAAATTCATTGGCGTGTTATTCGCCCCGCGCAGTGTGGATAACCCCAGCGATACCGTATATTTTTTGGCATCATTTAAATAGACGAGCTGCCCTAGAAAGTCATTCCATACCCCAACAAATGTAAACAACAGGACAACAACGATAGCAGGCTTGATAAGAGGAAGAATGATTTTGCGGTAAATGGTAAAATACCCGGCTCCGTCAATAACCGCCGATTCATCCAATTCTTTCGGAATGGTCATGAGAAATTGTCGCAGCAGGAAGATATTGAAGGCACCCCCTCCGAAAAATGCCGGAATAATAAGCGGCCAATACGAATTGGTCAGCTGTAATTTAGACCACCCGATGTACGTAGGCACCAACGTAACAATGCTTGGCAGAAGGATGGTCATAATGATGAGCGAGAACCAGAAGTTTTTTAGAGGAAACTCCAGTCTAGCGAAGCCAAAGGCCGTTAAGCTGGCTGTAAGACCAACCCCGACTAGCACAGGCACGATAATCATGAACGTATTGAGGAAATACTTTGTAAAGTTGATCCGCTCCATCACTTCGCTGTAGTTATCAACGCGGAACGCGTATGGAAACCAGGCCGGCGGAAACTCCAGAATCTCTTGTAAATTCAATAGGGAAGAGCGAATAATCCAGTACATTGGAAAAAATACGATGATCGATAAGATCAGTAAAACCGTATAAGTTGCGATTCTTCCTCTTAAACGGTAGGTCATTATTTTTTCCCTCCTTCGTAATGCACCCAACCGGATGAGGACTTGAACAGCAAATAGGTGAAAAACGCGACGATGACGAACAGCACCCAAGCCAGTGCGCAGGCATAGCCCATGTTCTGTCGTTGGAACGCTTCCCGATAAATGTAAAAGGCGTAGAACAACGTGGAATTCTCGGGACCGCCTTGCGTCATCGCATACGCTTGCGTAAAGGCCGTAATGGAGTTCACAAACCCAAGAATAACGTTATAGAAAATGATCGGCGACATAAGCGGAATCGTAACGGAACGCAGCTTTTGCCACCAGCCTCCGCCATCGATTTCGACCGCTTCAAGCAAATGGGTCGGGACATCCTGCAGTCCAGCCAAAAAAATGACAATCACGTTACCTGAGCCCCAAACGGCGATGATAATCATGGACAAAACGGATGTATCCGGGCTGTTTACCCACATAAGTTTGTCGATACCAACGAAACTGAGCAAATGATTAATGATGCCAAAATCAGGATTGTATAACCACAGCCATATAATGCTGCTCGCTAACACCGGAATAATCGACGGCAAATAAAAAATCGCACGGAAAGCCGCTCTTCCCTTTATTGGTTGATTCAGAAACAACGCGACGATAAAGCAGAACACAATGGATGCGATGACCGAGCCGATGGAGTAATAAGCGGTCGCTTTGAGCGAATCGAAGAAAAATAAATCGTCTGTGAAAATGTGACGGTAATTATCTAAGCCTACCCATGACTTAGGCTTCAAAATCGTCCAATCCGTAAAGCTTAAATATAAGCTGTACAGCAGCGGGCCTAAAGTGAAAATGATTAGCCCGAGGATCGCTGGCAGAATACAAAGGTATCCAACGATCACTTGCTGCCGTTTAAGGCTTTTGAAACTCGCTGACTGATCTCTGGACATGATCGGGTACCTCCTAAGAGCTATGCTTTAGTAAAGCTAACTTCGTAAGCATTGGCTGAGTTTTCGTGAGAGCAGAGATGTACACAGGAGCAAGACATCAATCGTCGCCTTGCCCCTGAGCTCCTATAGCAGCTATTAGTTCGCTTTGCCGCTCTCAAAGATTGGCTTAATTTTCGGCATCATCTCTGTGATCGCATCCTTAGCTGATTTGGTACCCAACCATACCGGATCAAGTCCCGGATTGAGCACATCGCCGATGCGGCTGTAAGTCGGCAGGAAGAACCAAGGCGTCGGATATGTCGCTTTCAAAGCGTAGTCGATAACCGCAGTTTTGTATTCAGGCGGGTGAACCGGCGATTGCGTCCAGCGTTTGATTTTGTCCGCATCCGTGTACCAGCTCATCTCTGTCGGCATCCATACGCCGCTGTCGATGTTCGCTATGTTTTTCTCCGTATCCATCAACCATTTGTACAACTCGATTGTTTCCTGCGGATGCTTCGAGCTTTTGTAAACAACCATTGGCGTTCCTGTGTTCGTCGTTGCCGGCTTTTTGAAAATAGGCAGAACGCCAATACCGTTCTTAAGTCCGTTTTTTAGCTGTGGATTAATGTTGACAAGCTCCCATTGACCGGAAGTGACCATGGCGACTTTTTTGGAAAGGAGAAGTTGCCCTACGTCGCCAGGCAGACCGGAGGATTGAGCAGCTGTAGGTGATACGTGCTCCACATTGGCTAGATCTGCGACTTTTTGAATCGCTTCGATCGTTTCAGGCTTATCGAGGAGCAACTGCTTACCGTCTTGGCTCGCCTCGCCGCCGCCATTGGAGATCGCAAACGGCGTCCAGAAGAAGTCTGCACTATGGCTGACGTTAATGCCGTATTGTACGATATTTTTGACGTCGAATCCGGCTTCGCCCGGGTGCTTGCCATTTTTATCTTTCGTCAATTTTCTGGCAACATCAAGCATTTGATCCCACGTCCAAGCTTTCTCGGTCTCGGCCGGCGGGTACGGAATCTTTGCTTCGTCGAACATGTCTTTGTTGTAGTGGAGAAGAATGATTTCATTCGCTACACTGTAGCCGAGCAGCTTGCCGTCTGGCGATACGAACTTGTTGCTTTCCAACTTAGGTGTCACGGAGCCGTCTTTGTAATAGGGGGACAAATCCATCAAAATACCCGATTCGGCATATTTCAGCGCTTGCGCTTCCAGCATGGTCGAGATGTCAGGGAGTGTACCCGACGCTGCCATCGCGCTAAGTTTGGCGCCGAACTCTGCTAAAGCAACGTTCTGGTAATCGACTTTGATATTAGGATGCGCCTTCTCAAAGGCGTCCAAGCTAACACGTGTCGATTTCGCTTCTTCGTTGTTCGCCCAGTCGGTGAAGCGGATCGTGACCTTCTCTCCGCCACTGTCAGGCGCTTTAGTCGTCGCTGCCGCCGTGCTTGCAGGCGAACTTACTGCCGGCGCTGCCGTTCCTGTTGACGAAGGTGCGCTGTTCGAGCTGCAGCCAACGATGAAGCCTACTGCTAACGGTATAACGGTACTAACTTTCAACCCTTTTTTCCAAGTTCCCACGTTAACCCCTCCAAATTAGTGTTTATCGTTATGACTTTGACCTATATGCTTAAACCTTTGCAGGTTAAAGCCGAAATCCGATTCCTGCCTTCACTTCTCTTTGACCCAGACCGCCATCTCGCCAATTCCCCGATTCGCCCAAGCATAATAAGGAATAAACTTGGCCGTAAACGGTTCTAGATGAATATCTGCGTCTGCCACATACAGCTGCTGACCCCATTTTTCTCCCCATTCGGTGGAACGCATTCGCTTCGCTGGAACGGATAGCGTCTGGATCCCTCCGAGTAGGTCGGATTCATCTTGGATATCCGGCTCCGAACGGTGATCCAAAAGAATCTGATGCAAATTCGGTCCATTATCCGCTTCTTCCAGGCAATATACGAGCGGGCCCCGCTTAAGCGCGACTTTACCAACAGTTTCTCGAACATCCGGATGTCCCTTCATACGACTAACCGGCATAGGCAGCCGAAGCTCTACGGTATCGCCTGACCGCCACTTTCTAGTGATGTATGCGTATCCATCCTTATACATATCCTGAATGTCGATGGGCGATCTTTCAACGAACAGCGCTGCATCCGGGCACCATTGGGGAATTCGCAGCGCTAAAGTAAACTCAACCTCTTTTTCCTGATCGAAACCGATATCGAAGTTAACCCGTCCATGCCAAGGAAATTGTGATTGCTGGTCGATCCTTACTTGAATACCGTCAATGTCGAGCATCACCTGACTTCCGATAAAGAGGTTTGCATAAACGATTCGATCCTGAACAGCGTATATATACTGCCCTAGCGAAGCGAGCAAACGAGCGATGTTCGGCGGACAGCAAGCACATCCGAACCATCCTTGCCTTTCCGGCTTCACGTGATGCAAATTCTTGTTTTTGAGAGTGGCATCAGGCCAAACTTCAAGCGGATTCACATAGAAGAATCGTTTTCCGTCGCTAGACATTCCGCTTAGAACGGTATTGTACAGAGCGAGCTCCATGACGTCTGCGTATTCGCTTTTTGCTTCGATCTGCAGCATTCGCTGCGCGAAGAAAATGAGTCCAATGGATGCGCACGTCTCCGCATAAGCCGTATCGCTTGGCAAGTCATAATCGAGAGAAAAGGATTCTCCTTGCGCCATTGAGCCGATAGCCCCCGTTATGTACATGCGTTTGCTTACGATATTGCTCCACAATCTCCGGCATGCTTCGAGCAGCTCCTCATCGCCTGTTTCCGCTGCGACATCCGCCATCCCAGAGCACATGTAGACGACGCGCACCGCATGCCCTTCTGCTGTATGCTGCTCCCGTACGGGAACGTGAGCTTGATTATAGGTTCGTTCGAAGACCATATCTAACGTTGGAAAATGGACGCGTCCATTGCGGCGTTGATACTCCATTTCAAAAAAGCTGGGCTTCTTACCTCTTTCATCCAGAAAAAATTGACTAAGCCGCAAGTATTTCTCATTTTGCGTGACGTGATATAGCTTCACGAGCGCCAGTTCAATTTCTTGGTGGCCGTCATATCCATTCAACTGTCCAGGAGCCAAGCCAAACACGTCGTCAATGCAGTCAGCCAGACGAGAGGCGACATCGAGAATTTTACGTTTGCCCGTCGCCTTGTAATACGCAACCGCCGCTTCAATCAAGTGGCCGGCACAGTACAATTCATGACATTCCGCTAAATTTGTCCATCTGCCCTCCGGTTCTTTGAGCGTGAAGTAGGTGTTCAGATAGCCGTCCTTCTGCTGCGCTTTAGCGATAATCTCGATAACTTCATCCGCCAACTGCTCCAGCTCGGAATCTCCGCCCGTCTCGAGCAAGTAACTTACAGCCTCCAACCACTTGGCGACATCGCTGTCTTGAAAAACCATGCCGTAAAATTCGCCTTGCTCCAAACCAGCGGCAATTTTAAAATTTTTAATCGCATGACTGGGCTCTGCCCCTTCGACCCGGTCGTTCAAAGCCTCCCACTGGTAAGGAACGACAACATCCCGGACCAATCGAATATAATCAGACCAAAAGGCGTCCGTGATGCGTACATCCTTCAAAGGAAATGGTCTGGAGATAGATAAATTCGTCATGTACTTGGTCCCCTTTTTTTATAAATATGATCTTTCTGGTAAGCGCTTTAATAGTTATTCTACATGGTGTAATATGGAAATTATATAGCGATTTACAACCACATTTTTAAAAATTACAACCTGTTCTAAGGAGCGTGCAGGAATGAATTCAACCCCAATTCTCCATTTTATCTCGCCCCCCGTGCCTTATTTTATCGATTGCGGACGCGCTTTTTTCCATGTTGGCGAACAGCATATTAGTAGAAACCAGATCGGTGTATTTGATTTAATGGTGGTGACCAAAGGGACTTTACATATAGGGGAAGGAACGACGGAGTGGACGATTCAGAAGGGTGAAGCCTTCATACTGAGACCCGATGCGAGTCACTATGGCTCCACGCCGTGTGATTGTGAAACCGAAATCATCTGGATTCATTTCCAGACGTTTGGCGCGTGGGATGAACTCGGCAGCATGAGCGCCTGCTTGGAAAATCAGAGTACTCTTATCGACAACCACAAGCAAACAGCCTATTTAAATCACAGCGAGGTTTGTTCGATTTTCATTCCCAAGTTCATGAAGCTATCCGAAAAAGCGCTGGACATTCTGGAGCAATTTTTCCAGTTGGATGAAGAGCCAAGGTCACTTCGCAATTGGAAAAGACAGGGCGTCTTCCAGCAGTTCATGCAACTGGTGGACCGCGATTTGGCCGCCACGTCCGATGTAACGGCATTCCATTTAGCCGAAAAAATCGAACTGTTTATCCGCCAAACCTATACCCAAAAAGTGACGAATACGCTCCTGCAACAGGAGCTTAACTACCACCCTAACTACTTGGCCAAATGTATGCTCAAGGTATATGGCGTCACGCCAATGGACTACCTGCTCCAATATCGCATCGAACAAGCCAAAAAGCTGCTTATCCAGACGAAGTGGTCCATGACGCGGATCGCCGAGGAAGTCGGCTTCCAGCACGGTTCCTACTTCTCGTTCTGCTTCTCGAACAAAGAAGGCATCTCCCCGCTGAACTTTCGCCGGAAGTTTATCGGGCATCCGTGATTCTGCTCATTAGAAAAGAAAAGCCTGGCCGATGGCCAGGTCCTTATCTAAAGCTGTATCTTTTGGGAACGAACTTGTCTTTGCCAATCCGCCATCTTCTCTCGTCTGTAAGGCTGTTTGTTTAAGCCTTGTTATGAACTGAAATCGAGCTATCGTTTAGTTCAAGTCGTTAATTTAGCATATACAACAAAGAATACCATCAATTCTCCAATGATCATGTAGTTTGGTACAAGGAACCACAAATCCACTGTGAAAAAAACGCCAAGTAACCCTAATAATAAAGCTAAATGATTTATTCCCAGCCTTAAGTGTGCGTGTCTATATTTATGGAAGACCAACGAGGTTGAAAAAAAGTAGAGAAGCACGGATCCGAAAATAAAACTTAACATAAATGAATAATTGACTTGCTTCAAAAATAACAATTGGATCGAAGCTGCTATCATACACATGGACAAATAAATGAATAAATGGCCGTAGATGATTGTCTGACCGGCAGTTTCTATTGTCTTGTTCACTTTCTTTTCAATACTATCAAAGTATTGCCACCACATCGCAATAATTAATAAAAAAGTTATTGACGCAAATAAAATAGATTGCCATGTCCAGTAACTAGACTGCAATACTTCAAGTATGCTGATTACCGATTCGCCAAAAAGAATGAGTGTAAACAACGAAAAGCGTTCCAATAAATGATGGGTGTTTATGGGGCTTTTCACCAAGTATTTGCGACCGATTAATGGGAGCATAGTATCTACAATAATGCCAACATACAAAACTAAATAACGAATCCACGAGTCAAAGAAAAGTGAGAAAGAAGATATCACCAGTCCAATCCAAAAGCGACTCCCTAAGTAACGGGCAGCGGTCTTGTTATGTGCTTCTTCTTTTTTATGTACTAAAAGATATTGAATGGCGGTCATAGCTCTTAACCCAACATAGCCTATTAAGAATGGAACATAGTTTTGGTCAAAATTAACCGATAGGCTGGCCGTCATGATTAATACAAAAAATAGTTGTACAATCAGAAAAATTCGGTGTGACAGGCTATCTTGTCCAAACCGATTTACAAAGAGGGATTGACCCACCCAAGCCCACCAGATCGGAACAAATATGAGAACGAACTTGATTAAGTATTCCACGGGTATTAAACCAGATTCGACATGCAACAAAACATGACTCGCTTTTGAAACTGCCGCTACAAAAAGCAGATCGTAAAATAGTTCCAACCATGTAACTTTCTTCTCAGCAAATACTGTGTTGTGTTGAAATCCAGGTATGTGTTTATTCATGATTTCGCTCCTCTACATCAAGTCGAAGGTTGCCATTCATTATTTATAATAAAGCAATCTGTTTGCGTAAGCATTCCGGTAATCCGTAGGAGTCAGGCTTGTTATTTTCTTGAATGATTTAGTAAATGAATGACTATCTGGAAAACCCAGCTGCATAGAAATCTCAGTAATCTTTTGATTCGTATCCGTCAGCAGAAATTTGGCCACCTCCATCTTTTCTTGCATGATGAATTGTTTTAAGGAAACACCCGCCATAGAAGAAAATAAGCTGGAGAAATGTTTGGCGTTATAACCAAAATGTTTAGCAAGTTGTATGACTCTTATATTCTCTTGCCGATTCCATTTGATATAGTCCATGACATCATTGTAAAGCTGCTGTTTCAGCAGCTTTTTAGATTGGTTTTGAACCAAAAACATCTGATTGTAAATCTCGCACAAAATGCTGGTGGTCAAGTAATTGTTTAAGGTCTGCTCCCTGTAGCTGCGAATGGAATCCTGCAATTGCTTCAGCATCACAATGAGCTTTTCGGGACTGCGCAGCGCGCCTGTTTGAGGAAGGACGATAACTCCCGGTTCGTATACATGCTCGAAAGCGGCGTCTTGAATCGTTTCATGCCCATGCGTCGAAAAATGCAACCAATAAAAGCTGCAGTCAGACTCTTGGTAGCCAATTTGTTGAGAGCGGGGAGGCATAATCAGGTATTCCCCTTCTCTTAGGGCGAAGCGCTCTGTGCCGCAAGAGATGTACATCGTTCCGCGGGTCTGAATGAATACCTCATAATTCATTAATACTCGGTTCATGTGCTTCCACTCGGGAGTCGGCGAAATGAATTTTCCTGTCATATCCATGACTACCGGTTCATCCACACGGAATTGATACAATACCATAAGAACGGATCCCTGCCCCTTCAGACTTTTTTCACTTGGCTTATGAACAGAGTAGCAGAAATGCAGACGTGATGAAACACTTCCTTTTTGACACAAAATCCAACCTTCTGTTATTTACCATGGAGGTAGAAGAGACTAAGCTTGATATAGTCTCCTTCAGAGAAAGTCAATATTTTATGGAGGGATTGGATATGAAGGGAGCTGTGCCGAGCATGGGGGTTTTGAAGGATATTGGCATGAACCGGGTGGAGTTGACCGGAGCCTATCATGTGAATGCATTCGAGAAGGAAATGACTTATTTGACGAGCTATGATGCGGATCGACTGCTGGTTGGTTTTCGTGAAGTCGCAGGATTGCCGGTCAAAGCCCAGATATATCCCGGATGGGAAAATACGGAGATCAGAGGCCATACATTAGGCCACTATCTTACCGCCTGTGCTCAAGCTTATTCGCAGAATCAGCGTGCGGATCTGCTTGCAAAATTGAATTATATTGTGGCTGAATTATCTGTCTGTCAGCTGGAAAGCGGGTACTTGTCGGCATTTCCGGAAACGCTGTTCGATCATGTGGAGAACAGGAAGCCAGCCTGGGTTCCGTGGTATACGATGCATAAAATAATCGCCGGTCTGATCGACGTCTATGAAGGGACTCGAATCCAAACAGCCTATGACGTTGTGAATAAACTCGGGAATTGGGTCGCGGACCGGACCTCCAGATGGACCAAGGAATTACAGGCTACCGTACTGGCTGTGGAATATGGCGGTATGAACGATTGTCTCTACAACCTGTTCAAATTGACGGGAAATAACCGCCACTTGGAAGCAGCCCATCAATTTGATGAGCTTAGCTTGTTTGAGGCAATCCGGGAAGGCAAGGACATCTTAAAGGGTAAACATGCCAACACGATGATTCCCAAATTCGTAGGAGCCTTGAATCGTTATCTGACATTGGGAGAAAGCGAAGTGTTTTATCGGGAGGCTGCCGCAAGTTTCTGGGATATGGTGGTGTATCACCATAGCTACATCACAGGCGGAAACAGCGAATCCGAGCATTTTGGCGAGCCTGATCTTCTGGATGCCAGACGCAACGACATCACATGCGAAACCTGCAACAGCTATAATATGCTGAAGCTGACGAGGGAGCTGTTCAAGCTTACGCAGGATGTCAAATACGCTGATTTTTACGAGACTACCTATGTGAACGCCATTCTGTCCTCCCAGCATCCGGACACCGGAATGACGATGTATTTTCAGCCGATGGCAACGGGGTATTTCAAGGTTTATAGCTCGCCGTTCGAGCATTTTTGGTGCTGTACCGGCACGGGCATGGAAAGCTTCACGAAATTGAACGACAGTATCTATTTCCAACTGGACCAGCGGTTGTACGTGAATCAATATGTCAGCAGTCGGCTGGACTGGTCGGAACAGAAGGTGAGGATGATACAAACAACGGATCTCCCGTTCACCGATACGGCTCATCTGTCCGTTGAAACGACCGATCAGCAGGAGCAGCATTTGTCCATTTATTTGCGTGTTCCTTATTGGGCTGCAGGCGAGATGGCGGTTGCTGTGAATGGCAGAGCCGTTCAACCGCAGGTCAGGAATGGTTATGCGTTAATCGAACGGGTTTGGAAGAACGGCGACACCGTGCAGATCCAAATCCCGATGAAAGCATCTTTCTCCTCCTTGCCGGATGCGCCGCATGTGGTCGGATTTAGGTACGGTCCAGTGGTATTAAGCGCCGCATTAGGCACAGACGATTTGGTCGAATCCAGGACAGGCGTTATCGTAAGCATTCCGACCAAACGAATGCTCGTGAAAGACTTTATCATCCCTCAAGGTATGCGTGTCCAGGAGTGGTTAGATGGATTCGATCAGCATTTCGTTCGCAAGAATGGCGAATTATCCTTTGTGCTCCGAAATACGGATGAGGACGATCATCTGATCTTTACGCCTCACTATAAGCAGCATAGTGAAAGATACGGGATTTATTGGAAATTTGTTGAGGCCGGTTCGGAGGATTTACTGGAGCATCTGGAGAAAAACAAGCAAGAGCAGCTCATCAGAGAAGCTACTATCGATAGTGTACAAGTAGGCAATGACCAATATGAACTGGAGCATCAGGTTAAAGGGGAGCTTACTCATGCCGGCAGCTTTGAGGGGCTGAATGGCAGAAGAGCTGATCCTGACGGGTGGTTCAGTTATGAATTAAAGGTATCGGCCGGACAAAGGAATGGTTTGTTGGTAACCTTCAGCAATTGGCTCAAGGACATAAGCTTGGAGATCTGGATTGACGGGAAACTGTTAATAACCGAAACCTTAGCGGATGAGAGAAAACGGGGATTCTATGAGAAAATATTTGAAATCCCTGCGGACATGATTGCTCCAGGTCAAGAATCGGTTATGGTCAAGTTTGTACCTATTGGAGGTTTGAACGGTATTTATGGCATTCTTCGGTCCATCAAGTTATGAGATTGTGGGATATATGGGGGGAACAGACCGTTATTGCTCCCCCCTTCCCCAAATTTCACCCCTCATTTTCAAAACAAAGGATATCAAGCCAATGGGAAGTCGGTGATTTCATCAATATTGGTTTAGTAATTTTGTAACCGCTTACTTCGAACGCCTCATTTTGAGTCGTAGTTCAGGAAGGGGGCCCCTTATGAAAAAACCTCTATCGAGGTCATTCAATGATGAGCGACCGCGTGTGGCGAAAAAAAACAGGTTCAACCTGTTGGCCAAATTGTTGATTTCTTACATACTGGTGCTGCTGTTTCCCGTCATCGTGATTCTATTCTACTATTATCCGTATTCGACGCAAGTTGTGAAGCAAAAGGAGATGGACTGGAACGCTCATGTCACTGAACAGGTGATGAACTCGATGGATATATTTACCCGTTATGTGTACAACCTTCCGTCCGAACTGGTGAACAACCAGGAGATCAAGTTGTACTTGGCTCAGGATGACGATTATCAAAGAATCGTCATTGCAAACGAAATGCGAAAATACAATGCGACGGATGCATTCATCGATAATACCTTTCTATATGTCAAAAGTATCGGCTTTTTGTTTGCCAAGACAGGCAGCGCATACACGGTTCACGATTTTGAAAGTCCGGGCGTCGGATATTACTACGAGAACTGGCCACATAAAGCCATGTTCGAGGAATTGAACAGCCTGACTTCGCCGGCTGTCCGCCCCGCTGAAAGCGTCATCGTACCTGGAAACAACCGGATGCGGATGCTGACGTTTCTATCGCCGCTGCCGTTAGGCGGTCTCAACTCTCCAGGGACGGTACTTATCATGGTGAGAGAGGAAACCATTATCCGTCTGATGAAGTCGGTTTCCGAAGCGTATAACGGTGACTTCTTTATTTTTGACCAAAAGGGAAACCGCTTGGTCGCTTCAACCGAAACCTCCTACTCCAATTCGAGTGAATTCAATGATCTGGTGTCCCGCTTGGGCGAGGACCGTTCAGGGTCGGGCATTTACCGGATCAACGGCAAATCATTTATCGTTTCGCACGGAATATCGGATAAAAACGGCTGGAAATATGTCACTCTGATGGCCGTGTCCGAAACGTTGCAAGATATCCGCTCGATCCAGCGCAACACCGTTATTCTTTTTATTTCGATTTTATTGCTCGAAGTCATCGTCATCTATGTTTCCATCCGTAAAAACTATCATCCGATCAGAGGTTTGGTCCATCTTGCCAAAAACCTGTTTACGCCAAGGGAACCGAGAACCATGAACGAAATCGATACGATACGGTACGCACTGGATCAACTTTCCTCCGATAACAGAGGGCTGGATGAAAAAGTGAAAAGCACGCTGCCGGTCATACGCGATAATTTGTTGTTCGAGCTGGTATGCGACCGTTACCCATCATGGGATGCGTTTCAACAGGAGGCCGCTCCGTACGGAGTTTTCTTCAACTATTCTCTTATTTCGGTTGCTGTCCTTTCTTGCGAAACCAGTGAAGGCGGCATCCAGGCGGCTGCGGAATATTGCAGGTCGGAGGAGAACAGACTGCCTGAAGGCCTTCAAGGGTACTTCTTCAACAGCATTTACAATCAAGAGATCGTCTATGTTTGTTCCCACGAACCGCACTTTCAATTAAAAGCGTATCTCTGCGGTCTTCAGCAGGACCTGCTCGAACGGACAAGCATTCGAACGCTGATCGGAATTGGATCGTCGGGACAATCACCGGAAGGGGCTCACCTCTCTTATTTGCAGGCCATTCGCGCAGCCGAACATCTTCGCGTACGGAATCAATACTCGGTTCTTGTTTTCGACGAAATCGAAGTCCAGCAAACCAGCGCAGTTTCCTATTTTGCAGAACAACTGCAATCGCTCGAGCTGTTCATATTAAAAAACGACGTTTCCTCAGTCGAATTGGTCATGGAACGTATCATCGCCTATATCGGCCACGATGGTACGCCGCCGCACATGGTCAGAGTCATTTATTTGAACACGGTTATCGTCATATTCAATGGATTGCAGCGTTTCCGTCAAGGCGACCAAAGCTTGCTGCAATTGACCAGCGTCTCTTCCCTCCACCGTTACACGGTCGAGCAGATGACCGAAATCATGCGTGAAAGCTGCGGCAAGCTTTGCGATCTCATCCGCGACTCGCAGCCGCCTTCACGGACGGCCTCACAAAATGACATCCTTGCGTTCATTGAAGGAAAAGGCCTGCATCCTGAATTTTCGCTGCAGCTTATTGCCGATCATTTCAGCATGTCGATTTCGGGCTTCAGTTATCACTTCAAGAAAACAATGGGACAAAATTTCAAGGAATATATCGATCAGCATCGTATTCAAAAATCGATCGAATTACTTCGGAGATCAAATGAAACGCTGGAATTGATCGCGCAGCAAGTCGGCTATTCGAATCCGTCGAGCTTTATTCGATCCTTCAAAAAAATGGTCGGCATCACTCCGGGCCAATACCGGGATTCAAACAAATGAAAGGAAAGGAAGCTACTCGTTGTCAGACAGCGTGGTAGCCGTTTTTTTTCGTAAAAGTTGCCAACAATACTCATTTTTTGAAGATATGCAATTTTTGAAATTCGCCTGTTAAGATGCCCCTGAAACGGCTTTCAAACGATTTTGTTAAGCGTTTTCAAAAAATGGGCATTCATCAAAAACTGAACGTTTACGCCTCCTCCAGCGAAGATTAAAGTTAGGGTGGAATCGGCAAGGCTTTGCAAGTTACCAACATTTAATGGGGGGATGATGACAGTGCGTAAAAAGTTGGCAGTTGTACTATCGTTGTTCATGGTTTCTGCTGTTGTAATGGCAGGCTGCAGTGATTCTGGATCCAATGTCGGAGGTGAAACCGGAGGAACCAGCAGCTCCGGTTCGGGAAATGCAAGTAAAAGCGGTGCTAAAGTACAATTAACCGCCATAATGGTCAAGCACCCGCTTACCAAGCCGCTTGCTGAAATGGAATGGCTGAAAAAAGTGGAAGAAGAAGCAGGCGTTGAAATCAAGTGGCAGGAGATTACGGCAGACTGGGGACAGAAAAAGGGTACCATGCTTGCCAGCGGTGATGTTCCGGATTTATTTGTTGGTCCTAATGTCATTACGGACGCCGATTTTGCGCAATTTCAAGGCCTTTTCCAAGACTTGACAGATTTGGTCAACAAGGACGCTCCGAATGTTCAATTGATGTTTAATGATAAACCAGAAACAAAAATCATTGCCACGCAACCTGATGGGAAAATTTACGGCTTGCCCAAATATCAACGCTTTTGGCCCGCTTCTGCTACCAGACAATTTATTAATCAAAAATGGCTCGACAATCTGGGATTAAAAATGCCGACAACGTGGGATGAATTATATAACGTGCTGGTTGCCTTTAAAGAAAAAGACGCGAACGGCAACGGTGATCCGAATGATGAGATCCCCATGGACTGGCCGGGAGGTATCGGCGGCTATTTCAATCCTGCTGTTCTCTTGGGAAGTGAGGGCATTACATTATCCGATGGAAGCAGTCAAGGCTATTATGTGGAAAACGGGAAAGTAAAAAACTTTCTGATCGACGAACGCTTTAAAGATTTGGTTATATTTTTGAACAAATGCTATGCAGCCGGGTTGATTAACCCTGAAGTATTTACGCACGATTACACGAAATACCAGTCGATTGCCCGTGGCACCGGAGATACGGCGAAAGTCGGCTTCACATGGGGTTGGGTCGCATCGGACAGATTCGGAGACCAGGTGGCGCCGCAATATGCGTCGATGTCCCCATTAAAGAGGTCAGCGGATTCCAGCGCCAAAATAACTTGGAGCTACGATTACAACTCTTTGAACTATGGAAGCAATATGGTAGTCATGTCGGCGAAAACGAAGAATAAAGACGCGGCTATGAAATTCATCAATAAATTGTATGATCCTAAAATCAGCATGCAAGTCTTGTTCGGATCGGTAGGTCCAAATATCAAGGATAACGGAGATGACAGCTACAGCGTACTGCCGCCGACAGATTCGAAAATGGATCCCGGAACATGGAAATGGACGTCGACAATGGCGGATAACGGACCTATGTATATTACAGATGCTTTAAAATTGAATCTCGGCAAAGATATGAGCGAGGTTCTAACGCAATCCGATCCGTTAAAGAACGCTCTGAGTGTGAATACAAAGACCGACGTCTTCCCTAATTTGTTCATCAAATATTCGACTGCGGACAATAGCACATTAAGCTTGAATAACACGAATCTTATGAATTTGGCGAATCCCAAATTTGCGCAATGGGTTACAAAAGGCGGCATTGATTCTGGGTGGGACGCTTTTGTGAAAGAGTGCCAAAAAGCCGGATTGCAGCAAAATATTGAGATTATGCAAAAATACTACGATAGCTTTATGAGTAAGAACAAATAAAATCGCATGATGATAGATGCTATGCTTGCTTTGCGGAAGGCGTAGCATCTATCCATAAGGGAGAATGCCTGGATGAGCTCTCAAATAAGCGAAATCGGCAAAAATACGGCCGGTATCCGATTTGCTAAAAAACCTACGGTTGCCAGCACATTCAAACGCGACCATCAATTGTGGATCATGATTTTTCCTGCAATCGCTGTCATATTGATTTTTAATTATATTCCGATGTACGGCATTCAACTTGCTTTCCGGGATTATGATTTTTCCAAGGGTCTTACAGGAGGCGCTTGGCGCGGACTCTTTTATTTCAAACAATTTATAAACAGCTATTTGTTTATCGATTTAATGAAAAATACGTTTACCATCAGCTTGGCGTCGATTGTGCTCGGTTTCCCCGCTCCTATTATATTGGCATTGATCCTGAATCAAATCAGAAGAAAAAAAGCAAAGCAAATTTTGCAAACGACGGTGTATTTGCCTCACTTTATTTCGACAATCGTTCTGGTCGGGATGCTGAATGTTCTACTATCCCCGGAAACCGGCATTGTTGGATACTTCATGAAGTCTATTGGTATGGGCGATATCAATTTGCTGGCTTCCACACAGACCTTCATACCTGTCTATGTGCTATCCGATATTTGGCAGCACTGCGGATGGAACAGCATCATTTATCTAGCTGCGCTTTCCACTGTCGATCCACAATTGTATGATTCCGCAAAAATTGACGGGGCCAGTAGATGGCAAATGATACGTTATGTGGATATACCTGCTATTGTGCCTACGATGATTATTTTGTTTATTCTCAGCATGGGGAACGTACTCGGCACCGGCTTTGAAAAAATCTTTTTAATGCAGAACGCGTTAAATCTCCCTGTTTCCGAGGTTATTGCCACTTATGTATATAAAATCGGTATTGTATCCAATCAATTCAGTTACTCGTCGGCTATCGGTTTGTTCAATACGGTCATTAATTTTATTTTCTTGATTGCCGTGAACGCTATCGCAAAGAGATTTTCAAATATGAGTCTATGGTAATCGGAGTTCGAAGGAGGGAGAAGACTTGGGTCTATTAAGCAAAAATGGCAATGACATCGTATTTCGTCTTATTCTTTTTGTGCTTTGTGTCTTGATCTTTCTAATCATTGCATATCCTTTGTACTTTATCATTATTGCATCTGTCAGTGACTCTACCCTTGTTTCCACAGGTCGTGTCTTATTTTTTCCGAAAGGCATCAGTTTTTTCGGATACCAGGAAATTTTCAAAGACGCCCGAATTTGGGTCGGTTATCGAAATACAATGGTATACACTTTGCTCGGAACTTTTGTAAATTTGCTGTTTACTTTACCGGCAGCCTATGTGCTATCGAGAAAAGAATTTTTGGCTAGACGCGCGCTAATGTTAATCTTGGTCGTTACTTTGTTCTTTAACGGAGGCTTAATTCCAACTTACTTATTAATAAAAGGGCTGCACTTGACGAACACAATGTGGGTGTTTATTTTGCCGTTTGCCGTTAATGTGTTTAATCTCATTATTGCCCGAACGTTTTTTGAAACTTCATTGCCGTCGGAACTATATGAGGCAGCTGCAATGGATGGTTGCTCGCATTTCAAGTTTTTTATCAAAGTGGCTATGCCATTGTCCAAAGCGCTAATATCCGTGATCGGCCTTTATTACCTGGTCGCACACTGGAATGATTTCTTTACGGCATTGATTTATATCAGAAAAAACGAGCTGCAGCCGCTGCAAATCATATTAAGAGATATTCTTTTATCAAATCAGGTTTTTGCCAATGGTGCAGGCGTTGGCGGCGATGCGGGAGGCTATGCGCAAAGATATGCCGATCAAATCAAGTATGGGGTTATCATCGTTTCTACGCTGCCGATCTTAATCTTGTATCCGTTTATCCAAAAATACTTTGAAAAAGGCGTTTTGATCGGCTCTATCAAAGGCTGACCGGGCATTGAGATGTGATTTCTAGTTCTGGATTGTGAAACAGGCTACCCCCAAGGCATTGTATGCCTCAGGGGTAGCCTCGTCCTTACTCGCGGAGCAGTTGCTCCGCATTCCATAAAATCTCCTCAGCAGCCGCCTCTTTAATGTGCTTGCCTTTCTGTGCTTCTACCTCGTTGAAAAACAGCTCCAGATTTCCCTTTTCCAGCTTCTTCAGCAAGCTGTTCGTTATCCCGCCGTTGTCGATCGAACCATCACTAGCATACTTATTGATAAGCTTTTGCAGGTAAGCGATGACCGGGGCTAGCCGCACGGCTTCATGAGGATGTCATCGATCGGTTCCAAAATGTAATTTTGCTCACATTGAGGCTCATAGCTATTTGGACAACGCTCCTTTCGCATGGCGATTCATCATCATCCGGCATCAATGAACCGTCCTGTTCTTAAATCACTTGAAAGAGCGGCTGATCCGAAATAAAACGAACGGGAACCTCGGGGAATGCGAGCTGCAATTCCCCGGCCAAGAGCTTCATGCCGGGCTCTTCGCTTTCTGCATGTCCCAGCATGATTAGTCCTTTCCGTCTTCCTTGATAAACGGCATCCCTCACATATTCAGGCGTCTCCCATTCCGGGCCTTCGCCGGCAATGATCAGATCGACTTTTTCAAAAAGCGGTATACCAATAGCGCCTCCGCCTCTATAGCCGGCCAGCAATCCGACACGTTTGCATACCGTCGAAGTATCGCCTACGATACGAACGAAGGGGATATCCAACATTGTCTTCACATACTCCGCAACTTCCCTGATTGTCATCGCAGGAATATCAACTATAGATGAAGCAGGGCGATCCTCGATGACATATTGCTTCCAGTCTAACGACCGCAGTAAGCCCTCCATGATACCATCCGGCCGGTTTTCATGTATAAGGTCATGCAGACGGTAGATCGCAACTCCGGATTCTTCGATCAGCCGTTGTTTTTCCTGATAAACCGGGTCGGACTCCAGCCTTTCATTCCCATCCCGATGGTTATAAAATACGCCTTCATGAGAGATGACCAGATTGGCCCCAAGAGCCAGGGATTGCTTCAATATGTGATGGGTTGCCATGAAAGCGACGGCTATACCAGTGACTTCCGTATCGTCTTTTCCCGCTACCAATTTATCCACAGTAGTATCGCTTGCTTTTGCCGATACGGCCAGACGGTTTAAGATGTCTTTGACGGTTATCTTCATACGCTTCCACCTTCCTGTATTCGCCCTTTTAATAAATCATTCTTCCCTGTTTGTCGGGGATTCCCGATTTCCTGGCAAAATACGTATTGATGATGTCCCTCCATTCCTTGGCGTGCTCCGCCTGTTCTTGCAAGCGCTGCAGCACCTCTACATAACGAACATCGTCGATCAGTCCCTTAAGAGAAGTCCAGGCGCTCACCAAACCGGCAGCCTGTTCCGCACCTTCGAAGTGGCTGTCATAAATATGCTGAATGACCGTTTTGCCGGATTTCAATACATGCGTGTAAGGAACATGGTGAAAGAAAAGCAGCAGCTCGTCCGGGCATTGCTCCAGCGATTCATAACGGCTGGATTGCGGTTCATGATACTGCGTTGTGTAACGGGTCCCGGATTTGAAGGTGCGGTCTACGCCGATACCATGACAATCGGCATAATGATACGTCCCCCACTTCGCATACTCATATCCGTCCACGTTCGGACCGTAGTGATGGCCCGGATTCACCATCCAGCCTACGCCAAGCGGAGCTGTATATTTCTCGTAAATGCTCCATGAATGGAGCAGCATATCCAAAATTATATTTTGCACTTGAGGGGCTGTGCCGAAGGTTATCGCAATCCATTCCTTGGCGATTTCTTCCGAGGAGAGGCACGGGTTCCACGCCAAACGCCCAAATCCGTACAAATTCGCCTGTGCCAGCACGTGACCCGTCCAGTTCATGTCGTCTCCGATATTGGATACGGCGGCGATACCGCCGTAAGTCCGATTGAACAGTGAACCGCTGACAATATCCGCCGTTGTTGAGCCTTGACCTTGTGCATAGGTATCGAAGTCAAGCACTTCTTTCCACTGCGGAACCAGGAAGCACAGGTGCTTTTGCTGCCCCGTATACTCTTGGGTAACCTGCAGCTCCAGCATCTGATTCGTACTTCGCAGCCCGCCAATCAGGGGAGATACAGGCTCACGGACTTGGAAGTCCATCGGCCCGTTTTTAATTTGCAGAATAACATTGTCATGAAACTTCCCATCCAGCGGGGTGAAATGAGCGTATGCGGCTTTAGCCCGATCTGTCGAACGGTCTCGCCAATCCTGCAGGCAGTTGTATACGAAACAGCGCCAAATCACGAGTCCGCCATGCGGATGAAGGGCCTCCGCCAGCATATTGGCTCCGTCGGCATGGTCGCGGCCGTATGTGAATGGACCAGGGCGGAATTCCGAGTCCGCCTTCACCAGAAAACCGCCGAAATCGGGAATATACCGATAGATTTCAACCGCTTTCTCCTTCCACCATTGTTTGACTTCCGTGCTAAGCGGGTCAGCCGTCGTTAAACCGCCTATTTCCATCGTACTCGCGTAGTTGATGCTAAGAAAAAGCGTAATTCCATACGCGCGAAATATAGCAGCAATTGTTGCAACCTCCGGCAGCAGCGCTTCTGTGATCAGCATCGTCTCTTGCCGGTGGACGTTCACATTATTGATCGCAATCGCATTAAGACCGATAGAGGCAAGTATGCGGGCATAGGCACGAATGCGCGTGTAATCTTGCATGATCGCATTCTCTTTGAAAAAAATCGACCGCCCCGCATAGCCCCGCTCGATGCTTCCGTCCATGTTATCCCACTGATTCATCATCCGCAGACGGTTATTCGGGTTATCAATCATATTCAGATGATCGATAGCATCTCCGTTTTGCAGCCTCCGCAGAAACTCAAATACCGCATACAACGCGCCTTTGTCCGACGCACCCGCCAGTATCAGATAACTGTGTTCATAAGTTTTTACGGTTTGGATGATGAAACCGTCCGCTTTCAAGCTTCTGCAATGCTGCGGGTCTATCAACGCTTCCAGCTCAGGAGAATGGCCCCATACCCCTAGTATAATGGTGTGAGATTTTGAAGGACTCGTTGGTTGTGCAGTCTTTTGTCCGAGCAAAGCCGCGATTCCATAGCAAAGCTCATCGACTGCCGTTTGGAATACCTCGGAATGAGCCGAAGCAGCCGAAGCAACCACTTCCTGACACCAAATCCTGTAGTTTTTTAGTATAGCCTCATCGTCTATTCTTGTATGGCGAAGCCAGCAAAGATCCGTTTCTTGATTGTTCATGCGCATCCTGCACCGCCCAATTGAGACTGCTTTCCTTGACCCTCGATCGTCCATAGAATAGCTGTTACGCCGCGAGGATAATATTTGCTGCCGATGATTTCCCCGGCCAGTATTTGATCGCTCCAGCACCAGTACGAAAGCTCCGGATGAAGCAGCCAGTTGACATGCGCCGCATCCGCTGCAGCGCCGTTCTCATCCCAAGGCATGTTCATGATTTCTCTGGCAATAAACTGGGATAAATAAATTTTACTCAACCATGAATTGTTGCTGGTGGAGGAAAGCTTCCAGGAACCGTCCTCGAACAAGCATACGCCCGGCGTAAGCACCGTGTGCAAATGCGTGTTGAGCGCCTGCAAATAATCGCTGAAACGTCCGTTCTTATCAAGCGCCTCCTCGCAGCCCATAAAATAAGGGAATACGAGCCCTTCGATCGCAGGGATGATTCGGGAATCGTTATTTTCGCTTATGACAGCCGGAATATATCCCTCTTCCGTAAGCTGTGCGGCCACAGATGCCGCGCACCGGTCAGCCTGCAGCCCGGCCTCGCGGGATAAATCCGGCGCATTTTCGCCGGCGAACAACTTCTCCAGCCCGACGTATACGGCCCAGCATTTTCCAGCCAAATAAATATTATTCCGCGATTGCCCGAGGGACACATCCAAGCTATCGTACGTGGAAATTTCCGCGCCGCCCTGCGTACGGGAACTGTCCAGGCCCATCAAGCCGTTTCGTTTACCCGCCTCGGGGTGATCCCGGTTCAACATACTCTTGAAGCAGCATTGAATGACGGAAATTGTATTCTCCGTAAATTCACGGTCGTTCGTCTGCCCGATGTAAACGAGCGCGCAGCATAACCAGTTTACAAGCTCTTCGTGGCTCATATAAGAGAAACAATCGTTGATGCCAGCTAATTCGTAAGCGGAATATTGAGGGCGAGAGAATACATTCGCTACCCCCATGTCGTGCGTAAACGTAAGTCCTCCCGGATATTCACGCTCGTCGCCAGGGAATCGCACGTTATCCTCGTAACTGTACCGTTTCACAAACCACTCCAGTTCGTTGCGGACTGTCCACGGGTTCATTTTCATTTCAAAGAACAGCTGATCCGCAGTCAAATCGAGCGTATTCATCATCCGGTACTCGCCTTCATTGACGATCCAGATCGGCTCCCCGGATGCATCGAGCAGCTGCGTGCTGCCATAGTAGCTGTGAATCGAATGATTGAGCATGAACCTCTGATCGTCGGTCAACCGCTGTGCATCCATCCAGCGGTCGGCGGCTTCGCATGAAGCAGTCAGTTCCGCAAAGCGGCTCAGCGCATACCCGGCTACTTCTTCAATGTTCGTAAAATAACGGGTGTAGGCGTACGCTGCATCCAGTCCGGACGTCACAAGCCCTCCGCGGTAAAAACAGACAGCAAACCGGTACGTCCTTTTCTCTCCGGCAGGCACTTCCATCAGTAAAGCGCCTGTTCCGCCAAGACCAAACGCAAAATTATGCGGCAGATTCTGTTCCAAAATGTTGTCCAGCGAAAATCCGAGGGCCGGCGTCACGCCGTCATCCTTGGAAGCGATAGCCGTCAAACGCCCTTGTCCGACTCCTGTAAACCGCCCGCCGCTCGTATCGCTAAGCAGGCGCATTGCACTGTAGCGGTCACTTCCTTCGTAGCCGAAAAAGCCTCTGCGGGCTTTCGCACCCTGCGTATTATCTAAGGTCAGTTCGGCAAAAACGGCGGGTACGAGCGCTTCTTTCATGGGCTCTTCATCCGCCTTTCCCGGCTCGGGTACAGGGCGGACAGGCGAATAAATGCGAAACGTCAAGTCACCCGCCTGCCAAGTATCCGTACCTGTCTTGAACTCGCGCGTAATCGCCGCATCCGCAAAACGAAGAATGACTGCAGATTTACCCTTTTCTCCATGCTGTTCCACATCGTAGCGGGCGCTCTCGTCGTTTCCGGCCTCATAGAACGGAAGCGCTTCATAATAATTGCCGTTGCGAGCCTGAAATCCGATATATATGTTCTCGTCAGCCGGTTTCCCGAGCTCTATTCCGAGTCCGCCTTTTTTACCGCGAAATCCTAAAGTGAAGCTGGCGAACGCGCCGATCGGCGAATGATGCGCATTAAAAAACTTGTTTATATGCGACATAATCGTATCCTTTCCTCCTCTAATCTCACCCCGCCAACCAGGCGGTTTATGTTCATCCTAGCATAATCAAAAGCGTAAAAACCATTGTCAAATCGATCAACATTTTACCCAAATCGAGCATTCCGTGTTATGCTGTTCCTATACGATTTCACCTGCAAAAGGAGAGAAAGTGATGGCCGGCTCATTCCCCCCGCCTAGTTTAGGACATATCATTGACGAAATAATGCTTCCTGACGTAAACACAACCGTGAATTTGTTCGGCATTCATCTGCGCACCGTAAGCGGTGAATGGGAATACCCGCTGCACGAGCATTCACAGTTTGAGATCAATTACCTGTTGGAAGGACAGCAGCTAATGACTGTCGGCGGAAGCAAGCTTCTGCAGCAGCCCGGCGATCTGCTCTTGTTCCGTCCCGGCCACGCCCATTCCAGCCGAAGCGGCAACCGCGAGCCCTTTACCTATTTCTGCATCCACTTCAATATCGACGATCCTCTTTTTTTGTCCATGCTGAACCGCATCGAGCAGACGCTTTTTCACCGCGGGAGCTCGTTGACTAGCCAGGTAATGCCCGTACTATCCAAGCTGATTGACATTACCCGTATAGCCGGATCGGCAACAATCACGCAGCGGATGCGGCTAAACTCAGCGATCTTCGAGTTATTCGGAACACTGTGGGAAGCCGTATCGAATGAAGCTGATCTGATCCCGCCTTCCGCCTACGAAAAAGTCGAGCTGGCCCATCGGATCCGCAGCCAGCTGCATGGACTCGTCAGCCAGCATTTCAAGCAGGGGGTCCCCATCGAGAAGCATTACGGCATAGACGATATCGCCGCCGAGCTCGGTATCAGCACGTCCCATTGCAACCGCGTGTTCCGGCAAGTATATGACATATCCCCGCGCGTGTATTTATCGGAGCTCGTCCTTCACGAAGCGAAACTGCTTCTTGCCAATCCGTTGCTATCCGTACAGAAAGTATCCTCGGTTCTTGGCTACAGGGACATCGCCCATTTCAGCCGGCAATTCAAACGGTGGTCGGGGCTCTCTCCAAGCGAATACAGAAAGCTCTGTTCCGTAGACGAATAGAGGCAGGATGGAAATAATCGCTATTCACATTTATTATGGATAGTTTTGACGTGAACGGACACATGCAGACAATGTATATGATTT
This sequence comes from Paenibacillus sp. GCM10027628, assembly GCF_042676385.1. Lineage (NCBI taxonomy): Bacteria > Bacillati > Bacillota > Bacilli > Caryophanales > Paenibacillaceae > Paenibacillus > Paenibacillus sp. GCM10027628. The sequence goes on from NZ_JBHTHA010000002.1 coordinate 860,585, forward strand.
TTCGGACACATTTACAGAATCAGGACCCAAATCGCGATCTGTGAATGAAATTTCGAATAGAATCGACTGATTTGATGTGTGCGCCGCTCATTATGTATGAGTTTTTCGCATACATTTTGTGGTCTCCCACAGATTTCAGAGTTGTGAACAGTTAATCGACAGCCTCAATATCATCGTTAACGCATCGATCAGCGTCCCATTTGGGCGAACTCGCTTAGGAAAGTGAGCCACACGTCTCCCCTGAAACTATACTTTCTATAAGATTAGCACGAAAAACCTGGCCGATAGGGCTTGTTGACAAAAGCCTTTTTTGAGAAATATGACTTTTAGAAGCCCAACGTTTATGCGGGTTCCCAAACGTCAATTTTTCCATAAAGGTACTTTGTCAACAGCCCCGATGGCCAGGTCCTTGTCTAAACTCATGCTTTTGAGCGATAGGGGATGGAATTGGGCATGGGGTCCAACCGGTCTCTTACGTCAATTGGGCTCTCTCAAGCTTTTTCTGGCGACTCCCGTACGGTAAGCCGCTTCCATAACCGCATCTCTTACTTTTTCCACGACTTTCTGATTAAATACACTCGGGATAATATAAGTTTCACTCAACTCTTCGTCCGTTACAACAGAGGCGATCGCTTCCGCCGCAGCAAGCTTCATCGCTTCATTGATATCACTCGCTCTGCAATCCAGCGCGCCGCGGAAAATCCCCGGGAAACAAAGAACGTTGTTGATTTGATTGGGCTTGTCGGATCTTCCTGTCGCCATGACCCTGACGTAAGGCTTGGCCAGTTCCGGATCGATCTCCGGAATCGGGTTCGCCATCGCAAAGACAATCGGGTCTTTCCCCATAGATTTGACGTCGTCTACGCTTAAAATGTTAGGAGCAGATACGCCGATAAAAACATCCGCGTTCCTGATCACATCGGACAAACTGCCGACTTCCAGGTTCGGATTCGTCATCTGAGCAAACGCTGTCCAGTGTGGATTCTCATATTGCGCTTCACGATGAATGGCGCCATAACGGTCCACACCGATCAAATTGCGCACACCGGCGGCTAGCAGCATCTTCGAGCAAGCGATGCCCGCCGCGCCGATACCGTTCACAACAACCTTAATATCCGACATTTGTTTGCCGATAATTTTAAGAGCGTTCAATAACCCTGCCAAAAGGACGACGGCCGTTCCGTGCTGGTCATCGTGAAACACCGGAATATCCAGTTCCTGTTTCAAACGCTCCTCGATTTCGAAACAGCGCGGCGATGAGATGTCCTCCAAATTAATGCCTCCGAATACGGGAGCCAATGCTTTGACGATACGGACAATCTCGTCGGGATCTTTCGTGTTCAGGCATATCGGAAATGCATCCACACCTGCGAATTCTTTGAACAGCATGGCCTTGCCTTCCATCACCGGCATCGCTGCCATCGGTCCGATGTCGCCAAGCCCAAGTACGGCTGTGCCGTCGGACACCACCGCGATCGTATTTCGTTTGATCGTCAGCGAGTAGGCCTTGCTCGGCTGTTCCGCAATCGCCATACATACTCTAGCGACACCCGGCGTGTAAACCCGTGACAAGTCGTCACGATTTTTCACCGGAATTTTTGGAGCAATCTCAATTTTCCCACCCAAGTGTACGAGGAAAGTACGATCCGATACGTTAATCACTTTAACCCCATTTAGCTTTTGAAGCGTATCTCCGATCAATAGGCTATGCGACGGATCAAACACATTAACGGTTATATCGCGGACGGTGCTCGTGCGACCTGACGAGATGACGTCAATCCCTACGATGTCTCCGCCCGTGTTCTCAATCGCGGCGGCGATATCGCCGAGCGAGGTTAATTCTTTATCGATTTGAAGCCGAAAAATCATATAAGTGCTGGCACCGCTTGATACAGACATGTTCTCCCCAACTCTCTCTTATATTATTTAAGTGTAACGGCTGCCGAAGGCCGCCATTCAGTTCTTTTCCAAACGCTCCGCACCGGCGATTCCCGGGTTCGTCATTTCATACGGATCAAGAATGGTCTCAAGCTCCTCTTCCGTTAAAACATTATAAAGAAGGCAAAGCTCCCGTACCGGACGCCCCGTCAAAATCGCTTCGCGGGCAATTCTCGCGACGACTTCGTAACCTAAATGCGGGTTGAGCGCAGTGATGACGCCAACGCTTTTTTCCACATACTCTTTGCATCGCTCAACATTGGCTTCGATTTCTTCCAAACAATATACGCGAAATACTTTAAACACCTGGTTCATCATACTGAGCGATTGAAGCAGGTTAAATACGAGTACAGGCTCCATCACATTCAGTTCGAGCTGTCCCGCTTCGGCGGCAAGACAAATCGTATGGTCATTGCCAATGACCTGGAAGGCTACTTGATTGACGACCTCAGCCATGACCGGATTGACCTTGCCCGGCATGATCGAAGAGCCGGGTTGGCGCGCAGGCAAATTCAGCTCCCCGAGCCCGGCCCGCGGTCCGGAAGCCATCAAACGCAAGTCGTTGGCGATTTTGGACATATTAATCATGCAAACTTTCAACGCGGCCGAAACTTCCGTGTAGGCGTCCGTATTTTGCGTAGCATCCACTAAGTGATCGGCATTGACAAGCGGCTGACCGCTGAGCTCGGCAAGCAACTCCACGACCCGCTTAATGTAGCGGGGATCGGCATTCAGGCCGGTTCCAACGGCCGTTGCCCCCATATTCACTTCGTACAAATGATCGCGGGTCTGCTTGATCCGCTTAATATCGCGTTGCAGAACGCGGCTGTACGCTTCAAATTCCTGCCCGAGGCGGATCGGCACTCCGTCCTGCAGATGCGTCCGTCCCATTTTGATAATCCCATCAAATTGTTCCGCTTTTTTACGAAACGCTGTAAGCATCTCTTCCATGGTCACTATCAATTTCTCAATCAAAGAGAGAGTTGCGATATGAATCGCTGTCGGAAAAGCATCGTTGGTCGACTGGGCCATGTTCACATGTGAGTTCGGACTTACCTGAAAATTATCGCCCTTGGTTCCCCCGAGAATTTCGATCGCTCTGTTGGCGATAACCTCGTTGGTATTCATATTGATAGACGTCCCTGCTCCGCCTTGGATCGGATCGACGATAAACTGGTCATGCCACTTACCGTCCCTAATTTCTTGAGCCGCTTGTACAACGGCATTTCCGATTTGCGGATTTAGCTGACGGATTTCCATATTTGCTATTGCAGCCGCATGTTTAACGGTTGCCATGGCACGTATCAATTCTTCGTGAATGCGGTAGCCGGTAATCGGAAAATTTTCTACTGCGCGAAGTGTTTGAATGCCGTAATAAGCTTCACCCGGAACTTCCTTGGAGCCAAGAAAATCTTTTTCCATTCTTACTTGTTCTGTCATTGTCTTTTCCTCCTGAATGTATGCTTATGCAGCCTTTTTGACAGACTGTAAATATTGCTGCCCTTTTTTCTGATCGTATTGCCCTTCCCATTTTGCCATGACGATCGCAGCAATCGAGTTGCCAATGACATTAACTACGGTTCGGGCCATATCCAGAACTCGGTCAATACCAGCGATAAAGGCAAGACCTTCGAGCGGAATTCCGACTGATCCGAGAGTGGCGAGCAAGACTACAAATGATGCGCCTGGAACTCCGGCAATCCCTTTCGAAGTGAGCATCAAGACCATAATCAACATAATTTGAGAGCTGATCGGCATATGAATGCCGTACATTTGTGCAATAAATAATGCGGTAATCGCTTGATACAGCGTGGACCCATCCAAATTAAACGAGTATCCGATCGGTACGACAAAGGAGCTGATCGCTTTCGGCACACCGAACTTCTCCATCTTTTCCATCATCTTGGGGAGCGCCGTTTCGGAACTTGCAGTTGAATAAGCCAGGATGAGTTCGTCTTTTAATATGCGGATAATCGCCATCAGGCTGGTACCGCATAGCTTTGCGATCAAACCAAGCACGACGACCACAAACAAGAACATACCGACATAAACGGCGAGCACTAATTTTCCTAGAGGAACCAAAGAACCGACACCGAATTTGGATACCGTTACCCCAATCAGACCGAATACGCCGACCGGCGCAAATTTCATAATTTGATTCGTTACCCAAAACATGGATTCGGAGATACCCTGGAAAAATGCCAGCACAGGCTTCCCTTTTTCGCCGATCGCAGCAATGCCCAGCCCTAAAAATACCGAGAAGAAAATGATGGCGAGCATGTCGCCGGCTGCGATCGATTCGATAATGTTTTTGGGAACGATATTGACAAACGTGTCAACGAAACTATGACTGGTTACCTTCTCTGTCGTTGCAACATAACTCGAGATATCCGACTTGGCTAGCCCCGCCATATTGACCCCGGTCCCGGGATGAAAAACATTCGCAATGAGCAAACCGAATACGATGGCAATTGTCGTCACAATCTCAAAATAAAGAATCGTTTTTCCGCCAAGTTTGCCAAGCCTTTTAATGTCCCCAACTCCCGCCACCCCGACGATGAGAGAGGAAACGACAATAGGAATCACGATCATTTTAATCAATCGAATGAAAATATCTCCAAGCGGTTGCAAATACGTTCCAATTGCCGGGTTGCCATAAAAAATGGCCCCGACAATGATCCCTAACAGAAGGCCAAGCAGGATTTGTAAAGCCAAACCAAATTTTTTCATACATATATCCCCTTTTCCCGAAATTTATAAAGCGCTTTCTTTAAATAAAAAGTTGAATGTCACTATTGTATGAGGAATCTACTCCAATCTATTTGAATCTACAAATTGAATTTATTTTTACGGAAGAATCGTTCTCCGTCGCATGCATACGCCCTGCATTTGGAATAATGAAGAAACAAAGGATGGATGGTCGTGGAGGAATCAACCCAATGTTGTCGAATTGATGTCGAATGATTGTTACGTTCTTATGAAAGGAGTCAAAAAACCGCATTGAGAGAAAAATGGTTCCTTTTCATGCTGATGATTGTTACGGTTCCGATCGCGGGTGAATTGAATTTTTACCCGTTTCATAATGATTTTCGGGTAAGCCTTGGCACCCCTGCCTTTTTTCTATTCCTGCTCTGGATCCGGTCTGTTTCTCCATTTGTCTCCGGATTGCTTGTCGGAACTTCGGTTGTCATCTTTCGCGTTGTTCTTGATGCGGCAATCGGGACGCACTGGAACTGGACACTGGCTTTTCAACATCATTATCCGGTCTTCTTTTATTATTTGACCTATTCGATCACTTTCGCTGCAGTCCGGATGAACCGGCATCATGACCGGCCGCTTCTGCTCGGCGTATTAGGTCTGTTGGTCGAAATCGCCGCGACATCGGTAGAACTGCTGCTGCGTAATTCTGCGTCCGATCAGATTACTACTATGTCCACATGGAACCAGATTGTTCTTATTGCTTTTTTTCGCAGCTTTTTCGTTATCGGTTTTTTCAATCTGGTCAAGTTGAGGCAAACCAAAGCCGCTGAAGAACAACAGCGAAAAGAAAAAGAAAAAATGCTTTTGCTCTTTTCCGGGCTCTACGAGGAATCCATACAATTGAAGAAAACGTTGTATAATGCAGAAAATATCACCCAGGAAAGCTACGAGCTTTATCAGTCGTTGAAGGAAAGCTCGTTTGCACAGCTTGAAGATTCCGCCCAGAAGGCTCTCCGGATTGCAGGGCAGGTTCACGAGATCAAGAAGGACAATCAACGCATATATGCGGGACTGTCTAGTTTAATCACGCACGAGAGTGATTATTTACCAATGCAAGAATTGGCTGGAATCGTTCTCCACTCCAATCAGAAGTATGCGCAGTCGCTTGGCAAGCAGATTGATTTCACTTTGCAAATTGAAGGTGAATTTCCTTTGTGTCATGTGTACGCCACTTTGTCTCTGTTCAATAACCTGGTAGCCAATGCTGTTGAAGCGCTTAAGGAGTCGGGTAATATCCGAATATGTGTTAAGCGGGAGAAGGATGCTGTCATGTTCAGCGTAGCCGATGATGGTCCCGGGGTTGCCCCGAAACACCGGGAGAAAATTTTCATGCCCGGCTTTACCACAAAGTACGACTTATCCGGCAATCCCTCCACGGGCATCGGTTTGGCTTATGTCAAGCAAGAAGCCGAGCAGATGCAGGGAACCATTAAGGTTGGGCCAGGCATCGGCGGGAAAGGTGCCGAGTTCACCATCGTATTGCCCTTAGGTCAAATTGGAAAGGAAGTGTAATTCCATGCGTTTTTTTATTGTTGACGACGATCCGGCCGTCCGTTCCATGCTGGAACAAATTATCGAGGATGAGGATTTAGGAAGGGTTGTTGGAGAAGCTTCGGACGGAGCGCATGTAGATAACGCCTTACTTGCCATTAAGCAAGCAGACATTTTGCTAATCGATTTATTAATGCCTGATCGTGACGGCATAGAAACCGTACGAGAGCTATCCACAGGCTTCGAAGGAAAAGTCATCATGATATCTCAAGTGGAATCAAAAGAACTCATCGGAAAGGCTTATACATTCGGGATTGAATATTATATCACTAAGCCTATCAATCGTTTGGAGGTTATTTCCGTAATCCGTAAGGTATCTGAGCGGCTGCGGCTGCAGCACTCCATAAAAGATTTTCAAAAAACGCTCAGTACGATAGGCTTTAGCAGTGCATCACCGGAAACAAAGGCCTCTTCCCATGAAAAAAGCATGGTTACCTGCGGAAATTACGTGCTATCGGACCTCGGACTGATCGGCGAAGCCGGCAGCAAAGACTTACTGGAGATACTGGATTATTTATTCCGTAACGAAGGCCATCATCCTATAGAGCAAAGCTTTCCACAGCTTTCTGAAATCTATCAGCAAATCGCCCTAAAAAAATTAGGTCCCTCCGCTTCCGCAGCAGACTTGAAAAAAGAAGTCAAAGCTGCCGAACAACGGGTACGGCGAGCGGTGAACCAAGCATTAACCCACTTGGCTACCCTTGGATTGATCGATTATTCGAACCCGAAGTTCGAGCAATACGCTACAAAATTTTTCGACCTAAGCGATATCCGTAAAAAAATGAAGGAACTGGAGAATGAAGAAAGTGCGGCTCTCAGCTTGATCCGACAAAACACGAAAAAGTTTATTCAAGTCCTTTATTTGGAATCAAAAAGTCTGATGGGCTAGTGAAATAGACTGGAGCGAGTCTATAACTAATAAGCCGGCACCTCATAAGGGCCGGCTTTTGATGTGACTCACCATGATGCCTTGCTAGTTTACATTCAAATAGCTGGCGTTTGCCGTGTAACCGCCGTCCGCTCTCAGGATGATTCCAGACACGTAGTCCGACATAGAAGAGGATAAGAATAAGGCTGGGCCGACCATATCCTCCACTTCTCCCATCCTACCAGCCGGAATACGGACTTCCATCAGTTCCGGCTTATGAATGCCTTTGCCGATCAGATCCTTCACGATCTCCGTACGAATAAAGCCCGGACTAATCGCATTGACTTGAATGTTATACTTGGCCCACTCCACGGCCAAATTCTGCGTAAGCTGCATGACGCCGCCCTTGCTGGCAGCGTAAGCCGCCCGCTGCGGGATCGCCCCATGAGCTACGATAGACGTGATGTTGACGATCTTGCCACCCTCGCCGCGACCGATCATATGCTTGCCTACGTGCTTGCAGCAGAGGAAAGTACCATCCAGGTTAATGTTTAAACACTTGTGCCAGTTGTCCAGCGAGAGCTCCTCTGACGGTGCCACCATCGTAATGCCGGCGCAATTCGCAAGAATGTCGATTCGTCCGTACTCAGTGAGTGCCGCCCGTACCAGTGACTCGACCTGCTCCTCCCGGCTGACGTCGCATGCTACTGTGAGTACGGGAACTCCAAATTGACGGCGAATTCCGTCCGCCTGCTCCTCCAACTGCTCCATCGTACGGCTGACGAGAACCAAGGCGGCTCCTTCCTTGGCATAACCACGGGCGATCGCACCACCGATTCCGCGGCCGCCCCCGGTCACGACGACAATTTTATTATTCAACAGCACGTGCAATCCCTTCTTTCCATCCGCATGTCGAAATTACCTGAAGTAAGTGGGATACTTGGCCTTCAGCTCTTCCTTCTCAAAGTTTACCCGGCTAAGATGCTCATGCATGGCACGCTCCGCATGATCCGGGTTTTTCTCCCGAATGGCGCGGACGATCTCCCTGTGATCGGAAAGAATAATGTCCCAATTATAAGTAGCAGCCAATCGGAGATAACGAATCCGGTTGTAGTGCGTACTGAACTGTTGCAGCAGTCCCCAGGTGCGGGATTTGCCGCAGCCGACGATAATCGACCGATGAAACTCTTCGTCCAACTCGAACAGACGCGCGTAATTATGCTCCTCCACGCAAAGCTCTTGCAGATTAACCAGGTTTTGCAATTGCAGCACCTGTTCGGAATTGAGCAGTTCGCAAGCCTGACGTACGATCGCCGACTCCAGGGTCTCCCGAACAAATCGAGACTCCTCGACCAGCTCCAGATCAATCAACGAAATAATAGAGCCCTTCTGCGGGATCGTTTCGATCAGTTCCTCTTGCCCCAGCTTCACGAACGCTTCCCGAATCGAGGTACGGCTCACCTGCAGCATTTCGATCATTTCTTTCTCCGAGATAAACCGGCCGGGCACCAACTTGAGCTCCATAATGTTTCTTTTCAAGGTTTCATGAACATGGTCACGAATCAATCCCTTGGTATCCCGTACTGCCTCCAGTTTAATATTCTTCATATATTGCTTCCTTTCTTAGGCACATCTGATAGTACAAGTGTACCTGAATTAAGTATTAAAACAAGGGAACCTCGGAAACAAATTGGAACCAGCCGAAATCGAAATGGCTTCCAGGCAGGAATAGGAAGGTTACTTTTTGGACCCCTGTTACTTTTTCAAGTTCAAATACTTGCACTTCATAGCCAGCTGTCTGTATGAACTCAATGCGTTGATTCACCTCGCCTTCCTGATTAGCGAAACGAATATGAACCGTATTTTTATCCAGCGGCGATCGGCCATAGACAACAAGCTTCGATGCCCCTTCGTACGTAAAATCCATTTGATCGATTTCTAAGGAAACGTTATTCCCGATCCCTTCAACGCCGGCTTCCGAGATCGTAAATGTATCGCCGTAGATGCGGTCACATTCCGTGGCGAAATTTTTCTCGAAGGCTCTATTCTGCTTTTGGAACGAAAATCCCTTGATATGCACCTTCTTCTGTAGGACGAAGCAAATGGCAGTGATTCCGCGAAGACGCTTCGATAAATGGTAGGTTTCTTCTTGATACACATTCCACTTCGACGGCTTCTGGTAGATGACATCCGCCAGGAGTTTGCTACCCGCTTCATCCGGCATACCTTCCCAAATTTGCAGCGAATACGCTTCACCGGTCAAAGCAAAAATCGGAATCGTAATCGAGTCGGACCCATACGTACCGAAATCGATATGACGAAACCCGACTTGAGTTTCACCGTCTCGGCTTGTGGCTACTCCCCTCTCGTTTCCATTTCCGACCTCTCCTTTACAATAATCAAATAGGCCGGCAGAAATAAACCCATACGGATCCTTGTAAGCCGTACCGATTCCTTCCGCCTTAAATTCCAACTGGGAGATGAGCTTCGTCTTGTTCGTACCGTTCTTGCTCATGCAGCGAAGCCGGAAATCGCCATCGCCCAATGCAGTTACTTTCGCTTCAAGACCGAATGCTTCTACCACGGCAAGGTTGGAGACAATCCCCGCATCGTTCACTATATTCCACTCGACCTCTTGATAAGAGGTATCGGCGGGGAACAGGTTGGCTCGCACCGTCATCTCTTTTCTCGTTTCGTCTAACTTTTGACCGGATGGGCTTACAATTTCAATTTTGCGTAAAGGGATTTCATCGACAGTCCCCATGGCCGGCGGCAGCTCTTGATTCCTAGTATGTGCGGAAACCCCTTCTATGGATGTTCCATCCCTTAGCGGGAGTACTTCAAATTCCGCAGTACGACTCTCCAAGCCTGCGGATGAAACCTCTACCCGAATTTCGCCGGGCTCAAGTAGAGCCCCTATGATCGCCATGAGTTTGCCGCTGAACAGTCTTCTGCTAATCCCTTTATACGAATCATAGTCCGTGCTGTCGCCATTATCCAAACCAAGCAATCGGCCCGCCCCCGTCACCTCGACACGCACCCGATTGCTCGCATTTTCCACTGGATTGCCATCGGCATCTTCCATGTTGATTTCCAGGAAGATCAAGTCCGCACCGTCAGCGATCAAGCTCTCCTTATCCGGCAGCAGACGAATCCTCTTCGCATCCCCGAAGGACCTTCTTACATCCGTAGCAATTACTCGACCCGTTTCATCATAAGCTATTGCTTTCAATTCCCCGGCTTCATAAGGAAGCTTCCACCAGCCGACCAGCTGGGTTCCATGCTCATGATCGATATCGAAGCTTCCCATGGTAGCTCCATTGAATTGCAATTCGATTTTCGGCGCATTCGAACACACTCGAACATCGATCAATTGACCCGGATTAAAGTCCCAATAAGGAAAAATATGGACCATCGGCTTCTTCCTGCAGTCGGTCCATGCCGATTGGTAGATAAAATACGAATCTTTCTTGAATGTTGCCGTATCCAACTGTCCGAGATAGGAGTTCTTGGTATGATAAGGCGTCGGTTCCCCAATATAGTCGAAGCCGGTCCAGATAAATTGACCTAAAGAGAAAGGTGTGTCCCTTTCTGCGATAATACAGGCCTCGACTGACTTAGCCCCCCAGCTCGTCACACTATTTCCCAAAGCTGAGCACTGCTCGTCGTCATCGGCAAGAATGGACTTCTCGAAAGGAAAGCGGTAAATGCCTCTGCTTTGAACGATGGAAGCCGTCTCGCTGCCATAAATCATCCAGTCGGGATGCTCTTCATGATGCTTATGATAATATTTCTCCGCGTAGTTGTAGCCGGCCACCTTCACAATATCCGCACATTTTTGCGCATTCTCCCAAAGCATATAATTGGAACCGATGGTCACTTTGCCGTTATGCTTCGGATCGTATTTAAGCACCTCGTCCATTAGCAATCGGGTGATTTCTTGCCCTCTTTCATCCGCATGAGTATCGTAAATCTCATTCCCAATACTCCACATCATCAGGCTCGGATGATTCCGGTCCCGCTTAACCCAGCTCTTCACATCGGCTTTCGACCATTCCTTAAAAAATCTCGCATAATCGTATGGGGTTTTGGATCTTTCCCACATGTCGAACGCTTCCGAAACGATAAGCAGTCCCATCTCATCCGCTAAATCCATAAGTTCGACCGCAGGCATATTGTGAGCGGTTCGAATGGCGTTAACGCCCATCTCCTTCAAAATCCGAAGCCTTCTTCTCATGGCTTCTTTATTGAAGGCAGCCCCAAGCGCCCCTAAGTCGTGGTGCTCGCAGACCCCGTTTACTTTCATTCTTGTACCATTCAAATAGAACCCCAGCTGAGGGTCAAGCTTGATTTCCCGAAACCCAATATTCTGAGGTATGCTTTCGATGACAATAAGATCCCGATCCTCTGCGGATTGCTGCAATTGGGTGACAAGCTGGTACAATTGCGGCTCATCCGTACTCCATAAATGAGGACGTATTACCGATAGCATCTGTCGATGAATAGCACTGCCTGCTGCAACCTTGTCTGTCGCAGTTGCTGCCAGCTCGCCCTTGTACAGGATACGGTGACAGATTCGGACGTCCTCATGGAGGCTCAATTCCGTCTCGATTTCTACCTGCCAACAATCGTCAACCCTTTTCGCAGCGGCATATATGCCATCCGTTATGATGTGGTTGCGGCCTCTCGACTTTAGCCACATATTGCGGTAGATGCCGGCCCCCGAATACCACCGGCTATTCGGACTTTGGTGGACGACCTTCACTACAATTTCATTAACCCCGTCCGCGATCGCATCTGTAATCTCGTGTTCGAAAGAAGAATATCCGTACTTCCATTCTCCTACAAAACACTGGTTTACATAGACGGAGGAGTCCATGTAAACCCCATCGAAATATAATAGAATTTGACAGTCCGTTTCTTTCGCGTATGTAAATCTTTTCCTATACCAGCCGATACTATTTTCATACAGATTTAGTGTATTATAGATCAGCCAATCATGGGGGAGGTCCACCGGCTCAAATGACAAGCCGGCGCTATCTGTCACATCAAGGCTGCTCTTGGCAAATTCCCATCCGTTATTAAACAATGTTTTCTTATTCATGGTTTAATCCCCCGCTCTAAACTATCCCAAATACCCCATAAATACATAATGCCTAATGCCCTGTCATACAGGCCGTACCCGGGCCTACAGCGTTCATCCCAAATATGCCGTCCATGATCAGGCCGGGCATATCCACGGAAGCCTGTCTCGTGATAGGCCCTTACAATTTCAATGATATCGACGGTACCGTCACACGCCCTGTGGGACGTCTCGATAAAATCGCTGTTCTCGTAAACCTTCACGTTGCGAATGTGGGCAAACGGAATCCGGTCGGTAAATTCGCGGATCATGGCGGGAATATCGTTGAGCGGATTCGCTCCAAGGGAACCGCTGCATAAGGTTACGCCGTTATAAGGGCTATCCACAAGCTTCAGTAACCTGCGAATACTGTCTCGTCCCGTCATGATACGAGGCAATCCGAATATAGACCACGGCGGATCGTCAGGATGGACCGCCATCTTAATGTTATTGTTTGCCGCCACCGGAATGATCGCTTCCAGGAAGTATTGAAAGTTACTCCATAAATCTTCCGTTGTCACGAATTTATACGCATCGAATAGCGGTGCCAGCAGCTTGAGCCGATCCGGCTCCCAGCCGGGCATCGAAAAGTCGGGGTTGGAAGCGATGAGTCGGACCAGCTCCTCCGGACTCATTTGATCTATTTTGGCCTTTTCATAGAAAAGCGCCGTGGAGCCATCCTCCATCTCTTTGAACAGGTCCGTACGAATCCAATCAAACACCGGCATGAAATTGTAGCAAATTGTTTTCACACCGACCTTGGCCAACTTCTCGATCGTTTTCTGATAATTCTCGATATACCGGTCCCGAGTAGGTAAGCCCAGCTTAATGTCTTCGTGCACGTTTACGCTCTCGACGACCTCAAGGTGAAAGCCGTACGCATCGGCTTGTTTTTTATAATCAAGAATACGGTCCATCGGCCACTCCTCGCCGACGGGAACATCGTGAAGGGCCCAGACGATTCCTTCCACTCCTGGAATTTGTTTGATATGCTTCAATGTCACTGTGTCATTGCCTTCTCCGTACCAACGAAACACCATTTTCATTGTATGTCTACCCTTTCTTCACGGAGAAACTATGCAGCCATTTATATGACTCGGGTATAATTAATACCCAAGCATGCCCTTCGTTTTGTTAAAGATATCATTCGCCATTTTCATATAGCGGGAAGCTCCAATCGATTCGACCTGGGTCACATATGTATTCCAATCGGTACCAATGTTAGCCTGCCCTGTAATAAATTTCAGGGTCATCGTGTCGACGTAATCCATCAGCGGCTTCGAGATCAAGTTCATTTGTTCGCTTTCGTCCGGGTTACCCATGATCGGCGGCGCGAGCATTCTTGGCTTGCGGAGCGTCTGGATCCGGTTGTTATAGTCTTTCTCGCCTTCTGTCATTTTGGACATCTTCAGTTTAGCGGAACCGCCGTAGGCAAAATTACCGCCGCCGAAGCCGAAGTCGACGTTCAATTTCTTCGTAGCCTTCGAATTCATTCCGTTAAATGAAATGTCAGGATTGAGTGTAATGTTGCCGTTTGCGTCCTTCGTGTAAGTCTCGCCTTCAACACCCCAAAGGCTGAGCATTTGGCCCTCGTCGGAATACCACAGCCAATCGACAAAACGAAGCATTTCGATAAACTTATCCTTGCCCAGCTTCTTCAGCGCGTTCTGGCTGATCATAACGCCGTTCTCGAGGCGGGAGGTTTCGATTTGAAGCATGCCTTTCGGACCGCCCGGCTGAACGATCATATACAAGTCGGCGTCCGGCACCTGCATCTTGGTTTTAGAGTCCGCAAGTATTTGGTAGTTGGCGTTCATGACGTAAGTATCGCCTTTATAGAACTTGGCTTGCGCGGTTTTATCGTCCTGCGTGAAGGACTCCGGATCGAGCAGACCCTCTTTGACCAGTTTATTGAGGTATGTTACATAATCCTTGAAATCATTCGTCGATTCGGCAAATTCGAACTGCTTTGTCTGTTCGTTGAACCGAGTGCCGTTGGCAATGCCCCAGCCACCGGTTACGCCATACTGGGCAGCAGTAATATTTAATGTCGATTTCCCATTGAATTCGTCGGACATAACGTACTTCGCACCGGTATACGCTTTCACTTTCTTAAGGGCTTCGTAGAAGTCTTCATACGTCCATTTGCCTTCCAGGCCTTTTACATCGATGCCCGCTTTTTCAAATATGTCTTTCCGGATCATATAGGAGTAGCCTCCGCCCGCCACTTCCCACAAGCCAGGCAGCACATAATATTTACCGTCCGATTTGAGCTTCTGCCGCAGGTCTTTATCCATTCCCCACGCTTTTACAGCCTTCTGATAGTTCGGCATATACTGCACCCAATCGCTGATCGGTACGATTTGGCCACTGGCTACGTATGAGGATTCGTCATAAGTCTTCGGAATAATAAAGGGAGCATCGCCGCTGTTGACCAAGAGTGACTTCTTGTTCTCATATTCGGTGGCGGGGATCACGTTAACGTCAAACGATACATTCGTTTTCTCCTGAATTGCGCTCCAAAGTCTCCAGTCTTTCTTATACGGATAGGTCGGTTGATCGCTGAACATTATGGAGTAGGTTACAGGATCGTTCGAACGGAATGTTGTGCCTTCGCCGAAAGTGTAACCTTGCGGTGCTGCGGAACTTACGCCAGGAGATGCGCTACTGGGCGATTCTATCGTGTCGCTGTTTGTACAGCCTGCCGTACCTATAGCCATCGTTACCGCCAATACAACTCCTAATGCCTTGCTGGATCTTTTCATATTGCCACCCTTTCATCTATCGTATTTTTATGAAACAGGAAACCTGCGATTTCATGTCGGACAAATGCAAACTGCGGTCGCAACTTCCTGAATATAACGACTAGCCCTTCACGGAACCGATCATCATGCCCTGCACAAAATATTTCTGCACGAAAGGATAGAGACAAATAATCGGCAAAGACGTCAAGACCATGGCACAGGATTTAATGGTTGCCGCGATTTGAGCGGTCGCATCGGAGCTAAGTCCCGCTTCGGCCGGATTAATCGAGCTGTCGATGATCTGACGTAAAAAGAGAGCGACCGGCCACTTATCCTTCGTTTGCAAGAAAAGAGAAGGACCGAACCAATTGTTCCAGATGGCAACCATGCTGAACAACACCATCGTGGCCAGAATCGGTTTCGACAACGGAAGCGTAATTCTTAGGAAGATGCCATAGACGCCAAGACCATCCACCGTAGCGGCTTCCTCCACTTCGCTTGGCAAGCTGGCAAAGAAGGTCTTCACTAAAATCACGTTAAAGGCGCTTATGGCGCCGGGAATTACGATAGCCCAAATGGTATCCCGCATATGTAACGTCTTGGCGATCAAAATATAATTCGGAATCAGCCCGCCGCCGAAATACATCGTGAACAAGACGAAAGGGATAAAGAATTTATTTAGGCGCAACTTATCCTTCGATAGAGGATAAGACATCACCGCAGTCGCGGAAACTGAAATGATCGTTCCAATGACGGAGTACAGGATCGTATTGCCGTAATACTTAAAGAAATCCGGCTTGCTCAGCACGGCTTGATACGTCTTATCCGTAAAATCAACGGGAAATATCGTAACCTTACCTGCATACACCGCAGCCTCTGAGCTGAATGACTGCGCGACTAGATATAAGAACGGATACAAGGTCATGATGACGACCAGAGCCATGATGAATCCGTTAAAAACTTGAAACACGCGATAAGATGTAGACTCTTTCATCCGAATGACTCCTATCTACCAAAGGCTCGATTTCGTTGTTTTCTTTGAAATATAGTTCGCGGTCGTGACCAAAATAAGACCGATAACCCCTTCGAACAAACCTACCGCAGTCGCATAACTGAAGTTTCCGCCGGTGATCCCCATCCGGTACACGTAAGTGGAAATAACATCCGCCGTCTTATACGTTAACGGGTTGTATAAGAGCAAGATCTTTTCGAAGTTCGATCCCATGATGCCGCCAATGTCCAAAATTAGCAGCGTCATGATCGTCGGCAGAATGCCTGGAATCGTCACGTGCCAAGCCAGACGGAATCGATTTGCTCCATCGACCTTGGCTGCTTCATACAAATCGGTATTAATGCCGGTCATCGCTGCCAAATAGAGAATCGTTCCCCAGCCGAGTCCTTGCCAAATGCCCGTGGACACATAAATCGTCGGGAACCATTCCGGCAAAGAGATGAATGAAAGCTTTGCAAAGCCCATCTTTTCGATCAGCGAGTTAACCGGCCCCGTCATGGACAGTACTTCTTTAGTCATGCCCGCTACGATGACCATAGAGATAAAATGGGGTAAATAGGAGACCGTCTGGACGAACTTTTTCACACGAATCCTCCGCAGTTCATTCAAAAGCAGCGCAAAAATCAAGGTGAGCGGAAAACGAACGATCAGATACAAGACGCTTAATGTCAAATTGTTTCGGAACGCTTTCCAGAAGGAGGGGTCCTTCATAAACATCTGAAAGTAATTGAGGCCAACCCATTCCGTTCCGAATAGGTTGGTTCCGCCTCTGTATTTACGGAAAGCGATTACATTACCAAGCATAGGCACGTACTTAAAAATGATAAAGTAAATGACGGGAATAATCAGAAAGGAGTATAACTTCCACTCCTTCCTCACGTGTTTCAGAAGAGGGGCATTTAAAACCGCCTTATTTTCAACTGACATACAACCACCACTTTCCCCTGGTAAATGATCTCCCAACTCATATACATCAAGCATTTATTTTACTAGTATGACTAGTATTACTTGAACTGATTATATATGCGCTTCCAATAGATGTCAATACAAATAATGGAAATCGAATATGTCTTATGAGATGCTTAGGATTGCCAATATGGACAAGTTTGTTCAATAAAAAAAGAGAGCGATTATCGCTCTCTCGCCGCCACCTTGAACTCATAGCAGGAAGCATTTCCACCACTGTAGCTGGAGCCCGTTACGGTGATTCTGACATACCTGTATGTTGCATTAAAGGTATCCGTCGTCAAGCCTTGCGTTGTATTACTCGTTCTGTCAAGGATTGTCGTATAGGTCACATCGTCATTACTGCCTTCAATTTTGTACTGGTAAGACCTTGGAAAGGTTGTGCTATTGTACCAGTAGCTTTCAAGCTTGGTAATATTCATGCTGCTGCCTAGATCGACCTTCCACCACTGCGGGTAAGTGTTGGTGACTGCAGCCCAACGGGTAGAGGTTGTGTTCCCGTCATTGGCATTGCTTACAGCATTTCCCGTTTGTACTGAGCTTGCCGTAGCTGTCTTGCCTTGTGATACAATTCCCGTTTGGGTAGTCGCACTCGCCGGTGAACTCCATATGCTCGAGCCAGAGTTATTCTTTGCCTTTACTTGGTATGTGTGAGTTGAGCTAGCTGTAAGTCCTGTATGTGTATAAGGGCTGCTCACGTTACTTACCGTCACACCGTCAACTAAAAGGTCATAGCCCGTAGCTCCTGTAGCGTTATTCCAGCTGACGTTTATCTGAGACATATTTGCTGCCGTTGCGGTCAAACCAGTTGGTACAGACGGTAGGTTTGGATTTGACGCTACTGGGGTGATGGTCATGGCTTGAGGGTTACTTGCGCCAAATTTAATACTCTGTAAAGCTGCTTGACCTGAGGTAAACTCGACGCCAAGCGCGCTTGCTCGGTTGACCAGTCTATAAGTCGTTATCCCAATTAAACTTGTGTTCGTTGCCGCTGAAATCGTCGATGCAGAAGAGGAAGGAGTGAGATAGGCCGGAGTTGCATTCCCAACAGGTAAAAGATACCACTCATCACTGCCGCTTGCAGCTCCGTTTCCTCCATTAGCGCTTGGATTCGCATTTGCATCCGCTGCACCAAAGCTCACCGCTGCTCCCATCGCCCGCGTTGCTTCAGCCGTTGACCCTGATGCCTTCAGAAACTTTCCTGTGGATGTGTTCTGTAATCTGTAGAAACCACTATTTTTGGAAGAATCAAATTCATCGGGAACGGGAACAAATTGCCATTGATTAGCCGTGCCATCCTGAAGTGCATTTCCACCTATTGTGATGGTATAGGCTGCTGACGGCGAAATTGCAGTTCCATTTTGATCTTTTGGCGGATTGTAAGCTGAATAGTAAGTTTGCCCGGGACCAGGATCAGCCAAGGAATAATTGATTTGTTTACCGGACAGATCGGAGATCGTTCTGAATGAACGGCCGCTGACTTGTTGATTGGTAAGACTGCCTATGTCGATTTGGGACAAATAGCTGCCTACCGTAGCCGGAAGTTTACCTACGACTTTAAACGTGTCCGGAGCGCCTAAATCATCCGTCTCGTAAACGTACCCGTCATAGCCGACAGAGCGGTACTTGCCACTATAAGCATTATAGGAAAAGGCATTTTCGTATTGCGTATTGACCGGAAGGAACAACCTTTGCGTCGCTGTATTTTTAAATACCGGGGTGCCGCCGCCTGGTTTAACTGAAGTCAAGTATCCGGTCGAGTTGTTTACTTGGCTGATCCATACCTGGTTGGTTTGGATGTAAACGGTTATCGTAGCGTCCAGAGCCGGATCGGAATAAGAGACGGACGGGATGCTGGTACCGCTTGCATTTTTAATCGTACCGCTCACCGTATTCGCTGTATACGTGTTGCCTGCGGGATCGTTAAAGGTAAAGTCTCCACTGCTTGGAACCTTCGTGTAGCCGATATTCAGAGATGAGCCGTCCATTCCTGTGCCGGTTAAAGTAAGGCTATCCGTCACTGGCGAATAATTTACGGTAAGATTATGATCGCTGCCAGCCCCCATAGGACTGCCTATCCAGCCTGCATAACCTTTAAGTGCAGATCTGGTCCATGTACCGTTATACCAAACATCCCATGAGCCTTCAGTCATTTTGGCGCTGATTGGGGAGCGGGCAAGACTGAAGTAGGTGAGTATGTTGCTATAACCAGGTTTCCAATTAATGTGATTGTTGAAAAGAACATAGAAATAACCGTTTACATTATCTACAAAAAATCTGGTGCCAGCAACTCCATATGACCAAGTCGAGCCTGGGAAATTCGTATTGGTTGCTGCTTCATTGCTATCGTTCCATGGTGAAGTGGCAACCTGCCCAATCAACTGCCAGGTAGCTCCTTTATCTGTCGAGTAGGTGGCCAGGACTCGGTTGTTATGGACACCTGTGGATATTCTTTCATTGTTCGTCGGGTTATTCGTTGCAAATGGAGAGAATTGATACTCGTCGTTGGTCAGTGCATACCAGTATCCGGTATCCGGATCAATCCAGACGCCGATACCGTCGTTGTGGTCATCCTGAAAGGGAGTTGGAATGTCGTATGCTTGGTCGATCTTGTTATTGATGGTTCCCGGCCTATTCCAGTAAGAATTATAGGTTGTTGTAGTGCCCCAATTGGTATTCAACGTACCTAAGTCCTTATTGGTGTTGTATTTGATCCAAGAACCGCCACTGTCCGATTGTTCGTAGTTAGCTAAAGAATACATCCAATGAAAATCCCCGTCCTTGTCGACGAACGCAGAGCCGGCAATATCAGCGGTGCCGGAAGTGAGGTTTGGGACTGCTGCATTTTGTACATAAGTCGGGAAATTCTCTGTCGCCGCATAAGCAGTCTGTAATCCACCCAATACCTGAACCATGAGGAATGCCGAAATAACAATTGGACTTGTAAATTTCACTTTCTTTTTAACACGCATACGATTACCTCCTTGTTTAGTATTTGTTGAAAACCCTTCGGGTTCTTCTTTCCAATCCCCCCACTCCCCCCCTTTCAATTGATTCTTCTACAAATACGTGTAATTTTTATTAATAATCAGCACATTCACTCTCCACTGCGAGCCTTTACAGGTGTGGAATCGTATTTTCACGTAACCGTCCTTACTCTGCGTTAACGGCAAGATATCCGTTGCAAATTCGCCAGCCTTCAGCATTTTCTCAGGTTTCCAAGCGCTTTGGCCTACAATCTCTACTTCCGTGTAGGACGGCTCCCCGTTGTCTCCTGACACAAACAGCAAATCATACCTCCCCCTTGGAAGCTCCACAAGAAACGTCGCATCGCTAATGCCGCCGATAAAATCCCTGCGCAGCTCGTCAGGCTCCCCCCGGTCCATCGCATTGAGCGCTTCCAAGCTCTCCCATCCGATTCCAGAATACGGTTTGAAAATCGTCTCCGGTGTTATTTTGCGGAACGATTGACCAAGAACACCTTCCATATGCACCTGTCTGGGCAGCGCTTTGTAATAATCTTTATCTAGCAATTGCGATTCCACGCCAAAATCAAAGCGGTAGGCAGCCAGTCTCGATTCACGGTAATTACCGGAGTAATAGTCAAAAGTAAAATGGTCGAGCGTCCTGAAATGCTGCGTTTCCTGGTTTTTACCAAGGAATACTCGCCGATGTGTATGGGCTTCGTGAACAAGCGGATAAGTCCTTTGCACGGGTACGTGATCAGGTTTGGATAAGAATAACTCAGGCAGTAAGGATCCGGTTTGGGGATAAATCGCATACTCCCCGTTCTTCTCCGTCTCAAACGAAATCCGTCCATCTTCCTGGTGATAATCCACTTTGCTCCAGGATTGACCATTTTTGCTTGAAACCAATACTTTTTCACTTAAATCAAACGGGTTGCGCATAACAACCTTTGTTCCTGCCTTACTTTGGATATAAACCCAAGATGTGCGACCATTTTTTAACTCAGCGCTAACCTCGAAAGCACCTACTGCCAATAGGCCTTGAAAGGAGCAATTGCTCCATTTCTCATATTTCCCTACCTTCTTCTCTACATCATGATCGTACAAACCAACCGAAAGTTCCTGCTCAGTCTCACCTGAAGGCAGCGCCGGAAACACGTCGATCACACCATCATAGCTTTGCAGCAGCATTTCGTTCACGGCAGCGACCATTTCACCGGAAGCCTCCATCATGTGTGGATGGTATAATGGTTCATTCGTGATGTTGCAGTAGTTCATCCAGCGTTCCGTTTCTTCCGCAAACAAGCCATTGCACCTGAGCGACAAGTCGATGCCTTGCTCATACAGCAGCCTAATCGCCGTGTTGCCCTTGCCCAATCTAGAGGCGGCACAGGAGAGCCAGCCGAATTGAAACATGCCGAATTCAGTCTGATTGGCTGCATAACGAAGTGTATTCTCTGCCCTTTTCCTCAGCAAAGGTTCACTATTTTTGTCGATTTCTCCAATCGGATAAATCGGCATTAGAAGCGAAGGATGACGCAAATGCAGGCCGGCTGGTGCCCATTCTGAATCCAGCATGACATCACCATACCGCTGGCAAATTGTGGTCGGATAAGAGGCCAATTCGTCCACGATTTGCATCCACCTGAGCCGGTCAGCTTCCGCTTCTCCAAGCAGCTTGCCTGATTCTACAGCTATTTTCATCAAATATTTGACTGAGGACAAGGTACAAGTTGAGTTTCGCGTCAAAGGTCCCTGTTCCGGCGAAATATCTGGGAATACATCATATCGTCCTGTTTCAGCATTCACTTGTAAATAACCTTCGAAAAACCTTGCAATCTGCTTAAACAGCGGATACGCCTTTTCCCGTAAAAAATCAAGGTCCATACTGTATCGATAATAGTCCCAAAGGAATTGCGCACACCAAGGCCAAATGCTTAAATACAACGCATGCGGGTAATCACCAGCTACGCCTTCCAACCCATAAAACTGCTTCGACATTTGCTCAGCAAGCCGAACATAGGATAGCAGCCCTTCATTGAACGCTTCAGCCACTTCAAGGTGATTGGCCGTATAAAGCGGCCAAAATGCAGCTTGAATGTTAACGTCCCAGTACCACATGCTGCCCCACTTGGTCGGCTGCTTAATATCCCACAAACCGTTCAATCCGCACGCTTGCTCGCTCATCCTGCCGCCTTTTCCGCTGCAGCAGGCGATTGCGTATAAGTTGATAAACCAGAGATCTTCTATCATTTTATCCGGCAAGGTGATGGAGGAACGAGACCAGAAGCTTTTCCAATGCGCCTGATGATGCGCTACCATGTCATTTACATGCGAGAAAGGCTTATTCAATCTCACCAAAGCAGTATGTAGCAGTTCCTTGGTTTCCTCCTCCGTTACCACTGTTGTTAGCAGTGTCACGTTTTCCTGCGCATCCTTGAGGGCAATTTGAAGACAATCGTTGGAACCGGCGACGGCGCTTCCTTTTGCTCCGATGATCCTCATCATTACGATGAACGAGAACGGATCGTATCGCTCTTTATCTTCACCGTCCGGATAGAAAGTACCCAGGTAGTAAAACGTCGTATCATCCAGTTGATGATACTTCACATTCATATCCACATATCGCCCAAGGGGAACAGACATAGCCACGAACGGTAACAATGATACTTTCGTCTGACTGATTTTTGTTATGACATAATCGCCATCCTGAGCAATCAACGTGCTCACACCAAGCTTATCTTGGTCTTTTTCCACGCATAACTGAACAACTGCCCTTTCAATATCAAGCCCGAGGGAATAATAGTCAGGTTCTGTGAGATCCCCGGAAGGAAATAGGTGAATTTCGCCAGTCGGATAATGGGATGCTCCACCGGAAGGCTTGACATATTTTCTATACATGCTGTTATTTGATAACGCATCGCCATATAGAAATAATGGGTCCTGCTCGGGATTTCGATACAGCTCTTCCGCCAACTTTTTCAGCTCGTCAAAAGTCCGTCCATACTGAAGCGTGAAATCATGACCTTCACCATTCCGGTACTTCTTACTGTAACGATGGAGCTTCTGATAATAAACCTCATAATGATTGAGCGCTAGTGTCAACTTGTTATCCTCGAAATACGCCATGCCGCCAAAGAGTCCATTGCCGATAGGTAAAGCCTCGTTCCAGCTGCTCGGAGCATTCTCGAATGTAACGCTTCTCACATGAACCTCTCCTTCCGCATCCATATCGTGTTAAAAATGTCCATCCTTACTCCTTAATGGCCCCAATCAACACGCCTTGGACAAAATACTTCTGGAGGAACGGATACAGACAAATGATCGGTAGTGTCGAGACCATAATCGCAGCATACTTAATGGTTTCTCCAATTGCATATTTGTCGTCGCCTCCACCTGCCATCATCGAATCCGTATTGTTGGAGATCAAAATTTCACGGAGCACAAGCTGGAGGGGATACGCTTCACGGTTCCGCAAATAGACCAGCGCGTTAAAGTAGGAATTCCAGTGCCCTACCGCATACCACAAAATCATGACTGCCATTACCGGCATAGAAAGGGGAATGACGATTCGGAATAGAATCTTCCAATCGCCTGCGCCATCCATTCTGGCGGATTCCTCCAAACTGACTGGGATGCCTTGAAAAGAAGTTCGCATGATAATCATATTGAACGTATTGATCGCACCTGGAACGAGTATGGCCCACATGGTATTCATCATACCGAGATTGTTCACAAGCAGGTAACTCGGAATGAGCCCACCATGGAAAACCATCGTCACGACGATGAAAAACATGATAATATTTTTAAAATATAGATTTGGCCTGGACAACACATAGGCGCCTATCGCTGTCATGAACAGGTTGATCGTTGTACCGAGCACGACGTATAAAAGAGTATTCTGATACCCTTTCATAATCATAGGGTTCTCGAACACGGCTTTGTATGCGCCAAGATCAAAACCTGCCGGTTTGAGCATTAAACCGCGATGCTGCAGCAATGATGTCGCATCACTAAGCGAAGCGAGTGCCACGTACAAGAACGGATATAGGGTGACCGCGCAAAGTACGAGCATCAATAGTGTATTGAAGTAGCCAAATGTTCGCTCCCCATAAGTTAATTTCATGTGCAAATCTCCTTACCAGAGTTTGTTCTCGCTGATCCGCTTGACGAAGCTATTGGCAGCTACGATCAGAATAAAGCTGATTACCGAGTTGAATAGCCCGACAGCAGCCGTAAAGCTATAGCTTGCCTCTAATACCCCTTTGCGGTAGACATAGGTCGAAATAACGTCCGCTGTTCCATAGGTAAGCGGATTGTAAAGCAGGAGCACCTTTTCACTGCCGACCGTCAGCATATTGCCCATTTGCAAGATAAACAGGATAACGACCGTCGGCATGATCCCCGGAATCGTGATATGCAGCGTTTGCTTCCAGCGGTTTGCGCCATCCATCCTGGCTGCCTCATATAGCGTCGGATCGATCGTAGCCATCGCCGCCAAATAAACGATGGAGCCCCAACCAATTCCTTGCCATATGCCGGACGAAACGAAAAGAAAACGGAACCAGCTTTCCTTTTGCAAGAAATCTATAGGTTCGATGCCAAATGTACCCATCATTTGATTAATAAGGCCATTGCGGCTTAAAAAATCAATCATCATCCCAGCCACAACAACAATCGAAATGAAATGCGGCAAGTAGGAGATGGACTGTACAACCCGTTTAAATACGCTGTGGCGGATTTCGTTAAGCAGCAACGCCAGAATGATAGCTGCAGGGAAACCGAACAGCAGATCGTAAAGGTTAATCAAAATGGTATTCTTGATTAATCGCCAGAAGTAAATACCGTTAAAAAAGCTTTCAAAATGTTTAAACCCGACCCATGGACTTCCCAAAATCCCTTTCGCCGGCGAGAAGTCTTTAAAGGCGATTTGCAATCCGTACATCGGTCCATAATGGAAAATAAGGTAATAAGCAATAACGGGAAGCGCCATTACATAAATGGACCAGTGACGTTTTACATCAGCACGTATGGTTTGCAGGACTGTCGGATTGCGATAGGTTCTCGTTGTCATCGTCTCCCTAGCCTTTCTTTCAAGTTTCTAAAAGAAACGGGGGATATACCTGGCCCATCCCCCATTCAACTCTTTCTTAACGTTTATTAAAGCGTTCCAGTGCTCCTTGCTGGATTTGAATCGCATCATCGATGCCCATGCCCTTAATCTTTTTCACATATTGATCGAAGTTATCGAGCGGCTCGACGCCCATGATGAATTTTAAAAGCATTTCATCCTGATACGTTTGGATGTCCGTTACAATGGAAGCGAATTTGCTGCTCTCGTCCTGCGTCGGAGAAACAAGAGGGATTTTGCGCTCGGCTGTCGGCTTCGACCAGATTTCCAAAGCTTTCTTCTGCTGAGGCAGAGCGAGATATTGCAATTGGAAATTATCGCTGAGCACAAAAGGCGCACTCCACGTTGCACGATTATATTTGGCGATGGATTGCTGTATGCTGGTTCCTGCAGGAGGATTCAAAATTTCGGGAAGAAAGGCTGCTTTGCCATTCTCCATCTTGTAGCTGGTGCCTTCTACACCGTAGTTGAATAGAAGATCGCCTTTTTCACCGTAAGCGTAATCAAGCCATTTCACGGTTTCGATCGGATTTTTGTTGGCTGTCGAGATGGCTGCTCCCACCCCGTTATAGGCAAAATCCTTTTGTCCCCAAATCGCTTTATCGCCTGCTTTCAATACCGGATAAGGAGCAGCTTCCAGATCGAATTTGGGATCTTTGTCCTTCATGAGGCCGGCAAATTTACCAATACCTCCCCCATTAAATGAAACGGTTGCTCCCAAGAGATTGGTCGTCATTTTGTTATCGAATAGTTTATCGTTAGGTGCTGCAAAATCCTTATCAAGCAAGCCTTCCTTGTACCATTTGTTCATTGTGGCCAGGAAGTCCTTGTATTCAGGCTGAATCGGACCGTATTTCACCTTGCCTCCATCTTGGTAAAAGCTGTAGTTGATGCCCCATGCTCCGAGGAAAGGCGCGTCGGTAGCAAATAGATTTTTATCCAGATAAATCGGAATCTCATCCGCTTTGCCGTTGCCATTTGGATCCTTTTCCTTAAACGCTTTCAACACGGTGTACCATTCGTCGATTGTCGTCGGCATGGAGAGTCCCAGCTTATTCAGCCAATCCTGGCGGATCGATGGACCAAAGAACACTCTGACTTTGTCATCACCACGTAAGAACGGGAAGGCATAGATGCTTCCTTCGTCCGTTGAAATTTGCTTTTTCCAGTCGGGATGGTCAGCAAGCAGCTTTTTAAGGTTCGGTGCATACTTGTCGATCAAATCGTTCAATTTAATGATTTTTTTATCTAAAATGGCTTTTTCCGGTCCGCCAGGGTATCTAACAACCGCGCCGCTTGTCGCTCCCCAACTTGCTTCAATCACATCCGGAAGCTCGTTTGTCGCAATCATTAAGTTGAATTGCTCTTGCGCTTGTGGAACTTCGAGAGGAGGATGCTGAAATTCAACCTTCACCCCGGTTACCTTTTCAAGTTCCTTGTACATCCCCATTTCAGCGTATGTTTTCATCTGACCAGAGGCTGCAGGGTGATTCGGAACCCAATAGGTTAATTTAGTCAACTTTGGCTGCTGTGTTTCATTGCTTGACTGCGGCGTTGCCGATGAACTCTTGCCTCCTGTATCACTGCTGCAGGCGGCTGCCGAAGCTACCAGGACAGAAAGCAGGATGACGGATCCAACTTGCTTCAAACTTTTCTTCATTCTTCTTGCCTCCCTTTATATGAGTAACACTAAGCTTGGTTGGCACCGATTATCGTAATCCCGGCACCTGCTTCCAAGTATGCTTCACCTGCATAAACATGAATACTCTCTACTTCTCATTTCCGCTTTATTTTAGTAAGAAATAAGTGCTTGATGAGAAATCATCAGTCCGTATTAGAAATCGTCGGTAGCCGATATGAATGAAAGCAGCCTCAAAGAGGCTGCCTTTTATGAGTCTGAGCCAATGATCTTCGCAAACATCGTCTCACGGTATTTACCAGGCGTTACGCCCTCAAGCTTTTTGAATGCTCGGATGAACACGACATCATTGTTGTAGCCGGTCTTTTGAGCAATCTGCACAATCGTCAGATCCTTGTTCTTCATCAAATGCTTCGCTTGTTGAATCCGTTTGTGGGTGATGTAATCCAGCAAGTTCTGCCCATGATGTTTTTTGAAAAAAGTGGAAAGATATTGCGGTGTCATTTGGATGCGTTCAGCAATTTGCGCCACGCCGAGGTTCGAGTCGCCAAGATGATTATGCACAATGCCGATGATTTCCTGCAGGCGCTGCGTGCTGTGATCCGAGCGTTCCAGATTAAAGGAACGGGTAAGCGTCTCGTAAAGCTCCTTCGTTTTCGTGTACATGCCTTGCGCCGTCGGATAGCTAAACACTTCCTTGATGGGATCGAAATCCGCGCCAAGAACTTCTTCCTGGTTCGTATTCGTCGAGTTAACAATTTTCAAGAGTGTACTCGTCACGTTGAAGAATAAGCATTTGCCTAACTCTGGTGTCATATGGCCGGAATCAAAATTCATCGAGTAAATTTTATCGAGCAGCTTCCCAACATTATCGGTATCCCCGCTGCGGACAAAATTAATGAGCTGTATCTCAATTTCAAGCGGATAATAGTAATGCTGCTTCACCTCGAGGATATCCTGAAAATAAATCGCTGCATGTTTACCCAGAATCAGTCGGTATTCAAGTGCTGCCAGCGCTTCCGGGTAAGAATCACGAATAGCTTTGGGGCCTGAATGTATGCCTCCAACTGCGATGGTTATCCCAATTTGGAATCGTTGAGAGGTGATACTGATGAGGGATTCAGCGATTTCACGGATATTGTCTTCGGCTAAGTTCTCCCTATTCGTCGATAAGTTCATGAGAAACGCAATGCGATCTCGATCAAGCTCGACGGAGAAGCCTTTATGATTAGCCGAAATCAGATCCGTACCGATATTTGAAACGATAAACCTTGCATGAGCCCACTGCTTTTCATCCTCTTCTGCCAAGAAACGAACATCCTCGATCTTAACAATGAGGACTGCAAATCTATCGCTTATGAATTTAAGATCCATAAACTGAAGCGAATCTCCGTTTTCATCCGATATATTCACATCCATGTAACCATTCAGCAGACGGGACAAGTAGTTGGCCCGGATAAACGGTATTTGCTGCGCTAAGGTACTGCGTAGGTATTTTTCTTCATGGATAGAGCCTTCGACGGTTTGCTGAATAAATTCGTATTCATTCGAGGAAGGGCGCATGATCATTTCTTTCCCGCGCATAATCGCTTTTACCGTTTTTTGGAGAGGCTTGTACGTGCGGTAGGCCCCGATACTGACAGCGACAAGCCCGCAAATTAGACATAGGATGAACAAACCGATCGACCAGCTCTGGATTTGATTAACCTGCTGCATAAACACGTCATTCGGCATAATGGACACATATTTCCAACCCGCCTTTTGCGAAGATGTGACCGAAACCACTTGATCCACACTGGCGAGCCGGTAATCAAAGGGCCCCGTACTTTCTTGAATGCGCCCTAGTAAGTCAGTGGGAAACGGTAATTCACTGTTGCTCATGATTGTATTTCCGGCATTATCGATGATGTAAACGGAGCTATGATTGGCAGATTCCATCTGTGCGAACAATTCCTTAACTTGCTCAACATCAATAAGCACGATAAAACTTCCGAGATTTTGGGATTGCGATTGAACGGGAAGTGATTGTATATAGGTGATAACATTCTTCGGTGCTTGATCTATACCGTTCGATAAGGATGCTAAAGGCAAGTAGGACATCTTATGTTCCTTGTCCACAAGCTGACGCCACCCATCGTACGACATGTTCTTAAAAGCGTAATAGATGGAATAAAAGGTCCGAGAGTCCGTCACCAAATCCGATTTAACAATCGTATCGCTGCTAGCGAAGTATACATAGTAATCGAGGATAAAATTGCTGGTCATACTGCGATATTTGCTCATCTTGTCTCTCATGAATTGAATAAACTCGTATTTATCGGCATCTTTCGCGTTAACGGGGATTTTAAGCATATAATCCAACTTCGGATCAAACACAACCTGACGCATTAAATTATCCACTTCCGATAATTTGTTATCGAGTGACAGCTTTAGCTGCTCGAGCATGGCCACATTGGATCTTGTCGTGCTTCTCTCCAGGCTTTGTTCCACCTTGGCATACAAAAAAAGCCCCATTGCAAGCGGTACCAATAATATAAATAAATTGGAGGCGATGATCGTCGAAAGTGCACTTTTGCGACTACCTACAAGGCGTAAAATGAAAGGCATTTTCAAAACAAGTCCACCATCCATTCCGTAAACGATTTACTAGAAATTGTATCTTCTCATCACCAAAGTTGCAAGACGGAATAAGCAGTTTACGGCATAGCAACGAAATAAATACAGCCTGCCTCTGAAGAGGGCAGGCTGTATTTGTCTTAAAAGCTTTGGATGGATGGAATGATTCGAATATCCTTATCCAAATTGGCAAGCATCATGAAATTGCGATTAAAAGTAAAGATGCGTTTTACTTGATAATAGGTCATGGTCACAGCAGTGAATGCTTCGCTGAGCGAGAAACGGAGCTCGGGCCTGTCCAAAAGCAGTCTCCGCGATTCCCCCTCAAATTCGGGGCTGCTGGAGATGATCGCCAGCTTGCCTTTACTCGCTGCTTTATCAATTGCACTCAGAAAATATTCCGCCTGCTGATAGCCGTATTCATTGCGAAGCCATTCGTGAAGATCAAATATAATGGAGTTTGTCGTCACGTAATCACGTTCAAGATCATGCAAATCCAGAAACAGGGAACGGGCTTTTGCATAGTGGGGGTCTTCAGGATTCATAAAAGCGACTAAAGCTGTTTCATCCAGAAAAATGGCATCCTGAATGTTCAAGTGGTTATCCATATGTCAACACTCCTTAATCCTCTAGTTTGCAAATACCATCCAAATATAGAAGTGGGTTTTCTTCCTTTTGATCCACTGAGATGGGGATTGATTTGTCTGGGGCGCTTTTCAGGTGTTGGACAATGATTCCACTGACGATCGCTTGCACAGTCGTATGCTGCATATCGGCGATTGCTTTCAGCTGGGCATAAGTTTGAGGATTGAGTTCTATCATGTTTTCTTCTTGTTCTTCACTTCTTGAAGAAATGAATTCGGAAGCGGTAGACTTCGCTTTTTCGAATTGATTTTGAATGAAGCGTTTGTAATTATTCGCCATCGTGATTCACTCCTTATGCATAGCTTTTATAATAATTCGTCGATTTTTGTCAGTTTCGGTGGGTGATGTCGGGCGGACAGCCGATCCTCTTCTTGTTTACTTTTTCTTCATATTAACTTAATAACTCTCTAATGATTAGAGGTTCACATTAATCTATGCTAATAAAGAATCAATTTTCATATCATATTTTAGGAGGAATAAAGATGAAAAAGAGCTTTCGTCAATTCATTCTATCCACAGGCGCTCTTTTGTTAGCAACAACTCCATTTGCAGTTGTAGCGTCCGCCGATTCTTCTTCAACCACTTCTTCACCAATCAAGCACACGGTAGTTATCTTCCAAGAGAATCGTTCGTTTGACAACTACTTTGGTACGTATCCTTATGCACCTGGCTTTAATCCAGTCAACGGAACGCCAAAAGATGTTAGAAACTTCAAGTATGTAGCAGGTAATGAATTAAGAGATGTAGCCGGCAATGTATATAACCCAGATGATAGTGGAAATCCGGTTTACCCATGGCATGATGAAGGAAAAGCTCATGTTCAACAAGTAGATGTAAATCATAATTATGCTGATATGATCACGATGGTTGACGGCGGTAAAATGGACAAGTTTTACACTGAAAACTCCAAGGGAGGAAAATCCCCTAATTTCACTCCCGGGACAAACCCTCTTCGCGGAAAATTATCCATGTCGTACAACGATTACAACGACGTTCCAGCTCTTTGGCAGTACGCTCAGCACTTTGCTTTAGCCGATAACTATTTCCAACCGGTTTCAGGTCCATCAACACCAGGAGCATTTTATTTGGTTGCAGCGCAATCGGGTAATAATTCTTCCTCACAACAAATTACCGGTGACCCCAATCCCAAAAATGGACCGTTTGGCGGAGATAACTGGGAGGGGCTTTCCTACAATCTTACTTACAAAAACATTGGAGATTTGTTAACGGAGTCGAACAAAACTTGGGCCTGGTATGCAGGAGGCTGGGATGCGGCGAAAGCTGCAACAAACGCTGCAAAACCTGCTACGGACAAGAATAGCCTTGCGACTGTTTCGGATGATGCTCTTAAATATTCACCTCACCATAATCCGTTCCAATATTTTCAAAATTATGAGGACGGGAAATATAATAATAACTTAAAAGACTATAATAATTTCATACAAGATGTTACAAATGGAACATTGTCACAAGTAAGCTTTGTAAAAGGCGGATACGGTGACGATGAACATCCGGGATTGGGCAATCAAAGTTCGCCATCCGCAGAGGATTTTACCGTTAAAACCATTAACGCAATTATGAACAGCCCTTATTGGAAAGATACTGCTATTATTGTCACTTACGACGAGGACGGCGGATTTTATGACCATGTAGCTCCACCAACTGCTGTTAAAACGGCGGATGCATTGGTGGGAGACGGTCCACGTGTACCGGCGCTTGTAATTTCTCCTTACGCAAAACAAAATTATGTCAGCCATGTACAATACGATCATACATCGATACTGAAGTTTTTGGAGAAGACATATAACCTGCCTGCGCTAAATAATCGTGATGCGGCTGCCAACGATTTAAGCGACATGTTTGATTTCCAACTTCCGAACTTCACACCTTACATTTATCAAGATGACAATAGCCAGTCGGCTTCTCCTTGGGGAACACCAGCTAAAGTTCAATTCAATAATGCACTTCTCGCACAAGGAATACCAGGCGAAAATGCCTTTGTACAAACGGACAACACGATGGTACCGCTCCTCGATCTGGCACGTAACCTAAATGCAACTGTATCTTACGATAGCAACACAAACACAGTAAATCTTAAATACAATGGACATACGGTTGGATTGCAGCTGTATTCTAACCAGGCTACTGTAGACGGACATTCCGTCACGCTAAAGGATGCAATCTGGGACAGCCCGAGCAGCCATGGATATATTTCCGCAAAATCGCTTGCTGATTTGCCTAATCTTTCAGTAACTACCGATGCTCAAGGCGCGAACATCCAAACCAAATAAATCTAGTAAAAGGGGGCGGCTAGCCCCCGTCTTCTCAGAAACCCAAAGACCCTTCCGCATTTATCGCGAAAGGGTCTTTGGATTATTTTTTTAATGATTGAGCAGCCAGCCATTCCATAATGCTTATCTTTTTCCCATTGATTGTAGCTATACATTCGTTGTTATAAACATAAATCCATGACCAATGGCCATTGTACTCGTACGGCTTGCCATCTGCTTGCTGATACAAGCCCGTAGTATCATGTACATTCTCAAACAAGGAGAATTGGACATTTTTGGCTCCAGCCTGCACTAACCGGTTATAAGTTGGTATAACAAAGTTGCTTGGAAGTACGATCGGATCTGTTTTAGCCGCAGTGAACCAGATTGGAAGGTTTTTCATTTTCTGAATATCCGTATCACTGATGAGTGTATCCTTTAATGCTTCACAGGTTGGGAAAGCAGCTGCAAAGTAGTCTGGATTATCGCGGATCATCAGCATGGTCATATATCCGCCGTTGGAGTCGCCGCCAATATAGATGCGAGAAGTATCAATATCTTTATTTGCTGCTACATAATTTTTAATCAATGCAATAAGTGATTTCTCATATTTTGAGGTGCCATCCCCAAACCCTGTAAAACCATCCATCCAAAAAGTTGGTGTCTGAGGCGCTAATACGTAGGCTCCATCAAAATAGGATTGTATTTCTTTGGAGGCGAAGTTGACAGCTTTGTTTGCGGAAATAGGGATTGTTGGATCGGTCCCTCCTTCTCCGGCACCATGCAACCAAATGATTAACGGATTCTTTTTGTTATCTTTTGCCGGAGCATAGCTGGCATATGCCAAGGTGATATTATCGTTGGTTGATTTACCTACTGTAAACTCATCTACTAGTTTTCTAGTTCCACCTGCAAAAGTGTTAACAACTAACCCTGAAACTTTTCCCGATGGCGTGCTAATATCTTTCTGTTGAGTGACTGTATACTCGTTCGTAGTCCATGCATTAAATCCTGTTCCTGCCCAATCATAGTTCATCGCTGAACCTAAAGTGACATTCGGACCAATTTGCATTTCCAACACGACATATTTTCCCATTTTGACAGCAGGGTCTCCATCTTTATCAGAAACGTAAGCTTTGGTAACTAACCGATCGCCTTCCTCTAAAAAAGGATTTTTCAATCTATTATCACTTCTTACTACATGTACTTTGAAAGTATCCGTTGTTACGGAGTCCTTTGGTATCGGTTTGCCTACATCAATAATTAACTTTGTAATAGCGGGGCCCCAATCTTCGATTTCTGTAACAGTTTGATAAGAGGTTGATTGCTTCTGTTGCTCAGCAGCCATCGCATTCATGCCGAATGAAAGCATCATACACGTCGCTAAAATACATGTCATTGCAGCTTTAGTGTTTTTTTTCATTCCCTTTAACATCTTCTTATCCCTCCCAATTTAATGATGTTCGACTTTGAAGCGTTTACATGTTTATTATAATAAAACCCCGATACCCTTACTTTTACTTTCCCGACTTAATACTAGTAAAATCCCGACATTTTTTGAACAAAAACATAGGGGATGCTTTGTCAGTATCCTGCCTGTTAACGCAACGAAGCTGCCGATCTATACCGGCAGCCTCGTTGTGATTTCTTAAACCTTTGGGTAATCAACTACAATAACATCTTCCAGAATACCCTCCAGCGATTTAACAAATTAAGCTCAACATTTTATATTCCCTTCTGAGCTCTCTCTTCCGCCCCATGCTCGGGGCTTAGGCCATTTTCCTGAACCCATGCCCACATAGCGGCAAAAATAGGCTGCAAATTCCATCCGCGTTCAGTTAGCTCATATTCGACGTGCAGGGGCACACCGGGATACAGAGTTCGCGTTATTATTCCCTTCTCTTCCAGCACCCGCAGCCGATCCGTTAACGTCTTCGGGCTAATCGGGTTCAGCCTTCGCCGCAGCTCTCCAAATCGTTTGGTGCCTACAAACAACTCCAGAAGGAGAGGAAGGGTCCACTTGCCATCCAAAATTTCCAACAAAGGATCAATGGCTTCGATACAAGAGCGATCCAACATCGGCGTTTCCTCCATAGTTCATTTTATGAAACTATTGCACTTTTTTGTAACTACTTTTCAAATGTACCACAATGCACTAACATTGAAAACAGAAGAAGGAAAAAAATTGCAGATCGCATCAGATGGGAGGAAGGCTACAATGAAAAGGCCTTTTGAAGTGGATGTAATGGAGTACCCGTTCGAAGACTGCTGGCTGCCATACCGCGACGGGAATATTCATTATATTGATGAGGGAAACGGACCGACGGTTCTTCTCCTTCACGGGAATCCAACGTGGTCATATCTTTACAGGAATGTCATTAAGGAGCTGAGCGGTGAATTCCGCCTTATCGCTCCGGATTATCCCGGCTTCGGGATGTCCAAGGCGCCATCCGGCTATAACTTTACACCGCAAGAGCATTCGGAGGCCATATCGGACTTCATCCGCCGCCTCGATTTGAAAGACTTTATTCTCGTGGTTCAAGATTGGGGCGGGCCGATCGGCCTGAATTACGCTGTACGTAACCGCGATCGGCTGAGAGGCGTCGTCGTGATGAACACGTGGGCGTGGCCTGCAAAGCTGCTTCCGCTGAAGTTGTTCTCGCTTATCATGGGAGGTTGGCCATTCGGATATTGGCTGCAGACTCGCCGCAATTTCTTTGCCAAGGTCATCGTTCCCAGCGGCATCCACCAAGCCGAGAAAGTGACGGATAGCTTGAGGAAGGCTTACACCGACCCGTTCCCAACGCCGGCTTCCAGAATTCCGACATGGGTCTTCCCCGGACAGATCCGAAAGGCTCGGTCGTGGCTCGCGGCCATTGAATCGAGACTTTCGTCGCTTTCCGATTTGCCCTCGCAAATATTGTGGGGGACAAAAGACAGCGCCGGCTTCCCGCTTGAAGCGATGGCCAAATGGCAGAGCTATCTGCCGATGAACGAAACCGAAATCCTTGACGATGCTTCACACTATGTGCAGGAGGATCGGCCGGATCGGGTAGCAGCATCAATTCGAAAAATATGGGTAAGAACGTCAGGAGGAAAAATGATATGAAAACTATTTTGTGGGCAACATTAAGCGCCAACGGTAACTATGCACAGTCGAGTCCCGAGAATCCGCCGAAGAAGGAAGCACTTGACGATTTTGCGAAACATGCGAAAGCAGCCGGGAATTTCATTGTCGGACGCCGAACCTTCGAGGCTATGGCGGCCGGCGACGGCGGCCCCTTTGCTGATTTGGATATCGTTGTGGTTTCCAAGAATGTTGACGCCCTCCCGGGGGCAACGATTGCGAGATCGCCGCAGGAGGCCCTGGACTACCTGCAGTTGAAAGGACATCAAACCGCAGTCGTAGCGGCCGGCGCTGATCTGCACAATGCATTTTTAGGTCAGGGGCTTGTCGACGAGCTGATCTTCAATGTTGCTCCTGTGCTGGAGGGTAAAGGACTTCATCTAATGATCGATACAGACAATTATACATTCAAAGATGTTCAGCTTCTGGATACCAAGCCGCTTGGCGGTGGCGTCATTCAGCTACATTACGCGGTTGACCGCTAAACATAAAAAGAAGCTGGATCACTGATCTCAGCTTCTTTATTCTTGCGTACTAACGGCAATATTTCTCCCTTAATGCCAGCGTGTATTGAATCGATTGCTCTAAGCCTTTATCTTGATCTTCAATCATTTTTGCCAAAAGTTCTTCTGGCGGATAGTAATAGTCCTCGGGTCTAATGATATTTAAATCATAAGGAGGCTGTTCAACTTTAAAAGCTCCTTCACCAACTTCAAATACGCCACCGGTTCCCGGTTCTCTTTTGAAAGACACGGAATAAGGGAAACACATTTCCACATTGATACGGGTTAATGTTGATTGTTCTACCAGTATTTTGAAACATTCCTCTGTATCAATATTGCCGGTTCCTATAGGAACTCCGCATACCCGGTAATCCTCGCCATCATGAATAATAATATGGTCTTTAAAATGGGTCGTAAATGCATATGGAGCCAATTTCCTGACAGCCTCAACCGGATCTTCCCATGCCATCATGCCGTTGCCAATATCGCAGTGAGCGCCGACCCATGGGCTGTTCACTTCCTTAATCATTTGAATGACTTCATCCGCAATCTCTTCTTCATGATTTTCTACGGCCAGTCGAATTCTGTATTTCTTCAGCAGCGGGACAAGCTGCGCGATGTCTTGCGGAGCTCTACTCAATTTATCCGGATCATATCCGTCAGTGCAAACGTAAGTCCGAACGACGTCAGCTCCTATCAAATGAGCAGCTTCAATCACTTGCGTTAAATGACCCGGATCCGTTCCACGCGTATCGATCTCAGCAAAAAATCCGTATTTCCGGATTTCGTTTCTTACTTTAGCCAAATATTCAGGGTCAAAAGATTCCAGAACCCCCCATCCGGGCAACCCCGGCCATGGATTAATATTTAACATGACGCCGTCTAATCCTAATTCGGCAGTCCTCTGGATAAATTGAAATACATCCATACGGCCAGAAATGAATTGCAAGTGATAACTTTCAGTTTCCAAACCGATTTTCATAATCTCGCCTCCAATTTGTACCACGCCAAATTAATCCGCCGTTCTCCGTAACGATATCCCCGACGGAATCTATGATGAGATCCGCTAGTCCGCTTAATTCGGCTGTTCCGCTAACACCGGAGAGAACACCGATCGCGAGTCCCGCCGAACCGTTCTTTGCAAATTGAAGATCGACGACCGTGTCGCCGGCGACAGCCACTTCTTCCGCGCTGATATTCGCAATCTCGCAAAATGCTTGAATCATGCTTGGATTCGGCTTTTTCTCGTAATAATCAGAAGTACCGATAAAATCAAAATAGCTTTGAATGCCGATTTTATCCAAAAAGAACTTCGTAGAATCCCGATCATCCGCTGTTGCGATGCCCATTTTAATACCATGCCTGCGAAGCCCATCCAATAAATTGGGCAAATCGGCAGTCGACTTTAGATTGTCCCGGTTGGCTTTGGTTAAGCTGTAAAGCTCATCTGTCATCCAATCATCCAGCCCGTCCAGCCTCTCCTGACTTACATCCGCTTTCGTCAGCACCTGAACAAACGCCCCGTATATATCCTGTGTAGTGCCGCTGGCCAGAAACCCCCTCGGATCTACTTTATTGTCATGAAGCCCGATAGAAATGAGCAAATTGTCCTTCAGCTCCGGGCAATTGGCGATTTCCAGCTTTTCAAGCAAACGATCCGCCAACTGCGTAGCCACCAAAACCCAACTGGAATAAAAATCCATTAAAGTTCCGTCTTTATCAAACAAAATCCCTTTAATCTGTTTCACTTCATAGTCTCCTCATCCGATGTAATCCATTCGATATTTTCCAAAGAAGAGTTCCACGATTGCGGCGCTTGTTGGTCGCAAACGATCACGTTGATCTGGTCAAGCTGCGCGAATTTGCACAATGCTTCAGCACCGATCTTCCCATGATCCGCAAGAATAATTTTTTCTTTCGCCACCTGAATCATCTTGGCCGAAATCGACGATTCTTCCAGCGTATATTCCATAACGCCCGAGAGGGAAATACCTCCCGGCGAAATAAAAGCTTTATTTACACAAAACAGATCCAGCATTTTTTCACAAACTGATCCGCTCGTTGAATACTGTTCTTCATTCAATTCCCCGCCTAACAGAATCACTTTTCCGTGAAACAAACCCTGATTTAAAGAATCCAATAGCGTATGCGATGTAGGTACCGAATTGGTCAGAATGGTGACCTTATTGACACCGCGGAGAGCGTGAGCCATTTCAAGGATCGTGGTTCCTCCTCCCATGACGATCGTATCCCCGTCTCTTACCAACTGCGCGGCCTTCTGAGCCACTTTCTTTTTGTTTTCCAGACTAACATCTTTACGTTGATAGAACGGTGGTTCACCCAGTTGAAAATTGATTTTGACAGCTCCGCCATGCACACGTTTGAGCAGGTCTTCCTTCTCCAGCATATCAAGGTCGCGCCGGATGGTTTCCATCGAAACATCCATCAGTTTGGCTAATTCAGCCGCGTTCACTTTACCGTAAGCTTGTAATCGATCAAGAATAAAGTTTTTTCTCTCTAACGACAAAACCGACATGACTTTCACCCTCCACTATTCTAGCAAGTTGCACGCTGACGCCGGAATCCACACCTTAATGAACAATTCCTCATCAACAGCGCTTTTATGGGGAACATTCAGCTCATCCACCAATAAGTTTACATCTTGTGCTTGAATCTCATAGCGGCGCACGTTGCCGCGAACCGTCAACCTTTTCACGATCCCTTCAAGCCATAGGCCAGGCTCCTGCTGATCGGACAACACATCGTGCGGATGCAGTTCCATAACCTCCGGGCGAATGGCATAGCTTCCGGGCTTGAAAGATTGTCCTGTTAAGCGGGAAAGTTCACGATCCGTCAATACGTTATAGCTGCCGATAAAGCGGGCCACAAATTCGTTTTTCGGGGAAGCGTAAATATGCTCCGGCTTGCCCTGATGAACAATTTTACCGCCATTCATAATGAAAATACGGTCAGAAATCGTCATCGCCTCTTCCTGGTCATGCGTAACGAATATCATCGTCATCTTCAATTCCCGCTGAATGTTTCGCAGTTCGATTTGCAGATTTTTCCTGATTTTAGCATCAAGAGCGCTTAAAGGTTCGTCCAGCAGCAGAATATCCGGTTCCGTGACGATCCCTCTGGCAAGCGCTACACGCTGCTGCTGCCCGCCGGATAATTGATGAGGATAAGAGGATGCTTTATCGGACATATGGATGAGCTCGATCACGTGGTTGACCTTAACGGCAATCTCGTTTCGAGGCCATTTTCTCATTTTCAGACCGAAGGCAATGTTATCGAAAACAGTCATATTCGGAAACAGGGCGTAGGATTGAAAAACCATGCCGACATTTCTGCGCTGCGGCGAAAGCTGGGAAATATCGTTTCCGTTTACGCGAATCGTCCCGCCGTCCAGCTTTTCCAACCCGGCGATGGAACGCAGCAGCGTGCTTTTCCCGCAGCCGCTTGGTCCCAGCAAGGTAACCAGCTCCCCTTTTTCAATCTGGAGAGATACTTGCTTCAGTACAGTAGAATCCGCGTATTGCTTCAACGCTTGATCGATTTGGACGTAGCTCATGATACCTTCTCCTTGATTTCATCTAACTTACGGAAGCGTCTGCCTAATCTCAGCATCAACCACGAAATGGCCGCTACCATAAAAAAGTACGTAATGACAATGCTGCTGGCCAAGTGGCCGTTTTCATTCAAGCGTCTCATTAAATAAATTTGGATCGTTTCATAATATCCGCCGATGAGAAAATTGGCCAGGACGAATTCGCCGATGAGAATCGAGAATGACAATAGAGCGGAAACGAGCATTCCAGTCACCATGTTAGGCAAGATGACGAGTGCGAAACCCTTGATTTTGCTCGCCCCGAGCACTTCAGCGGCTTCCATCAGCCTTTTGGCGTCAATCGTTCGCAAGTTGTTTCGGATACCTTGATACATATAGGGAAGAACGAGTACGTAATACGCTCCGACTAAGATCCAAAGTGTCCCGGATAAGACGATAGGCCCGCTGGAGTATACCTTAATCAATCCTACGGCTGCAACTACGCCGGGAACAGCGAAAGGGATCATGACAAGCGTCTGCAGGACACGCTCCATTTTAGGCAAATACAAGAACACGACAAAGATGGCGACCGACATAGTAACTACACTTAGAACTAGTGTAATTGCAGAAACGAGAAGCGTACGCCCGACTGCTTGTAAAAATCGGGGATCCGTATACAAATTCTCATACGCGCTGAACGTAAAGGATACCGGGAGAATCGTGTGATGCCATTCTTTGGCGATCGAATACAAGAACGTTGCCGCAAGCGGCAGAAAGAGATATAAAAAAGTTGCCGAAATGATCAACATGTGCAGCCATTTTTTCTTCATCGCAAATCTCTCCTGAATCGTCGCATCATA
This sequence comes from Paenibacillus sp. GCM10027628, assembly GCF_042676385.1. Classification (NCBI taxonomy): domain Bacteria; kingdom Bacillati; phylum Bacillota; class Bacilli; order Caryophanales; family Paenibacillaceae; genus Paenibacillus; species Paenibacillus sp. GCM10027628. Next base: position 900,853 of record NZ_JBHTHA010000002.1, read on the forward strand.
CGTTCATTACACCACATCGCCAAGACCATCATCAATCCTAAAATGACGGCCAAAGCGCTGCCGAGTTGCGGTCTGGTGGCAACATCCCCGGCTACAAGCGCGCCGATGCGGATAGGCAGCAAATTATAGCTGCCCCCTACTAAAGCATAAGCTGTTGCATAAGCGCCCATGGCGTTGGCGAGAAGAATGCTGAACGTACCGACAACGCTGGGAAATATGATGGGAAATCCGATGCGCAGCCAAAATTGAAAGGCCGATGCGCCAAGCAAAGCGGCGGATTCCCGCCATTGTCTTTGAATGCCAGAATAGGCTGGGTAAAGCAGCAGAATGGCTAACGGTACCTGGAAATATACATACACAGCCACTAAACCGCTCCAACTGTATAGATTGAACGATCCTGTAATGTACCAACCCCATTCTTTGAATAGGAGCGTAAAAACTCCGCTGTTGCCGAGCAAAATAATGAAAGCAAAGGCCAGCGGCACGCCGGAAAAATTGGAAGTTAGATTGGAGAAGGTCACAAGCCCAGACTGAATCTTAGAAGGCATTCGCGTCATGGAATAGGAGGCGGCGATTGCGATCGCGATACCGATGCCGCTGGCATATACAGAAATGAGCAGGCTGTTCAGCATTCCTTTTGTATAATAGGGATTGGTTAAAGCCGTAATATACTGCTGAAACGTATAGGTGATCCCGTCATCCGCAAGAAAGCTGTCGCGGATCATGGCAGTCAGAGGCAGCAGCTCGAACCCGACAATCAGCAGGGCAAACGGAAGTAATGCAAGGACCGCGAACAGCGTGACTTTGTAATTCATTCGGACAAACCTCACTTCTTTTAATCCGTCATTTGATGTTAACCAAAACTTGTTCTTGCCACAGCTGCGGAATTTTTTTGGATGTTTCATCCCATAATTTAAAATCCGTGACCGGTTTCGCATTTCGATACTGTTCGCCCGGAATCAGCTTCTTGGCGACATCTTCCGGCAATTTGACGTTAGTGCGAATCGGACGGGCATAGCCTTTGGCCAGGTTGATCTGTCCCTCGTCGCTCAAAATATATTCGCGTGCAAGCTTCGCGGCGTTCGGATGTGGCGCATACTTGTTAAGGATGGTTGTATATCCCCCGATGATGCTGCCTTCCTTCATGATGTTAACGTCAAAACGGTTTGGATCGATTTGGTCTTTAAAGCCCAAAGATACAAAATCCCACAAAATCGCAACTTGCACTTCACCTTTCTCCAAATCGGCTTTGGTTACATCTTTCGTAACCAGTCTGTTCTGCTTGGCCAATTTCGCAAAGAAGTCCAATCCGGGCTGAATGTTGCCCTCATTGCCGCCATGCGCGACCGCCGCTGCCAGTACGCCCATCTGCGCTTGCGATGATTTGGTGACATCCGGAATCTGAACTTTATAATCGCCTTTTTCAATATCTTCCCATGTTTTCGGCGGATTTTTCACCTGCGTTTTATCGACAAGCACGGAGATTGTACCTTGATAATCAACCAGCCAGTGGCCGTCCTTATCCTTCGCCCAGTCCGGAATATCGTTCCAGTAAGACGTTTTATACGGCATGGTCACGCCTTTTTGCATGGCGATCGGTCCGAATGCCATCCCTACATCTCCAATATCCGCCGTTGGATTGTTCTTTTCAGCGTCAAATTTGGCGATTTCCTCTGAGCTTGTTAAATCCGTATCCGAATGAGTTAATCCGTATTTGGAGGTAATATTGCCCCAGGTTTCTTTCCAGTTTGCCCAGTCATCGGGCATCCCGACACTGATAACCTTGCCTTCCTGCTTAGCCTTATTTTGAATCTCTTCAAGCGTCAGCTCTTTTGCCGGAGCCGGAGTTCCTGTCGCAGGAGCGGTTTGTTGAGGTGCGCCGCAGGCAGTCATACTCAAAGCCATCACACTAATCATCAGTGCTGATTTCAATGATAGATGTTTTTTCATAATAGATCCCTCCGAATTTTGGGTATTTGTGCGTTTATGTTGTTTTACTGACAACTTTATTGTAAAATCGCAACGTTAACCACAAATCAAATAGGCGTAAATGTTTTGTAAAGAAAAAAAGACTACTTTTCGCCCGATCTCATCCTGGGAAAAGTAACCTTTAAAGTTTGTGAAGCTGTCGTTTATTTCATGTATTCGCTCTCACTCTGGCCGAAATTCCCGCCGCTGCTTACGAAACGATTCCATCTGCCTCATATAGTCGGGATCACCGCTGAGCGCCTGCATGACAGTGCTGAAATTGTCATCAACCGTTTCAATCATGGCATAGTAAGCGGCAACCGCCCGGCGAAATTCCCTATCCGAAGCATCAACCCCCGGCCTCACCTGAAGCCTGCTGAGAAACGGATGGTCGAACACCTGCTGCTCAGCGATAGGCTGCACCCGGTTCAAATAGTAGCGAAATTTATCGCCGTCCGCGATGTACGGATAATGCGGTTGCAGCAAGCTCACTTTTAGCAGCAAAGGTCGTTCCGGCGATCCCGGTCATAATAAGGGTTAAGAAAGTATTCATCAATGAAATTGGTCGCGCCGAGAACTGTATATGCATCCATAACCGAATGGGGGGCTCTTCCGATTTCCTGCCCGCTTGACTTCCTTGGGCTGATCCCATTTGAACTCCTTTACGCTTCTGACTACTCTGCGCCGGTTTCCGCAATCCAGTCCAAATGTGGTGTACGCACAACGGAGTTCCCGGCAAATCCGGCCGTATCGGCTCGATGCTCATCACTCATCAGAAACAATATGTTAGGTCTTTTGCTTTTCATCGCTCCATCCATCCCATCAGGTTCATTGCAGTCTCGCTCAAGTCATCCTTTGTAAATACGCATTGTCCATACAGCTGCTCGAACGGCTTGTTTCGCCTTTAGAATGATTCTATACATACAATCGCCCCAGACGGCGCTCAGCCTTTCATCTGTCAGCTCAATGGTCTCGCTCGCAGCCTGAAGATTGCTTGAGTCATAGTGAATATATACTTTCTCACCGCCGGGGTTCTGTAACAGAATGCTCCCATCGCTGTTAATCAGCGGCATACAAGGAGTCATCAAGTGGACAATAATATCATCGGTTGCCTGAGTAAGTTCAAAATCGTCTACAATCTCGATATATGAGGCTTGGTCTCGATAAAGGCTGCAAGTTCGTTTCCACGAATCGATGCCTGCTGCTTCCGGATAGGCACTGGCGAGATTCATTGATAGTTGTGCCGCTTCATGACGAACTTGGTATTCAACTTCACTTGCTTTATACGCAATTCCAGCCATCTGCTGAATCCCATTCACAATGGGTACATTGTGGTAAGCGGACTGCATCGTCCAAATGTCGTACCGCTCAGGGCTAAACGTCTTGGCGGTATAAGTTCCGACACCGACATCGATAAGAATTGGGTTCCCGTCCGAATATACAAGGAATTGGCCGATATCATTATGATTATGGCTCTCATCGTTATGGCCCCCTTTAACGGCCAAATACAAACCATGGCTGGAGCCTTCCTGCTCCCTGGCAGTCATCACTTCGATACGATTCATCCATGCATCGCGGACATATGGGGGTGTCTCTTTTATTGCCTTAATTTTATCATCAAGTAAAAAGGAAGGTATAAGACGATGAAGTGTCAGCCACCTGGAAAGCGGCGGCTTATTCGTTTGATAGGCGGATGACGCCAATCTTACCAATTGCCGATCCTGGATGCGTGAGCCATAACGGAATACGGTATCGGCCACGATATCAAAACTTGCACTGCTATCGGCAAAGTTGACAAAATAGGTATCGTCAATGTGAACCCGGTATAAATAGCGTCCGATTTCTTGAATCAATGGTTCATCATACAAGTTAATTTGACCTTGGGAAGCTTGGTAAAGCAGTTCCAGACAATCAAACAGCGCCCCTCCGGCGCGATCCCAATAAACCGGACCTTCATCACAGCCGCCGTCCGGACTGCAATCGCCTAAATATCGGTCCAAAGTACGCATTACCTTTTCTATTCCCCGGAAACGGCGCTCTTCATCGCTCTCCATCAACAGGAAACAAGATAAACAATTCGAGTTGATCCACGGATTCCAGTTGTTCATTATCCTGTTCGTTTCCAGTCCCATCCACCACAAATCGGTACGTTCCAAATACGGATCGAAAATCCGGCGTTTCATTTCCAGTCGAATTCGGCCGCAAATATTGGAACTAACTGCATCCAGCGGCTTTTGCAAAAGATAATAAGTGGTTGCCATCAAACTTGCCGTCTCCCCGGCAAACAGATCGATGTATTGGTCGGCAATATTAGGTATGCAGTCGGATGAGCATACTTTAGAAATAACCATATGAGGGGGAGTTACCCAAGAGGATTCTTCGCAAATCGTCCAGATCCCATTGATGATCTGATCGATAAAGCGTCCTTCTCCCTCCATACATTCTGCAAGGACCATGGAAGCGAGTGCTATTCTGCGTTCCTCGTATATGCCCTGAAATCGCATTACATTTCCATTTCTTGCATATTCCATATAATCAATAGCCGTAATGGCAGGCCATGAAAAGTCAAGATACGCTTCTCCCCTGGAAATCCAATAATTTCGAATTGTATCAGATATAGATTCCCATACTTCCCTTTCCTCAACCTTCGGGTACGGCTTATAGTTTTCATACGAAACAAAGAGTCCGGATATATCGTTCACATACCGATTCAAAAGCATTTCAATCACATCTCCCAAATTGTGCATATAGAAAAAAATCCAGCGGGTACGGACAGTTTGAAATATAAAATGAATCGGTTGTAGCCTGCAAGTCGCATTTTTTGCATGAAGCGAGAAATTCGAATAATCAATGCGACTTCCCGATTTTACAAAAAAATAAGGTAGGTACGGACATCGCCGTACCTACCGTTATACCTAAGCGTTCTTATTGAGTCGTTACTGTTAAAATAGGACGATTGCTCGATGTTGTGTTCTCACGCGATCCATAGCTGGCACTGGATGCGCCGCCTACCGTCTGCGAAGCGTAAACCCGGATCGATAGCTTCTTGCCGTTTGCCATTGCGGCAGCCACCTGGCTCGTCACATCGATTTCATGAACGCCGACGGTCGGAGCGAAAGTTGCCAGAACAATTCCGCTAGAAGCAGGTTTATTGCTCCAGGTGATTCCGTTCTCGGTCCACGTATTGTCGCTGACCAATTCCACAACCTGATTCGGAGCACTTGCACCTGCGGTGGTCAAGTTCAATTGAATCTTGGCCGAGGTGACATTGCCGGTAACCGATGTCAGATCATATTTCACATACGCTTCGCGCGAAAAGCCGATAGCATCCGCTTTTACGTCCAGCGTTGCGCTAGTTCCGAAATTTTGGCCGGCATAACTGCCGTCGCGCACATAACTGTCTTCACTTGCTGTGTGGGTAGAAGTCGTCGGTACGGTAAGCTCGAGCACCGGACGGTTGCCGGCTGTCGTATTCTCGTACGCTCCGTAGCTCACATCGGAGCTGCCGCCCAACTGCGATGCAGAGTGAATCCTAACAGACAGCTTCTTGCCTGAGACGAGTGCATTCTGCACTTGGCTCGTCACATCAATTGCATTGACGCCTAAAACCGGAGTAAAGGTTGCGATCACTGTAGAGGAAGCCGGTTTATTGTTCCAATTAATCGTATTTTCACTCCATGTATTGTCACTGACAAGTTCCACCACTTGATTCGGCGCCACGCTGCCTTTGGTAATTGCATTTAGCTTAATTTGGGCAGCGTAAACGGAGCTTGTCACCCCGGACAGATCGAATTTCAGATACGACTCTCGCGAGTATCCGGCATTTGTATCCCATTTGACAACAAGTGAAGGATCGGTGCCGAAATTCGCAGTTGCAGACGCACCGTCTCTTACATAGGCATCGTCATAAGTGTCTAGCACGATCTTGCCTGGCGTCGATTGCGGATTAGACGGCGTTGGCGTGATCGGCGTCGAACCGGAAGATGCGCCCAGATTCTTGAACGTGACTTTGTCGAAGAATACGTTCGATTTGTTTCTCACGGAGAAGCCGGTGCGTCCCGCAGTCGTTTTCAATGCCGGTATATCGCCGTCATAGCTCAAGATATTGTCGACATACAGCGTGTAATGCGTTCCCGTGTAAGTCAGTTTCACTTTATGCGGAATACCTGTCGTAAGCGCTACACCCGGCATATTGATAATGCCTGTATTGCCTTGTGGATCCCAGTATCTCCAGCCGTTTACCGTACCGTCATAACCGATGCGCGTATAGCTGGTCGGCGACGTGTAGCGGATGATAGCTCCCGCCAAATTGCCGGACTGTGGCGTGACGGTGAACGTCATTTCGCCGTCAGCGATATCCGGCGTGTTTTGATCGAGCGCTACCGTCTCGTACCGGTCCGTATTCAGCGACAACTGCTGGCTCACTGCCTGCACCTGTCCATCACCATAAGCGTCAATCCAGCCACCGACTTGACCGTTGTCGAACGTTTGATCCGCAGTCTCGGCAGGCGGTGCTACGGTTCCGAGATCTACAGTGAAATCATCGACGATAAGTTGACTTTTCGATCCGTTCTGAATGAAACGGAAACTGTAATCGTCTGCACTGCCGGTCGTGAACGTCTTGCTGTAAAAATATTTCGAATTATCAAGCGTGTCATTGAACAAGTCTACCATACCCGTTCCATAGCCGCTGGTTACAGCGAATTTAAACGTGTTTGCTACTGTCATGCTGTACGGGAAGCTAACCGTATACGTTGTATTAGGCAACAGCTTCAAGTTGATAGGAATTGTCCTGACTCCCTCTTGAACCGTATCCGCAAGAATTTTTAACGAAGAGTGTCCGTTGATCGTATCGTTCGTATAGCCGGCATGCACATCGGAAATATGCGTATGTCCCGCGTTAATCGGCACAAACGGTCCAAGTCCCTCTTGGTTGCTTTCAAAATCCTCGAAAAAATAATGATTTCCTTGCGGCGCCGGAGAAGTCAGTTCCGCAACCCGTACGTCATCCAAATCGACTTCCGCAGTTTGCGATCCTGCTACCTGGCCTGTTGCCATATAAAGCGTTGCACTGGAACAACCAGCAGGGACTGTAAAGTTCACTTTAAGCCGCTGCATGTTGTTGGTGCCAAGGTTATTGCTATTGATGACAGCTCTCAGTTGCGTGTCGTATTTGTTCGGTACGTTCGATTTGGTCATCGTATTGGTCACTTCCGCGGCGCCATAATCCTTCACGCCGATCGTTACCGTCTGTCCATTCTTCACCTCAGCCCAAACGGATGCTTGATACGTTTTGCCAGGCGTCAGACCTGTGATGGATTGGGAAATCGTAGCGTCAGCGCCGTTATTCCCTTTCACCTGCAGGTAGGCATCTCCGGCCTGGTTGGTTTGAATCGTTACATGACTCGTGCTGCCGCTTGTCGAAGTTATATTCCAGTTATTCAGCATGCGGCTGTCGAAACCAGGATCTTTTACGAAACCGCCGCTGCCGAAGTTCATCGCCGACACCGGCGTAATCGCATCCGATTGACCACCCTTATACACAACGTAAGGCGTATTGGCAACCGCGTTGATGGTGATTTGACCGGAAGTTACCGGCAGATTCGCAACGAGCGTTTTCCCTGTATCTGTCAGTTGATACAAATCTACAGTCGGTACTCCTGCCCAGCTAGCTGGCAGCGTCCAAGTCGTATTGCCGCCGACCGAGTTCCAGTGGTACAATTTCGATTCGTTTTGCGGATCCCACGGCAGCAAATATTGGGTTAACTGAGGTGTTACATATTTCGGATGGTAATCAGCCGCACTAGGAGAAATAATCTTCTTCTTAAACTGTTTTTGATACGTTGCGAGCAGAACCCCATTCTTTCTTAATTCGACTTTTGGGTTGTTGGTGACATAAGTTCCATCATTCGTTACGATACCCGGATCTACGACCTGTCCCGTCAATCCATTCTTGAATGTTACATTGGTCGTTTGATTCAAAGTCGGATCAACAGTCATCTTCATAATGTCGAAGTTTTGCATGTACTTGTCAACCAGGTTTTGGGTAAAGAAGATGTTGATTTGGTCATTAATGGTTTGACCCGTTGTGCTTTGATCTTCATTGGTGTCATTGCCATATCCCATTGCACCTGCATGGCGGGCTCCCAACAGGATCGGGTCGAACATGAACTCATCCGTTATACTGTTTTTAAGAAACCGTTCCACCTTGCTCTCGTTTTCTTGCACATGGTTCCAGATGCTGTAACGGTCGAGCCCGCCGCTCATCTCCGTACCAATCGCCCAACCGTTAGCATTCAATTCATGCGCCAGCTTCCACTGATTATAGCCTTGGCCCGTATACACATCCATGTAAATCCAGCTTAGATTAGGCACATTATCGTGCAATTCCTTCAACCTTGCTGCCAGACCTGTAGGCCCGTTATCAAATGCATCGTTATATTGCTGAATACATTGCGATTGATCCATCGAGCCCCAGCAGGTTGCCGGGAAAATTTTATTGTAATCGAAATAATGCGCTTCAGGATACATTTCCGTATCGTTTAAGTGAACGCCCACATAGGTGTTATATTGACTAGCCCCGTTGACAAGCGTTTTTAGATCATCAATACCGCCCGCTCTCGGATTGATATTAATGCCGTAATCAGGATGACCGGAATCGTGTCCTTCGCCTTGATGACCCTTGTACTCAAGCAGCTGGCCAAAACCATCTGTGTACATGTAAATTTTCTTAATCATATCCAGCGTCCGCAAAAACGGCCATTGGGCTAAGCTGGCGCGAGTGTAAGCGATTTCGGATAAAGTTTTCGGAACCAGATCGTTGCCTTTTGGCAGCATCATGATTTGCCGGTAAGCAATACCGCCATCCTGCCAATCGACCGTCCCGTCTCCGTTCGCATCGTCGGTAATGGCTACCTTCACATAAGGAAGCTCGATTTTTTCTTGAATATTGCCCGAGATCTCCCTGTAATCCCAAGGATAACTCCAAGCCCCCAGCTTCTTATAGCCTGTTTTGCTCACCGTCTGATAATAGTAATGTTTCTCATAATCATGGTAATGGGGATCATTTTTTTGACTGTCCGTCAGCAGTTCGAATGCATTGCTGTACATCGAGGCTGCAAGATCATTCGTGTTCAGAATCACATATGATTTCGCCACTGGCGCCGCATCCGTCGCTTTATTCGAGAGCAGGTTGTACTCTTCCGTTGAACCGTTCCAAGACTTGACGCCGACAGCGGTTTCCTGTGCACCTGCTTGCGTGTCACGGATCGATACTAAGCTGTGGTTCGGAAATTCAATTGTCTGCACAAGTGTGGAACCGTTTTCAATAATGTTTGTCACTTTAAATTCGAGCACGTTATCGACAACGTCGATGACGACTGTCATGACGACATTAATGCTGGGGAAGGAAAGCATATAGGTCGCAGTATCCGTCCCATTCGATACGAAAGAAACTGTTGGTGTGTAGGATACGCCGTTGATGTTGACTGTGGTAAGCGTATCCTCTTGCCCGTACATCACCTTCCCGCTGCTTAACCATTGATACTGGATAACTCGCGGAAATTGATCGTCAATCGTCACTTGCATTTTGGCGGACTGGATCGTGGCAGATGCGGCATAAACCGTACCGGTTCCCGTAAAAAGAGCCGGTATGCCCATAATTTGCGTAAACATGAATCCTGTTGTTAATAACGAAACCAGTTTGCGCGTTCGCTTTGTTTTCATTGCATGCATCTCCTCATTTAGTATGTCTTAAGCTGTCCAGCGCATAAAAGCGCTTTCATTAATTTATAAAGCCCCCTTTCTATAAGTTGGCTTATGTATAACGGCTGGGTGACCAGCTTTCTTCAAGACGATCACCCGCCGTTAAGCCCTACTTCATTACTTACCTTTATTACTTGCCACTCTTAGCTTTATAAGCATCGTTTACTTCTTTTACCAGCTTCTGGAACGAAGCGTCATCCTGCATCGATTTGACGAACTTATCCCAATCATCCAAGCTGTTTTTGCCTACAAGGGTATTGATTTCGTTATCGTAAATTTTCTTCATGAAGTCTGCGCCTTTCTCCACGTTTGTCGGTACATTAATACCGAAAGACGGGTCCGGAACAGAAGACTTGTTAATGGAATCGACGAGGTCGTGGTTGTACTTAATGACTTCTGGCGTCATGTCACCATTCTCAGCTCTGGTGTATTTGTTAAAGTAACCTGGAATCCATTGACCAGGGTTTGGATACTGATTGGCTTTACCGGCATCTGTTTGAACAACGATGGTAGGATTGCTCGTATCCGTATAATCTTTGTCCTTCACACCAAATTGGATCTGCTTCCAGCCTTCCAATGTGTTACCATAATCCATGAGCTCCAAAATTTTCTTCATTTTGTCCTCAGGAACTTTCTTGCTGATCATCAATTGACCGAAAGAACCTGTGCTTTGTTCATAGTAATGTTTGCCGTCCGGAGCCGCAGGAAGCTCATAAGCGACTGCGTCCGCTTTCGGATTTACTTTTTGCAGCTCTTTGATCACGTTTGGCGTATTGTAAATGTCGTAAATATTGCCAAAATACATCCCGATTTTGCCTTGAATAAACATATCTTTTAACTGCTGAGCCTTCATAACCGGATAATCCGGAACGATTAATCCATCTTTGAATGCTTTGCTCCAGTAAGTAAGCGCCGTTTTCATCTGAGGAGTCGAGAAGGCAGGAATCAACTTACCCGAGCTGTCTTTGGCCCATCCTTGCGCAATGGCATTGGTAGTAGCTGTAGAGGAACCAAACATCGAGAACAGGTATCCCTGAACGCCTGGAGTCGCATACGAAGCAAAGCCGTAAGTGTCCTGTTTGCCATCGCCATCCGGGTCGTTTTTCGTAAACGCCTCCATAACTTTATACAAATCTTCGGTCGTCTTAGGCGCCTGCAGACCTAACTTGTCAAGCCAGTCCTTACGAACAATAAGCGATTCATGACCATCGAGCGGTCTAACCCGAGGTACCCCCAACGTTTTGCCGTTAAACGAAAGTGCGCTATAGATGTTAGGATCAATCTTGGATAAGTTCGGATAGTTCTTGATATATGGCGTTAAATCCCAGAATGCGCCTTGCCCCAGCGCTTGCGCCCAATTTTGCTTCGTAATGTCCCACACAACCGTCACATCCGGTAAGTCGTTCGACGCCAGCATGACGTTAACTTTATCATCGTAATTATTCGATGGAACATAAGTAGCATTGATTTTAACATTGAGCTTCTGGTCGACTTGTTGAAGGGATTCCAAATCATTTTTAGGCGCATCATTGTAAGTAGGTGAGATAATCGTGATTTCAGTAGGCCCTTTGGTATCCGCTGCCTTTGTAGACGCCGACGGTTGAGTGTCGCCCGACTTCGTTGAATTGCCGCATGCAGTTGCTACAAGCATAAGTGCCACTGTTGCCGTAAGGCCCGACATTTTCAAATACTTTTTCATAGGTTGTTGCCTCCTCTATTTCTCTTTTGTACGTTGCTGCCCGCCTTTGAGAATCTGTTAACTTTATGACCATTTCTAAAAATCGGCATCCCCCCTCTCAAGAAATATTATTTAGCCCTTCACCGAGCCAAGCGTTAAGCCCTTGACAAAATACTTCTGAAGGAACGGATACACCATGACGATCGGAACTGCTGTAATAACAACTGCCGCCATTTTCACCGTATCCGCCGGTATGACAGACGCAGAGGCCTCGGAAACATCGGCAGGAGTAGAACTTGCTGCCAGCATTTGCTGCAATACTACTTGCAGAGGGCGCAGCGTGTCCTTATTGATGTAAAGCACTCCATTGAAATAAGTGTTCCAATACGCGACACCGTAAAATAAACTGAATGCCGCAATAACCGGCAGCGAAATCGGGAGAATAATCCGGAAAAAGATTCCGATATCCGAACAGCCGTCAATTGTTCCTGATTCCTCCAGCTCAGCAGGAACGTCTTGGAAGAAGCTTTTCATGAGCAGTACGTAAAAAGCAGTCGCTAACCCGGGCAGCAACAGCGCCCAGAAACTGTTCAATAGACCTAGACTTCGAATCAACATATAGTTAGGCATGATACCCGGATTAAACAACATGGTGAATAAAACCGCTGTCAGGATGAAATTTCTGCCTTTCAATCTCTTGCGCGATAAACCGTACGCCAATCCTGCCGTCACCAAGACCGCACAGATCGTACCGATAATCGTAAGCATTGTTGTAATGAAGAAGGAATTAATGAATTGTCCCGACGACAAGATGTAACGGTACGAAGCTAAACTCCATGACTTCGGGAACAGCATCACCGGTGTCGTCAAAAACTCATGCGGATCCGTGAAGGATACGATCGTAATGTAGATGAACGGCAATACGGTACAGAGCGAAAACAAAAACAATATTGTATAGATGAAAACATCTAACCATTTGGAGGAACGATCCATCCTAATACACTCCTTCCTCGCCCATTTTCTTTGCGATACGGTTGGCCGCGACAACTAATATAAAGCCAACAATCGATTTGAACATGCCTGCAGCCACTGCAAAGCTGAATCTCCCTTGCTGAACACCAACGCGGTATGCATACGTATCGAAGACGTCGCCAATACTTTCTACAGGAGCGCTGCTCATCAGATAGACCTGCTCGAAACCTACATCCATAACCGATCCTAATCGCAGAATGAGTAGTACAATGATAGTAGACTTAATCCCCGGCAGCGTGATGTATATCAGCTGTTTCCACCTGCTTGCTCCGTCGATCTGAGCCGCTTCGTATTGTTCGGGATTGATGCTGGTCAGCGCCGCCAGGAAAATGATTGTCCCATATCCGGCATCTTTCCAAATACTTTGCGATGTCAATAACATCCAGAACGTATTCGCATTCGTCAGAAAGTCAATTTTCGTCCCGCCAGCATTAGCAATCAGCCCGTTAACGACCCCTGTGGATTTGCTTAGCAAAATAAAGGATATACCTGCGATGACGACCCATGACACAAAGTGAGGCAAATAGATCGCCGTTTGCACAAATTTCTTAAACCTTACACGGCGCACTTCGTTAAGCATCAATGCCAAGACGATCGGTGCCGGGAAAAAGAACAGGATGTTTAGGAAACTAATCGCTAGCGTATTCCGTAGCAGCTTAAAAAAATCAGGATTTGTTAAGAAGTCACTGAAATATTTGAAGCCTACCCACTCACTCTTCCAGAACCCGAGGAACGGAGAGTAGTTTTGGAACGCTAACGACAATCCCCACATGGGTCCGTATTTAAAGATGAAGAAAAAGAGAAGCCCTGGCGTCATTAATAAATACAAATACTTGTCTCGTTTGAGGGCTGCGCCCCAGCCCCTTAACCATAATGTCATACTTCGTCACCTCTCGTAGCTGCAAGCGCAGATTTCATACTTGCAATATACGATTCATGCTTTGTAGCCTGCAAGACGCAATTATTGCGCAGAGGCGTAAACCAGTCAAACCAAGGCTAATCCAGACCATGTCGCTATCCTTGCGGCAGCGGGAACGCCTGAAACAAAAGATACGACATTCGACATAATTCGACTTATCACAGAACAAAACTCTCTTCATGTGAATCCTGTCACATTTAGCGACATGCAATTCCTACATGATAATCAGCTGAAAATCTATGTAATCGACTTATCACCTGCATTTCCTGCAGGTCATTTACTCAATTTAGGCTAATTTAAGTGATTCGCACACTTTTGACCTGTATGTTTTGCAGGACGATGGCCTTGTTTTGCAATTTCTCTGCAAAATACATGTACTTTTTGCATCTGAGCCGGGAGTCTTGAACCGAACATGCAGATTTCCCGAATACGGCTTTCCTCCGTCAGTTCCCCATCTTCAGGAGTGAGTTGTCTTCACCCGTCACCAAGCTGCAAATTTCACAACTGGGCTTTTATAAATTCTATAATGTCAAAAAAATAATGCTTGCAGGACTTAATCCTGCAAGCATACTTATGTTTTGACTGATTCCCTATACTGTCCGGGAGTCGTCCCGACCTGTTTTTTGAAGACGCGCATAAAATTTTGACGCTGATATCCGACAAGATGAGATACTTCGCTGACCGGCAAATCGGTTTCGGCTAATATTTGCTTTGCTTTCTCAATACGGTATTCCGTCAAATAGTCAATAAAGGCAGTCTGCATGATTTTCTTAAACCATTTGCTAATCTGGAACGTGCTGACACCGCAGTAATCTGCGCATTCTTCAAGCGAGATATCCCGATGATAATTGTCGTGAATGAAGCTTACAGCAGTCATCACCATTCGTTCATACTCGCCATGCCGATTTCCCTGAACGGCATTTATAATTGGTGAAATCAGCGCTGTCACAAACCATGTGTTTATATCCTCGATACTCTTCAACTTGCGCAAATGCGTATAAGGATCGTATTGTTCGAACAGTTGCTTCGGCTCCACTTTTAAGCTGTAAGCCGTTCTCATCGTAGCGGCAAGCAGCTGATTGTAATAGAGAAGCACGCCCTCTGGTGATCTCGCCAGCCTTCTAACGGTCTCCATGAAGTCGTTCAACATGCGCTCCGCTTCCTCTTGATTGCCGAGTTTCAACGAATTCTCGTAATGTTGTTCCAGCTCCACGGGGTAGCTGCTCTCGCTGACCAGGCTTCCTTCGTCATGCAGCACTTTATTTCTCCCCGAAATGATACGCGACTCAAGTGCGAACATCGCTTGTCGGTACAACACCGGCATTTCCTTCGTCTCATAACCGATCCCGCTCAGCCCGACCGTCACTGGGAGATGCAAATAGTTCGAGAGTATATGCCGCATGTTTTCCGCGAAAGCAATGAAATCAGGTTCCTCCTTGTCCGCTTCCGGACTTTCCGGTACACTCCATAACCATGAAACCAGGCTGTCATTGAATACATTGACCGTAACTCCTCGCCAGCCGCTCTGAGGAATAAATTCGTCAATAATATTTTTCATGGAGAAGAGCATAAGCTCTTTGTCACTGTCACGGAATTTCCCCTCATGGGCCGCATCCATATCGAACGCAATCGAAAGCACAGCGAACTCCACTTGATCCGGAAGCTGATAGCGCTTCAATTGTTCGCCTAACTGCTTGTTGGTATAATGTGCAAATTGCCCTTGCAGCAGCTGCAGGACGAAAGACTCGCGAATGATCGGCAGTTGATGTGAAAGCTCTTTTCTTAGTTGAGATGCCGTATCTTTGAGTTCCAGCCAATTTCGATGGACGAAACCCATCTCATCGGAATCAATCTCCGTACCGGAATCACCTCTGATGCTAGCCAGCAATCGTTCTACAGGTCGGTAAATTTTTCGGCTGCCGAAGAATGACCCGCCAACGCTGACAAGGATGAAAAAGAAGACAATGCCCATCGTCATGTACGCAATGCCTCTAGACTTGGCGTTCAATTCTTTCACTGGAATCACATCGATATATTTCCAATGACTGTAGTTTGAAGCGATGCTTGTAACCAGATAGGCTGTTCCATTCCAATTAAAATTATACTTGGACTTCCCTTCACCTGCCTGCAAAATGCTCTCATAGAAATTGCTTGGCTGAATCTCGTCCGATGTCGTTGTAACTAACTTCCCCGAATCGCTGACAACGAACATGAATTGCCCTTTATAGACAGTCGAATCGCCGATGATTTCACGGAATTGACGCGGATCTACTGACGCGATGACAAGTCCAATCGGATCATTGCTGCCGAGAGGAAACTTATTTACCAGTGTAACGCCTCTGTCTGTATCGGTATTGCGGGTCACTGGAAATATCTCATTCAACCAACGAATCCTGTAATTATCTTGCAATTCATGATCTAATTTGTCCCGAACTGACGTACTTAAACCATCAGGTCTGATCGTCCCGTTCGTCGGGGAGATATACGCGATATCCCGGATATAGAGCGCGAGTTCGCGCAAATCCTGGTTCGTATTTTGAAAAGCCCCCAGTATCTTATAAACTTTACTAAAGAAGTCAATCTGATCAACTTTCAAATCCGCGTTGTAATCCGTGAGAAAATAAGGAGAGTTCAAAATTTGCAACAAATTGATCTGAATCGTCTGCAGTTTTTTATCCACATTATCGGAAGCGGTCTTCAAAATCTGGTAATTAGCTTTGTTAACTTCGGTTTCTACAACGGACGAGGCATACAGATAGCTGCCCAGTCCAGTGATAACCGTCGGCACGATCGAAATAAAAAGCGAGACGATGATCATTTTCCTCAGCATCGATTTTTTCCGTTTGGAAAATAAGTCCCTAATTTTCACCTGAAAAGTTCACCTCTCTGTGCTGCAATAACGCGTAAGTATAGGTAGTTTAACCGATGCCTATTGTCGCGAGCAAGGCACAATTTTTGCGAGCGCATTTGATTGCGGTTTCAAGCGGAAAATATGGAGAAAAAACGCGAGCAGGAGCACTGCTCCCGATCGCGTACATAAAATCGAGTTATTTGGACCAAGTCGTAATTATGGCATTGGCATCTGTTGTCAAGACTTGCTTTGCATGGTCAGAAATTTCACCCTGCTTCGCTTTCTCGATATGCTCCAGGACATCTTGCATATGCTTGATCGCCTGATCTATATGCCCCTTGCTGTATTGGTCTAGCGACTGAGTAAATTTGTTTGTAATTTGAGTCCCGAGTGGGCCGCTTATATCACCTGATGCCAAAAATTTAGCGATCAGCTGCTGCGTGGCACTTACACTTGTCGTGATATTCACGGTAATCTGGGTTGTCTTCACATTTCCAGCCCGATCCGTTACGATCATTTGAATCGTATGACTTCCTAATTTCCCTTCAAAGCTCACATTTTGTTGTGCCGCCGTACTTACAACGCCATCTATACTCATCGATTGCGATGCGATTCCGGACAATTGATCTTCTGCTTGCATATTGAACGCGATCAACTGATTATCCTGGAATGTTGCCCCATCCGTAAGCGGACTGCCATTTGCAGTGAGCACGATGGTTGGCGCCGTTTGATCGACACTGACCGTCATCGCTTTGGATTCTTCAACATTTCCGGCGCGGTCCGTCGATCGATACTGCAGCTGATAAATCCCATCACCAAGTAAGAGCGGAGCCGTATACGGCACGAATCCATTGGTCGATTGCGGCCCGTAAACATTCTGCGATACGGATAAAGAATATTCGGTAGACGCTAGACCGGAATTATCATCTTGAGCTACAAGCGTCACTGTAACATTAGAAGTAAACCAGTCGCCAGAGCCCTTTGCACCATTCAAGCTAACTGCGGTAGTCGGTGGAGTACCATCAGGTGTTCCTATCTTCTCATTGGAATTACCACTTTCTCCACCTGCGTTATAGGCGCTGACGGCGAAATAATAGGTTGTTCCATTTTGAAGTCCCTCAACGGTCATGCTGTTCACATTGCCGGCATCGACCGATTTTGTATACACACCGCTGGCTGTTCCGTATTTGACTTTATAACCTGCTGATCTGGAAGATTGCGTCCAATCCAACGTTAACTTACCATTACCGGTTACGACATTATTAAGAACTGGTGTTTCCGGCGGAGCAATCGCGCGGTGCACGTTCACCGTGTACGTTTTCGTCGTAGAATCCGGCGCCGTTACTACGATATTAATCGCATTGTCACCCGTATTCAGACTAATCAAACCGCTTTCTTGTCCGCTCACAACTGGCTGACCGTTCACGGTCAATGTAGCATGGGAATCAGAACCCGAAGCGGTTACTTTGATGCTGCTCACATCGCCTCCCACATTCGCAGTATATGAAGTCGTCCCCGCTGCAAAGGCAGGATTCAATTGTCCGCTCGAAAGGCTCAGTGCTTGCAGATCCGCATTGTTTGACGGTGGGCTAACCAGCGGGATAAGCGTCATATCAAGGCTAGTAGCATCCCCCATCGGCACAATAACATTCGAGCGTGTTGCGTCCACGTACCCCTCTTTACTTGCCGTTACGGTATAGCCAGAGCCTGACGGTATATTCGTTATGGAATATGTTCCGTCCATTGCCGTATAAACTGAACCATATACTGAACTGGATACAGATGCGGTCACAGCTGCCCCGGAAACCGGCTTATTATTGCTGTCTACAACCTTGCCAATAATGCTTCCAGGTGCGGTATACTCGATCACCGGCCAGTACTGGGACATGCTATTCTCTTTAGTCGCAAACTGACTATCTGCAGATCCGCCTCTCAGAAGCGCATTCGATAATTTTATGGATATGTTTTTATCTTGGCTTGCAAGCGCGCTCTTGGCGATATTCGTCACATCAATGACAAATGCAGTATTAAGCACAGGCATAATCGGACTTGCATTCAATTTGGCCCCTATTACTGCAGGCTTGTTGTTCCAAGTAATCGCAGACTCGCTCCAATTATTCTGAACTTGCTCAACATTAATCCCAGGCGATACTGAACCGGCCGTCGTTGGATACAGTTTAATTTTTGCACTACTCACATTAGCCGGCATACTATTCAAGTTAAATTTGTAGAATGCTTCGCGGTTATAACCGAGTGCATCCCACTTGACCGAAGTTGTCGGATCAGCACCATAGTTAGTATCCGCCGACCCGCCGTCACGTACAAATGAATCCGCTACCGCTACGATTGAAATCGCATTCAATGACGTAGCGCTCACAGGTGCGCTCCAATCCGTCGTCTCTGTAGCGTTCTTAGCCCTTACTCTGTAGGTATGGGTAGAATTTAGAGCCAGCCCGGAATGCATGTAAGGGTACATAGCTTGTGAAACTACTTGACCATCTACCTCCAAGTCATATCCGGTTGCTAGATCCGTCTCATTCCAGCTTACGCTGATCTGGGACGGGCTTAAAGGAGTCGCTTTCAATCCTGTTGGTACGGCCAGAGCCGGCGCTGTTGTTACAACGTCAATCGCAAAGTCATCGATGACAAAGTCGATCATCCCTCCACCGTTCTTAATAAACGAGATGTAGGTACTGTCATCATTTCCTGTGACAAAAGTCTTCGTAAATGTTGAATATACGGTATCGCTAACCGATGAAGGAAGCGCTACGTTAGACAAAGTAGTTGAACCGTTGTTCCCCATAATAGCAACAGAATATGCACCATTGTATTGCGAACCAAGCAAATAGTTAAAGCTGACTTTGTACATCGTATTTGGTTGCAGCTTGACGTTGTACGGCACAGTCCTCATGTATTCGCCAGTTTCCGTTGAAGTGGTCTGACGCATCTTCAATGAATAATTGCCGTGGATCGTATCGGTCGTAAAACCGCTATGAGTCTCCGACCTGTGGATACGTCCTACCATCTTGGTCTGTACAAAAGGTCCTATGCCTTCGTCATTGCTCTCAAAGTCTTCGAAGAAATAGTGACTTCCAAATGGCGTCGTATTCATTTCTACAATACGTACGTCATCCAGGTACATATAAGATTGAGGCGTCCCTGCATTTGCAGTGAAGTAAATGTTCGCACTCGTTGAATTAGCCGGCACTGTAAATTCAAGCTTGATTCGCTGCATTTTATTCCGATTGAACCTTAGCGTATTATAGATCTGGTTCGTAAGTTCTGATTTTTCCATCGTGTTAGTAACTTCAGGACCGCCATAGTTTTTGACGCCGATCGTTCCAGTCCTTCCATTAACCTCCATCCACGCAGAAAGCTGATAGGTCTTGCCCGGGGTCAGCCCTGTTATGGTCTGGCTCAATGTCGCATCCGCGCCGTTGTTTCCGCTCACATTCAAAAAGGTCTCGCCAACGTCGCTATTCACGATCTGAATATGGCTCGTGGTTCCGCCAGAAGACGCTGTAGTCCATGCTGAGGTTGCCGGCGATAAGTCATGGCTGTCGAAACCCGGATCCTTCACAAATCCGCCTTCTCCCCAAATCATGACTGGGTTCGTTTGCTCACCTTTGTAGACGACATAAGGCGTATTCGCTGCTGCGTCAATCGTTACCTGACCATTCGTTACCGTAAGGTCCTTCACAAAAGTTTTACCAGTATCGGATAACTGGTACAACTTCACTATACTCATCCCGGCCCAACTGTTTGGAAGATCCCAAGTAGTTGTTCCTCCAGCCGTGTTATAGTGATAGATCTTCGTTTCATTCTGAGGATCCCAAGGAATAAACACTTTGGCGCCTAAATTTTGAATTTCGTAGGTTGAAGTATTGTAATTATTTTGGTATGTAGCAATCTTCTTGTTATCCTTATACAGCTCTACAACAGGATTCGGATCCGAAGTGACTTGTTTGACATAAACATTGTTCGTAAAGTCAATTCGGTTGCTCGACCATTTCATAATGTCAAAGTTTTGCATGTACTTCATTGGCAAGTTGTTCGTGTAGAAAATTTGCATTTGGCTTGTGAGACCTGTGTTATTCCCTTGGTCGTCATTGCCGTCATCGCCATAGCCCATGGAGCCCGCATGCCTTGATTTCAACAGCATCGGGTTAAAGCCATACGAATCTGCAACGCCGTTCTTTATAAACCTTACGACCTGGCTCTTCATCTGCGGAACATGATTCCATACCGCATAATCTTCTAAAGCGCCTTGAAACTCCGTGCCCACAGCCCAACCGTTCTTATTTAATTCTGTTCCGAGCTTCCACTCCGGGTAACCTTGAAAATAATATACATCCACATAAACCCACTTCAGGCCGGGAACATTTTGTCTAAGTTCGGCGAGCCTGTCAACCAATCCGTGACTCCCAAAGTTGGTGGCATCCTTGTACTGGTCGATTAGGTACGCCTGGTCGAGCGAATTCCAACCGGGTACGTGCGGCTGTCTAAGAAGATCTTCACTGTAGTAACGGGCTTCCGGATAAGCCTCGGTAGCATTGATATGTACCCCTACGCTTGTGTTATATTTAGCAGCCTCATTAACAAAATAGTTGAGATCTGTAAGTCCCCCTGCCCTCTTATTGATGTTGATGCCGTAATCTGGATGGTTGGAATCATGGCCTTCAGCCTGATGTCCCTTGTATTCCAGGAACTGTCCGAAGCCGTCGGTATAAAGGGAAATTTTCTTTACCATATCCAGCGTTCTCAAAAATGGCCACTGCGCAAGACTTGCCCGCGTATAAGCGATATGCGCAAAGCTCTTCTTGATCGTGTCAGCACCGTATGGAATTTTCATGATCTGTCTGTAGGCAATACCGCCATCCTGCCAATCTACCGCACCATCATTGTTGGCATCGGGTGTAATGGCAATCTTAGCGTATGGAAGCTCCATAATTTCCATCGGCACTTCTCTGTAAGTCCAAGTATTGTTCCATGCGCCCATTCTCTTATAACCGGTTTTATTCACTGTCTGATAGTAGTATCTGGCTTCATACTTGTCGCCGAGAATTTTGCTGCCCGTGGCCGGCGTAAGATTAATGCTGTTATTATACATCGTTGCAGCAAGCTTATCGGTATTCAAAATAAGATAAGATTTGGCCACCGGGTTTGCGTCAACGGCCTTGGTAGATAATGTGTTAAATTCCTCCTTGGAATTGTCATCGTAATTGACGGAGCCTTTGACATCAACCCCTGTTTCTTGTGCATTAGGCTGATTGTCCCGAATGGATATCAGATTTTGGTTCGGAATTTCAAAGGTCATGACTTTTGTCGTGCCGCTTTCGGTAATATCGCTTACCTTGAATTCGACTACGTTGTCGGTAACCTTGAGATACATCGTCATGGTTACCCCTATACTTGAAATGTTCAGTGTATAAGTTATCGTATCCCCTGCTGTAACACTAGTTACAGTTGGTGTGTATGCTGTTCCGTTAATTTTGACCTGACTCAACGTGTCTTCATTTCCGTAAAATACGGAACCGTTAGACGTTCCTGACCCCAACCATTGGTATTGGATAATTCTAGGGAAAGAATCATCGACTGTCACGCTCAATTTGGTTGACTGAATGGCGGTCTGACTTGCTGCCAAAGCTTTGGTCTCGTCAAAAAACGATAGATTGCCGAACGAGAAAAACTGTGCCAAGAAAAACAAAAGTGCTAGCGTGATTTTTAACCTTCTGCTCAAACTCTTTTGAATACGTTTCCTCATGGTTGACACAATAAAATACCTCCTTCAACTACTCCGTATTTTTAAAGCGCTTTCAAACCTCCCTGCTTCGGTACAATCCTCATCTCTCACCTCCTCTTGTTGCTTGCGCAAAGTTTCTAACTTACTATTCGCAATTTACGATTAATAATCTGTCGCTTACAAGGCGCAATTGTTGCACGGCTTCTTTCTTTTGTTGAATTGAACTATTACGGGCTATTGTCGCAATTATTGCATACAGCCGGAGAAAGCAATCAGAAATGCGACTAAAAAAAAGAGTGACTCCAAATGACCGCTGATTGCGGCATAAAGTCACTCTTTTACTAAAAACCATAGATTTTAATACACATCACGTTGGTAACGCCCTTGCTCTTGCATATCGTTTAGATACGCTTCGGCTGCTTCGCGGGTCATCTTGCCTTCTTTTTCAATGACATCAATAAGTGCGTTGTGGACATCTTTCGCCATGTTTTGCTTATCTCCACAAACGTAGAAGTATGCTCCGTTATCTAGCCATTCAAACAATTGTTTGCTGTTCTCGAGCATTTTATGTTGTACATATACTTTTTGTTCCGTATCACGAGAGAACGCAACCTCTACTTTTGTCAAAACTCCATCTTTTTGATATTTCTCCAACTCGTCCTGATAAAGGAAATCCGTCGCTGAACGCTGGTCTCCAAAAAATAGCCATGATCTGCCTGTTGCTTCATTCACTGCACGTTCTTCGATAAAGGAACGGAATGGCGCAATGCCTGTCCCTGGACCAACCATAATAATGTCTTTATCTTGTGACTCTGGCAGATGGAAGTGTTTATTGGGCTGAATAAATACTGGAAGCGTATCACCTTCTTCAAGGCGTTCAGCAACTAAAACAGAACAAACTCCGTTCCGTTCGCGTCCATGAGCCATATAGCGTACAGCACCGATGGTTAGATGCACTTCCTCAGGATGAGCGGCAATGCTGCTTGCAATTGAATAGAGACGTGGCGTCATTTTTCTTAAAAGAGACACCAATTCCCCAGCTGAAGCTTTCCATGGACCGAAATCGCGTAACATATCAAGCAAATCACGCCCGTTGGTATATTCTTTCAGTTGGTTTGCATGTTCAGCTAACAAAAGATTTCGAAGCTCTTCGTTTTCTGTGAATTCCACGGCCTGTTGTAAAATCTTTTTCGACAGCAGCGTAATTTCAAAGTAAGTGGTTAACGCTTCCTTCAGTGGAAGTGTGTCACCTTCCTTATTAATCATAACTTCCGTTTCTTCATCCCACTTCATTTCCTCAAGAAGCGAAGCCACTAGTTCGGGATCATTTTGCGGGAAAATGCCAAGCGCATAGCCTGGGAGATACGAAAGGCCCGATTCTTTTAACGATAACTCGAGATGCCGAGTTTCTTTACTAGAACCGGCACCATTTAAATTTACATTCTTGAGAACTTTCGCTTGAAACGGATTTGACCTTGAAAATGTTGTAAGGACTTTTTTGTCATCAGTTAACTGCATCGTCTTCACCTCAAAAAATTATATTTATCTAGAATAACACATGAAGAAAAAAAAATAATATATTTTTTTAATTTTTATTCTTTTCTAATAATATGATCGATAGGAAAGCCCCCCCCATCCCGGAAAAGTTTATTTAATGTATTCGTTGCTGACTAAATCATCGGATAACACGCTTGTCGGGATCGTAAACTCCGGTACCCCTGTGGATCCTGGACCTACCTCATATTTATTAAACGTAATCACAAGTTTGCCTTCATTATTGATATAAAAGCTTTGATCAGCAGCAATCGCTTCAAAAATCTTATTGTACGGTTTGGGTTCACCGGCAAGATAATAATACTTCGAAGGATCATTCTTCATCTGTTCCTTCATTTGCATTTTAATGTTTTCACTTATTAAGCTTATATAGCGATCATCTTTAAACAAACTGGGCAAGGTGATCAAAAGCTGATTTTTCTTATCAATCGTATCGTATTTGAATGTAGTTGAGGAAGAACCTACGGTATTAACATAATATCTCCCCACGGATAGTATTTGGTCATTATCGGTCTTTACTACATAGCCGCTGTCCACACCATCATGACCTCCGCCATTTTTCTTTAAGCTTTCCATGCCGGCAGCGAACTCGAGGTACAGCTTTTTGCTTTCTTCCAGGTATTTGCGATTCAATGTGTTTTCCAAAGCTTTATTGTCTAAATTCGTAATGGCCGGCACTTCAATATTCGCCTTAAAATTCCCATCGTCTATCTGATATGTTTTGATTGTAAGCACCTTTACAAGGCTGCCCACGATAGGAACTTCCGAGAGGGCATTTGCAATTGCGGGACTGGCATTAATCCCTGCTACGAATAGAATGGCCGCTGCAGCGATTCCAGCCCATACATTGAAATTTGTCGTTTTTTTTCTATTTTGTTTAATTGCTTTTTTTACGATGAAATCCAATTCCTTCGGAATCGGAATATCCATATGCTGTTGTTTCAATTTCGTTAATTTATCGTCCATTTCACTGTACCTCCTGCAGCATCTTATCATCCATTTTAACCCGCAGCAATCGAAGTCCTTGATACAGGCGTGTTTTTACGGTGTTTAAATTTTCATTTAACACCTCGGCGATTTCTTCTATTTTTAAATCTTCGAAATATCTAAGCACAATGACGCTCCGATATATAGAGGGCAATTCATCCATAGCTCTTTCCAGATCGATATCTTGATAGACGTCGTCACTAGCTTGACCATAGAATTCCAGTACCTGCTCGTCTACCACTTGGATCCTCTTCTGCTTCCTTAAGAAGTCCAAAGAAGTATTCACCACAATCCTGTAAAACCAGCTCTTCACGGATGCTGGATTTTTTAGTTTGCCTAATGATTCAAACGCCTTCTGTATGGATTCCTGAATAATGTCGAGAGCATCTTCCGCGTTTTTTACGTAACTGTATGCTAATCGGTATGCATTTTCTTTATGTTCGGTTATACATGTAATCAGTAAGTTTTCTATATTGCTCCTCATCATGAAACTATAACTCTCCTTATGTTACCCATGTGTCGGCTTTTTCTTTTACTTCACTGAGACGTATGAGTTTAATAAAAAGTTTGGAGAATTTCTAAATAAAATGTTTCCAAATCGATTCACAAAAAAAGCAGAATCCCTTTATAAAGGAATGCTGCTTTTTCCTCGTTTAAGTTTTAATTGTTTCTTTTAAACGTCTGTCCCGCTATTACAAGAATATCTCCATCTACTTTGAATGGAACAGTCGATACCTGTTTATCTGCTACTAACTTCATATGCTCTGAATCCAATATTAAATAGTTCCCTACTGCTACCCCTGCGCGATATAAGACGCCATCGGCTGTAAGCTCCATTAAAGTACCCTTTTGTTGTTCAGTCCATTTCCCGATTAATTGAGATGCGATAGAGGGATCCCCTGTAGCGGCATGGTTCAAAATCAAGTAGTATTCGTTATCTGACAATTGATTTACGACTTGTTGATAGATCGGATAATCATCGCTTTGCGGGTCAAACGGATTCTTCTGTTCATTATGTATAATATATACGTAATTCCCTTTCGAACCTAATACCCTATCCTGGGCATCATGCGGGGCGTCAGCCCAATCCGCTTGCTTAAATACTTCAACGGTAGCCATTAAACTCGCTGGGGAACTCGGATTTTTCGGAAGATATAAAATATCGGTGGTACTCTGCACTTTTTGAGATAATTTCCCTGATTGAATCCCTTGTTCCAGTGCTTCTTGCGGCCATATGGTTGGCCTTACTTTACCGCCGAGAGATGATGGAATTTGCAGCGTGTAACCATATTTGTCTTGAATCAGCTTCTCATCTTCGCGGAACGTGAGGTAGTCGCTTTTCACTTGAAATAACGCTGTATGATTGGTGCCATCCCAATAAACTTGATATCCAAGACTTTGAGCAACACCGCGAAGCGGCAAATAAATCGAATCATTATACGTTAGCGGCGTAAGTTGGTTGCCCTGCTCATCCTTTAAAGCAATTTCATTCCCGCTGACGTTCACATGAACGGCCGGGTTAAGAAATGCCTTTATCTCCGTGAGACTATTATCTGCAAAAGCCCCGGCTGCGATACCAAACGTTAAAGTGGACAGAATTCCTGTTACGATCATCGTATTCTTTTTCATTTTCATATCCTCCAACTAGTGTTTTTTTCTGCTTTACACTAGCAAGACGGTTGAGCTTAATAAATAGTTTGGAACTTAACAAAAGAAAAAACTCCCGCCCTAAAAAAGGTACGAGAGTTAATGAACAATTCTATCCCATCATGCCATAAATAAGACCTGAAATATAAGGAATCAACCAGAGTATCCAAACTATGAGACTGAATTTATGGAATTTCACAAGCATGGTTTTATTTTTGCGAATCAACACAATCGTTGCCCAAATGACATGGAACAACATGAGCCAGAGGGCTAAAAGTCCTGTAATTCCGTGAAAATTGAAGGCAAAGCCGCCTTTAGCTATTTTGCTCATAAGCGTTGTTCCGGCGGAATCACAAATTAATCCAATCCAAAAAATAACGATATGCCAGCCTTTTAAAATCCCTTGAATTTTTTCGCTCCACACGCCAATCGTATAAAAAATGAGAGCAGATGTCATAAAAATGATAGCATAAGGTAACATAAGAAGTCCTCCATATATTTTATATTTTCATGCTTACATCAACGATTGTAGAGAAGTAATATGAACGGACCATGAATGGGATATTACAAAGGAGACGGGTTTCAGGTAAGCGCTTTCTAAAATTGATGAATAAAATGTAAGGATACATTAAGGGATATCCTTTTTTCTTTTCTCTATCCATGCGGCAATATAAATCATTAGCAGCGTGGGCACAATCGTCAACAAGCTCACAATAATAAAAAGCCACTGGTTACTTTGATTGGTCTCGAGAAGCTTGCTCCCCGGCAAATAATATAGAAGAAACAGAGTCCATACAACCGATGCTATGTTTAAGTAGACAAAAGATTTCATTTAGATCACCTGTTTCAACTGTCTCCAAATACAGTGATTCTTATTCAGTTTTATTAATGTTTAAAATGAACTCCCAAGGGAAAAATAGGCATTATTGACCTAGGGCGGTGGATTTCACGCAAAATGAACAATGCTAACCCAACGAACTTTCAACTCGATATGCAAGCGAGCATCGATGCGATTAAAGCGGATTTGTGCAGTACGGAAGATTTGGTTGTAAAAAAAATCGAGTCCGGGAACAACCGCGTTATGGGTATCTTGTATTTAGGAGGTCTTGCTGATCCGACCGACTTGTTAAATAAGCTAGCAGAACATCCCGAAATAAAAAACGATGAAGCTGGAAATATAGATCACCTGGTATCGCTGCTCGAGATAAGAGCAAAAAATAGTGTGGAAACCATCGAAGAAGCCGTTGAAGAATTGATCGCTGGATGTACGCTGTTTCTATTGGAAGGGGCATCTCAAGCTTTATCGGTTGATACGTTTTCCGTCCAAACGAGATCTGTGAAAGAACCGGATAACGAAGTCACGATCAAAGGACCGCATGACGGTTTTTCCGAGTCGTTATCGAACAATATCGCGTTAGTACGGTTCCACTGCCCCTCTTCAAAGCTTAAGGTGGAGTATAAAAAGCTAGGTACATATACGAAAAATACGATTGCAATTTTATCCCTTCAAGGTATCGTTAACGATAAAATTTTGCAAGAGGTGCATAGGCGGATTTCAAACATTCCTTATGAAGACATTGTAGATATCAACTATTTGGAAGAATGGTTGACGGATAACAGGATAACTCTATTTCCTCTCATCGAAACCACGGAGCGACCGGATAAAGTGGCGGGCGCGTTGCTCGACGGAAGAGTCGCCATCATGTTAAATGCGGTGCCGGGGACTTTGCTCGTCCCATTTGTTTTTTTTCAATCGCTTCAGGTGAGTGAAGATTATTATTGGCGCTATCATGTCTCAACGATTCTTAGGATCTTACGGTTTATCTGCACCTTTATTACATTGTTCTTGCCAGCTTTCTACATTGCGACGGTAACCTTCCATCCTGAGTTCCTCCCGACACCATTATTAATGAGTGTCGTTCAAGGAAGCGAACCTGTCCCTTATCCTACGATAGTCGAAGTGCTGATCATGGAGGCCGTATTTGAGATTTTACGCGAAGCAGGGATTCGTTTGCCCAAACAAGTTGGTTCCGCTGTGAGTATTGTGGGTGCGCTTGTTTTGGGGCAAGCGGCTGTACAGGCGGGAATTGTCTCTCCAGAGACGGTTATTCTTGTTGCTTTTACAGGCATTTGCTCGTTTACGATTCCTGCCACCAGCGCAGCCTACGCAGTTCGTTTTATTCGTTTCATTGTCATCCTCTCTGCAGGAGTCTTGGGCTATGTGGGTTTGATGGCAGCTGCCATTTTCATCTTCACTCACTTAACCTCTCTGCGATCCTTCGGTGTGCCCTATCTTTCTCCGATGGCACCATTTAATTGGTCCAATAGTACAGATACATTTATGCGGCGTCCGCTAACAATGAATAAAAAACGTCCGTCTCTTTTTCGAGTGAAAGACTTCATGCGCTTTGGAAAGAAATAGGACGAAGAACGTTTATAAGGTGGTTGTACATGGAAAAAGAGTTCATTTCAAATCGACAGTTCATGCAGCTGCTTGCCGTGCTATCCATTGCCACAACCATTTTATACGTTCCGCAGTCTCTCACTTTGACGACAGGCAGAGACGGTTGGCTTTTTGCACTCATCTTCGGACTTTTTGGATCAATAAATATGCTATTGTTTATCGTTCTGGAGAAACTTTTTCCAGGCAATAGTTTTTTTCAAACTAACCAAATTGTACTCGGGCGCTTCATAGGGGGACTAGTAAACTTTGCCTATATTTTTTATTTTATTGATTTATGTACCTGGGTATTTCGTGAGTTTACTGATTTTTTTCTTATTACGATAGAACCTGCCACTCCCTTTTCTGTGTATTTAATCGTTGCAATTCTTTTGTCCTCCTACGTGGTGCTCCATGGTATGGAAGTGCTTGCTCGGATGAATGAAGTTATTTTTTTTATCATTTTTTTCGCATATCTCTTACTTTGCTTACTGCTGGTCAATCAATATCATCCTGAATATTTATTGCCTGTTTTGGAAAATGGCGTATTTAAGCCGCTTTCATCCTGGGAAGCGCCGACGTCCTACTTTGGAGACGCTTTTATCGTCTGTCTGTTCATGAACCATGT
Organism: Paenibacillus sp. GCM10027628; assembly: GCF_042676385.1. NCBI lineage: Bacteria > Bacillati > Bacillota > Bacilli > Caryophanales > Paenibacillaceae > Paenibacillus > Paenibacillus sp. GCM10027628. Next base: position 930,064 of record NZ_JBHTHA010000002.1, read on the forward strand.
TCGCAAAACAAAGCATACGCCTATTTACGTGACCGGAGGGATACTATTATCTGCATCACTTGCATGCGTTATCGTTTTGGTGTCCACGATGACGCTGGGAGCAGAAACCGTTGGCAAACTTACGTATCCGACCCTATCCCTGATCCGCAATATCAATATCGCGAACTTTGTGGATCGGATCGATATGTTTGTAGTTACGATTTGGATGCTGGGGACCTTTGTCAAGTTCTCCTTTTATTTCATGGGAAGCGTGTATGGTCTTTCAGAGATATTGAGCGTAAAAAAACCGCAGTGGCTCATTCTCCCCATCGCTCTTTGTATGTTTATTCATACAAAATTTAAAGTAACCAGCTTGGTGCAATTATCGACAATTTATAATACGCTCCCTTGGTATTTCCAAACTTTCCAATTATACCTTCCGTCTATTGTCCTGCTTGTGGCCTTGCTTGTGCGTAAAAAAAAGAGCATACAATCTTAACAGGAGGAGAGAACAACATGTCAAAGCAGATCATTTCCATCATGGTCTTGATTGTAATGCTAACCACATTGACGGGTTGTTGGGGGAGGGAAGAACTCAATGAAATAGCTCTTATTCATACGATTGCTATCGATAAAGAAGATAAAAACAACATTCGTGTAACCATTGAAATATCGCAGACGGTTCCACAAGGCCAGTCACCTTCCGGACTTAGAGGAAAGCCCGTATACCTGACTGAAGTAGGGGAAACGCTTTTTGAAGTCGCCAGGAAATTGAGTGCGAATACGACCCGGAATTTGATATGGGGGCATATCAGCGGTATTGCATTCAGTAAAGAAGTGGCCAAAGAAGGATTAAAGAAACACTTTGATATTCTCACTCGTCTGCGCCATTTTCGAAATATGACAAATGTATACATTACAGACGGCAATGCAAAGGATATATTTTCAGCCGTTGTCCCGCAACAAGAATTGACCTCAATCGGGGTTACCGGGCTCCTAAAGGCGCAAAATAGTAGTGGAAGCACCAAACGAGTCACTCAAATGCAAGTTTTTCAGAACTTGACCAATGATTACAATGATTTGACAATACCGGCGCTCCATGTTTATAAGCATCCTATCACTGAGAAATCGTACTTGCGAGTCGGAGGCATGTACGTTTTTGCCAAAGACAAACTGATTTCCTTTATGGATTCTGAAAAAACCAAATCTTATCTTCGGGCTATCAATGAAGCGAAAGAAGCAGAAGAACCGCTTCATTCCGAAGAAAAGAATAAGTCCTATTCTTTTGAAAACACCCATACCTCTGCCAAAGTCATACCTAACTTGCAAAATGGCATCCCAAGCGTCACGATAGAACTCCTTGCTAGCTTTGATGTAGCTGAGGTACAAAAAGAAACGAAGATCGACCCCGAACAAATCGAAAAGTGGAAAGATCAGTTGAATGAGTCATTGAAGGATCAAATGATGGATTTTATTGCCTATACGAAAAAAAATAAGGTCGATCTCGTCGGAATTAAAGAAATCGTTCATCGGAATTATCCCAAGCAGTGGAAAAAGCTCGAAAAGGACTGGGACAAGATTTATCCTGAAATTCCATTCCAAATTGTTGTGAAGAGTAACATTGAACACACGTTCTTGCTTTTATAGCTAATAACCCCCTTCCAACAGAAGGGGGCCATTTATTTTTCTAGTATAATTTTGCTGTGCGGTAATTTGTCGGGCAGCCATTCATATAAACTTTAAATTTCCGGGCAAAGTAGTTAGCATCTGGAAATCCGACTTGACGAGCTATTTCTCGGACCGTCAAATCTGTTGTCTCCAGGAGGTAAACCGCCTTTTCGATGCGAATTTTATTCACATATTCAATAAAACTGAGTCCCACTTCTTTTTTAAATAAATGTGCAAAGTAGTGGGTGCTTATAAAACAATATTGCGCGATTTGCGTCAATGACATTTTTCGATGATGGTTTTCCTTAATGTGGGCGATTGCCATTCGGATGACGGGTGACACTTCAAGCCCATGCCCTTGTTCCAATTGCTTTATCATTTTTCGCCAAAACTCGCATACTTTCTGGACATATTTATCATAACGAATCGTACTTTGCAAATCTTGAATCACTCTTGTACTTTCGGATAAAATTTCTGAAGCATTGCCGCCGAAATCATGAACAATCCTGCACAAGGACATAATGAGATCGAAAGTTTCCGCTTTGAACATGTCGACGCTATTCGTGTATAACTGAGCCAGTCGCTCCAGTAATATTTTTAAATATTGAACGGAACCTTCTTCATCGCCAATTCGAACACGTGCCAGCAATTCCATTTTTTCCTCGTATGCGACCGCTTTTTTCAATCGTTCCCCTGCAACTTTACGTTTTTCGTATTGAAAAATCATGCGATTCCCTTGAAAAAAACGATCGATCATCGATTCTTTGGCTTCCTCATAAGAACGATGCAACATGTAAGGATTCTCATAATATGTGCCAATTCCGGCGGAAACGGAAAGTCCCCTAGCATCCGTTACATTCTGAATGTCCCGAACCATAGAAAAAATTAACTCTTTATAAGTAGGATTTTGTGTGTTTTCCGATTTTAATTCCAAGAGAACCGCTAGTACGCCTTCCGATTCCCACACCCACAGAAAAGGGACGGTTATCGCTTCATGTAAAGCGCTCACTAATTTTTTACCTATATCCATTCTCCAGGAAAAAGGATGTAAAGCGGCTAAATCGGGATACCGATCAATCGAAAGAAGCATGACAACATGAGGAAACATAGTAATGTTCAGCTTCTGTCGCAGTTCATCAAAGTCGGATTCGTGTACTAGCGTACCGGAAATTAATAATTGGGCAAATGCAGCCTGTGAGAATTTTTCCATTTTCATCCCCCTACGAGCTGGACGTTTCCATTTTTCCCCTTTTATTTCGCTATGTAATCTTTATTACCTGCTCCATGAACTTAATAAAATATACGGAAGCTGACCAAGAAAAGCGGTTGGTCAGGTATTACACCCTGCTCAACCGCTTTTTACAAAATCATATCACTTACCTGTATCGATTTCATTGCGCGGTGTCTGCGTTTCATCATCGGCTGAGCCGGTTGTCGCACTTTTGAACTCACGGAACATTTTGCCAAAGCCGCGCCCGAGCTCGGGCAGCTTGTTCGGTCCAAACAGAAGCAGCGCAACAGCTGCGATCAAAACAATATGCCATGGGGATAATGCACCCATAAAGGATACCTCCTTCCTGATTCGGGAACATTCAATCCGGTCTCATAGCGTGTTAAACCGTTAACGGTGCCGACGCGCGAGAACATGCTACCGCGATAATTTCGCTAGCCGCACGTTGTCCGCTTTCTACAGCGCCGTTTAAGAAGCCCTGAAATGAGGAAGAAGTGTGCTCACCGGCAAAGTGACAATTCCCCTCTTGTACACCCTCATAGCCTGCAAACAATGTTGTCTGTCCGACTCTATAGTAGGAATATGAGCCTTTTGAATACGTATTACCCGGCCAATAGTCAAGGGTGACCATCCCATTCCACTTGGCTGTAATGCCTGGTAACACAGGTTCCAGTTGCTGAAGAAATTTGATTGCCTGGGAGTTCAAAGTCCCACTGTTCAAACTTGTCGCGACGTCAGCACCTGCAAATTCAACCAAAATACCAGTTGATCCGGCTTGCGCACGAGTGACCTCCCAGGTATCTTGGTAACCGGTGTCAGAAAATGATCCACCCGTACATCCCAAGTTATACCATGAACGCTCAGTAAATTGTAATTGCAGCTTTGCATTGACTCCCATCCCTAATTGGGTTATGGCCGTTTGTTTCAATTGACTGAAGCCGGTATTACTGAAATCTACGGAGTTACGCAGAATGGAGAACGGCAGGGCAAGCACTACGTGATCAGCAATTACGTCCTGGGTGCCGATACCTACCTTGAAGGTAAGCGTATACGTGGAGTCGCTATTTTTCTTAATCCTAATCAGTTCATAACCGGTCGAAATTTGATTGGAGCATTTCTGGGCAAGAAGTTGTGGAATCTGGTCATTGCCTCCATGGACATGATACTTCCCGTTCGATTTCCCCAGAATGCGCGGTTGCCCGGGCCCGAGTGGTCCTAATATCCAGATGAGATTGAGAGCGTTTAATTCGGTTGAAGGCGCTCCAAACTCGTTGGTATAAGTAAGATCCAGCAGTTTCCCCAAATTTGAGTTCACACCGCCCGGCACGTATTGATTAATCCAGTCTCTAACTGACATGTGATCCAATTCCCAACCACGCGCCGTATAGTTGTTGTACTGCGTGGAGGCCGCTTTCGAGTAATCACTGTGAATTTGTTGCCAAATTGCTTGCAGATCATTAGAAAATTGAGCAAGGCTATAACGCGCACCGTTAACATAATAGAAATCCTCTGTACCCGGTGGTTCCGCATTTAACACATCATCAACGTTCAATCCCAATTCTTGCGAGAGTTGCAGAATATCCGTATGATTCTGGTCGATCAATTCCCCGCCGTGTTCCGCAATTTGTCCGTTAGCAAAATCTCCGCGACGTGTCCAACAACGGCCGCCAATGCGGCTTGATGCTTCATATACCTGAGCGATCAGACCTGCCTGTTTTAACCGATACGCGCATGTAAGTCCAGCCAACCCTGCACCGACAATTGCAATCCGTGGTGTTGCAGCTGCATTTGCCACGATATTGCCAAAGCGCAAAAACGAACTCGGAATGGCAGCGATCGCTCCGATCGTCACTGCCTTTCTCAGAAACTCCCTCCGTGAGAAGGCTTGTTGCATTCTCTCCTCACTAACTTTTTCGACGGATATACCTCTCTTGGATGACTCTGAGGCAATCGAGACGGCGTCCAGCACTCTTTGAAACAACCGGGTTCTTGCCATTTTGGTTATCCTCCCTATTGTGACAGTAATTTAAATGTTGAATGAACGAACATTTTCACACCATTTTCCAGAGCATCCTCATCAATTGCAAACTGTGGATGATGAAGCGGATAAGTAATTCCCTTTTGTTGATTCCCGGACCCTACCCAGAAGTAAGTTCCCGGTGCTTTCCGTTGAAACGCGGAGAAGTCATCACCGGCCAAGATCGGTTTTCTTAGCTCAAGAGCTTCCCTGCCAAACGCTTCGCATACGGTTTCCTCAATAACTTTAGTTACCTGCGCATCATTAATAACGGTGTCATAACCGGAAACAAATTGGAATTCATAAGTTGCTCCATGAGCTTCCGTGATCCCTTTAATCACTCTCTCCAGAAGGGCAGGCAGGCTTTTACGGAACTCGGGATTTAATGTATGTATCCAAGCGACAATCTCTACAGAACTTGGAATGACGCTAAATTCTGTACCGCCTGCAAACTTAGTTATTGAAATGACCGTGCTATCTAGAGGATCATTGCACCTAGAAACAATGTGCTGCAGATTCGTCACAACCTGTGCAGCTACTGCGATGCTGTCAATGGTTTGATGAGGCAATGCCGCATGCCCGCCTTTGCCGTGGATGGTAAGATTAAAATTATCCGATGAAGCCGTCATAGGACCGTAAATGATCCCAATTTTACCGACTTCAATCTGGGGTAACAGGTGAATTGCAATTACGTTGTCTACATTCTCCATAACTCCTGCTGCTACCATCTCTCCGGCACCACCCGGGTGTGTTTCCTCGCCATGTTGGAACAGAAACCGTACCTCACCGGTGATTTGCTCTTTTAGACCTGCAAGAATTTTCGCTGTTCCCAGTAACATAGCCGTATGTCCATCATGTCCGCAAGCATGCATAACTCCAGGTGTTTGGGACGTAAAATCACACTCATTTTCTTCTTGAATAGGCAATGCATCGATATCAGCCCGGATAGCCAATATTTTCCCCGGTCGGTTACCAATGAGACGAGCCATCACACTCGTTCTGGTTGGACGAGAAACCTCCAATCCGCCGAACGACTGAAGCGTATCATAAACGAATTGTGACGTTTTTTCTTCATGGAAAGATAACTCAGGGTTTTGGTGAAGAAATCTCCTCCATGTAATCACATCATTTTTTACTAAATGTACAAGTTCGTTTAGTGTTTGAGATTGTTCTGTTTTCAATGATAAGAACCCCTTTCCAAAATTTACAAAGTCCGATTACAAATCAAGTTTACGAAGAATATCTTGGGGGCTGTCATTAAGCGTACGTTTCATTGGATAGTAATAAACCACTGCGGATACAATTAAGCCAACAATCCAAGCCAGATCCGTTCCGCCTAAATACTTGGAAATCGGACCTTCGTAAAGCGGGGAGCTTACAAAAGGAACCTCCACAAGTCCACCAATGATATAAGCCAGAATTGCGATCCAGTTATATTTACCATACTCACCGTTGATATCGAATATAGCTTTAACGTTATAATGGCTCTTCCGCAAGAAGTAAAAGTCTACCAGGTTAATAGATGTCCAAGGGACCATAAAATACATCAGTAATAGTAAGAAATCAGAGAAGAAATGCATGAAGTTATCTTGAGCCCCAATTGGGACTACCGTACAAACCGCCGTTATAAGAAACATGAGCCAAAACCGGGTTTTCGGTGTTCCGCTAAGCTTTGTAATCGGTTCCAAAGTAGCTATAAGAGACATAAAACCGCCATAAATGCCCACTGGCGCAGCAGCAATACCACCCAAAATGATTATAAGATTAATAATGATTGAGAAATTTGTGCCGACTAATTCGGTAAGTCCTCGTGTCGGATTTCCCTCAAAATCTTTAAACAAAGTTACCATTATTGCTCCAAAGATCATCATCCATGCGCTAGAGATTACGGTCCCGGCATATGTATAAAAGAATGTCTGCTTAGTCGGCGTGTTCGCTGGCAGATAGCGGGAATAATCAGCAACATATGGGGCATATGTAATCTGCCATGTTACCATGATACTCAGTACTAAGAAAAATATTGGCGCATTAAAATGGCCGATCGACCAGGCTTCAGCAGGCATGGGCATTTTCAGCGCAAGAATTGTAAGCACTAAAAACACGACTGCGAAGACAATGGAAAGATACCGATTGATAGAGTGAATTAAATCATAACCATATACCGCAATCACAAAAGTGATCAAGTTGAAAATCACGATCGCGGCTGTTGATGGCATAGGAATCATATTGGTTAATGAATGGCTGTAAAGAATGGCCCCCGTCGAACCAAAGCCAATGTACATAATGAGTACCAGAATGAGAGGCAGAATTGCTCCTATTACACCGAACTGCGCCCGACTCTGGATCATTTGGGGAATCCCTAGCTGTGGACCTTGTGCAGAGTGATACGCCATGAAAATCGCGCCAATGAGGTTACCGGCAACAATGGCTACAATGCTCCAAAATAGATTTAATCCGATTAGCACTGCTAATGCTCCAGTCACCACGGGGACTAGTTGCATATTAATGCCGAACCAAATTGTAAATAAACTTTTCGGGCTGCCATGTCGCTCATTTTCAGGGATGAAGTCTATGCTGTGTTTTTCCACTTTCATCTTCAATCAGTCCTTTCATAAGGAAATTTTTAGGGAATTCACTTTACTAAATCATACTAAAAAAGCGCTTACATTGCATCTAGCCAAACTTGTGAAAAGGTAGCACAATATTGCCGGATAAAGGTACTATCCTGGTTTGAAACGGTAAAAGTGGCCGTAATTAAATAAAGGAGAGGGGCTATCTTGCCCCTCTCCTTTATTTTCCACCGAGTAAAACTATTCCAGACCATTCTCTAACTTTTACATAAAGTTTTACTAAATAGAATTAGGAACCAATTACTCCATCAAATATTTATTCAAAAAATCGTTACGAAACTTTCCGTGCGGATCACAATGAAGGAGCAGTTCTCGGAAGTCTTGCAGCTTCTCGTATAGCGGCTTCAACTGAGCGGGCTGCATGGTAAACAGCTTCCCCCAATGCGGTCGAGCCTGGAAAGGCGCAAGTTGCTTTTCGATAATCGGCAGCACTTGTTTGACCGCCTCCCAATTCGGTTTCCATGTAAAATGGATCGCAACCGAATCCTGATTGTAATTAGGACTCATCCACAAATTATCTTTTGCAATGGTACGAACTTCAGAAACATAAAGGTGTGGCGAGATATGCTCACGTATTCCATTAAGCGCATTCAATGCCTGATAGGCATCTTGCCGCGGCACGAAATACTCGCTCTGCAGCTCCTCTCCAGCACTCGGAGTGAAATCCAGGCGAAAGTGCGGCAATCTCCGGTGCCATGGTCCCGCGATGCCCATTTGCTCGCTGCAATTCTCCGCTGTATGTCCTGGCACTGGATGCCGAGGTGAAGTTGCTAATCGCGCGCTGAAAAACTCAGGTGCCACCTGATCAGAGACTTGATCGGTTAGTTTCCGCTTTAGCCATACTTGATTGAAATTCGCATTCTTCCAATCGGTGAATAGGCTAACACTATAAGCACTGGAAAAAATATCGTCAAAGTGATCGTTTAGTTGCACTAGAGACAGATTATCATAAACATGCTGACTCATTTGAAATGTTGGAATCACATCCAGTGTGATTTTAGTGACTACGCCCAATCCTCCAAGTCCAACAATTGAACCTGCGATATCATGTTGCTCGCGGGAGAATACGACCTTGCCCCCATTCGCCTGAACGATTTCCATAGAATCAACCACTGTAGCAAGATTGCCATTCCGATCACCAGAACCATGCGTAGCCGTAGCGCATGCACCGGCAACGGTTATGTGCGGCAGAGACGCCAAATTATGAAGCGCATATCCATGGTCATGAAGGTATTCACATAGCTCTCCATACCGGATTCCGGCTTCAACAGTTACCTTATTTTGTTCAGTATCTAAAGCTATCACTCGGTTAAGGTTCTGAAGTGAAAGAAGGCTTTCGGCACAATCGGCGATGCTATTAAACGAGTGCCGTGTGCCAAGAACCTTTATTTGCTTACTGCGAGTCACTAATTCCTGTACTTGTTCCACACTTGTGGGAATATGGAGTTCAGAGGTACTATACCTGTAGTTGCCAGCCCAGTTCCAAATATTTTTCATATCTTCACACTCCTTTTTAGAGGCTCAGAGGGAAGCTCTCTCTTTTAAGCGAAGAAGCACCTCTAAGTAAAAAATATTCGTCAGAAAACGTTCATTACCTTTTATTGTAACGTGTAAAGATAGGCTAAACTGCCCGGTCAACGCCATTTGTTATTCCTTCGACAAACTAAAATATTTTTTGTTGACTTAAACTATGGTTTAAGTCGTATCATATTCCTGTCGACAATGAAAGATAAAATTTGGAGGCCTCCAGATGAAGTATTGTTCAATTAGCGAAGCTTCAACCATATTCAATATTCCAGATTCAACGCTACGTTATTATGAAAAAAAAGGACTACTACCACTAATCGAGCGTGATGAAGCTGGGAGGCGGTTATTTTCAGAAAATCAAATTACGCTCCTTGAAATTGTTATTTATTTAAAAAATACGCACATGCCAATAAGTAGTATCAAGCAATATGTTGATTGGGTAGTAGAAGGAGATAACACCACTGAACTCCGACTTGAAATGATGAAGAATCACAAGCAGGCTGTGCTAGCTGAAATTTCGCTAATGACAGAATCCTTAAATGAAATTGACGTAAAAATTACACGTTATACCAAACGCATTCAGGAAAGAAAAGAACAAAAATAATGGAGAAGAGGAACTATAATGAAGCTTTCAGGAAATACAATACTTATTACAGGCGGAAGTTCTGGAATAGGATTAGCTTTTGCAGAGCGCTTTATAAAAGCTGGAAATAAAGTCATTGTTTGTGGACGACGTGAAAATGTAATTCAAAATGCGAAAGAAAAATTCCCTAACCTTATTACTCGTGTAAGTGATTTGGATATTGAATCCGAACGTATAGCGTTGTTTGATTGGGTAACAGTGAACTATCCAGAAGTGAATGTGTTAGTTAACAATGCAGGGATCCAACAACGCTTTAATGTGTTAAAAGCGGATGCGAAGAACAATTGGAGTTATTTCAATAAAGAAATCTCAACCAACATGGAAGCACCTTTCCATCTCGCTATACTGTTCGCTCCATTTTTTGCAGCAAAAGAAGAGGCGACTATCATTAACGTTACATCTGGGTTAGCTTTTACACCGTTTGCGATTGCTCCTATTTATTCAGCAACGAAAGCGGCGCTTCATTCATTTACAATGAGTCTAAGACACCAACTGTCTGAAACGTCTGTTGAAGTAATTGAAGTAGCTCCTCCGGCAGTGAATACGGATTTAGGTGGATATGGGTTACAAAATCAGGGAGAACCATTAGATGCCTTCGCAGATGGAATTTTCAAAGGATTAGAAGAGGGTAAAAAGGAAATTGGATATGGTACTTCTGTGAATCGCTTACGCATGTCACGAGATGAAGTCGACGAATACGTAGAAAATATGTATAAGGCCACGAAAAACACGATTGAATAACGCGCCTAGCTAAAATATTAGGACCATTTAGCAAAAACATTGCCGAGATATTTCGGCAGTGTTTTTATACGCCCTTTTATTTATAAATATAGACAAATAAACTAATACCCTCTTGTTTGATATTGTAGTTCTTAAAAGGAGTTTCTTTTAAAAGTGCCTCAAAATCTCTTTTTGTGTAAGCACCTTGTTTTAGGAAAGTTTTAAATGCAAATTTCACAAAATGCTTGTCAAATCCTTGCATTCCTGTCTCTCTAATTTCATTATTAATATCTTCAGAAGTCGCCTCATAATTCATGTCAATGATTAGGGAGGTTCCGCTTTCTTTCAGCACTCGATACATTTCACACAGCGCCTTTACCGGATCCTTAAAGTTCTTGAATGCAGCACTGCAAATAATAAAATCAAAACAGCTATCTTCACATGGTAAATTAGATGCGTTACCTTCTTTAAAATCAACTGAAACATTTGCTTCTTTTGCATTATTTTTTTCAATTTTCACAAAGTCTGGACTTATCTCGACTCCTGTAACGTTAAACCCTTTCTTGGCGAGTTCAATCGATAAATAACCCGGCCCAGGTGCAACTTCCAAAATATTTGCACTTTTGCTGACTAAAGATGCAACTTCATTCGCATATTGTTGCATTTGAGTCATTCGGCTTTTGCGAGAATTCTTATCATACCACTTTGCAGTTAAGCCATAAATACCGACATCCTTGTTTTTTCGTATGTTTTTCATCATAAAAGTATCTCCTTTAAAATTTGATCGATTCCTTCAGCATCTTATCGATTTCATTATATGGGATCGATCGGCGCGTCTGAACCATCCGGCGGATGAAATGCATCTCCGTCTTCAGACGTAACTAAAACGAAAATCGAAATTGCAGGACGATGATAGCAAAAAAGGGCAGTCCCAAAATTGGGGTTGCCCTCCTTTTATTAATAAACCCATAACCTATTCGGAAAGCCTCTTTATGAGCGAACCGAGCCTGTCTAAATTTTGTTCATTCGCTTCTTCACAAATTGGTTTGAGCTTAATGTATTCTTCACTTGTTTCAAAAGTCTGCCGAAAAGTAACCTCTGTTCCATTGTCTACGTCCTCGAAAGTAGCAGATAGAATAAAGTGAGGTCTGGATTCATGCCTCAGCACAATACGGTCGGGACCGATTTCATGAAAAACGCTACGGTTCGGATAGTTGTCCCCGTTAGGACTATGCATTGTATATTCCCAAATGCCCCCAGGTCTTAAATCGAAAGAGTGGAAAGTATTCGTAAAACCGTTAGGTCCCCACCACTGGGCGAGGAGTTCCGGTTCCGTCCAAGCCCGATACACCAAATTTCGAGGGGCATCGAATTTGCGTCGAGACACAAGTTCAAAGGTTTCTGCGTTACTTTCGCCAAGGGATTTTCCGAGAAGATCCAGCAATACCTTAGTTCCATGCTCACGTTGTTCCGGTGTATCGTGGCCGTCGAAAAACGTTCCCTGTTCTGTAAATATTAATTTGATGCCATCGTTGGTCGGCTTAAATTCAATGGTCGCGATGGAAACCGACATCCGGGTTTCTCCTTGGTCCAAACTATATGTGTATACCAGACGTTCATTGGGAACGATTTCCTGGTAAGAGGCATCAAATGTAAAAACTGGTCCGCCTGGAGGGCCACCCCTGCTAATTTCTCGTCCACCGACGCGGAAGTCAAATTCCTCGGCAGGCTGGAACCAGCGCGCTTTGGCGTTCCGGTTCGACCATGCCGCAAACACCCGTTCCTGAGATGCACGGTAAATGCGCTCAATTTGGAATGTAGAGTGAGTCGTAAATCGTTCGTTCATAAGTAAATCCTCCTCCAAGAGATCTCATGTCTAATTATCATTTAGAAAATCGCCAAGTAGATCGAAATGGCGTTCCCAGTTCAGCCGGTGTTCAATGATATCCTTTTCGTGGCTCATCTTCATCGTTTCCAGGAGTGATATAAATGTACCAATTGAAGGCGGCTCCTGACGGTTCATTCGTTCGGCCAACCGTTCGAGTTCGGCCAGAAGCTTCTGACCGGTTTTTATATTTTTCCGGACCCGTTCAATCTGAATAGCCACGATGTCAGACGGGGTATACGAATGACCTTTCAGCACCGACTGAATTTCTTCAAGCGATAAGCCCAAGTCTTTAAGAGACAAAATTTGTTGCAGCCGTCTGATATCGGCTTCGTTATACAACCGATGACCGGTTTCGGAATGTCCTGACGGTGAAAATAATCCAATCTGATCGTAAAACCGCAAAGTACGGACTGTAAGTCCGGTCAATTTGGCAAGATCCCCTACTTTCCAATCCTGTTGCATAATCCCCTCCTTTCTTTGGTGCTAGCTGTTTACCGGTGTCTTTAGTATAAAACATGACGTTACGTAAGGTGCAAGAAGTTTTTAAAGGTATTACCTTGATGACTTCAAAAAATGTTGTATAATTTTAGTTAATAAAACTAAATAAGGGAGCGATGAAACCAGATCTTTACATGGGCACTTTGATCTGGTAGAGCTAATAGTGCAACCGACCTTCTTCCGTATGAGAGAAGGTTTTTTTGTTCTCTCTTTCTGTAGTCATGAATATTAGGGAGAGGTATGTATGAAACCTAAGAAATTAAGAGGGCTCGATGATCAACTTGTAACGAATCCAAATCATTTATCTGGGGAAGTATTTGAAGAAGAGTACATCATTCAAGAATCAGATTTTTCTGAGGAGAGGCTTAATCAACTGCTCTATTGGGTATTAAGTGAAGGGAAACAAGTATAAGGAGCGAGGCCTGCTTGCCGCTTTTTTTTAGATTGAACTTGCGAAGTCTGTTTTTATCTTATAAAATACTGAATAAACGTTCAGTATATCAGTCTGAAAAGTGGTGATGCATGAATGAATAAAAAGAAGCTGCAAAGCGAGCAGACGAAAAAGAAGGTAGCCGATGCATCCAGAAGTTTGTTTGTGCAAAAAGGCTACAAGGCCACATCGATCGAAGATATCGTGAAAGCAACCGGCTGCAGCGCCGGCAATATCTATTATCATTTCAAGAGCAAAGAAGGGCTGTTTTTATATTTAATTGAAGAATGGAACCGGGAGTGGGAAGAAACCTGGCTCGCCAAGGAACCGATCTACCCAACTACGATCGAAAAATTGTACGGAATGGCCGAACATATGGCACTCGATCAATTGAATCATCCGCTGATCAAAGCCGCTGATGAGTTTTTCAACAATTCAGAGAAGGCAACGGACGTGGAAGAGCGTATTAACGAGATGGTCAAAGGCTATCTTAACTTTAACCGGCAGTTGCTGCAGAGGGGAGTCGACAACGGTGAATTTGAAATCACGAATGTTAACGGACTCGCCATTATCTTGGACAGTCTGCTGTTCGGAGTAAGTGGGCACGCTCGAAGAATGGAAAGGGAGGAAGCGCTGGCGGCTTACCGGTTGGCTATCGATGTGTTTTTGCATGGTATTGGCAAACCATCCGGCTAGCCTTTTTTTTATCATTATCTAGAATGAATGTTCAGTATGTATTTGTTTATTGTTAAGGAGGAGTAAGAAATGGCGTTATTATTAAAAAATCGGGGGGCCGTATTGCTCCTGATGTTAAATCTTTTTTTAGTCTTTACCGGGATCGGCCTGGTCATACCGATTTTGCCTAAGTTTATGGAGAATTTAGGCATTACCGGCAGTATACTCGGCCTGCTGGTTGCAGCCTTTTCGCTGACACAACTTCTTTTTTCGCCGCTAGCCGGCCGATTGGCTGATTCGTTCGGAAGAAAACGATTGATTGTCACCGGCATGGTCGTGTTTGCTTTGTCTGAAGGACTGTTCGGGATAGCCAGTCACCCGGGGTTGCTGTTTGTCTCAAGGTTGCTCGGAGGCATTAGTGCCGCATTGATTATGCCGGCCGTAATGGCTTACGCGGCAGACGTTACGACGAAAGAAGAACGCGCTGCCGGTATGGGCTTTATGAACGCAGCCATCACAACAGGTTTTATTATCGGGCCTGGCATTGGCGGATATATCGCCGAATTTGGTATCCGCGTCCCCTTTTATACCGCAGCAATAGCGGGGATTATCGCAGCCTGTATCACTTTGTTTCTCCTGCAGGAGTCTCTGATTGTAGAAGAAAAGTCAACAGATCTTCCATCCTCTGCGAAACAACAGAGCAGTTTTCTTCTTCAATTGAAGTACTCCTATCGCGAGCCCTATTTTTTAAGCTTGATTATCGTGTTTGTCATGTCTTTCGGACTGGCCAATTTTGAAATTGTCTTTGGACTTTTTGTTGATCATAAATTTGGGTTTGAGCCTAAAGATATTGCCTTTATCATAACGTTCGGCTCAATAGCCGGCGCTGTTGTCCAAGTTTCAGCCTTCAGCTGGATTCTGAACCGTTTTGGCCAGAAACGAGTCATCTCAATTTGCCTTCTTTTTGCCGGAGTGTTTATTCTTATGACCTTGTTCGTTCACAAATTCTGGCTCATTTTTGCCGTTACCTTCATTGTATTTCTGGCGACCGATATATTGCGCCCGGCCATCAGTACCCAGATCTCGATGCTGACCAAGGATCAGCAAGGCTATGTTGCCGGTCTTAACTCAGCTTTTACAAGTCTCGGTAATATTGCGGGGCCTGCAGTAGCCGGATTTTTATTCGATTTGAATATCAATTACCCGTATACGCTCGCATCTATCATTCTTCTTATCTGTTTCGGCTTATCGCTGAGAATTGGAAAACGCAACCTACAGGATGCCGCTATCGGGAGGAATAATTAGAGCCCCGCTTCACGAAAAAAAATGCACCCGAGAATGTATTTGCCGCTCCATTTGGCTCAGCTCATACATCCCGAGATGCATCTAATCCGTCATCAATAGTCTAGCTTATGATTTTCCTGCAAGATAGGCGGCTACTTCAGCCAACCGCGAAGCATACCCCCATTCATTATCGTACCAGGTAGCGATGGATAATAGTTCACCTTGTACTTGGGTTAGAGGCAAGTCAATAATCGAGGAATGTGGATCAGCTACGATACGGGACGAGGCCCACTCCCCTTCCAAAACATCAAGAACGCCCTTTAACTCGCCTTCTCTTGAGGCTTCTCGAAACATATCATTAATCTCTTGTACGGTGCACCGTTTTTCCGTTATCAGATTAAGTTCCGCGATGCTTCCGGTACGGGTTGGAATACGGTAAGCTTTGCCTGTGATTTGCAGGTCGTTCCAAATGAATTTCAGGGCTTTGGCTGCACCTGAGGACGACGGAATGATGTTCTCGGCAGCCGCCCATGAATCCCGGCGGTCCTTCATAGGCTGATCCGTTAACGATTGCGTGTTCGTATACGAGTGTACTGTGGAGAATAAGCCGTATTGAATGCCATAGTTTTCTCTGACCAATTTGACTACCGGTGCAAGTGCATTGGTCGTGCAGCTCGCCATGCTAATGATTTTATGCTTTTCCGGATCGAAGCTTTCTAAGTTGATTCCTTTAAGTAATACTGCGTCGCAGTCTTCTAAGGTTTTGCTCGGACCGCTGACAAGCACCCTTTTGGCGCCGCGCTCCAAGTGCAGCTCAGCTACCTGTCGCGTAACGGCGCGTCCGGTACAATCAATAACCAGGTCAACGCCCAACTCAGCCCAATTTGGCAATTCACTGGCCGAATTTAAATACCGAATCTCCCGGTCACCTATCACGATTGCGCCTTCATGGGCTGATACATTCTCATGCCAACGCTTGTAATTTGTATCCACTTCAAAAAGCGCGGCAAGCGTAGCTTCATCTTTAATATCTGAGATGGAAAAAGGGACAAACAAATTTTGTTGCAATGCCGCCCGAAGGAGCTGTCTTCCGATACGTCCAAATCCAAAAACCGCAATTTTACCCATAATAGCCTCCATATATATTAGATTAGTATCCTTACTACTCATTCAGCCGTTGTACCTGGTCAATCCATTGCATAAATAATTGTACATAACGCTGCAAATATTTGCGTGTCGTTTCATCTGTGAGCTTACGAGTATTTGAATCAATCTTGTCCATCACTTGAGATATATACATTTTTTGAACGGGCATAACATATGACTGGGTGGCGTCCAACGTTTGCCTAATTTGCTGCTGTGAAAGAATCGTTCCTTTTGCGCCAGGCGTTGCACCTATCACACCTGCAGGCTTATGAATGAGAACGGCTGTTTTAGTTGGTGTCGATGCCCAGTCCAGTGCATTTTTCAGTACACCCGGTATTCCTGAGTTGTACTCCGGGCTAACGATAATGATGCCATCCGTCTGTTGAATCAGCTCGCGATAATGCACAACTGGATCCGGCCCTTCTCCATGATCCAAATCCGCGTTATACAAGGGAAGATTCGCAATAGATATGAATTCATATTCTGCGGAATCTACAAGTTCCGGGATCGTATTCGCAATCATTTGATTAAACGAATTTTCCCTCAAACTACCTACAATAATCCCTATTCTTTTTGACATCAGCCAACCTCCGGCATTCATTCTCATGTAATCATACAACACTTTCCATATTTTGTGTGGAATAACTTTACGTTAGGGAGCCTTCTCAACTATCTCAATTTTTATATTCTTAATATTAAGATATATGGCAAAAATTACTGGTAATTATGCACTTTCTCGTTAACAAGCTTTTTAGGCGTAACATCGTTCCCTAACTCATCGATAATAGAAACATTTAACAGCGTCGATAAGACTTGCCCGCGCAAAATTTGTAAATATTGCTTGCGAAGTGCTACCTGTTCCGCTCTCTCGGTGTCCGATAGACCTATGCTGCGTTCAATTCTGCTCAATTCATTAATGCGGTTCAAAATCGGAATCATTCCCTTTACCTCCTCGAATTCGTTTTATCATTATCTTGAATTAATTTATCTTAAATTTAAGATATTATAAATTAAGATAATTGTCAATAGCTTCTTTTCATCACTTTCTCTCCGTATGATAAACCATTTTGTCATGACAGACTCTGCAATTCTTCAATTCAAAGCATACCTGATCAGGGCACTACCGTCACTTTTCAGCTCCCACAATAAGGAATGAACCAAAAAGATAGCCCGCCGGATATCTCCGGCAGGCTTTAATTTTATTTCTTCTTCCATACTCTTTTTCTCAGCATGACTCCCGCAAGGATCAGCGCAAGACCGGCTATCTCTACATATAAATGGCTGGGTTCACCTGTTTTCGGAAGTGTTTGTCCTGGTATTCCTTTAGCCGTTAAAGTTCCGAGAGGAATGTCTTGAACAACAATATCAATGATTGTTTCCGTTTCATTGCCATTTTGATCTTTTAAAACAATAGTGATGTTATCTTTACCAATATAGCCTTGGTCTGGCTTATAGGTCCAGCTTCCATCCGGATCAATGTTTGCCTTACCGTGCTCCGGCGGTTTGCCTATGGATGGAATGGTTCCCTTTGGAACTTCAATTTTACCGTCAATCTGCGTATCCTTATCCGTTGTTCGTTCATGATTATCCGGTTTAGGCGTCGGAGTTGCCGACGGACTTGGCGCTGGCGTTGCCGATGGTGTCGGCACTGGTGTTGGTTTCGACTCACCCGACGGACTCGGCGTCGGCGTTACCACCGGAGTCGGTGTTGGTGTTACCACTGGCGTTACTGGCGGTGTTACTGGCGGCGTTACCGGCCCAGCCACCTTCGTATTCGAAACATTTAAAGTAATACCTGCCGCCGAATTAACCGTTACCGGGTGTTCGCTTGCATCGAGCGCGTATCCAGACGGAGCCGCTGTTTCTTTTACTACATAGTCTCCTGCCAATAACTTCTTGAATACGACTGTACCGGTCGCATCCGTTGTCAGGGTACTGATCAATGAGCGGGTAGAACCTGACTTCCGATATAGATCAAATGTTGCCCCGTTAAGCAGTATTCCATTATCGGCCGAATCCACTTTCTTAACCGTCAACGAGCCTCTGATACCGCTGCCTGTGCCAGATCCGCTGGAAACTCCGACCACAATACTTTTGGTCGTATCTTTGGTCACACTAGTCACATTGTTGCCGCTAAAGCTGACTTTATTGGAGACAGTTTCCTTATCGCCTGCAACGATCAATGATTGATACTCCAGAACATACGCCGTTTTAATCTCATGCAGGAAGTTCAATTCAAAGGTCTGTTTGCCGTCATCGTCCGTGATGATTGCAACCGTATAATCCGTACCTTTTGTTAATTCTGCACCTTTTGTCACATCGCCGTTGGCTGCAACTGTAGTAGCAAATAAATGGAACGAACCGGGAAGCAGCAATTGGTTTTCAGTTGGCGTATCCACAATTTTTGCATCCGATACCGTTGATTGTCCGCGATTGATATTAATCGTCCAGTTGATTTTGTCCCCGTCCTGCACACCGTTCTTGTTGACATACTCGCCCCCTTTGGGGATGGCCACACTCGCCGTCAGGTTACCGGAAACTGGAGCAGAACCGTCAAGTAGTCTTGCCGTATTATCTACTTTATCTCCAATCAGTTTGCTGTCCAGACTTGTTTTAAAGACAATGTAATACGGAGAGGAAATGGGTTGAACGAAAGTCACAACCAGTTTATTGCCGCTTTCGACCGTGTACGTATAGTTGGCGCTATCAACAACCGTCCCTTGAGACGGATCACCGTTCGCAGGAATCGTCATATTATACAAAACCAAAGAATTGGCGACCAATTGTTGACCCGACTCCAGAACATCCTCAACCTTGGCCCCGGCAAGCATTTTACTATTGTAGTTGACACCAATCGTCCATGTCAGCTGTTTAGAGCTTGCGTTGTAAGAACCATTCTTGAATCCGTTATTCATTACTTCATTTCTAGGAGTAAACGTTGAGGTTACGGTTTTGGTTTGTGCATTTAAAGAACTGTCGATCCAATCTATCTTCGCATTATTAATAAAATTGGTCGTGCTGCCGACAGGACTGATCCAATCGTTATTGAATTCGGTTGAGTAGCTAATGGTAACTGGCCCGGATAACGGCTTGTTGAAATTTATTTGGAAGCCTTGATCAATCGCAGAATCGTCTACTGTGTAGTCAGTAGGACTCATCGGCGTGGCTCCCTCTTTTACAGTCAATGAAGCCGGAACGAGGTGAAGTCCCTTATTCGGGAACACATCCGTAATCACAACGTTATTCATCGTTTGGCTGTCACCGTTAACGGTAATATTCCATGCTACCGTCTTGGCATTATAATTAATTGCTCCCACATTCTTGACAATGACCACTTGGTTCATCCCTTGAGTGGCCGTATCGCTATTCCCACCGCCGGACGTTACTTTGTTCGTAATCGTAGCATTGTCGATAACACGTTGAATGGCCTTGGTTTGGTACGTAATTTTGTACGCGGATGAAATCGGATTATTGAATTGCAGCTTGAATCCGCTTTGGTTGGTTCCGGTTGCTGTACTTACCGTATACTGAGCGCCGGGCAACTCACCGCCCAACGATTCGACTCCAGACGAATTTAGAGTAACCGGATATACATGAATAGATCCTGCAACGAGTTCTTCCGAATCGTTAAACAAATCCGTTAAGAAGGCTGCGCCTTGTGCAATGCTCTTTTCATTGTAATTGTACTTAATGGCCCAATCGATGGTTTGCGTACTGGAACTATAACCCGTAGAGGCTTTATCCAGGGCGGTGCCATGCTGCACAGTAACGGTTGCCGTAGCATTAACGGGAGCTTTATTGCTGCCCTCAAATGTTGCTGTGTTGATAAATGAAGTTTTATCAAGATCGGTGACAGGCGTTGTATATTGAACCCGGAATGCCGATTGAATCGGGCTGTCCGTAAAGCTCACTCTCAGTATATTACCCGTTGTGCTAACGCTGTACTTGCTGGCATCAACCAACGCCCCTTGGACGGCCGTTCCGTCCAGATTCATATCCAGATTATAAACAGCGACGGTAACCGGAACGTCCAGACCTGCAGGAATCGGGTCGGTGACTACCGCGTTCTGAACGGAATTCAGCGCCTTATTCACATCAACCGTCCAATCGATGTTCTTCGCATTAAAGCCTTGGGGCACACCGCTTTTACCTATTGTTGAAGTGACGCTTGGCTTGAAGCTGAGCGTAAAGATTTGTTCCCCGCCGCTAATAGGAATTTTGATAATTTGAGTCGTACTTCCCGTTATTTTCTGGGTGTCAAATTGTGTCTTGAACGTCAAAATTCCCTTCACATTATCATGGCTTTCCATATAGTCATTAAAGGTCATTGTGACTTGATGATTATTTTTATTAACGCTAAAAGTTCCTACATCCTCGTCTTCAAACTGAAGAGGGCCGCTGATATCATTGAAAAGCAGGAATTGCTGTGGAAGCGTGAAGGTAAATAAATCCCCGTTGTGGTAACCATGGCCGTTCGGCAAGGACCAGGTATAGTCCAATTGTACCTTGGAACCTTGTTCATAAACGTTTTCCGTTACGACATGGCCCGAACTGTCATATACAGCCATCGTAACGCCGTCGATAATATTGCTTGAAATTGTGGCTGCTTTTGCCGGCATCAAAAAACCAAACCCATATATGCCCTGCATAAAAATCAAAAGCGCAACCAGCAAAGCGCTTGTCTTTTTCTTTAACATTTCTTTCGGCACCTCTACCTTCCTGTTATTGGTTCAATTCATCATAAAGTCACATTTTGTATTGTAGGACTTTGAACTGAACCAAATCTGAACAGAAAGCAAAAAGAACCCGCATCCGGATTCTTTTTGACACAATTCTTATACGTTTGTGTGTTTCCTCAGTGTTTGCCTCACTATGATATACGTCCAAGCAAGCACTAAGTACCGAGCATACTTTATCTCGTAGTGAAAAATCACCTGAGGGGAATGAGTAAACATGAGCGGAGTAGGTTATGGCGGTTCAAGCAGCGCATTTGTCTTGGTTCTTTTTATTCTTTTGGTTATCATCTTAATGACTTTTTCAATCTAAGATTCATTAATCCAACAAAAAGAATATCGAGAAAAACAAAAACGGTCCTATCGCGGGGCAACCGAATGTCCGTGAAGTAAAAATGATCTTCGGGGAAGTAATATACCGTAATGAAAATTCACTTGAGGGGAATGAGTAAACATGGGAGTAGGTTATGGTGGAAGTTGTGCAGGGTACGGTGTTGGTACTAGCGCAGCATTTGTTTTGGTTCTTTTTATTCTTTTGGTTATCATCTTAACGACTTTTTCAATTTAAGATTCATTAATCCAACAAAAAAATATCGTGAAAAACAATAACGGTCTTATCGCGAAATATATGCGAATACAGACCGTTTTTTTTCGTTGTTGGGGGGGTGAATGAGTGCTGAGTGTGCTAAAGGATGTCCAAGCAATTGTATTAAAAATCCGTATAATAGTAGAAAATCATACAGATTTCATTAGGAGGTAATTGTTTTGGGTATGTATACTTCCAGTGGTGGATTTTCGGCTACTGATCTTGTCCTGTGCGTCTTGATGGCTGTTGTTTCGATGTATTATGGAGGACATGCTTTAGCCTGTAACAACCTTGTTCTATGCGCCTTGCTGGGTATCATTACAATGTAAAAGAAAAAGTCCTTGGGGTTCTTTCCCACGGATATATCAAGAGAATCTGGATTTACTTATAGACTAAGCGGGGCGAAAATAAGTTGTGGATCTTCAATTTGTGCATCCTACTTTGGTCGGATAGAGCGGATGGAAACAGATACATAACCCGTCACTATCATATAAATACAGAAGTTATTCCTGCCTTGATATCTTGTATAAACACACATGAGGATGCGGGTTCTCGCTAGATTTGCCTTTTTCGGTGGATAGCACCGGAAATATTATTTTTTACGGCTATAGTAGCATATGCATACCTAATTGACTAGTTTATCCTTTGTGTTCTAGCAATTTCCCTTTGACAACGATCCGATGCGTCGGATTTTCCATAGGATGACAGGTAATCAAGGTTATCTCCCGATCCTTGCCGTTGCCTTCCAGAACCCAGACATCCTCAGGGAGGACATACTGCTTGTCCTGTACTTGATACCAATATTGCAAACTCCCCGTATCTACTTCGATCCAATCACCGACTTCGACTTCGTCCAGCCTGTTGAAATTTTTTCCATATGTCAGGTTTCTGTGTCCGGCGATGGCGTAGTTGCCGACAGCACCCGCTTTACCTGTATGGGCAATACTGGCGACGGATAGCTTCAAGTTCTTCGCCGTCGCATCCGTTAGTATTGGGAGCTTCAGATTTATTTTATCGATGGAAAGGATTCCCTCGATGGGTTCCCCAGTGATCGCCAGTGCCGTTGGAGGTGGGGATGGCTCAACGCTTAGCGGCTTGTTTTCCTTCGTAAGAAAGGGAGTATCCATATTCACCGACTCCCCACTCGGTTCAGAAGCTACCGCATCGATATGCCCGAGAGTATTCTGCCATTGCTTCAATATTTGCTGCTGCCGGTAGCTCTCATAGCGATCATTGATCGTCGGGTATAGAAAAATCGTTATCCCAAGTAAAATCAACAACATCGGGAGTATTTTTCTCATCATTAGGGGTTCCTGCCTTAAAAGTGTGAAATGTCTCATTAACCGTCGAGTATACATATTTACTCAGTTAACCATACCCTACTGAACAAAAAATGAAATTTTCAACAATATGAAATTTCCACTCGATATTACCGATATATAGTCCATAAGACCTATTTGTTTGTATGAAATCCCAATAACGAATCAAGCAATGTTTGTTAGGGAAAAGGAGGTTATGAGAGATGAAAGCGATCATCATTGATGATGAATCCCTTGCCATTAAATTCTTGAGAAAACAACTGTTGGAAGTCGGCGGAGTCGATATTATCGGCACATATACTAACCCTGAGATTGCCGTGGAGGGTGTACTGGAGTTGAAGCCGAATGTCATCTTTATAGATATCAATATGCCTGAGATATCAGGCATTGAAGTTGCAGAAAGGCTCCATAGCCGCTTGCCGCAGCTGGACATCGTGTTCGTCACCGCATATGACGACTACGCTGTTAAAGCTTTTGAAATGAACGCCATAGATTACTTGTTGAAGCCGTCACATGTTGAGCGCATCCGGGTGACAATAGAACGATTAAAGCAATACCAGGATTGCAAAAAAAACATAACAACTGAAGCTCCAGCCCCGCTACTAAGATGCTTTCAATCACTGCAATTCGACGCGGGACAGCCCGAATTTATGACCTGGCGAACAGCCAAAGCCCAAGAGCTATTCGCCTATTTGGTTCATCGGAAAAATCGACCTGTAAGGAAAGATACGCTGCTGGAGCTTCTGTGGCCGGATTCCGATTACAAGAAAGGCTTAACCCAGCTCTATACAGCCATCTATCAGATACGCAAAACGTTGCATGCGATGGGAAGCACCATAGAGATTCAAAACGTTGACAAAGGCTATACCCTCGATCTCAAAAATACCCGGCTCGACGTAGAGGAATGGGAAAACGGCTTGCAGGAGCTGTCGGCTCTAGAGCCCGATACGTTATCCCGATATAAACGACTGCTCGAGCTGTATCGCGGCGATTATTTCGCGGAATATGACTACATCTGGGCGGAAAGCGAGAGAGAGCGGCTGAGGGCGCTTTGGTTCCAGCAAGCTGTTCGTTTAGCAGACTTCTTGGCGGCTTCCGACATGTATGCCGAGGCTCTCTCCCTCTACTACCGGATCCAGCAAGCCTTCCCTTACGCTGAAGAAAGCTACTGGGCATTGATGAAGCTGTTTCAAGCTCAGGGTGACTATGCATCGGTTCAAAGGCAGCACGACAGTCTATGCCTCGTCCTCAGCGAAGAATTCGGGACCCAACCCAATCCGATCATCGAGGAATGGTACCTTCAAAATATGATTCACTCTTAACAAGCACAATTTCAATTTATGTTCAGATCGTTCTGCTACAATTAGTTGATTGACCTATAAGAATTGGAGCAATGAGCGATGTCAAAAATAATGATTGTTGATGATGTATCCTATATGCGTCTACTGCTTAAAACAATGCTCGAAGCCAATGGATATGAAGTCGTTGCCGAGGCCGCGTCCGGGGATGAAGCCATTGAGAAATACGCCATTTATCGACCTGATCTTGTAACCATGGATATAACGATGCCAGGCATGCATGGGATTGATGCCACGAAGGTCATTATCCGTAAAGATCCTTCCGCAAAAATCATCATGTGCTCGGCGATTGCTCAAAAGGAATTTGTACTGAAAGCGATACGAGCAGGAGCTAAGGGCTTTATCGCGAAACCTTTTCAAACGCACAAAATTCTGGATACCATTGAAAGCGTACTTGCAAAGTAGTGACTTTTTATTAACATAGCCAAATGGTGTGTCGGCGGCGGATAGGCTGATTTTTGAGTTTATGAGATAAACTTCTATCGAGGTCTTTCGAAGATGAGCGACCGCGTTCAGAGGTAGGTTTATTCGCCAATAAGAATGCTGTTCCACGCGCTTTAGCGCTGTAAAGAACTTAAACATTCTTATGTGGTAAACAATAAACCGGCACCACAAATATCTTCGAGGTCCCGGTCTTTTTCAATTATTCAACTTCATTTAGCAAACGTGGCATTTTACCTTCATTTTACTAGCGTAATCAAAGGAGTATTGGTAAGCATTGGCCATCTCACCCCACACCAGAACGCCCAGTTTGTCGGCCCAATATAAATATCTCGGATCTTCGACTTTCTGATGCTTCCGCAGGCCATTAAAGCCCATGGCCTTGGTCAGCTCAATATCTTGGACATGGGATTCATCCGAAGGAGCGGTCAAAATCTAGCACGAGCTTCATAAAATAGGGGCGATTATTCAAACAAAGCTTTCCGTTCTCGACACTGATTTTACGCATGCCAAAGTGACTTTTGACCTTATCCGCTTGTGTGCCGTTCTGCAGCATGGTGAATTCGATATCATACAAATTGGGATGCTCTGGCGACCACCAACGACCCAAACCATGATCATTAAAATCATGCAGCGTAATCGTACGGACTTCTTCTTGTCTTCGAACAACAAACTTGTCATCCGCAACGACTTGCCCCTGGAATCGGATGATCACCTGCATGCTGATCTCACCCGAAGCCTGGGGATGAGGCCGTATAATCTACGGCCCCAAAGTGGAGGATCACACGCTTCCCTTCGAAATCAGCAGGCAGCTCAAACCATTTGCGATACCAGACGCTATCATGAAAGCCGGTATCGCCAATACCGCTCAGCTCGCTTTGAAAACAGAAGGGCACCTGAATTGTGCGGGTGAAAGCGTGCGATTCGTGCCAGCGCTCCTGATCACCGACACGCTCGTCATCAAATTCAAACTCCCACGCCCCGTTTAAATTTAGCCAATGGTTTCGCTCGAATTGCGGTCTTGGGTAGTCTGTTCTGAATGGTAGGCTCATCCACTTTCACCTCCTAATTTCTATACCACTGTTGTGTTCTTCACGACCTCTTCATCTTCCGGTGGTTTCTCGTTAACGACGTTCAGTTTGTGTTGCGCAACTCCATATCCAAGCAGAAAAAGTATAATAAGGCCAAATAACCACTTCTTCATTCATAATTTCCTCCTAAGCGTTCATTTACACTAGGATAAGGAAAACTATTTAAAAAGAATTGGGGTAAAAAATAAAATTTTCATTAAATTTACGGACATGGTTCCGACTACACATCCCGATGCTATGGACCCTTTACCGGTTGCTTTTGATTATACCATCTTTCATATCTGAGCGAGAGGCGTTCCAACCGTACACGGCCTTCGTCTGGATCTATACTAGAATTCTTCGAAATCGGAACACATAAGAGACCGGAACACCCTAATAATTCAAGGGGGCCCGGTCTCTTGATAATTGTATGATCGATTCAACAGTTCATCAGCCTCGGTGCCGAGGATATCGATCAACGTGATCTCATTCCCCTCTTTGTCCGTTCCGATGGGAACGCAGATGCATCAAATTACCGCTCAATTCGTAACCATCGTACCAGCCCAGTCGGCATGGTCACTGTTTATCCCGTCTCCTGCATCGGTTACGGTAAGCTTTAGCTGGTTCACTCCTGCTACACTGATATCTATTGTTTTGGTTGCACTCGTTGGATTCATCACCCCACTGTCATATATTTTGTTGCCGTCTGCCCATACCTGAAATACGACGGTTGAGTTAGCACTCACTTCATCGTCAACCCCTACATCAGATTTGAACCTTGAATATTGTCCATTCAGGTTATAGGTTATGTCGCTTATCGCATGGGTTCCTAACCCTTTGGTATAGGTTGTTCCATTCAGGGTTATTGTATTTCCACCAACACTCTTATCCTTTTGTGCCGTACCCCAGCCTGTCGTTGCAGATGCCCAGGCAAGGTCACTTAAATAAGTGGATGTTGGTGTTTGCAGCCTTGCATTTGCCCAATCAGCATGGTCGCTGTTGATCCCGTCTCCAGCGTCGGTTACAGTAAGCACCAGTTGGTTGACTCCCGCTACACTAACGTCAATTGATTTGGTTGCACTCGTTGGAGTCATCACCCCACTGTCATAGATTTTATTGCCGTCTGCCCATACCTGGAAGATAACGGTTGAGTTAGCTCCAACTTCATCATCCACGCCTACATCCGATTGGAATCTTGAGTATTGTCCGTTCAGGTTGTATGTTATATTGCTTATGGCATGGGTTCCAAGTCCTTTGGTATAGGTTGTTCCATTCAGGGTTATTGTGTTTCCACCTACACTCTTATCCTTTTGCACCGTACCCCAGCCTGTCGTTGCAGATGCCCAAGTCATGTCGCTTAAATATACCGTACCCTGCTGTTGTGCGCTTTGTGTGGTTATATTGACAGTATTGCTTGCAGTAGATAAGTTTCCGGCTGCATCCTTCGCTTTTACCGTAAAGCTATAAGCCGTTCCTGCAGTAAGTCCTGACACATTAAAGCTTGTGGTTGTGGATGTACCTGCTAAAGCAGCCCCCTTGTAAATATCATAGCCTGTTACTCCTACATTATCGGTAGACGCTGTCCAGCTGAGCTGTACACTGTTCTGAGTTATATTGCTTGTGGCCAGGTTCGCAGGTGCTGTCGGCGCTTGTGTATCGGAACCGGAACCGCTTCGGAAAAGCTGAGCATTGGGCCAGTCGGCATGGTCGCTGTTAATGCCGTCTCCCGCGTCGGTTACGGTAAGCACTAATTGATTTACACCCGCTACACTAATATCAATGGATTTCGTTGCGCTCGTTGGAGTCATTGTTTGACTATCATAAATTTTGTTTCCGTCCGCCCATACCTGGAAGACAACGGTTGCATTAGAACTTACCTCATCATCAACACCTATAAACGATTGGAACCATGAGTATTGTCCGTTCAGATTGTATGTTATATTGCTTATGGCATGTGTTCCAAGTCCTTTGGTATAGGTTGTTCCATTCAGGGTTATTGTATTTCCACCCATGCTCTTATCCTTTTGCACGGTACCCGAGCCTGCTGTTGCAGATACCCAGTTCAGATCGCTCAAATAAACTTGCTGCGCAATCGGTGTCGTTACATTTATTGCATTACTTGCAGGTGATACATTTCCGGCTGCATCCCTCGCTTTAACGGTGAATGTATATGACGTTCCTTGTGCAGCCAGTCCAGATACAGCATAACTGGTAGAATTTGTGCTGCCGATGATTGTTGAACCGCTATATACATCATAACCTGCTATTCCAACGTCGTCAGTGGATGCTGTCCAATTAAGCTGTACGCCAGTCTGAGTTAAATTGCTTGCTTGCAAGTTGGTTGGCGCTGTCGGAGCTTGGTAATCAACAATCTGCGGACCAACATTACATACTGCACCGCTGTTAACCTGTACATCAACGTAGGATATGGTTTGACCGTACAGAGACTTCGTCTGAGGCGTATTTGCTACACCGTTAACATAGATCGTAGAAGGGGTTCCATAAAATTGAGCTTCCCAGGTAATGGTACCGCCCGAATTATTGGTCAGTGTAGAGTTTGTAACTCCATTGTGTTTAATTTTCAGATCATTTGCACCAACCTTGATATGGTTCATTTCCACCCAAGGTACATCAGTGGTAAGACGTGATATTGTTGAAACTTTGTTATTAGGAGCGTCCGGCTGAACTCCCATCATGCCATCAATAATATTGCTTATAGCTGTGAAGGCAACCTCAGGATAGGTATTTTGTTCGGTCAAAATTTTGCTCAGCCAAGACCAACCGGTTACAGACCTGTTGTAATTATAAAACATCTCTGGAAGATAGGTGGTGGCTTCGACATTCAAGCCGGCATCGTTAGCATTAATATAATCCAGATAAGCATTTGTTCTTGAGCCAAAGTCTCCCAGACCCTTCAGCGGCATGAAAAAGCTGCTCTCATGACCCCAATCACTCTTGAAGTTTCCTGTTGCATCAAAACCGCGTATATACCGTCCGGTAGAGGCATCATACCAATGCGCCTCATAATAGTCTTTCAATCGCTGAGCGCGGTTTTGCCAGAGCGTGCTGCCGCTCGTATTGCCTTTAGCCTTTAAAATTCCTGCATAAGCGAGTAGTGACTGGTATTCCAATCCCAGAGAATCACCGGCAGAGACAAGGTTGTCATTCGTAAATTCAAAGTAAGTGGGAGTAAATTCTCCTGAATTCATCTTAACTACCGGCTGTTCACTCGCCGGATTTGCATCATTCCAAACGACACCGTGATTGGTGAGAAATGGTCCGATGGTTGAATCGTAGTAAGCTGACAAGGTTGGATCGTTGATCCAGTTCGTGTTGCCCGTCCAAAGATACTGTTGGTATGCCTTGTGCATGACATCAAAAGGTGAGGGCAATTCTTTAAAACCCGTGCCATCAATGTAGTACATGATTCCATATGAACTATGGGCCCACAGCGGCCAGCCGTTCTGGCCAGAAATGGTGGAATCACCTGCAAATAATTTCATCATGTTAAAGGTTTCATTATCCAAACCGAGCAAGTGTCCAGCATCCGACTGATGAGAGATATCACGGTTGTAAAAGCTTTCTCGGTTCACATATGCCCCCCAATAACCAGGTGTGAGCGTGGAGTGCGTGGAATCTGCGAGACGCCACCATTCAGACTCGTGCCCCAACATAGGATTTCCAGGGTAGAAGGCTAAGCCCAACGCCCGATTCTTAGCCCAGTTAAAACCATTATTTAAAGTTGCATTCGGAGAATCAATGGTTAGTGTGCTGGCGGGCGGCCCCTGATAGGTCTGGACAGTCAACTTATCGACACGCGGTACTTCACTGGCAGAAACAGCTGTCAACTTCATTACATCACCAGGATGAAGTGCAACCTTGCTAGTTGTATGGTTATCTATGTCTCGCGGGTCCGTATAATTGGTGCCATATCTTTGGGATGAGCCCCATTGATCGACTGCGTTGCCGTTGATTGAAATCGTATAAGCGACTCCATTTTGTACCTGTCCGACAAAGCGTGTAATAATATCGTAGTTTCCGGCCAAACCGTTAAATACGGCACTGGCAGTACTCGTTTGTCCTGATACGCCTTGAGCAAATGTCATGGTTTCGAGGGGCTGATTATTTACATAATTCATGTATGTCACAGTACCTGTCGTGAAATTAGTTAATGCCATGCTTTCAGCTTCAAAAACGTATTGTCCTGCAGCAGCAGTAACCGTTAAGTTAAAGCTAAAAGTAGTACTGGCTATCAATGCAATTACAAGTATAAATAATGGAAATCGACGCATTTCTTCAGCTCCTTTTATTAGAGATTTTTGTCATTTCTTTTTCAAGCTCTACCTCCATTTGAGAATTTAAAATTAAAGGATGACAACCCAAGGCAAGTGGTTAAATTATTTATCTCCCCCTTTGGTAAATATCGGCCATTCACATTTCATTTCCATCGTATCCCATTTTAAAGCGCTTACAATAACGGAATTCTATAGTTCTATTGTTATTTTCTACACTATAGTGGAAGTCTAGTGCCATTAGGTTTAATCCAAATCTGCTGGCCTAATTCTGCCCTTTGCTTGAACGATCAAGAGCAGTCGCCGCAGCGCCTGCTCCATAATCTTAGTTATCTATGCTCGTTAAACAACTATATTTGTGTTTGATTTTCCTTTTTCCTTCTGTTTCCGATAACCCCGCGCGAAGTCATTGGCGCTAGCTCCGGAACTATCCATGGTTTATTGGTGCCCTCGAACTCCGCCCCAATCGTCTCAATAGCTGGGTACCCGCACTCACCTAAAAATCGCTCGTATCTCAGGCTGAAGTCAGTCAATTTTCTTTCACAGAACCCAATTTCCTGCGCGCAATATTGGTATTTGCCTACCATCTTTTGTTTCACCATCTATGTTTAGTTCGTTCGAACCAACCATAAAGTCGACATGGGTCATACTTTGGTTTAATCCACGTTTTAACCGTTCTTCCGGGCTCAATGACTGCCCGTTTACAATACTTGATGGGTACGCATTCCCAATGGCAAAGTGGCATGAGGCGTTTTCGTCATACAACGGGTTCATGAATAATATGCCATGCTTGGCTATTGGAGAAGTGACCGGAACCAGAGCAATTTCACCAAGGTAGCTAGAACCTTCGTCGGATTCAATGATTCCTCTAAGGGTTGCCAATCCCTCATCGGCAGAATAGTTGACGATTTTACCTTCAGTAATGATCAATTGAATGTTATTTATCATTGTTCCGCCGTAATATAGCGGCATTGTACTTCGTAGCGTCCCGTTAACACCAGTTCGGTGAGGTGCCGTGAATATTTCTTCACTTGGAAGATTCGGGAGAAACGGTACATTGTTTTTATTCTTCACGTTGGCGAGACTTATCCATTGGTGATCTTCCGGCAGGTCAACAGTCAAATCTGTACCAGGAGCTGAATAGTGCAGTTTGGTAAATCTATAATCATTTAGGTGATTCGTTCTTTTGCCCAATTCAGACACATGAGTCTCCCATGCTTGGAATGGATTGTTAGTGTTTATGCGTGCGATTTCCAGTATAATATCCCAGAGCTTATTCATGGCATCCACATCGGTAAGAGCAGGAAACAGCTTTTGAGCCCATGACTTTGAAGGAACAGAAATGATACAATAATTAAACTTAAAACTTGCATATTCACTCATAAAATTTCTTAGAGCAGTTGCTTTTGCTCTGCCAGCTCGTGCTACTCGCTCCGGATCAATCCCGATCATAAGGTCAGGATTCGGCAACAGAATCGCTAGAAACGCAGCGCCTTCCGCCACCATGGATTCCATCCAATTGACTTTCCACTGCGGATATTCATCTAATGAATTTTCTGATGCAGACTCTAATCGAATACGGTTCAATTCTGGATCTTCCCAATTTACGTAAACTTGCCTAGCGCCTGCTGCATAAGCCTTCTGTGTTACACAACGAACGAACTCAAAACATTCTATCGGAACTGGAAGTGTATCTTGTCCAATTACGAGGGTCTGTCCTGGTTGCAAATTCACACCAACCCGTACAACAAGATCCGCATACATTTCCAACTTTGATTGTTCAACCATGAAATCACCCTTTTCGCATAATTACTTATCGCCGAGAGGAAAAGCTCTCCAAATTATATTAATTTTTCGACAGATACTTTGCGCTATCCTGCCTTTACTTCAACGGAAATAGAGGAGCTGTATCGCACAAAATTATCTTCTTTTGATCCGACAATGGAAAAAACGAGCGAGCTAATGCGGGCAACTCTTCACTGATGAAGCTCCAATACTTATATCCGTTAACCATATTCGTGTAGTAACTCTGTGCTTTCTCTATTTTCCCGAAGATAAATATACGATCTCCCCGCTTTGGCGACTTTCATTGGCACATTCCAGAAAACGGATAATTTCTAATGTTTCCGCTGCTTCAATATCCGACTGGCCCGTACGAAACATATGCATGATGCGCTCCAGCAATCCTGCGTAGGTCGGCTTGTCATGAGAACTAGCATCTACGAAACTGACGGAATTCGCTCGATGAATCAAAGCACCGAATTGATAGTTTCCTTTACGATTTCCTCTAACAACACCAATACGTCCATCTCGCCAGGTTCCAACTATACAGTCATAATGTTCGCTCGACGTTACAGCAACTGAAACGCAGCCTCTCCCTAAGATTCTGTAAAGCATTTCTACGGAGTGAATGCCATACCAGAAAAACGCTGGAAGCACTGATTCAAACATCATGGGACCATAACAATCCGCCCCAAGGATTACATCGTCAGCTTTCAGCAGTTCTTTATTCAGTTCCTCCGCATAACGAAGCGAAGAACAGCTCATGAGCGAAACTCCATATTTTGCTGCTATCTTAAATATTTCTTCAGCATGCTCGCTGTTGACTGTAAACGGTTTATCAATAAAAACAGGTTTGCCGTAATGGGCAATTTTTCTAAATATATCCAAATGAACTCTTCCATCTACGGAAATAAGCAGCACTGCATCACTCTGCTCAGCAACCGCTTCTGCCGAGTCAAGAATAGATACACCATATTTATGACTTAATTCGTCCGTATACTTATGTACTCTACCAATACTTAATTCAAAGTCTGCAGAAGGTATTCCAGGGAAAGCCACTTCGATTTTACCGCCAGCAACGTGGTAAGGATGAACTGGATCATTTAATATCGATGCAAAAGCGGATACATGAGATGTATCCAATCCGATCATTCCAAGCTTCAATGTTCTCTGCATGTTTTGGTTTCCTTTTCTATACACTCATTTCATTATGCTGCATGTGATCGATAAGCTCTTCGATGCCTCGACGGATTACGGACTCAACCTCCAAAGTAAATGAAGAGGAATACCCAAACACCATTGTCGAGTCTTTGCTTTCATACCCGCCTTCTAGAATTTGTTGAGCTGTCGGAATATAGCCAAGCATTCCATTGCTGTAGCCGACTGGAAGCACTTTTCCATTAGAAAGCGATTTTGCCCATAAACCATACTCGACCACGATCTCGCCATCTATCGCTAGAAAGGCCAGCTTCTCTGCAATTTGTACAAGCTGCATATGCAGTGGAACACTCTGTCGAAGCTGAGCCGGTTTGGCCAATATTTGCCGCTTCCAGAAAGCCGTCATATCATCATCTTCCTCGTGCGGCATCAATTCGTCATCCTTTGGAATATGTTTAAAGTGAAGTTCAACCTGTTTCGTCCAACTTACAAGCCTAGCTGGCTTTAACGTTTCCAGCGGTTGCTCCAGAATGTTTAATACAGTTGCTGCTAATACGTCTCCATTTCTTTCCACGTCATCATGGTCTCCACTATAAAATTTATTATCCTTATATAGAGCAGGACGAATATCCCCACAGAAGCCCTGCAAAAAACAACTTACCCCGTCTCCCAATACCTTATCCAAAGCTTCCATCGCCATCCCGCAATAATCTGAGGTAACTAAATTGGTGTCCGTTGTTGTGGGATGACAGGTAAAGTGAAATAAAACACCTATGATTCGAAGATCAGCTGACATAAAACGAATAACTGTCACTGTAGGATCATTGACTCCGTCTGGATTTGGTGCCATCACAGTAACTCCGTTTGATTGCAATCGACGATTGATGCTTATTCCCTCACAGGTGCCAATTCCTAGCTCGATAGTTACAGGCTCAATATTCATATGTGCTTTCGTTACGGCTTCCTCAACTTTCATCTCAAGAAAATCCACATACTCACTACGAAGCTGCCCCAGTAAGGGGCTAAATTGATTCGAGGTTTGCGGTCCGCCATGGGTATGTGATGCGTGGAATAACATGTCTGACCGTTCGATTCCCCACCTTGCTTTCAGCTTTTTGCAAAGTTCATCCAAACGTTCGGAGCCCCACCAAATGATATCTCCCTGCACAATGAGTTTTTGGTATAGTCTGCCGGAACCATCCTCTTGAATGAATAACCAAACTCGCAGAAATAACCGACTGGACGTTCCTGTACATGCCATCTTTCGACTGGCATATCCCGCTAAAGGTACAGCAAATGGCGGTGTAATATCCACTTTGGCTTTACCTAATTTAGTAGAAATCACTACAAGCTCTCCCCCTTTTATTAAAATACTTTGATACCATTCTTGAAGGTTGCTTCGATCTCCAACCGATCTTCAGCCCATTGGAACAAAACAAGATCAGCAGGCGCACCAATGGATAAACCTTGTGAGGTGCTCCAACCTATTAAACGGGAAGGTTCAATAGATGCGCTCTCCCATGCCTCTGACAAGCTGCAAATGTGGTGTTTCACCATATGCGCAATACAATGCGGTAACATCTGCGCCGAACCAGCCAGTAATTGATCATTCTGCTTCAGATGAAGCCGTCCCTCTGGGGTGAGCACAATGTCGCCCATGACCGGATTATCATATTCGCCAGCTTTCATCCCACTATATAAGACAGCGTCACTAACTAGAATAAGTTTCTCTCGCTTCACTTTCCTTACTACATGAAGAAAGGACAGTGGCAGATGAAATCCATCAGCTATAACGCAAGCTGATAAATTATCGTTGGCTAGCTGCTCCCAAATATAATTGGGATGCCTAGGGAGCGACAAATGCGCGCCATTCCCAAGATGTGTAGATAAAGACGCCCCAGCCGCTATTGCATCAAGAATCTGCTGGGAATTTGCCGAGGTATGCCCGATAGATACAACAACACCGCTCTTGACGCAACGCTCTATGAATGCGATTGATCCCGGCCACTCAGGTGATATCGTGATCAGCTTGATTCTGCCTCCGGATGCTTCCTGCCAGTGCTGAAACAATGTCCAATCCGGGGCAATCACATGCTGCAACGGGTGAGCGCCACGAGCCCCGTCCTCTGGGGAGATAAACGGACCTTCCATGTGAATACACATCATTGCTTCATTCGCAACGGCATCCTCCTCGCAGGCTTGCGCAATTGTACGAAGCAATCGATAGTTATTTTCAGAACTATTGGTAATGATTGTAGGGCAAAAGGAGGTAACACCCTCTTTCCATAAAGCTCGTGACATCCTTTTCAATGTTTCAATCTGTGGCTGCTCTTCATTCACATCTATACCGAAACAACCGTTAATATGGATATCTACAAGGCCTGGTCCGACCCAAGGTAAACTTTCTCCGTACTCCAGTTGATTCGGTATGGCATCCATTTCCACTATCAAACCATTGAGGATCCGAATTTGTACGATCTGTCCACTTGCATAATGCTTACCAACAATGTATCTATTTTCTCCCACACTCATTTGAAGTCACTCTCCACCATTGTCAAAAGAGCCCCTCTGCGCTTTCCATATCCACATAAAGCGTGCAATTGGCGTGGGTTCGTAGAATGGATGCCGGGCAATTTTCCTCAATCGCTCCGAACAGCGTTGCCTCTATGGCTTGTCGTTTCGTAGGTCCTGGAACGACACAAAACATCGTATGGGCTGACAATAAAGTAGGAATGGTTAAGGTTATCGCTTGAGTGGGAACACTTTCCAGTTCCCTGAAGCAGCCATCATTCACCTGCTGCTGCCGAGAAGTCAAATCCAAATCTACAATTTTAACAGCTTCAGAATCGTTAAAGCTTGCTATTGGCGGATCATTAAATGCAATATGTCCATTTTCACCAATCCCGAGAAAAACAATATCTATCGGTGCTTCGTTCAACAAAGCACTGTAACGAAGACATTCCTCTATTGGAGAATTGGAACTATTCAACAAATGAACCTGACCCGGTTGTACGATATCAAACAATTTCGTCTGTAAAAAGTGACTGAATTTCTGCGGCGCTTCATCCGGCAAACCCATATATTCATCCATATGGAATACAGTGATTCGTTTCCAATCAATACCACCCTGCTTGGATAAAGTATCAAGGAATTCATTTTGTGAGGGAGCTGCCGCAAAGATAATCCTCAGTTGCTCTTGTTTCTCAAGAAGTTCTCTAATTTTAACCGCACCCTGAATTCCAGCCATAATCCCCATTTCCTTACGATTTGCGTATACCTGCACATGGAGCCGATCAATTTTATCTGCATGGAGAGGCTTTAACATACTCTCTTTATTGTGCAAATTTTGCAATCCCAACAAAGACAGTGCCGAACCCTCAGCAGGCACGCCACCTTGAGGCACATAATGGGTCTCCATACTGAATAAACCCTGATAATCATCCTGCTCCAATGCATGAAGCTGTCCGATATAATCCACCTCACCCCAACTAATTGGCACACATGCCGCACGAGCATACCCGCGGAAAATCGAGTCTTTTAAATGCACATGACCCAATACATGCTTCACTGCTTCGTAACCATCAGGAAAGGCTTTACGGCCTAAAAACGCTTCATTGCCTGGATCCCATAACACTTTAAGCGCTGGAGAGTCTGTTTTCTCTGTTAAACGACCGACTTCTTCTGCGCATCCGCCATTACAGGCAGGTTCATTCTCCAACAATAGCAACTTACCGCGTTTTTCTGCAGCAGCTGCAGCCTTCCTTAAGTAATTCACGATTTCGTCTTCAAACTGTTCAGGTATTTCTTCTCGCCAAAATGAAAAAATCCGGATACATGAAGTTTTCATCAGATCAGCAAGATTAAAAGCCCTTTCGAGTAAACGAAAGTGCCAAGTTACATCCTCCATTGCCGATTGTCCAAATGTATCACCGCTTCTAACCTCCCGATTTGGATCAAGCGGGCATTTAAATATAGGGGAAGCAATACTGGAAATATAAAGTCCATGTGCTTCAACTCGCTTTAGAACCATCCTGGCTTCCTCATCCGTTAACCCCATAACATTTTTCCCATCTACCATGCGTATCTCAACATGCTGAAGGCCATGTTCCTGAATCCAATGTAAGGCTTCGTCCAAATTAGGTGAAACCTCATCTGTGATAATGCCTAAACGATTAAACACATCATTCCTAGCTCTCTCGATCATAGAATAATCTCCTCTCCTGAGGCCGACGAGGCGCATATAGCTCCGATCAGTTCTACCGCACGCTTGCCATCCAAGCCTGTCACCTTCATCGGGCGTTCTTGTACAATACTTTGCAAAATCTCTTCCAGCTGAAGCTTGTGATATCTATGCGAAATAGCGAGCGGATTAGAAGAGCCGTCACTTACCACGATTTCTGTATCTGATGGAGCCTTTACCCCCTCCACGGTCCAATGGACAATGGATTGTCCTTGAATCTTTACTGTTCCTTTCTCCCCGTAAATATGAATATAGGGAGGAAACCCTGGCTTAATGCTGGTAGAAGATAGAATTGTACCTAATGCGCTGCTCTTAAACTTCACAATGGCTACTGCCATATCTTCCACTTCCAGATCATGTGTTAGGGTAGCGGTTTTTCCATACACAGAATGCACTTCACCCCCAAACCATAACAGTAAATCAATTTGATGAATGCCTTGATTCATCAATGCGCCGCCATCATCCGTTATCGTTCCCCGCCATTCAGCAGTATTGTAATATTCTTGCGTTCGTAAGTAAGGTGTGCCTGCTTCTACTAGCAACAATCTACCTAGCTTGCCTTCATCAATAACTTGCTTGAGATACGCTGCATAGGGTTCGAATCTGCGCTGAGAAATAACGGAAAGACTAACTCCCCTTACCTTCGCTAAATCAATTAATATCTGTGCTTCTATGGCTTGCATGGAGATCGGCTTCTCTACAACGAGATGTTTTCCGCCACTTAGTACTTTCTCACTTATACGGAAATGGCTGCCGCTGCTGGTTGTCACACAAATAATATCGATATCGGAACGGTTGATAAGCTCAAGATAGTCTGTTGTCCATTCACAACCAGAATCCTTAGCAAATGCCTTAGCCCCCTGTTCTGTCCTGCTGGAAACGCAGATTAATCGCGCATTGGGAATTTCTCGGATCGCATCACGATGAAATGCTGCAATACCACCACAACCAATAATGCCATATCCCCAGATCTTTTCCACAGCCCAGCTTCCCCCCTCTTTTAATTACTTTTTGGCAAACATGCTCCATCCACCAAGAATAGGAGGATTTCCTTGATCAGACGCTAGCAGTTCCTGATAGTTTGAAGCCACTTTACGAAAGGCATTGGCATATTGCTCAATCTCATACTTCCGATAATGCTTGAACCAAGGTACTGCGAATAATCGCGTGGAAATCTCATCCGTCACTGGTAAGCCACGATCCAGCTGTCTTACATCTCGCGAGGCATTAGCAATTCGTGTAGGTTTTCCGTGGTTGTACACATCCGCTTCCGTAAACAATGGATGTTTGTGCAAAGGGATATTGCAACCAGGATAACAATCCCCAACTCCCTCAGCACGAACGGCCTCAGTAAAACGTGTAACTGAAAGTCCGCCAAGTTCCTCTGGCTTATAATGGCCGCGTGCCGCATACCACCCACCCATGTAACTGCCGGAGCCTTTGTCTGGTCGGTGCGCTCGTATTCCCTGCACACCTTCAAGCAAATCCCAGAAATAATTCATCGCAAGGCTAATTTGCTCATGCCTCGCATCATAATGCCGCAGCTGAACCCGACCCACTGCAGAGCTAAGCTGGTGCATGCGGAATTTATATCCACCTGATGGCAGTCCAATATAAGGCTTCAGGTCTGCCGTTTGGATTTCGTTGTTATTACGCTCATAATGACCGAAAGCAATAGCACGCTCATAGATCTCACGATCATTGCTCACAAGCATCCCGGCTTCTCCGACAGCCAAAGCTTTCCCAGACATCAGGGACATTCCGCCAACATGGCCAATCGTACCTAGATTCCGTCCTTTATATTTCCCTCCATGTGCATGAGACACATCTTCAATAACCTTCAAATTATGTTTCTGCGCTATAGCCATAATCTCATCCATATCCGCAGGATAACCAAAATAATGGACTACAATGATCGCTTTTGTTCGTTCGCCAATACAACGTTCTATGGCCTTAGGATCAATGCACAACGTAATCGGGTCAATATCCGCGAATACAACCGTCGCTCCAAGCGTATAGGCAGAGGTACATGAAGCCCAAAAGGTAATGCTCGGACAAATCACTTCATCCCCAACGCCCACTCCGCATCCAAACATTGCTGCAAGTAAAGCGCTCGTTCCATTATTAAAGCCCAACGCGTAGTCCACGCCCAGCCATTGGCGAAAGTCATCTTCGAGCTGCTGCGTCACATCCGTTCCTGACATCGCTCCTTTGCGCAACACATCTAATGCAGCTTCCTCGTCCTCCTGTGTAATGATTGGCCAAGTAAACATATTTCCTAATTCTGCTGTAACCGCCTTAGTTCCACCTAATATGGCTAGTTGGCTTCCACTCATATTTTTCATCCTCTCGAGTTGTTTTTAGCGCTCTTTGCAACTTATGATATAATGAGACCCAAAAACGAGCATGCCAAAAAAGGAATGAAACTAGCCATTTTATAACCGGAGGAAACAAATGTATGATCGTTTTTCCAGAATATGAAGATTTGATGGCCATTATTAAATTAAAGAAGGGTGAGCTTCCCCTTCACATTTCTATTCATACCTTAAAGAAGACCTTACTCCATCATCATGATTTTGTAGAACTGTCCTATGTGATTGAAGGCAGCGGTACAGAAATCATCAATGGCATTCCTCATCACCTGCAGCCTGGTACTTGCTCCTTTCTACTTCCACACCACATTCACGAGATCCAAAGCGATTCAGACAAGCCCATCATCAAATACTGCTGTATGTTCGATATCAATATGCTGCTAGGTTCATCTTATGAATCGGAGTTATCCAGCCTGCTTTTCCGCATCGGATCTAGAATTCCTTCCTTCGTCGATTTCTCTTCTCCAATGGCTGATCGTATACACAATATATTTGAGCTTTTGCACGATGATTATCTCAATCCCGTTGGTATTGGAAGAAACAGCTTTATTCGAGCAAAATTGACGGAAGCTATGTTATTATTTGTCCGCGCCTCACATACCAATTATCCAAATGGGCTCCAAGTAGATGAGTTCGACGAGAAAATGAATTTTTGGAAGGTTTTGCAATACATGCATGTCCATTACTCAAAAAAACTAACGTTAGAGTGGCTGTCTCATCATTTTCGTGTTAGTACTCCATATATGAGTCGCTCATTTAAAAAACACTTAGGACGCAGCTTTCTTGAATATTTGCATGGCCTGCGCGTGGAGAGTGCGGTGAGCATGCTCGTTTCCACCAATATGTCTCTTGCTGATATTGCAGCTGAAGCCGGCTTCGAATCCTATCGCAGCTTTTCCCGTGTTTTTCGTGAGCTTCGCGGGCAAACGCCAAGTGACTATCGAAATCAACGGAAAAAATCTCTAGAAAAATCGTAAATCCCTATTTCTCCTTTTAAATTAAAATGCAAAAAAGTATATAAAAACAAGAAAGTAATGCATGTTAAACAGGAAGTTCCAAGAGTAATATAAAAACCAAGAAATCATTAAATGAAACGAAGGAGAATGTTTCATGAATGCCATACCTTGGTTTAAAAAACCTCTTAGAATTGTCGACTTCATTCCACCCAATCCAGAATTAATGGAAACCCTTGATTATCAGGAAGAATTTCTAATCCGTAAGGAGTTAGGATTCAATGCAGAGCACGTTGAAGTTCATGATGTTACCCTCGGTGATGCTGGGATTTGTTTCTATCCGTCTGAATATGCTGTACGAACCGGACGGAACATTCTAAAGGAAATAAGCGAGAACTATGATTCAATTGGAATAAACCCGATTGTCTACGTCAATGTTCATTGGATTTCTCCTTCACTAGCAGAGATCCATCCCGAATGGATCCAAGTATCTAGAGATGGATCCGTTATCCCCAGTTATTATGGAGCCGGTAACTATCACTGTGTTAATTCTCCCTACCGGGATAGTCTGTTCGGTACGATTCGGACCATCGCCGAATATAACATTAAAGGAATTTTTCTCGACGGTCCTGTGTATCGTGTGGAAGGTTGCTTCTGTGAGTACTGTGCTGCTTTGTTTCAAGAACAATACGGCTATTCCCTTTCTTCCATTAGGAGTGCTGCCGAACACCGAGATTTTTTCGACTTCAAGCGTTCCTCCATTGCCCGCTTCATGAAAGACTCGAAAGAAGCGTTATCCTCAGTCAACCCTAATGCCATCATCTATATGAACAGCCCTCAGTTAACACCAACCAGATATTGCGGCCGTGATAACCGTATGACAGTTCCTTATCAGGACTTGCTGATCGCTGAAGGTGGCTTCCTCCATGGCAATCTGCGTGAAACGCCTATTTGGAAGCCAGCAGCAACTGCCATGCTGCTGGAAACTCAGGCTCAAGGCAAGCCTTACTGTGTTGCCATCGCCGGTCGTTTGGCACCTTGGTCAAGATATCTGTTATCAGCGGCTGAAACATGGATCGTACATGCCATGGCAGTGGCGCACGGAGCCAGTACTTGGTATGGCGTCTATAATGACAATAACCGAGACGCTCACATGCAAACAGTTAAGCAAATCAATTCGTTTCTTGAACAGAATGTCGAATATTACACAGACACACGTTCCGAAGCGCGAACCGCCTTGCTTTGGTCCTATGACACAGCAAATTACTATCAATCATCGGCTGAAGAAACCGATTTCACCTCTTTGCAGGACCACTTAGGGGAAAAACTAAAGGGGGACGCACGTGGCTCCTTTATGGGCTGGTTCGATGCCTTATCACGCAGCCAAGTTCTTATAGACATCATTGATGAGACTTCCCTTACGGACAATTCAATCTTCCATTACCGTACTCTCATTCTGCCCGGCATTAGTTGTATGTCGGAAGAACAGGCGGAGCAAATCAAGCGATTTGTACGTAATGGAGGCAACCTCATCGCCACCTTTGATACATCCGTCTACGATGAATATGGCCAAATTCGTGAATATCCTCTATTAGCGGACCTACTAGGGATTACCACAGTCGATGAAATAACAGATTTGCCTTATGATCACATACAAACCGATAAAAATAGAGAATCTTATCTCCATGGCATAGATCAATCGCTAATTCCTGCCCCTATGCTGGCAGTAAAAATAAAGCCTCAACCTGGATCGCAGACGATTATGCACTATCGGTCTAAACAACCAGCCCGATACTGTGACCTGCCACCAATAACGTCACACCCTTTTATGGTCATGAATCGATTTGAAAAAGGATCAACCCTTTATTTTACAGGCAATGTGGACAAAGGCTATGAACATTTCGCTCTTCCCGAGTACCGTAAATTAATGCGTAATGCGCTTACTACTTTCCATCCAGAACGCGTTATTCTGGAGTCGCATCCAGGAATTGAATCGCTCCACCTATCGCTTCGGAGCCAGCCGCAGAGGTTAATGCTGCATCTGATCAACTACACAGGATCGATGACACGTCCCATCGAAAAAGTGATACCTTTGCACAACATCACGATCCGTTTGAATGAAATGCTCCAGCCGGTAACGACAATCCGAAGTTTACGGACGTCTATTCTGCTCCCTTTTCAACAGGAGGGGGATTCAATCCGTTTTGTATTACCGCAATTAGATGAATATGAAGTTATTGTCATCGAATAAATACAGTGTAATGTATGCCATAAAACCAGCACAGTTACCCTTGGAGGTAACTGTGCTGGTTTTATGATTTTTATCAGCTACTTCGTCTCGAATGGTTACTGTCTTCTAGTTACGTTTACAATCATTTTTTCGCTCGATGTGATTCCGGCATTGTTGACCAGTTCAGCGTAATACACGTAAACACCTGCCCCTTTATTTGTGATATTCGTCACTGTTGATTGAGCGGATGGTGAATGATCCGCAATGGTTTGTGTATCGATAAGAACATTGTTTTCATACAAACGATAGGTTGTTCCATTCGTACCCCACCACAAGTTCATCGTGACTTTATAGTTGCCGTCACCATCCCAGTTATCGTTGGACAGAACGGGTACAGCCGGTGCCGCTTGTGTAACAGTTACGGTCAAAACATCACTTTTTGTTGTACCGTAGGCATTAGTAAGCTCAACATAGTAATGATAGGTGCCATTTGTCTTACCGCTTATAGCGGTTACCGCCGTTTGTGCATTAGGAGTGTCGTCCGATAGGATTTTGGTATCGATCAACACATCGTTCTCATAAAGCTTATAAAGCCTCCCATTTTCTCCGTACCACATGTTCATGGTTATATCGTATGTTCCATCATTAATCCCTGTATCGTACCCATTGTTACTGGTAAGAGCGGGTTTACCCGGTTTTGCCGTACTCTTCGATACAATGTTTCCAACAGCATAGCCGATTACATTGGATAGGTTGCCTGCAACATCCCCTCCTCTTGCGTATACCGAATCATTCACAGAAACAACTATGGGATTCACATAAGCCGTCCATATGCCGCTTTCGCCCATTTTATATTCCTTCACCACTGCGTCAGCCGGGTAGGTAATCGTTAGGGTTACATTGGTATTGGTTGGTGTTGTAATATCGGCCGTTACAATTGCATCCGCTGGAGGCGTCTTGTCAATTTGTACGTTTATTGTGTGTTGGTCCTCGACGTTGCCCGCGTTGTCCGTTGAACGGTACGTTACCGCTGTTACTCCTTCATATCCCAACGCGAACGGTGCCGTGTAGGCGATCCAGTCGCTGCTTCCTCCAATCCTGTATTCCATCTTACTTACACCGGAGAGGCTGTCTTCCGCATTTAACGTAATGATAACATCCCTCGTGTACCATCCATTACTGCCATTGGGCGCACTCGGACTTGTTGAGGCAAGGGTCGTTGGCTGGGTATTGTCCACGAGTAAAGCAACGCTAGCCTCCGTGCTTGTTCCACCGAACGTTGCGGTCGCTTTAACATGAACGGTCCCCTCACCTGAAGCTGTCGCTGTCACGATCCCTTGTGCGTCCACTGTAGCTATCGCGCGATCACTAGAGAAGTTAAGGACGGCTTTACCGAGATCAGCCTGCGATCCGTCGCTCATAATGCCGATGACAGTTAAAACAGACTGATCCCCGTTCTTCATGTTGGTTTTACTCGCAGTCAGCGTCACATGATCCAGCGTGATGACGTTCACCTGCAGTTGGCCGATTACGCCCGAGCCGTCGACCGCTGCAGCTTTTACGGTAACTGTACCAGATTCCACGCCGGTTAATATGCCGGTCGTGGCATTGATCTCCGCTTTGCCCGTTCCGTTAACTACGCTCCAAATGACTGCCTTGTTCGAAGCGTTAGCTGGCAGAATCGCCGCGATCATAGGTAGGGCAGCGCCTTTCAGTACGACAGCCGAAGGATTACCCGTTACCATTATGCTTTGTACCGGCACGTTTGCCCCTATCCGAACAAATTTGATACCATCTGCGAGTATAAAGTTACTAGTGGTAAACCCGTTTGTAATGACGACGCTTCCCGATG
The DNA here is from genome assembly GCF_042676385.1 of Paenibacillus sp. GCM10027628. NCBI lineage: Bacteria > Bacillati > Bacillota > Bacilli > Caryophanales > Paenibacillaceae > Paenibacillus > Paenibacillus sp. GCM10027628. The sequence continues at coordinate 974,786 of NZ_JBHTHA010000002.1, forward strand.
AACCCGCAAGAAAAGGGGCGCTGCCGATTTTGTTCCATTTGCCGCCGTTTATCGATTGATTCACCTTTACAACGGTGGAACCTGCAGCCCCATTCATGGTGAATGGCGCATCCGTTGTTCCTGCCGTCGAATGGTGCCATTCATACACATCGTACATACCGCTGATCGGAATGAGTGGGGTGTAAATTGCGCTTGCATTGCCGTTCTTGCTCGCATTTAACGCAAAATTCCCTTTATTAGCACCGGTATTGATTCTCGTATTATCCCAAGTTGATCCCGTAAATTTGACGCCTGTCGCATCTGAATTGTCCATCGCGATCTCGATATTATCCGGTATGAGGTCGAACGATACGTTGTCGAATAAGACTTTCCCCAAGCCCGAAAGGATACCGGTCTTGATGGTGATATCCATCGGCTGCGTTACGACGAACGTATTGGCATAATAAGCATATTGATCGGACAGCGAGGTCGGCGCCATCTGATGGTCGCTCACCCCGTCCCACACATTAAGTTCCGCCTGAACGTCCGACCCGCCGGACAGCTTCTTGATATAAGCGGACAGCGAATACGTGCCTGGCTGAAGTACCGTAAATTTCTGAATGAGATCGGTTCGACCGTCGGGTGCACCTGCTGAATCGAACTCAGCAGCAGCCCCACCCTGATATGGATTGTTTGTGTTCACATAGGCATTCATCCCATATACACCTGAGCCCATGCTCCAGTTGTCAAATGTAGCGGACGAAGATCCACAAAGTTGGTCGCCCGATTTTGACTCAAAATTGCCATTTGCGAAAACAGGCGGCAGGTTGCCGGTCCGAACAAATTTAATCCCATCCGCCAGCATAAAGTTGCCGGCGGTAAAGCCGTTGGTCAGGACAACGCTGCCCGTTGAGCCCATATTGAAAGGAAAGCTGCCGATCTTGTTCCACTTAATTCCGTTCGTCGATTGATTCACCTTCACTACCGTAGAGCCCACTCCGTGATTGATCGTAAACGGCGCGTCCGTCGTGCCGCTCGTTGAATGGTGCCATTCGTACACATCGTACATCCCGGCTAGAGGAATGGACGGCGTGTAGATGACGCTTGATTTGCCTTCCTTGCTCGTATTGAGTGCGAAGTTCCCTTTGTTTGCTCCGCTATTCGTTCTCGTGTTGTCCCAGACGTTGGTGGTGCCGGTAAACGTCACCCCCGTCGCATCTGAATTATCCATTACGATCTCGACATTATCCGGTGCGGGATCAAATGATACGTTGTCGAACACCACCTTTCCTGCACCCGATAGAATACCAACATTGACGGTAATGTCCATCGGTTGCGTCACGGTAAACGTCTTTGCATAAAAAGCGTACTGACCTGTAAGGGTCACTGGGGCCAACTGATGGTCGCTGTTCCCTGCCCAAATGTTCAGCTCGGGTTGAACGTCCGTTCCGCCCTCCAACTTCTTGATATATGCGGAGAGCGCATAGGTGCCAGGTTTCGTGATTGTAAACGTCTGGTACAAATAAGTCCGATTGCCCGACGCCCCCGCCGAGTTGAACTCCATAGCATTCAACCCCTGATACGGGCTTGTTTTGTTCACATAAGCATTCGTCCCGTAGACACCTGCGCCCATGCCCCAATTATCGATGGTAACAGCAGCCGGCCCTCCGATCGGATCACCCGACAGTTTCTCGATATCTCCGTTACGGATGATCGTAAGCGGCACATCACCCGTAACACTGCCGATAGCAAGCGGCTCGCTGCTGACGACAAAGACCGTATTCTTCTTCACGATTTTGCCGTTGGAATCTACCGATACTGGATTTCCATAGTTATCAACTACACGAATGATTTTATTACTATTCGTCACGGTGATGTTGAGCAACAGGCTATCCGCAGACAGAATGCTGAGGTAGTTCCCATCCGTACGATGCAAATAATGATTAACCGTCAGAAAATTCTCTCCAGGGAAACCAGAATACGACCCTAAATATTGATCTGCCTTCCTGATCTGATTTTGCATGACGGCCGTCGTCTGAAAAATTTCCGTTGGAGACTGCGAATACCGTGTGACGAACGTATCCGCGTTGGGAACGCCCATAGTGAAAAATTTCGAAAAGCCCGCCGACAGAAAATCCATATATTTCTGAACCGTACCGTATAATTTCGATGTCATGGTTGGATAAGTCTCGTCAAGAGGAAAGAATTCGCCTTGCCACAGCTTCAAATTCGGATGAGTGATCTTCGCCTGAGCGTAAGCGGTGAGTATATCCGGGATTGCGTTGGTACCGCCATACCCATGTACATTATAGATGTCATAGTAACCGACATAAGGTTCTTGCAACGCATCAATCGTCATTTGGCGGTCGGCGGCAGTACCGGAAACCGAGGTGAACCCGCTCGTCGTGACATACAGTTCCAGATTGTTTCCCGTTTCTGTCAAATACTCAGCTTTCACCTTCTGAGCCTGTTCATGAGCGATCTTCAGCATCAAAAAATATTGTTCCTTTGTCCCTGAGAAACCGGCAGGGAGGTAAGGTGGATGAAAGTTTACCTCATTTACGATTTCGTAATATTTCACTTTGCCTGCATAACGTTTCATCGTCTGGTAGACGTAATTAGTCCAATCTGCCCCATTGCCCGGGACTCCATTCTGATCTTGAATATCTTTGGAAACCCAACGATCTGCCGGGTATTGAAGGGAGGAGGGATAACCTTCAGTAGGTATCTCACTAACTGGGGGCCTTGTCGATGCCCAGTTGGAAGGATAGCCCATAACAGCCAACACATCCATGCCGGCAGCAGTCGTCGCTTTCACATATTGATCCGCATGCTCCCATGTAAAATGTCCCTTCGTCGGCTCGATTTTATTCCACAAGAAAACCCTGGCGTCATCCCAAGTGCGGGTAGCGCTCGTATTGATTTTCTTCCATGGGGAAATGTCGTAGCTGTAACTAGAGTGCGTCCCATAATAATTGGCGTAATTGCCATCAGCGACGGTATTATCATTTGTCGGTACTTTGGAAATATCACTCTTATATACGATGGCGTCTCCCGACGTTGGGCTTACCGTTGTTTCCAAATACCAAAACCCCACTTGCCCGTTTAACTGCGGCAGCGTCAACTCCTCCATGCGATAGGTGCCGTCTGCCGGTACAGTAACGATCTTCGGTTCGGTGAACACCACATTGCCGGATGGATCCGTCGCTTTAATACTGACCGTATATGTCTTCGCCGTACTTCCATAATTCACTGTCATAACCGGATAAACGGCCGCTTCATTTTGGTAGAATACTTCTTTCTCATTTCGGAATGCAGGTTTGACGATGCTATACTGGGAGGATGTATGCCACGGGGTAATAAATTTCTGCGATTGAATGGGCTGCCCCAGTGTGACATCCGCCAGCAGGGCCGTGTCCACGCCATGGGTAAAACTGCTTGTGCTGTGCTCCAATTCATTAGCCGCTAGCGCCCGAGTGGAAATTTTCACATTGGTAATGTTATAAGGGGCTCCTCTCTCTATCATAAATTCATAAGGCATGAACTTCTCCATCACAGCATTAACCGTGGTCGGCGAGCTGGTTAGCAAGACACCGTCCTTGTAGATGGCTGCGTAACCGCCAGCGCCCATTTTCCATGTGAAGGCAAGATTGAAGGGCTGGCCGACGACATAGTTCAACTGATTCGGCTGCGCGTAGGCGAACGCACCATTGGTTGCTTCCCCGTTTTTGACGAAAAAGGTAAGCGGCTGATCATATGTAGCCCCCGTCGGCTTCGATGTCGGCGGAGGAATATGGGCGTTGATTAATGTAAACCCTGGTCCACTCTGCTCGGGAATAAGGCGAAATATGAAATCATAATCGTTACCAAACTCCGAATAGGGCTTATCAATACGCGCTGTCAGCTCAATTGTTCCTTCGCTCGAGTTGATAATGCCCGGAGCGAAATCACGGTACCATGTTGCCGTATTCGTGAAGTTGTCCGTGTCGCCGTCCGCGGATGCTGACGTTATGACCATCAAACACGCAGCAAGTAAGGTAACAGACATTAGAAGCATCATACAGATCGATATTTTGAGCAAGCGGTATCTTCTAACTAAATCCGGAAATATGCTATTCGCCATACCTACACCTCCAATAAATTCTTGTTTCTACTGAATCCATCATAAAACACCCGCTCTCAAGCTTTTTCATTCTGCTGCGGTTCATGAATCTCACAAGAACTCGATTAACCACCACCAATTGTTAGCGCTTACATTTTAAGTTTTACCGAAATGCTATTGTTGCTAAATCTTTTTAGAAAACCTAAACGCCATTCATTTAATCCGGGATACACCTCCATTCTCAAGTGGTATGGTACTCATTATAAGGAAATGTACGAAGCTCGCACAACAGGACAGAAACGCGATATGTACGACAAAAATACGGAGTTATCCCATGGTTCTTACTAGGATGGTGATGGTGGGATAGCTAGCATCTGAGGCTTAAGTTTCGCTACTGCTCGACAACCTGATCCTGGCTGGCTGAAAAACTTCAGACCACATTCCTCACCATAATGAACCTGGATTCGTTGGTTTACACTTTTCACGCCATAACCACGAGTTTCTATTTCTAAAACCCCCTTTAATTGCTCTTCCGTCATTCCGACACCATCATCACTCACCTCCAAATATACAAATTCTTCCTGACGAGATGCCCTAACCGTGATGATACCCGCCTTACCTGGTTTAGGTCTAATACCATGAATGACAGCGTTCTCAACTAAAGGCTGCAGAATCATCTTGATAATCACAACGTCCGCAATCTCCTCTTCGATATCGATCTCAAACCGGATTGCTCCGCGATAACGATAATTGATAATGTGCATATAACGGCTGACCTCTTCCACTTCCTCGGACAGTCTTATATGCTCTTTGCCCTCGTTTAGACTGAGCCGAAGAAACTTGGCCAGGGATTCAGTAATTTCTGCAATTTCCTTCGCATCAATGCGTAGAGCACTCCATTGGATGATATCAAGCGTGTTATATAGAAAATGTGGGTTGATCTGGGCATACAGCAGCTTCATTTCCGTCTCCTGCTTGCTAATTTTCACCTGATACACTTCTTCTATTAATGCTTTGGTAGTCATACTCATCTGGTTAAAAGCACGCTGCAATCGAGAATACTCATCATTACCACGAATATTTGTTTCCGTTTCAAATTGTCCTACATCGGCAAGTTTAATTAAACGCATAAGCTTCTTTAGGCGCTTAGTAATAGAGCCTGAAATGAAAAAAGCAGTAATAATGGCAAGAATAGAAACGAATGCAGCCAAGGCGAACATGAAATTTTGAATGGATCTACTATTCATGCCTAAATGCCGCTCGGTCATCAGTAGAGATATATTCCAGTCCAACCCGCTCAACTTGCTATTCACTGCATAATAAGTACCTAAACCGGGACCGAAATGGGTGATCCCTTCCTGACGGGTGGGCAACGAGGACAAAAACTGCTGTTCCAACTTGACATCACCCAAGGGGAGATGCTTGACTCCGATCCTTACACCACCTGTGTGCACTAACGTTTCTGCTCCATCAGGAAGCCTTAGATCGTTAAGAATATCCCATATGAACTTCGAATCAAGCTCAATCATCACATAACCAAGTATTTGTTGGATATGGTTGATATCGTGAATTTCTTTAATAAAGAGCACCTCGTCTGATTGAGCTAATTGTAAGTGTTGAATCACATCAGCATGAAACCATGCTTGCTTCATGCTCCCATTCAGCAATGGCTTTAATGCTGAGTCCTTTTCAAGCTCCCATATACTGAAAAAATTCGGATTTGCTGATAGGAATGCCGGATTGCCCTTCATAAAAAAGCTCACCTTGAGTACATTTCTTTTCCCTTCATAATTGGTAACGTTTTTGTTGAGCACATTGAAGAAATCGATGACTTCGGCCGAAGTCAGTTGACGTTCGGCTACAGTTTGCAATACTTTTTGAATATCATAATTACTTTGTGCCAAATCTGCGATATCATAACCCACGTCAAGTCCAAATGCTACATTCTTCTCCGCTTGCTTCAGCGCTTCTAGATACGCGTTTCCGGTTTGCTCCACAACCGACTTGTGGATCGTTGTATAGGTGAAATAAACCAGTAAGAAAACCGGAACAATAATCAGAATTAAATAGGAGAAAACTAGTTTCGTGCGCAAATTGAGATTGTAATAGAATCCGCTCAGTACATCCGCTAATTTTCTCATCAGCCACGCTCCCGAAATTGTACAGGAATAACACCCACCAGCTTTTTAAATATTTTCGTAAAATAATAAGTATCCTGATATCCGACTAGATTAGCTACTTCGTATATTCTTATTGCGGGATCACGTAGTAACTCCTGAGCCTTCTCAAGTCTCACCATCGTGATATATTCATTAATCGTTTGACCCGTTTCTTTTTTAAATAACCCCTGAAGATGGCCAGCAGACATATATACCTCTTCCGCAAGTTGTTGAATCGTTAGGTTTTGATTGTAGCTCTTCCGTATAATCGCCTCAACAATGCGAATTACCTTACGCGATTTATTATTGCGCGATTCATTGACGATTTGTTCGATGTGAAGAAGCTTTTCGAATACAAATGTCTCTATCTGGGTGCTGCTCTGCATCATTCTAAATTGCTGTAGTGAATCCTGCATCTCTTTGGCCGCTTCGTGTCCGATGATGGCAGCCGCAGAACGAAAAGCTTTGATAAGCAGCTCACTGCAAAGGATGGCCAGAATCAGTATACTGTCCATTTTGTAGAGCCTAATGGATGCAAAAAACTGCTTTAACTCGTCGATTAGTGTTTCAGTCAATCCACTGCCGGTCAGCTTAACGATACGCTCTCTTAAATCTACAATGATCGTAAGCTCTGTAGGTACAGTACTGTCCACATAATAATGGCTGATATCGTCCTTAAGCCGTTTATACTCGCGTTCCTTTTCCATTCTACCGATTACTTTGCCAACAACCTGCATCATCTCTTCACGATTGAAAGGCTTTAGCAAATAATCAATTGCATCCAATTTTATCGAGGCTTTCACATATTGGATATCTTGATGTGCACTAATCATAATGACCATTAGATCAGGGTGTTCGATTTTCAGCGCCTCTACAAGCTTAATACCATCCATGCCCGGCATGACAACATCGGTTATGACTAAATCCGGAACGATCGTCCGAGCGATTCTCAACGCTTCTGCACCATCCTCGGCTTCACCGGCAATTTTAATCCCTAAACTTTTCCAGTCTATTAAATCCCTTAAACCTTCTCTGGTAATATAATCATCATCGACAAGCAGTAATTTGTGCATAAATCAACCTCCAATGATTAGTTTGAGGTGCTAATCAAACAATACACTAGATTGACCACCAGATATATAGCTAAAATTGTTGCAAAAAAGTATAGGGAGGCACACGCCTCCCTATACTTTAAAATCCACGTCCGCTTATTTTTTGGTAAGATTGTTATAAAGTTCTTTTCCAGTTTTAGTAAACCAATCCTGGGAGGCATTGATGACTTCCTGTCTGCCGTTTGCATCCGCTTTTTTGAAATATTCATCTATTGCACTGATGGGGAGCGCTCCATTAATGATCTTGGATACATACTCATTTCGTAGATCTATCAGCGCTCTGCCTTTGGATAGTTCCGCATCCGTCTGCGGTCTATAGTAATTAATATTGAACACAATATCATGGGGTCCAGCTGCCACATAGGAATTCATGTCTGGATTGAGGCCTGCGAGTATCGCATTGGGCAGCCAGATTTCTGGAGTCGTCCACATTCTATAATATAATTTATAAATAATTTGATCATAAATGGGTTTGATAGGTACTAAATTACCGCTTGCATCCTTATTGTAATGAACGCCTTCTTTACCATAGTTGATGAATAATTGCAAATCTTTGTCCTTCAGATATGTATTCAGTAAATCTATCGCTTCATTTTTATTTTTTGCATTCTTCGGAACCATATAATAGTTGGATACTGGAGCAGGAATGATATAGCCCTTTTGTCCTTCTTTCCCCTCAATAGGCGGCATATACATGAGCTTGGCATTCGGGTCTGTTTTGACTAGCGCAGGACGGAATCCATTAGGCTCATAATAGCCAAAGTATCCGGAAGCTGCTTTACCTGATGATATTTTCTCCGCAACCTGCTGCGATTTGTTGAACAAATATTCGTTGTCTATTAGCCCTTCTTTGTACAGCTTAGCCAAGTACGTGAGCATATCTTTTAAATAGGCATCTTGTGCATCAATCAACTTCCCGTCCTTGACAATAAACGGCACAGCAAGGTTATTTAGGCCTGATAAACCAAATGCGCCTGTAATTACATCTAAACCATCCAATGGATTCCCATTGTTTCCACCAGCAGCTACATATGGAATTGTACCTTTACCACTTGGATCCTTTTCCTTGATTGTTTTTAGGAACGTATACAAGTCATCAAGATTTTTCGGAGCTGACAAGTGCAGCTTATCGACCCAATCCTGTCTAACCAAGAAACCGCTTCCTAAATCCTGGTCTTTATATTTTTGATAGGGTGAAGCCGGTATGGCAAGCTTTACCCCGTCTACGGTTACAGCAGCCCATGCGTTGTCAGTTACGTGCTTTTCAATCTCATTGCCAAACTGTTTGACCAGAGGTTCAACGGGAGTGAGCGCACCTTGTGCACTGAATCTCTTGAAGATCGTCAAATCATTCGTATAAATAAGATCAAATACATCGCCTGATGCAAACATCAAATTGTATTTATCAAGCTGGCTTGCTGCTGGAATAATTGTCCACTCTACATTTTTATAGCCTGTTTTCTCTTTAATTGCGTTTAAAAACTGGTTATCACTTTCACTCGCTCCTTGTTCGAAGCCTTGAACTCCACTATTGCTTGGGACTGCAATGCGAATTTTGGCGTTTTTATCGAGCTTAGGCGTTGCAACAGCATTCGTCTCTTTATCTGTAGCTGTAGCACCTTTCTCTCCTGTTGTCTCTTTTGTTTGGCTGCAAGCGGTAAGTAACACCAGCGTAAGCGCCAACAGAACAGACACAAACTTTGCGTAAGTGAAACCCTTTTTCATTTTTCATTCCCCCGATTAACGATTATTGTTTAACAGCGCCAAGCGTCAATCCAGTTACAAAATATTTTTGCATGAAAGGATATACAAGCAAGATTGGCAACGAGGAAATAAAGATCGCAGTAGCTCTGAACGTTTCTGAGGCAATATGGGCAAGTACCTCCGAATTATCTGTACCATTCTGGGTGGCGGCAGAGATGACATTTTGCAAAAATAAGGGTAAAACCAAGACATTCTTTTTTGTTAGATACATAAGCGGGTCCATGTAACTGTTCCAAATACTAACAGCCGAAAAAATCGCGATAGTTGCAAGTATGGGTTTAGATAAAGGGAACATGATACGAAACAGCACGGTTAGATTTCCAGCTCCGTCTATTCTTGCCGATTCTTCTAGGCTAGACGGTAGCGATTCAAAATAGTTGCGAATCAGAATTAGGTTAAACACACTTACCATACCTGGAATAACGAGTACGAGTAAATTATTCATTAGGCCAGTTTCCTTAATGATCAAATAGGTTGGAACCAAGCCGCCATTAAACATCATTGTAAAAACATACATGATATTAATTATCTTGTGTCCAGGTAATTGTTTTCTGGAAATGGCATACCCAACACACGCGGTAAAAAACACTTGCACCAACGTGCCTACAATTGTGACGAATAGGCTGTTTCGGAAAGCAGTGCGAAAGTCAATTGCTGAAATTAAAGCTTTATAAGCATCAAATTGAAAACCCTTCGGCCATAAGCTAACCTGTCCGCTAATTACATAGGTCTCGTCACTAACCGATTTCGCAAATAAAGTGACATAGGGCAGTAAACATATTAAACTTATTGCGATTAATAAGCAGTAATTAAAGACGGTAAATACCTTTTCTCCATTAGACATTCTTTTGTCGAACATGGGTTGAATCCCTCTTTTCAGCTACCAGATTCCACGGTTGGAGTATTTGCTGCTGACTTTGTTCGCAATGATCAACAATATGAAGCCAATAACGGAAGTAAATAGCCCGACAGCAGTTGTATAGCTGTAGCTGGCATTAAGTATGCCTTCTCTGTACACAAAGGTACCAATAACATCGCCCACTTTATAGACAAGTGGATTATAGAATAACAGTACTTGTTCTGTATCGCTACCCAACATTTGAGATATGCGAAGTATGATAATGAATACGATTGTACTTGCGATTCCGGGAAGTGTAATATGCCAGATTTGCTTTAGTTTTCCGGCTCCATCAACTTCAGCTGCTGCATAAAGTTCCGGATCAATCGATGTAAGAGCCGCTAGATAAATGATAGCACTCCACCCTGTTTCCTTCCATGCGGTTGAGGTTACCAGCACACTGCGGAAAAACCGCTCATCTCCGAGAAACTGAATCGGCGATATGCCAAGAGAGCGAAGCAGCGAGTTGACAATCCCTGTGCTTGGAGACAATATATCGACGAAAACCCCAGCGATCACAACCCATGAAAGAAAGTGAGGAAGATAGGTCAGTGTCTGTGTGATACGCTTCACAAACCCTTTCCTCACCTCATTGAGCAGCAATGCCAATATAATGGGCAGCGGAAATTGAAAAATCAATTTGTACAAATTGATTAAAAGTGTATTACCCAGAACACTCAAAAATTTCGGGTCTGAGAAAAGCACCCTAAAATTATCCAATCCCACCCACTTGCTAGCCATAAAGCCATCGAATACTTTATAATTTTTAAAAGCGAGTGCTACTCCAACCATAGGCACGTAGCTGTAAACTAGCAAAACCAGCAAAGGGATTGCTATGAGCATATAAAGATCCCAATGTTGAATGATTCTTTTCGAAAGGATATTCTTTTTACTCGGTGCCAAGCCCATATCAGTAGCTCCTAGCATGTGCTGTTCTGTTATCCTTGCCAAGGTACACCTCAATTCTCCTCTGGTATATCTTAATTATATGGATATACCGTAAGCCCTAGCAACCAGACAAGAACGAGAAATCTATGACAATAATGCGGAGTTATGATGTGGAGGCATGATATATACGATTGCGATGGCACTATAGGAAATAGTAGTCACTCTTATCCTTGTCCAGCAAGGAATACCGTTGAAAATGCTGGTAATGGGCGTTGTACAACTGCCCATTCTTAGCAGGCGAGTAGGTCAAATACAGCTGTTTACGGCTGTGCTCTGATGTATTTACACCACTCTGATGCGGTGTAAAAGAGTGAAACAGAATCATATCACCAGGATTAGTTTCCACAATCTCCCCCGTTTTGAGATCAATTTCAGCCATCTCCTTGGCATTCATACCTCGTAATTCTCCTATATCGGAACGAAGGTGATGATGGTAACCCGGGAATAGTTCAAGCCCGCCATTAACCACTGTCGCTCCGTCTATTGCCACCATCACACTGATAAGTCCTTCTATTGGAAAGCCCTGCCACCAAGCAGCATCCTGATGCATCGCATAGCCAGTTGCTCCAGGCAGCTTAAAAATCAATTTATCTTTAAACAATAGCGGTTCATCCAAATAAATATCACGCAAGGGTGCCAAAATACGTTCATCTCGAACCAAATTATCCATTACCGCGGAAATGTCATGGACGGGATCTAAACGCTCGATCTTAACTTCTCCGTTCGCATAACGCTTATGCCCTGCTCGGATATTATGGATATCCGTATATTGACTCAATGTGAGCAGCTTATCACATTCTGCTTGCAGCACCTTAGCCTCCTGTTCGCTAAATACATTACGCAGTACGAGATACCCCTTGTCCTTGTAGCTTTGAATTTGCTCATTAGAAAGAATGTTTATCCTTTTCATTCGCCAATCTCCTTTACATTTTTTTTTGGAAATCATATAATTATTTCACTTAAATGATCTCTCGTTTCTTATGATACTCCTGATGATTTATGTTTAACATACATTACTTTTTTATATTTCATATACTTTTTTGCATTTTCCAATGGAAGGTAGATACCAGCAATGAACAATATTTGCCTAACACGTTTTTACTATAGTGCACATAAAAAAGAATTTTTACTGGAGGAAGATGTTTACGAGGGATGGGTTATTCTTGCCGTGGAATCTGGTCGGTTTCAATTCTCTCTCGAAGAAGAAAAAGCAGTACTTAAAGAGCCCATGTTTAAAGAAGCTGGATTTGGTGACTTAGTGATTTGCCCGCCTCATATCGTCTTAAGAAGAAAGGTTTTGGAGCCTGTAACTTTCCATTTCATTGAATTTACTTTGGATGGAGAATGTGCAAAAGGCAAAGTTTTAATCAGAGACCTTCAACGCCTTTCTTCAACCTTCAGCTACCTCAGGCAAATTGCTGATGAGCATTTAGAGGATCGCTTTGAATTTGCGAACCATTTAATTAAAGATTTACTGCTTGTGAGTGCCAGAGAACAGAAATTAGCTGAACAACAGTCCCAAAGTAAACAAGATCCTCTTACTGCTCATGCGATGGCCTATCTGGATCAGCATGCTCTTGAAGCGAAATTAAGCATGCAGCTACTGGCTGAAAAACTTGGTATCAGTAATTCTCAACTATCCCGCCGATTTCAAGCTGCATATAGATACTCGCCAATTGAATACGTAACTTTACTTCGACTCCAGAGAGCAAAGTCCTTACTTATCGACACTGACCATACAATCGATCATATTGCTGAGCAATGCGGATACCAAAACGGCTTTTATCTAAGCCGGATTTTTACCGCTAAACTAAAAATAAGCCCTTCGGCTTACCGAAGAACTTATCGATTTTAATAATTACTGTTACCCTTTCAATGAGTATAATGAACTTCCTGCAAACGCCCATCCCGAAACCCGCACTACCCGCTTCGCCTGCTCTGCAACCTGTGTGGGGGCTGTATGTTTATCAGCTTCATATCCCCCAATGGAAGTTATTTTATTCTCTTGGAAATAGGATGATCTTCACTTAACTCTAGCAAATCCCATAGGTTCCCATATAAATCTTTAAATACGGCGACAATTCCATATGATTCTTCTTTAGGCTCTCTAACGAATTCAACTCCCTTTGACAGCATGTCATTATAATCTCTCCAGAAATCATCAGTATTTAAAAATAGAAAAACTCTACCACCTGTCTGGTTTCCAATAAACATTTCTTGTTCCGGTTTCGATGCTTTTGCGAGTAATAAAGTTGTGCCTACAGAACCAGGCGGTGATACTACAACCCACCGTTTATCTTGTTCAGGTTGATAGGTATCCTCAACTAAAGTGAAGTTCAGCTTCATCGTATAAAATTCTATTGCTTCATCATAATCTTTTACCACAAGAGCGATATGAACGATGGATTGAAACATTTTTTGACTCCTCCCGTAAGAGTGAATTATTTTAACCAAACATCCTTATTATACCATCACCCAGTAATTAAGTAATCATTTGTCATTTCTTTTACCGCGCAATCCTGACCGTCACTTCAATGTAAAAAGAGGAACTGCATCGCTGCGAGCCCCTCCAGAAATTCACTGCTGCTTTTCCAGCGCTGAAACGACGGGAACCTTGCCCCGACTGCGGAAGTTGCCATAATAGACAAAGTGAAAAAATCGATGATCTGCAATAAAATACAGACTAGCAATACTCGGTTTGCTCCCCACCGATCAGCCAATGTACCCCCAATGCTATTCCCAACGATACTAGCAGCTCCAAAAAGCAATAAGGTCAAACTGATTCCGGTGCTACTCAGATGGGTGATTTTTGCCAATATCGAAGCGCTATATGTGAAGACGGTGAACGTTGCGGCAAATTGCAAAAGGCCGACAATAAGTGCTAAAAAAGGCGTATACGGTTACCAATTGTCCTGCTGCCGCCATTGAAACGTGTAACCCGTCTGCTACTAATGGTAAAATACCTGCTAAAACAAGAGACCCGGTACCTATAGCAAAGTTTCCTAAAGAAAGAGTTAAGAGTCTTAATCTCATGGTTACTTAACAACCACCCTATAATAATTATTTATTTCGATAGCAAGAATTCGAGCACTGCGTTCAGGAATTCGGCCTGCCGCTCTATATTCGGCATATGGACTACAGGCAGCATGACCAGTTTCGCGTTAGGCACCGTCGCGGCGATCAATTCGTTATGACTGGGAAGAGTTACCGTATCGTACTCTCCGGCGATCACCAATGTCGGGCTGCTGATAAGCGCAATAGTCCGTCGCATATCCGAATCGCGGATCGCGGCATAAGTCCCTGCAAGCCCTTGCGGATTAGTGGAGAGTACCATTGTGCGAAACGATGATATGATATCCCCCTCCGTCTCCAACATATGTGGAGGGAACCAATTCCCAATGAACATGTCGGCGATTTCAGACAAGTTCTCGGCTTGCCGCACGGCGGCTATATTGCTATCAAATGCTTCGGCTGGTCCCAAATTGGATGAGGTATTGCTCAGAATCAGCCGGTCGATCCTCTCAGGAACATGAATGCCGAGCCATTGCCCGACTATACCGCCTAACGAAAGTCCAAGGAAATGCACTTTGCCGATATTGAGCGCGTCGAGCAGTTCGATCACATCCCGTCCCATCCGGTCAATCGAATACGCTCCTGCTGGGGCATCCGAGGCACCATGCCCCCGATAATCGTAACGGAGTACGCGAAAATGCTTCGATAACTCTGCAATTTGTCCATCCCACATGTTCAGCGTGGTGGCAATTGAGTTCGCGAGAACCAATACGGATCCGCTCGCTGGTCCATCAAATCGATAAGCCATACGGTGCCCATCTCCAGTCGTAAAAAATTGTAACCTGCCATTCGTTACAGATTCGTCTAATGTCATTGTCATAGTCTTATTCTCCTTTTCAGTTTGGTTTGGTTTGTTAATGACATTTTATTAAAGATAACGTACAATTTAAATAAGATTAGTAAGGAATTCAGGGTCTAAAAACTTAATTATTTATTTGTCTTAGACTATAAACATTTAAAAATGAGGTGTTGTGTTTATGGATCAAATCGATGATAAAATCTTGTCGGCGCTGCACAATAACGCCCGGATTCCCATTTCCGAGTTGAGCCGAATGATAGCGATGTCGCAGCCTGCTGTAACGGAAAGAGTTCGAAAGCTGGAGGAGCAAGGGGTAATAACGGGCTATCGGGCGGAGCTTTCTCCATCTAAGCTTGGCAAGCATACAACCGCATTCATTTTGTTCAAATCGAATAACTGCAAGGACTTCGAAGCTTTCAGCGAGTCGACTCCTGAGATTGTCGATCTTTACAGGATTAGCGGAGAGTATAATTATTTAATGAAAGTGTTAACGGAAACAAGTGAATCATTGACAAGATTTCTTGATATTTGCAGCGCATTCGGATTTTCCACGACTCTAATTGTTCTCTCAACAAGATTCGAGGATAAAAGTCTTATAGCAAGCAATGCATCGAATGATATTTCACAAGTGCAGCCAGAACGAATTGCGAAGGGAATATAAAGCTGGTCAGGTGAGAAAGTGTGCATTAAAAATGCTGCCGACGAATCGGCAGCATTTTTAACGTCAGGGCGGTATTTTCTGATAAAACTCGGAGTTTAACGATATTTTAGTAATGAATCAAACCAAATACTTTAGATGAAGTGCAGCATCATAGGGTGTCATGCTAGTTCCGGCTTTCAAACGTTGAATAAAGTCTGGGTTTGCGAGGAGCGGACGCCCGAATGCAGCTAAGTCAATCGTTCCCTCGGTTATTGCCGCAGAAGCAGAACCAGTATCTAAATTCCCTACTCCAATTAAGATTCCACTCCAATATTTGCGCACGGCTTGATGGAATGTCATTCCGTTGGCGAAGATTTTTGTAAACTGGTTGGTTGATGGGTGAAGGATAGTAAGACCCAATTCCTTAAAAATATGAATATAGGCCGCTAATGTTTGTTCAGGATTATCCCATGTATAGCCCGGAATATCGTCCTTCATTTCTGAAAAACGAACGACCGTCCTCTCCGCACCTATTTCTGTCACGACTGCAGTTAGAAGCTCTTTCATGAATGTTAAACGCTGGGATAAGTCCCCGCCATATTTGTCCGTCCGAGCATTTGTCGCTTCTGAATTAAACTGGTCAATCAGATATCCATGCGCTGCGTGGATTTCAACCCCGTCAAAACCGGCAATCATGGCATTTCTCGCAGCAGATGCATATTGTTCAATCACTTCCAGAATATCTTCCTGAGACATCTCCTCGGGCATTTCGAAAGGTTTGCGTAACCGATGAACGAGTCCGTTGGCAGCAATGCGAGATGGCGCCTGAGGCGGATAGCCTCCAGTTAATTCATGATGGGTGAGCCTGCCAACGTGCCATAGCTGCGACACGATTGTCCCGCCTTCCAGGTGAACGGCATCAGTTACCTTTTTCCACGCCTTGGTTTGCTCCATAGTATACAGCCCTGGGATACCGAAGGTGCCTTTGGCTCTTGGGCTTGGATTAATGCCCTCCGTAATGATCAGGCCGACACCGTCGGCTGCTCGCTTGCGGTAATATTCTACGACATCGGGACCTACCACTCCGGATTGATTGTCGGCAAAGGAACGAGTCATCGGCGCCATGGCTACACGTGATTGAAGCAGCCAATTTCCAATCGTAATTTGTTCAAGCAATTTATTCGATTCCATCTATATCACTCCTCAGCGTTTACAATTTATTGTTGCCATAATCATACAATGGAATATCTCATCTTTTACATATTAAATTAAAGTTAATACGATAAAATTTTCTGCAATATTATTAAAATATAATAATTTTACATTAGAAATAACGGATTGAATAATTTGGCGGATGAACTGGATAAAAATGCTGGCTCCCACATTTCTTTATATAAAACAAACAAACTCGTCGTATTCTGCTAGAGAACATGACGAGTTATATAAAAAGCCCTATTTAAAAATACGATCAATTTCGTTGATTTCTTCTTCTGTCAGGTGGACGTCTAAAGTTTTTAAATTATCCAGCACTTGCTCTGCTCTTTTTGCTCCGGGAATGACAACATCAATTGAATCATGTGCTAAATACCAAGCAAGGACTACATGAGCAACTTCGGCATTTTTTTCATTTGCAATTTTACGGAGCTGCTCTACCTTGTCTAGATTTTTTATAAATTTATCGCCCTGGAAGTTAGGCATATCTTTGCGTAGATCATTGAATGTCATATCCTTATTGTATTTACCGGCCAGCAAGCCTGATGCTAGTGGAAAGTATGGAATAAACGAAATATTATTCTCTGTCGTATATGGAAAGAATTCTTGTTCCGCTTCACGCTGCAGCAAACTGTAGTTTCCCTGTAATACATCGACATAACCATCCTTATTTGCTTCTTTCAATTGTTCAAGTGAGAAATTAGAAACGCCAATTGCTCTAATTTTACCTTCGTCCTTAAGCTGTTTTAAGACTCCAACCGCCTCATCTTTTGGTGTATCCTGATCTGGAACATGAATATAAAATAAATCTATGTAATCTGTTTGCAGCCTTTTCAAACTATCTTCAACGGCTTGTTTTAAAAAAGCAGGTGAATTATCCATGGCAATATCATTGCCGACAAGTGTAAGGCCGCCTTTTGTTGCAAGGATGAGTTCATGACGCCTTCCTGCTTCTTTTATCACTTCACCAATTAGCTCCTCTGAACGTCCTAATCCATAAAAAAACGCTGTATCTAAAAAATTCACTCCATGGTTGATCGCAGCCCGCACCAAATCTTTTCCTACTTCTTCATTTAAATTAGGAAAAATATTGTGCCCACCTACAGTGCTTGTTCCAAGTCCGATTGGATTGACAACTAAAGCTGTTTTACCAATTCGTGTTTGTTTCGTCATTCTCTTCAACATCCTCTCATTTTGCTTTATTTTTTATGTTTTATCTCATGTGCTTTACTATAAGACATTACGCTACGTAAGGTGCAAGAGGAATATAAAAATAAGTAATCTTAAAGTGCGGAAGATGAAGAAAAGAAGCCATAGAGAAACTATTGATTTCTTGTAATATTTATATCAACTACTAGCTTCCACACTCTTTTTCCTGAAATCGTTCGGCGTGACGCCGTAATATTTTTTGAACATCCTATAGAAATATGACTTGCTCGTAAAGCCTGTTTTTTCGGCAATTTCGGCGACGGAATAGTTGGAGTGCAACAACAATTGTTTGGATTCGTTCATTCTCACATCCTGGATCACATCGCCAAGCGCGTTCATCGAGTGCTGTTTATAGATACGGCTTACGTAAATCGGCGACATGTCGAGTTCGTCCGCAATGGACTGCAGACAAAGATTGGAGTCGGAGAAGTCTCTGACAATAATTTCATTGATTTTTTTGATGATTACCTCATGCTTCGTGCTTTTTTTCTCTTCCAGCTTCTTGCCGATCTGATCAATGAGTCCGGCAAACTGGGTATTGATTTCTTCAATGGTCTCCACCTGATTCAAGGATAACAGGGTTGAAGCCCGCTCCAGTTCAATATCCAGCGCATTGTTCTTTTTGATCGTATTTAACACTCTGTTAATCGTAAGCGTTAATTGTGAAACGGCCAGTTGGGCGACGAGGTAAGGGTACTCTGCCGTTTCGTTAATGATCTCGGCATAGATCCGATTCGCCTCCTCGCTTTTCCCCGTCATGATGCAATCGACCAATTGTTTCTCCTTCTGTACCGGAAATTCATACTCCCTCGAATTCATCTGCATGATCTGTTCGGCAAACAAAATGCAGCCATGACCTTTAAATAACCGGTGTAACGAAGCCTCCATCACCTGATGAAAGGAACGGATGCTTTGGTCTGCAGACGCTTTCTCCGGACCGACTGTAATGGATACGGACAGCTTTAAATGATTCATGATGGAGGCTTGCATCGTTTGAAGCATAGACAGCAAAGATTCGCTGTCGGCCTCGGCCATGGATTCATGAAAGTTAAGCAGAATCAAAATACTGTCCTCGCCAATATCCACGGATTCCGTAACATACGATTCCGAACAAATTTCGGAACAAATATTCATGATTGCATATTTGATCAATTTGATATCGTCGCCATAAGTTTCGAGAAACGCCTGGAAACGATCGATTTTGATTAAAACCATCCTAGATTTATTGGAAACTTCAATCATGGACCCGTGATAGCTTAACTTCTTTTGAAGCACTTCCTGCGGATACGTTTCCCTGCCTTGAATGAGATTGCGCAAAAATTCTTGCCTGATCGTATACAGGCTGTCTCTTCGCTCCGCCTCCAGCGATTTCATCTTGCGAATCACCTTATCGATTGGACGATACAGCCTTAGCGACATGATGACCGCCGTCAATAAGCCTGAGATCAGGATGCCAAGGATGATATACAGTGTGTTATACCGCATCTTGGTAATTTCCCGGGTAATGCTGTCGTACGGGGTTGTGCGGACATATCTCCACCCGAGCGTATCGGGAGCCGTGTAGGAAACGAGCGATTTCATGCCGTCCACATCGTCTACAAAATAACCGGAACTGGAGCTGTTATTCAAAATTTCCTTCATGTATCCGCTTTCCGAGAAATCCGTCAACATCGGATCTTTGCCGTTTGCCGACAATGACATGCCGCTCTGATTAACAATAAATGTCTTGCCACCCGCCGCATCGCTTTCACTGCCTCCGATATCCTTGTTGATCCATGACTCGAAAATATTCACAACGACCGCCGTGTTTAATAAATTCGAGTCGAGAATGGAGTCGTAGCACAAATAGCTGTAGCTGCTTACCTGCGTTTTATCCGAGGAGCCGATCTTATAGGTTCTCGGAATGGGGAGAAAAGGCTTGTAATGTTGATAGTCTTTAAATATCGGCATGATCCCTTCATCGTCCATCTTTTCCTTAGGCTGTACGCCGTTCCGGGTGTAGTTGCTTGAACTGATGTAAAAATCCTCTGACTTGGCGTTATACACATAGATTGATTCGATATAAGGCATCGCCCGGCGATAATTATCGAGCTGTGACATCGCTAAGGTGACATCGTAAATATTCGGTTTCGCATAGAACAATAGCTTCTGAATCGCAGCATCCTGATAAATTTGAAAGGAAAGGGATTTGGCTGTCTCCGTCATTTGGGCAACTTCCCTGCTCGTTTGGGCAAGACTGGCCGAGTCCGATCGGTACACTTGTTTCAACGCGATGTTTTCAAAATTCATGTATAGAATGGTAGAGGCGACAAGCAGTGTACTTGCGATACTGGCGATGATGGTTATTAAGATGCGCGCATACACTTGCTTAGGTTCTCTGGCTCTGTTCGTTCTCACCGTATACTGCATCTCCTTCCTCATAGTTATGCAAATTATACGATTTCCTCTTTTCCCTTTCAATAATATCCCCTTAACTTTGAGCTGGAATTGAAGAAAAGTACTCAATGTTCAATAAAGTCACGAAAGTTCACTCTGCAAACACGCCTATTTTTCAATCATATGCTGAAATTAGAATTTATTTTGCGCCGTCCATGCGTTTATGATTTGGACAGAGCACGAGAGCACATTGACCAAGAGAATCGCCAGGGGAGGAAATCATTACACATGGGAAAAAAGCACGGCTTATTATTTGAACTGAACAAAAATAAAATCATGTTCTTGATGCTGCTGCCGACACTGATTTTTTTTCTGATCAACTCGTACGTACCGATGGTCGGCATCTACTATGCATTTACGAGCTACGACTTTGCCGGCGGGTTGTTCGGAAGTCCGTTCGTAGGGCTTAACAACTTTAAGTTTTTGGTTCAATCCGGAATGCTGACAAAGCTTACGGTGAATACGATCAGTTACAATATCGTGTTTATCGTGTTCGGAAATGCAATGGCGATTTTTGCAGCCATCCTGTTAAACGAAATCAGCGGGAAAGTGTTTAAGAAGCTGACGCAATCGCTTATGTTTTTGCCTTACTTCGTATCCTTCGTTATTTTAAGCGTTCTATCTTACAACATGTTTAATTTTGAAACCGGCTTTTTTAATTCGACGCTGCGATCTTTTGGTTTCAATGCTGTTGACGTCTATAACACGCCGTGGCTATGGACGATTCTGATCCCTCTATTCTACATTTGGAAAAACCTGGGTTACAGCATGGTCATCTATTTGGCTTCCATTACAGGCATTAGCGAAGAGTACTATGAGGCTGCCAGAATCGATGGCGCCAATAAATTTCAACAAATATGGCACATAACCGTACCTATGCTAAAACCTACGTTCGTCATCCTGCTCTTGTTCGCGCTCGGCAGCATCATGAAAGGGCAGTTCGATTTGTTCTATCAGCTGATCGGGAATAACGGCATGCTGTTTAACGCGACCGATATCATCGACACTTATGTCTACCGCTCCCTGAAAGTGAACTTCGACGTCGGCATGGCGACAGCAGCCGGTCTGTACCAATCATTATTCGGCTTCACGCTGATTTTGGTTGTGAACTACATCATTAAGAAAATTAATGACGATTATGCCCTGTTCTAGGAGGAGTAAAAGTGAAAGTACAAGAGTCCGGTACAAAAGCCATTCAATTCATGGCATATGTGATCATTACTTTTCTGACCATCGTTTGTTTGTTTCCGTTTCTGCTGATCTTATCCGGATCATTGACGGAAAATAATTCGATCATGCTCGACGGCTATCATCTCATTCCCAAAGTATTTTCGGTAGAAGGCTATAGCATGGTGTTTAATTTTCCGAAAGACGTGCTGAAAGCTTATGGCGTGACCACTTCATGCACCATCATCGGCACCGTTCTCGGACTGTTTCTCATTACGATGGCCGGTTACGTGCTGCAAAGAAAAGATTTCAAATACCGGAATCAATTTTCATTCTATATATACTTCACCACCCTTTTTGGCGGTGGATTGGTCCCTTGGTATATTTTGTTAACCAAATATCTTCATTTGACTGACAGTTATTTGGCGATCATCTTGCCGCAGCTGATGTCCCCGTTTCTGATTATTTTAATGAAAAATTTCATTAAATTTTCGGTTCCCGACGAATTGACGGAATCAGCCAAAATTGACGGCGCCAACGATTTTTCGATCTATTACCGGGTCATCCTTCCGCTGGCGCTGCCAGGCATCGCCACAGTCGGATTATTCCTTGCCCTCACGTATTGGAACGATTGGCTGCTCTCGTCGTTGTTCATTAACGATCCAGGCAAATACGAATTGCAGTACTACTTGTACAACACGATCAACACGATCACGTTCCTGGCGAATATGGCAAACGGTTCCGGCGTAACGCTTTCCACCAGCATTCCGACCGAATCCACCAAAATGGCGATGTCGATCATCGTTACAGGACCAATCATTCTGCTATATCCGTTTATTCAAAAGTATTTCGTCAAAGGCCTTACCGTAGGCGCTGTCAAAGGTTAACCGCACCCGGTTAGAACCGTCAAGGCTTGTCCTTGAACGGCTAACATATATAATGAAGGAAAAAGGGAGGATTTCAATGAAACGCACATTAAAGGGGTTCTCATCAACAATTGCTGTTGTCCTGGCTTGCTCTGTATTCGCAGGCTGCAGCAGCAGCAAACCGGCAGCCACAACGGAGCCAAAAAAGGAGCAGGCGGCAGCCACAGCAGCCGCTGGCAAAACAGGGCTTGACACTTCCAAAAAGGTTGAATTGCAGTTTTACATGCTGGGTGACGCGCCCAAAGACTTGAGTCTGATTCAAGACGAAATCAACAAGCTGGCTTTGAAAGATTTGAACGCCACCGTTAAGTTCAACTTTACGACTTGGACCGATTGGGAGCAAAAATACAAGCTGCTTCTGTCTTCCGGCCAGCCCATCGACCTGATCTTCACCGCTGACTGGACGCAATACCAGTCCTATGCGAAGAAAGGCGCCTTCCTTCCTTTAGAGGATCTGCTGCCGAAGGCCGCTCCCAAGCTGCAAGCTTTCGTGCCTAAAGATTACTGGAACGGCGTAAAAGTAGACGGCAAAATCTACACGGTTCCGGCTACTTGGAAGGAATATGTAACGGAAGGTGTCGCATACCGCGAAGATTTGCGTAAAAAATACAACTTGCCTAAACCGGATTCCATTCAAAATTTGGAAGCATATTTAGACGGCATCAAGAGAAACGAACCGAATCTCCTTCCGATCGCGGATACGGAGGTTGGAGCTGCCGGAGCGCTGAGACAAATTACTTCAAAGCCTGTGCAAGCGAACTGGATGGTCCCTTACGGTCTTGATATCCAATACGAAACAGCCAGAACAGTAACGCCATACTGGGGTTCCGCGCAGCAGCTGGAGGATTTGAAAACGCTTAAACGATTTGCAGATAAAGGATTCTGGCCGAAAAACGTCCTGAACATCAAAGACAGCGGACATGACATTTTTGCCAGCGGTAAAGCAGCGGCCATTCTTGGTTCCGAAAATCCGAACCGTTACGCCGACTCCGTATCGAAAATCAAATCGATCCATCCGGATTGGGAGCTCGGATACGTGGCTTATCCTTCCCTGCATGGCTTTGCCCAATCGGTTCACCCGGTTCACAACGGCTTTGCGATTCCTAAGAGCAGTGCAAATCCGGAAAGAGCGCTGGCGTTCTATGAGAAAATGGTTACTGACAAACAGTACAACTGGCTGACAGAGTACGGTATTCAAGGCAAACACTTCGACATCGAAGACAGTAAATACTATAAAGCGCTAGGCGATGCCAAGAGCACCGGCTTCTCAAGAGAAGGTATGAACGGTTGGGCATGGAGAAATCCGGAATTCAACCTCTTCGACAAAGACTATGATTCGGTTCTGAAAATGTTCGCAGAATTCGATAAAATGGCCAAACCGGACCTGTTCCAAGGCTTCCCTGAGGACTGGACCCCTTACCAAACGGAAAAAGCAGCCGTTGAGCAGGTTGAGAAGCAGTACCTGTACCCACTTGAAGCAGGTCTCGTTGCCGATGTTGACGGCGGTCTGAAGACGTTCATGGAAAAAGCTAAAGCCGCCGGATTGGATAAAATCCAAGCCGAATACACGAAGCAATGGCTTAAGTACCTGGACGATCAAGGAGTTAAATGATGTAATAAGGTCAGGCACATGCGCAATCGCATGGGCCTGGCTTTTTCCCGTATTCAGCTACTTCCGGGCTTTAGCCCAAGCATCCAGCTGCTTCTGCTTCTCGGCAATGATCTTGTCAAGACCTGCGGATTTCAGCTTCGCATTGAATTCCGGCAAGTTTGCAGCCGGATCTAAAGTGCCTGTTCCAAGCCCTACATTAAACTGATTAACTACGTTGGTGACGGCGGCAATTTCCGTTTTAACCGGTTCGGCATCGAACGTGAAGCCCAAAGCTTTCGAGCGAATTGCGGACTTGTTGAACGCCTTCATTTTCTCCCAAATTTGCGGGTCATCGCCTTCCCAGACTTTAGCGAGGAAGTTGTTGCCGAGCTCCCATTGGTTGAACAAATATCCGGTCTCCTGGACACCGTCAGGCATGGCGATCATTTGATCCGATTTCTTCACATAATGTTTGCCCTCTATGCCGTTATCGATCAAATTCACGATCGCCGGGTCGGCATACATCAAATTCATGAACTGCATCGCTTTCTCCGGATTGCCGCTGTTTTTCGAAATCGACATCATAAAGCCCGTTATCCCGCCGGTCATCGTAACCGGCTTGGTCAATCTGACGGCAACCATTTCTTTTCCTGTCGCTCTGGATTCCTGAACCTCAAAGCCCGGCTTCAAATTGGCGACGTAACCGAACGCTTTGTCGGACTTCACAAGGTTTTGCCCGGTTTCCTGCGAAGTCGCGATATCCTTCAAAATGTATCCCGCCTGATACCATTTCCTGATCAAAGCGAGGGCATCGGCATACTCCTTGCTTTCGTACATATTCGTTACTTTTAGGCCGTTGTCCATACCGGGCAGAACACCGAAGCTGTCCCCCAATGTATCAAACGAGGCGCCGAGCATAATCTCGGCAATGGTTTGGTTCTGCGTCTGCTGGACAGCCGGCGCGACGCCGGGCTCATTATCTCTAATCGTTTTGAACACCGGCTCCAAATCGCTAAAAGTTTTGATTTGACTGAGATCGATATGATATTTGTCGACAAGATCTTTCCGCATCACGAAACCGAAATCCGCCGCAATATCCCTCATGCTCGGCACGCCATAAATTTTCCCGCCGATTTTCGCGCCGTCCAGGTACTCCTTTTCAACGACTTCCTTAATGCCTTTTCCATGCTTGTCGATCAGATCGTCGAGCGGAAGCAGCTGGCCTTTGGCAACCTGGGAGTTGTAGTTGAAAAATGAGGATGAAACGATGAGATCCAGTTTCTCGCTGCCGGCCAGCATCAAATTGATTTGCTGATTCCATGCCGATATATTGACCGGTGTCAATTTGACGGTTGCATTGATTTTCGCTTTCGTGATTTTATTGATTTCATCTTGAACAAGGTTGATATCGGGCAAATTGCCAAAGGTGATAAATGCCATCGACAGCTCGTACGGCGCAGAATCCTTAGCGATTCCATTGTCGTTTTCTTGCTGGTCTGAGGCTCCGCCGCATGCGGAAAGCAGCGTGGACAAAATCATAACAAAGACAAACAGACAAATAAAACCTTTCCATTTTCTGGACATCGAATTACCCCCATATATGTTATATTGGCTACGGAATTCATCGCTCCGGGGTTAGCCTTATCCTTTAACCGCGCCAAGCGTGAGGCCTTTGACGAAATATTTCTGAAAAAATGGATATGCGCAAACGATCGGCAGCATACCGATTACCGCCATAGCCATACGCACCGTGCCAAGCGGAATTCTTGACGTTGCCGCCGATTGGTTAGCCCCCAGGCTCTTCGATTGTAAAAACTGGATATCGGTCAGCATCCGGTTCAATAAATTTTGAATGCTGAACAACTTGGGATTCGTTAAATAAATCAAGCCGTTAAACCAATCATTCCAGTATGAGATGGTGAGCATCAGGCCAATCGTCGCCATAATCGGCAGCGAAAGCGGCATGACGATCCGAACAAATATTTTGAACTCGGAAGCCCCGTCGATATACGCAGACTCAATGACCGGAACCGGGATGGAGGTGCTGAAAAAGGAGCGGATGAGCAAAATATAAAATCCGTTGGTTAACAATCCTGGAATAATGAGCGCCCAAACCGAGTTTTTTAGATGAAAAAGCTCCGTATAGACGAGATATGTTGAAACAAGACCGCCGTTAAAAAGCAAAGTGAAAAAAACGATAAACGATACTACTTGGCGCAGAGGCAAATCGCTTCTGGATAACGGGTAGGCGATCAGGCAGGAAACGAGCAAACCAATCGCCGTGCCAACTACCGTAACGAGCACCGTTATACCGTAAGACCGGAACAAGGCCGTTGAGTCCGCCAACAAATAGACGTAAGCAGCCCAGCTGAATTTGCTTGGCAGGAGCGAGTATCCTTCCTGAATGATGACCTTCTCATCCGTGACTGACGCCATGAACAGCAGCAAAAACGGGAATAGACACGCACAGGTAATGATCAGGAAAATAAAGTTGACGAAAAAAGGGTTCATTTGATTCGATTTCATGAGGTCTCTCTCCGTTCTGTCAGAATAACGCCTGATCGGGGGCTCTCCGTTTGACGATGTAATTGGATAAGATCACCAAAATAAATCCGACAAGCGATTGATACAGCCCGGCTGCGGAAGACATGCCAATATCTCCCAAAGTCATCAGTCCTCGATACACATAAGTATCGATCACGTCCGTTGTCGGCTGCAGCGCCCCCGAGTTTAGCGGAACCTGGTAGAACAGCCCGAAGTCGGAGTAAAAAATACGCCCGATGCCCAGGAGTGTCATCAGTGTAACGACTGGCATGATCAGCGGTACGGTAATGCTGCGAATTTGCTGCCACTTGCTCGCTCCGTCAATCGTGGCGGCTTCGTAGTATTCGTGATCGATGCCGATGATGGCGGCCAAGAAGATGACGCATAAGTAGCCGACGTTGACCCACATATTCACGATCGTCAAAATATAAGGCCAATATTTCGGCTCCCCGTACCATGAGATCGGTTCGATTCCGAATAACGGCAGTACGTGGCGGTTTACAAAACCGTTCTCGACGTTCAAAAACGAAAGCACCAAATACCCGACGATGACCATGGAAATGAGATAAGGCAGCAGTACGATGCTCTGATAAAATCGGGCCAGGAAACGGTTTTTCACCTCATTGAGCAGTATGGCAACACCTATGGCCATTACCAGGTTGATCACAATAAACGCTCCATTATAAAGCAGCGTGTTGCGGGTGATGATAAAAGCGTCCTTCGTTTTGAACAAATATTCAAAGTTTTTCAGCCCAATCCAATCGCTCGCCCATATTCCTTTGGCGTAATTAATATCTTTAAACGCGATAAAGACACCGAACATCGGCAAATAATTATTGATGACAAGATAAATGAGCGCCGGGACCAGCATGAGAAATAATGCCCGGTAACGTTTCAGCTTTTTCATAGCGGTCTCCTTATGGAATTGCCGGAACTTACTTCAATCCGGCAATTCCTTCATCAATACAGGTCAGCACGCGGTCGATTTGTTCATATGAAATAATGGCCGGCGGTTCAAGCCGAATGACAGTGGCATTGTTAATCGTGCCGCCTACCAATATTTTCTTGGCAAACAAATATTTCGCCAGCTCATAACCAAGCTGATTCGTGGCGAACTCCATGCCGATCAACAGTCCCCGGCCCCGCACTTCAACAAGCATATCGGAATGCCTGCTCTGTATTTCCTGCAACTTTTTCAACATGTAGTCGCCTTTCTCTTTGGCCATCTCCGGAATGCCCTCGCTAAGTATCGTATGAATCCCGGCGATAGCCCCGGCGCAGCAAAGCGGATTCCCGCCAAAGGTGGATGAGCCCAGCAAGAATGGGTTTTCTTCCATTGGAGCCCACCATTTCTTTTTGGCTACCATAGCAGCGATCGGCATGACACCTCCGCCAAAAGCTTTGCCTAACGTCATGATGTCGGGCACAACGTTCCAATGATCGACGCCGAACATGGTGCCGGTGCGTCCCATGCCGGTTTGCACTTCGTCGGCAATCAGCAGACATTCATACCGGTCGCAAATTTCCCGCAGCCGAGGCAAATAATCGTCCGGCGGAATGTTGACTCCGCCTTCGCCCTGAATCGGTTCGATCATGACCCCAGCCACGGTTTCTCCCGTTGCAATCAACATGCGAATCGCCTGTTCCACCGCATCGGCATTCCCATACGGAACATGCTGGAAGCCGGGGACGAGCGGCAAATAGGGCTCGCGGAATTTCGCTTTGCCGGAGGCGGACAATGATCCAAGCGTTTTCCCATGGAAGCCGTTTTCCGTTGAAATAAACCATTTTTTTCCTGTTGCGAGGCGAGCCAGCTTGATCGCCATTTCATTCGCTTCTGTCCCGCAGTTAACGAGATAGGAATGCTGCAAATCGCCAGGCGTTATATAAGCGACAAGCTTCGAGAGATAGCCGCGCAGCGGATCTACCATTTCCTGGCTATGCAGGGCATAACGCTTTAATTGCGCTTCTACCGCCTTAACGACTTTAGGATGCCGGTGCCCCAGCAAATAAACGCCGTAGCCTCCGAGACAATCGATATATTCTTCTCCCATCGTATCTCTGAAGACAGCTGCCTCATCTTCCCATTCAACGACAGAGAAGTCCGTCGATACCGATTTGCGGTGCGTCAGAATCGCTTTCGTTACATGGTTGGCGAAATTGTCGACGGAATCGGAAACGATCTGTTTTTTTTGCTCGGCAGTGAGCTGTTCGCTCTCAATAAACCCTAGTATTTCCTCAGCTAGCGATATGGCTTCCGCATTCGTTTTACGTTGCATATTTCCATCACCTTTTCCACTAAAGTTTCTTTTGGTCATGCTACTCTTGATAAACGACTTTGCCATCGATGATGGTCATCACGACCTTCGTTTCCCGGATCATTTCCGGGGAAATATCTAGGAGGTTGCGGTCCAGGACGATAAGATCGGCCAATTTGCCCGCTTCGAGCGTGCCTAATTCCTGTTCCTTGAAAACGCCGTAAGCCGGACCGGACGTATATGCCTTCAGAGCTTCCGCCACAGTAATCCGTTCCTTCGGATTCCATCCTCCCTCCGGCTGTCCGTCGTTGTGGAGTCTGGTTACCGCGCGGTAGATTTCGAGCATCGGGTTGAGATCAACTACCGGATAATCGCTGCCGAAGCCTACGCGTGCGCCGCTCTCCAGAAGTATCTTTATAGCCCATGTATAAGGCTCTCGTTCCACGCCAAGCCGCACAGGATAAGGATTGTCCTCGAACGCTTGAGTTAACGCCATATGCTCAGGCTGCATGGAAGCGATCACACCCAATTCGGCGAAACGGCCGATGTCGTCAGGGTGAATCACTTCGATATGTTCAATCGTATGGCGCGCGTCGCGAATGCCGTTGCGTTTACGCGCTTCTTCATAACAGTCCAAGCCCAGGCGGACCGCGCCGTCTCCGCAAGCATGCAGGCGGACCTGGAACCCTTCCTTATCGGCTTCAACGACCCATTCCTTAGCTTGGTCCGGAGAAATCAGCGTATCTCCTTTTGTTTCCGGTCTGTCCGAATATGGGTCTATAAGCAGAGCCGTATAAATAGCGGGAACGCCATCCAGAAACTGCTTGAGCCCGGAGTATCTCAATTTGCCTGATGCGTACGTCTCCCTCAAATAACGCGCTCGCTCCAGATCGCCATTTAATGTCGTCAGAAAATGAACGCGGGTCGTCAATTTCCCTTCTTTTTCCATTTCAGCATACATATCCAGATCCCCGATTTCCGAACCCGGAACCGGGAAAAAGTCGCTGATGGACGTTATGCCCCATTTGACCGTTTGTTCAAAAAAGCTTTTGTACAGTCTGACCTTCCGAGATTGCGGCAGATTGAAAGCTTCTTGCGCAAGGGCCAGAGCTGTCTCAAATAAAATGCCTGTTGGCTCGCCATGTTCATCCCTTACGATCTCTCCATGAGGTGGATCCGGCGTATCGGCAGTAATATTCAGAAATTCCAACGCCTTGCTGTTCAACCAGGCACCGTGCCCTTCCGCGTTTTGCAAATAGACCGGCCTGTCGGGAATGAACCGATCCAAGGTGCGGCGGTGCGGAAGCGTCTTATTTTCCCAGAACGTATGGTACCAGCTAAAACCAAGGACCCATGGATCTTCAGGCCTTGAGTCCGCAAACGCTTCCACCATTTCGGCGGCTTCTTCCTCCGAAGCTGCATGATACAGATTCACGCAGTCGTGATAAAGGCTGCCGGGCAGCACATGCAGATGAA
This sequence comes from Paenibacillus sp. GCM10027628, assembly GCF_042676385.1. NCBI lineage: Bacteria > Bacillati > Bacillota > Bacilli > Caryophanales > Paenibacillaceae > Paenibacillus > Paenibacillus sp. GCM10027628. Next base: position 1,005,078 of record NZ_JBHTHA010000002.1, read on the forward strand.
AGTCGTGAAATCCGGGCATGATCAACCGATCTCCGAAGTGATGAACCTGCGTGTTCGGACCGATCAGTTGCTCAAGCTCCGTGAGATCGCCGACTGCCGCAATCCGGTTGCCCGCGATCGCGATGGCCGCCGGACCCGCCGAATCTCTCGTACCGGTATAAACGGAATTGCTGGAAATTATCAGATCTGCCGGACCCGCGTTATGAACTGACATTTTCGCCTCTCTCCTCTCAAACGAGTGTTACATCGCTACGGTCTTTGAATCGGCAGCGGATTCCGTGCTCTCAAAATGGATCTCCGGCGGACGCTTGCCAAACATCTTGGTCAAATAGAGGAGATAAACAAAGCCGCAAGCAGCCCAAACGATTCCAAGAATCATGGCGTGTTTATCCAGGTTGGTCCATAGCCAAATGTTGAACAAGGCGCCGATAACCGGGAATATCAGGTAGCACACAGTTTCCTTCGCAGAACGCCTGCGCTGTTTGATGTAGTAGCAGAAGATGACGGATAAATTGACGAAAGTAAATGCGACCAACGCTCCAAAATTAATAAACGAGGCGGCAGTTACCAGGTCCAGGAAAAGAGCGGACAAGGAGAAGAGTCCAATCAAAATGACATTATAGACAGGCGTCTTGTATTTGGGGTGGATATAGCCGAATATTTTTTGAGGAAGAACTCCGTCTCTCCCCATAGCGAATAAAAGACGGGAAACACTCGCATGGGACGATAAGCCGGATGCTACGCCGGTTGTAATTAATCCGGCAAGAAAAACGGAGCTGAACAGCGTCCCGCCGATTCGCTCTGCAATTTCTAATGAGGCGGAATCAGGGTTAGCAAAAGAGTTGTAATCGGGAAATACCATATGGCTGACATAGGAAACGAAAATGCAGAGCAAGCCGCCGATTAAGGCGGTAAGTACTACCGCTTTAGGAATTGTCTTCTTGGCGTCGAGCGTCTCTTCTGACAGCATCGTAACGGAATCGAAGCCAAGGAACGATAGACAAAGAATAGCCGCACCCGCTAAAACATAGGAAAACGAGACTTCGGGATTATAGAAGGGAAGCGATGAAAAAAAGGTACCGGTCCCCATGCCTCCGGCTATACCTTTGATGGAGAAAATAACAAACAGTACTAAAACCAAAACCTGAAATGCAATTAAAATCACATTTAAGCTCGTAGTCACTTTAATGCCCAGAATATTGACCAGCGTCAGGATAAAAACCCATGCAACGATCCAAACCCACATTGGAATTGCCGGAAACGCAGCCGAAAGATAGATCGCATTCAGCAAAATATTAATCATCGGGAGGAATAAATAGTCCATCAGGATCGCCCAGCCGACCAGAAATCCCACGTGGGGGCTAATCGATTTTTGCGTATAGGTGTAGGCCGAACCCGCAACCGGATAAGCTCTGACCATCGGTCCATAACTAAACGCGGTAAAGAGCATCGCAACGAGCGCAATGATGTAGGCGGCCGGCAGCATGCCGTGCGATGTTAGAGCGGCTACTCCGTATGTGCCGAAGACGGTCATCGGCGCCATATAAGCCAGGCCGAAAATGACGACGGGAAACAAAGTTAGCGTACGTCTGAGAGAGAATTGGTTTTCCATGGGCTTACCTCCCTAATGATTGAAAAAGATCAGCGTTCTCTCTGGCCCCTACCCTTGGCAAGCCATAACTATCCGTTTTTTTCTATTTACAGCCTCTGCTAACACCTCATTTCATGGCGCATCTCAAAGAAAGCGTTGTCATGATTTACTATAGATTTAACCCCCACGAAAAAACACGTCCATGATGAACGAAAAACGATCTTCATTTTCTGTCATGATGAATGAGAAAAACATCTATCGAGTGTCTCTCTGATCCAATACACGCCTCGACTTCATCTCGAAACGGGGCAGCAGGCCGGAAGCCACATGTTCAACCTCGATGCGCAGGCCGATTCTTTCTCGCAGGCGGGCTTTCAAGTCATCGGCTATATGTTCCGCCGCCTCGATCTGGACGCTCACTTGATTCATTTCGCTAACTGTGGAGTAAATAATGCGGAATTCGCTAATCTGCGGAAATTCGCGGACAATCGCCTCTATGGATTGCGGGAAAATATTGATGCCCCTTACGATGACCATATCATCCGCCCGTCCGATAATCCCTCCCGGGAAGAATGCGTATGAATTTCCGCAAGCGCAAGGAATACTAGCCTTGGTTACCATATCGCCGGTCCGGTAACGAATTAATGGATAGCCATATCGGCCAAGATTGGTCAGCACCAATTCTCCGCTCTCGCCTTCCCGAACAGGCAGCAGGCTGACCGGATCGATTACCTCCGCTATGAACTGGGCTTCATTCACATGAATCCCATTTCGCTGCGAGCAGGAATATCCATACGCGCCCATTTCGGTCATGCCCACGTGATCATATAGCTTCGCATTCCACAAGCCTTCTATGCGATTCCGTACAGAAGGGATCGATCCGCCTGGCTCTCCGGCCGTAATGATGATTTTTACGCGTGAGCCTTTGATATCCAATCCATTTTGCTCTGCGGCTTCCGCAAGATGAAGCGCATAGCTTGGCGTGCACAGCAGCACGGTCACCCCATTTTCAATGATGCTGTGCAGCCTTTCTGCCGACGATTGCCCGCCGCCAGGCAGAACCAAAGCGCCGGCTTTCTTGGCTGATTCATAAGCGGCCCAAAAACCGACGAACGGTCCGAAGGAGAAGGCAAGAAACAGCCTGTCACTGCTCGACACTCCTGCGGATTGCAAAACTTCGAGCCAGCATGCCTGCCACCAATCCCAGCTTTCCTTAGTATCGAGCACTTTTAAGGGTCTGCCAGAAGTGCCCGATGTTTGATGATATCGGATATAGCTGGATTCCGGATAAGAATGGTTGCGTCCAAACGGACCATATTGGATCTGGTCTTCGGCGAGCTCTTTTTTGGAGGTCAGCGGGATGCTTTGCAGGTCGTTTAATGAGCGGACTGGCAAAGAGAGACCGCTTAATTTATTTTGGTAAAACGCATTGCGGTGCATGACAAATGCCAGAAGCTGGTTTAGCTTTTGAAATTGATAGGTTTCAAGGTCGACTTCGTCTTCATGAACGCGATACATTGCTGCCCCTTTACTCATGGATCTTCCTCCATTCAAGGCAATAAAGGAACGAATTCATCCTTTATTTCTTGGCTTCCGTTGTTTTCTTCCAAATTCTCTTCTCTTTGCAGGTTAAACTTCTCCATAACGGGAAGATCGCTGCAGGAGAACAAGTAGGCATCCGTACCGGTTGTATTGACATGTTCATGCCAAGCCCAGTTAGGCACCACCAGGAAATCGCCTTGAGACCAGCTGAATTTGACGCCGTTAATAACCGAATAGCCCGATCCTTTGAATACATGATAGATGGTTGCATGCGTATGCCGATGGGCACGGCCCTTGAAATCGGCCGGAAGCTTTTGCATCCAGGAGGCAATATTAGGGTGCGACGTCAATCCCGTTGACGGATTTATATACTCCACGGCGTAGCCGTCGTAAGCATCAGGCTCGAATTCACTTAATCCGTCCAAAGTTCGCTGGGTCAGGCTCCATTTATAGCTGCCAAGCGGCGCTGCTTTGGGCTTGCGGTCCGATATCGGCCTAACCATCCCTCCAGCATAACGGCGTGACGTATAATTATCCGGGACAGACGGGGATTCGATTTTATCCGGGTATGGTTCGAAAAAAGTGCCGCCGATACTGTAAATCAACGGGATATCCAGGCAATCCATCCAGAGCATCGGCTTGGTGCCGGCGTGGGAATGCCCGTGCCATAACCCTTGCGGAGTCGTCAGGAAGTCGCCTTCCTCCATGAAAATCCGCTCGCCCTGGACGATGGAATACGCCCCTTCGCCTTCGGTAATAAAGCGGAGCGCAGACTGGGTGTGACGGTGAGAAGGCGCCGTTTCCCCCGGCAGAATGAGCTGCACGGCGGCATACAGCGTCTGGGTGGTCGAAGCCCAGCCCCACGGCTGACGGTTCGCGAGCCCAGGATTCTGGAGATAAATCGCCCGTCTTTCTCCGCCGCGGTCCGGCGTGAAGATGTCCTTGGCCTCCATAAGCTTGGCGTAGAGTGTATCCCACTTCCATAAATAGGGGACCGCTTGTGGGTGCGGTTCCCGGTTCATCAGCTCAGGAATGGCGTGCCATAATGGCCCTAAATGAAATCGTTCAATGTTTGTATTGAAATCCAGAACCTGCTGACTTTGAAAGAAATTGTTCTTTTCCATCCGGCTTCCCCCTTTTAAATCTGGCGGTTGACTTGCTCGTATTGCTGGAGATTTCGTTTTAACTGATTCAGGTGCGTTTGCAGATGCTCGATCAAAAGATGCGAAACAATGAACGACATCGGTTTGGTGCCAAAACGCGGGTTTCGGCTCGGAGCTTCGATATCCAGATCCTCGTCGCGGATCGAACTCAGTACGCTCTTGGCAATCTGATTATTGTGTAAAATTCCTTGCCTTATTTCGTCCAATTCGCGATGCTGCGCAGAGGCTACCGCCGCCAGCCTTCCTTCGTGCTGCAGGCCGCGCCCCCATTCCATGCCGGGGGATTCCACGACGCGCTCCAGCTCCTTTAACCAATAAGGGACGGCCTCGTCTAAATGGCAAAGAATTTCCATTATGGACCACGCCTCTTCGGACGGCTTCCAGCGCAAAACCGCTTCCGATGATCCTTCCGTTTCACGAATCAACTGGTCCGTCAACCGCTCCATTTCTTGAATGGCCGTTTGTCGCCTGTTCATCGCGATTCCCCCTGTCCAATCCTTTTGACCTGATTGGTCAGCACACCGATCAGATCGATCTCGATGCTCACCACATCCTCATCCCGTAAAAACACTTGCGGCTCTCTGGCCACGCCGACTCCCCCGGGCGTCCCGGTCAGCACAATATCGCCGGGCTCAAGGGTCATGATGGCGGAAAGGAATTCCACCAAATAAGGGACGGTGAAAACGAGATTGTTCGTATTGGACCGCTGCCGCTCTTCGCCGTTGACCGTCAGTACGACTTCCAGACCGGCAGGATTTGCTATTTCGTCCGCGGTTACGAGACAAGGCCCCATCGGAGCGCTCCCCTCCACGGTTTTTCCTTGCAGCCATTCAATCGTTCTGCGCTGGAGGTCGCGGTAGGTAACATCATTCGCGATCGTATACCCGGCAACATACGACAGGGCGTTATACTGCGAGACGTTTCTGGCTCGTTTGCCGATTACAAAAGCGAACTCCGCCTCGTAATCCAGCTGGTCCGAGATGGGATAGAACGGAATGTCGTCCTGAGGGCCGATGATCGTATTCGCAAACTTGGCGAAAACGACCGGATATGGCGGCAGCTCCCGGCCCATCTCCAGAATATGCTCCCGGTAATTGTGCCCGACGCAAATTATTTTGGCCGGATTCCGAACGGGAGCTTCCAGGCGCACATCGGCGATCGGCAGCTTCACTTTACGCGTAAAGCCGATTTCGCTAAGAAGTGCAAAATCGACAGCTTCCTTGGCCATCGCCATGCTTTGTTCGCCGCCTTGCAGGAATTCAACCATATTGGCAGGCACATAAGCCTCAGCAATAAGCGCTGCCCGGAGCTGCCCCCGCGCCTTCAGCATTTCTTCGCATGCATAATTCAAATCGATGATCTGATTCCCGGCGATTGCGCCGATTCTTTGATTTCCATCATAGCTAAAACTGACTAAACGCATTTGCAGCTCTCTCCTTTATCGAACGTAAAACCCTTGATCGTACAAGCCAATCGGCCAATAGCCGGATTCAAAAATTGCAATCAAGGGAAGGAAAGGATTTTCTCCCCATTCCCCCGTTTCCGCAAACATGGCCCAGCCCACAGCAAGCGCGCTGATATACAGTGCCGATCCTACAGCGTATTTAAGCGTCATTTCTCCGCATGCTTCAAAAGCCTGATATGCGCCGTCATAGGCTGCATGAAATACTTTGACCATTAAATCGCCTAACATGGAAAACAACTCATCCCGCCTCCCTGCCGTCTCTGCAGCCTGGATAATTAGCTCCGGGATCGGAAACAATGGCTCCCAAAGCGGGCTTTCCGCCAAATTCAGCCCGCCAATGACGGCGGGAAGCTCCTGCAAGGAGAGCCAGCGAATCGTGAAATCTGATACTCCAAATCCGTATCCAAAGGAGCTAAGGAGATGCTGAACAAAAGGCTGGCCTTGCTGCTCTTGCGCCGAAAACCACTTTATATTTTGGATTCTCAAAGCCAGGGATGCGACTTGCTGACCTTGCGGGAATCCGGCATTCGCGTTGATGGACTTCAATAGATCTGCCATGCTACCATCTCCCAAGGTGAAATTTGAAACCTATTAATATTTGGTGCTCATCTTCACATGGTTCGTTCTCGGCCCGTAAGGCCCCTCGTCCAGCCATCTGCCAAGACCGGGCACAATGGAAGAAAGCGATGCCGCAAGCTCGCGCTTCGTATTCATATAGTGGGAACTGCCTTGAATATGCTCAAGCGCTATGCCTGCGCAATCCCGGTTATATTCCGCCGCAAATTGCCGCTCACTCGCTGCGGCCAGAATCACCTGTTCAGCTTTGGCGCGATCGTCTGCCTCTAGGGCTGCGGCAATCGCTCTTGCGGACAGCAGTGCGTCGGGTACGCCCGAATTTAATCCGCGCGCGCCGAAAGGAGCGAACAGATGGGCCGCTTCGCCGACCAGCAGCACCCGCCGGTTTACATCCGTATAGGAATCGGCAACCGCCTGGTAAAATTGGTACGTGGATACCCACGTAATCCGTTCGGCGTATTTCGGATCCATCACTTTAGGCAGCCACTTGCGCACGCCGTCTACGCCACCAAAACGCTCCGGGTTATCGCCTTCCAGCAGCTGCAAATCGATTCGCCAGCCGCCGGTAAAAGGCACATACAGCACATTGCGTCCGCCCATCTCGGGATGCTTGTAGTGGAAAGTTCGCTCAAGCGGCAGCGGATTGTCCGGGTCTTCCTTCACATCGACCACCAGAAACGAATCGCTGGAACGCGGTCCCACCAGCTTGATGCCCAGCTCCTGCCTAACGACAGAGCGGGAGCCGTCAGCGCCGATGATATACGGGGCGGTCCATTCGGCCCCTGAATCCGTCGTTAATGTGACGCCGCCTTCGGCCGTTTTCACTTGTTTCACAGGGGTATTCCAGATGAATTCCACACCTGCATCGAGACAGGCTTGATACAGATGCCTTTCAATTTCCACCTGCGCAAGACTCGTGAAGGCCGGGAGCTCGTTTGGCGGAGGCGCGGGATAAGCTTTCCTGTATACTTCTTTACCTTGAAACAGCGTGCGTTTTACCGGCCAGGTGAGGCCGTGTTTGGCGAGCGTGAAGCCAAGCCCCGGCTTGATCAGCTCCATCAATTTGAGCGTAGCGTTATGAATATAGATGGCACGGCTCCCTGGACGGATACGTTCTTGAGGCTCCGCCTCCATAATGGCCGCCGGAACTCCGAGGCTGTGCAGGGCGAGTGCCGCAATCATGCCTACGGGCCCTGCGCCGATCACGAGAACGGGCCGTTGATTTTGCGTTTGCGAACTCATAAGGTGTCCTCCTCAGCAAATAACTCGTTTAAAATTCGTTCTTTTAACTGGACCTTCTGGATTTTACCGCTCGGTGTCATGGGCAGTTTATCGGTAAAAATAATCTTGTCGGGAACTTTATAATTCGCCAGTTTTCCTTTTAAGTACATTTTGATATCATCCTCAAAAAGAACCGCGTCTTTCAGTTTAATGACTGCGCACGTTTTCTCGCCCATAACCGGATCCGGCACGCCAATAACGGCAGCTTCCAAAATGTCGGGGTGCCGGTAAAGCAGCTCCTCGATCTCTCTGGGGTAAACGTTATAACCACCGCGAATGATCATCTCTTTCTTTCTGCCGACAACCTTCAAGAAACCGCTTTCATCAATGGTGCCAAGATCGCCCGAATAGTACCACCCATCCTCATCTAAAGCCCCATCCTGATCATCCCTATTGAAATATCCGATCATCACGCCCGGACTTTTGCAAGCGATCTCGCCGACTTCACCGGCTGGCAATTCGTCCCGGCGCATGCCGACAATCTTGATCTCGGCTCCCTCAACCGCCCTGCCGACCGTCTCCGATTTACAACTCTCATCGTCATCAAAGCCGGTGATCGTCAATGCGGCCGACGTTTCCGTTGCGCCATAGGAGACGCAAATATCGCAGCCCATGCGCGACCGGATTTGCCTGATCGTCTCAGCCGGGCAAGGGGCGGCGGCGATGATGCCCGTCCGCAGCGAGGTAAGGTCGAAGGTATCGAAGTCAGGATCGTTCATCTCCAAAATAAACATGGTCGGAACTGCGTGATGAACGGTAACCTTCTCCTGCTCAATGAGCGCCAGGGCCGTATTCGCGTAATATCTTTCCATTAGCACCATGCGGCCACGGCATACGATTGAACAAATCAGGCAAGAGACGAGACCAAAGACGTGGAATAACGGCACAGGCACCAGGAATACGTCGTTCGGCGTGCAAGCTAAACCATCGGATGTAATCGTGCTCGTATAACAAATATTTTGGTGGCTGAGCACGACGCCTTTCGGAAATCCCGTACTCCCCGATGTATACAAAATCGCCAAGGGATCGCTCCAATCCGGCAGTTGAACATCCTTAAGACGGAGGTTTTTCGATTCTCGAAGCAGCGCTTCATAATACCGGTAAGCTCCGTGGACATGGCGCACCGTGATCATCGTTCTGGCAGCAATCGCTGCAGAATCAAGAAAATCACAAAAATCCTTGCTGACGAAAATAACTTTGGGGTCCGCATTGCCGACAATGAACTCAACTTCTTGCAGACGGTATCGGGGGTTGAACGGGACGATAATGGCTCCGATGCGCGCTGCTGCAAAGTAAATGATGACGCATTCGTGCCAGTTCGGCAAGCTTACGCCGACCCTGTCCCCTTTTCGGATCCCTTGCGCAAATAAGACAGCGGCCAGCTGCTCCGACTCCCGCTCAAGCTCTCCGTAGGTCATTCTTCGTAAACCGTCGTACAGCACTTCTTGATCCGGACTTTCCGTGCAAGCCCTCTGTAAAAGCTGCGGGATCGTTAAGGCATACTTCCCTTCGCCCATGTCCTCTCCTCCTAAAAGTTTTGCGGAGCAAAACTGACTTCGTAAGCATCCGCTTAAAGTCGCTCCCAGATGGCTGCGATGCCTTGCCCCCCGCCGATACATACCGAAGTTGCACCATACTTTTTCTTTCTTCGCCCAAGCTCATAAAGCAGCGCAAGAACGATGCGCGTACCTGACGCGCCTAAAGGATGGCCGAGCGCAACCGCGCCTCCATTCACATTGCCGATAGTCGGATCGAAGCCAAGCTCCATCTGACAGGCCAAATACTGCGTCGAAAACGCTTCGTTGATCTCGATTAAATCGAGATCGGCTATCGTCATGCCGGCTTTTTGCAAAGCCTGCCGGATCGCAGAGATCGGTCCGATTCCCATGTACTTCGGATCTACGCCGGTTGCGCTCCAGGATACCAGACGCGCGATCGGCTTTAAGCCCCTTGCGGCGGCATATTCGGCCGAAGCAACGATCACAGCCGCTCCTCCGTCGTTGATGCCGCTTGCGTTCCCCGCCGTAATCACGCCGCCCTGCTTAAAAGCAGGCTTCAGCTTGGCGAGCGCTTCCCTGCTCGTATCCGCCCGCGGATGCTCATCCCGGTCGACAAGACGCGTTGATTTCTTCTCTGCTACCGGAACCGGCACGATTTCCTCTTGAAGCACGCCGGATTCCATCGCCTTTACGGCTTTTCGATGGCTGTTGTACGCATGCTCATCGGCTTCTTCTCTCGAAATCCCGTAGCGCGACGCCACATTCTCGCCTGTGCCTGACATCGTGCAATCGCCGTAAGAATCGTACAGCGACTCCCACAAATAATCCTGCATAGGCGCAGCGCCCAGGGCAAGACCTGTCCGGGCTCCCCGAACGACATGCGGAATTTGGCTCATATTTTCAGCGCCGCCGGCCAGCACCGCCCGGCTATCGCCCGTCAGAATCAATCTGGCCGCCGAAGTGATCGCCTCGAGGCCGGAGCCGCACAGCCGGTTGACCGTAAGCGCCGGAACGTGAACCGGCACGCCTGCCTTCAAACTGACATGGCGGGCGAAAAAGACGGCATCCGGGCTTGATTGAATGACGTTGCCGAAGACGACGTGATCCACCTCTCCCGACTCCACTTTGCTTTTCGCCATAGCCTCTTTAGCGGCGATTACAGCTAAATCGATGGCTGAAATGTCCCGGAAAGAACCGCAAAAACGGGTAAACGGCGTTCTTGCTCCCTCGATCAATACAATGTCCGTTCCCTTCACTTTTATCAACTCCTAGCGGCCCACGTAATTCGGCTTGCGCTTCTCGAAGAAAGCCGTCATGCCTTCCTGGCGGTCTTGCGTCGTAAATGTGTTGCCGAAGCACACCGATTCAATCGTTATGGCATCATTCAAGTCCGTGTCGGCTCCCGTTTGCACCGCCGTCTTCATCATGCGAAGCGCGACAGCGGGCTTATCCGCCAATTTGGCAGCCCACTCATGGGCTGCGTCAAGCAGCGCGTCATGCGGCACAACTTTATGGACCAACCCGCAATCCAAGGCTTCCTGCGCCGAAATCATATCGCCGAAATAAAGCAGCTCTTTCGCCTTCGCCTGGCCGATGAGCCTTTGCAGCCGTTGGGTGCCGCCGCCGCCGGGAATAATGCCCAAATTAATTTCAGGCAAGGCGATTTTGGCGTGCTCGGAGCTGATCCGGAAATCGCAGCAAAGCGCCAGTTCGCAGCCTCCGCCCAAGGCAAGACCGTTGATCGCCGCAATGATCGGCTTTCCGATATTGGCCGCTTTGTCGAAAGCCCGGCGTGAAATCTGATTCCATTTGCTCATACCGGCCGCGTCCAAATCTTTCATCTCCGACATATCGGCGCCGGCCGCAAAGGCACGCTCCCCGCTGCCTGTCACAATCACCGCTTGAATCCGGTCGTCCTGCTCGATATCGCTTAAGACTTGATACAGCTCGATAAACAACTGCTTATTCAAAGCGTTCATCGGCGGCCGGTTCAATTGGATCACAGCCGTTTTTCCAATAACGGAGCAGTCTAACGTCTCAACATTCATCGCTTTTTCTCCTTATACTCAAATAGTCTTATTGGTTGTAGTCATACCAGCCTGCCCCCGTCTTTTTGCCAAGACGGCCGGCGCGAATCAATCTTCTTAACGAGACGGGAGCCGCAAACCGGTCGTCCTTCAATTCCTCGTAAAAATAATCCATCACATGCAGCCCGATATCCACGCCGGCGAAATCCTGAAGCGCAAACGGCCCCATCGGATAATTGAGCCCGAGCGTAACGGCTTTATCGATATCTTCAGCTGTGGCGACGCCTTCTTCCAACAGCCGGATCGCCTCGATAAATTGCGGAATCATAATCCGGTTGACGATAAAGCCCGGAGAATCCTTTTTCACTTCAATCGGCTCTTTTCCCATTTCCCTGGCCAAATTCATCAGCAGCTCGATCGTCGCATCGCTCGATTTAAAGCCTCTGACGACCTCAATCAGCTTCATAATGGGCGCCGGATTGAAAAAATGTATGCCTGCTACGCGTTCCGGGCGTTTGGTCGCTTCAGCCAGGGAAGTAATCGAAAGTGACGATGTGTTCGTGGCCAGAATCGCTTCCGGCTTCAGCACTTCATCCAGTCGGCGAAACACATCCTTCTTGATTTCCAAATCCTCAACAATCGCTTCAATGACAACGTCCGCATCCGATAACCGCTGCAAATCGCTTGCGGCTTCAATTCGCGACAGCGCCGCATCCCGCTCGGCTTCGGGCAGCTTTCCTTTTTCCGTTAATTTGTTTAAAGCGGAGCCGATTCTGCCGAGTCCTTTCTTGACCAATTCGTCATTCAAATCGAATAGGACGACGCGAAAACCTCTCTGTGCGGCAAGCTGGGCAATCCCGCTCCCCATGGTGCCTGCTCCGACAACGCCTATAATGGTTACTGTCATGAATGCATCTTCCTTTCAAATTTGGCGATGAGATGATGAAGTCAGAATATGACGAATTTCTTCAGGCAGCAGCTGTGCCTTTAACACCCCGTCCGACATGGAGACCCATGCCCGAATCTCATACCCCTCCGCAATCAATTCATCCTCGCGGTAGAACATATGCTTGATTTTCAAGACCTTGTTCTTCACTTCTTCGATGACGGATACGAGCTTAATGTAGTCGCTAAAATGGAGCGGCCGCCGGAACTGGCAGTACGCTTCGACAAGCGGGATCCCTTTTTTCTCGGACAGGAGCTTGCTTGTGGCAAAATCGATCGATTCAAACATCTCGTGCGTGGCCTGATCCATCCATTTGTAGAAATTCGGATAATACACAATACCGGCGGCATCCGTATCCGCGAACCGGACTTTAAACTCCCAAACTGTACTGTACATGGCTGTTCCCCCTACTTGTCTTTCATTTTACTTGCAGCACCTCCAAGCGAACATGTTCGCCGTGTACGAAAAGAAATCCGCTCATTTGTCCACCGTGCAGGATAACCCGGGCCTGCTTTAGTCCAATTGAAGGTCCGCGCTGAAAAGATCGTGCAATTTATAAGCGAGCATGAGATTAAAGCGCTGTTCGGCGTCATCAATGTCGCTTGTCAACAGACCCCTTATTTTCTCCAGTCGGTATTTCAATGAACTGCGGTGGATATAGAGGATTTCGGCTGCATCTTTGATGTTGCCGTTCGTTTGCAAATAAACCCTGAGCGTATTGAACAAGTCCCTGTTCTTCCCGTTTCCAACCCGCAGCAAGGGTTCAATATACGTTTTAATAAATAAAGGCACGGCGAGCGGATCGTCCAAATGATACAGAACGGAATAACAACCGAGCTGCTGAAAGCTGAGATACCCTTTGCTCGGAAAATGGGCGCATAGGATGGTCAATGTTTTTTGCGCTTGTTTGTAGCACAGCACGTAGTCTTCGATGTGATTCGCTTCTTGACTGATGCCGGCGTAGATGGCGGCGCGGTGAAACTCACCCAAAATGAGCTTCCGGACGCGTTCATAAAAGCTTTTCCAGAAATCGCCTTTTGCTCTCTCCTGCGGCACAATCGCGATCACATACTCGTCCTTGCGTGTCAGTACGATCCCAGGCTCCGTGCGGGATACATAGTCCCGAATCCGCTCCCGGATCCAGTTCCTTCTGGCATTCGCTTCGAACAAGTCCGACTTCTGCTCGTCCTTCTCGAATTCGATCATAAAGATGCCGATCGTATGCGGCTCATCGATGTTCCAGTTGAGCAAGTTCGCATTTTCCCTGATCTCGCTTTGATCCTGGATATGATGCGTCAACAGCCGATGGATAAAGCCGTCCTTAACCTGTTCGCGTATATCAAGAACAGCTTTCTGTTTAATAAATTGAACCGCATAAACATTCAGCGCATGGTTAAGCGTCATTTTCAGCACAATATCCAGCTTGCTTCTGGGCATGATGAGCCCCAAATATCCGAGAACCTCGCCGGCGCCGACGACCTTCCAGATGCCCGCTTCAAATTGCTCCTCCCTCGCAATCCAATGCTCCAATTGCCTGCTGGATTTGAATCTTTTCTTTTGCTCATCGACGCTATGCATGAGGAACCCCAGGCAAGCATCGTCTTTTTGCAAGATGGCGCTGGAAGCGATATGAAAAAAGCGGTCGAACAACAGGACGGAGCAGCTCATCATTTGGGACAGAAACGCCGTAATTTTCCCGAAACCGTCATCCTCGAGCGTATGCTTGACCATTTCCTGCTGATGCTGCATGAACTTCTCCAGCCTGTTTTTTTGGTCTTTTTCGCTGCTGTACAACCTGTTGTTCTCAATGAGCGACGAAACGTGGGAAGCTATAAATTGCAGCAATTCCAAATCGTCGGATGAAAAAAGCGAACCTTCCCCGCTCAAGACATGCAGGACACCTATCGTTTTCAAATTAATGGTTAAAGGCATCGTTATTTCTTGTCCGCCGATCAGTTCCAGATAAGGAAAAATGGTGGTGAGATCGTACAGCTTAAGATCGATTTGCTCAGGGAGGGAAAAGCCCCCATAGGACGGAACGTGAAGGACCAGACAATCGGCGCGCTCATCGTACAAATAGACGGCGGCCGCTTTGGCGCCTGTCCCTTTACCGGCCCGCTCCACGATACTTTCAATGATTTGCTCCAAGGAAGAACCGTCCAGATAAACATTTTCTTTTAACCATTCAAGACCTTGGATGCGCTTGATTTCTTGTTCTTTCTGCTGGGCCAGGGCGAATGCGGTCGCGATGTCTTTGCCGTACTCTTCAAAAAGCGTATCCGCCTCAAGCAGCAAGGGGACAAAATGCCTGAATCCGATCACACACAATCCCAGGCTGATCTCCGCCTCGGTCCGGATCGGGATCGTAAACCAGGTCTGAAACCGTTCCTCATCGAGGCATGATAATAACCTCCACTCCTCCTTCCCGTCGATAACGTCGAATGATGTGAACGATTCTTGGAAAATGCGTGGGGTACACGCCCCGGCAACCATCGGAAAGCAAGCTTCAAATCGGGCGGCATTGCCCATCTTTGCTTTCATCTGAAGCTGCATGCGTTCCACGGTTATGATAGCCATGTAGTCGCATGCCAATTTGGAGTGAACGGAATCGATCAAATAGTGCAGTGTTTTATCCAGCGTGTCGAACTGAATCATCTGTCGCGCCGTCTTGCGCAGATGGATATCCAGCTTGCTCATGAGAATTTTTTGCTTCCTCTGGTTGGTCATCGTGTTCCCGGCCCCCTATACTGAAAAGAACCACCGTCTACTTATCTAGCAAGTAAAAGGTGGCTCTGCTTATTCGAACATATTCAAGTAATGAATGTCGACAGCTCCCGTTGAAGGCTCTCGACCATCGTTTGCAATTGTTTGGCCGTTACGGACAATTCTTCCGTCTGGGCAAGCTGCCGCTCAACTACCGCTCCTACGCTCCGCGTACTGGAAGAAGTCGACTCCGCCGACCGGGTTACCTGACTCAGCGTGGATGTAACGGTAGCGAAGCCGGCCAGCACTTCCTTGGTGAAGCTGAAGACATCCGCAATTTGTTCAACGACAACATGAACGTCGCGATCGATGGTTTCAAATTTGCACTGCGCTCCGGAAACGATCTGATTGCCGGTCTCGACATTTACCGTTACATCCTGCATGGCTTTAACGGAAAGGCGGGCCCGATCTTGAATCGATTCGATCATTTCCGTAATGCGCTCGGCAAACTTTTGGGACTGGGCAGCAAGCTTGCGCACTTCCGATGCGACTACAGCAAATCCTTTGCCTGATTCGCCCGCTCTGGCCGCTTCAATCGAAGCGTTAAGCGCCAAGAGATTGGTCTGGGTGGCAATGTCGGTAATCGCTTGAATCATGTCTTGAATTTGAAACGATGTATTCACCAGCGTTTGTATGGATGTAGATGAAGAATGTACGGATTCCCGGATCCGGCTCATTTGATCGCTAACTAACTCCAGCGCCTGCTTCCCGTCAAGTGAATTTGCAGAAGCACTCCTGGAAGAAACGCTGACCTGTTCAGTATTTGCGTAGATCAATTGCAGCCCCCTCGTCATCGAGTCCATCGCCTGGGCGCTCTGCGTGACATGATTTAATTCCGCTTCAGCGTCTTGGGCGACCAGCTCCATTTCATCCGCAATCGTATGTGTAGCGGCTGCAGTCTCGTGGGCATGAAGGCTGAGGGCATTCGAAGTCGAAGCCAGCTGATTCGCCACACCGGCAACATTCGTATGGATTTGATCCAACAGCTTTTTGAGGTTATGTCGCGTTTGTTCGTAGGTTCTCGCGAGCAATCCCAGCTCATCTCCGCGCTTACGGAGCCCGCTTGAAACTTGACGAGTGAGGTCTCCTCTTGACAGCATATCCATCAGAGAGGCCAGCTTGCGAATCGGACGCGTAATCCGCAGCTGCAGCATGAGCATCAACAGAACGGCGATGACAAGAACAACGATGAGAAACACAATCCCCATTTGCCGAAATTTGACCGCGACCGCATTGCTGGAAGTGAGCGGATATTGCAGTGAGATCACTCCGACCGGTTTTCCGCTTAAATCGCTGAGCGCGGATATCACAAGCGCTTCTTTATTTTTATCGCCTGCTGCCGTGTAGGAATGAAAGGAAGCATCTTGCATTGCTTGGCCGAGATAGCCAAGAAGCAGCGACTGCGGACTGCTCTTCATTGTGGTCAAAAATTGCCGGTTACTTGATAGCAGAGCAACATTGACATTGAACTTCTGCGAAAGATCCTGCAATTCGGGAATCCCGATGAAATGGCCCAGTATCAGAATACCGCCACAAGGATTATTGCGGTCATTATCCGTAATCTTGACGGCATTGATGACGGCGATCCCTTTGGAGGTTTGCATCAAACCGGTCAGCTCCATGTTCATCTGAAGCTGTTTCAGCAAATCGGCGTCCTGTAAGCTTGTCTTAAACTCTTCCAAGTCTCCCGCCTGAGTCAGAATGCTTCCATTAAACGCGAGCGTAACGGCGAAATGGATGTCCGGATTGTTCATGACCGCTGAGTTAATGTTCTGATCGATCCAGCCGATGTCGCGCTTCAGAAATGCACGATTGTAATCCGTCCAATGCGCATTATTGTCTGCTACCCCCGAAAGAAGCTCTGCACGGTCGGACAGCACTGCGCGCGATGTATGAATCACGGACAGCGCATGGTTCTCGTCGATCTTCCCTAACTGGGCGAGAACGCTGTGATAAAGCCAGTATCCGGCGCCTAACAAAGGAAAAACGAGCAGTACAAGGATAACGATAATGACTTGTTTGTTCGTGCTCATTTGACTTCCAGCCGTTCGGTTGGCGTCTCCTCCGTACCGCCGTTGCCGTTTGTCGCTTGCTTGAACTCCCGGAACATTTTGCCGAATCCTCGCCCCAATTCCGGCAGCTTATTGGGGCCGAATAAGAGCAAAGCAACGCCTGCGATCAAAATAATATGCCATGGCGATAATGCACCCATGCGAACACCTCCGATTACGAAGAATTTGGTCGATTTGGCTACCTGTGCGCTACGGTTACTCCCAATTTGGCCAATACTTCTCTGGCTGCCCGTTGTCCCGTCTCGACTGCGCCATTCATGAACTGCTGATTTTGCAGGGACGTGTATTCCCCGGCAAAGAAGCAGTTGCCTTCAGCCTCTCCGAAAACCCCTCTGAATTTGGTCATTTGTCCTGCTTTATAGCAGGAGTACGAGCCTTTGGCCCATTTATATCCGGGCCAATAATCCAGCGCTGCAACTCCCGTATATTTGGCAGTCAGGCCAGGCATATCGCGTTCAATGAGCGGCAGCATCCTGGAAACGTTGTACTGTGCGTCTCCGGCGCCGAAACTATAGCCCAAATCGCCGCCCGTAAAGTTGGTTAAGATCGCCGTCGAACCGGATTGGCCTACAGTTGAATCCCAAACCACCTGATAGCCGGTATTGGAAACGATCTCGCCATCGCTGCCAAGCGAGTGCCAGTAAGGTTCTGTAAACTGCATGGCCAGCTTGGAATTCGTCGAAACGCCCAATTCGGCAATCCCTTTAAGCTTCAGGCTTCTGAAGCCTGCCTTACTCAGATCGACATCCCTTAGTGTGGAAACTGGCAGAGCAAGAATCACGTAATCCGCGGTCACGCTCGGCTGGCTGCCGGAGAAACACAGCGTATAGGTGCCATCATTATTCTTTTTAAGCGCTTGCAGCGGAGCTGATGTCATAATTTGCCCACTCAGTTTATTGGCAAGTCCCTTTGGAACCTGATCATTTCCGCCATGAATATGGTACCGCTCATCGTGCCCGACGCCAAATGGCGTGTATTCGTCTTTGCTTGCCGTACTCATGGCGTACAGCATCCAAAGGGCGCTCAATTGGCTGCTCTCGAGGCCTGCGCTGGAAGTCCAGGATAAATCGATCGATTTGCCAAGCATGGAATTCATTCCTCTCGGCACATTGAGATTGATCCAGTCCTTAATCGACATGTTGTCCAATTGATAGCCTCTGCTCGTGTACTGGTAGTAGAACGTATCGCTTCCGGCATCCTGAACGTCCTTTTGCAGCTGGTTATAGATCGTTTTGAACTCTGTGGCAAGCGATGTAGGAATCGAACCGTCAAGAATCACTCTGAAATCGCCAACCTCCAGCGCCCATAAATCGTCCACTTGCAATTGCAGCTCGCCAATGAGGCCGAGGAGCTCGGTATCTTGAGAATTGACCAGCTCTCCGCCATGCTCGCTTGTTTGTCCATTGGCAAACGAAGTCCTGTTCGTAAAGCAGCGGCCGCCGACGCGTGTCGATGCTTCATACACCTGAGCCTGGATGCCCGCTTGCTTCAAGCGGTAGGCCGCTGTCAAACCTGCCAGCCCGGCGCCCACGACAGCAACGCGAGGCGCAGTCGCCGCATTGACTAATTTGGCACCAAAGTTAAAGAGCGATGGCGGAACGGCCAGCACCGCTGAAGCCAGCGCCGCTTTTTTCAAAAAATCTCTTCGCGTAATGCTCTCCTGCACTTTTTCCTCTACGACTTGTTCAACAGGAACATTTCTTCTAGCCGATTCTCCCGCAATACTAGCCGCTCTCTTTAACTGCCGCATGAAAGGACTTTTTGCCATTGTTCATTCCCCCATTCAGTTTTTGGTTTACAGCTTTATTCAAATTTCATCATGACATGCTTTAAGCGGGTATACTCCTCTAAGGCGTAGATCGACAGATCCGACCCATAACCCGACATTTTATGTCCGCCGTGCGGCATCTCGCTCGCCAGAATCAGATGCGCATTCGTCCATACTTCGCCGAACTCCAGCTCTTTACTCGCCCGCATGGCGCGATCCAGGTTCTTGGTCCAGACGGAGGACGCCAATCCATACTTGCAATCGTTCGCCATGGCAATCGCTTCTTCATCAGTTCTAAACGGCATAACGGTAATGACGGGGCCAAACACTTCCTCCTGTATGATCTCGTCGGATTGCTTAGCTCCGGCGATCACGGTAGGCTTGTAGAAAAAGCCGGGACGATCCAAACGCAAGCCGCCGGTTAATACCGTGCAACCCGCTTGATGTACGGCGCGCTGCACCATCTCATCGATTTTATGGAGATGCGCTTCGGAAATAACGGGACCTACCTGCGTATCCGGCAGCAGCGGATCGCCAATTGCCGTGCCTTCAACGAAGGCGATCAATTTTTGAATAAACTCGTCGTAGACCGTTTCTTGAATATAGATTCTTGTTGCAGCCGTACAGTCTTGCCCGCTGTTGTAAAACCCTCCGGCCATGGCCCAGAATGCGGCGTCATCCAAATTCGCATCATCGAACACGATAAACGGCGCTTTGCCGCCCAGCTCCAAATGCAATTTTTTCATAGAGCCTGCCGCTTCCCTGGCAATGGAAATACCGGCGCGCACACTACCTGTAAGCGCTGCCATTTTAACTTCGGGATGGCGCACCAGCGCCGCTCCCGCCTCCGTGCCGCGCCCGGTCACGATATTCAGAACGCCAGGCGGCAATAGCCCGACGCTCAATTCCGCCAGCTTCAAAGCGGTTAACGGCGTAAGCTCTGAAGGCTTGAGCACGACCGTATTGCCCGCAGCGATCGCCGGGCCGATCTTCCAGACGGCCATCGCCAGCGGGAAATTCCAGGGAGCGATGGAACCGATGACGCCAAGCGGTTCCCGGCGCAGCATACTGTTATGTTGCGCCATATACTCGCCTGCCACTGGTCCTTGCAGCATTCGCGCCGCACTGGCGAAAAATCTCAAATTATCGACGATGAACTCGATCAAATGCGTTGAGAATTGGATCGGCAGTCCCACATTTTGCGTCTCCATAACAGCCAGTTCATCCGCATGCACTTCGATCCGGTCTGCAAGCTTTAATAAAGCCGTGCTTCTTTCGCCCGGGGTCGTATGCCTCCATGTTTTGAAGGCGCTGCTTGCAGCTTGAACGGCTGCTTCGATGTCCCCCTCATTGCAAGCGGGCGCTTCCGCGATCGCCTCTCCGGTTGCCGGGTTGACGATGACATCATATTGATGGCTAAGGCTTTCTACAAATTGCCCGTTAATGAAGATTTGCTTTCTAAGCGTCATACACGGCGTCTCCTCTTCAACTTTTGCTATTCTAACAACCACTGCTCGAAGCGTTCTTGTACTTTGTCGAAATTGGCGATCCAATAGGAATCGTCAGCTGCGATTTGTATTTTTTGCAGTTCAGGCGTTACCCCAAGACGTTTCTTATCCGCATCCGACAATTGGTCGATCGCTTTTTGATTCGCCGGCGCGTAGTCGGCGTGTTTGCCGTAATCCACTTGCACATCCACCGAGGTCGCAAAAGCAACGAATTTCATCGCCAAATCTTTATTTTTCGTGCCTTTGGGAATGACCCAGCCCAAGTAAGAGCGAAACGCGTTCTCATAAGTGAATGCTACCGGCGTCCCTTTTCTCTTTTGATCCGTCAGTGCGCCGTCATAGCCTGTGGAAAGGGCTGCCGTTCCGTTGGTTAACAAATCCGGCACCTGTGCTCCGCTGGTCCACCATGTTTTGAATTCCTTTTTAATTTCATTCAGTTTCTTGAAGGCGCGATCCAAATCGAGAGGGTATAGTTTATCTGGCGTTACGCCGTCAGCAAGGAGCGCCATTTCCATCGTTGGAGCCGGAAATTTATAAGCGGAGCGCCCGCCGGGAAACTTCTTCAAATCCCAAAAATCCGCCCATGTCTTAGGCGCTTCAGCCGCACTGATTTTATTGGAATTCCAGCTGATTACGGTAGCAAAAGAATCCGAAGCAATGAAGTTAGCGGTCGCCGTTTGATCGTTATATCCGTCTTTCTTGACGATATTGTAGTCCAAAGGCTCGAACAGCCCCTGCTGGCCGGCTAATTTCCCGTAGAAAGAGTCCACATTCACGACATCCCAGGTGACGTTGCCGCTGTCCACCATCGCCTGCAGCTTGCCGTAATCCGGCGGCGTTTCAATTTCAATTTTCACATTGTATTTTTTCTCAAAAGCGTCGTAAACCGCTGCTTTCCTATACCCGACCGAGTTGGCGTCCCAGTCAACAATCGTTAGCTTCTGCGGGCTCGTTTGACCTGAGGTGCTTGTAGCTCCCGCAGCTCCCTCCTCATTCTTACCGCATGCGACCAGCGAAGCGCTTAAGGCGAAGACGGAAACCATCACAACCAGTTTTTTTAACATTGTTAGTCCCCCTTTTTAATCATTCGTTTCTCGCTGCTGGAAGTGATCCAGCCCTGAACTAAAAACAACGCTATAGTCATGAAAATCAATACGGTCGATACGACAGCGATGCTCGGATCGATACTCGTGCGCAAGCTTTCCCAATACTTGACCGGCAGCGTTTTGGTGTGGGCCCCGGACATAAACAGTGAAATGATCGGCTCGTCAAAAACGATGGAAAATGCGAACAGCGCTCCCGAGAACAAGCCTGTTTTCATTAAAGGAACGGTAATTTTGAAAAATGCGCCGACCGGCGTGGAGCCCAGTCCCATGGCCGCCAATTCCAGATTGCGGTCCACTCCCTTCAAACTGGCGGCGACCAGCGTAAACACAATCGGAATCGCGATGACCGAGTTGGACAAAACCATCCCTGTATACGTATCCGCTAACTTAAACGGAGAGAAAAAATGATACAGCCCGATCGCAACGATCACCGTGGGAACGACCATGGGTGACAGCATTAAGGGGACAAAGATGTTCTTTCCCCAGAAATTCAAGCGAGTAAAGGCGAGCGCCGCCATCGTTCCTATAACGAGTGAGATCAGCGCTGTGATGACACCGATGATCAAGCTGCGAGAAAACACTTGAATCCAAACTGGATTTTGCAACACCTTCTCGTACCAAACGAGCGAGTACCCCGGCGGTGGAACTTGAAAATACGAAACAGATGTAAACGATAACGGGATGATAAGTACGATCGGGAGCAGGAAAACAAACAAAATAACGGCCACCAGAATTCTCAGCAGCATGTTAAATCACTCCCTTCAATGCGGAATGATTTCTGAAAATCAGGAAAGGTACGGCAATCAAAAGCAGGGTTGCGCCCAAGAGAATGATGGAAAGCGCCGCCGCCATATGCCAATTCAGCGTGACGTTGATAAAATTGGCAATCAGATTCGAAATCATCTTGTCTTTCGGACCGCCCAAAATCACGCTCGTAATATAAAAGCCAAGACTGAACACGAAGCAGATGAGCACGCCTGCGATCACGCCGGGCATCGACAACGGGAGCAACACGTCGCGAAACGCTCTCCATGGCCGGGCTCCCATCCCTTCGGCCGCTTGCAGCAATCGGCCGTCGATCCCTTTCATCACGGAGTAAATACACAAAACCATGTAAGGGAATAAATAGTGCACCATGCCGACAACGTTGCCTGTCGACGTATATAACAAGTGAAGCGGCTGATCGATCAAGCCAAGTCCTAGCAGCACTTTATTGATAACCCCTTCATTCTGCAGCATAACCATCCAGGTAAATGTGCGAATCAGCACGCTAATCCAAAAAGGAATCATGATGAGCGACATCGTGATGCTTCTCCATGTTTCCGACTGCATCTTGTAGAGCAGATAAGCGACCGGATAACCAAGCAGTAAAGCGGCTAAGGTAGCTATGAACGATATTTGGAACGTATAGAGGATGACTTTTAAATACACCGGCGTAGTAAACGCTTGCATAATATACTTGGTTGTATAATGAACACCGTCATGCACGCCGAGCTTCATGATTTTAATGATCGGGAAAAAGGTTAACAGCAGCATATATAAAGCCGGAATGATAAATAACAGCCATTTGATGCCTGGAACCGCGGATAAGATCCCCGTTTTCCTTTTTAATGGCAATGCCGCCGTTTGCGTTTGCAAGTTCGTCATATGCAGGGTTCACCTCACTCTCCTTCGCTGCTTACGAAGCGGGCATCCTTTCAATCGATTCGTCATCAGGAATCAGCGAGGCCTCCTGTGCATTCCACCCGACCTGAATCTCATCGCCGGCTGCAATATCTCTGGAAGCGGCATAAGGCAGTTTGATATTGATTTGCTCGTTCGTACTCGTCAGGGCGTCAATGCGGAAAGAATCTCCGGTATACGTTTTTTCCAGTACTTTCGCTTGAACTACGTGGGAATATGTCGTTTCTTCGCGTACGATATGGATATTGGCCGGCCGAACCGCGATCAGTACAGCAGAGCCCGCAGCGAGGTTAGTTTGAGCCTCCATCTGAACGACATGCCCGTTTAAAAGCCTGACGGCGGACACGCCTGCTTCCGATTGTATAACCTCCCCGCGAAACCAGTTGATCTCGCCAATAAAAGAAGATACGAATTTGCTGCGAGGGCAATTGTACAGCCCTTCTGGCGTATCGATCTGTTCAATTCTCCCTTTATTCATGACGCAAATACGGTCCGACATCGTCAGCGCTTCTTCCTGGTCATGCGTAACGTTGACGGTGGTAATTCCCAAATTTTCTTGAATATGCTTGATTTCGAACTGCATTTGATGGCGCAAGTTTTTATCAAGCGCCCCAAGCGGCTCATCCAGAAGCAAGAGTGGCGGGTTGAAAACGATGGCCCGCGCGAGGGCGACCCGCTGCTGCTGACCGCCGCTCAACTGGTTCGGATACCTTGAAGCGAAATCCTCAAGGCGCACTGTTTGCAGCGCTTTATGCACATGATCTTTGATTTCCGGTTTCGGAATTTTTCGCAGGCGGAGCGGATAAGCGATATTGTCAAAGATCGTCATGTGCGGGAATAAGGCATAGTTTTGAAAAACCATGCCGATATTGCGGTCATACGCTTTCTTTTTGGTAATATCCTGACCGTCCAGGAATATCGCTCCGTCATCCAGCGCTTCAAAGCCGGCGATGAGTTTGAGGAGTGTTGTTTTCCCTGAACCGCTCGGTCCCAGAATGGTGACGAATTCGCCTTTATCGATGGATAAATGGACATGATCAACAGCTACATATTTTTTGTAGCATTTTTTCGCGCTTCTGATCTCCAAATGAGCTGTCATGAAAATTTCGCTCCAATCCTTTATGTCTGCCTGTCAAAAACGATGCTGCCATCCATGACGGTGAGTTCTACCTTTGCATCTTTGATTTTATCCGTCGGCACCTGGAACAAATTGCGGTCGATGACGATCAGGTCGGCTAGCTTGCCTGCTTCGAGCGTCCCGAGTTCATGTTCTCGGAAAACGCCATAAGCAGCCGTCTTTGTATACGCTTTCAACGCTTCGGCCAGCGTAATCGCCTCTCCCTCGTTAAAAAGCTCGCCTTCGGCTACAACCCTGGTTACGGCCCGATAAATTTCCAGGAACGGGTTCAGCGATACGACAGGGTAATCCGTGTTTAAGACCACTTTTGCTCCTGAATCCAGCAGCGATCTGATCGCGAATGTATTCGTTTCCCGCTCGCCGATGCAGGAAAAATAGTGCTTCTTATTAATCAGCTCCATATGCTCCGGCTGCATGGATGCGAGGACGCCCAGCTCTTTAAAGCGCGGGATATCTTCGGGGTGCACGACCTCGATATGCTCGATCGTATGTCTGGCATCCCGAGTCCCGTTCCGGCGCTGCGCTTCTTCAAATAAATCCAGCGCATACCGCACGGCGCCGTCTCCGACCGCATGAAAACGAATGCGGAACCCTTCCCGGTCTGCGGCAAGCACGTACTCCCTCATTTCCTCGGGAACGTGCGGACCGCGGGAATCCGGCATGTCCGCGTAAGGCTCCACAAGGTTGGCCGTGTGGGTCGTCACGACGCCATCGAGAAATTCCTTCAAGCCTGAAAACCGGAGCTTGCTTGAATCATACTTGTCCCGGTAAAATTTGGCTCTCTCCATATCCCCGTCGAGACCGATTAAGAAATGAATCCGCGAAGTCAATTTCTCTTCCCGCTCAAACGCTTCATAAAGTTCAATTTCATTGATTTCCAAATCCGTCACTTTAAAAATATCTGTCAATGAGGTAACGCCATACGTGGCTGCCTGGCTCAAAAACGATTCAAATACTTGTCTTTTCCGGCCTTCGCTTAGCTTCATCGCATGCCTGGAAGCGATACTGGCCGCCGCTTCATACAAAATTCCCGTAGGCTCCTGAAACTCATCCTTCATAATTTCCCCGTGCTTTGGATTCGGTGTATTCCTGTTAATGCCGAGCAGTTCAAGAGCCTTGGAATTCACCCACGCCATATGGCCGGAGGCGTGGAATAAAAATACCGGACGGTCCGGAATGGCCGCATCCAGTGAAGCACGATGCGGCAGCTTCGGCACATCCCATTTCGTATGGTACCACATGTAGCCTTGAACCCATAAATCATCGGGCCGCGATGCGGCAAATTCCGCCACTCTGGCAACGACTTCTTGTTCCGAACGGGCATCGAGCAGATTGACATGGTCCTCCATGAGGCAACCGGGAATAATATGAAGATGCAGGTCGTTAAAGCCCGGCATAACGAGTTTGTCTTCATATCGGTAAACCTTGGTGTGCGGCCCGATCCGTTCCTTCAATTCGCTTTCTTCGCCAACCGCCGCAATCCTGTTGCCGTTAATGGCAATGGCTCCTGGCTTCGGCGAGCTTTCGACGCCTGTAAATACGGCATTACTGATGATAATCATATCGGCATATTCATCGCGCTGCTTGGATGGCATAGCTTACCTCCATCGTCGTATTATTGCTTCTTCGTTTCACTGATCGTGATATAAAGCTCTACATTTTTATTCTTCAAATAGGATATATAAGTTTCCGGATTCACACAGAGCTCCGGCGGTTTGACGCCTTTCTCCGTAATTTCGCCTTTCAAGAGCATTTGGGCAACGATGGAAGCCGGTATCGCCGTTGCGTACTGCGTTGGACTGGCTGCCCATTCATCCTGATATCGGGTCAACAATTCAAGCCTTACGGTTGTCCGGTTGCCGTTTTTCCATCCTTTGACCTCAACAAGCAGCGAGTCTGTTCCCCAGACCGGCTTCTCTTTCTTGGCCAGCACTTTGGACAGCAGCGAGACAAGCTGGCGACGGGGCACTGTCCCGTCTTCCAACTCATTCGTATCGATGAGTCCCATTTCATCCAGCATTTTGATTTTCTCGATTGTCGCCGGATCCCATGTATCTTTATACGTAATTTCTTGCACTTCCGGGAAGCTGGCAGGCAGGGTGGCTAGCTCGGAATGAATAATGGAGTACGTTTTCTGAATGCCCAAAGACTCATGGAAATGGGTAAATTCTTCATCTGCCAAAGGGGGGATTTCAACTAACTCGCCATTTTTTACAGCGTTAGCGTTTTTAACCGCTTCATCAATGATCGTATCCGCAGCAAAAGCAAAGGTTGTTCCGGACGAAGTAGAACCGTAGCGGATATGGATTTCTTCCGCAATATCCAACAGGTTAACGCCATACCGGCAAAATACGTTCGAAGTGCCCGGATCCGAGCCCATGCCCGTAATCGCGAGAATATCCGCTTCCTTCAATCGGGCATCCAATTTCAGTTGCTCGTTCGTATATTTGAAGAGCCCGCCCAAATCAAGTATGCTCACTCCAACGGCAGAAGCCGCTTGCATGGCATCCAAATTAAAGACATAATTCATTGCGTTAACGCACACTTTGCCTTGGCGCAAAACGGATTTTGCCGCTTCCGCATCTCTAATGTTCAAGGTCTTCGTCGTGATCTCTTTACCCACCCATGCGGCCAGCTCATCCAGCTTCGCTTGATCCAAATCGGCAGCGATGACTTCGACTCCGCTCTCCGCCAAATCTTTGACGATAACTTTACCTATTGTGCCTGTCGCACCAAGTACTACGACTTTATCCAAGTGAAATCCTCCTTTATTGCGGCAGCCATCCGGCTGGGGAAACGTTTAATTTGATATTGATTTGCTTCGGCTCCAAAAATTGTCCAAAACCGTATGTGCCCAAGTCCCGGCCGATCCCGCTCATCTTAAAGCCGCCCCACGGCGCTTCATTGTAAGTGTTGTGATACGTATTGATCCAAGTAATGCCCGCCCGAATTTTTCGAATCACCCTCATCGCTCTTGATGAATCGTTCGTAAATACGCCGCCGGCCAAACCAAATTTGGTGCCGTTCGCCAGACGAATGGCTTCATCTTCCGTAGCAAACTTTTGAATGACGAGCACTGGTCCGAAAATTTCTTCCTGAACGATTCTCATCTCAGGCGTCGTATCGGTAAAAATGGCCGGTTCCATGAAATAGCCCTTGCCTTCAATTCGTTTGCCGCCGCAAAGCAGCGTCGCGCCTTCATCCAAACCGATTTTCACATAGTCCAGCACGGTTTCAAGCTGATCCTTGGATACGAGCGGACCCATTAACGTGTCCTCTTCGATACCGGGACCCATTTTGATTTTCTTCACCTTGACTAACAATTGCTCGACAAAACGGTCATACAAGCTTTCTTGTAGAATCAAGCGGGAGCCCGCTGAGCACACCTGTCCTTGGTTGGCGAAAACGGCAAACAGCGCATATTCGACCGCCGCTTCAAAGTCCGCATCTTCAAACACGACAAGCGGCGATTTCCCGCCCAGCTCCAGGCTCAATCTTTTCATCGTCGGCGCAGCCTTCTGCGCAATGGCAACCCCTGTCTCGGTGCCGCCCGTAAAAGAGATTTTATCGACTAACGGGTTCTCGGATATCTCATTGCCGATGGTGGAGCCGGGTCCCAAAACAAGGTTAAGCACACCTTTAGGGAAATTCATTTGATCGATGAGTTCAAACAATTGAATCACTGTAAGCGGTGTCACGGAAGCGGGCTTAACGACCACCGTACATCCCGCAGCGATTGCGGCCGCAATCTTCTGGGTCGCCATCACGAGCGGATAATTCCATGGCGTAATTAACGCCACCACCCCGACAGCTTCTGAGACAACCATGGCCTGTACGTCGTCCGGAACGTCATATACCTGCCCATGAGGCTTCGTCGCCAGCCCGGCGAAATAACGGAACTGATTCACGGCATCGGCCACATCGTATCTGGCTTCTTGGATCGGTTTCCCGTTATTGAGCGTCTCCAGCCGTGCAAAATCTTCGGAGCGCTCCTCTAATCGGGTTGCCAGTTGAAGCAGCAGTTCGGCGCGGTCTCTCGCCTTGCTTTCCATCCAACCGTCTTCGTAAAACGCACGGTGCGACGCTTCAATCGCCGCTCTAACGTCATCCACATCGCCTTCCGTTACAACCGCAATCACTTCTTCAGTAGCCGGATTCAAGATATTGCGGGTTTTCCCGCTTCGTCCGGTCACCCATTCTCCATCTATATACATCCGCTTGATCTCCATTTGATTGCTCCTCCTTTCTGCAATTCACTATAGCGCTTTCTTTTCCATTTTAATCCGATATGTCCCAGAATACTATTGCGTTCAGGGATAACTTATCATATATTTACTATCACTAAGGGATAATATCCAATTTCTTATCGGGAGTGTAAGTAACATGAAAGTTATCGAAGCTCTACAGCTGCCCTCGCTCCAGCCGGCCAAAGTCGTTGCAGGTGCGGAAGGCCTCCATCGGACGATCCGTTGGGTCTCTATCGTTGATCTGCCTGACCCGCTATCTTGCGTGAGTTCAGGAGATTTGCTTTTGACAACGGGCTACGGGTGGCCCCGTGATGAAAAAAAACTGCAGGAGCTGATCGTCGGGTTTTCCAAATGCGGACTTGCCGGGATCGGACTCGCCGTCCCCGAATATTTCGCCAATATGCCCTTATCCGTGCGCAAAATCGCAGATGAGCTGAAGTTTCCGATCATTGAAATTCCCTGGGAAGTACAATTCAATCATGTTACAGAAGAAATCCTCAGCTCCATTTTGACCTATCAATATAACCTTCAAGAACAGTCGGAGTTCATTCATCAAGAGCTGATGCGAATCGCTTTGGACGCCAACGATCTTCAAGAAATTGCTCTTACACTCGGGCAGCTGATTAAACGAAACGTCATTATTCAGCATCCGGAAGGCCCCGTACTTGCTGCTTATAACTTGGACAAAGACGGGTTCGAAGCCAAGGAACAATTATTCAATCAAGAGATGTTCGTCTTTCGAAAAGAACAAGTGCAGCATGTACCGCTGGGTTCCCTGTCAAAGCCGATCCGCATTGCTTCCGAGCCGGAAGCCGGTGTACCGGAAAGGGTGCTATGCCCCATTTCGATCAAAAGGGAGCTGGTCGGTCTGTTGTGGATCATCGAGGGACAACAGCCGCTTCGCGAAGTAGACTTGCGTGCCGCACAATCCGCCTCGATCGTCATGGCGCTCCACATTGCCCAGCAGCGAGCGCTGGCCTCGCTCGAGGCTCAGCTTGGCTACTCGTTCCTGGATTCCTTATTTGAAAGCGAGTCCAGTACAACCCCGCAGCTCTTGCGCAGGGCGGAGTTGTTAGGCTTCGAACCGGACGGCATTTATTCCGTCGGCGCCTTTATTATGGATGCTTCCGTTCCCTTGACACGCGATGGAATCGTAAAACGGGAACGGCTCGCCGAAAAATTGAAACGGAGCATGCAAGAGCTGAAAATACCGTCTGTGCTCTCTCTGACGCAAAACCAAATTATTTTCTTAATTCCAGACCGTGTGCCGTCCGAAGAAATCTGGAAATCGATGAAGGATGCGAATCTCTCCCTTGCCGTCAGCATCCCTCACCGGGGATTTAACAATGTGCGATTAGGCTACAGGGAAGTTAACTCTATATTGCCTCATATCCAATTCGGTCAGCTCCATCGTTATCAAGACTTGCTGGTGCCCCGCGTCCTCATGGGGGATCTGGATGCACGATCGTCGTTTCTGAGCAAGCTGTTTGACCCGCTTCAAAGAAACAAAAACGGCAAAGTTCTGATCCATACTTTATTGGCCTACGCCAATCAAGGCTTTCAGCTCAATAAAACCGCTGAGGAATTAAACATTCACCCCAAAACGATGCGCTATCGATTGGATCGGGCCATTACACTTGGGGATTTCGATCTCGAAAAAGCGGAAACACAGTTCCATCTTCAATTAGCCGTTCGTCTTTATGCGTTGGAAAATCAAGAGCATTGAACGATCAACACGAAAACAGCGGTTCACTTCCAGATATCGCTGGGTTGTGACCGCTGTTTTCCGATTTAACTGAATATACGCCGAAGCTCCTTGGCAATTTCGCCCATGCAGTCTTCCGCTTGGGGATATAAGCCAATTTTATCGATAAAAGCATGATCCATCCCATTGTATTGAATCAGCTTCGTGCCTACGCCGGAGCGGGATAATTTCTTCGCGTAGGCCTCGCACTCCACACTCAAGTAATCATATTCCGCAACCACAATTAACGTTTCGGGCATTCCGCTCAAGTCATCGGCCAGCAGCGGAGATACATACGGGTCTGTAAGCAGATTTTCTTTACTGCCCAAGTAAAGCCCAAAAAACAAATCTTTGCTCTGTCCCAGCCCTTTTACGATTTCTACAATATGCTCCCGATGATTGCGGATATCGTACTTTTCAAGATTCCATGAAAAGTCTTCCGTCTCCACGCCTGCTATGTTCACGGCTGGATAAATGAGCGCTTGAAAACGAATCATATGCGTACCAAGATTTTTGTCCATCAGCGCGCACACCGTTGCCAGATTGCCGCCTGCGCTATCGCCCGCAACGGCGATTTGCTCCGGATTAACGCCAATTTCATCCGCGTGGGCATGCACCCATTGAACAGCCTCAAAGCAATCGGTCAATCCGGCGGGGAACGGATGCTCGGGCGCAAGCCTGTAATCGACTGAAATCACGACCGCCCCGGCTTTCTCCGCCAACGATTTGCACGGATTTTCGACCACATCGACAGACCCCCCGATAAAACCGCCGCCATGGATAAATACGACCGCAGGCAAACGTCCTTGCTGCGATGGCGTGTAGATCCTCACCGGAATTGGACCGTACGTGCCTGGAATGGTTTGGGAAACCGTACGGATCGGACTGCGGGTGACATCATCGTTCGCCCATCCCATCATCGCTCTTATCTGCTT
The DNA here is from genome assembly GCF_042676385.1 of Paenibacillus sp. GCM10027628. NCBI lineage: Bacteria > Bacillati > Bacillota > Bacilli > Caryophanales > Paenibacillaceae > Paenibacillus > Paenibacillus sp. GCM10027628. Next base: position 1,036,132 of record NZ_JBHTHA010000002.1, read on the forward strand.
CACGAAGCCCGAAACATCCGCCGGATCAACACTTAAACTGCCAGCTGAGGATATAGGATCCGCATGCTGGAGCAGAACGTTATATACTCTCGGATCCAGTTCTCCGAAATGATCAGAGTCGGGAATAGGTTTAATGATAAAATCATAGCCGCTCGGTTGTAGATAAATTGTTTTTTCATCCAATTTGGCAAGCAGCTCTGCATATTGGCTTTGATCAGTCACAGCAATGCGACCTCCTTCATAATGGCTTTCATTTTTTCAACGATTTATTCCATGTGTTCTGTATCTCTTGCAAGACCTGTTCCGCATTCAATTGTTTGCCGACGTATTTTTGATAAGTAGATACATAGTCCTGAATATTTGCCATAATGTTAGGCATTTCGTAAAATTTCCAGGCATCGACTTTTCCTTGCTGGATATACTTGTCGATATCCGCTCCCATCGGACCTACATCTTCTTCCGTCACTTTCACTGTTTTTAATGCGGGAATAAATCGGAAATCTTTCGCGATGAACTTCTTACCCGCATCGGAAGTCGCAAACCATGTCAAGAATTGCTTCGCTTCTTCTTTCACTTTCGAATCTTTATTCACAACAAAACTAAATGGAGGACTTACATAAATCCGGTCATTGAACGCCGCATCCTCACTTACCGGCATCGGCAGTACCCCTACTTTCATGCCAGGGTTCATTTTGTCAATCATCGGCTGAATCCAATTACCTTCCTGAATCATTGCCGCTTGTCCGGTAATAAACTGTGTTACGCCATTGTTATAGTCGGTGGTCAGAGGCGTCTTATTGCCGTATTTGAGCGTAAGATCCAGAAGCTTCATAGATCCTTCGAACGATGGATTTCCAACGACCTTGGCTTTGCCGGCCGCCATATCTTGGATAAACTGCGTCCCGCTCGGTTGCTGCTTGGAAACGGCGTTCCCGAGAAATTGTGCGAGGGTCGACAGCTCTTGATAAGGATTAACGAAAGGCATAATTCCGGCAGCCTGCAATTTTTTGGATGCTTCCTCCAATTGCGAAAGCGTTTTCGGCAGTTCTGTTATGCCGGCTTTTGCAAATAGGTCCTTATTGTATAGAAATCCATATCCTTCCAGATTCAGCGGCAGCCCGTAGGTTTTGCCGTCTTTCGTAATCGGTAATTTCGCTACATCGAGAAGGTCGTTAACCCAGCTCTGATCCGACAAATCCTCCAGGTGCTCCTGCCATACGCCCAGCGTGTCATATCCGCCATTGGCAAAAATGTCCGGCAGTTCGCCGCCGGCGAATTTGGCTTTCAAAGCCGCGTCGTAATCGCCGGAAATGACATTGTTGAATTCGAGATGCACGCCGGGATGCGTCTTCTCGTATTCCTCTTTCATCTTGTTAAATTGATCGGCGAGCTCAACTTTAAAATGCATAATTTTCAGCGTAACTTCTTTTTTGGAACCGCTCGCTGCCGTTTTTCCAGCTTCGTTCGTATCCGTTTTTTTCTCCGAACCGCAGCCGGAGGCAATCATTGCAATCGACGTTGCGATTGCTGCCGTTTTCAATAGTGCGTGCTTCATCTCATTTGCAGCCCCTTTTTTTGTGTTCATGTGCTTTCTGTTTATCAGTTTACTTATCCGTTCATCCAGTGAACACTCATTAGAATGACTCAAAGGTGGATAATTATGTCCTTTTCATGTGTAAGGGAACAGACCGTTATCCTTTAACCGCGCCTGCGGAAATGCCCTCTACGATATACCGCTGCAGCAGCAGGAAAAATACCAGAATCGGCATAATGGCCATAACGAGAGCTGCCAGCGCAAGATCCCACTGTTTGGTGTACTGTCCAAACAATGCATTCATCGCCACCTGCAGCGTTTGCAATTGCTTGTCCTGCATCATGAGCATCGGCAGCAGGAAATCGTTCCAGAACCAAAGACTGTTAGAAATAACAATCGTAACCGTCATCGGCATGAGCAGCGGGAACACGATCTTCCAAAAGATCCCGTACGGCGTACAGCCGTCGACGACAGCCGCTTCCTCAATCTCGGCGGGGATCGATTTCACGAACCCATGATACAAAAACACGGAGAACGATACGCCAAGTCCCAAATAACATAATACCAGCCCGCCAAGGCTATTGAGTATATTCAACCATCCGGCTACTTTCATCAGCGGAATCATAATCGCTTGAAAAGGAATGACCATCGCTGCCAAAAATAAGGAGAACAGAGTCCGGTTCAAAGCGTTCGGAGTCCGAACCAGCTTGTACGCCGCCATCGAGGCGATAAGCACCAGACCCAGGTCGCTAAGGACCGTGACGATCAGCGTATTTTTTAACGCATTCGGAAAATGAAGAAACTCCCATGAACGCATATAGTTTGACCAGTGTAAGCTTTGTGGCAGGCTGGCCGAATTTTTCAGCACTTCCGCGAACGTTTTGAGCGAGTTGACCACGACAAAATAGAAAGGTGCGAGAAACAATAACGCTGCTGCAATCATGATGAGCTCGATGATCAGGAGCTGCCATGAATATGTTCTTTTTTCCATTACATCTCCACCTCCTTCTTCTTCGTCACAGCCACCTGGATGGAAGTTACAATCATCACGACAATGAAGAAAATGAACGCCTTTGTTGTTCCGAGGCCATAGTTGTTGTTTTGAAACGCCTCATTATAAATGTTCATCGAGATCGATTCCGACGATCGGAACGGACCGCCTTTGGTTAAAGAGAAATTCAAATCAAACGACTTGAAAGCCCATGAAATCGTTAAAAACAGGCATACCGTAATCGCCGGCATGATCAGTGGGAGAATGATGTGGCGTAAAATCTGCCAGCTCTTGGCCCCGTCTATCTCGGCAGCCTGCAGCAAATCCGCGGGTACATTCGTTAATCCGGCAATATAGATGACCATTAAATAACCGGCTCCTTGCCATATGCTGACGATGACGAGCGCCCAATAGGAGGTGGTTGCCGTCCCCAGCCATTGCAGATTAAAGAATGCAAGGTCCGTCATTTTGCCTAGTGTCGCAAAGCCTTGAACAAAAATAAACTGCCAGATAAAGCCTAATAGCAAGCCTCCCAGTACATTGGGCATAAAGAGCAGTGTACGCAATACATTCCGCGACTTCAGCGGCTTCGATAACAGATACGCAAACGCAAATCCAAGCGCATTGGTAAACACCAGAACCGCTAGCATGTAACGGAACGTAAACCAAAACGAACTGTAAAACTGCTTATCCGCGCTCAAAATTTTCTTATAATTGTCGAGCCCTACCCACGTTACTTGCCCCGAAATGCCGTTCCAGCTCGTAAACGAGTAATAAATGCACAAAACCACCGGAACCGCAATTATGATTGCATAGACCGCCGCTGCCGGTCCGGTAAAAATCAATTGCTGCATCCATGGGGATACCCACCATTTCCTCATTGCTTTCATCCTTTCATGCTGTCGCGCTTTATAGTTGTCATTATAAGACGCGGCTGAAAGCAACTCCACGGACTGCCTTGAGCATTAAGTGGATTTTTCTGACCATCGATGCTATAGTGTTTAAAAAATCGACAGAAAGGTCATCACGATGCGGCTTCTAAAAACTAGCATTCGAAACCGATTGTTTGCCCTGCTTTTGCTATCCACCGTTATCCCAATCTTTACGTCCATCATTATTACTTACTTCTATAACAAAGAGTCTTTAAAAAACAGAACGATTGAAGAAAACAGCTTGATCATCAATGTCGCGAAAACCGACCTGTATGGTTATGTGCAGTCGATCATTAACAACTCCTTGACCATTTACGCGAATCCATTCTTGGACCGCATTTTATCGGAGCAATTGCCGGATTATCAATTAGATTCTTACGTTTTGGCGTCCGCGCAAGCGATCGCGCACCAAACCAAAGATATTGCTCAGGTCTTTCAATATTATTTTATCAATCACCGTGGTTATCTGCTCTATCAGGACAATTTTCTCAGGAAAACCTATGAATTCAACCCGCCTTTTTCAGTAAAACCTTCGCCTTACCAGGTCTATATTGAATCTACGCATCTAAGCGGGGATTACGGAATAGGCCGGATTTCCGAAGTGAAACAGGAGCCTGTATTCACCGTTATTCGGCCTTTGTACAAGGTGCCAAGTACCGAGATGATCGGCTGGCTGGCCATTGACGTCAAGCTGGATGCCCTGCGGTCGCTTGCCTCACAAATGTATAATCAAAAGAAAGAAGACCTGTTCATTTTGGATGAGCATGGAAGCGTTCTCTACGCATCTGACGAGAAGCTTGGCGGGAATCAGCTTGAAGAAGGCTGGGTTGAGCAGATTTTGAACAGCGGAGAGGAAAGCGGCAGTCTAGAATCGAAAAGCTCGGCTTTCAGCGGCATCATGATCTATTCCAAGCTTAAAGTGGCTTCCACCGAATGGACGATCGTGAAGCGCATTCCTTATAATTCTTTGTATCAGCATGCACGGACGCTCACATGGATCAATACGGTAGTAGCCTGTGCATTTCTGTTACTAAGCATTATCGCGATCTATGTCGTTACCATCCGGTTCACTATGCCGATTAAACAGCTCATTCGCCGGATCACGAAAATCGAAAGCGGTCAATTGGACGAGCCGATCGATATTAACCGTGAAGATGAAATCGGCATTCTTGCGCAGCGGTTCCGCATGATGATGCATACGATCAATGACTTGATCTTGCGTGAATATAAGCTGAATCTAGCTAACAAAACGAATCAGTTAAATATGCTGCAGGCCCAAATCAATCCGCATTTTATGAACAATGCGCTGCAATCCATAGGTCATACGGCGCTCGAAAGCGATGCTCCAAATGTATACGCTTTAATATCTACTTTGGGGCAGATGATGCATTATAGTATGGATACGAACCAGACCGTTGTTTCTGTTATGCAGGAACTGGATTACGTCAAGCAGTATTTGTTGCTGCAATCACAGCGGTTTGAGGATAAATTACAAGTTAAATACGACATCGATCCGGCATCATTATCCGTTCAAATTCCGAAGATGATTGTTCAACCCATTGTTGAAAATTTCTTCAAGCACGGTTTTAATCCGCTAGCCGGCGTCGGACAAATTCACCTTCAGACCTTTATTGATGAACATCGACTCGTTCTAATTGTTCGCGATAACGGAACAGGCATTCCGAAAGAGCGCTTACAATTATTGCGGAGCGAAATCGCGCATATCGCGAATGACTCCATTGAACCGCTTGAGGGCATTGGACTTAAAAATGTGATGCTCCGTTTGCAGCTCTACTATGGCGACACCGCCGAATTGGATTTATCCGAATGCGAACCCAGCGGTCTGCAGGTACAGATCGCAATCCCCGTCGAAGGCATCGTAGAAAGGGCATAGACATATGAAAGCACTTATTGTTGATGATGAAAGACATGTTAGAAGCTCCGTCCGCAAACTCATCGATTGGGGGCAAGAGGGCGTTTCAACCATCCTGGAAGCCGAAAGCGGCAGCGAAGCGAAAGCGATCATTCTTAACCAACAGCCTCAGGTTGTAATCACCGACATCATGATGCCTGATCTGACAGGCATTCAGCTCATGGAGTGGCTGGAGACGAATCATCCCACCTGCAAAAAGATTGTCATCAGCGGCTATAACGATTTCGAACTCGTGCGAAATGTGGTGAAATATGGCGGAACAGACTATATTCTCAAGCCGATCGTTCCTGCCCAGCTGTTGGAAGCGATTCGCAAAGCGGTTCGCGAATGGTCTGATGATGAGCGGGAACGGCAGGATTTTATGCGAAAGAGCATCGAAGTGAATGGTTTAAAGCCGCTGTACCAAGATCGTCTGCTTTCCAAGTTCATTGAACATCCCGAGCACAAGGAAGATTTGTTCCGCGAGTTTCCTCAGCTCGCCGATGTCCAGATTTGCCGGGTCGGCGTTACCCAGCTCGAATGGGTCGGCAGCCGGTTTATGAACAAATTTTCCAAAGATATCGACTTGTTGTCCTTTGCAATGACGAATATTTTTAATGAAATTCTTGTCCGCAATGACAGAGGCATTGCTTTTCGCAATTGGAACAGGCACGCGGAGATTGTTATGCTCTTTTGGGGAGAACTGGCTCAAGCGGAACAGCTGTTAACCGAGGTTACCCGAATGATTAAGCTCATGTACAATGTAAATCTGGCTGTCGGACTCGGGGATGCGGCGGCGTTTCCTGACAAGGTACGCGACTCGTATCTCCAGGGGTGTAAAGCGCTGCACTCGCGCAATCTGCTTGCTCCAAGTTCCCTGATCCATGTATTTCAAGCGGATTTCCCGCGCCGATCGCCTTCTCTTCGATTCACTGATTACGCGGATAAAATATGGATGTCAATAAAAACAAAAAATCCGGAGAACATCCGCGAGGCGGTTCAAGAATGGATGAAGCCGCTCTCCGAACTTGACACGATTTCTCTTGAACAGTTCAATCTCTGGCGAGACGGGTTGAATGTGACGATAACCGATTGGTTGACCGAAGCTGAGCATTCTGCCGATCCCCTGCCGGATTTCCCATTACCTTGCGATGAGCTCGGAAATTTTTCTCTCGCCATTTTTCAAGAGGCGCTCTTTGAACGGTTTATTCGGCTTTCCGCTACGGTCACGCCAAATGCCGGCAAAAACAATACGATGCAGGAAATCGCTTTATATATCCAAAATCACTACAATCGCGACATTACCTTGCAGGAAATATCCCGTATATTTTTCTTGAACCGCGATTACATTTCCCGAAGATTCAAGCAAGAATTCGATGAGACGATCGTGAATTATATGAGCAAGATTCGGATCGATAAAGCCAAAAGATTACTGAAACAAGCCGACATGCCGATCGGCGCAATTGCGCAAACCGTAGGTTACGAAGACGAAAAGTATTTCAGCAGAGTGTTTAAAAAATATGAAGGCATGACGCCTAAAGAATTTCGAAATCAATAGGGTCGCTTTCATTGAATATTGATTTGTCAAAAGGCCCCGACCCTGAGGCAGCCTCGTTGTTTAGTTATTAAGTAACTCGCCAAATTCGAGGACGTGTCCAACAGTAGGAATATAGCTTCGAACGATAGGTTCATTGGGTTTGGGCTCGATTAAAAATCGTCATAGCTGAATCTCCTTTTTATTCGATCTTTGTTATGGCCTTTGATTGAGTCGTCGCAAATATACTTGGCATTATACCGACCGTAGCCTTGAAAGACCGGCTAAATAAATAAATGCTTGAAAATCCAGCTTCTTCAGCAATAGTCGTTAATGATTTCTTGCCTTCAATGATTTTTATCTTGGAATGTTCAATTCTTATGTGGGTCAAATATTTATGAATAGTAATTCCAAGCTCTTCTTTAAATAAAAAGGATAAATGATTGGTCGATATACCGACATGTTTACTTATTGAATCATTATCTAATTCAGGGTCCCAAAAACGTTCATTGATATGATTAATCGCGCTTTCTATTATTGCCCAGCTCTTAGTTACTTTTCCTTCTTTTTCTTTACGCTCCGCCTGGCCATTTAAAAACAGAACTAATAATTCCAAACAAATCGATTTCAATATCAACAAATAATTCGTGTTTCGATCCAAAAACTTCTTATACATGATTAAAAATCTTTTCTTTAAATCGATTCGATCCGATAGATGCAAATGGGAAATTGGGGCCATGGAGGCAAACTGCATTTCCTTCTCCACTCTTATTTTTTGCTGCTCTAAGGTTATGCCAGTTTCTTTCCATGCCACTCGTTTTTCATCATAATACAGATCAAAATGGAAAATATATTGAATTAATGGAAGCGTTGAGGTAGAGCGAATGATGTGTGACATAAGTGGATGCATCAGGAGAACGTCGCCTTCTTTCACATGGTATTTAACACCATTCAAAATAAACTCCGCTTCTCCTTGTTCGATATACGTATAAACATGGTCGTAATCCATCCATTCCCCAGCCAGAGAGTAAGATTTAAGAATTTTTACAGATCTTACGAAAGGTGTAATATTATTCATCCATGACTCCATCGAATCACCTCCTGTTAGCCAGTAAGCATCGCCATAAGGGTGAATGCTCTATTCGCAGATAATGGATCTAAATCCCTGCATTCCCTGCGGATCATCCTCCAAGTATAACTGAAGCGTATTCATATTTTCCATATCCCTTCAAACAAACAATTCATTGCGACGGCTGCTTGTGAGATTTCTACCAAAGACTTTAGACCTTCGCGAAACTGCTCCTCCGTCGATCGCTCCAATGCCAGCACGCGTTAATCCTCTCAGCATGATGTTCCCTCCCTATGACCAGTCAAAGAGAACTCCATTGTACTGATCCTTATTATTTTTCAATCCTTCATACGCCTCTTTCGCTTGTTCCGGCTTCAATACATGACTGATTAATGGTTCTATTTGCAGCCGCTTCTGTTTCATGAGCTCGAAAACAATGTTCGAATTTCTCACTAAAGAATGTTTAGCAAACTCGTTAGGTTCAACCGGATAGCGCCATTCGTGAGCTCCCTTAAACGTAATACAACCTTTACCGATAAGATGACAGGATTTGAAAACCTCCGTAACATCTGTATTGTATTCACCGCGGGGAGTACCTAAGAAAATGATCTCTCCGAATTTTGCAATCCAGTCTAGACTTTCTACAGCCACTTTAGATACACCGGATGCCTCAATATGTGTAGATACTCCGACACCTTTAGTGATATCAAAAATTTGTTGTTTTACTGTTCCAGATTCCCCATTAAGAATGAAATTCACACCACAATCTTGAGCAATACGCAGCCGCTCTTTGGATAAGTCAACACCTATAATGTTAGCTCCCTGTAGTTGTGCAAGTTGAGCCGCCATATTCCCAACAAGCCCGAGACCTGTAACGCTTACAAAGTCACCCAGCTCTATTTGGGAAACACGAACAGCTGTAAAAGCTACCGTAGCCATGCGAGTAAATGGCACCCATCTTAAATCCAAGTTTTCTGGAACTTTGAGAAATGTCCCTGTTGTGGGAACAACCTGCAACTCTGAATGATCACCGTAGTGAAAAACAATATCACCCGCCCTAAAATGGTTAACATCATCACCACTTTCAACGATTTCGCTCACGGAAGCATATCCAGGAGTGGTTGGCAGATGGGCCCAACTTTCTTTACCTGATAACATAGCCAGCTCAGTTCCTGGGCTGATTAAGGAATAAATTTTCCTAACTAGAACCTCTTGCTCATTAAGATTTAGTTTAATAAAATCCTCTTCAACAGTATCCACCTGCCATGGACTTTCAAACACGATCTTTCTGTTATTCATGACTTGCACTCCCTTTGTATTATTCTCAAAATTGAGTATAGAAGAATTTATTAAGGGTGTCTTTACTAGAAATAACGATCTTTTATCGAAAAATACGATTTTAAATTTAAGTCGTGGGATGGGGCAACTACGTTGGAAAAGGAAGTAGAACGAAGCCATATATAAGATAAGGAAAGGGCAGGTCGAATGTAACCATTCGTCTGCCCTCTCAATAATCAATTTTTTATTGTTGCATCAAAACCGCTTATTTTATATACCCAGTTATTGATATGCCCTGATGTCCACAAGTGACCACCAACTGGTGGAGCTGCCCGTCAGTGTAACTTTAATGTACTGCGCTTGGATGATGGGGAAATTCACCGGAGACTCAAATTCCTCTTGCTAGCAAGAATTTAATAGGTCCGGACGATCGTTCGTGGTGCTGGTGCAAAAACGAACGAACCCAATGCTTGGATTTAATATCGCATATGGTCAAAAAGGGGCGGTTCGAATGTAATCATTCGCCGCCCCTTATTGTCGTTCAACTTAGCTTTTTTCGCCATCCTTCAATTTAGTCGTCGAGCTCAATTAAATATCTTAAGCGCATCAAGAAGCATATAAGTTCCGGATTTTTTCACGCCCTTGAAAGTATGAGAACCACTGGACAGCCCGGATATGCTGTACACCGTTTGTTGGGCTAATCTGGTCGCGTTATAGGCGCTCACGGTTTGTTTAAACACGTTATCCACGTAGATATCGATATCACCTCCTGAGGGATCTTTCTCCGTTATGAAGTCAATTCCCGTTCCCGTAAACGTATACTGAAAAGAATCGTTGTTCGTTTGGGTCCATTGCACATCATCGTTGTAATCTCCAAAACCTCTGCCGCTGCTGTACCACCAAGTGCCTGTATAGATGATGCCGCCCGCATTATTGTTTAGCATTTGATACCCTTTATAAACCTTAAAGGAATCGACAATTCCATATGAATTGGTTTTGTTAACAATTTTGATTGTATGGCTTCCATTGGACAGGCCGCTAATGCTATATACCACTTGCTTGAGCAATCTCGACCCATTATATAGATTTACATTTTGCTTCAATACATTGTCGATATAAACATCTACGTTGCCCATGTCCGAATTCTTCTCGCTTAAGTAATCAATCCCTGTGCCTGTAAACGTATATTGTGCAACGGCTCCAATCACATTGGAATAATGTACATCATTATTATAATCGCCGAGATTCCTATCTTTTTGATAGCTCCAGCCGCTGTCGTAACTAATGGAAGCATCGTCGTCATTCACTGTTGTAATACCGCTTCCGTTCCCAACTGTCATATGAATTCTAAAATAACGTTCTCCTCCGCCTGACGTATGAAAGTCCCTTGGATAGAAGATGTAAAAATCATTGCCAACTGTAGAATTATCATCTGATGTACCGTTGGAAAGACTCATAAAGGTCGAATACGGCATGCGGAAATCCGTGCCGCTCTGAGCAGCGTCAATGACTGTCTCTTCACCCCAATTTAATCCATCGGTAGACGAGTATAACAACAGCCTGCTGCCACCTTCATCATTCACAGTAATCAGATATTTGCCAAGTCCAGGGACATAAGCGGCATCTGAGTGGAAATCCCGGAGATTATGACCTGCATAGTAGTCCAATCCAACATTTGAAATCGTTCCCCCAGGGATGATATTCGAGCCCGTTCCACCCATTGCCGGTTCAGTCCAAGTACCGTTATTGTACTTATAAAAAGGTGTTATCGTATTGCTATCAATAGCGGTTTTAATCGTGGCTAGTGATGCTTTGGCGACACTCATTCTTTTTTCAGTACCTGTTTGTTCATTGTAATAAATATATAGATCGCTACCCACTACCAAAAAAGGAACTCCGGCAACATTACCGGCAGCCGAATTCACTCCGTTAGTAACAGGTTCTTTATAATTAACATGCGGACTAAGAACGTCACCTAGATATTTCCAATTCATACCATTGTCAGTTGACTTTGCCAAGCCAAGATAGAAGCAATCATTCGCTGAATTGGACCAATATCTTTCTCTATGGACAAGTCCTAGCAATGTACCATCGGCATATTTATATACACCAGATATCCAGGTCAAACCGTCCCACCCATTATGATCCATGCTCACGTTGCCGACAAAATTCTGGAAAGGGTTGCTTGGCGGCCCGTAATACAGCTTGAAAGCATCCCATTTGGCATTCAAAACATACAAATTATTGGCGTCTTTTTTCCATGTTCCTAACGAAGCATCCATATATGGATTAACTGTAGCATTCTGATCTGTCGACGCATTGTTAATGAACTCGGGTCCGTCAAAGGTGAGTCCTGCTACAGCAGCGCTTGCAGGTTTACTAATCAGCCATATAGACAAGAAGCATACCGCTGCTATCAATAAAGACTTGCCCCAAATTGAAAATCCCTTCTTTTGATCATGAATTGTGGTTAGCATTATCACAAGCTCCTTTCAAATTGTAGTATCTTCCCATCTCAACTTTTGAATTTTCCGTCTTAATGATTCACTCTCAGAGAATCTAAAATGAGATACGTTCCTGTTTTCTTCACAGCTTTCAAGATATGTGATGTATTGGAAAGTCCAGAAATGCTGTAAACCATTTGTTGTGGTAATCTGGTCGCGTTATAGGCGCTCACGGTTTGTTTAAATACGTTATCCACGTAGATATCGATATCACCTTCCGAGGGATCCTTTTCCGTTATGAAATCAATTCCCGTTCCCGTAAATGTATACTGAAAAAAATCGTTGTTCGTTTGCGTCCAGTGCACGTCATCGTTGTAATCCCCAAAACCTCTGCCGCTGCTGAGATTCCAAGCTCCCGTATAAGTGATTCCGGGGTCCGTATCGTTATACTGAATCTTGGTGCCGCCGGTAAAGCTCAATTTATCTAACAACATATAAGTTCCGGACTTTTTCACGCCCTTGATCGTATGAGAACCGCTGGACAGCCCGGAAATGCTAAACACTGTTTGTTGGGGTAATCTGGTCGCGTTATAGGCGCTCACGGTTTGTTTAAACACGTTATCTACGTAGATATCGATATCGCCTTCTGAGGGATCCTTTTCCGTTATGAAGTCAATTCCCGTTCCCGTAAACGTATACTGAAAAGAATCGTTGTTCGTTTGGGTCCAGTGCACATCATCGTTGTAATCCCCAAAGCCTCTGCCGCTGCTGAGATTCCAAGCTCCCGTATAAGTAATACCTGCGTCCGTATCGTTGACTTGAATTGGAGCCGCTACGGTGAAGCTCNCCGTATAAGTAATACCTGCGTCCGTATCGTTGACTTGAATTGGAGCCGCTACGGTGAAGCTCAACTTATCGAGCAGCATATAGGTTCCTGACTTTTTCACCCCCTTGATGGTATGCGAGCCATTGGACAATCCAGTAATGCTGTACACCTTTTGTTGAGCTAATCGACTGGCGTTATAAGTACTCACCGTTTGTTTAAACACACCATCCACGTAAATATCGATATCGCCCTGCGAGGAGTCTTTTTCCGTAATCACGTCAACGCCCGTTCCCTTAAACGTATATTCAAAGCTATCGTTATTCGTCTGGGTGTAATGGACGTCATCCTTATAATCACCCAAGCCCCTGTTGTAACTTCGCTGCCAAGCTCCCGTATATTTAACCCCGGTATCGTCATCATTAGCAGTAACAGAACCACCACTAGCTACGACTCTAAGCAATCGCGAAGCATGCGGAGCCAAGCTGGTTGAACTGAAGCTCGAGTTAAAGGTGCCAAGATCCGTATGGGTCCAAAGATCTCTTACGGATGCTGAGCCGTTCAGTCCAATGTCGCTCCAATTGACCGTGACTGTCGCCGCAGAGCTTCCCAGGTTAAATAGTCCAACCGTGTAGCTGCCATCACCATTATTGGCATACCAAACCTGCTGGTTAGTCGTAGTAACTGTTCCGACAGGCTGTGCTGGATGACCCGCTTGGTCAACAGCAATCACCTCATCATTGGTCAATAATCCAAGGTCAAAGCTGTCCAAATTGGTTAAATCACTGCCTAGGTATAATTGTGCGGATGATATCGCCCAAAATGTCATGGCCGACTGACGTTCATCCTGCGTCAACCCATCCATTGCACCATTACCAACATCCAAGGAATCAAAATCATTCCATCCCCCCGGACCTGCATCTCTCCACCATGACACCGCATCCGGAAAACGCTGGACGACGCTACTCCAATTTGTTAAGGAAACTCCCGCACAATAACATTCGACATCCCATTGGACGCGCCAGCCGTTTGCATACTTCTTCCAAGTATCTACATAATTATGATCCAACGCCCAAGAAAGCTCGAACCATATATTATGAGGCGCCAATGCGGCTGCCCAGGCCGCCACGTCGCCACGTGCATCAATGGAAGTGTCATTATGTCCGGAACCGGGCGTTACGCTGTCGAACTTAATAAAATCGACTCCCCAAGAGGCAATTTGGTCGGCAACGGAGTTGATATAGCTCTGCGCGCACGGTTTGGAGAAATCAATTTTATAATTTAGATTCCAATAATCCGCGGTTGTTAAGGGCTGAACCGCAATGTCTTGCGTATGGCAGGTGGTTCCGTATATCGGATAATTGCCGTTGTAGGTGTCTTTTGATATCCCAGGGATCATATAGAGGCCGAGCTTCTGACCGTTATTGTGAACATAGTTGACCAAATCCGTAATTCCGTTCGGGTATAATGTTGTGCTCGGTACTGGACGCCCATAACCATCTAAGCCCCCACTCCATCCTGCATCGATATTGATATAATTATAGCCATGAGATTGAAGTGTCGTATGCATAGCATCGGATTCAGCTTTAATTTGTGCGGCGGTAATCCAGCTTTGATTGTTCGTATAAACTTGCATACTGTAGCTGCTCCAGCCCATATAAGGCTTTTGGGCAAGACCATTATTGGAAGCGTTTGCATTTTGGTTGTTTGAAACAAAAACTGCTGCTAATGCGAGTATGAAAATTGCGATTAGACGCCCCAACTTTATTGGATTCAACCTGTAAACCATTTTCATTCATCCTCCTTTTGCTAGGCGTGCTCATTGAGCAAGCGCCCTATCGAAACGAAACGATAAGGCGCTTGCTTGAGATCATTGTTATGTGTTTGCCATCGTTTTACTTCTTACTAAAGGTTGAAGAGTCGTACGATTTTTGCATAATATCCAAATAACTTTTCAAATCCAGACCATCGAAGCCTTTCACGTAAGCGTCCCAGTCTTTATCCAGGTTTTTGTTGCCTGTAATAAATTGAAGTGAGCTTTGGTTGACGTAGTTGGTGATATTCGTCTGCAGCATGCTGGCCTGATCCGCAGTATTCGGGTCGATCCACAGTGCCCAGTACGGGAATACTTGCTTCGGTTGTTTGTTGTCGTAATTGTTTTTGGTCGCTTCGAACAATCTGCGCTCGTAGGCCTTGTCGCTATAAATATCAGTTGACTGCACCAATGAACCTCGGAACTTACTGTCCGATAAGTATTGTCCCAAGGAGATCCAATTGTTGTTGAGGTTTTTTTCGCCGGCTTTTAGCGGAATCGGAGCATAAAGCGGCTGCATCGAATCGTCCAGCGCCTTTTCTCCAGCCTGCGGCTTGCGCCAGTCGACATTTTCTAAGCCGACTTGGGACGCGAGCTGACCGTCTATCGTGTACATATAATCCAGCGCCTTGATGGCGGCGATTTGCGCTTCATTGCTCGCTTTATTCGTTAGGACAAACGATGTGCCCGGATTGCCCGCATAGCTGAATGTAGAATAAGAGACGTTGCTCGGTCCGGCAATTGGCGGAATTGAGTCGTAATCCTTGGAAAACCGATTTCCGTCCGCAATATCGACGAAGATCGCGGGATGCATGCCTGCACCTGCGCCCAAAATTTGCACGTCTTTATTCTCGCCGATCTTTTTGAACGAGTCGGCGTTTTGCGTGAAGGCACCCGGGTCGATAAGCCCCTCGTCGTACAGCGACTTGATATACTTCAGTCCTTCTCTCCATTCCGGCTTGTTGGCTGCAATGTCCACTTTGCCGTTATTCAGGTTCAAGTAGGTGTGGTCATCGTCGTAAATGAAGGCATTCATCAGAAATGGAACAACGTGCACGCCATACGTTTCAATGGAACCGGTGAGCGGAATTTCGTCCGCCTTGCCGTTGCCGTTCGGGTCTTTCGTCTTGAACGCCTCCAGCATTTTCTTGAAATCGTCAGTAGTTTTCGGCGTTGTAATGTTGAGCTTCTTCATCCATGTGCTGTTCACCCACAGCTTGTTGGGGAACGAGCAGTGATAACAAGCGGCAAACTGACCAAGACCGTAGATCTTGCCATCAGGAGCAGTATTCATCGCTTTGTAGTCGGGGTAGGTGTCAAGCGTTTTCTTGATGTTCGGAGCGTACTTGTCAATTAAATCGTTCAGTGGAAGGAATACGCCCTGCTGGCCGTAGCGAAGCAAATCGCTTTGAGTGAAATGATCGATATAAGGAACAAGCAAGAACATATCCGGGTAGTCTCCGCTGGCCAGCGAGATCTGTCTTTTCTCCGGCGCGCCGTCAAAAGGTACCGTTGTCCAGTTGAACTTGATATTAAACTTTTGCTCCAGTTGCTTGGAAAACCAACTTGTAGCCAAATCCTGGTTGCTAGATGTGTCTTGGTCCGCAAATACCTTGATGGTGACCGGATTGGAAGTTGTTGGCTGTGCATTGTTTCCTGGGGTAGCAGTGGCAGTGGCAGTGTCGCTGCCGCCCGTACTGCTGGTGTTGGAGCAGCCCGCCAAAACCGTGCTGATGGCAAGCGCGCAGATCGTTGCCGTTAACCATGTTCTCTTCAACATATAACCTCTCCCTTTTTTAAGAATTTTTAAGATGAGTCCGAATTTTGAGTCGGCCAGCCTACATAGGCATCCCTCCTTTCCTTGATGGTCGCTCTTGCGGTCCACTACCCTTTGACGGAACCGATCAGCATCCCCTGCACGAAGTAGCGCTGAACAAACGGATAAATGAGAAGCACCGGCAAACTCGATATGACGATGATCGAATATTTCATCAGGCTCAGCAACTGCTGCTTCTCTGCTATTTGCCCCGAGTCCAACGTGCCGGTATTCGCGTTTAGAATTAAAATCGATCTGAGAAACAGCTGCAGAGGAAACAGCTTGTCGGATTTCAGATAGATAAGGGCATCGAAATAAGAATTCCATTGGCCTACGGCATACATCAAGGCTAATACAGCGAGAATCGGCTTGGACAGCGGGAGCACGATGCTCAGCACAAAACGGATATCGCTGCAACCGTCGATCTCGCTGGCTTCCGCAAGCTCATCGGGAATCGATGTGGAGAAGAAGGTGCGGGCGATGATAACCTGCCACACCCAGATGGCGTTGGGAAGCAGCAGCGCCCAGCGCGTATCGATCAAGCCGACGGCTTTCACTACCATATAAGTCGGAATCAGTCCGCCCGAGAACAACATCGTAAATACGATGAACACCATCAGCCCGCTGCGACCGAAAAGCGTTTTGCGGGATAAAGGAAAAGCGATCATCGTGGTCAAGATGACGCTGATTGCCGTACCGCAAATCGTATAGAATAACGAATTCGCGAAACCGGTTACAATCTGACTGCTAAGAAAAGCTGCTTTGTAGCCGATCAGAGTCGCTTCGACCGGCCAAAGCCATACGCGGCCTCCCGATACAGCGGAAGGGCTGCTGAACGAAGAGCTCACGATAAAAATAAGCGGATATAACGTAAAAACCAATACAATCGTCAAGACCAGGTAAATAACTCCAAGAAACAACCGGTCTCCGAGCGATTCGCGGACGGTTTGCTTCATGCTTGCCATTGCGGTAGCTCCTTTCTGTGCGGTACCTTTACCAAAGACTGTTGTTGGATAGCCGTTTGGCAATCGTGTTGACCAGAACAAGTAATATCAAATTGATGCAGGAATTGAATAATCCGACCGCCGTCGCAAAGCTGTAGTTGGCATTCAACAATCCGATTTTGTACACGTAGGTGGAGATGATCTCGGAAGTTGTCGTATTGAGCGGATTTTGCAATAAATAGACTTTTTCGAAGCCGATCGCCATGATATTGCCAACGTTCAGAATCAGAATGATGACCGCTGCAGGCAGGATGCCCGGAACATCCACGTTCCATATTTTCTGGATGCGCGAGGCGCCGTCGACTTTGGCCGCTTCATAGAGAGAAGGATCAACCCCGGACAGAGCCGCCAAATAAATAACGGCAGAATAGCCGGCGGTCTGCCACACATCGGACCAAACGTAGATCGACCGGAACAAGCCCGGATCGCCCAGAAAATTGATGGAACCGATCCCGAAAATACCGATAATTTTATTAACGAGGCCCAGTTTTGGCGAAAGGAAGAGCATGATAATGGAAACCATGACCACGGTGGAAATAAAATAAGGCGCATAAGTCACCATCTGGAGGGTGCGCTTGAAGCGGCGGTTCTTTACTTCGTTCAGCGCAAGTGCAAGAAGGATCGGAATCGGAAAGCCGACGGCCAGCAAATATAAGGACACAAACAGCGTGTTCTTCAGTAACGTCTTGAACACCGGATTATGAAAGAATAAATTGAAATACTTCATTCCGACCCATGGACTGCCCCAAATTCCTTTCATCACATTGTAGTCCTTAAAGGCCAGCACCGCATTCAGCATCGGAATATATTTGAAAATAACAAAATAAAGGACCGGCGGAACAAGGAGCAGGTAAAGCTGCCAATGCTTTCTGAAGCTTTTGCCCGCGCTCGTTCCGAATGCAGACCATGTTCCCTTCGCCTTTCTCCGCTCTTGTTTCGCGGTTATTACCGTTTCCAAATCAATTCCCCCTTATGTCATGAATTTCCAAGCTTTTTGATTTCTCGTTTCGAACGACGAATGACAGCGCTTTCCGTAAAACTGATTCTAAGTGAAAACGGTGCCTGCCGTAAGGTACAATTTCTCCTTTTGCGTACAAATCCACCGTATTTACAGGGGACAATTTTCAGCGGACGGCCTTTCCTGCCACATCGGTCCGTTAAACCTCAACGAACCGAATCGTCTCGCCAGTCATCGTGTCCACACTATTGCGAAAAGAACAAAAAAATCCCGATTGCATCCGGGATTTTCATTCCTAAACCGATTGCCTATAAGAGCTCGGGGATTCCCCCATTAACCGCTTAAAAGCCCGTCTAAACGAATGCGAGCTGTTATAGCCGACTCGCGAAGCGATCTCATCGACGGTGTACGCATTTCGCCGCAATAATTCCGCAGCATGATCCAATCTGACTTTTTCCAAATGGTCGGACAAATTGACCCCCGTTACATCCTTGAACAATTGGGAGATGTATTTCTCTGGCCGCTCTACCCGTTCGGCGATCTGATATAACGTCAACTCGCAATCCGCATACATTTCGTCTATCACTAGTTTAATTTGCTCGACAGTTCTCGTATGCATATCGTTCTTCCGGCTCAGAATGATGTCACAAAGCGCATCCATGATTGAATTGATCACGCCGTGAACCGATTCGACCGTTTCTGCCCGTTGAACATCGGCGATTCGCTGCTTGATGCTCTCGTAATGCTCCGATTCCAGGAAAGTTTTCTGATCGAGCAGCTTCATGAAGGTGCCCTGCATCTCCACGGAGAGTTGACGCCTCATCTCGACGGAAAGCTTCCGGTTGTGAAAATTTTCATCGATGATGGACTGGATGATTCGCTTCGCTTCATCGATATCCCCCGACCGGATCGTGCCGATAAGCCGAAGCTCCGTCTCGAGCGGGTAATAGTAGGTTATGCTGTCCGTGCGGGTGCTGCTGTACCACAGAATGCCTTTCCTGTTACTATAAACTGCGAACTCAAGCGCCTGTCTAGCCTGCTCATATGATCGGCTGATCTCCATGATCGAAGAGAAGGGGTCTCCAAGCGCCGCAGTAACCGTTATCCGGTATTCGTCGAATACGATCGAAGCAAATTTCTTCAGCGTATGCTCGACCGCAGCTCTGCCGGAGTCGGCAGTCGAATTACCATACTCGCCTTCGAAAATCGCCACAAGCCGGTCAGAACCTAGATCCGTCATTCGGATCGAGCTGTCCAGATCGGCCAAAGCCTGCTTCAAGAGCAGCCTGGCGGCGTTCAGTTCGTTCAACACTTCGACACTATCCATCCCGGTATATCCGTTAATCTGCAGGATGCCCGCACAGCCGGTATCGCTCAATCTAACGTCCGATTGTGAGCCTGCGGCGACGATTTCTTCCTTCGATTGGAATTCGCCCGTAAGCAACCGTTTCAGAAAAGCGTCCCTGATGACCGGGAACTGCCGGGTTAATTCGTTCTCGAGAAGCTTATTCGTAGTGAGCATGGCTGAGATATTGCCCTGAAGAAAATCGTACTCGTTGCGACCCGCAACGCCATCCTTGCCGAATTGCTCCCTCATGACGTTCAGCAGCCTATTGATCGGCGCGCTGTTCCGGTAGGACAGCAGAAGTCCGGCCATCAGCCCGATCAGCAGCGCGGTGCCGGTCACCATCCATGTAATATGCTTGATTTTGTTCGCATTCTCCATCAGCACCGGTCTCGGAATGCCGGCCATGTAGACCCAACCGTTCTTTTGGGAACGTATGCTGATCACAAGATCGTCCCTGTAAAACTGGCTGACCTTGTTCTTGTCAAAACGGGAGTCCGCAGCCATCCGTTCGATCTCCTGCTCGCCGATGCCGATCGAGCTAATCGCTCGTCCCTGTTCGTCGCTGACCTGCACCCATCCGCCGTACTTTTCTTGAAGGTTTGACAGCAAATTAGCGATCGTACGTTCATCGATGATAATGACTACGGTGGCAGGCGACGAACCGTTGAAGCTGTCGAGCGGGAGCGACTGCATATACGAAATTACGGCCGTATTCTCGCCTTTGTTCATATAGGGACGAAGCGGCATGATCTCGCTTCTGTGCGTGCGTTCGAGAATCGTCCTCTCCCATTCCTCGACCGAGAGATCAGTATAATACGAAGACTGGTAATAATTCTCGGGCCGATAATAGGTGGTGCCCGTCGTCACGATTACCTTATAATTGTTTAAGTAGATGAAAAAATTTTGCAAAAAATCGTTCGTTTGGCTGAATGCCGTTACTTCCTTCATCAAGCTCCATATTCCGAACACCTGCGTCTTGTCCGTCGGCTTTGCGTTCATGAGCACGCTCAGCTCAGGGTTAAGCGCCAACTGTCGGGTGAAGCTTTCCACCTCTGCCATTCTTCCTTCGAGAAACTCCTGGGATTTCTGAAGCTGCGTTACACTGCTCTCGATGGAGACGGATTGCGCAACTGAAATCGACGTCTGGTATGACATATAGCCGGCCAAGCTCGGTATGATCAAGATGACGAGATAAGAGACCAGAAATCTGCGAAACAATCTGGAGTGCTTAGGCACGATCTATACTCTCCTTTCGTTTGGATAATGAATGCGTTGCTTGCCGATCGCGAACAATGTATTCTGTCAACTCCGCGAGCGGATCGTCGGTTTTACCCTTCAAATGCAATTTTAGAAAAATCAGTGATAGCGCTTTCAATACAACTAAGTTTAAAGCCTAACCGACTTCTCCCACAAGGTACATTTGCGTTTTTCTGCATCCAAAAATCCCGTTTTGGCCGATGAAGATGAAGTCCACCATTCCCTACACGCCTCGTCCCTAGCGGCTCCTGGCATGGAGCACTAATTTGAAAACCTTATCTAATCCGATATTCTTCAAAGTATACCGCTTTTTATTAGGCGGACAGGGGTTGTTTTCAGCGATGATTATTCTCGCGATCACTTTTACCTTATCCGCCCTGTTATCAATATTGTACCGCCGTCGCAACTTAAGCGGCTGGGAACCATTTATTTTTCAACTAAAGGCTATTTTTGATCTGTTTTAATAATTGCACCAAAACCCTCTGGATCATAGTCCACATCAATGAACATCGTTCCCTCATCCTTTAACAGCAGACCCTACGGTCAAAGCCTTTTCAACCTGTTCACTAAAAAGCACATAAACGAGCACTGTAGGTAGGCTGGCAATCGTCATCGCCGCTCCCATTGCACCCCAATTCGTCGTAAATTGTCCTTGGAAAAAGAGCAATCCTAGTGGGAGTGTCTTCAAAGACTCTTTTGTAATCAAAATTAAGGCCATGGTGAATTCATTCCACGCCGATAAAAACACGAAGATCACCATTGTCGCAATCGCCGGCTTAATAATCGGCAAAATAATCGTGTAAAAAGTTCGGTAAATACTTGCCCCATCCATACAGGCCGATTCTTCCAACTCAACGGGAATACTGCGAAAAAACCCGTAAAATACCATGCTGGAGAACGAGATGTTGAATGCGATATAAGGTACGATTAATGCGCCATATGTATTGGCCAAATGGAAATCTCGAACTAGTATCGCAAGCGGAATCATAATCACTTGAACGGGAATGAACATGCCGATGACCACATAAATGCGAGCAACCTCCTTTATTCGCCACTGCATTCTCGCGACTGCATAAGAAAATGTGACTGAAAGGAGGATTGTACCCACGACGGTTGATGCGGCCACGATTAGGCTATTCCCGAAATAAACAGGTACGTTAAACCGTGACCAGGCATCCATATAATTTTCAAACCGGAAGTGCGTCGGAAATCCAAAAGGATTTGTCACAAAAATCTCGTTATTATTTTTTAACGAATAGAACACCATCCAGAGAAGGGGGTACACGCTTAACGCCGCATATATCCATAAAAACGCTCCGAGAAGCGGATTCTTCTTTCTTAGTTTTATCATCGCTTGCATCCTCAGCACTCCTTAAAATGTTATCCGCTCGCGAGCGATAAGTCGGTTAATAGCCAATGTTACAATCAAACATTCGATGACCAGAAAGGCAGCAGATGCGCTTCCGTACCCAAACTCTCCGACTCTAAAGGCCGAGCGATACATCAGATACGTCAGTGTATAGGTGGAGTTTCCAGGTCCGCCTCCCGTCATGATAAACATATTTGCGAATGCATTCAGACCGCCAGTAATGGCCAGTACCAAGCAAAATTTGTACGTTTCAGCAAGCATTGGTATCGTGATTTTCAAATGCGCTTTAATCTTAGTTGCTCCATCGATGCGCGCTGCCTCGAGATACTGTTCCGGCACTGATTTGACCGCTGCCAACAGCAGTGCAAACTGATAGCCCATGTATTGCCAAGCATTCACAAAAGCGATCGCGAAGATAGCTGTCTTGCTATTTGTCAGCCAATCTTGCCGATAAGAGATGCCTAGCACCTCGAAAAGTTTATTAATGAGGCCATACTCGCTGTTATACATGGCGAGCCAAAGCTGACAGACGACTGTGATCGATAAAACGACAGGAATAAAATAGCTGATGCGCAGCAGCTTACTACTTTTGAAACCCTCAGCTACCGCGAAAGCCAACACGGTACCAATTCCGATCTGAACGATGGCCAAAATAGCTGCAAACACTAGGCCGTTATATAGCGATGTGTAAAATATATTGTCTTGAAACAACCGGATATAATTATCAAGAAATATAAAAGTGCCCTGACTTAGGCCATCCCAATCGAAAGTACTGCGATAGAACGTCTGGATGATCGGATAAAATACGATAACCGTATACAATAGGAGCGCAGGCAGCGTAAATAAAAGAATCGCCGCTTTGTTGCCCATAAATTTACTCATGCCATCACTTCCTCTAATTAGTGAAAAACTCACACTGGTTTCTAGCGATCCAGTGTGAGTCCCCTTCTTTTAAAAATTCTTTATTTCGCTGCAACCACAGCTTTACTCACATCTTTAATAAATTGATCCGCTGTATAATTACCTGTCAACAGGTTTTGCGTAGCATCTTCAAGCGTTGCTTTAAATTTAGGGTTGGAAAGGCCCCAAGAGAATGCAGTTGTGCTTGTGATTTTAGGAATATCTTTCGATAGCTGCTCCATCATCGGCGGGAACTGTTTCACAACAGGCTTATCTACTTTTGTTGCAACAATCGGATTACTGCGATTAGTGAATTTGTATTCGGCATATTTTAAAGAAAGGAAGGATGCTACTTTAGCTGCAAGTTCTTTATCCTTCGTATTCGCAGATACCGCATAGCCGCCAGGACCGCCGCTTCCGCTGAATGCTGTCTTACCCTTTTCGTAAGCTGCAGCGTCTGCCGCCGGAATATACATGTAACCGACTTTATCGCCCAATGCTTTCGTCGCTGCTTCGATCTCCCACTGGCCGTTGATGAACATTGCAGCTCTGCCTTCATGGAATAATGCGGCAGCTTGATCATAATTCAGATTGGTCGCACCCTTAGGCAGCATCCCTGCTTTAACAAGCTCGACGATATTTTCTGCTGCCGTTTTGTAGGCCCCATCTTCGACCTTCGCTTGGCCTTTATCCAGCTTCGTAATGCCGCCTGGCTCAGATCGGGTAACAAACATATCATAAAGGGCTACGCAAGGCCATTTTTCTTTTGCGAATATAGAGAGCGGCGTAATGCCTTTACCATTGAACGTTTTGACAGCTGCCATCATTTCATCATAAGTGGTAGGCACTTTCACGCCACTTTGCTGGAATAAATCCTTGTTATAGTACAAGAGCGCCACTTCATTTCCTGCATATGGGAAGGCATAGGTATGGCCGTCATCGGATAAGAGTGTGTTCATCGCGCTTGGCTGCATTTTATCTTTAAAGCCGAATTTGGTAACATAGTCATCCAGGACGAGAATGTTGTTGGATTTTTTAAAGGTATCAATAAGGTCCAACCCCGCTTGAAAAATATCAGGGAGGTTGCCGGTTGCTGCATAGGTCTTCAGCTTCTGACCGTCGTCTTGCGCCTGAATATCCAGTTCCAGTTCAACGTTCGGCATTTCTTTCTTCAACTCGGCAACAGCGTAGTCATAAGGGGTTTTTGTATCTTCATCAGCATATTGCGCATAGATGCGAAGCTTGACCGGTTTGGCGTCATCCTTTTTGACTTCCGCAGTTGTAGCTGCTGGAGCAGGTGCGCTTGTACCAACAGCATCCTTCGTTGTATTCGAGGAGCTGCATGCCGCCAGACTTGATACAGCCAGCATACTTGCAAGAGTTACTGCCATTTTCTTCATTTTTTCGACCTCCCAAGTGAACTTCTCATGTTTTCAATTCCAAGTATAGTGGGAAGCCGGTCGTTTGATAATGTAAAAACTGTGGGCTTCTTGTAAAATCCGCACATCGATCGCTTTGAGTCAGTGCCGGTTGTTTTCGTATTCACTAGGAGAGTAGCCGAAAAACTTTTTAAAGCTTTTGCTAAAATAGCTCGGGTCACTGAAACCGGTCAGCTCGGCAATATCCGCAAGCCGGATGTTGCCCTTGCCCAGCAGTTCCTTCGCCTTATGCATCCGAATATGGATAACATAATCCGTCACGGTCATGCCGATTTCTTTCTTGAAAACAGCTCGCAGATAGCTCGAATTTATGAATACTTGCTGTGCGATTTGCTCCAGCTGCAGCTCGGGGTCCGAATAACTCTGCTCAATAAACGCTTTCGCCGCTTGCGCGATTTTGGAAGAACGCGTCTTTTTGTGTTGGCTAGTATACTGGATTGCCCGCTCGAACAGCTTCTTAATCCACGCCAGAGTAGCGTCAATGGATGCCAGCTTTTTGATTTCACTGTAAGGGAAAAACGACTCACCGAAGCAGTCCTCAATCGGATGTCCGATTTCGGTTACATACGAGAGACATACAGAAATGAGACCCATGCTAATGACATAAGTATAATCAAGTGACAACCGTTGCTCGCGAATTGATTGGAAGATGTTTTCCAATTGCGCATTTACCTTGTCCAGATTATGCATGCGGAGTTGAATCAATAGTTCTTCATTCTCTTCCGCCTTATAAAAAGATTGAGAGCCTGTCTCCAGCCTCTGAGTCCCATAAGCAATGACACGGTCAGTACCGAGTATGAATTTATATTGGAGCGCCTCTAAGGCTTCCAAATAGGAGCTGCGAATCCCTTTATAGCCCGTCTGGCTTCGTCCCACACCGACCGTTATCGTCAATTTCAAATATTTCTTAATTAAAAAACAAAGTTTTTCATAACCGTCCAACGCTGGTATCTCGTGCTCCATCCCGGAACGATGCTCCACCAAACAAATAATCCGGCCCTCAGGTCCGTTGAAAATAAGATGGTTCTCACTCTCTTCAAGTGCCTCGTTCAAAATATTGGTAACCGCATATTTCCAAAGACGCCGCTCGCTCACTTTATTCCATTTTTGGTCCATGTTATCGATCTCGATACAGGCTACGATGAAGCAGGGGGCATCGAACGATTCTCCAAATTGCTGAAGCTTAAACGCTGTTTCCGTATCTGAGTGATCATAATCCGAACCCAAAAGATGATTCAGAAAGCTTTCTTTCATCAACTGCAAATTTTCCTTAAGCGTCGATTTTTCTTCCTGCGCTTTTTGATGCTCCTTTTGCAATTTAATCAGTGTGAGTACCAACTCTTCTTTAGTAAAAGGTTTCAAGATATAGTCCTCGACACCAAGCTTGAGCGCCTTTCGGGCGTAATCGAACTCATTATGGCCTGTAATTAATACAACACTCGTCGCAGGGAAGCGCTCTTTTATTTGCTCTGTAAAGCTTAATCCATCCATAAAAGGCATTGTAATATCGACTAGAGCGATATCAGGAAGGTGCTGCTCTACTTGTTCCAAAGCCTCAACGCCGTTCTTGGCCTCTGCGCATATTTCAAAACCATATGCTTCCCAATCGAGTGCCGTGCGTAAATATTCCCGAAAAATCGACTCATCGTCGACAATCATGATCTTTTGCATCGTTATCCTTCCTCGCTGTGAAAAGGGAGACAAAGCGTAACTTCTGTGCCTCTTCCTAATTCGCTTTCCATTCGAATACCATACTCTTCACCAAAATAAAGCTGTATGCGATCATGAACGTTACGCAAGCCGTAGCCGACCGTATAATTCGCCGCCGAGGCTTCTATGAATTGAAGAGCCTGAAGCCGTTCTTCGGACATACCGATTCCGTCATCCGTTACTTTCATTCTAATCTTTCCGTTTGCTAGTTCGCCTGATACCTTAAGCAGACCGAAGCTTCCTTTTGCTTTAAGTCCATGGTAAATCGCATTCTCTACGAGTGGCTGAATGGTTAACTTTGGGATAAGCCCTGTCATGATATCTGATGCGATGTCTAATTCAAAATCGAACACATCGGAATATCGGATTCGCTGTATGGATAAGTAGTCCTTTACGTTGCGTATCTCTTCCTCGATGGTAATTGTTTCTCTTCCCTTGCTCAAAGCAACACGGTAAAAGTCCGCAAGCGCTTTCGTTGTTCGCTGCACATCCCTGACTCTTCCCATCTCAGACAACGTATAAATGACATCCAGTGTATTATACAAAAAATGAGGCTTAATTTGCGCCTGAATCAGTGCAAGCTCATATTCCCGCTTCTTCTTTTGTTCAAAGTTAATGTTGTTGAGGAGCTCTTGAATGCGTCTAATCATCGCATTGAACCCTGATGCCAGCAAACCAATCTCATCCTCGGAATTGACCTGAAATTCAAGATCCAAATTTCCCTCTTTGACCTTTTTCATATGTTTGGTTAACCCCATAATCGGCTTTGCAATAAGCTTGGACAGCATGCCTGCTCCCAGTAGGGCAAAGAACAGACAAACCGTGCCGATGATCGCAATGAGAAGTGTGATTTTTCGCGTATCCGCTGTGAGGGATTGAAGGGGCACCATGGAGATGAGCTTCCAGCCAAATCCGGGCACATCCGAGCTTACGACAACGGTTTTTCCGTTCTCAAAAGAAGTCAGATCAGACGTATTATCCGTTGACACGATCCATTTTTTCATGACGGGATCTGCTACTTCCTGTAAAAGATCCCGAGGTTCCTGCGACGAGATGACAACCCCTTTATTATCGGCAATGAAATAACTGCCGTCTTGAATCGATCCAATTTTTTTATATATGGCAGCCAGGGTGCTCTCTTTAATGTTAAGTACGAGTATCCCCAGCTTTTGCCCGGTATTAATATTCACGATACGCTTGCCTAGCGTCATCAAGGGTTCATGTGAATCCTGCGTCAAGTAATCCCGCCGCTGCATCGGCAACCAGATATTCGTTCCGCTGGAGGCATCAATTTGCTTTAGCATAGCGCTGTCGATTAAGGCTTCAGGGTTCCGTTCCATGAAAAGGCTCGAACCGTAAACCCGATTGTTCGTATCGATGAAAGCAGCTGATTGAACGTCTGGGAACACGAGCAGCGCAAAGCTAAGCTGATTCGTAATCTGCGTATACATCTGAAGACTCGTTGCCATGGCCCCTGGCGCAAACTGGTCATCCACAATCACCTTATTGAGATTAATCGTCAGCATGTTCGCACAGCTCTCAACATTGGTCAACATTCCAGTAATACGGGTAATAATAAGCGAAGAGTTATCCGATACGTTCTTAATCGTCTTTTTGACAATCGCATTCGTATAAACTTGGTTGGATACAAGACCCAGAACAAACAAAGGAATAAAAATCAATGGAAAATAAATGAATATGATTTTATGGCGGATGAGTCGATTGCGAAACCAACTATTTGGATTTAACCTTTTGAAAAAAAGCATAGATTCCCCCTGTATATTCATAATTCCGAGGGACGGTGCTTCATCCGATGGAGCATATCCACTGCTTGTAAAGTCTCCAGCACGAGCAGCTCCCGCTCCTTTTTAACCTAACAAGTCTTTAGTTTGTATAATATGCATCTTCTATTTATTGTATCGTATTTTTCTAACAGTGGCTGAAACGATCCTCATGTAATTATTGCTAGGATGACCAAACTTGTTAAAGTTGCCATATCGGCAAACGAACCTCGACAATCGTCCCAACACCTTCTTTGCTATGAAAGATGAGACTTCCAGCATGTTCATGAATGATCTTTTTACAAACGGTTAATCCAAGTCCTGTGCCTTTTTCTTTTAGACTGTAAAAAGGCTGCCCAAGTGTTTCCATCCTCTCTTCCGAAATCCCTATTCCTGAATCTTTCACAGAAACTAGCAAGAATCCCTTCTCTAGTCTTGATTCTACTTGAATCTCTCCCCCCTTTGGCATAGCTTCTATCGAATTCTTCAATAGATTAATGAATACCTGTTTCAATTGATTCTCTACGCAAAGAATAAAAGGAAGATTTGGTTGAAGCTGAACTTTCAGAACGATATTATTCATTAATGCTTGAGGGTGTAAAAGGGTCGTAACTTGCTCTAAAATGCCTTCTATATTTGATTCCTTAACACTTTGTGCTTGTGGCTTGCCTAAATAAAGCAATTCGTTTGTAATTGCTTCAATCCGGCATAGCTCTTCGAACATCACATCTAAGTAATAAGGGTTTGATGATTCCTTCTTCAACATTTGTATGAATCCCTTAAGGGTTGTTAAAGGATTTCGAATTTCATGAGCGATTCCAGCCGCAAGCTCACCCACTATGGAAAGCTTCTCAGCGTCTCTTATCACCTCTTCTGTTTTCTTTCTATCCGTTATATCGCGGCTGATGGAAATGATCTTTTCAACTTCGCCATGATCATTATGGATAGGTACATAATGACTTTCAATCCAAACCCACTTACCATTTGCATGTTGGTATCGGTACTCAATTTGAGATGGCTTCTTCTCGGTTATCACGTTAGACCAAACTGGGTTAATAAGCACATAGTCATCCGGATGAACCAAATCAAACAACCGACCTCTAAACTCATCGACATCAATACCAAGAATCAATTCGTGTGAAGGTGACAAATATATTGGCAATCCATTGCGATCTGATACCGAAATAAGATCGGTTGAATGCTCTGCAATTAACCGATAATTAGTTTGACTTATTTCTAATTCTTTCTTAGAACGATGGAGTTCTTCATTTATTTCAAAAATGTGCTGATGAAATTCCATAAAGTGGTACGCAAAAATCGATCCCAATACAAAAGTAACTGCAAATTCCAGAAGCTCCGCATTAATAACACGATCATCTCGTATCCAAAAATCAAAACATATTTCAGCCATGACTCCAACAGAAATGATATACCATTGTTTCGACTTCTGAATTTTGGAGATCATCACGAGTTTTGTGATAAGCAATGTACTAACAATACTCAGTATATAGGATGAAATTGGTAAATTAGGAATGAAAAATACCCAGAAAATTGATACTATTGCGGTAGAAGTAAGAGCTGGAATCCATCCCCCATAAAAAAGTGAGAGAATCACAACAAGTTGCCGTAAATCATCTATGTCGCCTGGCAATCGCTTGTGGACATACATAATACAAGCACCAATCAGCCCATAGATGAAACCAAAGATTAGTTTATCACGATTGGAAGAATGTTTGTTTAGCGGCTCACGATGCTTGGTATAGTATTTTGAAATCAGAATAAATGAAGAAATATGCAAACTAATATATATAATTAACTGTAGTATCATCTTGGTCGCCTCGTTTGATTTTTGTAAAAAAACATGGTTTTGTCGAATAGACCCTTTAATAAATGGTTTAGTACAAATAAAAAATAGGTCGCTCCATAAACGACCTTAAAATACTTCCCCCCTAATGATATTTAAAAACCGAAGAGACGCATTAAGGCTGGCTCAGACTTTTCGGACTCTAAATGAAGATCACGAAGCGTTAAGAGATTTGGTTCGTGCTCGCTAGGAAGGATAAGATCCTGAAGCTAGACGCATTGCCAGGAATCGTATATTGGAAATCAAAACGTGGCTTATGATACTAAAAAAGGAAGATTTGAGATTTTGGCTCTAAGGCAATACACCGGTGAGGAGAACTCTCTTGTTAAGCTACCTACTAGGCACCTATTGTTAGCCGAACTTGAGCCGTTATTTCGACGCAGTTTTTAACAGCACTACCATGGACTTCGACAGCAGCCATCTCAAATCACTCCTAAATTTCGCCATGATTCGACATATTTTTGTGGATATTATATATTATTTTCCGAATATATTAAATAGTTTTGTTTGTGTGAAATAATAATAATTATTTTATAATTTGATCTGTTTCTGCGGCAGCGACTGCAAACAGGCAGTATCCAAGCAAGATACCAGATTTTTCGGATCAGAAAGCTGCGGGAATTGCCCGAACAACTCAGCGTTTTGATCAAATTCATATTATTCTCAAGTCCACCTTTGCTAGCTTCTGTCAAGTTTTACTCAATTAGAGAGCGAATGAAGTGTCACTAACCGAGATTTCCACATGTATTGAATTCCAGATTTAGGGAATTATAAACTAGGAATTTAGTGGAAAGACGAGGTATGCAGCATGGTCAATTACGCGGACAACAAAGGAGAAACGACCTATACAAGCAAGCTTGAGCCTTCTTCTTCCTCTATCCCTGTTCACGTTCAAGCTGCTGTTCAACAGCTAAAGGACGGTTATTTTCAACATGTCGATGATCTCTTCGTCCGTTATAGTAACACCGCGTCGGCGTCATCCGCCCTTATTTATATTCATACGATCGTAAACCCGGGCATCCTGGAACGCGATCTGCTTCCGTATTTGAATCAGGCGGTCGAGCATGCGGATGCTGGCAAGAAGCTGTTCGATCGGCTGAAGGAGTACATTCCGATCGGGCAAATCAATCAAACAACCGACATGGCCCAGGTCGCCGTCATGCTTCTGCAAGGACAAGCTGTTCTCTTTATCGAAGGAGAAACGAACGCGTATTTGTTCCAAGCGCAGCTCGTTCACCAGCGGGCCATCGAAGATCCTTCCACGGAACCGAGCACCTCCGGCGCCAAGGAAGGTTTTAACGAAAACCTGGATACCAATATAGCCCTCTTACGCCAGCGCATCCGTTCTCCGCTGTTCAAGAACAAGAAATATACGATCGGCAATTTAACACAAACGCGCGTTGTTGTCGCCTATATAGAAAGCGTGACGAATCCGGCTGTTACCGAAGAAATCGAGAAACGGATCGGGTCCGTGGAGCTCGATGCCCTTCAGTCCAGCCACCAGCTGATCGAGTTTATCCAGGATCGGCCGTACAGCTTGTTTCCCCTAATCGCCACGACGGAACGTACGGATCGAATCGTTCATCACCTGCTGAGCGGCGGATTCGCGATTATCGTAGACGGGACGCCGTTTGCGCTCTATGGCCCTATCAATTTCCTGGAACTGCTCCATGCGCCGGACGACTACAATTTCTCAGCATGGGCGGGCACTTTTTTCCGGATGCTGCGGTTTACGGCGATGTTGATTTCAATCTTCATGCCTTCGCTTTACGTCGCGTTGACCAGTTTTCATCACGAGCTGATTCCGACTTTCCTGACCTACAGCATCATTGCTGGCCGGGAGCGAGTCCCGTTCCCTGCTATCGTCGAAGTGCTTCTCATGGAGGGCACCTTTGAACTCCTTCGGGAAGGCGGCATTCGCCTACCCAAAATCGTCGGCAGCGCCGTCAGCATTGTAGGTGCGTTGGTTATCGGGGAGTCCGCCGTAAGCGCCGGTATCATCAGCTCGCAGATGGTTATCATCGTATCGATCACCGCCATTTGCTCGTTCACGATTCCTAACTACAGCCTGGGTATCGGTCTCCGCTTGATTCGCTTCGCTTTCATTTTGCTGGCGGGCTTTTTAGGCTTTTTCGGCATCGTGCTCGGTATGATGTTCTTATACCTGCATTTAACCGGTCTTAGATCAGTAGGCGTGCCTTATTTGACGCCTGCGGCGCCATTTCGAAGGAAAGAGATGCGGGACTCGCTCCTGCGCTATCCCGCCAGCAAGCTGAACACCTATTCCGAGTTTCTGGCTGAAGATGGAAGCCGACTTCGATTTCCCGAACCCGTACAATCATCAGATGACAGGAAGTGATCCGAATGAACCTTTCCGAGAAAATGACGCCGTTGCAGGCGGCCGGCCTGCTCGCATTGCTTATCGCGACCCAGAACCATATATTCGCACCTTCGATCATGGCCCACTTCGCCCATGAGGACATGTGGATTTCGTCCTTGCTATCCGCCTCGATCGCCGTCCTCTTTTGCGTATATGCGGTTTGGCTGGCCGGGCAATTCCCGAATCGCACGCTGATTCAATTTCTGACCATTTTGCTCGGCCGCTGGGTGGGCAAAGCCATTGGCATCTTATACTTGGGGTACTTTCTTTGCCTAACGGTGATTTATGTTCAACTGCTAGCAACCAGCTTCAAGACACTCTTCCTGCCGAAGACGCCTCTCATTGTGTTTGTCGTCTTCATCGTTTCGTATTCCATTTATGGGGCGGCTCAAGGGATCAGCGCTTTAGGCAAAATGAGCACGCTGGTCATTCTAGCGCTGCTTTCAACAATGCTGATTCTGATCGCGTGCACGCTTCCGAGCGTGGAGATGACCAATTACCTGCCTATCCGGCAATCCTCTTGGTTCGATATCATTCATGCCTCCCTGTTCAACCTGACTTCTTTCACCCAGAGCATCGTCATCACGATGCTGTTTGCGTTTGTTCAGCCTGACAAGATGAAGAACGCCAAGAAGTACGTGATCTGGGGAAGCGCACTCGCTTTCGGCGTGACCAGTCTGCTCGTGATCGAGGAAATCGGCGCTTTCTCCGCGAATCAATTGGAAATGCTGACGTTTCCAACGGTTGAGCTCATTACCTTGTTCCATTTCGGCGAATTCTTCGAGCGAGCTGAGCCGATATTTGTATCGGTATGGGGAGCCGCGATGTTTCTGGTTATCGGCATGCTGTTCATCAACTGTCTGACGATCATCTGGCATTTGCTAGGCCGTTCCGGCGGATCTGTTTCCAAACGGCTTCCACTTCTATTCGGCGCCGCCGTTCTTTTTCTAAGTTTGTTCTATTTGCCGAATACGCAAAAGCTTTCCTATTTCCTGCTACATAGATGGACCTACTTGTCGTTGGTATTCCAAATCGGGATCCCGCTTCTTCTCGGATTCGCCTGCATGATTGCCAGAAGGAGAATGCCTCATGCGGACAACGCAGATGCTTAAATTAGCGCTGCTGATGTGCGGATGCCTGCTCTTGGCCGGCTGCTGGGACCGTAAGGGGCTTAATGAAACCGTCTTCCTGACGGCCTTCTCGGTCGATAAAGGGAGCCGCGAGAAATACGAGGTCACCTTCCAATGGGTGAATCCGAAAACATTCTCTCAGTATCCTTCCGTCATCAAGGCGCCGACCACGGTCTACACCATCGAAGGAAGCTCGATCGAAGAGGCAGTGGGCAAGCTGACCGAGATCTCCTCCAGATCGCCGAGCTTTTCGCATTTGGAAGCCGTCATTATCGGGGATGAGGTTGCGTGGGAGGGCATTCACGAAATTCTCGACAAGATCGGAAGAACCATTCAAATCCGCCGGAACAAATTCCTGCTGGTGGCCGAGAAGAAAGGCAAAGACTTGCTGCAAGCCAAAACGCTCTTCTCCGTCCCTGCTTTCGATTTAAGGGAGCTCTCAAGTAGTAATCAGACTTCGACGTACTTGCAGGTGAATTACAACAAGTTCATGCAATTCTTTAAAGCTGCGGAGTCGACCTCGTTCCTGCCTATGCTGAATGCCGTCTCTCCAAAGGAAGACCACTCCCCTGAGAAAGGCGTCCGGAACACGCTCCTAAAGGTTGAAGGGATGACCTTCTTTCAAGGCGACCGTGCCGTTTATCGGCTCGATGGCAAACAAACGAAAATGTGGTTATGCGTTCGGGGGAAACTCCGAAAGGGTACGCCCCTCCTTTGGAAAGAAGGCTCCCGTACGCTTGCGACCTTCAAAACCATTTCGCAGTCGAGCAAATTTGACTTGAAAGATAACGGCTCCCCCGGTTCCGCCGATCTCGACATACGCGTCACGGTCAACACGGACGAGATCTACGGAAATGTGAGCACCTCGGACGCGCAGGATATCGAGAAAATGAAATCCGGCCTGGAAGAGACATTAAAGCGTGAGATTAGCCAGTTAATCGCGAAAACACAGCAGAGCGGAAAGGATCTATTCTTATTCGGACGGGACATTCGTACGCGGCATCCACGGAAGTGGAAGCAGTTGAAGGGAGACTGGGCGGATACGTATCCATCGCTTGTGATTAAGGTGAACGTGCATGTCAAGATCGTCAATTCTGGCATGCTGACGCGCAATGTGCTGAATTAATGGCTGGTGCGCCAAATAAAATAAGCCAGGAGTTCCTTCATGGCTCACCTGGCTTAGCTTATCATATTGGCTTTGGCCAACACATCTGTCTGTGCACCTTCGCACCTTGATGATTAAGTTCTAATTGAAGCACTTTATCCAGTTGATCTTTGGCTTGATCATATTGGCCCTTTCCGATTAAACCGAGTCCCCGCATGTACAAACAATGGATCTCATTACGTCTATTCATATCGTCTTCAAACACGAGAAAGTCAGGCAGTGAAACAGCAAAATAATCGATTTTCACATCATCAAATATATGTTTCTCCGCATAGTCGATAAGTTTGTTGAAGCGTCGCAGCGCCTCTTTGTCGTTGTTAAGCTTTAACCAAGCCATGCCTTGATAAAAAATCATATCCGGCGGTTGATCGTTATAGAACATCGCACTGGCCGGTTCCTCCAAACCTTGTGAAGCAATATTGAAACACGCCCTTGCTTGATCCAACTTATTCATACCTTCGTAAGCACATCCCAGAAAATAGTAAATATGATTTTCTTGAGCGCCGGTCAATTTTCCTTCTCCAAGGTTTACAGGATATACAAGCGCTTTTTGAAGAAAATCTTCTGCTTGCGCAAAATCCTCTTCATTCAGAGCTTTCTTGGCCAGTTCTACATGAGCAAAAACATATTGACCAGTAACCTTGCCTTCTCCACCTTCCCAAGGATGAAAATTTCGGCTATTTAGCTTATCGATGGCCTGCGTCTGATCACCAAGAGAATTCAGCAAAGTAATATACTCCAAATAAAGATCGTCGCGTTTCTCTACAAGTACGTAGTGCTTTTCCAAATTTGCAATGCGTTTCTCCGGGGAATACGCAAGTTTTTTATACAATTGATCCAATTCAAAGAAAACACGTGCGTCCGCCGGATTACATTGAAACGCCTTTTCAAGCGAAGCAAGCGCTTTAGCCGATTCATTGCTTTTATTGAAATACGCCAATGCTAAGTTACGATGAACAGTAGCGAAATGGGTTTCAATGGAAGCCGATATCTCCCAATGAGCTATCGCATCTGCATGGCGCTTTTTGTCGTACATCCAG
Source organism: Paenibacillus sp. GCM10027628 (assembly GCF_042676385.1). Lineage (NCBI taxonomy): Bacteria > Bacillati > Bacillota > Bacilli > Caryophanales > Paenibacillaceae > Paenibacillus > Paenibacillus sp. GCM10027628. Next base: position 1,071,623 of record NZ_JBHTHA010000002.1, read on the forward strand.
TTGCCGAGATAGTAATGGGCTTTAGCATCCTTCGGATCAGCGGTGATGGCGCTCTCCAAAATTTGCAGATCGAACAGATGATTCGGAAAACAATAATCGGGCGTGGCTGCTTGCCCTGCACGACGATGACTTGCGGCCTGCTCGTGCGAACCGAGTTGCTCATATAAGTAGCCGAGAGCATAATGCAGCATCGGATATGCACCCTCGTTATTGTTTGATAATAGCCGCTCCAGTACGGCTATAGCCTCTTCAAACAACCCGCATCCGGCATAGTCCGAGCATAAATTCATGTAATTGTGAACATCTTCTCTCATCAACCGAGAGAGCTCACTGGCGACTTCCAAAGCTTGACCGGATTCATTTTGAGCGATCAGAATTTGAACAATTTCATTCTGTGCGCCAAAGTCGGCAATATCCAGATTCATTGTTTCCTCAGCAAAGGATTTAGCCTCATCCAAGCGCCCAAGCTTTCGAAGAAGTGCTGTTTTCAAATGTCGCGCTTTATAATTATGAGTATTCCGGATCAGAGAGCGCTCCACTAAATCCAACGCTTCCGCAAAAGACTTGTTCCAGCAAGCAATTTGCGCTAGCGAGAAGTAGCCGGCATCCTGCCAGCCAGCCGACCATACCGCTTTATAAAAAGCGGAGAATGCTTCCTCTAAACGGCCTTGCTGCTTTAGCGTTACGCCTAATTGATAGTAAGCTTCACTGTCGTAAGGATTCGGGTTGCGCCAAGTTAGCGATGCCACCGCTCTTCGGAAATGAGCCTCGCTCTCCGTAAATTTACCGCGACGCAGAAGCAGCGTGCCGTAAGCGACATTAATCCGAATGTCATTTGGATCTCGTTGTAATCCCTCCAAATAGTATATTTCCGGCTCAAACGTAGCGTGTCGGTATTGCTCCAAATGTAAACCCGCCAAATACAATTGCTCATTTGTCTTCAATTCTACAGGTGTGGGTAATGGCTTAGCGGCGTCAGGTACTTGCTCAATGTCGGATCTTTTCGGCATATAGGAAACGAGCAGTTTACCGTTCGCATCCGTGACGCTAACCGTCAAATCATGCAGTTGCTCCCCTTCATCCAACGTAATATTTTGGTTGAAAGTGGAGATTGGTGAAAGCTCGTGAGCTACTTGAACATATATACCTCTTTTACCCTTTAACGTCACGATTGCTCCTTCAAATAATGAAGTGGCGTAAGCTTGGATGACAGCTTCACGCGTCAATTCATTAACTTCCAGATTAACCGCAGCATCGATTGTCGCGTTTTTAACGACCCCGATATTCTTATAGGGCATGAAATATTGGGTAAATGATTTCTCTTCATAAGGCTGCAGCCATGTAAAATCAGGCTGATTATCTGTATAGACACCTGTCATTAACTCGATATAAGGTCCGTCTTCATCCGTCAGATTTCGGTCCCACGCTTGCCCGAACTCCCCGTTTCCCCAGGTCCACTGTTTTTTACCCGGTGATACATGATGATTAGCGACATGGAGGAGACCGGCGCCAACCCCGTGATCATAACCGCCGACGAAATTATAATCCGACTTGTAAGCCATATAAGAAGTCGGTACAGGTATATTTTTGTAGCGTGAAATATCAACGCCTGCGGAATAATCCATTTTGTAATAGGTCCCTGTTGCGATCGGGAACCGCGATACGTCACGTTTGCCATGATCGAAGACAGCCGTTACGTCCGGAGGAAATACCGACTGTGTATGATCATTAACCGCAATGGCAGGGTTTGCCCACCAGAGGAAAGTTTGGGGCTCAGGCGTGCGATTGTATAATTGTGCATGAATTTCTAAATAAGCTTTACCTGCATACAAAGTGAAGCCTGTGGTCACCTTGGTTCCATACATACGATCGATTTCACTCACCCAAACGGTGGCGCTGCCATCTTTATTTTCGGCTAAACGGTACTCAACGGGGCCAAAAGTATTCGGACGATGATGCTGAGGCCAATTAAATTCGATCCCGCCGGATATCCATGGACCTGCCAATCCGACCAAAGCAGGTTTAATTACTTGATTATAATAAACGAAATCATATTGATTCGTTTTATCAAGCGCCCGGTAGATCCTACCGCCAATTTCGGGCATAATCTCAATACGCACATACTCATTCTCCAAAATAACCATCAGGTAATCTTTAGGTTTTTTCTCGTCTTCAATCCGCTCGATAACTGGATGCGGATATACGCGTCCTGAACTTCCTTGATAAACCCGTTTTTCCAAAAACATCGGATTTTTATCCGGTTCCCCGACCCCGTAAGTTGGAATTGAAACTGTTTCTTCCCATACGCGAACTTGCTGATCGATGTGACTCAAAGCGCTCACTTCCTTGTCTCGATATCATTAACTCTAGAATATGCGTTCTCTAGGCTCCCTTGGCCCAATTCCAGATCCAGATGCCATTCGTGCGATTTGGATGATTCAATAACAACCGACGTACCGTTAATTAGTGCCATTTCAAGCGAATCATAATATCCGATTCCTGGCTCCAAAGCGCAGGTCACACGATCGTTGTACTTCCCTTCATCAATCCAAATACCAAGATACGGCACCTTATGCACATCAACCGATACACGCAAATAATTGCCGCTTTCCCGGCCGTATAAACCTGACCATCCAGCAGGAACGACACCCGGATAATAGAACTTTTTCCCGTCTGCTATAGGCTCAGGCTGAATGTTCAAGTAGGAGGAAACATCATATTCTTCCCCAATCTGCAGCTTCCTGCCGCCATAGACGCATAGCATATTGCGCATGGAATCAGGCAGTACAATCTGCGTCGGCTCCGAAATCGAAAATTGCGGATGAGCCGTCCATAGAAAGGGAAGCTGATCTCCGCCTAAATTATCGACCTTGTACGCCAGCCTGACATGCCCCGTTGTCAGAAAAGAAATGGTGCGGGTCAGACGATAGGGAAGCCCAATCCCACTTACAGAACATACAACGGACTGATCCTGAGTTTCACAGTTCCACGGCAAAGACCACACTTCTCCATGGTCGGGCAATTGAACAGCCACATGCTCATTTGCACGAACGGTACAAGCGTTGATCGTCGGAAAACATTCATCCCATCCGCTCATATCCCAATCCGTAAACGCCGATCCATAAAAGGGCTGTACAAACGGCCGGCTTCCGGAATCAAGCAGCCATTCCTTGCCGCTTGGCTTATAAACAAGAGAAACGATCTTTCCCCCGATATCCGGTACAATCTCGACTCTCACCCTGTCATTCTCAATCACGAAAGATTGGCGTTCTTTGTAGATCGCGGGATATACTTGCACTTCTTCATGGCTTGGCATGGAATATTTCCCTTCCAGACGACGTCATCATCCTACCATCATTAAAGTCGTTTTAGTCGGATCAATTTACTGTCGAAATCGCCTCTTAGATTTAGGCTTAGTCCTACATTCATCAAGTTTTTGCCCTTGAATCGTATGGGTTGATGCTCAAGGTCATCCACCAGATAATCCGCGTTTGGATCTAGCCCTTGAAGACATATTCTCGGAAATTCGTCGGCAAAGCGTTGTGCGTGCAAAAAATTGAATACAACGGCTTCTTCGCCATCATGACTTACATATTGGTATGCGGCAGATTGGGATTCACGCAGTGTTTGCAAACGGAATAAATGTCCTGTCGCTATAACAGGCCTGATTTCTTTATATAATTTAATAAAGGCTGATGCCTCTTCGAACTCCTCGTCCGACCAAATCTTGAGATTAGCTCCTATCCCTAATCCGCCCATCATCGCACTGTGAAACCGGAAGGATAAGGGCAACTTTCTTCCATTTAAACTGTGTGGCGAATCGGTGACCCAACACATCATGATTTGAGGACTGTATACATAAGAAAAGCCCTCCTGAATGCTCAGCCGATCAAAGGCGTCGGTATTGTCGCTTGGCCAGACCTGATCCGCATACCTCAGCATGCCCAAGTCGATTCGCGATCCGCCGCCAGCGCACGCTTCGAACTCGACGTCCGGAAATCTTTTTCTCAATTCAGCCCATATCTCATATAAATTTTGCACATGCCTAATCCATATGGCGTTATGAGGTTTTAGGAAATCGTCACCTGCTCCGGGTTCTGTAATCGTACGATTGATATCCCATTTAATAAACGAAATCTGATAAGTACTTAAAAGCTTTGTCATGAAATCCAATATAAATTGTTTCACTTCCGGCTTACCCAAATTGAGCATAAATTCATTCCTTAGTTGGGTGCCTTCACGTGTAGGGAAATGATAAATCCAATCTGGATGCTCCCTAAAAAGGTCGCTATCGGGATTCACCGCTTCCGGTTCCACCCATATGCCAAAATCCATCCCTAAGCTCGTAACTTCATCAATCAGTTCCTGCAAGCCATTTGGAAATTTATCCGGGTTTACATACCAGTCACCAAGTCCCGACTTATCGCTATTTCTGCTGCCAAACCACCCATCATCCACAACGAACAGCTCGACGCCAAGCTTGGCGGCGGCTCTTGCCAGCTCCTTTTGCCCTTCGGCATTCACTTCAAAATAAGTGGCTTCCCATGAGTTATATAAAACCCTCCGATGACCACGGGACGGAAGAATATGTTTCCTTTGATAACTATGCAGGATTCGGCTCATCTCACCGAACCCATGCGAGGTGTAACCTCCTGTAAAAGTAGGGGAAGTTAACGTCTCCCCGCCTTGCAGCAAAATCGAACAATCATAATCGTTCATTCCGCCAACAACTCGCAAGTGATTAAAATTCGTCTTCTCGGCTACGATTTTCCAATTCCCGCTCCAACCCAGCATACCGAACCAAACCTTGCCGGAAACTTCATCTGCTTTTCCATTATCGATAGCAAACCAAGGGTTCGCGTGCGGCCCTGTGAAACCTCTTCTCGATTCAAGTGTTTTCTTACCCTCCGTCAATTTCATCTCCCTCAACTGGAACTCCCCGGCCCATCTTCCTGTAACGTGCGTTAGACGATAATCGGAGAGAACGGGTAGAGACCATGCAGCGGACATCATTTGATCGATGACTATATCATCCTTACTTTGATTCAGCACCTCTGCATACCGCTCAATTAAATCGTGATCAGGAATAACTCTATAATAAATTTTTACCCATAAATCATAATGAACATCTTTGAATGTAATAACCAAGGTCTCCGTGGAGCAGTTTGGCATATTTTCCGTTGAGACATCCTGCTCTTCCCTTTGAATGGCAAATCCGATATATGTCATTTTCAAATCCCTAACGCCGTCATGAAACCGAGCTTTCAAACAAGGTTCGACATAGCTGCAACCGCCTGCATAGCTATATTCCTCCTTTTCTCTTTCAACCTCAGCATCAAATGAGCTGTGATGGCGGCTTTTCAGAAGAAACACGCATTCCCGCGCATCGACGACTTCTCCCCAATAGACATGCTGCACGCTCCCCTTTTCATTGATGCCGAAGAGATAGGAGGTGCTTCTCGTTTGAATTTCGAACAGTCGCAAATCTTCATGAAATGTTATCGGCAAGGCAGACACCTTCATCTGTTTATTTTTTAGATCATCATTTTACTTATCCTTTAATTGCGCCGGCGGTAATGCCTTTTACGATAAATTTCTGCATCAGCAGGAAGAAGGCAATGATCGGGATCATCCCCATCACCGCGTAGGCAAAAGCCAAATTCAGGTCACTGCTATACTGACCGAAAAAATAATACTGCTGTAATGGGATCGTACGAAATTTATCTTTTTGGAGAAAAAGCAACGGAAGCAGGAAATCGTTCCATATATACAAAGTATTTAATACCATCACCGTGGCCGTTACCGGCTTTAATAAAGGAAAAATGATTCGAAAAAAGATACCAGGCACAGAACAACCGTCTATTTTTGCCGCTTCTTCAAGCTCTCTCGAAATCGCTTTAATAAACCCGGCATAAAAGAAAACACCTGTTTGTACGCCAGCGCCACCATAAATTAGCATGATGCCCCAGTGGGTATTAATCAGATTCAACATTTTCCCCAGTCTATAAAGCGGAAGCATAGTAACCTGAAAAGGAACCATGATCCCCGCTAAAAACAAGAGAAAAATCAATTGATAGAATATGCTTTTTCTGCGTGCGATCGAATATCCGGCAAGAGAGGAGACGGCAATGATGAGAAGAACGGAACCTGTGGTGATGATGAAACTATTCAGGAGTGCCACAGGGTAATGAGAAGTATTCCACGCGTGAATATAATTTCCAAGGTTTACTCCCCCAGGGAGCGAATAAAAGGACAGAAAAGTTTCCTGACTTGTCTTCAATGACATTAATAAAGCAACATATAATGGGAAAAGTACGACCAGCGCCAAAATCAAAATAATTGTAAATACAATAGCATGGACCTGTTTCACTATAATTCCACTTCCCTTTTTCTAAAAATCTGAAGTTGAATCATCGTAACCAGAACCAGAATGATGAAAAATATCATGGATAAAGCGGTCCCGTATCCACCCTTATGAGAGGCAAAGGATGCCCGGTATATATAGATCGATAGTACGTCAGTGGAAAAACCGGGGCCTCCGTTCGTTGTCACATACACTAAATCGAACACCTTTAATGCTCCTGTTAACACCAGTACCATATTGATTGTGATCGATGGTGCGATTAGCGGTAGCGTCACATGCCAGAATGTGTGTAAGATCCCTGCACCATCTATTTCAGCACTTTCTACTAATTCGCTGGGAATATTTTGTAATCCGGCAATATAAATGATCATCGGTGTGCCGATACCTTGCCATACAGCAATTGCAATGATTCCCCAAAGCGCATAGTTAGGGTGCCCTAACGGACTCGTAACACTTTCAACTCCAAACAGTTTAAATAAATTAGGTACACCTTTGCTGTAGTTATAACTCCAAACAAATCCGGATAAAACGATGGATATGACGCTCGGCAAAAAGAAAATCGTTCTAAATAGGTTTCTAAACTTTAGGAACGAATCCAGAACAAGTGCCAATAATAAAGATAGGAGATTTACTAAAAAGGTCAAAATAATTGCATATTTGAACGTGTTCGAGAGCGACCTCCAAAAATCACTATCCTTAATGGCATGAACATAATTGTCCCAGCCAATATAATGGAGCGTTTGGGAGACACCATCCCAATCGGTAAAGGAATATTTGACCCCCATGGCTAGTGGTAATACAACGGCAAATAGAAATAAACACAATCCTGGAATTACAAACAAAATGTACCATGACTCAGCCCGCCAAGTTCGTTTCAAAACTTTCATGATCCAGTCCTTTCTTGAAGATAACAGCAGCAAGAAGAATGAAGAGCCTGTCAGACGAAGGAAACCATTGAACGTCTAACAGACTCCTATGCCATCACAACAAAGTTACTTAAGCTTATTTATGATTCTTTTGTACCCAATCGTCCATATCTTTAATAATTTCATCCGCTGTCATCTTATTGAAAAAATATTTTTGCAAGTCTTGACTGAATTGGCCGCCCCAATCAATGGTCGTTTTTGCCAGATACGCCTGGGAATTATAAATATTACCTGCCTCGATGTAAGGCTTTAATTCATCGACAGCCGGAGCGATATTGGTGATCGAGCCTTTGACATAGCTGAGCGATTTAACATTATTAACCCATGCGTCTCCGCCTGCTTTACTTCCCATGAAAGCCAGGAATTTCAAAGCTGCTTCTTTATGTTCCGTTTTGCTGCTAACAGCCAAAGAAGCATCCGGGTTAAATTCCAGCTTGTTTTTGCTTGCATCGTTGCTAAACGGATAAGGGAAATAGCCTACATCATTTTTATAGAAGTCAGGATTCTTTTTCTCAATGTCCTGCAGCGGCCAAGTCCCCATGTACATCATCGCCGCATCACCCTTGGCAAACAAATCGACTGCTCCGTTATAATCCACGCCAAGCTGATCTTTGTTTCCATATTCAAAATATTGTTTGGCGTGATCGATCGTAACTTTCGCCGCAGGGTTATCTGCGAATTTAGCCTGACCCTTCTCAATTTTTTCGAAAAAGTCCGGTTGATTGGCGATAAGTGCCGTATTGCTAGGAAGATCGCGAGTAGACCACATGGCAAGCGGCCACCCGTCCTTCCAACCGAGGGCAAACGGTGTTTTACCCGAATCCTTAATTTTTTTTGCTGCTGCCATGAGTGCATCCCAGGTTTTAGGAATCTCTAAGCCCAGATCTTTGAAAATTTTCTTGTTATAAAATACGGCAATAGGACCGCTATTTACCGGCATGATGTAGTTTTTCCCATCGGTTGCTTGATCTTTAAGGACACCCGAATCAAAATTTTTCATAAACGGCTGGTCTGTCAGGTCTAGCAAGTATCCCCCATCCACAAGCGATTTAGTATTGCTGCCCGAATTCAGAGAAAATACATCAATAACATCCCCGCTGGCTACTTTTGTTTTCAACAGTGTATAGTAATCATCATACTTAACCGGCTGGACTTCGACCTTAATATTCGGATTTTCTTTCTCGAATTGGTCGACAATTTTCTGAACGCCATCGGTGACGTCGCTCTTGAAGTGCATGAAAGAGATTGTAACCGGCTCTTCCTTTTTCTCGGTCTTGTTGGTACTTGAAGAAGTCGCCGCAGCGCTTCCCGCCGGAGTGGATCCGGGCGAATTCTTGGTATCCGTATTTCCGCACCCCGCCAATAAGCTCGTAAAAAGGAGGGTACATAAAGTAATTTGGATTCGTTTTTCCATGCCATTTCCCCTTTTCTTCATTCATGTAATGATGAACGTATTGTTCCTCTATTTCTGATTGTAGCGAAACGCGCTTGATGCAGTAATACAAAATCTTGTGAAGCAGATGTTCATTATTTTGTAATGCCTATACGCTTTCACACGATTCACGGTATTCCGTAGGCGTTTGGCCTGTGAATTTTTTAAACACCTGACTAAAATACCTTTGGTTTTCATAGCCGATCAATTCAGCAATTTCATTGACCTTCCGCTCGGATGAACGGAGCAATTCACAGGCTTTCTCCATACGAAGTCTGGTCAAATATTCGATAAAATTCTCATTTGTGAATGCCTTAAACAACTTACTGAAGTAGCTGGGATCCAGGTGAAATCTCATAGCCACATCGACCAAGCTTAGTTCTTCAAAATAATGCTTGCTTAGAAAACCGGTAATCTCCTGCACCGGAAACGAAGTGTCTTGATCTCCCAGATGCATGAAAGCTTCTGAAATCAGAGCGCTCATCTTATGAATGCACAGCGTTAATCCATCGAGATCCAGTGCATGCTGGAGGACTTGATAATCAGAAATGGCCTGATTGGAATAAGAAATCTCCTTCATTCCGCTGGCTATGGTTTCCGACAATTGTATATACGCTAGATGAACCTCTTGGATAAGAATATCCTTGTATAGGGCAGTTTTTCGCAAAAATTGCTCAAGCATGGTTTGGATTGCCTTTTCATTTTTGTTAACGAATGCCTGCTTTATCGTTTTCAAATCAAAGATACTCAAAATCTCCGCATGGGAAGGCGTCGTTATTGATTCAGCATCAGAAATGAACAAGCTGGATACATGAAATGGATTGTTCCACAGCGCTGCAAGCGCTTCATCAAATGCGGCCGGCAGTGTTTCTAATCTCTCATACTCACGACTGATTCCCGCAACAATGTTAACTTTCAGCATATCGAACACCGCATGTTGGAATTCAGCTAAAATCTGTGCGATTCCAGCAGCTCCATAGTAAGCCGAAGGCATAATTATACATAGTTTCATCCTGTCATCTGCCGTAAACATTAGCGGTGTATCGCTTTTTAGAATGTCAGAAAAAATATTTTCCAGACTAAACATGAGCAGGTCAGCGTTGCCGTGAAATTTGCTTACTGCCACCTCATTAAATTGCCTGAATGCCAACATAACCATGCGATATTTTTCAAAAGTACGTTCGAGTTTAAAAGCTTTCAATGGATTCGCCATATCGGACTGATTCATAATTCGCTTATGGGAAACATGCTGCAGAAAAACTTCCCGCTTTAATTTCCAAACCGAGTTCGCATGATATTGCTGCTGAAGCGCATCCATATCTTTCTGCAGAGTCTCGATTGCCTTCTTGATGGCGTTCATCAAATCCCCAATAGACACGGGCTTAAGCACATAATCGCACACCTGGTACGTTAAAGCTGCTTTTAAATATTCAAATTCCGAATACCCGCTGATCACAATGACCTTGATCTCCTTATGCAGCATAAAGAGATTTTCCAGAAATTGTTTGCCATCCATAACCGGCATATTCATATCGGTCACGACAATATGAGGCTTGCTAAGCTGTATCAGTTGCAGCGCTTCTTCCCCATGCTTGGCTTCTGCGACAACTTCAACATTAGCGGAAAGCTCGTCAATTAATTTGCAAATCGCTTTTCTTCCCCACTGTTCGTCGTCGACAACCATCACTTTATACATGATTATTTCCTCTCTTTTACATCCGGAATGGTGATATAGACGCTCGTACCTTGACCTAAGACGCTTTCAACACGGATCCCGTACATCGGCCCATATACCATCTGCAGTCGCTCATGTACATTTTTCAAACCAATCGACACGCCTGAATAAACAGACAATGACTTTTGATCTAATACATCTTGCATCTCCGCGAGCAGCTTTGCATCAATGCCTGGGCCATCGTCTTTAATTAAAATTACAATAGCATTGTTATCCCTTATCGCAGATATGTGAAGATGAAGTTCTCTATTAACTGTTTTCCCTAAAGAATGAATGATTGCGTTTTCAATAATCGGCTGCAGGACAAACCGTATCATAGGATATTTCCTAAACTCTTCAGCCACATCAATCTCTGTTTGTAAAAGCTCTTCAAACCGGAACTTTTGAATATACAAATAATTATTAATATGAAGCAATTCCATGCCTAAGGTCGATTCCTTATTTCCTTCATAGAAGCTGTACCGAAACATATCTCCCAGCGCGCTGCACATTTCCTGAATTTCATATTCTCCGTTGAGGACCGCTTTCCCGCCAATGGTCTGCAGTGTATTATACAGGAAATGAGGATTGATCTGTGTTTGCAAAGCAATGATTTGCGCTTCCTTATTGCGTAATTTCATTTCATACTCCGATTCGATCAAATCGCTGATTTTTCGAGTCATGAAATTAAAATTTCTCGCCAACTGCGAAATATCATCGCTCCAATTATTTACTTTTAACGAAACGGCAAAATTTCCATTCCGCAGGGCACTCATAGCCCTACCTAACAATTGAATCGGTTTGGTAATATAGTGCTGCGACATTAAGGAGAATAAATAAATAATCAAGATCACCGCAAATAGAATTAATAAGGTGAGATTAAAAATATATTTACGGTTTTTATTCAACTCCGTACTGGGGTAAACAATATCCAGCTTCATATTGCCGTGATCCAGATAGGAGGTACCGATCAATAGTTCACGCCGGTCATTGAAATTCAACACATGCTTCAATTTCGCGCTTGGTGATGGAGGATCGGAAAAGCCTTTGACATCTTGATCATATTTCGTATCGGTTTGATAAAACCTGTCCCCCCGCGAGTTTTGCAGGACAATCACATTTGGAGCGCGATTATACTTTTCGACCATCTTCTGAATATCTTTATTTTGTATGATAAAAAGAATCGTACCGATTTTATACTTGTAATAAGGGTCGTAAACGGAAATCGCATATACAAAAAAGGACTGCTCTAAAGCAGAATCTTTGTAAGTCGTCATAAAGGTATGTTGAAAGGGCAAATTCAACAGATCTTCCGAACGGGGGATTTCTTTTACAGGCTGAAGGGAATCGTAAAAACTTGCCCTGGACCAACTTTCTTCGAGTGTATTCTTTTTTCCGTATAGCATGATTTTGATAACGTCTTCGTTCTGACTCTGGAGCAGCCTGAAATAATTGCTTAAGGAGTCTCTAACGTTGATGATATTAGCGTTGTTATAATCGTTGCCATTTTCCATAAGATTCATGATATTTTTAAACCCGTATACCTGCAGGGCCGAATAGGAAAAATTTCTGAAATACTTATCCAAATATTCGCTCAAATAATCCGCGTTCTGATCTGCGTTGCGGTACATCGTAGTCTCCAATAATTCTGTACTGGTTTTATAAAATAACATAGCTAACAAAAGCAACGGGACCATTGAAATCACTACACTGATCCAGACAATTTTCGTTTTGATGCTTCGATTCAAGAATAGCTTAATCATGCTGCTAGCCCCCTATAATTCTTCCTCTATTCTACCTCAGGGTATCTGAAATACAATCCAACAAATTGTATGATTGATGTTCATTTTTTTGTTTCACAAAAATTTTAACATAGAAAGCACAAAATCTTTTATTTCATCTCACTCCTCTGATATCTAAAATAAATTCACGGCTAACGGTTTGGTGAGCCGTAATCCAAATCAGAGAGGTGCGTTGGAAATACCATGGGAATGCGTTGGTTAACCGGTGTATTGATTTTATGTTTAACCTCATCTTCATTTGTTGTCTTCCCGGCGGAATCAAAAGCAAATGAAAAAGTATCAATCACAAAGTCGCATCAATTGGTCAAAGCCACAAACGGCCAGTACACCATTTCCTACGATTTGCAGACAGGGATTGGAGACATTGCGTTTAACGAGAATAAAATGGTTACTCAATTCCATTCCGATATTAAGGTCGCCGGCCTTGATCAACGTTACGCTTCGACAGATACTGCGAAAAGAAAAGCAACATGGAAAAAGATTGAGGAAGATAAGTACGGTTCTAACGGGCAATTACTGACAATATCCAATGAACTGGATAAAGGGCCGACAATCATCCAAAATTTTTATCTGTACCCCGATAATTCCTACCTGATGACGGAGATAGAAGTACAAAGCAAAAATCCGCTTACTGTCGAAATTATGGAGCCTATTTCCGCTTCAAAACTGGATATAGGTGAGGGATCGGATAAACGGATCTTCACTACACCTTATTCTAACAATTTTGACTTTGGCGTTGCACCTGTTCATAATTTCGGTAACAGCCAAAATGAGACGGATCGAGTTTACGGTGCAAATGAACCCTGGGGACCTTTTAACGGAGTTAGCCATTGGGTTACCGCCGTGTTTGACCAAGGGAATAATCGTGGGATAGTAGCAGGCGCAGCCACCACTAAGAATTGGAAAAGCAGTCAAAAACTCATTCAAGCACCAGCTCCTAATGCGCCCCTCGACGGCTTCTCCTTGTATAACTGGGGTGGGTCTCAGATCGGTAAGGACATCGTCTCCGATAAATTCTTCTTGGGATATTTTAATGATTATCGAACCGGCCTAGAGACATTTGGCAAAGTTTATGAAAAAGGCGAACCCAGATTGAAATGGGAAGGAAATGTTCCCGTCGGATATAACACTTGGTATTCCCACTATTATGACTATTTGACCGCTGACGCAATGTACCCGCTCGTTGATTATGTAGCGGAGAATTTGAAGCAGAAGGGCTACCAATATTTCAATCTTGATGCGGGATGGGAGAAAGCCGACGGCGATTGGACGGCGGACCCTAAAAAATGGCCGGTACGCGTTCCCGGTGAAGACCCTATGAAAAGCTTCGCAAACTACATACACGCCAAAGGGCTGAAGGCGGGCATTTATTTCAATCCGTTTAGCGTTCAAGAAAGTTATTTGGATAATCCAATTCCTAACACTACGTTTAAGTTCAGGGATACTGTCCTAAAAGATGCAGCGGGAACCTTGATCAAAACCTATATCGGTACTTACGCACTAGACCCGACTCATCCGGGTGCTCAGACTTATATACGTGATACCATACAGCGCTACGTCGACTGGGGTTACGATTACGTAAAAATCGATTTTCTTGATGTAGGTATGCAGGAAGGCGCCCACTACGACGCATCCCAAAATGGTATTCAAGCCTACAGAACAGGTTTAGGAATTATCCGAGACACGATTCTTGCAGCAGGTCGGCCTATCTTTATAGATGAATCTATAGCTCCTTTATTGCCGGGCGGTTTTGCCCATGGCCGCAGATCGGGCTGTGATACCACAATTGGCGTGCAAAACTATTCAGGCTTTGAAAGGCAGGCATTCAATACGCAGGCTTCTTGGTTCTCCAACGGAACCATATATTCGTATAACGATCCAGACATGATCATGCCTGAAAATTTTGCAAACGGATTTTGGTATAAATACAGCCAAGCGGATGGTAAACTTCTTGCGACTACAGTGGCAATGGGTGGCGGTAGCTGGCTTGCTGGCGATAATGTCCCTTTTTTGACAGAGGAACGCTATGGAATTTTGCGTAACAGCGGTTTGCTGGATCTTGTCCAAAAAGGAAAGGCAGCAAAACCTGTGAAGATGTCCAACTTCTATCACTTAGATGAGCATGCCCCAGCTGTTACCTATCTCGACGATGGTGAAGGAACTCGCTATGTTGGAATGAATAATTGGAGTGATGCACCAGCCGAAATTTCAGTTTCCTTTCACGATCTTGGGCTTCAGGAGGGCAAAACTTACGCCGTGGAAGATGTCTATGATGGTATTACACTTGGGACATTTAAGGATAAGTTTACAAAACATTTTGACGTAAAAGATTCAACGATCCTAAAAATAAGCAGTGAAACCGGAGTAACCCCAACTCCGCTTCCTAAAAATCTCGCACTGGGGCAAACCGTTACCGTATCTACTTACGGAGATAATTCCGGCTCGGCTGTTGTTGACGGAAACCCGCATACCAGTTGGAGTCCGAATGCTTTGAACGATCAATGGGTAGAAATAAATTTTGCAACCGAAACTACCTTAAACCAAGTCGTCATTAAAGAGCTTAGAAACAATACAACCTTCGGAATTGCGAATTATTCCTTACAATATTGGGACGGCTCAGCATATGTCAATTTGACGAAAGGGTATACGGTGGGTGATTGGAAGACGATCAACTTCCCTGATATCACCACATCAAAGATTCGTTTATCCATTCTTTCCGCGAATCGTTTGCCGGTTATAGGGGAAATAGAGGCTTATCATAACAACGCTACGAATACAGAACGGCTTCGCATTGATCAGGATAATAGTACAGCTCCATTTAGCAAATACAGCGATATCCGTTCTAATACGCAGCGAATGCAGGTGTTTGACATAACGAAATCAGATATTCCTAAAATGGACATTTATCTGTATGAGAGTTATGTCAACCAAGTTCCAAAAGATAATTTGTACATGGACATCGTTCAATTAAACGATCAATATATTCCAGTAAAAACACTGTTTAGTGCATCTTTACCGCCTTATAATATTCCGGGAAATTTGACGCCGTATTCCATCTATCCCCGTTTGAGCAAACTGGATACGAATGCGCATTACGCCTTTATCCTGCGTTCACCAAATTCTGTTGATGACGGTTCAATCAACAACAAATATGGGTTTGGATATCATGATAGCGATCCGTATTCGAAGGGCTTTGAACGGCTTTCTAATGACGGCGGTCTGACATGGGTGACGGAAAACGGCGGGAAACGAGACCTTATGTTCAATATTTATCAATAAACATAAGATTGCCGATCTTTCCTGAAAGTAGGGAGATCGGCTTTTTGCTTACAACAAACGTATTATGCTTTTTTATGTTTTTTTATATTTTTGCAACCAAACCCGAATTCCAACAAAATCGACAGCAACACCCCTGCCAAAAAACCATTGCTCAACAGCGGTTGCAAAACGACCGGCAGGGACGAAAATATTCCTTTCGGCATATGCATGATGCTCAAACCGGTCATGATCGGCAACCCAAGACGATAGACCACAAGTGAATCCAGCGTATACGCTTTGATATTACGGAATACAGTACCCAGCATTTGCAAGAAAGCTACAAACAATACAGCACTTCCAACGCTGACCGGTAAGGTGATGAAAAGCGAACTGACGGAGGGATTCAGTCCGATAAGCACGAATACGCCTCCTCCCAAAACAAACGGCAACCTGCGAAGTATTCTCGTGCTTTCCAAAAATCCGATGGTGGAGGTGTACGGACCGTAAGGCACTATTCCGAAGAGAGCGGATACTGATGTGTATAGGCCTGTCAGCACAAAGCTGCGCTTGTATTGGCTCTTCGTTGTGACCCGACCGTATATTTTCTCAGCCGATGTGATGGAAGCTACTGAATTGGCCATATTGATTAAGCCTGCAAGTAAAGAAACAATGATAATGCCGACGGATAAATGAGGTGTACCCCACGGGAATATGACGAACAGGTGCGAATCGCTAACAGTTGATTCCGGGATTGAAGCTGGAAAAGCCACCAGATAAACTACCCACCCCACAAGAATGCCGATAAGAATAGCAAAATTGCGGTACCAGCCCGTACCTTTCAAACTAAGCCAGCTCACCAACCCAATCAGAAAAAAAGAAACAAGCGTTTCCGCTCCATTCACTTGCACATTACCTTCCCGGACTATCATACCATCAAAAAAGACAAAAATTAGCTGGGTAGTCAACAAAAATAAATATACCGTGATGGAGTAGGTCGTAAATCCCCGCATGATTGTCTGGCTCCAGCCCGTCACACCTAAAACGACAGTAAGAAGGCCGGAAAGAAAAATTCCGACTGCGAGCGATCCTCCGACATCCGACATTGTCATGCCCATCGTTGACGATAGACTGCTCAATCCAATAATCAAGGTCCACCAAATACCTTGCGGTCCTTCCAATAACGCATATTTGTGGCCAAATATAGCCTGCAAAATGCTTCCCGCACCAGTAACGATAAACGAACAGCGTAGAGCAGCCATCATTTGATCGCCGGTCAGATGAAACGCCGCTGCAACAGAAATCGGTATGACAATCGTATTCGCAAACATAAAAAATAGCCATTGCACGGCTGCCAGTGCAACAGGTATCCAGCCCTTTCTGGACATTAGCATCCTCTCTTCCTCTCTTGGTCTGTTAACCATGAAGAAAAGATCCGGCGTGAATGCCGAATCTTTCCTTGGTGGCTTATTTATGAACTGGTGGCCGCCTTCTGGAGCAAATCGCTGGCAATTCCCTTGAAGTCGACCCCGTTTGTGCTCTCCACTTTATCTATCCATTCCGGGTGAATAGCGGATGCCCCGCAGTAGGCCCCGCATATTGAACCTACAATGGCGCCGTTCGTGTCTGCATCGTCCCCGATATTAATGACTGACAGGATGCCTTCATTGACTTGCCCCGATACGGCATAGAAGACACCCAATGACAGCGGAACAGATTCGTAGCTTTTCATCCCCGCTCCTATATGGGCATACAAGATTTCACAAATGTCCTGGACCGGTTTATCGCGATGCTGATTAACCAATTGCATGGCCAATCGTATTCTTGCCGCAATTGAAGGTCCTGGTTGATCGTATCCGCTCGATTCACCAAATAGCGCGCCGTCAATTGCCGCTTCCATTACCTCGTCAAGCGTGCAATTTCGATCCATTGCTTTGGCAATGGCGGCCGCTACCGCGCAGGCTGATCCCACGCCGGCCCTGCTTCCGTGGGAAGGAAGCGCTGAGGCGGCAGCATCTTTGATAGCTTTTGCCACGTTACCATGATAATAGATCCCAACGGGACCGACGCGCATCGCAGCTCCGTTCGTGTCGCCGTTTTTCCCGGCTTCCACGTAATTCCCTCCGGAAAGGATCGTCCCCAGAAACTTGCGCGTACTCGGTCCGATCACTGTCGATTCCAGCATCTTATGCTTCTCGGCCCATTCTCTCATTTTTTCGACGAATAAGTCCGTATCGAAACGTCCCGCTTCTATGAGAACGGAAGAAATGATCAAGCTCTCCTGCGTGTCATCTGTAATGCCGCCCGCCTCAACGGAGGCGTGAGCGGTCTGCTCTTTGTCAGGCGTCATAAAGTCCGTAATTCTGCCGTAAATTCTCCGAATCTGGGAAGGCGACATAAACGAGGCGGGCATGCCCATTGCATCGCCGATGGCGGTTGCAATTAAACTTCCGTAAGCTTTATCCAACAAATTACTTTCTCTCTCCATCGTCCCTCACCTTGCCTTCTCTATCATTTCTGTAATGCTATCATAAGTAAAAATTCCATGCGGCCCCATAAAAGTCGTGGTGATAGCGCCGCAAGCACTCGCGATCCGAGCGGACGTTGTCATATCATAGCCTTGTGAGAGCCCGTACAGGAGGCCTGCAGCAAAGCTGTCTCCCGCACCGGTCGTATCTATGCTGTTTACCTGAAAAGAATCCAAGGAAAATGATGAGTCCTCTGTCCACACCTGCACACCGCGGCTTCCTTTTTTCAACACCACATAGGCAATGCCCTTCTCCCAATAACGGGATAGATCGCGGTATCCCCAGGCCATTGTCCGCTCCAGAATGTCCAGTTCGCTTTCATTGGGGATCAGTATATCGGCTAGCTCCAATACAGCATGAAGCGTATCCTTCTGTATGGATGCGACCAGCGGACCGGGATCAAATACGAGAAACGCTCCCGCTTCTTTAAGCTTCTTCAATTGTTTCAAGATTACATGAGTAAATTCCGGTTGCAGCAAATAATATCCTGTAAGGTAAATGTGAGATATCTGAGTAAACGGGATACCCTCTAGCATTTGGGGCGTAAACTCTGCTTCGCACCCTTTGTAGGTCAGAAAGGTTCTTTCCCCGTCATTTTCAATGATCGAAATGCAGTAACCCGACTTGCTATTGTCAACATACCGGATTGCCAATTCCGAGAACTGCCGCTCTTTCAAATAAGAGCGGATAAGCTGTCCCCAGGCGTCGTCGCCGATTGAGGAGACGATATGAGGGTTTAATCCGAGATTTTGCAGCGTCGATCCTACATTGACGGCGCACCCGCCTACCCGGAAGAAGGAATCCGCGATAAGGACATCTCCCCCTCTATCAGGAGACTTGTCCACCAACGCGTATTGATCCACAATGATGCCGCCGAAAATAAGAATTTGCGTTAAAGTCATGGTCATTTCCTCACTCCGGCAACAGGATCTGGTTGTCAGCGTTCCAGTTCAGACAAACCTCATCGCCCTGACTGAATACAGACGCACCGGTATCATTTTGCAATTGCACTTTCATTTCCTGTCCATTCACATCAATCAGATAGGTCGATAAACTGCCAACATACGTGATGAATTTAATCGTACCTTTGACCCCCGTATCGTCGGTATCCGCCTTGCTAAGACGAATCCGTTCCGGACGAATGGAAACGATAATCGTTTGGCCCGGTTGGATAGCAGTGTCGGAAGCCGGCGCCGGAATCGTCATATTCCCGCCTTGATCGATAGAAAGCAGCATCCGATCGCCGTTCATTTCCCGTACGGTGCCCCGGAGAAAGTTCGAGTGCCCGATAAATCCGGCGACAAACGTGTTTGACGGCTTCTCATAAATGGCGTTCGGCGATCCGATCTGTACAATTTTACCGCCTTTCATGACGGCTATACGGTCCGAAAGGGTCATGGCTTCTTCCTGATCATGCGTGACAAAAATTGTCGTGATGCCGATCTCTTTCTGGATCATTCTGAGTTCAATTTGCATGGCGGTGCGCAAATTTTTGTCGAGCGCGCTCAAACTTTCGTCAAGCAACAAAAGCGACGGCTTGATGACGAGCGCTCGGGCCAAAGCGACGCGCTGCTGCTGTCCGCCGGAGAGCTGTCTCGGCTTTCTTTGCTCAAAGCCGGTTAGCTGTACCATCTCCAACGCTTTCGCCACTTCTCTGCGAATGTCCGTGCGCGCCATCTTTTGCTGTTCCAATCCATAAGCGACATTCTGAGCCACGGTCATGTGCGGGAACAAAGCATAGCTTTGAAAAACCATCCCGATGTTCCTGCGGTAAGGAGGGAGTGCATCGATGGTTTGCCCACTGATTGAGATCGTGCCTTCGTCCTGTCTTTCAAAGCCGGCTACCATCTTCATTGTGGTCGTTTTCCCGCACCCGGACGGCCCGAGTAAGGATAGGAAGGTTCCTTTTTCAATGGAGATGTCGATCTTGTCCAACACCCTGTTGCCGTTAAATGATTTCGTAAGATTACTTATTTCCAGATATGCCATAGCAACCTCCTACTTGAAGAAAAATTTAAGCGATGTCCTCATGATGGTCACGATAAGAATGATAATCAATGTGGTAGCCGCCAGCAGGATGGTCGATACCGCGTTGATTTCCGGTGTAAAGCCAAATTTAATGGAAGCGTAAATTTCGATTGGCAGCGTGCTGGATCCGCTGGGAATCAAAAAGTAAGACAGAATGAAGTTATCGAAGGAAATGACAAAAGCCAGGAACCCGCCTGCCAGCATGGCCGGAAACAACAAGGGCAGCGTAATGCGAAAGGCCGTTGTCCACTCATTAGCCCCAAGATTGGCCGATGCGTCGTTGATCGATAAATCCATGCTTTGCAGCCTGGCTTTGATAACCAACACCGCGTACGGCAGCGCGATGACCACATGGCCGATCAGCAGCACCGTGTAATTTTTATCGATACCGAGCGCGCTGAGCAGCAGCAAAATGGATAAGCCAAGAATGAGCCACGGGATTGTCAGCGGCAGAATCACTAGCGAATTAATCGCATTAGTGAGTTTAGAATTCGTCTGAACTAGCCAAAGCATAAGCATCGTAGCCAATATCACACAGATAACTGCGGTTGCTAAAGCGATGTATACACTGGAGAGAGCAGCGCCTATCAGCTTGTCATCCCCAGCGAGTTCGTGGTACCACTTCATGCTGAATTCAAAAGGCAACGCGTTGTATCTGGATGCATTGAATGACATCACCATAAGCACGAGGATGGGGGCGTAGAGAAACAGCATAACCAGCAAGGCATAGGTCCAGCCAAGCCCTTTTTTAATCATCTTTACACCTCCTCTTTGGAAAACCGGGAGAGTAGCGCCATGGAGAGCAAAATGATCGCCAGCAAAATAAAGGCTACGGCAGCTCCGAAATTCCACCCGAAGATTTCAAAAAATTGATCCTCGATGACCATGCCTATGACAGAGCCTTCCGTTCCCCCTAGAATCCGCGGTTCGACAAACGCTCCCAAGCTCGGGACGAACACCAGAATACAACCGGATATGATCCCTGGTTTGCTTAGTGGAAGAACGACCCGCCGAAACGTGGTGATCGGCCCTGCTTTCAAGCTTTTGGAAGCTTCTATCAAGGAATTATCCACTTTCTCCAGGGACAAATAAATCGTAATGACCATGTACGGGAAAAAGATGTGAACCATCGCGATGATAACCGCATACTGGGTAAACATAAGACCGAGTGGTCCCGAGCCGATCAAGTGCAGCTTTCGCAGCAAAATCTCCAGAATCCCTCCATCGCGGAGAAGATTTTGCCAGGAATAAGCCCGCACAAGCTGGCTTGTCCAGAATGGGATGATGATCGCTACCAGCAGCAGATTTTTACCGTTACTGATAATTTTGACCATCACATAGGCCATCGGATAACCGATCAAAAGACAAATCAAAGTAACGTAAAAGCTGATGCGGATCGTTTTCCATGTTAACTTCAGATAGAAATCTTTCTGGAAAAAATCCAAATAGTTCTGAATCGTGAAATGCCCGCTAGTCCCGTCGGTTAAAAAGCTGTAATACACCATGATAAAAAGGGGAATCACGCAGAAAGACAGGAGCAGGAACACAGCCGGACTCATCAGCCAAATCTTTTTATTCAAAAGAGCTCACTCCTCATGCTTGCATTTAATGCGATTTTACTTCCTGCCAGATCTCGTTCCACTGCTTCTTCTCGTCGTTAGTCCGATAAGAAACAAACTTCAGCTTGGCGATCGTCCCCTCGTCGAGGCCCATTTCCTTCACGAACGCTTGATCAAGGCTGCTGCTGACATCTTTGTTGACCGGAGCCGGTCCGCCCTTGTTCACCCAATTTTCCTGGAACTTGCGGTCGATCATGAAATCGATAAATTGATGCGCCAGATCCACATTTTTGGACCCGTTCACGATTGCCCAGTTATCTACCCAACCGATCGCGCCTTCTTTCGGAATCACGTATTTGATGTTTTGCCCCTGTTTTTTCATAGATGCGGTTTGACCGCTCCACATGAGAGCAATGTCGATAAATTTCCCTGCGTAAAGTTTGGAAAATTCATCGCCGCTTTTCCAATACGTCCGGTTCAACGGCTTTTGATCAATAAGCTTTTTCTTGATCGCTTGCAGGTCCGAAGGGTGGTTAGGATCCTGACCCAGTGCTAACGCAGCGGTCATGATTGCATCGTTGAAGTCGTCTCGGAAGGCGATTTTCCCTTTGTACTTATCATCAAACAAGGCTCCAACAGAATCGATCGGCTCTTTGATAACATCAGGATTATAAGCGATGGCTGTCGATCCCCATACCCATGGGACCGCGTAAAGCTTGCCGTCCTTGTAATTCTCGGGAAGCTTTTTAAACGGCTCGTAAATATGGCTGAAATTGCTAAGCTTGGCCGTGTCGACCGGTTCTAAGAGCCCTTCGTTGATCGCATCGGGTAATATAGAAGAGTTCGGCAGTACGACATCTATGCTTCCTTTTTTGCTTGTTTTGAGTCTTGTCAGCAGCTCTTCTTCAGATGCCATATATTCGTGTGTGACTGTAACGTTGTACTTGGCTTCAAACTCTTTAACAACTTCCGGATCGTTGGAGCCGTAGTCTTTCCAATTAACGACTGTAAGCACTTTTTTCTCGGAAGAAGGCTTGGCGCTGCCAGCTCCGACGTTAGGCAATGATTTGTTTCCGCAAGCGCTTGCAAAAAGAAGCATTGCAACCATGGTTGCAGCTGTAAGTGTTTTTCTCATGTCTTAATCATCTCCTTGAAGGTTAGATTCAGATGCGCATCACAGTTGGTTCACATTCGTCATGATTTTAAATTCAACAAGCGGACTATAGATAACCGTTACTTTCTCGATTTCTACATTGTTTTGACCGAACACGCTGCCTTCCGCTTTCAATAGGGATAATTGTTTCTTGTCTACTTGCAAAATCTCTTTCGCCTTTTCGTTTACTTCGACAGGCAATAAAGATATTTCCGTACGCCCAGGATAGATCTGATATTTTTCCCGCATGATATGGTATAAAGATTCTTTTTCGAAGTCATATCGCTCTAGGCCTGGAAACAAAGAAACCGGAATCAACGAGGTGTCGATCGTTAAAAATAGCACCGTATCATCTTTCTTGACCCCCCGGGCCCTGACCAACTTGAAATAATCCTTCCCCTCTACTTGCACGATTTTCTGTTCCAGCACTTTGGATACTGCAGTTTCACCGCGGTTTTTCAAATAGTCCGTAAAGCCACCAAAATTAAATATGCTGTACTTGAGCTGATTTAAACGAACAAAAGTTCCCTTTCCGCGAATTTGCTCCACCAATCCTTCGGTTACTAATAAGGATATCGCGTTCCGAATCGTCCCTCGGGTCGTATCGAACAGTTTCATCATTTCCGTTTCAGAAGGGATGGCTTCCCCCTGTCTATACTCTCCGTTCATGATCTTCGATCGAAGAATTCTTTGAAGTTGAATATAGAGGGGGGCAAAATCGTTCTTGTCTAAAATGGTAGTTACCTCCTCTAGTTGTTTAGTCATACAGATATACACTTATGTGTACAAGTTGATTGTAACAGATACTGAAACCGGTTGCAATACGGATCTGCACAAATGTCTGTTCCAAAAAAATGGAATACGCCATGGGTAAATTAAGCAGCAGCTGATTCCCAAAGGAAATGTTCCCCTCTGAGGAATGTCAGCTTTGGAATTGCCGCACTATATGATCGGCCGTCCGGATCGCGAGGGCTATCGTCGTCAACGTCGGATTCGCCGCAGAAACGGAAGGCAACGCGCTGTTGTCCGCCACGAACAAACCAGAAACGCCGAAAATCTCGCCATGTGGATTTGCCGCTGCCGTTTGCGGGTCGCTGCCGATCCTGCACGTTCCAGAGAAATGTCTCGAACGTCCTGGATACAAAACACAAATTGGGGATTTTAAAGTGACCCCCAGAACTTTGACCACATGCTTTACGCCTTCTATTGTTTGACGAATAACTTGTTTATCCCTCTCGCTGTAAGAAAAATGCACTTGCACTTCCGGAAATCCGAATTTGTCCTTCTTGAGAGGATCCAAAGTCAAATAATTGTCAAAACGAGATTCGGTTTTACCTGCTCCAAAAATAAAAAGATCCAACTCCTTAAGTACCGTTTCTTCTTCATATTTATAAATGTAATACTTGTCAAACCTTTGAATTTCAACTTGAAACGGGGACTGAAGCGTCTCGGGTATGTATATACTCAAATTACCGAGAACTTCAGAAAAATGATCCCGGCTCACAAATCCAACTGCCCATATGCCGGAATGTGAGGTAAGGTAATGACCGATCGCTCTACCTTGAATACCCGAATTGAGTAATATTCGCGGAGTTTCCAAAGTACTCGCCGATACCACTACTTTTTTAGCTTTGAGCACGAACTTTTGATTATTCGGTGTGATGACCTCGACACCGGCCGTCTTTCCATTATCGGTCAGCACCTTGGTTACATGGGCATTCACGGCAATATCGACAGGTCTGCGATTCAATGCGTAGGCAAAAAAAATGATCGAGCTGAAGAAAACGTTGGAGTGAAGCATTCCGTATTGGGACGATGCCAAATCGACCGCCATCGGTCTGTGTGCTGCTTCCGAGTAACCATTTCGTTGAAGACGCTCTAAAAAAACTTCAGAGAAAGATGAGCCTTTAGCAAAATCCGTGTTCACCTTCATGATCCGCTCCGCGATTTTGTAGTAGTCGTTCATCTCCCTGAGCGAAATTGGCCAATTCTCGATTTCGAAATTCGACATGCGCGGACTAACGGCACCCCAAAATAACGTGCCTCCGCCAAAAACAAGCTTCTTAACGAAACCTGAAAATTGCGGTCCAATGTGTGTGTACTGCTTCTCAGCCAGCATATAACCTTGTTGGAAGTTAATCGTAGGAACATTTAATACGTGGGTAGGCAAGAAGAGATTCCCTGCTTCAACCAGTCCGATCTTTTTTCCATTGTTCCCCCATTGTTCGGACAATCGCCAGAGAACGGCTCCACCTCCTGCGCCGCTGCCCACGATCAGTACGTCGTATTCGGTCTCAGCCATTTGCTCCAACGGAGTAAGCGGGATCCAATTATCGAGCTCTCCTTCAACAATCGAAGGGGGACACATCACCACATCGGATGGTTGCCCGGCGTCAGGAAGCCTTACCTGAAAGCCTTGAACAGTTCGATCGGGGTCCGTAATAGAAGGATTTTGAAGAAGAAGCTCCGCTATCTCCAGATGAAGCCGTCTTGCGATTGTTCGCAAGGTGTCCCCTTCCAGGGCAATATAGATTCTCAAGGTCATATTACATCCCTTCCTCGAATGGTTATTTAAATTCAATTGAATGTAGCGAGCTCTAATGGTCTATATTCAAAGATATTTATTTTATGATTAAAAGGGGTTTTTATTGATCTCAAACCTCGCACAAAAAAGGCCACGGTGATTTTCACCATAGCCTGATTCAGCTTATCAGCCTGAACTCACTTTTTATTGGCAGCCAAATAAGCGTCGATTTGCTTTTGCGCTTCGGCGATGACTTTGTCGAGCCCGTTCGCCTTTTGTTTCTCGATGTAGTCGGACAGTGCCTGATCCGTATTTTTGGCGACGCCGAACTCGATCGTCTTGCCCAATTCCTCGTACGTTTGATCGCGCTTCGCAAGCTCGTTCTTGATGCTGTCTTCGGCGATGAACAAGCCGTCTATCGGCGAATTGACGTTGTTCGGCTGACTAGCGAATTCCGCTTCATGCACCCAGAAATCTTTCGGATATGTGGTCGTCGGCCGCATAAATTGAGGCTTCCAGAACGCCCATTGTCCGCCCCATTCCATATAGTTGCTTGCCGTCGTCGACATGCCGTTCGGATATTCCGCCGCATCACCCTTCAACACATACGTCTTCCCTTCGATTCCGTATTGCACCAGGTCGTACAGCTTTTGGTCGGTTTCGAACATGTCGAGGAAGCGAAGTACCCTGTCGGCATGCTTCGAATTCCGGTTAATGGCCAGTACGTTGGCCAGCGCCGTGCGGTTGATCGTCTTCTTGTCCGGATAAATGAGCGAGCTTTGCAGTCCGTAGGAAGGATCAGCAAATCCCGGATTGGCGTTCACCCATTCATGGGACGTCAAGGTGATCAGCGATTGGCCGTTGCGCCATTGGGCCGCCCCGTCCTGCTTGTCGATCATGGCGTCGCGGTTGATAACGCCATCGTCGTACCACTTTTTCGCCATTACGCTTGCTTCCTTATAAAACGGCTGCTGCTCGAGAGCCTTGACGGTCACTTTCGGATCGCTCAGGTAGAAACCCAGTTGGTGGAACCCGAGATCGACCCATTCATCCCTGAGCTGGTAAATGGCGAGTGGATTCGATCTGCCAATTTTCGCGTTCGGATACGCATTTCTGAGCTTATGAAGGAACGTATCGATCCCCTCGATCGTATTGACGGATTTCGGATCCGGAGTGATGCCCGCTTTATCAGCCATGTCAGAGCGCCATGTGAAGTACTGCCGCTGATTCATTTTCATCGTCCAAGGCAGGCCGACGATTTTACCGCCCACGGTTGCAGCCTGAAGCGTTCCCTGTTCCTGATATTTCTTATACAAGTTCGGAGCGTATTTCGGCAGCAGGTCGTTCAGCGCCATATAGGAGCCATTGGCGGCCATCAGCTTGTAGGACAGCCAGTCGCCGTCAAAGTTCAAATCCCAGTTGTCCCCGGACGCAGCCATGACCCGCATCTTTTCCTTGAAATCGCCGAACGGGATAAAGTTGATGTCAAACTTGACGTTCAGCCCTTTCGATTTGACATAGGTGCTGACGGCGGACCAGACCTCATCCGTTGCCGCTTTCTTGTCCCCGCCGAAATAAAAACGCAGCGTAACTTCGTCCTCCTGCTTGGCATCCGTACTGGCCTTGCCAGTCTGGGACGGTGCGGCGGACGGCCCCGCGTCCTTCTTCTCCGTACTGCATGCGGTCGTCAGTATGCTTAGTAAGAGCACCGCAGCAGGCAAAAGCAGCATCTTCGACTTCAAGCTTTTCATGTTCCCATCTCCCCTGAAATTTTATTTATACTATAACAGCTGGTTCGCTGACATAGCCGATAGTCAACCTTTGACGGCCCCGACCATTAACCCTTTCACAAAATACTTTTGCAAGAACGGATATAAGAACACTATGGGCCCGATCGTCACGACCGTTAGCGCCATTTTGATGGACTCCGACGGCATTTGCACAGAAATTCGCTGCATGTCGGCCGCGTTCTGTGAACTCTTCAGGAACTCCACATTCGAGACGAGCGTCCTCAGAAGCAGCTGCAGCGGCTGCAGCTCCTGCTTGTCGATAAACATGAGGCCGAGAAACCAGTCGTTCCAATAAGACAGCGCCACAAACAAGCCGATCGTAGCCAGCACCGGAACAGCCAGCGGCATGATCATTCGGTAAAAAATCATGAATTCCCCGGCCCCGTCCATTTTCGCCGATTCGTACAGATCCTCCGGGATGGAAAGCAGGAAGTTCCGGATGAGAAAAATATTGAACGCGTGCGCAAGCGGCGGCAATATCATGGCAAGCAGCGTATCCTTCAGATGTAAGTAATTGACGCAAACGATATACCAGGGCACCAGTCCGCCGTTAAAAAGCATGGTGATGATGACGTAAACTGATAGGATATTCCGGTATCGAAACGATCGTCTGGCGAGCACGTAGCCGGCCATGCTGGTGACTGCCAGGGAAAGCAGCGTTCCGGCGACGGTCACCGTCAAGCTGATGCCGTACGCTTCGATGATCCTCGGGGAGCCGAGCAGAAGAATCTTGTAAGCGTCGAACGTAATATGCTTCGGTAAAAGACTGTAACCGTATGACATAATGTCCTTCTCAGTGCTGAGCGAGCCGGTAATGACCATCAGGAACGGCAGCAAGCATGCAAGGCTGAATAAAGCAATCAGGATCAATATGAGCGAATGTGACAAAGAAAATCGTCCGGCCTGCATATTCTCATTCTCCTTTCCGATTAAGCAGCGGTTAAAAGATGGCGGAATCGCGATCGATTTTCCGCGCTATATAATTGCTGGTGAGCACGAGAACGAGCGCCACAAGAGACTGTACAAACCCTGCCGCAGAAGCCATACCGATATCGCCCGATTGCCGGAGGCTTCTGTAGACGAACGTATCGATGACATCCGTCGTCGTGAACAGCGGGGAAGCATCCCCGACCATCGCGTAAAACATGCCGAAGTCCGCATTCATAATCCGGCCGACCGCGAGCAAGGTGAGGATAATGATCGTCGGCTTCAGCATCGGGATGCTGATGTAGCGGGTTTGCTGCCAGCGCGAGGCGCCGTCGATCGCAGCCGCTTCATAGTACGATTGGTCGATGCCGGTCAGCGCCGCCAAATAAATGATCGTGCCGTATCCGGTTACTTTCCAACGGATGGCGACGGTCAGAATGAGCGGCCACAAATAGGCTTCGTTGTAAAAATCGACCGGCTGCAACCCCAGCTGCTCCAGGAGCCGATTCAGAGCGCCGCTTTCGTAGCTCAACAGATTGTAGGCAAATACGCCGACAACAATCCATGAGATGAAAAACGGCAAAAACGTCATCGACTGCGTGATCCGCTTGAACACCTTGCTCCTGACTTCGTTGAGCAGCAGGGCGAGGCCCACTTCGAAGACGAGGCCTACTGAAATAAACAGGGCGTTCAGCAGAATGGTGTTTCGCGTAGCCCGGAAGGCGGCGGAGGATGACAACAGATAATCAAAGTTGCCGAGCAAGGGCTTCGCCCATTCGCTCCCGAAGATGCCTTTGTCGAAACTGAAGTTTTTAAAGGCGATGATCAGTCCGGCGAGCGGCAAGTAGTTGAACAGGAACAGCAGCGCAGCAACAGGCAGAAACATCAAATACAGCGTGCGATTCCGAATGAGATCGCGAACGAACCCGTTGCTCTTTTTGTTTGCGACAATTACGGTTGTCTCCGATATGGCATTCATGGAAAGTCTCCTTTTGTTGGTCTGTACTTTTATGATATTGCAGAAGACGGGGGCACACCATGAGCCAGACCTAAACTTTATAGTGCTTCTTTAGCGTATTTGCACCCCGCCTGCAAAAGGCAGACAGCCCCGTGCTCCGATAAGAGCCCGAGGCTGTCTGAGCCGAGAACGGCTGCGGTTATTGGTGACTGGTCGGATGATTCGCCGCAGCCTCCCTCTAAAAAAAATCCGGCCCTAAACATTAGAGCCGGATTGTAAACGTCATTGTCCTATGATTCGGTTGTAAAATGCACTGCTCCTAATGCTGAGGCATCAAATACTGCGCATCTCGAAGCAAGTAGACCGCCGCCTCTTCGGCAATATGCTTGCCGCTCTGCGCCTGCACTTCGTTTGCAAAAGCTCTCAGATTCCGCTGATTCAGCTTGGCCTGCAGACTGTTCGCGATTCCTGCGTTGTCGATCCATCCCCGATTTGCAAAGCGTTCGGTCAAGGCCTGTAAGGATGAAATGCTTGTTGTCGTCTGGAACGACACGGCTTGGCTGCCCGTATTCCCGGCCAGATCACCGGCCGTTACGATATATGCGTGCATGCCGAGTGGCAGCGTATACAGTGGAATTACCGCTCCCTGCTGCACGGTTTGACGGACGCCATACGTTTCCACCGTGACCGTCGTCTTGCTGTTGTCCACACCGGACAAACTATCGCTGAGCGTAAAGCTCGGCTCGATATCCATGGAATCGCTGTAAGCACTGTACACCAGACCGGTTACCGTAATCGCCGGCGCAGTCGAGTCCAGATTGAAGCCGATCGACTTCACTGCCTCCTCATTGCCGGCGTTATCCGTCGAACGGTAGCTCACTGTATACCGGCCGTCCTGGCTATAGGTGACAGGTCCCGTAACCTTTTGCCAATCAGAGCCTCCATTCAGGCTGTACACCGACGTCGCCACACCCGACAAATCGTCCTGCGCGCTTAAAGTGACCGTAACCGGATGCAAGTACCAGCCGTTCCCTCCATCCGGTTCGGAGGGAGCAACGACGGCAGTCGTGACAGGAGGGGTCATATCGTGCAGCCTCATGTTCAGCCGCGTTTTATCGGGGCCGTCCGGCAGCAGGTTGATGAAGCTTTGTGCGGCATCCGCCGACATGCCGGAGCGGTCGCTGCGCGCCTGCTCAACGGCAGCCGCAGCGGACGTCTTGCGGAAATCGCTGTAGCTGCCCCGCAAGAAATACAGATCCCCGAACAACGTGGCGTCCTTGGACGTGCTGATTCCTTGATTGAATTCCATGTATGCCGCTCTGCCCGCGCCGTCATTTTCATTCAGCAGCAGGGAAAACCCGATGGTGTCGCCTGGTTGGTATGTGTACCCCGGCGATACGAGCGACGCGAACGGAATTTTGATGTCATACTGCGTCAAGCCGTCCGTCCGCCGGATTACGGCGTTCCCGGCATCGAATGCGCCCGTGGCGATGTTTTGCGGAGCCCGCCACCTCCATTTGGTGACTGTTCCGTCGTTGCTTAGCGCATAACCGAGCTCGTTGACGTTTTTGCTGGCTGAGCCGTCTTGCTTCGACATATCGAGCCCGACCTGGATGCCGTCGCCCTGCCAAATATCGCCTTTCGACCAAGCTTGAACATGCACATCGTCTCTTACCGACACGGAGATGTACAGGTTTTGGTCGTCCCACTTCACATCGGCGGCTGCGCTCAAATCATCGGTGCCTTTCCATTTCCCGCCGAGACTGTGGTATTGATCGGCCATGTTCAACGAAATCGCCTCTTGCGCGCCTCTGCTGCCGTCTTCCGTGCGAACGGCGATCATTTGCCCCGCCTTGACCGGCATTTTGTACGCGCGCCCGTCCTCAAGCGTGACCTTAAAAGTGATGAAATCGCTGACGACGACAGGAAGCTTCACCATTGCACTCTGGCCGAGTCCGACGTTCTCAAACCGGATCGGCACGAAAGCTTGCGCAGCCGGCGCCGGTTCGAGCAGTTCGATGGTGCCGTTCAGCGGGCCTGGATAGTTCGAATTCGTCAGCTTCAGTTCCGTTCCCAGCTGTTCCGGATGCGCGGAATCGTAGCCGGTACCGGACACTTCCAAAGCAATCGGCTTGATTTCAGTTCCCGTCACTTTGCCTGGTGCATCGTTTTTCATGATCAATCCGCCGGCAAACAGGTTGGCGGCTTCGGTCAGCCTGACGATGGACGGACCGGCGTAAATGTGCGTTCTCCCCGCCTGCTGGAAATAAGAATCATAGAGCTGAATGTCCCCGCCTGTCGCGTTGATCCCCGGCTCGCCGGAAATACGGAAGTTGCTTTGCTGGAGACGGATGCTGCCGGAAGCAATATCGGCGGCTCGCGTCACATCGCCCCACATGGACGAATTGAAGAAATCCGCCGTCGAAGCGAAACCACTGCCTGCCGTGACATACACTTTTTCCGTTGTGCTTATGGCTACGAGCTCCGTATTGACGAACGTCAGGCCTTTGCCGCCGGCTCCTTCCAGAAAGGCGCCTTTTTTGCTGCCGTCCGTGCCGTGCCCGATAATCAGAGCCTCCGGACCTTGCCCGTTCTGCGGCGTAAAATGAATGCCGTAAAGCGATCCGAACACGAACGTGTTAAAGAACGTTTCATTTACCGTATGGCCGACATGGAAGGCGTCCATATTTTCTTTTTGATAATTCCAGACGACGTCCTGCTGGCCGCCGGGAATGTGGTTCGGGTAAGTGCTTCTCGAATAGTAGTGGGGATTGAACTGGACGTTTCGCACGAAGCCGTCCCGCGCCCCGCCCCCGACGAAAATGCCTTCCTTCAGCGGAGATCCCGCCACGTAATCGATATAATGCCCGCTAGTGTCGTAGCTTCCGAAATCGATGCCTTGATAAGGGTTGACCAGCGTCGTATTGATGACGTACACGTGATGTCCCTGGCCCTGGATCGTCCACGCATACGGCTTGATCTGGCTCCAATTCTGCTGATCGTAATAGACCGAGAGCCCGCGAATGCCGGCGCCTTCCTGCAAGGAAATGAAAGGAGCCCCGTTCGGGTCGTTCTCGCCGTAATTCGTGAAAATGACGCTGCCGCCCCCGATCGTATGATGCGGCACATCCCACGAGCCTCTAAGCTCCACGCCGCTAGGAACGGCAATCGGCTGATTGATCCGGTACGTGCCGGCCGGGAAATACACCGTACCCCCGGTTGCCTGTGCGTCCGTGAGCGCCTGCTTGACGGCGGCGGACACATCGGCCGCCCCGGTCGCATCCGCGTTATAGGGAGCCGACGTCACGTCGTACAGCCGATCGGATGCCGGCTTCGGCTTGGCCGCAGCGTCGCGGGGAGCCCCGACCGGCAGCTTCTTCATCTGATATTGCGGATCCTGGCTCACGCTTACGTCCGCGCCGCCGCTTTCATCCTGCACATCCAGCTTGCCTTGGTAACCGGAATTGACGGCGTTCAGGCTCTTGACGCCAGGCTTTAATAGCAGCTGCCGGCCCGGCTTCGACAATGCGGTCTGCCCCAGAATGACGGAACCCCCGTTCGCTACGATCGCATATCCGCCCGCATCACTATTCCAATCCGCGATCGTGCTGTTCTCGAACGACAAGTGTCCCTCTCCTTCGTTGACCACGGCGTTCAGCGGGCTTCCGCCGATGTACGAAGTGTTGAACTGAGCGACGCCGTGATAGGACGGCGTCGCGTAGACCGCCTTCGGCGAATCGCCGACGCCGGCTGAGAAACGGCTGTCCGAGACGAGCAAGCCGTACTCATTCACCGCTTCCAGCTTGAGCGCCACATTGCAGTTCGCGATGTCGATACCGTAAAACTGCGCATTGGCCGCATCACTGGAATTCGTTCGATTTGTCATCCGCAGACCCGTCTGGAAGCCGGAAATCCGCACATCCGACATATATTCCCAATCGGAACGTCCCATGACGATGCCTTCCGCATGCGCAGTCATGTACTGGAAGAGGCTCTGCGGATCTGGCGCGCCGGGCAGTCCCGAGTGCGACCACGTATCCGGCGACAGACTGACCTTTTCGATCCTGCCGATGTCGGTCGTATAATCGAGGAAAATTCCGGTTTTCAGCACCGTGCCGTATACATCGTGAAGGTAGTGGAGCTCGTTCCAGTCGGGACCGATCTTGATCCCGCTGTACGAATTGACGAGCGTGACATGCTCGACGGTGGCGCTGTCGCCCGACATTTGCTCGATCGTCCACGGATAGGCAGCGATATGATCCAGCGATTGTTCCGGGTACCAGATGGATAGATTCGTGATGCCGCTTGACTGCTCCAGGCGGATGAAGCTCGTTCCGGCTTCATTCCCTTTGCCCGCATAGGCCTCCAGGATGGTGCCTTTGACACCGCCGGCCGTCTCGGGGTTTGCCCAATCGCCGCGCAGTGTAACGCCGGTAGGCACGTCGAGCGTATCCGCGATTTTGTACGTGCCGGCAGGTGCATACACGATGCCTCCGCCTTTACCTGACGCCGTGTTAAGGGCGATTTGGAACGCCGACGTATCGTCTGTCGTTCCGTCGCCTTTGGCGCCGTAATCCATGACGTTATAGCTCGCAATCACGATATCGTCCGTCGGATATGCGGTTTTCACAACGAACGGCTGGCCTTCGTTCGGGATCCGATCCCTCTTGGTGACCGTCACGGAGGCGATATAAGCTTCTGGTGTCCCGCCGCCGGCCGTAATCCGGAAGTCCGAGCCGTTCGCCCGGTTTGCGAATTTGGCATCGTTTAAAATAAAGGTGTACGTTTTCCATTGATTCGTGTTTTGATAAGAAAAAACCGGCGCGTTCTTGAACGCTGCGGTCGTCGAATCATACTGCAGCCCAAGCTTTCCGTTGTCCTTGTCGTAGTATTCGACAGTGACATAGACCGTCTGATCCTTATTGTCATAAAGAAAATCGTCCCTGACGTTCATGTAGAAGTAGAGCGTCTGGGGGCTCGGAGCGTTTTGATTCGTCGCCCAATAGCCTTTCCCATCGAGCGTGCCGGTTTGCAGACCTGCCGCGTAATCCCCGGCTCTGGCGGTGATACCGTTCTCGGCAGGCGTTGCGCCCAGCTCAATCGAAACGGCATTCTGAACCGTATCCGCGAACGCTCTAGGCACAGCTGTGAATCCGTTCCAATTGAAAGCGCTGTAAATCAGAAGCATGCAGAAGAAAACCGTCCATTTCCGATCCATCATCACACCTCCGTGAAATCCATTTTTTCATTCTTTAATCCTATGCTCGTCCCCAATCGTCTTCAAGGCTTCTGTTAGGTTCCTCCGGCATTCCCGGCAAAATCAGTCCCCCGTCAATGCGCAGCGTAATCCCGGTAATGTAAGCGGCGGCGTCCGAGCTCAGCCAGGCGACCGCTTCTCCGATATCCGCCGGTTTTGCCATGCGCCCAAGCGGAATTTTTCGGCTCAGCCCGCGGTGATATTCGTCGTTAGGATCCCGAATGATCGTCGCGCCGGGCGCGATGGCGTTGACGCGAATGCCGTGCGGAGCCAGCTCCAGAGCAAGCGACATCGCCGCACGCTCCAGAGCCGCTTTCAGCCCGCCGTATACGCCGTCCATCGGATAAGCCCGCTGCGCCCGCGAGGAGGAAATAAAGATGATATTGCCGCAAACCCGGTCCTCGATCATGTGCTTGGCCGCGATACCGCTTAACAGCAGCGGGGCGCGAAAATTGACCGCGGTCATCGCGTCGATTTTTTCCTGGGAAAAATCCGTGATCACCTTGTCACGGATGCAGATGCCCGCATTGTTGACCAGCAGCCCGATCGGGCCAAGCTCCCGGCGAGCCGTGTCAATAAGAGGCGCAAGCGTCGCCGTATCGCGAAGATCGGCCTGGAAGACCACGGCCTTCCGGCCGAATCGCTCCCGGATTTGCGCCGCCGCATCGATCGCCTCCTTCGGCTCGTTCAAGTGGCCCAGCAGCACGTCATAGCCTCGCTCCGCAAGTACCATGGCGATGCCGCGGCCGATTCCTCTGCTCGCGCCCGTTACGATCGCCGTCTTGGGCGTTGTTGATTGCACCATACGTAAATCTCCCTTCGATGATTGCCGCTGAATGATTCTATCACGGCCGGACGCTTGTTCCATCGGCCTTTCGATCTGTCGGATAAGGCCGAAAGTACGGCTTCCCTTTTTCCGAACCCGCGATCAGCGCCTCTGCCTTTTCTTCGTCGATGTCGATCCCGAGACCCGGTCTGTCGTTCGGATACAAATAACCGCCGCGCCGTTCAATCGTCCCGGGAAACGCTTCCCGCTCCTCGGGGCGGAAATGATTCACCTCCTGGATGCCGAAATTCCATATGGCCATATCCAGATGGACACAGGCCGCCTGATTGACCGGATCGCTCTCCCCGCCTTCCTGCCACGCTGTCCGGACGCCGAACGCCTCTCCAAGCGCGGCTATTTTGCGGGCGGGGCTGATCCCGCCGATTTTCGGCACGCGCACCCGGATGAAATCGATGAGTCTTTCCTGCACGAGCGGAGTCCATTCCGCCGGGTTCACGAACAATTCGCCGATGGCCTGCGGAGTCGCGCATTGGGCGCGAAGCTGCCGGAACCAGCCGATTTGCTCCGGGGGCAGTACGTCCTCCAGGTAAAACAGGCTGTACGGCTCCAAACGTTTGGCCAATTGTATCGCGGTGATCGGAGACAAATGCTCATGCACGTCATGAGTAAATTGGACGTCCATGCCGAACTCCAGGCGCAGCCGCTCGAACATTTCCGGAATCATATGCAGATAGCGGGCTTCATCGAAAACCGGTCCGTCTGTCCAGGCGCCCGCCGGAACGTTAGCCTGCTCCTTGGGGATGAATCCTCCGCCACCGTAGGAGCCCAGCTGACAACGGATGACCGTATACCCTTCCTCTTTGAAGCGGTGCACGCTTTCGATCAGCGATGAGATATCGGCTCCCCCGGCATGTCCGTAGCATGGCACCGCCGCCCGGCAGGCGCCGCCGAGCAGCTGGTACACCGGCATGCCGGCTTCCTTGCCCTTGATGTCCCACAGGGCCATATCGATGCCGCCCATCGCAGTTTGCAGCAGTCCGTCGTTGCGCCAATAGCCGCAAGTATATAGCACCTGCCAGATGTCCTCGATCCGGCCCGCATCCATCCCGATCAGACGTGGACCCAGCAATTCCTCCAGCAGTTGCCCGATCGTTCCGGGTGCGTACAGATCCGTTGCCGACCCGATCCCGTACAGCCCCGGCTGATCCGTCATCACCTTGACGATCGTCCAGCTCCGGTTATGCCGGGTTCGAATGCAGCGGATTCCCGTTATTTTAGCCATATTTTCACCTCCTGGATACCATTGTAAAATTGTGTAAACCTGGCAGCAATGAGACGAAATTAAACAAAACCTTTCAAAACAATCTTCTTGTAACACGGTCCGGAACGGGTGGACAAACGCGAACTCAAAAAAGCGCCGAAAGCTGCCTACCCCATAGACCGGGGCAAACAGCTGCGGCGCGAGATTCCTTTACTCCTCGTCGATTCCCTGCATGTTTCGGAATTCCTTCGGCGTGTATCCGACATACCGTTTGAACATTTTGGAGAAATGGACCGGGTCGCGGTATCCAACCTCCGAAGAAATTTGGTAAATTTTATATTGGATGCTGCCGAGCATTTCCTTCGCCTTCTGAATACGGACTTCGGTCAGAAACTCAAGGAACGTGACCTGCATTTCTTTCTTGAACAGCTTGCTCAGCCAAATCGGGGTGACATGGACGTGTGCGGCGACGGCCTGAAGCGACAAGTTTTCCCGGTAGTGCCGGCGAATGTAAGCTTCAGCCTCCTGAATGATGTGGCTTTGCGGCGCAAGCCGTTCGCGGATGCCCGCAGACATTTGCAGCAAATAGGCCTGGACCCGGCTTTGCAGCGAATCAAGCGTGTCGAACCGTTCGATCTCATCCCAGATCAGCAGCGGGTTCGTCTCCCAGAAACGGTCCTTCCAGCCGATGGAAGCAGCCCGTTTGAACAATTCCAGCAGCCATTCGAACGTCCTCTGCTGAATGTCGCGGATATGAGGCTCGCACCAGGACCGCACGAAGTCGGAAAAGCCGCTCATCGTTTCCATAATATCGGAATCGGTCCCATACTTGAGGAGCTCGATCATTTCGTCCGGATTGCCCAGCCTAACCCCCTCGGCCTCCTCGTCCGCCGCTTCTCCCGCGACCCAAACCCGGTTGCCGCCAAGGACGATCTTGTGCTGAAGCGCTTCGCACGCACCCGCATATAATTGCGGCAGCCGGTTGAAAGGGCCCGGTGCAGGGTTCAATCCGATCGTCGCCTTCACTTTGACGAACTCGTTGATCCGGGCGATCAGCAGCTTGGCGAGTTTCGTGACCGTCTCCAGATCGCTTGCTTGGCACGGGATCGCAGCGATCCAGCGCTCCTTTTTATCCTTGAATAGAACGTACGCTCCCGGGCATTCTTCTTGCAAGGTTTGATCCATCACGTTGCCGATTGCGAATAAAACCAGCTCGCGCTCCTGCTTGTAGCGCTTCTCCTGTTCAATCGCCTTCAGGTCGTCGACTTCCGCCGCCAATATGGCGAGCGGTCCTTTCGATATCCAATCCAGCTTCAGCTTTTCCAAACGGTGGATGATCCTGGTTTCCATGTGCGGTTCTATCGCTTTCTCCGCCATTTCCCTCATCAGCTCTTCGCGCATTTGCAGCAGCGCCCGGTGGGCCTCGTTTTCGAGCAATGCCTGATTCTGATTGCGGAGCTGCTCCGTCCGAATGAGCTCGAGCGCTTTGCGCACGATATGCTTCATTTCCCCGATATCAATCGGCTTCAGCAAATAATCGACGGCGCCTTGCTTCATTGCCTGCCGGACCAGCTCAAATTCGTCATATCCGCTGATGAAAACAATCTTTCCCGGGAAGGACGAATCCATATAGAGCTGACGGATAAAGTCGAGTCCGGACAACCGGTTCATCTTGATGTCGGAAATCACGATATGCGGGCTCCAGGCACGGGCAAGCTCCAGCGCAGTATCGCCGTCATCCGCCGTTCGAATTTCGTGAATCCCCAGCTCGTGCCATGGAAACACCGTCCGCAATCCCTCGCGGATTTCCTTTTCATCGTCCACGATCAGCGCCTTGTACACGGGAGCATCATCCCCATTCGGCAAAATTTTCGTTTTTTTTGAAAACGTCGTCTACTTTTTCGCAGCGAGATACGCGTCGACTTGCCTTTGCGTTTCGGCAAGCACTTTGCCCAAGCCGTTCTTCTTCTGCAGCTCCACGTAATCTTTCACCGCCTGATCGACATCTTTCACAGCGCCTAGCTCGATCGGCCGGCTGAATTCATCGGACGCCTGGTCGCGCTGCTCAAGCTCGCTCTTCATCCGGTCTTCGGCAATGAACAAGCCGTCCACCGGCGAGATCACGTTGATTGGCTCGCTCGCGAATTCCGCTTCCCGTTCCCAGAAGCCCGCACTGTACGTTTGCGTCGGACGCATGAACTTCGGCTTCCAGAACGCCCATTGTCCACCCCACTCCATATAGTTGCTGGTCGCGGAGTCCATGCCCTCGGGATAGACAGCCATATCGCCGTTCAGGTTGTAGGTCTTGCCCTTGATGCCGTAAATCAGCAGATCGTACAGCGTACGGTCCGTTTCCACCATATCGAGAAACCGCAGCACAAGGTCGAAATGCTCGGAATTTCGATTGATTGCAAGCACGTTGGCCAGCGCCGAACGGTTGACGAATTTTTTGTCAGGATATAGCAGGGACATCGACTGCTTGTAGGTTTTGTCGACGAATCCGGGATCGGCGTTCGCCCATTCGTGCGAAGTGATCGTAAACAGCAATTTGCCGCTTCGCCATTGCTCATCGGAGCCTTCCTTGTCGATCATCGCATCCCGGCTGATCAGATTGTCATCATACCAGACCTTCGACAGCCGAGCCGATTCCAAATAAAACGGCTGCTGTTCGACCGGCATGACGGTTACCTTCGGATCGTTCAAATAGAAGCCGAGCCCATGGAAGCCGAGATCGACCCATTCGTCCCTGATCATGTAGATGGACAAAGGCGGCGTGCGGGACAGCTTTTCGTTCGGAAACGCTTTTCGTAACGCACGGAGTAGCTTGTCGACATCCTCGATCGTCTTGACCGAGTCCGGCTCGATCTTGAGCCCTGCCTTTTCGGCAAGATCGGCTCGCCAACCGGCGAATTTGCGCTCGCTCATCTTCATCGTCCAAGGCAGGCCGACGATTTCGCCATTTACCGTCGCCGAAGACAAGGTGCCCTGCGCTTTATAAATGTTATACAGGTTCGGCGCGTATTTCGGCAGCAGTTCGTTTAACGCCATATAGGAGCCTCTGGCCGCCATTTGTTTGTAGGACAGCCAGGAGGCGTCGAAGTTCAAGTCCCATTTGTCGCCGGATGCGGCCATGACCAGCATTTTGTCTTTGAAATCTTGAAACGGGAGCATGCGGATGTCAAATTTGACGTTCAACCCCTTGCTCTTGACGTATTCGCTTATTTTCGCCCATACCTCGTCTGTAGCCGGCTTCTTGTCGCCGCCGAAATAGAAAGTGAGCGTCACCTCCGGTACACCGTTTGTTACCGCGGCATTTCCGGAGCGCCCTTCTTTACCGTCGCAAGCCGAACATACCATGCACAGCAGCGCGAAATAAGCGAACACATAAAGAAAAGATGTTCTTTTTCTCATTCTATAGCCCCCTGTCTCCCGGAAACCTCCTGCTTTAATGCCGGCTCGCCGCTGTTCATGACCGGATGGCGCAGCGTGATTTTCGTGCCGGAAGCGGAATCAGATTCGATCTGCAGCCGGTACTCTTCCCCGAAATACAAGCGCAGCCGCTCGTTGACGTTGCGCAGACCGACCCCTCTGGTGCCGGTGGATTGCATCGGTTCGTCCTTGAGATCCCGGTTCAGCTTGTCCAGTATATCCGGTGGAATGCCTTTGCCGTTATCGCTCACGTCGATAACGATGTCATTCTTCTCACGGCGTGCCGAGACCAGGATTTTTCCGGCTTCGAAATTATCGCGGATGCTGTGCTGGATAGCGTTCTCGACCAGCGGCTGAAGCAGGAGGCGCATGAAGGGCAGCGGCAGCAGCTCCGGCTCAACGGCATAGAGGATACGGATCGATTGTCCCATCCGGGCTTGCTCGATCTGGACATAGGACCTCAGATGCTCGATTTCGCGCTGCAGCGTCGTGATCTCCTTGCCCTGATTCAGACTGAGCCGCAGCAAATTGCCGAGCGCCGCCACCATTTCGCTGATATCGCTTCGGCCGTAAGCTTCCGCCTTCCAGCGAATCGATTCCAGCGTATTGTACAGAAAATGCGGATTGATCTGATGGCTCAGCACCTGGAACTCCAGCTCTTTCTTCTTCCTCTCCGAGCGAGCCGCCTCTTCGATCAGCGTTTCGATCTGCTGGGAAAGGCTGATGAAGCCGCGGTACAGCCAG
Organism: Paenibacillus sp. GCM10027628; assembly: GCF_042676385.1. Classification (NCBI taxonomy): domain Bacteria; kingdom Bacillati; phylum Bacillota; class Bacilli; order Caryophanales; family Paenibacillaceae; genus Paenibacillus; species Paenibacillus sp. GCM10027628. The sequence continues at coordinate 1,112,061 of NZ_JBHTHA010000002.1, forward strand.
CCCACCTCGTCGTTGCGGTCGGACCCAATGGATGGATGTCGGAACTGCCCTTTCTCCGTCTTTCGCATCAGCCGCACGAGCCGGACGACCGGCTGGGTAAAATGAACGGTGAAATAGATGACAACGCTGACACAGCACAACAGATAAGCGATGAGAAAAATCTGGATCACCCTGCTGATCTCGTCGATCGTGCCGGTCAATTCGCTGAGCGGCGACAAACTGACGAGATACCATGCGCGGCTGTCCAGCTTCAGGCTGGAGGCGACATACTTCTGCCCCCCGATAGAGATCGTTTGCGAGGCTGCCGCAGCGCGGGTCAAGCTGTAAAGTGAGCCGGCGACCTCCGGCCGGCCTGTCCATTCGTTCGAGGATGAGTCGTATATCACGTTCCCGTTTTCATCGAGCAGCAGCAGCTTTTGCCCCGCAATATTGCCCGACGGCGAAATAAACCGCGAAAGCTGGTCCTCCGAAACGTCGGCGGTAATAATGCCCCGGGGCTGGCGGTCGTAAAGGCCCGTGAACCGTTTCGAATACGTCAGCAGCGGTTTGGCGTAACGTCCGTAGCTGGGCATCGACAAGTGCCAGGATGGGCTGATTGAGATTTGGGCCTTGCCGAACCATTCCTCTTTGGCGGCGATATCCGCCTCCCCGATCGTAGCCATGTATTCGGGATAACGGGCCGGCTCGATCGGGTAGATATGCACTCGAAACGCGTCTACCCTGGAGCTTTGCTCGTTCAGGAATGTCAGCATATTGACCGTGAACGCCTCCTCCTCCCATCCCGACGAGGAATGATCGAGCAAGTCCTGCAGTTTCTTATTGCCGACCAGATCGTTCATCTGGTCGTTCAGCCTCGACAGATAAGCTTCGAACCCTTTGCGGGCCTGGATCAAAAAGCTTTGCGAAGCCGAGGTATTCGCTTTCTTGATGCCCTCGATCGCTCTGTCGCGAGTGTAATAGGCAAACAACAGGAAGGGGATGATCAATATCGCAAAAAAGATCAGAATCAATCTGTTCCGGAGCGAACCCAGCGCAAACCGTTCCTTATTCATAGGCAATTCCCTGCAGAATGCGGTACTCTTTAGGTGTCCAGCCGGTCTTCTTCTTGAACAATTTCGCAAAATGAACCGGGTCCCTGTAGCCGACCAGCGAAGAAATTTGATAAATTTTGTAGCGCGCTTCACCGAGCATTTTCTTGGCATTCTCCATTCGCAGCTCGGTCAAATACTCCAGGAACGTCTGCCGCATTTCTTTCTTGAACAGCTTGCTGAGCCATACCGGCGTCACATGTACTTCCGCTGCGACGCTTAGCAAGGTCAGGTTGTCCGCATAATGCTGAAGCATGTATTTCCTCGCCTCCTGGACGATATGTCCCGGGGAAGCGGAATGCCGGGCGAAGCCGCGCGACAGCTCCAGCAGACAGAGTTTCGCTTGCTCGCGAAGAGACTCCAGCGTGTCGTAGCGCTCCAGCCGGTCCCACAGCAGCATCGGGTTGCGCTGCCAGCCCTTCTCGCTCCAGCCGAGCTGTGACGCCTTCTTGAAAATGCTGAGCAGCCACCCGAACAAATGCTGTTGGATGTCACGGATATGGGTATGGGACCAGAGCTGTACCAGCTCGTTGAACCCGTCCATTGCGGCATGGATATCCGCTTCGGTACCGTACATGATCAGGTCCATCACCTCGTCGGGATTCGTAATCGGCGGATGGTCCTGCTCGGGCTCCTGCTCCCATCCGCCGCCGGTCATCAGACGGCCGCCGCCGTAAACCGCCTTCTGCTCCAAAATTTCCTCCGCTTCGGCATACCGGGCATGCAGCTCCGAAACAGCGCCTTGATCCGTGCAAAGCGCTGCGCTCGCTTTTACCTTGACGTAATCTTGAATACGTTCGATGAACAGGTTGCCTAGATGCTCTAGTCGTAAGAGACTGTCGCTCCTTGAGGCCTGCAGCACGATCGCCCAGCGCTGCTTCGAATCCTCGCACATCGCGAACGGTTCTGGATAATCCTCCTCCAGTGTCTGCTTCACCACATTGCCGATGCCGAACAGGATCAGCTCCTTCTCCCGCCGCATCCCGTCCCTGTTCTCCACCGATTTCAAATCGTCGGCTTCGATCAGCATGACCATGGAGGGTCCGCCGGCCATCCATTCGCAGTTCAGTGTTCGCAGACGGTGCAAAATCCGGGTCTCCCGGTACGGATCGTACTCGTATTCAAGAATTTCCCGCAGCAGTTCTTCGCGGAACCGGGGCAAAGCGCTGCGAACCCGGTCATTGAGCAGCTGCCGGTTATGCATGTCGGTGCGTTCCTGCTCCAACTGGCCGATGGCGCGCTTCAGCACCTCCCCGAGCTCGGCCGTATTCACCGGTTTCAAAATATAATCCATGGCGCCCAACTTCATCGCCTGCTTGACCATCTCGAAATCGTCATAACCACTAATGACGATTGCCTTCCATCCGTCCGGCCTTGTCGTGCCTAGCGCCTCGATCAGCGCCAGACCGGACATCCGCCTCATGCGGATATCCGTTACAATGACATCAGGCTGTTCGATCCGTGCCAGCTCCAGCGCAGTATCGCCGTCATCAGCAATGGTAACGCTCTCAATTCCATAGTCGGACCACGGAAAACTTGCGCGCAGTCCTTCCCTGATTTCAAATTCATCGTCCACAATAAGCGCCTGCATTCCTGTCACCGTCCCTTGCCAGTTCTGTCCTTATCGGCACGCTTGTCGCTAATCTGATGACTCTATTGTAGCTCTCATGCCGAGCCGCGAACAAGGAATTATTACAGGTAGGCCAAAAATGCCCGCAAAAGTTTGCAATTGTCTCCTAATTTATATCATTATCTTTCGCATAATTACCTAGTCGATGAAGTAAAAAGACCGCCGGGACGCTTGGTCCCGGACGGTCTCCTTGCAATCTCGGTCAGGAGCCGAAGCTTCCTGTCGTATCAAAAAGCACCGATTCGTTTGTCTTATGCTTGGATGTCGAGATCCGCTTATTCAGCTCCTGCAAATACAAATCCTCATTGATCGGAAGCTCGACCGTTTCGCCGAGCCAGCTGGACAAGTGCATAGCGTTCGATAACATTAAGCTATGGATGCCTTCCTTGCCGTCCGCAATAAGCGGCGTGCCATGCAGGGCCGCCTTTGCAAACGAAGCGATGACGCCCATATGCTGGCTATTGTCGCCCTCCGCCGGTACGACGAATTCTTCAACGGACGGCCTGGCGAAGCCATCCTTCGATGAAAAGCAATATTCACGTTCGTTTTGGCTGAGCTTATGAAGCGTCAGCGTATTGTTTTCGCAGACGAGCTTTCCCATCTCTAATGTAATCTCAAGGCGGTTCGTCCCCGGCAGATCGGCCGTTGTCGTGACGAAAACACCCGTCGAGCCGTTCGGGAATTCCAAATAGGCGGTTACGTCGTCCTCAACCTCAATATCGTGCCACTTGCCTTCATGGCAAAAAGCACGGACTTTCGCAGGCATGCCGCAAATCCATTGAAGCAGGTCGATATTGTGCGGACATTGGTTGATAAGCACGCCCCCGCCTTCGCCAGCCCAGGTTGCGCGCCAGCTGCCGGAATCGTAATAAGCTTGCGTTCTGTACCAGTCCGTAATGATCCAGTTTACACGTTTGATCGCACCAAGTTCGCCGCCGTGCACCAGCTCGTGCATTTTCCGGTACATCGGGTTTGTCCGCTGGTTGAACATCATAGCGAATACGACGCCGCTTTCCTCTGCTTTCTCGTTCATTTCCCGCACTTGCTTCGTATACACGCCGGCAGGCTTCTCGCATAAAACGTGCAGCCCTTTGCCGAAAGCTTGGATCGCAAGTCGCGGATGGTCATAGTGCGGCGTTGCGATAATAACGGCTTCACAAAGTCCGCTGTCCATCAATTCGTCCGGGCTCGTAAAGAAACCGATCGTCTCCGGCAAATACTCCTTGGATGCCGTGAGCCGCTTTTCGTCCATTTCTGCAACGGCGGTGAGCTCCACCTCCGGCACAGTGCCTTTGATCAATTTTTTCGCATGATCCGAACCCATATTACCCATTCCGATAATGCCCATACGCAATTTTTTCATGATGATTCTCCTCTCTCTTTAGCGGTAGCCAAGGGCAGCCAAATTGTTGTAGCTCGTCTGCAGGCAATCGAACGGGCTTGTTTGGCAAACGTCCTGCTCGACGAGCAAATATTTCGTGTTTGCTTTCTCAAGCGCTTTCATTATTGCCGGAAAATTCATGTTGCCTTCCATAACCGGCGCCATCCGCTGCTCCGTGCCCCGCACAGCCATGTCTTTCAAATGTACGCAATGGAGGCGGTCCTTCAAGATGTCAATCCATTCGCATACGTCGGCGCCGGCTGCCTGCACCCAATACGTATCAAGCGTAATCCCCATTTCCTCCGGCGAGAAATCCTCGATTAGGCGTTCGATCAGACGTTTGCCGCCGATTTTCTCGAACTCGAAATTGTGGTTATGGTACATGAACAGCTTGCCGGCCCTGGCGATTCGTCCAACCGCTTCCCGGAAGTCCTCCGCGAAATAACCGTACCAATCCGGTTCGCGGTACTTATCCGGCATTCCCCCGATACCGATGTAATCGCAGCCCAAAATGTCATGCTCCTCGATCACTTGATCGGTTTCGTTCAAGATCCGGTCCACGTTCGTGTGAGTCAGCGCGATTTGGAGCGAAAGCTCGTCGCAAATGGCTCTAAGCGTCTCCGGTTTGATTTTGCCGATTGCAGAAACCTGGACCGATTTATAGCCCATTTCTGCTATTTTTTGCAATGTACGTCGAATGTCCTTTTCGGTTTGAAGAAAGGATCGAACCGTATACAGCTGTGCACCTAAAATCATGGAAAATGGCTCCTCCTCATTGGTTGTAAGATTCCTCTCACCAACTAATTATAGTACTCGCATACAGATGTTCCATTGTAAATCGGAGCGAGAACATTGCAAATATAGCGATTATCAACTAGACTGAAATCACGCCTTTCGGAGGAAGTGAAGTGACCGGATGCAAACCATCAATATTCATACCGATTCGATCATTCTTCATCATGCCGTCGATCGTCGCACGACCGATCAGTATGAGCTGCACTGCCACAATTTCTACGAAGTGTTCTATTTCATCGCCGGAGATGTCAGCTATCTTGTCGAAGGCAAACGATATGTGCCGGAGCCGCACAGCCTCCTGCTTATTGCCCCCCACGTTTTTCATGGCGTAAAAATCGAAAGCGATATCCCTTATGAGAGGATATCGCTCCATTTTGTACCCGGCTTTCTGCCCCCCGAAAACCAGACCGTTTTATTGTCTCCGTTCCACGCCGATTACGGCTCTTCCGGCATCTATTATACGGATTACGGGGAAAAGGTCATGTATCCCTTTTTCAAACAATTGATCGATGCCCGTTTCGCCGACAAGGCCATACGGGATTTGTTGCTTCGTGTGCGTCTCGAGGCTCTTCTGTCGCAAATCTTGATGTACAGCTATTCCTTCAAAAGTGCAACCGAACCATCATTCTCCACCAAAACCGTCTCCCGAATCATCGCTTATTTAAACGACCATATTGCCGAGTCGATCAGGCTGGACGATTTATCCGCCGCCTTTTACATCAGCAAACATCATCTGAACAAGATGTTCCGGAGAGCGACAGGTACGACGGTGGGCAATTACGTAACGTACAAACGGGTCGTGATGGCTCAGAATTTGATTCTGCAGGGGCAACCAGCCGGTTCTGCGGCAGCAGCCGTAGGCTTTCACGATTATTCGTCCTTCTTCCGCGCCTATAAAAAGGTGCTGGGCCATGCGCCTTCAGTCAAGCAAACTCAGCTACTGTTCGAGTAAATATTAACTATCCTTTGAGGGCCGGACCGACCGTCATAACCCGCTCCACTTGTTCGCTGAAGAATATCGTCATTACGGCACGCTACTGAAGGTGCTTGTCCACTAATGAAGAAAAAGAAGAGGGGTTTCCCCCTCTTCACCGCTTCGCCTTATAAAACTCATGATAAAGCTTCATGAGCGCCCTTGGGACAACAAATATAGGGCATCCCGCAGCAAGTAGTTTGCTGCTTGGACTGAAACATGCTTGCCGCTCTGTGCTTTCACTTCACTCACAAAATCAGCCAAATTGTTCGCAGTCAATTTGCTCAGTAAGCTATTCGCGATACCCGCGTTATGGATCCACCCGGTGCTCGCAAAATGCGTTACTAATGCCTTCAAGGAATCGATACTTGTTGTGGTCTGAAATACTACCGTTTGGCTGCCATTGTTCCCCGCCAGATCGCTCGCCGTTACAACCAGCGTATGCGAACCGAGTGGCAGCGTATAGAGAGGAATCGTTGTCCCTTGCTGTACCCCGTTCGCATCCAACGTCATTGTCGTCTTGCTGTTGTCAGCTCCAGACATTTCATCGCTAAGCACAATTATAGGAACAATACTCTCGGTATCATTAAACGTACCGTATACGACTCCTGAGACGGTGATTGTCGGAGCAGTCGCGTCCAGATTGAAGCTGACGGTTTTTGGCGTTTCTACATTGCCGGCATTGTCCGTCGAACGATAGCTCACGGCATACTTGCCGTCTTGATTCAACGTTACAGGCGATGAATAGTTTTGCCACGTAGTACCGCCATCCAGGCTGTACTCCGTCTTGGCTAAGCCAGACACATTGTCGGAAGCATTAAGACTTAGCGTCACAGGATGTACATACCAGCCGTTCGCTCCGTCCGGGGCTGCTGCCGCTACAGAGACGGCCGTCAAAGGCGGCGTCGTATCGATCATTACCTTGTTCTCGCCCTTAACGCCAGAACCGTCTTTCGCATTGGCAACAACGGTTACAATTCCGTCTTTAATAGCGGTAAGAAGACCCGCCGCATTGATAGACGCAGCATCGGTTGCCGCCCCATTGTCTCCTTGTACGCCCCACGAAACCGACTTGTCATCGGCATTATCCGGCTTCACAGCAGCGGTCATTTGCAGTGTCCCGTTAGCCTGATTGATCAAAGCTGTTCCGTTAATGCCGGAAACTGCAATGGAACTGACCGGAATGCTGGTGCCATATTCAAATGCATCCACAACAATAACCGTATCGCTTGCGCTCGGATTCTTGGTTCCTGTTACGACGACTTTTATCGTATGGGTTCCTGGTGTTAAACCAACTTTGCTGTAGAGTACCTGTTGATATTGTTTGCCGGTAGCGTAGGTATCGATCGCTGCCTGATCCAGCACTCCGTCGATATATACGTCCGCTTTACCTCCATTGCTGTTCATTGGGCCAATCCATTTGATCGAGGTTCCGTTAAATGTAAACTGCACATTCGCATTCGTTTGTCTGGAATATTTTTCAGTGCCCAGATAATCACCGCTATCCGAATAATTGCTCCAGGTACCGTTATAAATGATCGATACATCTTTATCATCTACCGGACTCGGCGGTGATGACTGACCCCCGGGAGCACTTAGCTTACTGATAATATCATTATAGGAAGTTCCGTTCGGAGCGATATGGATCGTTTCATTTGGTGAAGTTGTAATGTTGATTTCACTGCCGGATAACGTTCCGCTCGCTACACCGTTACGATAAATCACCAAAGTTTGATCTGGCCATGGATTTACAAGGGTAGCGTTCCTTCCTTTCTCACTGATCAAGCGAACATATTGTACGATATTGTTCTCCATATCGCTTGATACCAGGAAACCGCCATACGCACGGAAATCGCCGAATTTCGCATAAGTATTTGCCGGCCAATTCGCAAAAACCCGAATTTTCCCTTGATACGACTGCAGCAGCATCTCATTTACTGTAGTAGGAACGGTATTTAGATTTTCGATACCTCCACCATCCGTATGAATATGCATATTGTTATAGCTGCGGCTGGTTATCCAAGAGTAAAGCTGTGTTAATATGGTTGTAGGATTATAACCTACTCTCGCTGCAGAAGGATAAAATAACGGTGTACCATTTTCATCCGCCCATCGCTGCATTTGATCAACCATGTTGTAGGCAATCTGCTTCGTTGTAGAATCACTGTCTAACCCAATCTGGCTGCCTGGGAAAATATGCTGGACACCAATCGAGTTTCCACTATTCCAATCTCGTCCAACTTCCGTATACCTAAAGACGGTTTGACTGTTGCGTACCTGTGTTGGAAATGCACTTAAATTGTTCAATTTATTTTGCCAGTCGGTGCGAAGCGCCGCATCCTGGTTCAGATCCGTGCTCATGTCAATAAGTCCTTGGAATAGCAAACGAACAAATCCTAAGGACATAACACCATTGGTTTGCGGATATGTATCTCCTTCATGCTGAGCGTCATTATAGATCACATATCGGGTTCCATCCCAAACTAAGTAGTTGGTCCAGAAAGCACCCACTAATTTGAGATAGTTGTATACTTTACTAGCATAGGCAGTATCACGCGTGTAGTAATAACGCATGACCATGTTAGTCGCTGCATTAACTGCATTTGTTTTTTGATTATAATAATCGCTTGAATCAGGGCTGCCTCCGGGTAACGGCCCGATGGCAACCGGATAATAAACGCCGCTGAATCCTGCTGCGGTTGCCCCGGCCTGAGCATTCGGAATCCAATCCAATATCGGTTGATCATAACTGTCCGCCGCATCGACATGATTAGTTGGATACATCGCATAAAATGGAGTTTCGTAGTTATAATTAAGATGGAAATCCCCATTCCATGCCATGTCTTGCGTAGCCCACGGCCCCCACAAGCCTGGAGCGTATTTATTTCCTCTCATACTGCTGCCAAGCAAATATAGTGAACCATACCAACTCTTTTCGATCGTCTTATTCGGAATCTCTACAAATGATTTTGACCAATAATCTTGCCACCAATTACGATGAGTTTGATTGAGTGCATCGATATCCGCTTGTGTTAATGCGCTTACCTTGGACACAGATGTATTCTGATAATCGTTGCTGTCCGTATTACTTATTAATGAAGTTGCGAGCGTATACGTTTGGCCCGGCTGCATAGTAAAGCTCAATTGTCCATTCGACACTGTACCGGTCGTATTTATGACTCTTGTGGACATACGTACCCGCGAAATAGGATTTGTTGATGAAGGAGGGGGGGGACCGACCACACTGGATTTAACTAGTGCTCCATTTATATACAACTTAATGTTCTGGCCATCATAAGTACCCATCACATGTACCCAACTATTCGTTGGCACTGCTGATGGAGAATCGGCATACTTGCCGCCGACTGTCTGGAAACGAAGCTTTCCACCCGATAGACCTAAGCTTGTGCCTTGATTCCACTCGCCCTGACTGAACATGTAATTTGCGTCAGTCGCGTAACTTGGCACGTAGATCCATGCCCCTAACGATTTGTTATCGTTAGCATTAATACTCACTAAACCCGCATCCCAATAACTGCTGGTTCCATTGAAAGAGAGAGCATTTCCGATTTTTCCCGCGACGAGGGAAGTATTGACGGCACCCGTTGGAATGGAATCGAACGTGTATTGCGTAGTCAAGCCGCTGCTTACCGACTGTAAATTATACAATTGTGAGACTTCAGTATCGGAAAGAGCCCTATTGTAAATACGAAAATCATCCATATTTCCATTAAAGTACCATCTTCCCCCGGAGTAATCCTCTCTGCCTATCTTTGTCGGTTGGTAAACCGGATCAGCTTGGACATCCATACTGAGCACATCGCCTGTTATCGTATTGGCAGTACTAATCGTAGCACCTGTTCCATCCTTAAGGCTTACTGTTACCGGAGCAGATGAGGAACCGGTATAAGACAATTTGGTCATTAATAAATTATCCGTAGCGGAAACCCAGCTTGTAGAATGAATGGTATTGCCGTTTAACGTAAAGTTCCCGCGCACTTCAGCATGAGCAATATCTTGTTCCATAAAGTAAGAGGCCCCGGCCATGCTTGGAACAGAAAGCGCTATTCTGCCTAGTGCTTTCGTCCTTTTCTGATCTCTTGACCAAAATTCGTTTTTCCCGGCATAAAACGTCATTTGGTCGATTCCGCCGCCAATAACAATCCCAACATCACCATTCCCCAGCAGAGGAGCATCCGAGGTATGATCATTAAATACAGTAGGCTTGGTGTTAAATACACCTGTATAATTTTGGACCACCAGCAACGCGTTTTGTGATGTAATGGTGTCAGCTTTCGCAACTTCGCTGCCATAAGGTAGTCCGATTTGAATTAAACCGGCTGATAACAAAACGATAATCGTTTTTTTGCCCTTCAACATAAAATCACTCCTTGTAAAAGATTCATAAATCAATACTTATCAGATGCCACAGATCATGATAACTGGAGCACGAATCAATGACTTTTGCTTCAATAATCGGGTACTGAGCTTCAATTCGCTTCACCTCCTTTCAACAAGAAAATAGAGCGCTTACATTTGATTTGAGAAAATGACATGAATCAACTAAACTACCCTGACTCATGTCATTCGGATATTAACTTATTAAAAGCACAATGGAATCCAATCAAGTAGACTTTATCAGTTGAATGAAGTTAGCTTTCAAAATTTACAAGGACATGAACCATCTGCTTAGCTTCAAGCCTTAACTCAATAGTATGGTTCTGAATATTAGTGATTTCAGATAAAATCTCTTCTAACACATTTGTCTGAAAAGCCTCATAAATTTTTCGACTCGGAAGATGAAGCTTGGCGTTCACCTTCTGATCCGTGCAATTGCTAAGGCGTACAACGATACCTGTCCCTTCCTCGGACGGCTTAACGTCGAAAACCTGAACGCCCTCTCCGCTTATCTGAATAAATTGCCCATTTTCCTCTTCATTGCATGCTATAGCAGGAGTTATTAATACCGGAGATACGGCCCGGACAGCCGATTCCATAACAGAAGCCGGATCAAAAGATTGGAATGTAGACAGCACGTAGGTGAAGGAAACCGCCCCTGGCTGGCGTGCTCGAAAGTTTGTATCCCAATAATTATTCATCGGCCATGCTAACAGAAGCGGATTTGCATGCCTCTCGATGCTTTTCTGCTCCTTGCCAAAGTTAAAGTTACCGACCTGTACGAGTGGCGCATCCGGGCAAATTAAAGTAACCCCATGAGAGCCGTCGTATACGGAAACACTCTTATCTACCGTAATGTAGTCTCTGCAAACACCCGGTAATTGCTGTGCATCCAGTTCGACGAATTGCCCTGCTGTATCATATTGACAGCGCCATGATCCAATATTTAGTGGAATTGCAAAATAAGTGCCTTCCGGAGTTGTAATGTCTTGTTTATTGTAGGAAACCTTCATTTCGATATCAGCAGAATAATCAAAAAAGGTAAATCTCTGCTCCAGATGATCCACACCAGGTGCTTCAAAGCGAAGGATCAAGGTAACACAATGCGCGCTTCGCTCTACGTAGCAAGACTTCATTTGCGTATACGTTTGTCTCTTAGCTTTCCAATCGTGATTCCATACACTAATACCGTTATTCCCTTTTTCTACATCTCTTGGAAATAGGGTGCTGCGATGATTTGGATGATAAACGGGATCAATCGTTTCCTGCACATATTGAAATAATGTCCAAGGGCTGGATAAGTCAAGCACTTCCCAATTTTGTACTTTATCGTACAGACTCGTAATACGGCCTGTTAAAGGGTCAAAACTGCATTTATGGAAGGGAGTTTCAATATACCCCTCATCAATTGTTATATCTCGAGACCAAAGCCCTTCTTCAACCCACTCAATGGTGCCTGAATGGGATGAAATTAACGGCGATAATTCGGCTTCTTGCAATGTTTGAAACGGAATTTTCCGCCAGCTGAACGGAGGCAGCTCGATCTTCCCATAGCTCGCTCCTGAATGATTAGCTTCATTGTTCATCAGCACTTGACGCATTCTGTCTGCTCTAAGGTGTCTTCCCGGCGTCTTAAAACTTGATAGAATACGAATGTCGTGAGTCACCGGAACAGAGGACGGATTCACAATCATAATTCCCTCAGGTTCTTCCGATTGCAGCGGATTTTCGGCCAGTTTCTCCATTTGGACCCCTAATAAATAGCCTGTCAAGCTGTTGGCCAAATAGGCATAATGGGCTTTATGCATCCACCCAATATCGACATTTATATGATCGGGCTCAGAAATCGAATTGAAAGTCCCCCAAGTATGTTCATCGTATAAAAGAATTTGTTCCCATGCCTGCTCTTTGATTTGAAGATAGGATGGGTTCTCCTCACGCTTAAAAGCATCCATGAGCTCGACCGCTTTCATACCCTGTTTTGTTCTGCGATTCAACTTGGTCTCTTTAGCCGCACTTCCTGAACCGAAATTCCAGTAGTCCGTCCAATCGCCCGAGTGTACATGTAATTGTGAATCGTATTTTTTAACCTTTGCGTACAATTGCTCTGGTGTTACAAACGAAATTGTCTGTTCCCGCCCTTCACCATTCCAGGATTTGATTAACTCCGCCAGATCTCGATCCGGTGGATTGTTATCATAGAGCGGTAAATTCGTGGCAGTCAAATAGATGAAATCAAACGGATAATCCGGAGTGGATTCGATTTTCTCCACATATTTGGCCAGTCCTTCCGCCATAATGTTCGTATCTTTAGCATTTACATTGCAGATTTGGCTGAAAAGCGAATAGTGTTCACCATTGAAAGTGAGCAGCTTTCTTCGATCAGGCGTTTGCCAATGGAATGCGCTTGGCCGCGTCAAAGGAAATCCGCCAAAATGGATATTAATGCCCATAATAAAAAATTCCACGCCGGCATCCAGTAATAGCTGGCTATATGGCCAAGGCTGACCGTTTATATCATGATTAATCGCCGTTTTGATATCAATCCCGAACCGGGTTCGCAGTTGTTTTAGCGGATATAGCATCTTGGCGATCTGTTCCGGCGAGCAAAGAGGAGTTGCATGCAATAGATTCGCTGAAATACTCATTTGCCCATTTTGTAAGAAGCGTTTGAACTGTTCAACCTGTCTTGACGTGGCTGTCTCGAGCCATTGCAGAACAGGCAGTGTAGCTTCACAGGTCCAACGGAATTTATTCAGTTCAGACCAATCCTCCGTTAATTCACACAATTGCAACGCTTGATCGATATAATTCTTTTGCATTTCAAGCAAGATTGGCTGTGCATGTGTATACCCGACATCCAAATGACTGTGATGAAGCACAAGCACTTCTTTAATTTTAGACATCATCATCCACCTCAATTAACTGTACTCATAAAGAACCGCTGGACTTACCCTTGGGAGAAGGCCAGCGGCTATCGTTCGTTATTTACTTGCCTTCCAGGCATCAATCTGCTTTTGCATTTCAGCAAGTAATTTATCAAGTCCGGCTTTCTTCAGCTTGTCATTCATTTTTGGCAAGTAGACATCCGGATCAGCTGTTCCCGTTATCAGACCGGCATAGAACTCATCCACGACCGAGGCTGTCTGTGCCAATTCACTCTTCACATTCGTTGGATCGAAAGAGAATCCGAGTAATTTAGAAGGAATTGCTGCTGCGTTCTTGTCAGGTCCTGCAGGGTACCATTTCGGTTGTGTCGGGCTTGTGCGGTAAGAATTGAACATGTTGCCATATTCCCAGCCTGAATCTGCCCAGTAGCCGGCATTATCAATTTTCTTGATTAAATCGTCGCCGACTTTAGTGTAGTGCTTTCCTTCAATACCGTAGCTCATCAGGTTAAACAGTTTTGGATCGGAGTATAGCAAGTTGTAGAACATGATAGCTCTTGCCGGATCTTTGGACGTACGGGAGACGGCCGTCATCGTTGCAATAATCGAGCCAGTGCTCATATATGGTTTGGAAAACTCAACCGGAAGAACATTAGTCGCATCTCCCCCGCCAAATTTTTGAGCGACATTCGCAGCGCTGTCAGGATTGATGACTGTAAATGTGGAAGAGATATATTTGCCTGCATTCTCGTCAGCATTGACATCTTTCAAAGTACTGGCGTCCTTGCGAATAATCCCTTTAGCATTCCATTCACGCATCTGCTTGAGGAAACTAATAAATTCAGGTGTTTCATATACGTTAACGACTTTGGAGGAATTATCATCGATACGGACAACACCCGGGTTCTTTTGGGAGAAGTATTCCAAGCCAAGCGCCGATCCATAATTACCTAACACATCGGTGTCGCTTTTCAAGCTAAATGCATATTTATCTTTTTCATTTTGAGCAATTTTCTCCAAGAACGGCGTCAAATCTTCAAGCTTTTTGAATTGATCCGGTTTGAAGCCGTATTTATCTACATACGTTTTGTTAAGTAACACGCCCGGGGTTCTTGCAAGAACTTGCGTATTGATGATGGCATACAGCTTGCCTTTAATTTTTGCTGCATCCCATGCATTTTTTGGCACCTGTTTTAAGATATCCGGACCGTATTTCGGTAATAAATCCGTGATATCAAGAAACGCACCCTTATTCACATTTTGCACATAATCATTCGTCCAGTTGGAGGTGAAAATCAAATCTGCTTTCTCACCGGTAGCGAGAAGGGTTTGCATTTTTTGATCATATGCACCCCAGTCCACAAGTTGGATGTCCAACGTTGCGTTAATTTTTTCCTTCGTAATCTTGCTCATTTCTTCGGCAACCGCTTTTGCATCTGGAAATACGCTTTGAGGCAAGTACCAAGTAATGACATACGGGTCGAGCTTTTTGCTGCTTTCAGTTGCTGCAGCACTGCTCCCTGGCGTACTGCTTGCAGCTGGGGATGGAGATGCATTTTGTTTCTCGCCGCATGCGCTTAGCAGTGTGCTTAAGGACAACATACTTGCCAAAGCGAGTGTCGTGATTTTTAATTTTCTTTTCACTGTGAAACCCTCCTTTAATCTGTTTGCTGTATCTATTATCATCCGATACTCGGAACGATAATCTGACTCATTTCGCCTTCAGCCCTTAACAGCGCCTACCGTCAAGCCTTTAATTAAATACTTCTGGAAGAAAGGGAAGGCGAATAACATGGGCCCTGCAGCCAATATGGCGATCGCCATCCGGGATGATTCTGCAGGAATTTGACTAAGATCAATGCTGATCCCGGCTTGAACACTTGTAGTTAGAAATTCGATATTGGACATAATTCGCTGTAAGTAATATTGAAGCGGAATCAAGTCTTGATTGTTGATATATAACAGAGCCAGCCACCAGTCGTTCCAATACGCCAGAGCGTAGAACAACCCGACAGTCGCTAAAGCCGGTTTGGAAAGCGGCAGGATAATCCGTACAAAAGTGCTCAATTCCGAAGAACCGTCGATTTTGGCTGACTCGATAATTTCAAATGGCAGGCTCTGCATGAAGCCTCTCATTAGCATAGTAAACCAAGCGCTTACGCCATACGGAAGAATCATTGCCCAGATCGTATCCTGAATGTGCAGAAGATTCGTGACAACCATGTAAGAAGGTACTAGTCCTGCATTAAATAATAATGTAAAGAACACGAAAAATGTTGTAATTCTACCATACCTATAGTCCTTCCGCGTCATCACATAAGCGAGTGAAGAGGTGAGAAGGAGACTAAGCGCAGTTCCCACTGCCGTAACAATAATAGTAATCATATAAGCGTGCAAAAGCGCTTTTGGCGTTTGGAAAATATACGTATACGCAAGAAATGTGATTCTCTTAGGAATCAATTGATATCCATATTTAGCAATGTCTCCATCATAAGAAAGTGAAACGGATATGACGTAGAGAAGAGGAATAATAATAATGGCCGACATAACCGTGAACAGGATGACTATAAATGCGTTATTGGTACTTTTGTTTTCAATTGATGCTTGCAAGCATTTCACCTCCCTTAAAATAAAGCGTTCTCTTTATTCACTTTCTTCACGATCAGATTCGTTACCACAACCAAGATTAAACCAACAACGGATTGATACAGTCCCGCAGCAGATGCCATCCCCAAATCCCCGGTAACACGCAAAGATCTAAACACATAAGTATCGATAACATCGGTTGTTTCATACAAAGTGCCTGCGTTGCGAGGTATGAAATAAAACAATCCGAAATCGGAGTAAAAAATGCGCCCAACATTCAAAATCACCAGCAATGTAATTAAAGGAAAGATTAGCGGAATCGAAATTTTCATGATTTGCTGAAATCGGGATGCTCCATCAATGGAAGCGGCCTCATAATAACTGGCATCAATCGAGATTAATCCGGTAAAAAAGATAATCGCCGTATAGCCAACATTTTTCCATAAATAAGTAATCGTTAAGATGAATGGCCAATATTCGGGTGCGCTGTACCAATCCACGCCTGCAATATGAAAATATTCCATAACTTTATTAATAACTCCATAGGTCGGATTAAGTAAGATATAGCTGACGAAGCCAACGACAACCCAGGATAAAAAATAGGGGAAAAACAAAACCGTTTGAAAGATCTTTACCATTCTTCTGCTAAGTTCAGCCATGAGGACGCCAACGATAACGGATACAAAAATGCCTATCGCAATAAACCAACCGTTTAATAGAAGCGTGTTGCGTGTAATCCGAAAAGCATCCTGGGAACTAAAGAAGAATTTAAAGTTGTTGAATCCTACCCAGTCACTGCCCCAAATACCTTTGGCATAGTTGATATCCTTAAATGCGATAACAATGCCAAACATCGGCAGATAGTAAAATACAACAACAAACAGGATCGCCGGTAAACTGATTAGAAATAAGCTCTTTGATCGTAAAAAGTGTTTCCATTCATTTCGTAATGTCCTTATGATTCTCAACATCCTCAGTCCTTCCTAACCATCACCCTTATAGAGGTGCATCTGTATGAGACGATCATACTCAATCATTCGATTTCTCGTATACTGCTCATTTTTGCAGCATTAAAAAAGTACTGTACATATCGTAATTTGCCGTAAAATCTACTGTACTTTTCACAAAAAAACCATCGCCCCGTTGGCGATGGTTAAAATTTGGCTTAAATGCGATCTTTTTGAGCCTTGTAATCTCTAGGCGTAGTCCCAAATTTGCTTTTGAACAGCTTGTAGAAATAGCTCTCGTTCTCGATACCCACCTTGACCATAATTTCTTGAATGCTAAGTTGAGAATTTTCCATCCATTCCACAGCTTTATTTAATCGGACGTGGTTGATATATTCGGGGATCGTCATCCCGAAATGCTCTTTTACGATTTTACTCAATTTATATGAGGATAATTTAAGCATATCAGAAATGCTCGAAGCACCCAGCGAGGTATCGGAATAATTGGTTTCAATAATGTCCCTTATCGTGTCCGCCTCAACCGTATTCCCTTTGGCGGCTGCTTCTTTGCCCTCATCAGCGATTGACTGTAAGATGCCAAGCAGGCGCTCCTTGAACTCATCAAGCGTTTCAACCTCATAGAATTCCTTGTACCTCAGGGTATTATGAACGCTTATAGGCTCCTTTCTAGTCTGATTTGACTCATAGATCACTTTTTTGAATCGGTGAACGATATGCATATTGACATACATAACATCACTGTATGTTAATTTTTTTATTTTTAAAAAGAGATCCTCTAGTCGCTCTGTTGCTTTTCCAAAATCGCCTCTTCTTACCGTGTCAAAAAATTTATTCTCCAGCTCCAGTACTTGCTCAATTTCGACACGGCTATCCGTGAGATCGGAAATAAGAGCCTTTGAGATGATGGATCCCTTCCCGTACATATATCTGTAGTCACTGTTAGACATTGTATTGTTAAATTCAGCAGTAATTTCGGTATAATCTGTTATTCTTTTACTTAATGCAGTTGAAACCGAAAGCTTATAAAATCTCTGAAGGCAGCTTTGCGCTTCATGCAGGTATTGTTCTAATTTCTTCTCATCTTCATCAATAACATCTACATTCATCAGGATTGTGAAGGAATCATCCTTCATATCAACCATTTGAACAACAAATGATTTGGAAATGCACTCCGTCGTGATGTTCATAATAGCGAATCTGAGTAACTCCCTCTCATCCATATTCTTACTATTCAAAAATCGTTTATAGTCATCTATACGCAGAATACATATGAGTATTGGCTTCTCTTTCACCAGAGATACGTTTAATTCCCGGAGTAAATCATCAAACTCATTTGAATTCAAGCTATTGCTGTTAAAAAGCAGCTTTCTCAAAAAATAAAGTTTCATGATGCCGATGTTCTTCTTCTTTTCTACATGGTATTGCTTGATACGCTCTTTAGACTTTTGATAAACCTCAGTTAGATAGGAGAATTCATCATGGGTCCTAGGCGACAAGCGGCTACCCTCATCCTCCTCATCATCCATTAACGCTGTAACTTCAACCAGTCTTTTTACAGGACTGTAAATACCTCTTGAAACAGACATAGACAACAACAAAGCTACGATCAGGATGATCAACGTAATGAGCAGGATCGTGTCTAAAAGTTGTTTCAAACTGGCATAAACTTCGTTATAGGGTTTGCCTTCCAGCAACGTCCAGCCTGTATTACTCAAATGAATATAAGATATAAGGTACTTTTCATGGTTTATCGACTCCGTAAAGAAACCAGGTGTTTCTTTGGCAGTTGATTGTTGATTCATAACCAATTGCTCATAAGCGGCCTTTAATGATGCACCCAATGACGTATCCGTTATCGTTTTGGTTGGATCCGCCTCGATAAACTGGCCATTGCTGTCCAAAACATACAATTGACTGTGCACACTATCATTCAACTGGTTGATTGCTTTGATATTATTTAGTAACCAGTCCAGCTTGATGTTGAGAATAACAGCGCCATCCATATTATTTTCACTGTCCACATTCTCGCACATGATATAACTTAATACCGTATCGTATTTCTTACCGGTGGAGGTATTGTTGACCTCCGTATTACGAACAATGGCCTTTAACAACGGTATATTCGTATAGGTTTTAAGAATTTGCTCCAATTGGTGATCATTGTGAAAGATACCATCGGATGTCGAATAGTACACATGTTTATGATTATTATAGATATAGATAGATTGTATAAATGGATTGTTTGCTACGAGGGTATTGTTTAAATTGTTCAGTATCTTCAAATTTTCAAATGTTTCACTCTCATTTAAATACATAAGTGCTTTAACATCGTTATTACTATAAGTTGAGAGAGTAAGATTACGAATCATCGAATCCAGATAGTCGATATTATATTTCATCTGCAATAATACCTTCTGGCTGTTTTCGTACTCTCTGTTAAGCACCTTATTCTCTACATTAAAGTAAATGAGTGCTGAGAAAGAAGAGATGATTAGCAGCGTGATACAAGTGATCCAAATAAAAATACGAGTGAAATACTTGTTACGCTTAAAAAACTTGATGCTTTTCATTCGTACTTACTCCTTACTCATTGTGGAATAAAAGCTATTGACGTTCCTGTTCTCAATTCGGATTTGCAGATGTGTCCGTATGCTTCATTCTTTGCCTTGCCTTCAATTAAATTCAACATTTTTTTAGCTGCAAGCTGTCCCATTTCATAGAATGGCTGATTCATCCCTGCTATCTTAAGTCCTAGCCGTCGATTCAAATTATCGGCATCGTAGGTAACCATCGATATATCGGTTGGAATTTCTTTTCGCATCCGCTCTATTGTTAATAGCGTTGCTTCAGCAATTTGATCATTGGCCGTAAACACAGCTGTAAAATCCAAACTTTTCAATTTAGCCTCCAAATTGAAGGAGAATACTTGTTTTTCATCCTCAAAATTTTCCTTCCTTGTAGGAATGAAAAGGTCATATTCACTAGACCACTCCATACCACCGTCAAGAATAGCTTGTTTAAAGCCAAGCAGCCTTTCATTGAAAGTGCTTACATTGGAATTTCTAATAAACAATATTTTTCTATGTCCTTGTGCTATAAGTTGATTTGTAAGCTTATACGCTCCAGCCATATTATCGCTTGTAACAAACGGAACATTTAACTCGTGCACATAGCGATCTAGGAAAACAATTTTGATGTCATTTTGTAAAAGAAAATTACATAATCTTTGAAAATTCTCAATCTGCCCCTGTTCAATGATAGGACACATAATGATACCTTCAAATCCTTTAGATACAGCTCGTTTGACTAATACTTCAAGTTTATCAAAGTCTTGACCGTCACTAGACGGTAGAAGGTTCAATCCATAAGTATGTAATACATCCTCAATCCCTCTAAGTGCGCTCGACCATAAAGGATTATCGATCCCCATGACAAATGCCGCCACAAGTCCTGAACCACCTTTAACTCCTTCCAGAGTAACACCATTATCGATATACGTACCTCTTCGGCTATCCCGCTTTAGTAATCCTGATGTAACCAATTCTTTTATAGCCTTCTCCACTGTATTCACACTGGCGTTATAATATCCGGCCAATTCCCTGCTGGATGGAAGACGTCCCCCAGAAATCCACTCCCTGTCTATAATCCTTTGGCGAAGATGCTGGGTTATTTTTTCGAATGCATACATACAGAGTCGCTCCATCCTTTCTATTAGCCTTAAGAAAAACTTAAATCATTGTATCATCTGTGTCAATTTAATTATTATTTTTTCGTTTTTGTATTATAAAAGACCGGGATGCGTCCGTTTCATAATAGTACTGGGATTCTCACGCAGGCGATTGATTTCGGCGCACAGTATGTCAATGCACAGGTGATGGACTCATTCGTCATCGGGGATGGGGCGATCGCTTTGCTGAACAGATTGATCAACGAAGCGAATGCCGAACATCCGATGGTGCCACATTTAATGCGCTGGTGGGAGAAAGGAGTTCGGAATTGGCTGCAGGAAGCTCAGCCGGGAGATGTGCTTCCGTTTCTTCCCGAGCTCGGGCCTCCCTCTTACGGCATTACGTCCGACAACTATGCGACAAACCGGCTGGAAATTTCGGACCGCTGGCAGCAGGCGCTCCTGTTCAAGCAGCTTATTGAGAGGTTTGGCAGCGAGCGCAGCGTGCTTAGACAAACGCCGGCGGGCCTCCGGAATCTTCCGGGGGCCCGCTCTCATTGCAATGAAGACGATTCCTTTAAAATTTCATACCCTTCAGTCCCTATGAAAAACTTCCTCCATAGATGCCCACCATTCGCCTGCAAGCCGCGTCTCCAAAGGCTCTTGGCATGGATCGCAAAGTTCCCACCATTTTTGGGTTGTTGGATCTGCTGCCATCTTAGCCATATCCTGCTTAAAGTCTTCACCGATGTACTCAAAGTAACTAAATAAATAGCCTTCTTTATAATAAATAGAATAATTTCGAATATTGCACTCGTGGATCATCGTCAGAACGTCTGGCCATACATTGACATGTAGCATTTTATATTTATCCAGCTTCACGGGCTTAACCTTGATTACACTTCCATATCGATTCATACTGGCACGCACCACCTTTTTTATCCCTTCTCCAAATTCCAAAAATGCTGATGAGCATCTTAGGAGTAAGCTCCTTCTCTTGATCTCATCTTACGCGATACTCATTAAAAAACTTGGGCAAAATGGTTGTCGATGCTCCAGGCATTTCAGGCAGCACATAATGCCCCTCTTTTACAGTCGCAGGCTCTTCAAAAATGTGACGAATCCAAGGGATATATTCGAGCATTATGGCATTTTGCGTAGATGCTACAAGGTGCTGATGAATTTGACCCATATCGCCGACATGCGGACAAATCGGCACATCGTAGGAAGCAGCTAAACCTGCGACCTGCAGCCATTCCGTAATCCCGGCTACACGTGTGACGTCAACCTGGCAATATTCGACTGCCCCCTGGTGAATGTAATCCCTGAACGCATATTTGTTGTACACATGTTCTCCAAGTGCAATGGGAACGTTTAACTCGTCAGCCAATTTTTTATGTCCCATAATATCATCCGGATTCAATGGTTCCTCCAGCCAGAAAAGATCAAATTCCTCCAGCTTTTTGCCCCAGGTCATGGCTGTATTGATGTTCCACTGCTGATTGACGTCGATCATAAAAATGATATCGTCTCCGATCGCTTTTCTTACTGCCTTACATCGATCATAGTCTTCACGCGGATCAGATTTGCCCACTTTGATTTTCACGCCAGTAAAGCCCTGTTCCACAATATCAGTAACGTCCTGCAGCAACCGCTCCTTGGTCCAGTTAAGCCAGCCGCCGTTCGTATTGTAGGCTTTAATCGGTTTCGACTTCGCTCCTCCGAGGTACTTCCACAGAGGCTTATTCGACGCTTTCGCCATAATGTCCCAAAGCGCAATATCTACAGCTGCCAGCGCCATATGTGTGACACCCGAACGGCCGATCCAGTGCATTTTTCCAAATCGCATCTCATCCCACAGTTCTTTGACCATGAAAGGATCTTTGCCAATTAAAAGAGGGGCATAGTATTTCTCGATCGTATCCACGATCATATCATCGCCATGTGCACATGTTCCTGTGTATCCATAACCGACAAAGCCCTCGTCCGTATAAATGCGCACACCGGCTAATCCCCAGTGTGTAGCGACGTTAATAGCGTCGGTAATCGGCGGTGTAATTGGCACGTGCAATACAAAACTTTCCACTTTCGTAATTTTCATCTGATGCAGCTCCTTAGATTTATATTTAGTAACCAAGCGAAGCCCCGCCGTCAACGGGAAGAGCTACTCCTGTAACGAAACCGGATTGTGGACTGGCCAAATAGAGCGCCACCTGAGCAACTTCTTCCGATGTAGCCGGGCGTCCCAGCGCATGCATGTCATTCAATATCTGAATGGTTGCTGCCGGATCAGCCTGCTCTTGAATCCATTGCTGCAAGAGTGGTGTAGAGACTCCGGCAGGGCAGATACAATTTACACGAATTCCATCCTTGGCGTAATCTAGTGCCAGAGATTTCGTCAAAGCAATAATTCCGCCTTTTGTTGCGGCATATACGGGATTCATCTTTTGCCCTACTAAACCATTTAAAGAAGACATATTCACAATCGAGCCACGCGTCTTCCTTAATTCGGGGAGCGAATGCTTAATCATAAGGAACACACTCTTCAAATTGATGTTGATCAGCCGATCCCATTCATCCAATTCAATATCCTCTAGAAACTTAGGTAATATGACAGCTGCGTTATTTACAACGACATCTAGTTGATCAAACTTTCGTAAGGTCTCCTGTACAAGCGCTCTGACATCATCTTCCTTCGAAACATCTGCCTTCACCGCAACCGCATTTTGGCCCGCTGACGTTAACTCATCTGCCAAACGGGCGGCTTCCTCCAAATTCCAGTCCGCGATTACAACCTTTGCACCGTGAGCGGCAAACAGACGTACAATCGCTTCGCCAATTCCTGAGCCACCACCTGTCACGACGGCCGTTTTACCAGACAAAAGCATTTAGTTTCCCTCCTTGAGCTAATCATGTATCATGTATGATTATTATTAAAAAAAATTAAGTAAAGAAACTTCTAGTACGCAAGTGGGAGTTGCTCAAATGCTTCAGCAAAGCTTGTTCCGCTTCCTCAAAATTTCTTGATGTCAAACAACTTACAACCAGCATATGTTCATTCCATTCCTCTTCAATCACTTGCTGATCCATTCCTTTTTGAATAACCGTTAAATATCTCTGTATTCTCTGTATATACATCGTGATCAGGTTCTTCAATGAAAGATTTGAACAATAATCAAGTATTAAACCATGCAAGCTCTGGTTCATCTCGGCAATCAAATTGATTTTCTCTACAATTTCCGTCGGCTTTCTGTTCGACCATCTCTCCATCTCTGCTTTCAAATCAACCAGCATGGAACTAGGTATATTAGGAGCTGCTTTTCTAATGGCCATGCCTTCTAATGCCAATCTAATTTCAAAAATTTCATCCAGTTCTTGAAGAGTCATCTGCGCTGCATACATGCCTTTAAATGGCACCATATTCACCAAGCCCTCAGCAGTCAATCTGGACAGCGCTTCGCGAATAGGAATATTACTGACCTCAAGATCGCGGGCCAATTGATCAATATTTATTTTTTCCCCGGGCACAATAAGGTGATTGATGATTTGTTCTTTCAATAGAGCATAAATTTCATCTGTCAATACATACCGGCTTAAACTTTTTTTCAAAATCTTCATCTCCACTAACTTCTAATCATATATCATACATGATTTATGATACCAAAAACAGGTTACACGTGCAACTTATTAAAATGCTTTGCGGTTAAGGAAGCCAGGAAACAAGCTGCTCCTGGCTTCCTAACCAGCACTTAAGTCAAATCAAGTAAACGTGATACCCCCAAGAGCACCGAGGTGTCCGGATCATCCGCAACAGCAATTCGTACCTTCCCCCATGGCGTCCAAGCGTGACGATGAACGTGTTCCTGAAGCAGTGGAACAATGTCTTTCTTCGATTTCATTAACCCTCCGCTCAAAATAACGACATCGGGGTCATAAGCGTGAATAAGATTCACAATCCCGGCGCTCCAATGTGAAATCAAGGCTTTTAAAAGATCGCCGGCCGTAGCATCCGATGACTTGACTGCTTCTAGAATCGTCATATAATTCACGTCCTCAGCGCAGGCGAGCAGGCTATGTTCGAAGCCGGGATGCCTTCTCGCCAAGTTACCGAGCGCCCAATGTCCTGCCTGAGCCTCCAAACATCCAATGTTTCCGCAATTGCATGCTTTGCCATGAATATCCGTGGTCAAATGTCCTCCGAGGATGCCAGCTTGATAATGACGCCCCCGCAGGATTTGACCATTGATCAAGGCAGCCGATCCGATCCCCGTGCCGAACGTCATCAATACGGCATCGGTTTCTCCGCATGCCACCCCATAAGCGGTTTCCCCGATAAGCGCTGCTCGGGCGTCATTTTCAAGAATGCAGGGTAATGAGAACGTTTCTTCAACCCATTTCTGAAAAGAAAAACCTACCGCATCCGAATACTTGTCGTTAATCGATAAAATGGTTCGGTTCGCTGTATCCACCAGTCCAGGCGTCGCGATCCCGATTCCGGCACATTCGGACATCGATGAGCCGTTGTGGGCAATCAGTTTATGGATAGTTCTTACAACGTCCGGAAGACGTTTCAAGAGCCCGCTTTCTGAATGGGCCGGAATGCTTGCTTTCGAGATGACTTCCCCATTTTTCACCAACCCGATTTTGATATTCGTTCCGCCAAAGTCAACTGCAATATTCATCGATTGCCTTCCCCCACGTCCACGCCAATCTGCTATCTGACATAAGCTTTAATCGTTCCTAGACACTGTCCCTGTGATCGCTCTGCCGGCCGTATCGTATATGCTCCAACAGCGGCCGGTACGATGAACGTCTCCGCATAATGGATGCTAAACGGCTCAAAGGCTCCCGTCGGACTTTCTACAATGGCTTCTTCCCCCTCAACCAGGTTCAGTACATGCACCCCATCCCCGGTATGATGTGGAACCACATCCGTAAACCAGTGCCTTCGTGTTTCAATAAATTCAAGCTCGTGCAGCCCCGTTTTTTCCTCAGTCCAACCTTCGCCTTCATCGATCTTGACGATTGGATTCACCAAACTGCGTTCAACCCAATTCGTAGTGCGATCCCACTGGATGTTTTTGCGGCCGTGCGCCAAATGCACCGGACGCGGCTTGCCATCCAATCCGAGCCTGTCCCAATCCCATAACTTAAACGTAAAAATATAAGGTGTTGCGCTGATTTCAAGCACCATGCCACCGGTTCCCGAACAGTGAACCGTGCCTGCCGGGATCATGAAATGATCATGCTTTTTCGCTGGAAAAACATTGATATATTTCTCAGCTGGGAAGGAGAAGCCGCCTTCCTGTGCATGTTCCAGATCCGCCAGCATTGCATTCGGGTCAATACCCTCTTTCATTCCTAGGTAGACGGTAGCTCCCGGAACCGCTTCAAGCATGTAATAGCTCTCATCCTGCGTATAGGCCATCCCGAAAGTTTCTTTCATGTAGTCTGTAATCGGGTGAACTTGCAGGCTTAAATTCTGGCCTCCGATCGTATCGAGAAAATCGAAGCGAATGGGAAACTCTGCCCCGAATCGTGTATACACCTTTTCCCCTAACAGAGCTTTGGGTTCAAAAAAGACCAGATTGATCGAAGGTACTTCGACCCGAGTACTGCCATATTGCAGATATACGCTATTTTCTTCCGGAACGCCGTCAAACCCCCATGCGTAAGGGTGCTCGCGTTTGTCCAAACCAATCTTTTCTTCGAGCCACTGCCCTCCCCATACACCGGGGTCAAAATACGGTACCAATCGAAAAGGCCGGCGAACCGCTTGCTTAAACCCTTCAAATAATGCGTCCTTGCTCAGCATCTTGGGATCGTCTTTGGCATTCGTGTCCAAATAATAATCCGCCTGCGGCAATACGGCGCGCTTCATTCGGTCCGCGGCGCGCCATTCAATGAAATAACCGCGTTTATATTTTCTCAGAATATCTTCCGCGTGATTATCTGCGAGCCAATTGCCAAATTCGAGGCTGCGGTATCTGAGCTGAATTTCCCAACGCGCCAAATCAGCGTAGACCAATATGTCTCCTTTTGACACTAACGTAGCTCCGGTGCCGATCACGATAACGAGTCCTTCGGTAATCGAGTCAATTTCACCCTGCAGCTGCGCCAATTTCCCGTGATCGTAGAAATCGCCGATATGAAACGGAGCCATATAACCAAAAACTCGATCGTCCGTCAAATATCGTTCAATCATCTCCTCCATCTGTCCCTGATCCTTGGCGGCCCGTTCGGCATAAATAACCTTTACCGGATTCAGCCCGAGTCTCAGCCCTTCCACAATCTCTTCCACACGAACAGCCGGATAGCACTCAATCGTCAGAACAAATTTATTTCTTTCGTTTATCGAGCGAAACAGCTCTTGGGCTATTTGCCCGTAACCGCTCCAAATCTCTTTTTCCCGGCCTTTGATTTCAATAACCGGTTCCTTATTGTACAAAGTTGCCATTGATCATATTCCCTTCAAGAAGATTGGTGATACTCCGTTATGCACGATTTATTACTATTTTCACAATTCATTTTAGCTTCCGGCCTGACAATTGTATTTGTATAGAAGCGCCGATTTTTTGTACGATTCGGACAAATAATGTGATAGAATTCATTCAATGATAGATCATGGGGGATAAATCTGATGGATCATAACTTATATAAACAAGCAAACACACTTCTGAATCAACGCGCGATTGAATTGCACGGAGAAGAGGTTTCCTTTCTTGTTCACTACTGGGGAATGATGCCGGAGCATTTTGATAATCCGGTGCACCGGCATTCTTTTTTCGAAGTGTGTTATGTCATGCAAGGAGAGGGAAGCTACACAGAGTACGGCATCACGTATCCTTTATCCGCAGGAACGATATTTTGCTCGCGCCCCGGTGTCTGGCACCAGATTCAAAGCACAACAGGACTCGCATTGTTTTTTGTCGCGTTTGAAGTGAATGAATCCGAATCTTCGACTGCCTGCATTCATCAATTTAAAGAGCTGGCCGAAAAAGCGAAAGCCGTCATTTCCCATGCCGAAGCCTCCCCATCCATCCATATATGGAATGCGATTCTGGGACTAATCGAAAAGGGAACCCCGGCAACCGAAGAAATGTATCTTCATTTATGCCATTCTCTGCTGCAATCTTTCTTATATTTGTTTTCCGAGCAAACCGTCACGTCTGACGATCCACGATTGCGAGACACGAATGCAAACCGATTGATACACAGAGCGAAATTGTACATCGACGATAATCTTTCATCTGCGCTCACCCTACAGCATATTACACAGTATTTACATATCTCTGAGAGGCACTTGTCCAGATTATTTTTAAGTCACCTAGGTCAAAGCTTCATCCATTATATTCAGGAAAAAAGAGTTCAAAAGTCCATAGAATTGTTGTTGAACAGCGAATTGGCCGTAAAAGAAATTGCAAAGGCAGCGGGCTTCGAATCCGTTCATTATTTTACACGCGTTTTTACCAATAAAATTGGCGTTCCTCCTGCTATGTTCCGCAAGTCTCAGTTCTCCGACAATCTGATTCCCAGATAGAACGGCATCATCGCATAGTATGCGGCGACCGCACGGCGGGGAGTTTGACTGTGTATTTGATTGGAACCGTACTGAACGTTTGATCCCAGTCCTCTTTTATTTGTTCCCATACTTTTGGATAATGAATTCGGACTTGTTCAGATATATTGCATTAAATAAAAAAAGAGTAGTTCGATGGCACCTACGCACATCTTACTACCCTTTCTTACCTACCGCTTCGCTTTATAAAACTCATGATACAGCTTCATTAGCGCCCGCTTCTCAATCCGCGACACATAGCTGCGGCTGATTCCCAGCTCCTTCGCAATCTCCCGCTGCGTCCGCTCTTCTCAGCCTAATTCCAGTCCAAACCGCCCAACGACTACTTCTTTTTCCCGCTCATCCAATATATCTAAATTCTTATAGATTTTGCTTTTCTCAATCTTCAGCTGCACCTTATCCACGACATCATCGGCTTCCGTACCAAGGATGTCGATCAACGTAATTTCATTCCCCTCTTTGTCTGTGCCGATCGGATCGTGCAAGGACACATCCTTGCGCGTTTTCTTCAGCGAACGCAGGTGCATCAGGATCTCATTCTCGATACAACGAGCCGCAAATGTCGCCAACTTCGTCCCTTTGTTCGGCGAGAACGATTCGATCGCTTTGATCAATCCAATCGTTCCGATGGAGATCAAATCCTCCAGATCTTCACCTGTGTTATCGAATTTTTTTACATTGTGAACACGAAACGATGTAGCTCACCTAAATCGGTCGGACCATGGCCCTCTAATATCGGAAGCGGTTGTGGAGCAAGAACTTCATCCATGCTAATATTGGGTCTAAACGTACACTGATCCATAAACTTATAACCTCCTCTCTAACATCTTGTTTACTTCTTAATCATATGTGTTTTTTAATTATTAGCGCCTTGTAAACTTTTGAACCTTGGAGTCAATTTCATAATTTATATGCCTTGCTAGATAAGGCTCTTCCGTCACTGGAAAATGACTTACCTCCCCGATAGAGGTGCGTTTTATAATTCGATAGGAAACAAAGGTAACTGTGCAAGATGCCGATTTATGGATAAATATCATCAATCTATTTGTCTGGAATGACCACAAGTAGAGAAGAATGGAATGCCTAAACAGTCGGTAATGCCCTATATGTCTACAGTTCCCCCTTACCCGTTGTGGAAAGAACCAAGGTCTCTAAATAGAGAACATTTTGACGCATTTGGTGGGTAAATGACCACCAATCAGGCTTCGAACGAATAAAAGTCCATAATTAGCGAAGATTGTTCGTTGTTTATGGACTTTTGTTCTTTCGAGCCCTGAAATGGCCATTTCTCCGAAATTTAGCGTCAAACTAGTTCACAAATAACGACTTTTGTTCTTTGTCAAGCGGGTGACCCGAAGGTTACCCCCTCATTTCTTGAAAATGGCCGATGGTTGCATGATGTGCATTCGAATCTGCGGCAGAGCTAGCCAAAAGGAGTGTTTTTTATTGTGGCTTTCTCACCTCCACAAAAAAAGACTTGCCACTCGACAAATCCGTGGATAAATCGTCATTCCGAAATGTGAAATTAGCAGGAGTATTGATAACTATCTTTTTCAAAATTACGCTTTGTGGGGAAATCGTAAGTTAATTATGAAACTGACTCCCTTGTTTGTTTTTATAGATTATTGCCAGTTTGGCCGATGCTCAAGTCATACAAACTAAACAAAGTAATTGTAGGTTTGGAGCCTACGACAATCAAAAAACGGAGCCACATTTGCGTTCAAACGCCGGACTCCGTTTTTTACAACATTAGTTTATGAATTGTTCATACTGCAGCAAACGCTTTAGCATAACCGCAGCTTCGGCACGGCTTGCTTTCGCGCTCGGTACGAAGGTATGATCGGTCACGCCATTGATGATTCCCGCATTCACAGATTGCGATACGGCATCCTTAGCCCATTCACTGATGGACACGGCATCTGTGAATCCGGCTAAGCCCTTCACATCCGCTGCTGCTTTCTTGCCTGCAAAGTTCATTGCGCGCGTGATCATCACAGCCATTTGCTCACGAGTAATGTTCGCATCCGGCTGGAATGTGCCGTTCTCAAAGCCATCCACTAACCCGGCTTTGCTTGCAGCACCGATGGCTCCTGCAAACCAATCATTCGTTTTCACATCTGTAAATTGCGCTGCGTTCGTTTCCGACAGCCCCAGGGCACGTACGAGAAGTGCTGCGAATTGTGATCGTGTAATTTCTTTTTGCGGAGCGAAGCTGCTCTCTGTCATTCCATTAATAACAAGCTTAGATGACAACAATTCAACGTCAGCTTGAGACCATTGGCCTTTCAAATCCTCGAAGGTTTTGTCAGACTCTACAACTGTATAAATACTGTTACCCGGACGTTTTATGCTTGCTTTCGTAATTCCATCCGACGCCGAGAAGGTCGCAGGCACGAAGCTCAAAGTACCTGTTGCAGGGTTATATAGAACCACGGTTGTTTTCTTCGCATCTACCTCTTTTGTTATTTCCATCGTTCTGGTCACATAGGTTTTTCCGAAATCATTCAGAGATACCTGTTTCCCATTAGCTTCCGCTGTTACGCTAAAGTCTATAGCCGAGGTAATAGGTTTCAGACCTGCTTGCTTGGCTTTCGTTTCGATATCAACGGAAGTTGTACTACTGACTTTCTCTATGCTAGTGCTGATTATTAAATCCTTCGTTGCGGACCCTAACGCAGTCGCAAGGCCAGATATGTCCACTACCTTCAACGGAAGGTCATAGGTTGCCCCATTATATTTAAAGGACAACACCGCTGCCGGTACTTTGGATAATAGTTCCGCCATGGATGCGGCCGGAAGCTCGACCTTCCCAACAGCTTCACTGCCTTTGACTTCGATGATAATACGCTGATCTGCCGTTCCTGTCGAAGCTTTGAGCAACTCCATCACTTGAGCTAGTGTAGCCCCATCGATGGTTACTTTTGCGACCGATGTCCCGTCAGCGGTTTTATCACTCACCGGCTGGATATTAATTTGCACACCGTCTTTGGTCGGCACTACCGACGGGCCGGCTGTTGTAGTTGTAGAAGTATCGCTGCTACTGTTTTTTTGGTTGTTGCTGCTGGATATCGGAGTTGCACCAACTACCGTCGAATTCACGCTCTCTCCACCTGCATTCGCAGCTGTCACAACATAGTAGTAAGTAATACCATTAACTAAGCCCGTATCCGAATAAGTTGCTCCTGTTACGTTGGTGGCAATCGTTCTATACGAGCCACCGCTGCTCGTACTGCGTTTCACATTATAGTACGTCGCGCCGGTGACGGTGCTCCATGCCAAGCTAACTTGAGCGTTGCCCGCTAATGCTGTCAAACTGGTTGGTGCAGTTGGTGCTTGCACCGGAGATAGTGGCTCTGCCGGAGACGCACTTGCTGCATTAGAGATTGCACTCTCACCTCCGGTGTTTGCCGCAGTTACTACATAGTAATAGGTTGATCCGTTAACTAAGCCCGTATCCGCATAAGTTGCTCCTGTTACGTTGGCGGCTATCGTCATATACGGCCCGCCGCTGCTCGTACTGCGCTTCACGTTATAGTACGTCGCGCCGGTGACGGTGTTCCATGCCAAGCTAACTTGAGCGTTGCCCGCTAATGCTGTCAAACTGGTTGGTGCAGTTGGTGCTTGTACCGGCGATGCGTTTACTTCTTTAGAGTTTGAACTCTCGCCTCCGCTGTTCGCTGCAGTTACTACATAGTAATAGGCTGTTCCGTTAGTCAAGCCCGTATCCGCATAAGTTGCCCCAGTTACGTTAGTGGCAATCGTCATATACGGTCCGCCACTGCCCGGACTGCGCTTCACATTGTAGTATGTCGCATCCGTTACGGACGACCACATCAGGTTCACTTGTGAATCAGCCGGCGAAGCTGTCAGATGGGTCGGTTGAGCCGGAACAGGCACCAAATTATCCGGGGAATATAGATTTAGTTCTAAAACCGCAGGCCTATTGCCTCCTGTTGCAGTCATCTCGAACTTAAAAGCTGTCGCTTCTACCGGATCAAAGGTAGCTACTTTCATACTTGAATCCGCTGCCCATGTGCCCGGGTTGCCGGTACCGGTCGGGATTGCCGTGAAATTGACCCCGTCAGTACTGACATACAATTTATACGCTGTAACCGCGTATGCCCCTGAATAAGGTTTATAGTCGAATTTTGAAATCGTATACTTTTGATTCAAAGTCAGGATGATATACTGTGGGTTCGCAGCTGTTGGAAGACTGGATGGATACCAATAAGTCGAAGTGCTTCCATCAATCGCCTTGGCAGCAGCATACGAGCTGCTATAAATACTTGAAGCTGTAGCCGTCATAGATGATTGCGGTATTCCTGTATAAAGCCCCGCTCCATCTGTTCCTGTACCGATTCCAACCTGTACTTCAGCAGCGGAAGTATGTCCCGATGAATGCAATGCTATAATTTTTATATAGGATGCCGTAACGGATGGGAACATCGCTCTTTTCATATAAGTATTGTTTGCCCACTTGCCCGTAGCAACTTTTGTAAAGGCTACGCCATCGGTACTTGTATACACCTGGTAGTTGGTAATGACTCCGGCTGTATCCTCTGCTGAAGGAACGTAGAAGACACGATCGATCTTGTATGTTCGTCCCAAGGCTATCGTCAAGGATGGATTCGATCCGTCTTCCGATTGCCAATAAGTTTGATCCTGTCCGTCTATCACACTAGCAGGGCTATGGCCTGTCGTGCTGCTTGTCGCAACGGCGCTCATCTGCTGCTGCGGTACATAAAAGCGCACCGCTGCGGAAGGAGTTCCCGTCAATTCCTGAACGCCAATATCGGGTTTCGAGGCATTGATCAACTTTCCATAAAAGTCCTTGATTCCTTGAGCTTGCGGACTTTCGATACCGGCGTCGATTGCTGGAGAGTCCGCTTGCAGCTTATATCCGTTCAACGTATCAAGACCAATGCTCCCCGAACCGGGATTCACAAACTTCGGATCATTCGTCATTCCATAAGGATCGAAAGGCTCCTGCTGTGTATGTTGTCCGCTGGCTTCGTAAAAAATGTTATGGCTGAACGTCAGCTGATCCCAGTTGCCATTTCCCCATTTCGTCGGTGTTGTCGTGCTCTTGTTATAAAAAATATTGTTATAAAAATGATACCCTAATTGTGTTGTATCATCTCCGTTAATTTTATGATTAGCGCCATCATAATAAAAGATATTGTTGTAGAAATACGCCGACGTCTTCTCATCATAAGCAAAATGGCGGAAAGCCAAGCCATCGTTTTGGCTGATGTTGTAACGGAATATATCATTTTCATTCGCTCCCATAAGCAAAACAGCGCCCATCGGATTATCATGACTATAGTTGTACTGGTATACATTATCGATGCCGTAATAATCAAAGTCGAATGCGCAGCCGTCTTGGTTGGCAGCAGGCCCCCCGTATACTTCATTGAACTGGAATATCGTATGGTTGGCATTCCATAACCATATCCCGGCAATAGCCGTGGTCGTTAACGCTCTAGTTCCAAAGCTGGATAGCACGTTATGCTCGACAATCGCATCCTTCGTCTCCCGCATGAGAATCCCGTCTCCGCCTATATCGCTCATTGTATTATAAGCTACATGGAAACCCGTGCCCCATTGATTATTGTTACGGACTCCGTCCCGGAAGCAAGTATCCGTACCGGGACAAGTGAAAATGTTCAACTTATTCGGCTGGATTGCCGTCCGGTCCACTTTTGTCAAAGTGTTATTTTCAATCCGGATGTCATCGAATCTAGCAGATGAAGCTGTGTTTGGTCCGACAATTTCTCCGGAGATCCCTGCACTGGCGGCAGACCCGTTCTCGTTCCCGTCTACATCATGGATATAACAATTTCGAATATAGATGTGGCTAAATACATGGTTGTTTCCGGATACATTGGCATCGATCTTATAATAGATGCCCATTCTGACGTCTGCCGTATCATTGGCGCTCATGTTGTCATCATTCGTAACTTCCAGATGGTTAATCTCCCAATATTCCTGATTGACCAGATAGACCGTTCCGGTGTTGTTCAACCCGCCACCGTTAATAACAGGCTTGCTGCCTGTACCGTACATATCGATCACAATTGGACTGCCGTTAACTCCGGATCCCTTTGGAGATAGCTGACCATTCCAAATTCCTCCGGTTTTAAACAAAATGGTGTCACCCGGATTAAAAACCGTCGCATTGATTTTGGCGAGTGATCTCCACGCAGACGATGTATCGGTGCCGGAATTTGCATCATCACCATTCACGGAATCCACATAATATGTCGTGCCTGCTGCGCTGGCAGGTGACGGAATGCGCATAGTTACAATCATGCATAGCATTACAAATAGAACGAACCATTTCTTCATAAACAACTTCTTCTTCCTCCCTTTTTCTATTAGCTGTGATGAATCTATTTCTAAGTTAATTATGATACCGGGTGAACGTGCTTTCAATTTAGAGTTTTTTACATTCCCTTTCACTTTCTTTACAATTTGTTATACCGATATTCTTAGGGGATATGCCCCCTGTGCACTCCATATTATTTTCTCCAGACAGTTGCATACTTGTGTCACTTTACCCATAAGTTTGCCATTTAGGCAAGGCTACGCTTCCAAAACAAAAAAAGTCCTTAGATATCAAGGACTTAATGTCTTCTAGCACATGAGCATCAGAGATAGTCAAGCGAATTCAACTTATCGTGATGTTGGTGCGGCGAAACGATTTTTCAAGAAGGCTTACCGATAAAAAGGTTTATATCAACATCTACTGCACCTTCATGATAGACCACATCTGATTGGATCCGCCGTTATCACTCCATTGGATCACGTTCGCTCCTCCGGTGATCGACGCGCCGCTAACGTCCAGGTCGAGTCCGCTGTTGCGGTTCACGATTTTAAAGTAATTGCCGGAGACGGGGACGATGCTCCACTGCTGGTTGGCACCGCCGTTATCGTTCCATTGGATCACGTTCGCCCCATTCGCCAGTGATGCGCCGTTCACATCCAACACAAGACCGCTATTGACGTTGATAAGTTTGTAATACCCACCGCTGGCGCTTGAAAGCGTCCAAAGCGTATTGTTGCCGCCATTATCGTACCACTGGATAATTTGCGCCCCAGGCGTTGTCGAAGACCCGTTGACGTTGGCGACTTGGCCGCTGTTCCTGCTGATGATGCGATAACGCGCATTCGGGTCGAATGTATTCGATCCCGCAACAATATCGATTCTGTCCGCCGGTACATAAGTGAATGAAGATGCGGGATTTTTCCTGCCGGTGACTCTGACCTTAAGCGTATGCGCGCTGCTCGGCAAAGTAGGGGTTGAATAAACGAACTGGTTGTCGGAACGGCTTGCCGCATACAGATCGACTTCGGTTTCCGGACCATTGTCGATGGAAACGGCCGCAATTCCTTCATTCGAATCTTTGGCGGCATAGATCAGCGCCTGAGAACCGTTGAAGGCTACCGTATACGTATCGCCCGCATTCCCGCTCCAATGGTTGTCGTTCATATATGCGCCAGCTTGCGTGTTAAAGTAACTCCAGGTACCGGTGTAATTGACCTGATTGAGCCCGGGTCCCGTCATATTGTCGTTGATCGTAGCGCTAACCGCCGGGTTGTAGTTCGCTCCGCCCACCACGTAGGTCGTAACCGAATTCGCTTTTGCTATGCCGGTAAAGCTTTGGTTGACGACGCTGATCGGCGGGAGCTGTGCCAATTTTTCCGACGCTGATGTGCGGTATGGAGTCACGGTTCCGGTTATGCTTGAAAATTTCGATAAATCATACGTGGTTGTCAAATCGGAACCGGTCGCGTTGGTCGTCACAATGACTAATGTGTTCGATCTTTTGTCGTAGGCTGCAAGCGTATGGCTGTCGTTCAAATAGATGAACTTGTAGCCGGGACGGAGAAACTTGCTGTAATTTTTCATGACGTAATATTTTTCATTCACGGTATACGCATAATTCGTCGGATTGTTCAGATCGGTCGTAATCATCCCCCATCCCGGCGCGGAGTTATGGTCAACGGCCTGCCAGTAGACCCATGCGGTCGGCTGCAAATTTTTCATATCGTCAACGATTTGCTGCGACATCGTGAGACCGGTAGCATCATCGTCCCCGTATTCGCTCATCCATACCGCTTTACCTCTTCCGTCCGCCGCCGTTTGAACCCCTGTCCGGTTGGTTCCGGCGTAGGAATGCGTGTTTACTTTGGACAAATAGGAGAGCGCCGTACTGTCATAGGAAAGAAAAGAAGCGTACGTATCGTCGATGTTGAATTCATCGGATGCAGCAACGGCAGCGGGTACTCCTTTCGTTGCCAGCGATGCCCCCAGCTTCTTAATGATCGTATTCTGGGAGCTTCGGTCAAAATGGGATCCTTCCTGCGTATTCACGGTAAACTTCCACCAATCCGCGACCGGTTCGTTTACAGGTTCGACGGTCCGGAACGTGACTCCCCAAGACGCAAGGAAATGCTGCGCAACGGCCGACAAATAATCGGCAAAAGCGTCGTAATAGGCAGGATTCAAATTATCGCCGCTTCCGGTTGCAGAACCCGTTACGCTGCCGCTGTTCGTCATCCAATACGGCGGTGAGTTAGAGAAGGCCTCCAACTGGTTGGCTCCTCTCGACATGGCCGCTTGCAAAAACCAACGCTGGTTGGCGTCGGCCGTCCAATCGAACGTGCCTGCCGAAGGCTCGTAACCAGGTACTCTTGCCCTGTACTGTAGGTAGGTGGTATTCGGCGGCAAATACTGGGGGTTCTCCCCGCCTCCTATATTGTAGCGAGCGACATTCAAACCGAGCCCCGTGGTGCCGTCGAACAAAAGGTCGGCATAGTTGTTGCGGACCGCTTCCGGCGCCCCTCCTATAACATTGGCAAACCAGGCCAACGAGGTTCCCCAGCCCTCCAATGTTTGGTATTGAATCGTCGGATTCACGGTTACCGTAGTTGCTGACCAAGCTTTAGACGCGGAAAAAGTGACCGATGAGGCAAGCGTTAACAACAAAATGGCTAGCAGCAAAAATGCCCGTTTCAATAATACACCTCCTTTGATTTCAGAGGAGGCCGCGCTAGCACCTGCATCCGCACTGCGTTTCGCTCCTCTCAACACCCTATCATATGCCGGACTAGGCGTGATACAAGCTATGAGATTTACGACAGATTCAAAATATTTTTAAGGTCACGGTGTGTTTCCAAATTGCTAACGGCGAATATCAAACGAATAAGTTCCCGAGCCAACCTCGAATTGGGTGAATCCGCCTTCCTAATTAGCATAACAGCCCTCGTATTCGCCGGAATTGTGACATCCAGCCCATGAGCCGCTGCATTTCCGCTTCGAAGGAGCTGATGTAAAAGTGGACGTTGGAAACAACCGACTGCGACAGCTCGCTATGAACGTTCTCCTCTGCGATTTAATTCATATAGAGACTGATGCCGTAAATCGGAATCATCAACGAGCTTGGAGAAGATGTTGAATGGACGAACCGCATTTAATTAAAGCAAGTCAGCATCACACCTTTTGTAAAATTTTCCTTATTTGGTGGTTTTCTCTACATTTATAGCATGTCCCATTTAACAACGGAACTTATATTACAGACCAGCAGGTTGAAAAAACATAACTGAAAAATCAATAAGATGTCGTACGAAGAACCTGACCGATGGTCAGGTTCTTGAAATAATCAGAATATCTTCTATGATGTTGTATGACCAGTTTGTCTGCAGCTGTGATCCAATGCCTTACATCCGCAAATTCTTTCTTGGAAGTTCCTATCGTTTGCGGATCAATTTGGTGACGCGACCGTATTGGGTCCATTCGGCGATGAGCACGTTACCGTGGGAATCTACGCAGACACCGTGCGGGGAGCTGAATCGGTTGTCGCGAAAGTAATCCAGCGGCAAGTTCGGCCAGCCTTGCTGCTTGTACGCCTGCTGATCTTCGCCAAGGTGCGTGATCAGCTTGTCGTTGCGGTCGAATATCGAAATCCGGCTATGTAGATCCGGGAAGTATACCTCATCGTTGTAATAGTAGAAACTGCACGGCATATCCATGTTCTCGTCGACAA
This sequence comes from Paenibacillus sp. GCM10027628, assembly GCF_042676385.1. Classification (NCBI taxonomy): domain Bacteria; kingdom Bacillati; phylum Bacillota; class Bacilli; order Caryophanales; family Paenibacillaceae; genus Paenibacillus; species Paenibacillus sp. GCM10027628. The sequence goes on from NZ_JBHTHA010000002.1 coordinate 1,150,063, forward strand.
AGCGCTTATGCTCGCCCTCTAGCGTGAACACTTGGATCCGATTGTTGCTCCGGTCGGCCACGTATACTTCCGGCTCGTCGTGCCGTTGGTCGATGGAGATGCCGTGCGGGCAGCTTAGCTTGCCGGCTTCCGAACCCGTCCCGCCCCAGGAGCGAATACGTTCGCCTTGCGCGTTATATTGGTGAATCCAGTTCTGGCCATAACCGTCCGTCACGTAAATGTCGCCGTTCGGTGCAACAGCAACGTCCGTCGGAGCGAACTTGTGATCCACGTCGTATACACCAGGTAGATCCGGCGTTCCGAGTGTCAATAACGACTCGCCTTCCAGCGTTGTTTTCACCATCAATCCTCGGTTGACGTCCGTAAGGTACAGATATTCCGTCCCGCCTTCAGCGTGCAAGAGGAACCCGTGAGCCCCGCCCGCGAACTCTTCCCCCCAGGAGGAGAGATAGTTACCATCCCTATCGAGCTTCACCACCGCTGGAGCGTTGGTATGGAATACGTAGATGTTATCCTCGGAATCAGTCACGATTCCGTGTGTGTAGCCGAACTGAATGCTTTCAGGAAGCTTCACCCAACCTTCCGCAACTTCATATACATGAGTGCCGCTGCCAACCGTTACCGCCATTTTCTTTCCCTCCAAATGAGTAGTAGAGATCATTCTCAAACTTCGAATCATCAGAATCTTTTCTTAAATGATAAACTTATAGGGACTCAGTGTCTTTGAAATAAGAAGACAATTATTTGCACTTTAGGGACATCTACAACTAGATGTGTGAAAATCATATCTTTATCCGTCAGATTCTTTATGCAGACACCCCCCGCGAGTCCTTTCTTTTCCTGCACGAATTTCAGTGAGGAATTCATGCCACCATTCTTTTTGATCCGATTGCGCACTCAGCCTAATCTTCTCCGCCATATTTTGTTTCATAATGCTCTCCGCTTGTTGTTTAAGTTCTTCCATATTATTGAATTGAGGGACCAGCCATTTTCTGCCGATTTGCGCATGCAAGACCTCGTCGGCCCAATCATAATCTTGAAACGTTTTGGCCAGCGCATTATCCGATAATTTAGCAACTTCCCATTCAAAATGTTTACCTTTATCTTTGGGCATCAAGCTTTGTTCGATGTACCACAGCACAAGGTGCGCATCGAGCGGTGAAAACTTGGTGTTGAGCGACATGCTGGTTAAATACTCCACCGGATATTTGTAGAACTCAACGCCATCCTGGTACAGACCAACCTCGCCCATCATCGCATGACGAACTTCGTCCCATAGCTGTCGGCTCAAGTCCTGATAGTACTCCCACGGCTTGTCATTCGTTTTATAAATGATAGGACCCATCCACTCAGGTACGTCCATCTCACGTAAACGTTTATAGAGGAGCGCATACGTTCTTTCGTCCGCAGGGTAGCTTTCATCTGAATAGATCTTGTCAATTTTAGCTGATGAATTATAGGTATCCAAGAATCTTGCGTCGCGCCGAGGCTCTACTTTCATTTCAAAAGGTTGACCGTTTGCACGAGGCACCGCAAATTGCCAATCTTCAGGCTTAACCAAGTCTCCTGAAATACCGCCTGCGGCGAACAGAAAAGATTCCAGATGCTTTTGCCACTTCATAGCGGCATGCTGATCTTCATCCGAACGGATAAGCGCTTGCACAGCAGCCTCTCCCCATGAAATCATTTCTTCCTCTTCCACTAAAATCAACTTCAGTACTCGGCAAGTCGGATGATCGACCAATGGGTTCGTTTCCGATAAATGTTTCTTCAGCGAACGGATCAATTCCGGCTTTGCCACCCTATAAATGCCTACCAGAAGCTCCAAGGTTGACTCTGCGCGTATAACCTCATTAAAAAACGCTTCTATCTGTGGATCAGGCACTTTATCCAAGTGCAAAGGCGGTTCCCTCATCTCCGTTACCCTTTTCCTTAATGCAGCACTATGTTCGGCGTCCAGCCACAAATGAAGGCCAAAAGCGCCTTTTACTTCCCACTCGGGTACATCAGCGATATGTGCGGCAAAAATTTGATTCAACTGAGATTCTGAAAACAAATATCTTCTCAGTAAATTCACGTTATGATCGATGTCATACCCAACTTTGCAAGCGTCTTCATAACTGCAAACGCCTGCAAGCGGGATCAACCCTAAATTGTTGTTATTTACTCTTACCATCCGATATCCTCCCTTTCATTTCTTTAAGAATTGTCTTAAATATATAATACCCATCTTAAAAAAGCATTGTGAAACCCTATTGTTTTCTTGTAAAATCTTACTATATTCCTGAGTGCGAAAAGGAGATGTTCCCTTGAATCAATCTTTTCTTGAAGCCATTAAAGAGCATCCCTTCGTCCCCTATATACGAGAATCCGACTATGCGGTAAGACAGCCAGGATGGACAGCACCCACTCGGAAACTTCTGGATTATTTACTCATCTACATTCAGGAAGGAAGCTGTCAAATCGAGATAGACGATAGTTTATATGAATTTCAGGAAGGGGAATTTTGTCTTATTCAACCTGGTGAACTGTGTTCATTAAAGGGAATCACAGGAACAATTACGCCATTTGCACATTTTGATCTTTTCTATAATCCGGCACGTGAACAAAGCTTTCCAACCAAGCCAGGACAGATTGATCTAAGTGAATTCCAACATCTTTTACAGCCTCGACTGAACGACTTTATGAACATTTCGATCCCTGCCAAATTCAAGCTTACTCATCGCTCCGTTTACAAAGAGTCTTTGTTAAAAATGGTTGGACTTTGGCAAAATGGGGATGTGATCAGCCAAATGGAAGCCAATCATTTGTTGGAGGAATTGATCATAGGTTTATTGAAAGAATTTAGTGATCAAAAGCAACAAGATAAATCGTACAAGCCGCAATCTTTGAACTGGATCACTTCCTACTTTTTTAACCATCTTTCGGAATCGTTATCGCTTGATGATATGGCTAAGAGAGCACGCCTCTCTCCTTCAAGGTTTTCTACGCTATTCAAAGAAAAATTCGGCGTTTCTCCCCATCAATATTTTTTACATTTGCGCATACAGCATGCCCAAGAACTACTCAAACTAGGGGATTATACCATGGAAGATATCTCACAATTTTGCGGCTTTACCGACGCCCCTCATTTCTCAAACGCATTTAAGAAAATAACGGGGGAAACGCCGGGGCATTTCAGGAAAAATTACGCTAAATAAAAAGATCCCATAAAAACACACCTTGTAAAAAAAGCGCGTTCTCTTTGCAATAGAGAACACGCTTGAAAATGATGTCGACCGATCCTCATTAAGAGCTCCTGCTGAATAGAAACTCTATGATTACCATGTGTATAAATTTCTTGACATGCTACCATAAAGAATCAACCACAGGAACTTAACCAGATGAAATGCCTTGACAACAGAGTGCTTTATAGTATTATAGACATAATTAAATACGTTGAATTTTCTTATCAAGAGTAGGTGGAGGGACTGGCCCGATGAAACCCGGCAACCGACAAACCTTTGTTAATCAAAGGAATGCACGGTGCTAATTCTTGCGGAAACGCTGTTATAAAGCGAATCTGGGAGATAAGAGTGAGGATATGACTTTTTATTCTATGACCTTTCTCTGATTCCAGAAAAGGTCTTTTTTGCTTTCATGAACCATTTTTTAAAGGAGGGACAAGATGCCGATTACGATTCCTGACAATTTGACGAAGGATGAAACTCTTAAGTATCACCGGGAAATTCATCCACTTCGTATTGCATTGCTAAGTTTAAAAAGTTCGGCGAGTGGTCTTAAAACTTTACAGCAGTGCAGGATTACCCGAATAGAATGTTTTCGATTTGACAGTGATTTTACAGAAAAGCTGCAACTTGGCGACAAAACTGATATCTGCGGGCTAATTGCTATCTCCACAAGTACAGGAGCAGTTGGCATAAGGGAGTTTGCGGTCCCTTGTAAAAGCCTAAATTGCGATTTGACTATGTGGGTTGCTACTTTTCAGCGAATGAAAGGTCTGACCTTGATGGAAAGTATGAACTACGCTCAACTAAAGCAAGAGGCATGGGGACCCGTAAGATTAGAATTAATTGAGTCGGCATTCATGGATCTACTTGGAGATATTGAACCGACATTAAAAGACAATAAGGATCAAAGATGCTATTGGGATCAATCATATTTATTCGAACATACGCAGGCGTACGTTTCATTTTAATGGAAAAAATATACTTCAGGCAGAAGCCCCATCCACGAATCATGTGGATGGGGCTTCTGCCATATATTACGATTTCCCGGCAAAAGAACATTATGCCGCGTTTCTTCACATTTGAACTATACAGCAAGTCGAGCTAATTCGCCGTTCTGTCCGATATATTCAATTAATGTCTTGTAGGTTTGCAAATCAATAATTAGGCGACACTCGTTTTGGTCTTTGCGCCATTCCAGCCGAACTTCATCTTTCCCTGAAGGAATCACGGCAAATTCGCCGTTAAAAGCATCATATTCATTTCTGAATCGAATAAGCTTAATCAATCTTTGGACAACTTCCTTCTCCAGCGATTGTTCGATTTCCTCAAGACTGAAATTATGCCGGTTGATCTCCCGCCCTTCCCCGGTCTTCTTCACATTCTCCAGATCATTCTCGCCTGCCAGAAGGCCGACATAGTACACTTGCGGGATTCCCGGGACGAAGAATTGAATCGCTCTTGCCGCTAAATAGGCGTCGTCATTACAATCCAGCACAGAATAATAGGAGCATCGAATTTGATGAACGTCAAAGCCGTCTGCAGCCTTATGTTTATCCGATACGATAAGACTGAGGTTCGAGCCTCTTTCTACGCACAGATCTACCAATTTTCTGGCTTCTTTCGTATCGATCAAATCGTCCATGTCAGGCTTAACAGGTATACCATCATGACAATCCAGCATCGTAAACTGCTTCTCGGGTCGAGTCTTCAAATAATCATAGAGACGCTCGCTAGATTTATTGATCAAAGTTTCAAGCACCGTATATGGCAGTATAAAATCATAAATCCAGCAGCCATGTTCGGCAAGCTTGTACTGAATGCTGTAATGAGCGTGAACCTCAGGCAGCAATTCGATGTCCAGGGATTTCGCAACTGCCATCATCCAATCGAGGAATTCGTAGATGTCTGGCTCGACAAAAAAGCAGCTTGTTCCCAGCTTCTTGACGATGTACCCGACTGCATCCAAGCGAACGATCTTGACATTCTGCTGCTTGAAATTGTTAAAAATTTCGATTAACAACTGCTTTACAGCATACGACCGGACATCCAGATCAATCTGTTCGGATGGATCCTGCTTGCCGAACGTCGTCCATACCTTCTCTTCCTCACCGGTTTCTTCAATGATAAAAGTAGAATAGGGGACGGGTCTGCGAAGAAACATGTTGTCCATATCTTCTTGAACCGGCTTCCCATCCGCCCATATTTTATCCAAAGTCAAAAAGAAATCGGCGTACGCCGATTGGCGCCCTTTTCTAAGAAAATCCCGGAAATATTCGGACTGCCTCGAAATATGATTGACCATCACATCGACCAATATATCAAACCGTTCGCCAATAGATCTAATATCGTGCCATGTGCCGAAGCTCGGCTCAATTTCCAGATAGGTAAGCGGGGCAAATCCTCTGTCTCCGGAAGACGGGAAAGGAGGCAAAATATGAACGCCTCCCTTAAACACATCGGAAAAGTGTTGAAAGAGCACCTGTTTCAACGTCTTCAAATCACCGCCCAAGGAATCGGGATATGTGATCAGCTGCACTTGATTTTTTACTGGCATAAAATAATCCCCTATAATCCGTATTTTTCTTTGATAACCTCAAGATGCGGTAAATCCACGATGGCTCCGGTATACTTCAATTTATAGGCACTGACGGCAAATCCCAGGGAAAGAGCCTGTTTCAACGGATAGCCTTTGACGATCGCCGCATAAAATCCCGACCAAAATGCATCGCCGGCTCCCGTGGTATCTACGATCTGAGTAGCCAAAGATTCGAATGCAATCGTCTCTTTTCCATTAGAAACGATGGCGCCTTCCTTCCCTAATGTCAAAATAACCAGCTTAGCGCCCAGCTCTAAGAAATGTTCGAGATAACGCTCAGGTGTCGCTCTCCCAAACAATCTCTCCGCATCGTCCTCTGAAGGCTTGATAATATCAACTTTACCGATCATCGATTTTACATAGTCGATTCCATTCTCGCCCTTTTGCCATATCATCGGATGATAGTTTGGGTCGAAACCGATCAAAATATCGTGCTTTCTTACCGCATCCATCACGTTTTCGATTGTAGAGCGGGACGGGATCCTCGATATCGGCCAACAGGAGAAGTGGACGATTTTGGAGTCGATTACGGCATCTACCAACCCGGATGTATAAGCTAATTGATAATCTGCTCCCCTATAAAATATCGGAATCGGCGTAGATATACTCTTGGTTACGACGACCATGCTCGTTGAATCATCCACACGCTGAATCAGATCCGTTGCAATATCCGCTTGCTGCAGTTGATCGACGAGAAATCTGCCAAACCCGTCATCTCCGACTGCAGAAGCTACAAGAGGGGTGATCCCTAAATTCTTTACATTCAAAGCAATATTGGAAGGAGACCCTCCAAACAACTTTCGGTACGTATCACATTGATCGCTATCGTCATATTCCGTTGTCATCATATCGATCAGAAGCTCGCCGACAGTCAAAATATCATACTTCTTATCACTTAACGGTATACTAGCCTCGAATTCAAACACGTTTCCATCTCCCGACTTTTATTGCAGCGCCCACAATAAAGCTTTTTCAATGTATTCATTCCAAAAATCCCAGGTATGCCCTCCCTTGCTTTCCACATACGTATTCTCAAGCTGTTCCGAAACTAAGAAATCGTGAAATCTACGATTGACATCCAACAAAAAATCTTCGGTACCGCAAGCCATATAGATCGATGGAATCGCCGACTGTTTCCCTTTTAAACCCAAGACCAGCGCCTCCGGATCTTTATCGCTTCCTTGAAGCTGATCCAAGTCGCCAAATACTCTTGTAAAATATTTATAATCCGCTATGCCGTCTTGATAATCGCTGCTTGCGTTAGCAATCTTATAGGTAATAATGGCCGAAGACAACGCGATGATCCGGCTAAAATGCTCGGCATATTTGAAACCGTTCCGAATAGCTCCGTACCCTCCCATGGATAGACCGCCGATGAAGGTGTCTTCTCTCCGCTCGGACAGAGGGAACATTTTCCGTGTAAACTCCACCAGTTCATTTCCGACGTATTCTCCGTATAATGACCCTTTATCAACATCATCCACATAAAAGTGGTTCTCCCCTGCCGGCATAAAAACCGCAATACGGTGCTTGTCGGATAATTCTCGAATTCTCGAGAAGCTGATCCAATCTGAATAGCTGCCTGTATAGCCATTCAACAAATAGAGCGCTTTGAGCGGCTTCTTCTCCGCTTTCGGCATTCCCGGAAAATCAAAATCATCCAACGGAACAAGCGCATTGAACGTGACTTCTCTCCGTAAAGCCTTCGAGTAAAAATGAACCTGCAGTGTCGCCATTGTATTCATTCTCCTTTTCTCTCATTTCAGGACTATGCCCTCGTCTTACAAGTAAAGAAACGGCTCCTTTGCATCGACAAAAGTAACCGGGAGTCCATGGACCAACGGCTTCAGCCATTCGGCCATAAACTTCATTCCCCATTCCTCGCTCCGCTCATGACCTACGACGATCATGGCTTTATTCAGTCCGAGCATGCGGGCGTCGTTGACATAAGCGCAAAGCGTCCATTCCACGATTTCACCGCAGACGATGACATCCAAGCTTTTATTTCGCATCAGCTCCATGGGCATCTGCTCTCTGCCAAGACCCAAACTACCTCCGCCTACCAAAATTCCGACTCTGGAACACTTCATCTCGGGATCGCCTACGATCTGCAGGACATTCATCTCCAATTTGTCTTTAAAGAAGCCGACCAGTTCTGTCAAAGTGACCTCATCGATTCGGTACGTGTGCGGCGGATGCTTTTCCAACAAATTGTCTTCCCAGCCGATCTCTTTAATCAGTCCATCGTAAATTCGGTCTGTCTTGGCCATGTGCATGTAATCATGGTACCGCCATACAGCAATCTGGTGTTCCTCTAACAATTTTCGCTTTGCCTGATACACAGGGTCGTCCTGCAACCATTCCAATTCGTCTATTCCAGTATAGAAGGTAGGCTCGTGTGTGATAATCATATTGGTCCCGCAAGTGACAGCCTGACGAATCACATCGACCGTTGCCATAAACGTCGTTACAATACCGGTTACCTCTGTATCCGGATTTCCAAATACGAGTACATCGCCGGTTTTTTCCAGTCTGAAAGTGCCGCAAGAATCCGTAATAATTGCATCTATGACCTGCTGAACATTCATGCTATAGCCCTCCTTCAATTCGTAAAGCGATTAACCTTTTACCGCACCGACAACGACGCCTTTCGTGAGATATTTCTGAAGAAAAGGCAGTACGATCAATATCGGCACGATTCCGATAATACCCATTACCATCCGTACCGCCGTGGTTGGAAGATCGGCTGCACCGGCTCCCAACAAGCTGCTCGCCTGACTCGATTTTAAAAATTGAATATTACTCATCAGACGGATCAACAAATTCTGAATGCCATAATATTGAGGTTTCGTGACAAAGTATAGGGCATTAATCCAATCGTTCCAGTAGGCAAGTCCCGTAAACAAACCGACTGTTGCCATAACCGGAACCGAAAGCGGCAGCATAATGCTGTAGAACGTTCTTATTTCGCTGGCTCCGTCAATTTGAGCCGATTCGATAAGCGCGGAAGGCACGTTATGCTTATAGAAATTCCTTACCAGCAAAACATTGAATCCATTCATGAGTAGGTTCGGTACGATCAATGCGGCCAACGTATCCTTAATCGAGAACACTTTGGTCCACATCATGTAGGAAGGGACTATACCTCCGTTAAACAACATGGTGAAAAATACGAGAAATGCAAGGACATTATGGTACTTGAAATCTCTCCGCGACATGGGATAGGCAAGCATGGCCGTGATGGCGAGGCTGATGACGGTTCCGACAACAGTCACAATAATCGACACTCCGTATGCCCGCACAAAGGTTGACACATTGCTGAACAAGTATACGTAGGCATTGAAGCTCATTTTATTTGGAAAATAGCTATATCCGTCTCTAATTAGCGTCTTTTCATCGGTAAACGATGCCAGCAGCATCAATATAAAAGGCAAGAAAGCAAATAGGGTCACCAGGGTCATGGCTGCTGCAGAAAATATCGTAAATGCCCGTTCTCCTCTTGATTGTAAACTTGACATGATGGATTCCTCCTAAAACAGTGCATTGTCGGAATTAACTTTCCTTACAATACCATTGGCTACTATGACTAGAACAAAGCCTACCAGTGACTGATACAGACCGGCAGCAGCCGACATGCCAATATCGTTAACCTGCATGAGAGCACGATACACATAAGTATCGATGGTTTGTGTTGTGCTGTATAAAGCCCCCGCATTTAAAGGCACTTGATAAAAGAGTCCGAAATCGGAATTAAAGATTCTTCCTACAGACATTAAGCCCAGTATGATAATGGTTGGCGTCAGCAAAGGCAAGGTGATCATCGAAATTTGTCTGAGTTTGCCTGCGCCGTCAATTTTAGCGGCTTCATAAATGCTTTTATCGATTCCCGCAATAAATCCGAAGTATACGATAGAACCGTATCCCGCCGTCTTCCAAAGCTGTATGATCACAAGGATGAATGGCCAATATTTAGGCTCCGAATACCAATTAATAGCTGGTATGCCAAGCGGCTCTAGAATCGAATGGTTGACAAACCCGCTGTCGGCATTCAAATAAGCAAATACGAGAAAGGATACGACGACCATCGATACCAGGTTCGGAAGAACCAGACCCGACTGGAAATACTTCGAATAAAACTTACTCAACAGCTCCGCCATCAGAATCGCTATGAATATAGAAACAATGGTGCCAAGAATGATAAATGTAACATTGTACAGTATCGTATTTCTTGTCATGATCCACGCATCGGAAGTCCGGAATAAAAACTCGAAATTTTTCAATCCGACCCAATCGCTTCCGAATATGCCTTTGGCAAAATCAACATCTTTAAAAGCGATGAATACCCCGAACATCGGAATATAGTTATTGATCAACAAATATAGCAAACCTGGAGCCGCAATCAGTAAAAGCGGCAACGTATTGCTTACTTTCTTCCTGTTTTTCTTTATTGGCTTCTCCATGCCACTGCCCCCCTTAAGGAAGACAGAATGGAGCAGTTTACGGCTCCATTCCTCACCACTTTTTTTATTTTTTCTGCTCAGCAATCCATTTGTCCAACTGCTCTTGCTTTTTCTGAATGATAGTTTGCGCCCCGGCATCATTCAATGCTTTTACAAACTTAGGAATCATCGTATCAGGATCTAACACGCCGGTGATCAACCCTGGAATGTATTGGTTTACCACATTGTTAACTGCGCTCAACTCCGTTTTTACGGAAGATTGATCGAAGATAAATCCGAAGTACGGCGACCTTTTCGTTTCCTTGTTCTCTTTCAGTTTAAGCTCGATGTCCTTCCAATCCGAGCCTTCGAGTTGATATTGAAGCGACTCGGAGCCGAGAATACCGGAGGATAGCTGTGCAGTATACGGTACGCTTGCAGCATCCTTGCCATCCGGATATTTAACGTGATGATCGTCTACCTTGACATAGTTCCGACCTTCAACACCATAAAGCATCGTATTCAATAGATCCTTATCCGTATAAGTCAAGTTCAAAACTTTCATTGCAGCATCAGGTACTTTAGTCGTGCTCGACATCATCCACACAACGAAGTCTACGGCTTGTGTATCGAAATAAAACGGAGCAATTCGTTTCATCGCGATATTTTTACCGGTCTGAGCGCTTACTGCTTTGCCGGCTTCCATTCCGCTATAACCGCCCAATGTGGAGAACCCGCGCCCCGATGAAACTAAATCGGAGTAATTGGTCGACGTTGTGGCTGCATCTTTCTGCAAATAGCCTTTATTGTACCAATCTCTCATCATGTTAACGCCATTTTTGAAGACATCCGTCTCATAAAGATTGACTACTTTATTGCTATTGCCAACAACGACCCCGACCCCTGACTCATCAGTTAATAGATCGATGTCACTTGTTCCCCTTAACAGTCTAATCAGATTCGTATCGCTTGGATTGACGTTAATCGGCGCAAAAGGCACGACATCCGGGTGATTTTTCATTAAGGCATCGAATACTTTCGGCAAATCGCTGACCGACTTTATATCGTCTGCCGTAAAACCCGTTTCTTTCAATAAATCGGCGTTATATACAAAATTCAGTGGAACCGACATTCCTTTGTTGGCGGGAACGCCGTAAATATGACCATTCATCGTTGTTGCTTTCAATAGACCCTCACCGAAGTCTTTATCCAGAATCGCTTTTGTATCCTGACCGTATTTGTTGATTAGATCCTCAAGCGGATAAAGCTGTTTTTTAGCGGCATAACTCGGGAATTGGCCTGGGCTGGTGAATAAATCCAACTGTTCGCCGCTTTGAAGTGCCAAATTTACTTTTTGCCCGTAGTCTGCTGGACCGTACACTTTAAAGTCCACTTGCACATTAATCTTCTTAGTTGTAATTTTGTTGATCGCCTCATTAATGCTGCTCAAATCATCGGGAATTTTATTGAATGACGGCAAGGCGATGACAACCTTTTCCATCTTGCTGCTGGACCCGTCTGACTTTGAACCGGGTGATTCGTTCGATTTGTCAGTCCCGGTTGAGCAGGCTGTCAAGACGGTGCCGAATAGTGCTACAGACATGACTGATGCTAAGATACCCCTTGTCCTTATCATAGTTTGAAGCCTCCTGAGTAATTTCTGAATACGATTTCATTTTAATCCTTAACGGTCTGTTTATCTTTAAAAAATCAGCGTTTTTTTTGTAAAAATCAGTGATGTCGCAAAAAGAAAAAGGCCATTTCGGCCTTCTTTGCATTATTGTTTATATTTGGCTCTAAAAGAATTCGGAGTCTCACCCGTTATTTTTTTGAAAACTGTTGAGAAATAAGAGATGCTGTCAAATCCAATCTCGACGGCAATCGTTCCGATGCTCTCGTTTCCTTGAATGAGCCGTTCTTTTGCAATATGGATACGATGCTCATTCAGGTAATCTTTCATCGATAGTCCTGTCTTGTTTTTAAACATTTTCGCAAGATAATCAGGTGACAAATAGACGCTGGCCGCAACATCCTCGCGACTCAGTTCCTGATGGTAATGATTGTGGATAAACGTTTTCACCTTCTCCACAACACTTTCGGACTGCTTCACTTCTCTTAAATAATCGATTGTTTTATTGGTTACGAAAGCAGCCCATTTCATCATGTCCATGACACTATGTTCGGATTTCTGCAACAAGATTCCGGAGAAATTATCGGAAAACAATTTATGTGCATGTATTTTATTTTTGTACAGTATCGAATAAACAAGCTGTATAAAGTCCTGTTTGATGGAATGCATGATGCCCGCGTCAAGTTTATTGCTTTTGGTGAGCGATTCGAGATCTTTTTTTAGCTTGTTCACGATTTGTACTTTTTCGCCTTCGATAAACAATGACTCGAATCCGTTCACATCAAGCGTATAGGAATTATTCGTTTCATAATCAAAGTGGTCTTCCTGGTAATGAACATTACCTTTATTAATAATGTTATTCCTGTCCATGACCTCCAAGATAGTTTTCGTTGCATGCAATACGTCAATCGGTACTTTCTTGCTTAAATAACAGGTCGCAGTACACTTAAAATACTCCCGGCAATAACGGATTTGCTGTCGGCATCTCGTTGTAATCTCTTCCAGCGGACTACTTCCACTGATGATCGTCGCAATATAGTAGCGATCGTCTTGCTGATAATTGATAACATGACTGAGATGTAGATTGTCCAGCATCGTTTCTGAAGTCAGGTTGGAGAATGCATAGATGAAGGTGCTTTCATTCCAGTTATCCTCAATATCCGATTTGCCGATGCTCGTTAGCACTAGAAAGTAACCATGTTCCAATTCCAGAGGTAAGTCTCTCTTTCGAATTTCCCCATGAATCAGGTCTAAACGAGGGGAAATCTGGGCAAATAAAATATCCCTCCAAAAGCTTTGCTCGACAAACGATTTATTTTTTAACCAACTGGCACCGAATTGGCTGTATGCTTGCAGCCGTTTTTTCGCCCTCAGCGTATTTACAGTTTTGGCGAGAGCCGCTTCGACCTTACTTTTGTCAAAAGGCTTGATTAAGTAAGCGTCCGTATTGTAAGAAATCGCCGTCGACGCGAATTCAAAATTTTCATGACAAGTAAAGAAAATAAATGCACAGTCATGATGGTTATCCCGCACCCATTTGATCATGTCCAATCCAGAACCCTTGGGCATTTCGATATCGCAAATGATGATATCCGGTTTATCTGCTTCAATAAGAACTTTGGCATCGGCAATATTATGCGCCGTTGACACAGACCCAATCCCCATTAAATTCCAATCAATAAAATCACGCATGACCTCTATGGTAGGAATATCATCATCAATCATGAGACACTTCATTCTTTTCCCTCCTATGCCTGATCCACGGATGACTGAAAAGGAATCCAAATTTCCACCTTGGCTCCGGACGGTTCGTTGTTGGAAATCTTTAATAAACCATCCCTTTTATACAGTAAACGCAACGTTTTTTTAATATTGGAAATGCCGATTCTTTGCCCCGTATCATTGAGATTCGTACCGGCCGCATTAACTTCTTTTATAATCTCCTCAGGAAACCCTTCCCCGTTATCTTCCAATGTAATTTTGACAAAGTCCTCTTGTTGATACGAATACGTTTCCACTTTAATAAATATCGACAGAATATCTCCGTAAACCAACGCATGCTTGAAGGTGTTCTCAATAAAGGTTTGGATGAGAAATTGCGGCAGCATATGTTGTTCCAAGTTTGGTTCGATATCGATCATGTGGAAAATGTGATTTGGAAATTTGATCTCTTGCATGTGAATGTAATTGGTCACGTGGTCGATTTCTTCCCTTACCGTTACGTTTACTAAGCCTCCCTTGAACATATATCTGAGATGCTCCGACAAATAGTTGATCAGTTTTCTGATTTCTTCGTTTTTATTGTGATACGTAAGGCTTGAGATGGTTGTGATGGCATTCAGGAAAAAATGTGGTTTTATTTGCATCTGAAGATACTTAAGCTCAGCTTTGTTTCGTTCCAGCTTCTCTTCATAGGAATGGATTTTTAACTGTTTGATTTCTTTCATCATCGATGTAAATGAAAGAAAGAGCTTGGCGAACTCGATGGACGTTTTATGCAGCGGCAGCTGGTAGTCCCAGTTTCCCTTCTCCAGTTCTTTCGTCGCTTTGACTAGTTCCAGAACAGGTTTAATAATTTGACGTGAAAGTGAAGTTAGTACAGCAGGCACGATCACTAAGGAAACGACTCCAAGAGAAATAATCACCCATTGGATAAAATCCAACCCCGAAAAAACGCTCTTCCGTTCTATCATATTCGAAAGTTTCCCGATCTTCGGAATGTCCTCTGAAATGATTAAATATTTGCCATCGAGCTTGTACGAAGTTTTAGCGTTATCCGGCAGCGGGCTCAATCGAATAAGGGATGGATCGGTCGAAGTAAGCAACCTTCCGTTTTTATCGATTATTCCATAATGGTTTTGGGAATCTGAAGTTTTTTTCACAACATTCATCAAGGTGTCTGCCTTAACAGCTGCGCCAATCATTATGTCCGACACCTTGAAGCTTTTTATTTCATAACTTATTCCATTCACTTGAATCGAGGACCATTCTCTTCCGATCATCGTATTCCCCGCGAATTGTTCACTCTTCAAATAATCGGATAAAGTTTGATTTTCATTGGAAAGTATGTTTTTGCCGAACTGCATCAAAAAGAGATGTTCACTGGGCTCCAAAATAAATAAAGCATCAATGCTTTCGTTATTGGACACTTTCGAGAGCAACGCATTTTTTAAGCTCAAGGCCTCGAAGTATTTGCTGCTTTCATCTTTTTTCGGATATAGAACGATGTCATCGATATGATTCTCAAATACTTCATTTAGATCTTTGGAGACGCTGTTCAATCGATTTTGGATATTCGTAATGTGAATCCCCATCGTGTATTTGGAGCTATTCACGATATTCGTTTCGACCACATTGAAAGAATATACATTGCTAATGATCAGAACCGCGACAAGTATGGTCAATATCAACGTAATTTGGAGCGAAAATTTGTAAACGAACGAAACCGGCTTTGCCCTCTTAAACATATCAGCCTTCCTTGTGAAAAGCTCTTGCCAAAGCATCCACATATCCGTTTCGGGCACGTTGGCTGACTTCTGCATCGGGTACAACGTGTTCGAAGGCATGGTAACATCCGGGATAAAGTTGAAATTCCACATCGACGCCGGCTTGGGCCAGCCGTGCAACATACTCGATCGTCTCATCGCGAAACGGATCCAACTGTCCAACACAAGTATATGTCGGTGGAAGGCCCTTCAGGGTCTCCGCTCTCATTGGCGCTGCATACGGAGAAATGTCGCCTTCGGCATGTTCGCCAAGATACATCTTCCAAGCCGCCAAGTTGTTTTCCCTGTTCCAAACTGCAGGATCCGTGATTTCGTGGCTGGAAGGCGTCAAATTCCGTTCATCGATCATCGGATATAACGGCATTTGGAAATGGATGGATGGACCTCCTTTATCACGAGCCATCAATGTTAATGCTGCGGTCAATCCACCGCCAGCACTACCTCCGCCAATCGCAATCCGCGACAAATCGATATTCAATTCATCCGCGGCGCCCGCCAACCAGTTCAAAGCAGCGTAGCAATCTTCGATTCCCGCCGGAAACGGATGTTCGGGGGCAAGACGATAATCGGGGGAGATGACAACACAGTTGGCGGTTTTTACGAAACCTTCGCAGAGACCTTGTTCGCCATCAGGGTGTCCTAATATGTATCCTCCTCCATGGATCCAAAGCAAAGCAGGCAGCTTTGTTTCATCCCTCTGTGATGGTTCGAATACTTTGATCAACATCTCTTGTTTACCTGCACCGAATATTGTACGGTCGGTGACACGAACAAAATCAGACTTCAACGATGGCGGCAAAGGGGTTTGCCTTATAATTGCCAAATCATCCGGAAGCCGAAAAAGCGGAAGGGACTTCAAAGATTCCCTAATTTCCGGTAACACTCTGTTCTTAAAGTCCATTCAACAAGCCTCCATTATTTGTTACGTAGTATTTCGTTCAATTAAAGTAACCGGTAAAGAATTGATAATCGGCACTTCCTCACCATCAATTTGCTTTGTAATCAAATCGATTGTTAACTCGCCCATCTTTTGAATAGGTTGCCGAATCGACGTTAGGCGCGGAACCACTAATGATGCGATCTTCACATCATCATACCCGATGATTTTCATATCTTCCGGAATTCTTTTGTTTAATTGATAACAGGCTTGCATAACCATCGCCCCGATCACATCGCTGGTGGCAAAAACACCGTCTACATCCGGATTCTCAAGAAGGAAGCTAACAATTGTATCCTCACTTGCCCCAGTATCTAGATCGTGTACCTCTAAATTCAATTGAACATATTCAACCCTTGCATGTTGCAGTTCCTCAGCAAACCCTTGTAACCTTCCTTCGGCAAGCAGACCATGATGGTGCGGTCCGCCAACTCCGCCTTGAATATATGCCAGCTTTCGGCAGCCTTTGTCCACAAGTAACCTTGCTGCAAGTTTGCCGCCCATCAGATTATCAGAGGTAATAACAGGAATCGTATCGTCTACGATTCGATCGAAAGCTACGATTGGAAGGTTCAGATTCCGATAATGTTCGACATCCAAAACCATGCTGCCCATAATGATGGCGTCCACTTGATTTTTTTTCAGCATGTCGATGTATTTGTGTTCTTTCGTTACATCTCGATTCGAATTGCACAATAGAACTTTATACCCGCTTTGGTCTGCGTAATATTCTAAATAATGAGCTAATTCAGCAAAAAAAGGATGGGAAACACTCGGAATAATGAGGCCGATCATATTCGACTTTTTTCGAAATAAAGAACGAGCCATTTCATTGGGATGATAATTTAGCTCCTTCATAACCTGATAGACCTTATCCCGCGTCGCCTGGCTGATATATCCCCGATTATTAAGCACACGGGATACCGTAGTCACGGAAACCCCTGCTTTTTCTGCTACATCATCGATATTGGGCATGCCTTGACCACCTGACTTTTTTAAAGCCATTATACGCTTAATTTTCTTTTTTTTCAGCCGAACTCCGTTCCATATTACGGGACCTTTATTTCAAGGCCCCTTCCGTTATCCCTTTGATGATTTGGTTTTGAACAAAAAGATATAAAACAAACACAGGAAAAACCGTCATGATTAATCCTGCCATCAAGGGTGCGTAATCAACAGAATAAGACGAGAAGAAAGTAAACGTAGAAAGAGGCAATGTTCTTTGTTCCGGCGACAGTAAGACCAAACTGGGCAATAAATAATCATTCCAGATCCAGAGTACATCCAAAACGATGAGCGTCACGATAACCGGTTTCAATAGGGGCAATACAATCTGGAAAAAAGTCCGCAGCCTCGAGCTGCCCTCTATAAAAGCCGATTCTTCCAATTCGTAAGGAATCCCTTTGATAAACCCATGGAAAGTAAAAACGCCGAAGGGAACGCCAAACCCCAAATATAAAAACAGCAACGTTCCCTTCATATTGAGCAGACCCAGCTTTCCGTACAGCATGACCAAAGGAATCATGATGACCTGGAATGGAAGCGCCATAGAGCCAAGCATCATGAAAAATAGCACAGTATTCAGCTTCCATTTGTATCGAACAAACAAATATCCGGTCATTGACGAGAACATAACAATAATGAAAACTGCAGCGACTGTAATAAACATAGAATTGGTAAGTCCTTGCATGAATTTCATGTTGGTAAGTGCAGTAGTATAGTTCTCGAAATGAACATTGCTTGGGATCGATAACGGATTTTCGATGAACTGCTGCGTTTTTTTGAAAGAGTTCATAACGACCAGCAAAAAAGGAATTAAAAAAACAACTAAAAGGACATACAGTAATACGGATTTGATCCTTACTATGGACTGTCGAAAAGCCATCACGATTCGACCTCCAATTTTTTGAGTAAGTAGGATTGAGTAAGCGCAATCAATGCTACGACAGCAAATAAGACAACTGCTTCCGCCTGCCCGATTCCATATTGATTGGACAAGAACGCTTTTTGAACGATATGATAAGAGGCTAATTCGGTGGAATGAAAAGGTCCGCCTTTCGTTAGGGCAAGGTTAATATCGTAAGTTAAAAACGAGCGAGAGATGGAAATAAAAATACAGATGACGATGGCCGGGATCGAAAGCGGCAATATGATTCTGCGAAGTCTTGAATAACCCTTCGCTCCGTCTATGCTCGCTGCCTCCAACACATCATGAGGAACACCTGAGAATCCGGCAATATAAATGATCATCAGATAGCCGACTAATTGCCAAGCTGTTGCGATCACGAGCGCCCAAAATGCGGTATCCGTATCCGTTAACCACGACGATTTAAACAATGCCCATCCATATTTACTCCCTATATAGGGCATGATCTGCGAGAATAGCGTCTGCCACAAATACCCTAACACGATTCCGCCGATTAAGTTTGGAGTGAAAAAACCCGTTCGGAGCCATTTCTCTCCTTTCACCCCGCTGGTCAACGCCAGTGCAATAAAGAAAGCTGCCATATTGGAGATCAATACGGTAAACAATACATATCGAATGGTAAACCACAATTGGGCAAGAAAAACTTTATCATGAAAAACTTTGGCATAATTTGATAAGCCGACAAATGATATGTCGGCCGTTCGGACATCCCAATTCGTAAACGTCAAGTAGAGTCCAACCAGGAACGGAATCAAAACAACTGCAGCAAACGCCAATACGGAAGGAGCCCCAAAAAGAAGAAAGGTTCCCGTATTTCTTATATAAATCTTACTCCTCATAGCGCGCACCCTTTACAACCAGTTTTTAACATTAGCCCTTATTTCCCGGCATTCGATTTCCAATAATCCTGAACCTCTGTCGTGAAAGCCTTCTGGTCGGTTTTTCCTACCAAATATTTTTGCATGGAAGCGCCTGTCTTGGACCAATAGTCTTGCGGAAAATAATTAATGACACCGATATTTAAGATCTTCCCTTGATCGACATATTTCGTTATGGCATCAGAAATCACATTCGTACCTTTTGCCTTTACATCCTTATAGGGCAAGGATAGACCCATTTTGGTCACAATCGCACTTTGCCCCTGCTCGCTAGTAACCATCCATTCGACGAATGCTTTAGCCGCTGCCTGCTGCTCTGGAGTAGATCCGGATTTATCGATAGCGAACAACTTCGGTTCCGTATAGGCTACTTGAGTGTTGCCGTAATCCGCTGGGTTATTGCTAATCGGTACCGGAATGATTCCAAATTCTTTATCCCTACCTTCAAACGTGCCAATGACAGACCAAGTCCAGTCTCCCATAAAATAGAATGCTGCATTGCCTTTTGCGAAATCGGCGCTGTCTTTATTGTAATCTGCGACAAGCGGATCGTTTTTTCTGGCGTTGTATTTCTTTAATAAATCAAATGTGTCCATCAGACCGTTGAATGGCTGATTGTCCGCCAAGTTGGCTTTGCCATTTTTCAAATCGTCTACAAACTTGCGGTTGTCTTCCACTTTTTGCGATTGCAAAGAATAGGCCAATCCCAGATAGTGAGCTCCTAAGGACCAATCTGCCCCGTGAATCATCACAGGCGCCTTGCCGGTAGCTTCGATTTTTTTGAACAATGCTTCCAAATCGTTACGGGTTTTGATGGAAGCCGGATCGAAAGCCCCCCCTATCGATTCCTCAACTACCCGTTTGTTGTATAACAAGCCATATCCTTGAGCAGTCCATGGAACGCCAAGTAATTTTCCATCCAGCAAAGCGCCGTCAACCGCTCCAGGCTTCGTTAATTTTTCATACTTCGTCTTCTCTGTCTCTAAGTCCATGAACTTATCTTTGTATTGGAGAATCGTTCCCGGATCAAGATTTGCTATTGTGGCCGGGTTTCCGGATGCCAGCAGGGATTGAAATTTCTCTAACTGAGCCCCTCCAATCGGTGTCGGAATTAATTCAATCGTTACGTTAGGATTCTGCTCGTGATAAGTTTTAAAAAGGGCCTCGAACACGTTATTTACTTCAGCTGAAGTATTAAAGAAAGTAAGCTTGACTCCCTTTGCATTTTGAGCCGCCGGCGCGGAGCTTGGCTCATTGCTTTGGGAACATGCTACCAATGAGGAAAACAATATAACCGTACAAACACCCGCAGAGATATTCTTCATCTTTCTCATACCTTTTCCCCCTTGAAACTGTAATTTGAATACGCTACCAAAATTATGATAACCGGTTGACATATTGTGTGTCAACCGGTTGACACAAACAAAAATGTTCTTTATGCTTTTCTACAAAGACATACCAATTTGAAAACATAACACCGCTTACATTTCTGAAGATGCCCTGATAAGATCGACTCAAGATAAGAACTCTTTGCTAAGCTTCCCCCCTTTTTCACATTGTAAGAAGGCTATATGACAGCGCCTACAAAACGTTTAATAATGAGGCCGCTGTTAAAATGAAACGGCCTCTTTTTTTACTCTTTTTATTTCGACCTTTGATCCCGATACCAATCGTTAACTTCTTGAGATATTTTATCTCCCCCATAAGTAAACCACTTGTTTACAAATGAATCAAAGTCGCTATCCGGGGAATTATTGAACAGGATTTCTTGAAAAGTCCGCTGTTCCAGTTTTTGAAGAAGTTCCCATTTTGTTTTCATAGTTGGAGTAGGAGGACCTGTGAACGCTTCTTTCTTGGAAGCTCCTCCTGGAGAGAACAATACGGGCGCGATTTCCTTAGGAATTGCATCTACTACTTTTGATGGAATCCGCGCTCCGTCAAAGGTCAGCGTATAGGATGCCACTCGAACGGCTCCCCCCGGAATCAACGCAGGATCAGTAGAAGGGGCTCCATCGACTACCGTCCAATCGTAGTCCTTGTTTGCTAAGCTGCTATTCGGCACGGGTGGCGAGAACACCATTCAGATGAACTACGCCATCAACATCTTGAGAGCTCAACTGGCGAATGTATCGGCGCCTCCTCCACTGGTCCAAGTTGAGCAGACAGTCAGTCAATTACAGATGATGACGGCAAAAGTAACCCCTTCGGCGGAAGGGATTAAAGAAACAGCACCTTCTTCAAGCAACCCACAAAGATGAATCAATTAATATTGGAACTTTTTTCAGATAAAACGAACTGGGTACACACCCACGAGACTGTTGCGCGGGCAATCATCCAATCACTCGACTACTCCGCGATTAAGACGCCCATTTTGCCACGGAATTCGATCTTCTATTCGGAGGGACCTTCGAGACGCTTTGTCTTCATGGAAATCCCCCCCGCACTGCCATACATTTTCATAACCGTTTCTTCAAAAGTATGAGACTCTCTCAACTATATCTACATATCAATTTCACCCCCTTTATTTATTTCCGGTTTCATTTCTTTATCCGTTTATAACCCCTTTTTATTCCAGGATAGCTATAATAGTTAAAACTGAATTTCTAAGTAGTTACCTGCATATTGTATAAAAGTTTCCTTCTCGGCTTCCCTTAGTGACCCGCAGCCGTCACTCGCGCCAAACAACTTAATAATGAATGTCTGACTTTGACTCATTCCTGGGTAGGAACCTTTTCTTTCTTTAATAATTAAAGTTCGGCTCTCCTCATCCCATACCATAGGAATTAGAGCAAAAACATCTTTTTCATAGTTATAATTGTCACCTTCGTCTTCGTAGTAATCGAAATAGCCGTGTTGCCCCGTGTAGACACGAATGTATATATTATCATCGGTTCGTTCTTCAGCAAACTGGATGCTCCTGCCCATAGGCACGATCGATCCAGCCTTCACATAGAGTGGTATACGATCTAATGGTGCCTCTGCTTCTATCGTTTGCCCACCCGCATAAATTTGATTCGTCCAGAAATCGTACCATTCCGTTCCTGTTGGCAAATAAACATATCTGGTTTTCTTCACACCTTCTAGCACTTCAGAATTACTATTGTAGTACATGGGCTCAGTGACTGGATTTACTAAAAAAGCAGGACCAAACATAAACTGATCTCCAATGTTATATGTGTTCGGATCTTGCCTGAAGTCAAATGATAACGCTCGCATGAACGTATAATCATATTGATGAACGTGGGCAGATAAGGAATATATGTATGGCATTAATTCATAACGAAGTCTAAGGAATTTTACAATGGCCTCATATACAGGCTCACCTGGCTCACCAAATCTCCATACCTCCCTGGGGGTATCCGTTCCATGGGAACGGAACATAGGAAGAAACGAACCGTACTGGAACCAGCGAGCATACAATTCCCGGTACCCCATATCCTGGGTGCCTGCGTCGTAATCCCCACTCCAAAACCACAGGTCAGGTTTGTTCTGGACAAAGAAAGCTCCGATATCCACTGTCCAATATGGCGAACCCGTTGCGCAGAAATTTAATCCAGCTGGAATTTGCTTCCGCAGCGTCTCCCAATTCGCCGCAATGTCCCCAGACCATGTAATCGTACTATAACGATGCTGCCCTGCATAAGCTGAACGAGTCAGATTTACGACGCGTTTGCTTTCAGTGGTTTGGCGTTGCCCTTCATAAATTCCTTTGGAATGAAGCAAAGAATATGCATTAATATACTCCGGATCGAGATAAAGCTTCGCTTCTTCTGTATTAATCAGCATCCGTTGTTCTGGCTCAAGCTTAACAGCTCCGCTCCAATCGGATTCGAAAGGCTCCGTACAATCACACCACCAAGCATCGATACCATGTGCAAAGAGACCTTCGTTTGCCTGCATCCAGTACAATTTTCTACCTTTTTCCTGGAAAGCGTCATAAGTCGCTCGATTCCCCAGCAAGCATCCACTTTCATCCATTTCCTTATTGTTATCGCTCTGTGGATTCATAATTGGCCAGATGGAAACCATCAAACGGACATTCATCCGGTGAAGCTCCTCCATCATGGCTTTCGGATCCGGAAAGCGCTCAGGATCGAGCGTTTTCTGACCCCAGAGTTCACCTGTCCAGGACTTCCAATCCAGTACAATGCAATCAAGCGGCAGTCCTCGTTCACGATACTCACGAACAACGGCTATCAATTCTTCTTGCGACGTATATCGTTCTTTGGACTGCACATAACCGAACGACCACTTGGGCAGCATTGGTGCTTTTCCAGTTAATTGGCGGATCCCATGCACAATCCCGTCCATCTCCGGACCATAAATGAAATAATAATCCATTTCATCATCAACTTCTGTCCATAAATAGGAACCAAAAGCATCGTCTCGGAACGTCATCATGGAATAGCTGTCCATTATAATGCCATATCCACGCGTAGATACAAGGACAGGAACAACCGCCTTCATATTTTGTTGATACAAGAATTGATGCGTTCCCCGCAGATTCATTACGCCTTCTTCGTGCGAACCTAAGCCGTATAAAGCTTCTTCTTCCATCCATTCAAACTCAAGCTTTGTATGGAATGCTTTGCGATCTATCACTTTTCTAACGTTGTCGGCTCGGACACGCAGGCCATCGGCCCCCTGCCCAGCTTCAATATTGGCAGATTCATCAAACACAGATGTCATAACATCCATGGGGACAAGCGTTTTTCCTCTACGATCAGGCTCTTTGGTTAATACAGCACCTGACGCATCGAGATAAGTAAAAGCACCCGTCTTCTTTAAGATACGGATTGTCAGATCAGCCGTTGAAAATAGTAAATGACTCTCCTTATCTTCTACGGTGAAGGGAATCTTTGGATCAGGTGAGCCTGTGATCATTAGACTTTCTTTCGTACTAAATTCAGCGTCCAATGTATATCGAATCCTAATGATCTTGTGAGAATAAGGCACCAGCATGATTCTTCCGCTTGTCGTTTCTAAAAGCAGGCGATCTGCCTGCACCGTATGTTGAATGATTTGCATCATGATTCTCCTTGTCAAAAAAATGTCTATTCATTAACCTTTTACCGAGCCAGATGTCATACCTGAAATAATGTACCGCTGACCTAATAAATATAAAATAATAGCTGGTAGACAGGTCATTACAATATCAGCGCTGACCAGATTCCAATCCATTTGATATTGGCCGAAGAAATTATAGACCGATAGAGTCATGGGCCACTGCTTCGCATTGTTTAAAAAGTAAAGCGGGAGTAAGAATTCATTCCATGTATTAATGAAAGCCAAAATAAACGTTGTCACCACAGCTGGCATTAATAATGGAAAAATGATGGAGAAGTATAGTCTTAGCGGGCTGCAACCATCGATAATACCGGATTCGTCGAGTTCTTTGGGGACGGTTCCCACAAATCCATATAAAATAAATACACTGAATGGAATTTGTACAACCGCATACAGAATAATAATTCCGATTTGCGTATTCATTAAATGAGTCATTTGCATTATTTTGGTTAATGTAAAATAATTGATTGGCATGGCAATGCCTAAAATTAAGAAAAAGTAAAAAAAACGATTTAAGCTTGAACGATTTCTAGCATAAATGTATGCAGCCATAGCAGATAATAAAATGCATAAAATCGTAGAAACTCCGGTATAAAATAAACTATTTAAAAGAGAACGAAGTAATTTCCCTTTTTCAATAACAACCAAAAAGTTTTCGAAATGTAGTTGTTTAGGCAAATCAAAACCCATCGAGCTAGCCTGCGTTTTATCCTTTAATGAATTAACAACAATTAACAAAAGTGGCGCTAACGTGATGATACTTACGATCCAAGCAACGATATTTCTCAAACCATTTTTGACCATGTTCAGCTTCATTTGCCCACCCCGTCTTCTTTGCTCATCAATTTGACTGCAAAAAAGCCAATCACGATCATAACAAGAAACATGACTGTAGACAAAGCAGTACCTACCCCATATCGACCGAGAGAAAACTCCTTAAACACACCGGTATAGAGCACTTCTGTTTCGTACCCCGGTCCTCCGTTAGTAAGCGCGTACACAATATCAAATACTTTAAATCCATAAATAAAATTAAGAACCGTCGTAACCGTAAGCGCTGGCATCAAGAGTGGAATAATGATATGCCTGAACTTATTCCAGAAATTGGCGCCATCCATTTCGGCAGCCTCATAGTACATATCCGGAATGGCTTGAAGCCCTGCCAGCAGAATGACCATAATATAACCGACTCCTTTCCAGGTATCGACAGCAATAATTGATTTAAACGCTAAATGGATATCCGTGAGCCAACTCTTAGCCAAAATCCCCAAACCGATGGATCTTAAAAACTCATTTACTAATCCAACTTCAGGATGCAGTACGGATTTAAAAATTAATCCTACAATTAACGTAGGAACGATAACTGGCATAAATATAACGACACGATGAAAGTTTTTACCTCTAATGCCATGATTTAAGATCAGAGCAAGGAAGAGCCCGAGTCCCGTTTTTAGTATGGCCGTTGCTATTGTGAAAATAACTGTATTATTCAAATACGATAAGTACTTCTCATTTCCAGAGAAGATTGTTCGAAAATTATCAAGTCCTACAAATTCAATCCCTTCGCTATAACCGTTCCAATCCGTAAAAGAAAAGTAAATTCCCATAAAGCCTGGAATTACAAAAAAGAGCAGATACAGTACCAATGCGCCAATTGAAAAATAAAATGGATATATGCTTTTGTTCATTGTAGGTTTCTCCACCCCATATTTATCTTCAGTAACAACCCAGCAAGAGGAAATATCCTATCCACTGGGTTGTTCTACTTTATACGTTTAATAGATTATTGTGCCCAAGCAGCGTCTTTTGCTGCTTTCGCTGCATCACTTCTTCTTTTGTCAATGCTTTTCAAAATATCTTTAGGCTGCATTTTCCCTGCAAACATCGCTGAAATGTCTTTCCCCATATCCATCCACTGCGGATTCAGATAACTGATCGATGTTTGATACACGGTTCCTTGTTTTTTACCATAGGTATCGAAGAATGCCTTTTGATCAGGTGTGTAACGGTTTTTAATATCTTTGAAATTCAAGGCTAGGAACTTCGGTTCATTATCCAAATAGAATTGTAAGTTTTCTGGCTTCGTAAGATACTGGAAGTATTTCTTTGCCAAATCAATATGTTTGGATCCTGAATAAATAAATTTACTAGGTGCAGCAGGGTTCACATTTAATATCTGATTGTCAGCAAGCGGCATCAAGAAATAGCCAAACGTATCCGCTTTAACATCAGGGAATGCTTTTTCGATTTGAGCCGGTAATCCAAGGTTATACACGGTCATGGCGAATTTGCTGCTTGCCATGTTCTTTTCTGTATCGGCATACGTATTAGAGAAGTAGTTATCTCCCATGTAGCCTGATTTCGCAAGATCATTGAGTTGCGTAAGTGCTTGTTCCATAATCGGAACGTTCGCGAATTGTTCCTTGTTACTATTCAGCTTATCCGTTAATCCAGGATTAGCTTCTTCGTATTTAGCACCAAGTTCAGGAAACCAAAGCACATGATGCCAACCATCAGAGACTGGTTCATAAATAGGCGTAGTTCCTGAAGACTTGATCTTTTCTGACGCCGCTTTAAACTCAGCATAATTAGTCGGTACTTTTAGATTGAGCTTTTCAAATATTTTTTTGTTATATACAACAACCCAGTCATAACTTGGATCCCAAATTGTTAGCGCATACACCTTTTTGTTAAAAGATCCTTGTTCTACGAAAAGAGGATCTTCTCGTTTTACCCATTCTTCACCGCTCAAGTCAACGGCATTTTTTTCGACACCGTACAAATTGTTCAAATCAAGCTGCCCGTCCTGTCCACCGAAAATATCCGGGGCTTCCTTCGCATTGAGTTTCGTCTTCAAAATATTTTGATACTGATCGGCTGGAACGATTTGATAATCAATATGAATGCCTGTTTCCGCTTCAAACTTCTTTGCCAGCTGCATTTCGGAATCTTTGATCCAATCCTGGCTGGCCATGTAGGTCAGTGTAACCTTTTCTTTAGGCATTTCTGTTGGTTTTGCACTATTTGTAGCACTGCTTGAGGCTGCTGGTGTTACTGTCGCCTCTTTGCTGCCACATGCTGCTAACATCGAAGCCATAACCCCAATCGTTACTATCATCGTAAATGATTTTTTCATTCGATCCGTATCCCCTTTTCGCATTTGGTTTATGATGTTTACGCTTTCATTATATATTCAATTGATCTCTACCTACCATGGATTCAGAATGCTTAATAAATGGACTTTCTTTACCTCGATCAAATTTCTTTTGACAATTCACTATAAACATCGCAAACTAAAAAAAACAAATACCAACACATCCATTCAGTAGGAGACTATGGTCATTCACAAACGTACAATTCAATCCGTCCTTTTTCAGACCTATTCCTTAATCATTATCGTGGTATTAACTTTATTGGTTGCTCCTTTTTATGTTTGGTCATCTGACTTATTAAAGAAAAAGGCTATCGAATCTCTTGATAATCTTTCACAATCTATGCAAGATAAATTGGACCTAGAGATAAAAAGAATTGACTCTGTATCTTTAAATATTTTATATTCCAATTTAGTGAAAGACAGATTTCTCAAATTCACTCAGGAATCGGGCGACTCGATCAATAACAATAAGGATTTAGCAGACATTTTAGTTGCAGCGAATGGACCTGCTCTCCCCGTTAAGCAGATTAATTTATATGATTTAGAAGGCAACATGTTTGGATCCGGCATAGACAACCGGCGAATCAAAGTAACTTTGGCTAATAAACCTTGGTATCGGGAGGTTCTCGAAAATAAAACAGGCAAACACATCACAGTTCCAGAGAAGGATGACGAACTTTCATTATTCTTATCCTCAAAGGATGCGTTTTCCATCTCACTGGTTCGATTGTTTTTTGATGCTAACAATACCCCAGAAGGTATCGTAGAAGTCAAGCAAGATGCAGACAAATTATTTACCAACATCACTGATTATGTGAAACACAACAATTGGCAGCAGGTTATTGTGTATAATGATTCCGGAGACATTATTTACCCTCTTGATCCCAAAGCCAAGGACTTGGTTTCTTACTTTAGTCGTTCGCAAATCAATTCCCCCTCGGAATTGAAATACATTATTAACCCTACTACAAATGAAAAAGAAATCTATAGTATCTCTCATTCTGAGTACACAGGTTGGAACATTGCTCTAGTTGCCTCGGAAAATCATTTATTGGGCCCATTAAATGATTTCACGAAGAGGATTGCTATGGTCAGTCTGGCCATTCTGCTGCTTGCTATTTCGCTTTCATACCTTGCGGCTAAACGAATCACCAAACCTATTGCCAGAATGCATGCCGTTATGAAATCCACAAATTTAGAAGACATCACATCTAGTGCGCATCTAAAATTAAATAGCGGTTTAAATGAGCTTGATCGCTTGCAGTTCGCTTTTAACAAGATGAGTGAACGCTTGAAAGAATCCATGGATCAATTGCTGATGTCCCAGCTACAAGAGCTCCAAGCCAAAATGTTAGCGCTTCAATCGCAGATGAACCCTCATTTTTTATATAATACGTTAGCTACGATTTCCGTCATGGCGGAGGAGAATTTGAATGAACAGATCGTAACCATGATCGAGAATCTATCTGTTATGTTAAGATATATTTCCTCTGACAATTCATCTCAAGTCCCTTTAGGAACTGAACTAGATTACACCGAAAAGTACCTGCAATGTATTAAAATCAGACATAAACAAAACATCGTATATTCGTTTGAAATTGAAGAGAACATGCGGAATATTCCAGTTCCCAAATTAATTATCCAACCTCTTGTTGAGAATTCACTGAAGTACTCCTCCAAATTCTTGCCTCCATGGACGATTAAGATAAAAGGGTATCAGGAGTTCGACCACTGGTTTGTTGAAGTCATCGATAACGGTCCCGGATTTGATCAGAGGGCTATCGCTGAATTTAACAACAGGATTCAGGAAATCGAACAGTCCGGGATATTTCCCGGCTTGAAGCTTGATGGTATGGGGTTATTGAATATTTATCTCAGGTTGAAAATTTCTTACAGTACAGATATGTGTATGGAAACCGTTAACCTACCTGATGGAGGGGCGAAGGTTATAGTTGGGGGAAAAATTTAAAGGGGTGAGGGGAAATGGAGCATACCGCACAGATTCGCGTTGTTGTGGTTGAAGATGAAGAATTAATTTTGAATAATATCGTTAAGAAAATTCAATCTTTAGATCCTTCCTTTGTCATCATTGGTACTGCTCAAGACGGCTTGTCAGCGCTGAAGGTTCTTGAAAATAATGCTATCGATGTTCTATTTACGGATATTCAAATGCCAGCCATTGATGGATTAGAGCTGTTAAAGCAAGTGTCACTTCAATTTCCCCACATAGAAACGGTGATAATCAGTGGTTATAACAATTTCGAATATGCTCGCCAAGCAATTAAATTCAACGTGAACGAGTACTTATTAAAACCGATCATCACCAGCGATTTGGAACAAGTACTAATCAAGATCAAGATGTCGTTTGAAAACAATAGGAAGTTACCTAAGTCACTGCCTTCTTCCGAGAAGAATATGCGTGCACCTGAAGAAATTGTGAAGATGATTCAATTATATTTAAAAGAAAACTTTTATGAAGAAATTACACTGGAGTCGATCTCCAGGCACTTTAATTTTCATCCTTCTTATCTTAGTAAAATCTTCATCAAACATTCGGGGGGACCACCATCCAAATACTTGACAACAGTTCGCATCAATCATGCCAAATATTTGCTTACAAAGGAAAAGGATCTCTCCATCAAAGAAATCTCTCAACGTGTAGGCTATCCAGATCCTTATTATTTCAGTAGAATTTTTAAACAAATTGCAGAAAGAACCCCAACGGAGTATCGAAACTTGCATGAGTGAATTAACAATTACGGGGTATCAGAATGATGAATTGTCAATTGGGGGAAAGGCGCTCGGAAGGTGCAAGGCTGATAATAAAAAAGCGTTCCAACAGGAGCGCTGATCCCCGCCGGAACGCCGTGCCATATTACTGCGCCGTGACTGTGATGCTCATGGCGCTATTTTGGATTTCAATGGATCGTTCCACTGGTTGGTCGTGCGGTTGAATTGCGAGCCGTTGTTCCACAGCTGAACCGTCAAAAAGCTATTGAAGCCGCTTGCGCTTCTGCTTCAACCCCTGCCATATTGGGCAATCAGCCTCTCGTATTCGGCTTGCCAGGTTGGTCGAGAATAAGGCCGTTTCGTTCCCACCCGCCCAAGCGGAAAACGTTCGGTCCTTCTTGGGAACGTACGGTAATGACCGGCCCCTTAACCTCCCAATGGTAGAGATCGCTGCTGTCTGCTGCATACATATGAGAGTGATGTCCCTCATCCTTGTACCACATCCGGAAGCGGCCGTCCGGCAACCGGTAGACGCAAGCATCAATAACATTACCCGAGCTCAAACCGAGCTTGGAAACAAAATGCCTTGATGAGAAATGAAATACCACTCCCCGGAAACCGATAGTACATTTTTTCTTTTAGCAATATGCGATTTACCGGTTTCCTGTAGTACATAAGCTGGAAATGAAGGGTATCCAAATTCCAATAAATCTGCGCATCGATCACAAACTTTTTCTGTGACTTGCTTTTCCTCAATATTACATAGTGGACAAAGTAATTTTGGATTCATATTCACTCACATCCTTTATTAATCTCTCACGTTTCATCAGCGCCGGATCTGGTCAGATACGCTCCTCCGATCAACAATATACTGCTGACATAAAACACAGAGACAAGTCCAACAGTTGAACCTACTAAGCCAAAAAAGAGCGGTGCGATTAATTGAGATAGCCTGTTGGACGCCAACCTAAGTCCAAGGACTTCACCTGTTCTCGTTTTGGGGGAAGCATTGTAAGTCGTGGTCATCGACAAGGGTTGCCCACAACCCAAACCTGCTCCCATTAATGCGCTTAGCATAAAGAAAATAAACAACTGATTTGTAAATGGGACTATGAAAAACGAGATCCCTGCTGTAAGGATGGAAGCTATTAGGATTTGGTTTCGACCAAAGAGGATAGTGAGTTTAGGCAAGAAAAATCGGATAGCGACCATACTTATTCCCTGAACGGCAATTATCCATCCAATGATACTCGGTGAAATATTCAGTTGTTTGGCAAATAGAGGGAAATATGCCACAAATATATCTCGAGAATACAGAACAAGTGCACTAGAAACCAACGCTTTCCTTAAAATTGGCATTTTCAATAGACTCAGGGAACTTGCTAAGGATAAACCAGCCGGCTCGTTCTTTCTAAAAATGACAGGCAAAAAATAAGACAATGCAATCGGTATCACACCGATGAAAGTTGAAACGAGAAAAGCAAACCTATAAGAAAAATGTTCAACCAGATATCCTCCAGCGATAGGCCCCATTACGCTACCGAATGACATCGCCATACTAAACATACTGAAATATTGATCCCGGTTCATAGAATTTGCAGAATTCCCTAGGACATTCTGAAGTGATATATTGATGAAAAGCTGTGAAACACCTACGATAGCTTGAGATACGTATAGGGACCACATGGACGGAAAACAAAAGGGGAAGACCATCCCTACTGTCATTCCTGCTGCTCCAAAAAAAATGGGAAGCCTATCGCCCACATAATCCGCGATTCTACCTGCGTAAATAGCGAAAAATAATGGAAAGAATGCGTAGAAAGCTGTGACCATTCCTATTTCAAATGTATTTGCACCGAGTTGGGAAGCAAATAATGTGACGACAGGTCTGGTGATATTCAGCATGACTTGAAATCCAATTGTGATCATAATGACAATCCTTAATACCATACTCCTCCACCTTCACAACCCTCATCTATGAAAAAACTAGAACATTTAGAGTTAGGTTAGACCCGTCTTTGTTTCTAAGCCCCCAGTACAGAAGATGGTACGTACGAGTATCCATCCATAAGTCTTCTTGCTGTTCTACCGCAAGCCGCACGTTCAACATTCCACTCTACACCCTTGTTCTCTACGACGGTCTCTACGTACATGGATCCTGACGGGTGTCCTATACGTAAACCAGAGATTGTCTGGGACACTTTCTCGTAAGCAAGAGTTCCCGGAATTTTACACGCTGTAGCTAAAGCCATAGCTCCGCTCACCGCAAATGCTTTATGCAAGGATCCCATTGTGATATAGCGAGAAATAAGGTCGACTTCCCCTTGCTCAATTCGTCTATTTGTCAGGGTTACATAATCTGTTGGAGATGTCACCATGACGATCTTCGGCAAGGCATGTGTAGTAGGTTTAACATCCTCTCCTGGCTTAATGAGACCGGCGAGGATGCCGCCCTGCACTCTTATTTGCTCTAACGTATCCATCAGAGTCTTGTTTTGATTGACCTCCTGCTGTAGTTCCGTCCCCTTGGCTCCTACATCCTCAGCTCTTACAATTACAATGGTATTGGCGCAATCCACGATACTTACCTCAAAGCTCCTGCCATCTTCGATTTGAACTGTATCCTTAGCATTTCCTGTAGGTAAGGTTTTTCCTGTAAAGGTCCCACCCGAATTCAAAAAATTCAACATGATCTTCGAAGACACGCCAGGAACGCCGTCAATGGAGAAATCTCCTTCATATTTGATTTGTCCATTAGCTACCGGTATTTCGGCAACAATGATTTTGTCAATATTGGTATTATAGATATGAACGGCTGTAACGGGTTCCGTTAAGGGGACATACCCTTCTTCAGCGGCGTAGAGACCTACTGCAGTTATTAAATTCCCACAGGTCACCTTATAATCAATGACATGATTCTCGACACTCACTTGACCGAAGGTATAATCGATATGTGCACCTGGTCGTGAAGGAGGACCTACGATTGCCAGCTTGCTCGTCAAACTTGTTCCTCCTCCTAAACCGTCGATTTGGCTGCTATCCGGACTACCGAACATTCTCAAAATCAATTTATCCCTAGTTTCCGGATTGGAAGGTAGATCGTATTTTCGTAAGATCAGACCTTTGCTAGTGCCTCCCCTCATGATGGTTGTCGGAATTTTTATCATTTGTCCGAAATCGTACATCTCATACCACTCCTCTAATCGTTCTCTCTTCTTGAGGTCCAAATGACTCATATAATAAATGTATTAGAGAATAAGGAATAAATAAAATATATATTTTTTATTCATTTCAATAAAAATTATTGATTTCTATTTCATTTACAAAAAAAAGACGATATAATAACACTGCTTTAAATCAGCGTCTTACATCGTCTTTTCATTACTTCACTGATATTGACTCTTGCCCAACGAATTTCGACTCATCACTATTGATCTCATCCAGATTGCGCTTATTCGTCTTTGGACCAAAACTAAGGGCCATGGCTGATCCGATCCATGTTGCGGCAATTAGAGAAAAGACACTCATATTTCCAAAGTTAATAATAAAATAGCTGATTACGATTGGCCCCAATACATTTGAAACTCGACCGATACCATAAGTAAAACCATAGCCTGTTGCTCTTATCTCAGTAGGATACAATTCTGAGGTATAAGCATATAGATTCGAAGAGTAAACTCTTTCCATCAAATTCACCAAAAATCCAAAGGATATTAAAAATAGAGGGTTAAAAGTCATTCCGTATAAAAGGACGCAAATTGCGATAATTATAGATGATACAGCCAAATTCCACTTCCGTTCGAAACGATCCGAAATAAAAGCGCCTACTAATGCTCCTAACGGCGCACCAACCGTGATTAATGAACTGTAAATTAATGATTTATTTAATTCGATGCCGTGTTGTACCAGTAAAGTCGGGACCCAAGAGGAAAATCCGTAAAACCCGATGGTTTGGAAAACCCAAACCAGCGTCAGAATCGACGTTCTACCCAGGTATTTCCCTTTAAATATCTCGATAAGAGAACCTGCTTTTAATTGTGTCTTCGGTCTAAGGACAACATCAGTTATAGGAGGCAGTTCGCCTTTTTCCAGGAGAACAGTTTCCTCAATTTTTTGCATGATGGCTTCTGCTTTTTTAAAATCACCTCGCGCAAAGTGCCATCTGGGTATTTCCACCAATTTACGAAGAAAGTATATCGAGAAAAGTCCCATCGCCCCCCACGCGAATACGTATCGCCATCCATCCGGGCCTAGTGTAACCAAATAACTTGAAACCCAAGCGGTTAAAGGAATTCCGAGCAATCCCACCGCAATGGTCATACCTTGGTATTTGCCACGGGAAGCAGAAGGAAAGAATTCACTGACGTAAGTATTCGCGTTTACTAGCGCAGCCGATGCCCCCATACCTGTTAAAAACCGCAAGACGCCTAGTGAAACCGGATCCCAAGCAAAAGCTGTTAGTAAAGAAAGAATTGAGAAAAAGACAGTGTTTGCAATAATGGCATTTCTTCTCCCAAATCTATCGGCTACCCATCCGCCGAATGCAGAACCGAGAAACATTCCCAAAAAAGAACAAGATGTAACAAGACCAATCGTGCTAACGGACATTCCCCAATGTTTTTTTAATGCAGGTGCAACATACGAAAACGTATTCAAGTCGGCAAACTCAAAGAAATAAACAATAGCCAGTGCGGTTATAACTTTTTTATGAATACTTGTAATCGGGAGACGATCTAATCGGCTTGAAATATTGTTTCCGCTTTCATTTCGTGTGATATTCAATTTGATTCCTCCAATTGTACTCATATCATTTGCTTAATAAGCATTCAGTATTCACCCCGGGCGTACAACTTAACTTTAACATCTGAATTGACATAAAAAAAATATTTATTTTTTATCGAATATAATAAATAATTCTGATCCCTAAAAACATTTTAACCTTTTTCATTCACGATAACCCTCTTTCCTTTCCTTTCATAATGAGAGGGATTGAGATCCATAAGTTCGGGAATATTAGTGAAGCGGGCCTCGTTACAAATAGCGAGTAATCAGTCTCGCTGTTTTATCAAGACCGCCGCCTGCCCCGTTCGGAGCAACAAAGGTGACAGGTTTTTCGGGATATTTAGAAACCGTATTTGCGCTGCAGATTGATTGACGACTTCTTTACCTGCACTGCAGGCCGTCAAACTAATGAATACAAGAGCAGATAAAAAAGGTACTTTCCAGTTTTTATTCGCACCATTTTCGATTCCCCCTGATTATTTTCAAATCATGGATTTCACGCTAAATGTAACCGCTTACAATATTAATGAAATTAATACTTGTAGCTAGCTCCCCCCTACAATCAAATGAATAATATGCGATACGATCGACCTAAATTTATTGCGCTCCTCCTTACCTTTAAGGTACCATACATACATATATAAAATTAAATACTTATATTTTATCAAAAATAATAATTAATTTTTATGTCAAACAACTTCATAATATATCCACCCTCCAATCAACAACCTATTCAATTATTATAAAATCAACAAATTATAACTGAGTCACAGAATCTAAATAATAGAACATAATATTAATTTTTTATTGTTTTCAATAAAATTATTTAATATTATAAAATAAAGAATTCAATGAAAACGAATGAGGTACGACATCAATGGAAGATAAAGATTGGACCATGTTGCTAACGTTATATGAACAGCAAAATATTACAAAGACAGCCGAAATTTTATATGTTTCTCAGCCGTCATTAAGTTACCGCATTCAGCAATTAGAAAAAGAGTTTGGTGTGAAAATTATGCATAGAGGACGACGCGGCATTGAATTCACACCAGAAGGTGAGTACTTGGCCAAATATGCTGAAAGCATGCTGCTGCAATTACAACAAGTAAAAGAATTTGTCCAAAGTATGGATAATAAGATATCGGGCACATTAAAAATTGGAACCGCCAGCAGCCTCGCACGGTACCGGCTTCCTTTTATTTTAAATAAATTTCATTCGGAATATCCGGATGTCGAGTTTAAAGTTACGTCTAACCAAAGCTCAGAACTAACAAATTCGGTCTATAAGCAAGATGTTCATATAGGCTTTATCCGGGGAGATTACCACTGGGCGGAAGAAAAACATTTGATCATGACTGAAAATATTTGGATTGTATCGAAGAGAGAAATTTCATTAAGTGAACTCCCTGATCTGCCAAGAATCATTTATAAAACTGACTGGTCCTTAGAGAATTTAATTGATAATTGGTGGAAGGAAACCTTTTCAAAACCATCGACAATCACGATGGAAGTTGATAATATGGAAACTTGCAAAGAGATGGTATTAAGCGGTTTCGGCTATGCAATCATACCCGCAATCGTACTTAAAGATAATGAAACTATAAACCGGATCCAGTTAAGAACAAAACACGGCGAACCTATTCTGCGTGAATCCTGGATGATTTACCGCAAAGCATCCTTAGAAATTTCACTTGTTAAGGCATTTGTGGAATTTGTAAAAAACATGAAATTAATGTGACCATTAAAACAAAACACCCCGTGGTCCGGTGTTTTGTTTTTTATCATATCAAAAGTCCCATGACGAAGGTTGCTAACATCGCATCGGTAGCCTTTTAAGAAATTGGGTATTTGCACGCACCTCAGGTAAAAACGATAAAAAATAAAATTCCCGGAAGCACCAATAAGTACAGATAAAAATTTTGCTTAATCTCTGATATGAAGGTCTTTTTAATCTTTTTTATTACTCTGCTGTCCGATTTGGTATTACTCAAAGCTGTATCCATCATTATCCTCCTTTTTCTGACTTCCTTGATGAGTTGACCGATTTCTATATGCTGCGATCGAGTCAGCCACAGTTAAGCTAATAGGACTACTATCGCAAACTTCCCGCGCATGGAATAGTTTAAGAAGCTTCAAAATCAACGAATTCAAAGCATTGTTGCACTTCAAAAAGCTTCAAATTCAATGATTTTAGTGAAACCCTCCATAGGAGAGGAAAATCCACCCCTGATCTACATACACACCCCCACTCCCTTCAACAGAAAAAGGGACTGTCCCAGGTTAATTACTTTGGGACAATCCCTTTTCAACTTAATTAACTTCCACAATCGTCAATCCTAAGACAGATTCAGCAATTGACCAGCCGACACTTTAATAGACTCTTCTTCAGCGCTGATCCAGACGTCCAAGGCGGAAGGATTGTGAACCACACTTCTATCAACCGAAAATTGCAGTCGTTCTAGTGCATTCTTATAAGCAATAACTTCAGCGTTCGTTGCGTACCATATTGTATCATTATCCTTGAGAAGCTCTCCTACCCGGTCGATGAGCTCCCAATTATCATCATTATCAAACTCGTAACTATGACCCCAAATGTAGAGCAGAGACATCCTGGTAAATCTGTCACCATGAGCAATGAAAGCTTGGGTCCGCTCTACCATTTGCTTATGATGGCATGTGGGGTGCCAACGAAGGGGGTCAGACGGCATATCGAATTTGCCATGACTGTTAACGGTTCTTGCATATTCGATTCCGAGCATCGGCAACATGGACACAACCTTATCATCATAGGTTCCAAAAGGATAACTCATGCCTCGGACGGGGTAACCAACCAGACCTTCGAGCACTCTTCGATCCTCCAATATTTCGTGTGCCACTTGGTCAGGTGGAGAAATTTCCAAAAAGGGATGATCAACCGTGTGTGCAGATACCTCATGACCCCGATACAACGCTTTAACTTCATCCGCTTCTATGTAGCCTTCTTCACCCAAAAAACCAGAATTCAGGTGAAATGATCCCTTGAA
Organism: Paenibacillus sp. GCM10027628; assembly: GCF_042676385.1. Lineage (NCBI taxonomy): Bacteria > Bacillati > Bacillota > Bacilli > Caryophanales > Paenibacillaceae > Paenibacillus > Paenibacillus sp. GCM10027628. Next base: position 1,187,965 of record NZ_JBHTHA010000002.1, read on the forward strand.
GTTGTATTGATTCATTTTGCTTACGAGTAAGCGATCCTGTGACCGTCCGTCATCAAAGCTGAATGTTAAAGCCTTGGACCGTCCTCCTGGAAATAGATTATATTGAATTCTCATTTGGAGCTCTCCTTTTACCTGTATACGTCTTTTGATTATTCAGCTTTGGCAGACTATGCAGTTTGTTATCCCTTTACAGCCCCGCTGCTCAGACCACCCACCACTTTTTCCTGCATCGTCAAGTAGATTACGATCATCGGCAAGATGGCAATGACAATAGCGGCAAAAATCGGGCCCATCTCGACGCTTCGTTCACCCACAAAAGAAAGCATAGAGAGCGAGATTGTGTACATTTCTTTTTTGGTTAAGAACAATACGGCGAAAATCAATTCGTTGTAAATGAATAAAAACGTCAAAATCGCGGTGGTGGAAATAATCGGCATGGATATCGGGATGACGAAAGTAAATAAATAGCGCACCGGGCCGCATCCGTCCACCATAGCGAAAAAGCTGACAACCATGATTAAAGCGAGCATTATCACACTGAATGCGAAAATTAATTACGTCAAAATGGACATGTTTTTCAAGCTGCGCCACTCCCGAACCGACATAACCATTCCTGCTTGAACGATGTCAGCACATTCTACGATTTCTAGGCGATTATGGGCTGCTTGCTGCCCTCAGATCTTCGTTCATATTGTCGAATTAGACGGATTCGTATGGTGAGTCAATCGATACGCAGTCGGAGATAAACCTGTGGTTGATTTGAATAATTTGGATAGATAGGAGATGTCGGGAATGCCAACTTTGGTGCCGATTTCCGCCAGCATGAGGTTCGTGGAGGTCAATAGCCACTTCGCTTCTTCTATCCTTTTTCTGTTCACGTATTGAATCGGAGATGTGCCGAAACGCCTTTTAAACACGCGGATAAAATAGTTGGGATGGAGATGGGCGCGTTCCGCCAGCTCGTCGATCGTTAAGTTTCGATCGTAGTTAAGGTGAATGTGCTCGATGACGGCTTGAAGCGGCTCGGATACTGCAGCGGGTTCGACGCCGGCCCTATCTGCCGCTGCATGTTCTACATAATACGCGATCAACTTAATCATGGCCGCTTTTACCAGCAAAGGAGCGGTTAAGGACGTACCGGCGTTGCAGGAAAGTAGCTCCCGGAACAACTGTTTCGGTTCGCCGTCCTTCCCCGGTTCGAGAAATACGGGGACTTTCAGCAAATTGAACAGATTGTTTTCCCCGACCTTTGCCGTAAAATGGCACCAATATTTCGTATAACGCGGGCCGTCCGTATAAGAGTAAGATTGCTTCACTCCTTGCGGCATCAGGAACCAATGCCCCGGTTTGGGAGCATATTCCGTATCGCCGATTTTCACCCATCCTTCGCCATCGCAAATCAAATAAAATTTGTTATAGTCCGGCATATAATCGAGATCCCGCCAGTCAGACCAAACCTGGTTATGCCCCATTGCGGTTACGTGAACTTGAAGGTTATCGAGATAAAGCCGGATCAGTTGTTGTTGTGCGTTGTCCATGGGTAATCACCGAATGTGGAAAGATAGATAGTTTTGTACAACAGGAAGTTAGGATTCTATATTCATGAGTATACCACAATACTGCTAGGATAAGGCTGTAGCAAAAAAATAGGAGGCCTGATCAGCATGGTTAAGGCGCATATCGCCAAGGGTCCTTTTGAACCCACATTTGAATCGCTCAGAAAATTCGAGTGCCCGGAATGGTTCCGGGATGCTAAGCTCGGCATATGGTCGCACTGGGGCGCACAATCAGTGCCAATGTATGGGGATTGGTATGCACGGAACATGTATTACGAAGGTTCCGAGCAAAACAGGTACCATACCCGCCATTACGGACATCCGTCGAAATTCGGCTACAAAGATATCGTTCAGCTGTGGAAAGCGGAGAAATTCGATCCGGAATCGTTGATGGACTTGTACGTGGCTGCCGGTGCCAAATATTTCGTTGCACAGGCGATGCACCACGACAACTTCTTCAACTACGATTCAAAAATCCACCGCTTTAATTCGGTCAATATGGGACCGAAAAAGGATATCGTTGCGCTGTGGAAAGCCGCCGCTTCCCGCCGGGGACTGCCTTTCGGGCTGACCGAGCATCTGGGAGCGACGTTCAGCTGGTTTCAATTCAATAAAGGACAGGATAAGGAAGGCTCTTATGCGGGCATCCCTTATGACGGCAACGATCCCGAGTACGAGGAATTGTATTTGCCGAACCGTGAGCATTATCATCCGGACAAACCGATCTGGGATCCGAAGGATCCCTGGTACACATCCAACCCTTGGTGGCATCAGCGCTGGTTCGACATCATCAAGGAAGTCATCGATCTGTACCAGCCGGATCTGCTGTACTCCGATGGCGGGCTGCCGTTCGCCAGCTCCTGGGATAAAACGGACGTTTCCTTGGAGGACCCGTCGTTCGCAGCCGGACTGAATGCGGTCGCGCATCTGTACAATACGAGCGCTGCAGTAAGCGGCGGTGTGAATCGCGCAGTTTATAACCAGAAAGACCGCAGGCAGGACATTTACCGCATCGGCATCCTCGACATTGAGCGCAGCCAGGAGCCGGGCATCAAACCTGAACCATGGCAGACCGATACGTGTGTCGGGGATTGGTTCTATAATGTGAAAACTGTCTATAAGAAACCAGGGCACGTAATCGAAATCCTGGTCGATATCATTGCCAAAAACGGCAATCTGCTCCTTAATATTCCGCAGAAGCCGGACGGTACGATTGATGACGAGTGCACGTATATCCTGCAGGAAATGGCCAAATGGATCCGATTTTGCGGGGAAGGCGTGTACGGCACTCGGCCGTTCCGCGTTTCGGGCGAAGGCCATTCCCGTGTCGTCATTGATCATTTCAAGGAAGACAAGGTAGAATGGAACTCCGGCGACTTCCGTTTCACCCAAAAGGGAAATACGCTATATGCTTTCCAAATGCGGTGGCCGGAAGATCAACGTGCCGTCATACGAACATTGACCCAGGCAGACAAAGTGGAATCCGTCCGGCTCCTTGGCGTTGGCGAAATACCGTTCGAACAGCCGTACGGAGCGCTCATCGTTTCGCTTCCGGAACGACAGCCGACGCCGTACGTCAACTGCCTGGCGATCGAACTTAAGCCGTAAGTATTCGATAATCGGGCAAGAAGCAGCCCGTTAATCGGGTAGCTGACTCCGGATAGGTGAGGCCACTCACTGCATATCACCTGTGATTTTTCTCCTTCAAACTTAGATGATAAAAGAGGGCAACACTCACTCCAAGAAAAATAAACCACTCCGAAGAGCGAAGAGCGGTTTATTTTTCTTGGCTTTCATTTACTTACCTTCCGAACCACAAGCTCATCGCGTTCATTCCGATGTCTCCTCTCGAATCGCTCTTCTCCGGCTTACGAAAGGAAACGGAAGCGGCTCAGTCCGATATCCCCGCTCAAGATCAGATAGACAGTGCGAACGTCCGACGCTTCGTCAGCCTTGCAGGCAGCCGTCTCCCACATTTGCTGCCCTCCCGTCTCAGGAACGGTGCACGTTCCGATAAGCGGACCATCCAATGCATCCAGTCTAAGCTCGATTCTGCCGCCGCCCTGTCCGGACGTACAGCGAGCTTCGAAGCCGCCGATCCCAACGCGGAAATCGGCATCGTCAAATCGCAGCCAGCCTGCCTCGCCCGACAACCGGATGCAGCTTCCGCCTTCCCGGCATTCGTCCAGGTAGACGCTTTCGTACTCGTCGTAATTCACTGCCGGAGTCTCCTTGGTCAAGTCGCGCGGAGGCACGGTATCTCCGTCTACCGCCAGCTTCTTCTGCACGCGGATATCTCCTGACGAGCCCCCGATCATGAGCGTATAAGTACCGGACTCGATGCAATAAGCGTCCCTGGTCACATCCCAGAACGCCAGCTCGGAAACCGGCACCGTAAAGCGGACGGTCCGTTTCTCTCCTGGAGCCAGCTGGATGCGCCGGAAGCCCTTCAGCTCTTTGAGCGGCCTCTGCACGCGGGACGAATCGGCGCGCACATACAGCTGGACGACCTCGTCTCCGGTTATAACGCCCGAATTTTCGACCCGCACACTGATTGAGATGTCCCTGCGCGAACCGGCATGATCCAGACTCACGCTCAGCTCATCGTAACGGAAGGCCGTATAGGACAACCCGTAACCGAACGGATACAACGGCTCTCCATCAAAATATTGATAGGTTCGCTTCCCTTTCCGAATATCATAATCCATGATATCGGGCAGTTGCTCCACAGAGCGGTACCAGGTCATATTAAGCCGTCCCGCCGGGTTATAATCGCCAAACAATACGTCCGCCAAGGCGTTCCCCAGCTCTTGGCCGGCATGCGAGGAATACAAAACGGCCGGAATGTGCTTATCGATCCAGTTCAGGGCAAACGGGTAGCTCCCAATGACGACGACAATCGTGTTGGGATTTGCCTTGTATACCTCCCGAATCAGCCTCTCCTGGGAAGCGGCTAGCATCAAGTCCGGGCGGTCGATCTCTTCCTTCCCGTTGATAAGCGGGTGATTTCCGACGATAATAATCGCCGCATCCGAAGCTTCAGCCGCCGCAACCGCCTCCTTCAGACCGTCCTCGACAACCTCTTTGCGCAAAGCCCCGCCTTCATCGCCGGGCAGCGAAACAGGGCTCCCGTTCCAGCTCGCGAGCGACATCGTCCCATCCTGCCCCTCGACCGGATGAAACACTTCTTTGACGAACCAGCCCCAAATGTCTTCAGCCGAAGCAGTCACGACCGTATCGTCGGTCGTCACATATTTGCCGTTCGAGAGCGCCTTCAGCGTAACGCTGCCAAAGCCCCAGTCCGTAAGCAAGAACGTCTCGGCAGAATCGGTTGCCGTCCGGTCCGCCTTCAATAAACCGTTCTCGTCCGGCGCACCCCCTACATATTTTCCCGTTACAGAGGAACGAAGGCGCACACGGTCGCATCCGTCGGCGAAGACAACGGAACCTTTGTTCATTTTGGCCCGAATGCCTTGCAACGGAGTGACCTTATAAGGATGGCTGCCGGAATACCAATCGCGGAACACCGCATCTCCGAGAGGCCCGATCACGGCGACTCGCTGCACGGCGTCCCGGTCAAGGGGAAGCAGCTGATGCTTGTTCTTGAGCAGTACGACGGATTCGCGGGCCGCTTCCAGAGATAGAGCCGCATGCTCCAGCTTGCAAACCGTGTCATCCGGCATCCCGGCATACGGATTGCACTCGTCCGGATCGAATTCGCCAAGGAGGAAGCGCACCCGGAACGTATTGGTCAAAGCCCGGTCCAGGTCGCCCTCCTCCAGCAGCCCCTCGGCGAGCGCCTCACGCATGGCGGAGCAGGTAATCTCGGCATCGTCCGTAATGCTGTCGATGCCGTTCTTGATCGACGCCACGACGGCTTCTTTATACGTCTCGAAATAATGGTGATCCTTCACGAGGCCGATCAAATCTCCCGCATCGCTAACGATAAAGCCATTCATCTCCCACTCGCCTTTGACGACCCCGAGCACATCGGGATGGAGAATGGCTGGGGTCCCGTTAATCGAGTTGTACGCGGTCATCATCGATAGCGCGCCCCCATCGCGAAAGGTCGGCTCAAACGCTTTCAAATAATATTCCCGCATATTGCGTGGGTCGATGCTGGCGGAGCAATGCCCCCGATCCTTCTCGTTATTATTGCCAAGAAAATGCTTCAAGGTCGCAATCGCTTTGCGGTAAACGGGATGCGGACCCTGTATGCCCTTGACGAGCGAGGAGGTGAGCTCACCCGTCAAGTGCGGGTCTTCCCCGTACGCCTCTTCTGTCCGGCCCCACCGCGGGTCCCGCTCCATATCGACCGTCGGCGCCCAAAGTGTCAGGCCGTTGCGCGCAGGATCCCGCTGATAAAATACTCTGGCCTCGTCGCCAATAGCGGAACCGATCCGCTCCATAAGCTCAGGGTTCCAGGTGCAGGCAAGGCCGATCGGCTGCGGGAAGGAAGTCGCCTCGCCGAGCCAAGCGATCCCGTGGGCGGCTTCGGTACCGTGCTTGTATGGTTTCACCCCCAGCCTCTCGACTGCGGGTTGATATTGGCACATGAGCCCAATTTTCTCTTCAAGGGTGAACCGGGACACCAGATCGGCAACGCGGTCTTGGATTGCCAGATCATGATTCTGAAATGGTAAAGCTACTCCCTGAGCATTTGTCATCGCTGTCAAACCTCCATTTTAAGGTATTTAGAAATCGCCTTGGCTCAATCTGCCATGGTTGCCGTGGTATTGAAATTGTCCAATTGCTCGGGTTTGCTTTCTTGTTAACCGGCAGACGCCTTCCAATCCCCGCTGCTCTTCGGGCAACGGGAGTATCTGCTTTAATTGCGGCCGATCGCAAGGAGACGTTCCCAGCCTTCCGCAAGATTGTTGCGGGCCCAATTCCCGTGGTCTTTGCTTTCATATTGCCGGAAGGTACATTCAATCCATAAGATCAGATCCAGATAAAAATCGTACATCACTCTGCGTCGTTGTTGATTTCGGGTTGTGACGGCCAGCCCATAGCCCCTTGAGAACCCAACGGATCGGTTGAAACGGCCGAAATAAACCTCCATCAGCGGGTCGCCCCAAAGCGCTCTTTCGAAATCGATCAGCCCTGTAATTTTCCCATACTCGACAAACACATTTCCATCCCATAAATCCCAATGCACGAGACGGGGCTGAACGACTTCGCGCAAGGCATCAAGATGCCGTTCGATTTCCGATTCGATAACCGCATCGTCAGCAGGCAGCTCGACTCCGCCATCTCTGCCATCAGCCAGTACGCCCTTGATCATCTGTTGAAACGCTTCCGCCCAGGAGTCCTTCCACGATTCTTGCTGCAGGAAATAGCCGAATTTCTCCCCTTGTACTTCATTGATCAAGCGGCTATAGACGCCTAGCTCAAATTCGATCCCGTCCTTCTCTTCCTGGGAAAGCTTCTCTTTGATTTTGTTGTAAGGAACCCCCGGAAGTCGCTCCATAATAAAGTACTCCGCATGAATCAAGGTGCATGTATCGTCGTATGCGAGCACCTTGGGTACAGGCAGCGTGCCGCTGTTGTCAAACAAGCGTAGCGCCTCGACTTCCGTGCGCATCAAGTTTGCCTCATACCGCATCATTTTTGTTCCTTTGAACGGCGCCGCTTTGAGGATAACGTCGCGGTCGTCGCTTGTGGCGATCGCGTATGCGCTGTTTGCCCACCCATCTGTAAATTCTTTCGTTTCGACGACCCGGCTTCCGAAGGCTTGGTGAATAATTCGTTCCATATCGCTGACAGTCAGCTTGGGTTTAATATTGCTTTCCATAATATTTATCCAATCCTTCCATGAATTGAAAATAATTGACCACCCAAACAAACCTATTCGATATGAATGACCGGCTCATAATCGAACCAATCAAAGAGCGCCGGCGTACTCTGTCCTGTTTCGCAAACGGCATACATCCCAATGATTACTCCCGTAAAGCCGCCCGCTACCTCCGTTGAGAGCAGATGCGTTTCTCCCGAGCCCAACTCAAGGACTTCGGATTGATTGGGCTGAATGGTGAAAACAAACCATTCCGGCTGAGCCTCAATCTTTAGCACGACCGGGCCTGCTGCGCAATCGTACGTGTGCTCCGTTCTCAATGATCCCACGGTCCGCCGAAATATGATCACCTTGCGTCCGTCCTTGAACCTCACGGCCAAATCATAATGATACCTTTCGTTCATAAATACGGTAAGTCCGGCTTCCTCACCTTCGCTTTTCGGTTCGAAATCTAGTAGGGCGGCTATGCTGCATGACAAATGGCACAAACGCCGGCCCACAAAGGCGGGGGCGCCGGCGTCGTCGAGCGACACCTTATTCCCGCGCAGCACCAAATTTCCCGGACTTTCGTGGAGCGACCAGCTTTCCGGAGTCGGATTCCGCAGAAACACCCAGTCAAAGCCTAGCGTTGTTTCGTCAAAATCATCTCTGTTTGCCTTATGCTGCCACCGAACTTCCTGCAGCTGCGGAGCCTCCATAACGGACTCGATACGCCCGCCGTTACCGATGATCGGCCAGCCGTCATCCGTCCATGACACGGGCGCCAAGAAGGTCTCTCTGCCCAGATGATGCCGCATCGGATAAGAAACAGGCCTGATTCCCAAGAAAACCGCCCACCAGCTGCCGTCTTGTGCCTGTACCAGATCCGCATGCCCGGTTGCGTGTATGCTGCTCTTCAAGCTTCTATGAGACAAAATCGGATTATGGGGACACGGTTCATACGGTCCATAAGGGGCGCTGCTTCTCGCTATCGTCGCCATATGACCATATTCAGTTCCGCCTTCGGCGATCAGCAAATAGTAAAATCCGTTGATCTTGTAAAGATGAGGAGCTTCCGGATACGCTCCGCCCGTTCCCTTCCAGATCAGACGGCTCTCCGTCAGCAGGCTTCCGGTCGATATGTCAATCTCGCATTGATAAATGCCATTACCTTCATTGCCCTCGCAAGTGGATTGAAAGTATACGCGACCGTCCTCGTCGAAGAGCAGAGAAGGATCGATGCCCTTCTGTTCGACAGGTATTGGATTGGACCAGGGACCTTCTGGCTGCTTGCTGCGGACATAGAAGTTACCCATCCCGCTCACATTCGTCGTCACCATATAAAACCAGCCGTCGTGATGGCGGATCGTGGGGGCGAAGATTCCTCCCGAGATCCAAGTGTTTCCCAACGGCAACTGCTTCTCTGTTGTTAGGCAATGTCCGATCTGGCGCCAATTGACAAGATCCTTGCTTTGAAATAGGGGGACTCCAGGAAAATATGCAAAAGAGCTTGTCACCAGATAATAGTCATCCCCTACCCGGCAGATGCTCGGATCGGGATAAAAGCCGGGAATGACCGGATTCGTATACGGCATTTGGATGCACTCCTACTCGTTTCAAAGTTTGATTCAATTGGTGTAATGCATATTCATAATCATTTATTCAGTACCAGGATAAGAATTCGGCGGCAATGGCTGAACCCGCTTTTCCATTAGGGTGCGGATCGCCCCCTTCGGACAAATATTCAGGCATTAGCAGGTTATCGCGAGGAGCGACTTGAGAGAGCACTTTCGCTATATCGAATACGCGATCAACACCGGAGATGGCATGGCTTCTTATCGCCTGATTCACATGCCTCCAGGCAAGCTCCTCAGAGCCGGTGAAATTGAACGTGGGTACGGTACAAAGGATCACCGACATACCGTTACGGCTGCCTTTAAGCTTGGCCACGATCGTTTGCAAATCCTCCAGCACTTGAGTGGCGCTTCGTCCGGCTGTCATATCGTTGACCCCCAATGCTACGACAACTTCATCGTTCTGCTTGGCTTTATGCAACCAAGCTCCGTCGCTTGCGGCATCGTAGGCTCGCGCCCAGCCCGAACCGATGTTCCATACGCTGTGTGTAGGGGCAAGCTTTTCCGCAATGCGGGCAACCCAGTATTCGTAAGTGTCCGGTCGCGTTCGCACGCCTTGGGTGATGGAATCGCCAAAGAACGCTAATCGCCTTGCTTCCTTTCGTTTGCAGCCTATGAAATCCGGCAGAAACAGACAGTTTGCGGATTTTCGGAAACCACCCGCCGACGTTTGGCCGGCGGCATTTCCGGGCGCATCATAGGCAGGTACCAATGGTGCTTCCGTATTGTAAGGAAAGCTGTCGCCAGCAGCGATTGTCGTGATCGTCCACGAAAATGCCAAATAATGCTCCTCCGGGATTGTGATCTCGGCGGCATCGCTCCAGAACGTTTCTCCAGGTAACGCCGTCCTGGCCATGGACGAATCGAACGTTACCGGGATTTGAGTGCCCTCTACAACGCTCCCGTCAGGCAGTCGACCGCCGTCAGCGATGTAAGCCGCCTCGATTTTCCACAAGCCTCCTGGCAGATTGGCTCTCGATTCGGAGCCGTCTGCCCATGTAGAATCCACCAGATTGCTGCACCAGAATTTCAGCACCATTTTCCCGCATTCGGCCATTTTGATGTAAGCTCTGTACGTATGCGTAAAAGCGGAATCGCTTTTCATGATATAATTTGTGGCCGTCGATAGAGCCGTCGCTGAAGCATATGAACTCCACATGTTTATGTACCCCCAATTGTTTTCATGGCATTTGACAGCCCAGCCGCCAAGCAACTGACCATATATTGTTGCTTCCCCGGAGCCCTCAAAGGCTCCGGTATTGAAAGCTTTTGAACATGACTTTCACTTCCCCGTATGTGTCCAATCCGGCCCCGGATCGATCGCTTCCAAGCCTAACGGGACAGGATCGCTCCATGGCCCTTCGGGAGCCGGAGCGTTAGCGCCACGTTTTCCACTTCACGGACACATAGATATAATTTTACAACAATCATGAAAAAAAATTACCCCAAGAATTAATACAGAAATCATACAAAAATTATGAATGGGCTCACATCGCTTTGCCTCGAAAAACGCCAAGGGCGAAGCTCCTATTCATTAGCTTTCAAAAAACCGACCGGTTTCGGCAAGCTCGACAATTTCTACAGCGTATGGCTCCATTTCCAGCTTTGGCCCGACCCGTCTCTCGCTGAGAAGACTTGGATAAGCTTGACCGAGCGTTACCGTTTGCCGCTTCCGAGAAAGATTCAATAGGAACAAATATCGCTTCTCTCTCTTCTTGCGAACCGAAATTTGTACGCCCTTCGGCAGACTGGTGAATACGCTCGCTCCCACTTTCGCAGCAGTCTCCCGAAAAAAGTCCAAATAAAAGCTCTCCTCGGCAACCATCCCTAAATAATACACCTTGCCACTTCCAAAATAATGAACCGCAGCGGCCGGTCTGCCGGCGAAGAAGTCGTCTTCGTACCAAGCGACCGGTTCCCCGCCGGAAAGCTCCAGAATATCGCACCATTGCATGCATGTGTAGGTCTTCCCATTCTTCGCCCGAATGGTGTGGACGTCTTTGCCGATCGGGTCGTACTCTGACACGTATACGCCAGCCGCTTCTGCCAGAGGCCCGGGCAGCGGCTCCATCCGGCAAACGTTGTTCATGTTTTTAACGCCGGTGCGATTCGTTACAATCAAGGTAGCCCCGTTCCGGACACAATCCTCCAAATGGTCTGCCACCCGTTCATCCAGCAAAAAAAGAGAGGGGGCGACGATTAGCCGATATCCGGTTAAATCGGCTGTCGTATTCACCACATCGATCGGAACGCCAAGCTTCGTCAATGCGCGCTGATACAGCTTCAGATTGTCGAAATAATCCATTCCCTCCGCTTGTGGCTGAATCTGAAGCGCATTGTATTGATCGTGCGAATGAAGAATAGTCAGCAGCGGGTTCCCGTTTTTGATGCTGGTCAGAACTTTGCCGTCATTTTCATGGGCATTACGGCGTCCTGGGCCGGCGCGCCTTTCCTGACGAAGATCAGATTCGGCGTTGGAGGAACGGCTTTTCAAGGCTGCCATGGTGATATTGTAAGTATCCTGATCTTTCCACTGATACGTTGTGCGGTCAAAACGAGTGCCGTTGTCCCACAGCATATGGGTAATGTTGTGACGCGCCAAATGAAGAATGGCATCTATGGCTTTCTTCGCACAATTAAACATACGACTTATAAAAATCAATAAAATAAAGGAGCATACATAGAATTGTGAAAACAATTCTATGTACACTCCCTAATCCCTTGGAAATTATAGTAACATTAAATCATGGAACTACACCTATTCCCGTAACATTCGTTCCGCTCTTTTGAATTGCGTAGTTCATGACTTGCCCATCGTAAAATTCGATCGTGAGCTTGATGGTTCCATCCGATACGGAGCTGTTAAAAAAGCCGCTTAAGATACTGAATGTGCCCTTATTATAGTCTGCCGTAAATTCGCCGCCAAACTGCATATAGGGAAACCAGGAATTAGGGCCAATTCTGTTGCCGGCTGCATCGTAGGTGGAAGCACGTCTTACTTTAGCGCCATTGAAGCTTACCGGAATCGTAATTCCTTCTGTTGTTGTGCCCGTAGCCGTTTGAAATACAGGCGTTGCATATTTGATTATATATTGATGCCAATCGGCACCCGCCGAGAATTGCAAATCCAAATCGGCAATGACGCCGTATGAATCTTCTTTGAAATTTTTATTTACAAATTCCTTGGAAAGAGTAAGGGTTGCCGTTGCAGCATCATAGGAATAATCATTTTTCTTCATTCCCGCAATGCCTACGAAGCTATTGCCATTCAGAGTAAGCGGAATCCGGATGCCGCTTGTAGCCTTCTGTTTGATATAGATTTCGTTTAGCCCTGTTGAATAGGAGGAACGCTGTCCCTGAATAGCTGCATTTATCGTAGAGCCGATTAGAGAATTCCAGCCATATGACGCAACTCTATCAAATGCAGGCGGCCATATCATCGGAGAAACTCCATATTGCGATGCCTTGTAGTTAAAATATTCCAAATATTTCAGCTTTTCACCCGGTTGATTAACTGCAGCGCCTTGATCTGGAGCTAACCAACCGTATTCGCCGATGACAACGCCGATCCCTTTGGCCATAAAAGAATTGTATATGTTATTGAAAAACAAATCTACGTGTGATCTTGGCGTATCAGGAGAACCTTTATAAAGTTGTTCGTCAAAGCCTGTTATGCCCAGGTTGCCGCTAAACACCCAGTCACTATAAAAATGCACTGTGGCAATAAGGTTCGGATCATTCAGACCGGCAATAAAGTTATACGTTGCATCAGCCTTATCAACATCAGAGCTTGTTTGATACGATGGTATTATAATCATTCTTGTTGCATTTTTTCCACCCGATTTACGAATAACATCAAATGCAGCTTTGTTGATCATATTCAATTTGTCTTGTTGCGTGATCGTTCCTGTATCGCTTGCAAATTGGGGCTCATTTATAGTCTCGAAGTTTACGGTACCCGGTTCATCCTTAAAATAATTCGCTAGTTGTGTCCATAAATCAACATATCTTTTATATTCCTCGGATGACGTATTTCCATCCCAGTTCTTAAGCCAAATCCAGGAATCGTGATGGAGGTTGATCATTACATAAAAACCTGCATCTACGGCCCAGTCAACAACTTGCTTATATCTCGCCAGCCATGCCGAATCGATGACGTAATGACCATCGGCTCCTAATGTATATCTTGTATAAGCGGTCATTGGAATACGCACACTTTTGAAGCCTTTCGCTTTAGCTGCCAGAATCAAATCTTGAGTTACCTTCGGCTGACCCCAGGAAGTCTCATCGGATAGCGAGAAGTCGTTCGAATTAAAGCTGTCAAACGTATTAAATATGTTCCAGCCTTGGCCCATTGCCTGAGCATAGGCCAGCGACGGAGATTGGGATTCTGCTGCCGATGCGGGCTGTAAATTGCCAAAACCAAACGTAAACACAATCGATAACGTTACCAGAAATGCTGTCAGTCGTCTTAAGTATCTTGTTCTTTTCATTCTTTAAACAATCCTCCTACCTATTTAGATTAGCTTTTTTATCATGCCGGAAGACTCATGATGCAACATCAACTCGTTTTCAGACTGCACATCACCTCCCGAAAAATTCATAATCGCTTTCGATTTTTGTTCCATTTCTCTTATAAGTAATTCGGTACCAACGTAATCCCTGGTTTTCGAGCCATGAATTAGCACACAATTAGAGACGACTAAAATAGTTGTCATCTTCAAAACCTGTCATCGATCGATCTCATAAATGGGAGCATCGCTTTCCAACAATAAACGCTTGGCATGATCAAATCGCATATCCATCCAAACAAAGACCTCGCTGCTACTTTCAGCGAGGTTTTGTTTGATTTTGTTGCCATCAGGATGGTCCTAATCCTTATCCTTCACCGGATCCCCATTAATAATGCCACGACCATTGGTTCCGAAATAAACCCGTCCATAAATTCGCGGGTCACCCGAAATGGTTGTCGGTCTTCCATACTGGTGTTGATCATCATTAATCCTTACCCAGCTTCTTCCGCCATTATCGGAGCGGAAGATTCCACGTTGTCCATCAATTTTCGCGATGGTATACAATGCCATGTAGTCCTGCCCCGGCGCTGCTTTTCCAAAGCCAATCTCATCTGCTTCTTCCACTTTTTTCAGCTTCGTAAAGCTGTTTCCAGAATCTGTAGAATGCCAGATGCCATATTTGCCCTCAACCGTATTTCCGCCTGCAATCCAAATATCCCCTTCATGACCAGGCATAGCTTTGATCGACATTGTAGGTTCGACACTCGGATCGTTATTTAGAGGTAGATCTGTCGTTGCTGTTTGTGTAAAGGTGGCTCCTTGATCAGTACTCACATAAAACTTGCCTGCCCAATATGCGTAAAATTTCTTCGGATTGATACGATCTGAAATGACCTGCGCTTGCTTAGGAACACCCTGACTTGCTGACCATGTACTTCCGTTATCTGCCGTATAATAGACACTGTCTGAAGATCCACCGCCCCATACAAACGCGATCCCATCAGCAGAGACAGCTACTTTTCCTCCGCTTGCATTGGGCGGTTCCGTGGCATCCGGGTTCCAGGTCGTACCACCATCTGTACTAATTCCTAGCGCTTTTCCACTCGGATTCGAACTCTTGTCGAAAGCTCCTACCCGAACAATCACGTTTGGTTTTAGTTCCGCGTAATCCAAGCTTGACGTTACAGAAGAATAAGGATTCGTAAACATCATGGATGGCGCTTTTGTTAAATCATCATGTCTGAATCCAGTTATATCGCCTATTGCGCTAACTAAATGAGCGCCAGACGGCGGACTGATCAGATCTATAACGTGGGTTTCTTCCACCCCTTTTGCCATCACGGAAATATTGACAGTTCCGCCAGTATCCCATGCAGTCAAATTATTTGTCCCATACAAAGTAGCCCCTGTTCCATACATCATACGATTGGAGTTGAAGGGGTCAATTTGCAAATCTCCAATCATCCATCCAATTTTTGGAGAAGCTGCCTGCAGATCGTAAGGCGCGCCAAACGTGAGCCAAGGCGCTGCCGAAATATCCATTGTGTATTTGAGGGTACGGTTCGGATACGCTCCCCATTGCCAAATGGGGCTCCAAGTGTTCCCTCCATCCGTACTCCGATAAATATTCGCGTCCGGCCACCAGGAATTCAGTGTTGCAACCATCAAAGTGTCTGGATGCGCAGGATCGACCGCAAGTCCGCCATATCCCCAGTTATCGTTGCTATCACTGCTCGCAACTGGGCTGATCTTGGTCCAAGTTCCTGTATTAGTATCGAGCTTCCAGACATCCCCCTTGCTTCCATCATAGGGACCTGCGCCATTGCTGTAGGAAATGTACAACATGCCCGTCGATGATAAGACCCCGTGGTGCGGAAGGAATCCAGTTGGTTGTCCCGGCACTGCCGCCCAAGTTTCCCCACCGTCCGTACTGCAGTAAAGATTGTTACTTGTGTTGTCATTTACACCAGCGTAAATCGTCTGCGTGGGGTGGCCTGCAGTTCCTGTGCGCGGATCAAAAGCGATCCAGGAAAAACCGATCGGATCACCGCCATAAACCTGACCAGGAAAAGGAATATATGTTCCCGCATTAGGGAAATTGTTGACTTTTGACCAAGTCACACCGGAATCTGTACTCTTCCATAATCCATTGCCGCTGCGAGCGCCAAAAAATAAAATATGATTGTCATTGGGATCTACAACCAACCGAGGTCCCTGTGAACGCCCAGGCATATTGCCGCCGACTTTAAAAGGCAGTACCGTCGATTCCCATGTTTCCCCTTGATCATCGGAACGCAAGATATACCCATTATGAGGATCCCAGCTATTGGTGTACATTCCTACGGCAGCATAGACCTTATTGGGATCGACAGGATCGGTTGTCAGTTCATCGACCCCCATTTTATTCCAATCTTCCCATCCCACTGAATCCAACAGAGGAATCCAGCTGCTTGTTTCCGGATTCCAGCGATAGGCCCCCCCTATGTCTGTTCGCATATAAATCAAATCTTTTTGTTTCTGATTGAAGATGACGCCTGGAATGTATCCGCCGCCAGCACCAGTAACTACACTTTGAAACTGGTAACGATCTTTGGATTTTGCAAGTGTGGTTTCTTTCGGGGAAGCAGCGGCCGAGCTGACGGGTGAAAACAACGCCAACAGCAGGGCAACGATCATTGCGACCGACAGATATGATCTTTTTGTGCGCATTGAAATTCTCCTTTGATTTCATATATGGGATTGATTCTGTACATGTGTTGCTTGCCGTGCATTTACTGAGGCTCGCCTGAATATCCTCCTCTGCTTTGAAAAATAGGCACTGCTGCCTTTCGAGCAAAGCAATTCTCAGTGATACTTGTGAATTCGCTTCGGTATTGCTTTTCATGCACCTCCTCATTGGACACTTTATGTAAGCGGTGACATTTTTATTTTAACTGTATGGCGTTCACGATAATACTTCAAAAAATCATCTAAAAATCATGTGGAAATTCAATATTTTGAATAAAAGTATACGTGACCATCGTGATGGAGGATATTTAACCGGGTTCTTTTCTTATGCTATCCTTTCTGAATTGACCAGGGGATCTTTGATACATCCGCTGAAACAGCCGGTAAAAAGACCGCCATTCCATCCCTACCCGATCGGCAACCTGCTCGACCGTCAACATTTTGTTGCCAAGCAGCTCCGCCGCCTGCTCTAGCTGTATTTTCAGGATATACTGATGCACAGAGTAACCCAGCTCTTTCCGGAAAATCCGGTTTAAATGCTGCGGTGAATATCCGAAAATACGGGATAATTCGGTAAGCGTGAGCCTATTTGCGTAATGGTCATGTATATATTCCATAATTTTCTGTATCGTCATCAAAGGAAAAGAGGCCTGTTGCTGAAGGCAGTCCGACTGCATCCTGATCTCGAGCAACAACGAGTAGATGATTTCTGAGGTTTTCCAGTCTGATCCCTGCGCTTGATCTCCATGCCGCCACAACAGCTCGGTCAGCTCCATGATTCGCTGTAAAGAAAATAATGAAATTGGCTTATGGGCCCTGAGGCTAAATTGCGCCAAAACAAAAGGATTGCAATGGAAACCGATAGACACGGTCTCCCACTCTTCGTCAACCGGTGCAAATTCGTGCGGGATACGCTGTTTAATGATAACTGCTTGCTGCGGACTGAGGATGAAATCAGGTTCTCCGGCAATCCGAAACACGCCATTGCCTTTTTTCCCGATGATGACATGGCAAACATTTGTACCGTTAGGTTGATAAACCGGAGGTTGTTTGTGATGACCAATGGAATATAGACCAAGCGGCAGATAATCGTTTGAACGGCTTTGTGCCGGAAACATTTTATTAGGTAACAAGAGCCTCCCCCTCTTTATATGGAATATTCATAGACTCCGTTCTTCAAACCTAGTCAGAAATGCGGTACTTTTGAAGCACCAACGCAAACTCCTATTGAATTAGCCCCCTTGGATTTTTTTGGCAACGCTTTCATATTGGCGAACAAGTGACGCCATGAAAGAAAAGCTTCATTCACGCCTTTTTTACCGCCGGAAGAGTAATGGCAGTTTTTGTTGTTAGCGGTTACATTCCGGTTCCTCCTTCTCTCTTGATCTTATTTTAACGTACCCGGCCCGACGCCAAAACCCGAGAAATTCGACATTAAATCATGTTAAAATAAGCGTTTTCAATGGATTCAAAAAAAGAAGGAGGCCCATGGCCCTCCTCCCGGAACATCTATGGCTTTCGAACGAAAACATCTTGCTGCGAAAATAATCCTCACCCGGCTATAATCGACATGCTGAACATGGCAGCACGGTTTCACCCCGAAGTGGTTTTGGTCGGCTTCATCTTATAGCGGGACGGCGATTCGCCTATATACTTTTTGAATTTCAAATGGAAATAATCGGCGTTGGCATACCCGACACGCGCTGCTACCTGATGCACCTTGAGCCCGCCGGCCAGTAAATGCTTGGCGTTCCGGATTCGGACTTTGTCCAAATAGTTGTGAAAGGTGTCGCCCGTGAAGCTTTTGAACATCTTCCCCAAATACCCGCTATTGTAATTGAATAGCTCGGCGAGTGTCTCAAGCTTTAAGTTCTCGGCGTAATGACGCTCCGCGAAGTCGAGTATTTGCTTAACGGCAGACTCGCTGCTGAACGTGCTTATGCGCTCCGTCAGTCCGAGCAACCTGTCTTCAAGCATCTGACGCAACGACCGAAGATCAGGCTGCTCATAGATTTCCGCGATTACCGAAAGGGCATCCTGTACGGCGGTGAAAGCGGTATCACTTGTCTTCGACAACTTGGTCAGCGCGAGCGATATCCATTGCGAGACGGCGGTTTTCATCGCTTGCTCCGCGCCGTCATACGCGGCGATCGACTGCCCCCCTTCATCCAGAATGCGCCGAACGGCGTCCTTGCTGCCGATATCGAGCGCATAAAATAGCTTATTCGCCAAAGCGTTTATATCAGGTCCGGTCGGCTCGCCGTCTTTTGCGCCGTTCGCGGCAAAGTTGAGCGGCGGGCGCTTAAGGATGACCGTCCGTTCTCCGCGGAACAGGAACTCTTCCTTCAGCAGCCGGACAGCCTGCGAATAGGATAGACCGATATCGGCGAGCTGATGCACTGGTTCTCCCGCTGCTGCGGAGAAGCCGCCGTTCAGTCCCAAAAGCGATTCTTCCAAATCAAGATACATTGAATTAGCCTGCAGCTCAATCGGCACCCTCTCATTCAGCAAGACGCCGACAAAGGGTTCTACGGCGAATACGATGCCTGTACCCGACGACTCAAAACGCTCTGCCAGCTTTCTCCTGACTTCCGCCCGACCGTTTGCATGGCTGCCAAGCTGCGGATGCAGCTTCAGGAGCATTACCCGATACGAACGCCAATCGAGCTCCGGCTCCTTCGGCGGTTCCATCGCCGTACGTTGACCCTCCTCATCATACATTAGCAGCGATATGATCTGATCCGCGAGCTGCTGCGCCGATGTCTGTTCCGTTTTTTGCAGCGATCCGGAAGCCTCTCTCAACACTCCGCAGATCCTGTCAAGCTCTGCTTCGAATTCATCCGTATCTACTGGCTTGAGCAAATAGGCGTTCACTCCCCATGAAATCGCTCGCTTGGCGTACGAGAAATCGGCGTGGCCGCTTAAAATGATAAATTGGCATTCCTTATCGTTCTTGCGAATTTCTTCGATAACCTGCAGCCCGTCCATCCCGGGCATGCGGACATCCATGATCATAAGGTCGGGCTTCAGCTCCTGGTGCCGAAGCAGCGCCTCCCGGCCGTTACCCGCTTCCCCGATCACCTCGAAGCCGTGCCGCCGCCAGTCCACAATCGCCTTCAAGCCTTGGCGTATAGCTTTTTCATCGTCTACGAGAACAACTTTATACATGCGAATCTCCTCCAATCGGTATCATGAAACGAATTTCCGTCCCTTCATTTTCCCGGCTGACGATGCGGAGTCCGGATTGCTCTCCATAGGTAAGGATAAGCCGCTGATGCACGTTGCGCAGGCCAATGCGATGGTTCTTCCCGTCTTCGGGGTCATCCAGCGAGCTGATCAGCGCATTCAGCCTAGTTTCCGGAATTCCTGCTCCATCGTCGGCAACAGTCACATACAGGGCGTCATCCTGAAGCTCCGTCCGAATCCGTACGAAGCCCGCCTCTTCTTTATTCTCAATCCCATGGATCACGGCGTTCTCCACCAAGGGCTGCACGATGAGTGGAAGAATCTGGATTTCAGTTGATGCCGGGTCGAGCTCAATCTCGTAGGAAAGCCGGTCCTCATAGCGGAACTGTTGTATGGCCAAATAACATCGGACCATGTCCAGCTCTTCGCCGAGTGTAATCGTACCGCCTCTGATCTCGAGGCTCTTGCGCATCAGTTTCCCAAGCACCCTGACGATGTCGGCGATATCCGCACTCCCCCGCAAATGAATCTTCATCCGTAGCGACTCAAGGGCGTTGAACAAGAAATGGGGATTGATCTGGCTGGCCATCATTTTCAGTTTGATTTCTTTCTGCTTGAGCTCCAGCTGCGCTTTTTGCCGGTTCGATTCGGTCACTTCCTCCATCAACTCGCGGATATTGCCGACCATATTATTGAATTGCCGTGACAACTGGCCGATTTCGTCGTCACCATCAATCACGGAGCTGGCATGCAAATCGCCTAAAGCCACTTTATTGATTTGCTTGCTCAAGCGAAGGATGCGTTTTGACAACAGGGAGGAAAAAATATAGATGAACACCAAGGCAATTAAAAGGCTCATGATGATAATGGAGAGTGCGAACATGCTGATCCGGTTCGCCCCCTTAACGATGCTTTGCACCGAGAACACGGATATGATTTTCAAGCCATTACTGCTCACGTCCGGAATGAGGGACTCTATAATGAGCTTCGACGTTTCCCCGTTGTAATCGATTTGGTACGTGCCGCTCGGTTTATCCAGCATTTCCTGGGTGATGTGAAAATCGCGAATACGCTTGCCCACGAGACCCGTGTTTTTGGCCGCATCGATATATCCATCCCCGTCGATGACCATCGTATCGAACTGCTCCTGCCTCAGAACTCCGTTCAGCTCCGTTCGGCTGATATCGATGACGAGCACGCCGGTCGTTCGGTAATTCGGAAAATAGACGCGGCGCACCAGGCTCAGGTAAGCATTATCGCCCTTCGTTTCGTCTCCGATGTAATACCAGCCGATTTTAGCCGAGTTCTTTATCGTCGCCTTGTACCATTCCGAATTCGCAATCGACGGCTCTGGCTGTAAATAGTCCCAATTATTCAGCAGCGTCGGATTATCCACGTACAACCGGATATTGGCGATTTCTTTATACAGCCGCACGTATTGCTCGAACTCCCGATATTCTCTATAGGCCTCTACAACAGAATAGTTCGATTCATAACGCTTATTGACGAGAGCCTCCAATCGCGGGTCCGTCGACAACTTGTTAGAAATCTCGATCGACATCTTCAATATTTCGCCGATTCGCGTCTTCACCTTCTCCACGTCGTTCGACGTTTGCTGGACCGCATCGTTAAGTGCCGTCTGGCGGAGCGATTGGGTCAGCAAAGCGCCCACGATCCCGACCGGAATAAAGACAACAAGGATAAATGAAATGATCAACTTCTTTTTCATGCGGATGTTGTTCGTTTTATCTATCCATTTCATGAGTACCTCGCCACCTTGACAGCGTTTTCATTAATGAAAAACAATTAGTTTCATGCTTCTGCTATGGGGCAATATGATTATAAAATAACTTTCGAATGCATCCTACCCAGCGGACTCATCGTAATTTCATGTCAAAATTAGATATTTATATCCTAGCACAAAAAGATCGGCGTTGCATTATGACCCGCCTGCTTGCAGTATAAAAATACCCTCAATCTCGCCAAGCGGCAAAATCGAGGGCATTTATTCGCCTTTTCTGAAACTCATCGACAAAGTCGATTGATCATCTTCATTTACTCGTTCCAAAGCTTGACGCGGTCCTGCACCAGCTTGGTTTCCAATTCGCCGAGCTTTTTCGCGCCTGCCTTATCCAAATCGTTCATAAAGTTTTGCCATACCGTATCGAATTGATCCGGCTTCGCCAAGATTGCTTCCGGGACGCGCTTCTTCATGACTTCTTCGCATTTCTGGAAGATGACGTCGGCATCGGATCCCGTCGGAACCGGGATATTCCAGGCTGCTCCCCAAGGCTTGACCGGGAACTCTTCCTTCTTCGGGAACAGGTCTTTCCACGTCTTCGCGTTGTAATGCGAAAGCACATCCTTCGCTGCATCGGGGTAATTCTTGATGATCTGTTCGACATTATTCGTCGTATACGTGTTGCCGGTCGGATCGACCACGCCGTCGCCCCATCTCGCGGAAAAGCCGCCGTAGTTCCCTATGCCGGTCGCTTTTTGCCAGTTTGCCGTGTCATTTGTTCTGCGTTCTTGCTGATCGGGCGGAATGACGCGCTTGCCGTTCTCCACCTTGTAATCGACGCCCTCTACGCCCCAATTGTTCAGCACTTGCGCCTCGTCGGAAGCGAGCCAATCCAGAAACTTGATTGTGCGGACCGGGTCCTTGTTGCTCTTCGTAATGGCGGTGCCCCATCCCGCCAAATACCCTCTATCCTGGAAAGAATGGTCTTTAATGCTCTCGTTCATCGTAACCGGATAAAAGCCGTACGTACGATCGGACTTGCCGGCTTTATTCAGTGCATTCACTCCGTCACCGATATCCCAATTCGCGTCAATCACGCCGAGTACGCGGCCGGTGGCGATCTTCGCGTTGTATTGGTCGAATTTCTGCACGAAGCTTTCCGGATCCAGCAGGCCGATATCGTTCATATGGTTCAGCCAGCGGAAATATTCCTTATCTTCCGGACGCAGGTAATGCAGCGACGCTTGGTACGTTTTCGGATCGATATAGTATTCGCCGTCGTCCTGAAGTCCCGTCGCATAAATGGCAGGATTCGTTACGGAAATCAGAATGTGCCAGTCATCGGCATTGAGCGACAGCCCGAGCGTCGGTTTGCCGTCGATCGTCGGATGCTTGTCTTTATACGTCTTGATCGCATTTTCATAATCCTGAAGCGTGCGCATTTTCGGATAACCGAGCTCCTTCACCACCGCATGCTGCAGGGCGAAGATGGCGCCCGCATCGAAATCCGTTTGATTCACGCCCCCCAGTGTCGGCAGCACATAGATGGCATGGTCATCATTGCTCCAACGCAAACGTTTCATATAAGGGCCGTATATTTTTTTCAGATTCGGCGCATATTTATCGATCAAATCCGTCAAGTCGATGAGCGCGCCCGCATCCACGAGCTTGCCGGCATCGCCACTCGCCTGGATGATATCGGGATACTGTCCGCTGGAAATCATGAGCGGAATTTTTTGATCCGTCGTGCTGAGGCTGAACTCCATCTTGAGGGTAACGCCCGTTTTCTGCTGAATGATTTTGCCGACTTCGCTTTGCATGGCGTCCCAATTCGCATTATTGCCCGAGAACCCCGTTAGCGTGATCGGCTTATTGTCGGCAGCGCCTTTGCCGGCGTCGCCCGCTGCGGATTGGGCCGGCGCTTGTCCGGCATCGCTTTCCGGCGTCTTGCTGCAGCCGACGGCCGTGAATGTCATAACCCCCGCGAGCATGAGGCCCGCAGCCATACGAAATGGCTTTCTCATGTGGATGATCCTCCCTTATCTTCTTGAGTAAATGATTGTATGAGACCAGGTCGCCCTGCTCTTACCGCGTGCCTTGTTCGGCCTAGCTCTTTACTGCCCCCAGCGTAATGCCCTTCACGAAAAACTTCTGAAGGAACGGATACACGACCAGAATCGGAGCGGTCACCACGATCGTGATCGCCATCTTGATCGATTCCGGGGATACAGTCGCAATGCTTTTGACGGAGTTAATGTTATGTGCGTTGCTGCCGTCTTGCGTAGTTTGCAAAATTTTCTGCAGCTCGAATTGCAGCGTCGTCAGTTCTGGCTTGCCGCTGTTGAACAAATACGTGTCGAACCAGGAGTTCCAGTGGCCGACAGCGATGAACAGCGCGATGGTGGCCAGTACCGGCTTGCAGAGCGGAAGTATAATTCTCGTAAAAATGACAAAGTCGTTGGCTCCGTCCAGCTTGGCCGACTCCTGCAGCGAATAAGGCAGGCCGTCGATATAAGAGCGAATGACATAGACATTCCAGACGCTTAAGATAGCCGGGATGATGTAGATCCAGAATGTCCCGATCAGATGCAGATTCCGCATGAGCATATACCCCGGTATCAACCCTCCGGAGAAATACATCGTCAGCGCGAGATACAGCGAGAACAGGCGTCTTGCCTGAAAATCCGCCCGGCTGAGCACATAAGCGACCATCGCTGCGCTAAACACGCCGATTACCGTGCCGAGCACCGTTCGGAGCACGGAATTGCGAAAGCCCGTGAGCAGCGACTGATAATGGAAAATCGTCGCATAATTCGCCCACGTAAATTCGCGGGGCCAAACGTAGATGCCGCCTCGGACCGTATCGGTCGAATCGTTCAGCGAAATCGCCAGCACATTCAGAAACGGATAAAGCGTGACGATGGCGACGGCGGTCAGAAGCATATACAAAAACAATTGGAAGCCAAACTCGGAGCGGTCACCCACTGCACCGGTCATCTTCCCCCCTCCTTCCTCAAATGACGGTTTCCTTCGTAGCTTTGCGATAGAGTGCGTTCGCTGTGAGCACCAGGACGATGCTGACAACTGAATTGAACATGCCGACGGCCGTACCGAAGGAATAGCGGCTGAGCCCAATCCCGTAATTAAGCGCATACAAATCGAGCACTTGCGAATAGTCCGTTACCAGCTGATTACCAAGCAGGAACTGCTTCTCGAAGCCGATGCTGATCAAATTCCCGATCGACAAGATCAGCAGCACCATGAACGTCGAGCGTATGCCGGGCAGTGTGATGTGCCAAATGCGGCGGAATCTTCCGGCTCCATCAACGGTCGCCGCTTCGTAAAGCTCCTGGTCGATACCCGCAATGGCTGCTAAATAGATGATGGAGTTCCAGCCGGTTTCTTTCCACAGGTCGGAAGCGGTTACGATCCCCCAGAACAAATTGCCCTTGGCCATAAATTGTACAGGCTCCGAGATCAGATGCAGCTTCAGCAGCAGCACGTTCACGATCCCGCCGTCGGTCGACAGCATCTTCGACACCATACCGGCAACGACAACCCACGAAACGAAGTGCGGCAAATAGGAAATCGTCTGCACGGACCGTTTGAACACCCGGTTCTTCACTTCATTGATCAGAATCGCGAACAGAATCGGAACCGTAAAGCCTGCGATTAATCCCATGAAGCTCATCGCCAGTGTGTTGCGCAGCACGACGTAGAACTTGTCGTCCGCAAACAATTGCTGGAAATTTTGCAGGCCTACCCATTTCTGCTCCAAAATCGACTTGCTCGGCTTGTAATTCTGAAACGCCATGAGCCAGCCCCAAAGCGGCATGTAGCTGAACACGAACACCCAGATGACGAACGGGATAGACATCATGTACAGATAACGCTGCTGGAGGAATGTTTTCCAGAAGCCCCTCTTCCTGATCCGGCGGTCCGTCAGGAGGATTTCCCGGGATGTGAGCGATTCCATATCGTCCCTCCTTTTATTTGATACCTTCATGATACCGTTTTCTTTCGGAGGCCGATACCCGGTAAACTGGTTGCGAAATCATATGCAAACTTGCCATTTCTGCAGCGAAATCGATTTGGAACGTGCCGCTCGGTTTATGTCAAAATCAGATATTTAAATCCAAACACAAAAAAGATCGGCGTTGCATTTGTATCATAAAAATACCCTCAATCTCGCCAAACGGCAAGATCGAGGGCATATTTTCGCCTTTTATGAAACTTATTTTGCTACAAACATAGTTGCATTCGATGGTGTTCCGGCTGTTTACTTTTTCAACCCCGTAGCAACCGTTTTTTCGTATTGGTCGGCTTCCCACTTGACAACATCGTCGTAGCCTAAGCCTTTGGCTTTCGAGATCATTTGTTGCTTCAGGCTGTTAAACTCATTGTCGTCCTTCGTGAACATCATCTTCCAGGAGTACTCCTTGATGACTTTGCCCACTTCGCCGTGCTTCTGCTTGATATCGGACGGTTCCGACGCCGGCGGCTGTCCGTTAAAGTACGCCGGTTGCACGAGCGCTTGGTTGTGCTTGACGACGTAGTCTTTCATCGTCAACGAGCCCATTGTATCCCGCCAACTCTTCACGACCGGATCCGGATCGTGGTTCAGGAACGAAGACCACAAGGTGTAATCATACGGTTCTCCGGTTTCCGGATTGATCATGGACAAGGCGATCGTCGTGTTGTTGATAGTGTTCATTCCGTCCTTGTACAGCCCGCCGCCGTATTCATTAGGCATATTGACGGAGTTGGTGATCGCTTTGTATCCGAAATCGGTCAGGGTCGGTTTGCCGTCTTTGATATCCCAAATCAAGCCTTTCGGACCGTAGTTGGATTCTTCGATGCCTTCCGGCGTGTACAGCCAGTTAAGGAATTGCATCACGCGATCCGGATACTTCGTCTTCGCGCCGATTGACCAAATGCGCTGGCCGCCGTAAGGCGAAAATCCGGAGGAGAACATTTGCTCATCGGCGAAAGGTACGAACTGGAAGCCTTTGCCCGCGGACGTATGCTCCGGCGAGTTATAGATATTGCTTACAAAAGGGAATTGCGCGAAGAGAACTTGTCCGTCCTTGTACTTATTGTTCGCGTCGGAGTACTTCTGCGTCAAGGAGTCCGGATCAAGCAGCCCCATCTTGTTAGCTTCAAAAAAGAATTTCAGGCCTTGCATGTAGTAACTGTTGTCGTCGAGCATGCCCTGCCATTTCGCTTCGTTGGCTTTCGTCAGGATCAGGTCGCTGTTGTTGAAGGAGTCTCCTTCTGTATAGCCGAACATTTGAGCCGTGACCTTCGCGTTCATCGAATAGTTGCTGTCCCAATCCGACCACAGCGAGAACCCGTACGTCGGCTTGCCGGAATCGCTCTTCGGACTGAGCTGCTGCATTTGCTTGACGACTTTCAGATAATCGTCAAGCGTCTTGATTTCCGGTTTGCCCAGTTTTTGGTACAAATCCCAACGGAGCATTGGACCGAACGTCATGTCGGCGCCTTCGCTCGGACCGTCGCCGTTGCCTACGTTAAACCCGATACCGTAAATCGCCGTGCCGCTGCCGAATTGCTTGCTATTGGCATCGAGCGCCTTACTTACATATTTCGCGATGTCTTTGCCGTATTTGTCAAGCAAGCCGTCTTTCTTCCAGTCCAGCAACATGCCGGCTTTGATGGCATCTGTGTAGTCTTTTCCGCCAAGTCCTACGACGATATCGCCCAAATCGCCGGACGCCATCATCGTGGCGATTTTTTGCTGACCGCCGGCCAGGTTAGAAGCAATGATGTTCAATTTGATATTGAACTTGTCCTTGATCAGCTTAGCAAACCATCCTGGCTGATCTCCGGCATAGTTAGCCAGCGTCGAGAATACCGTCAGCGTGACTTCCGGCTGCTTCGAAGGATCGGTACTTCCTTTGTCGCCGCTCGTGCTCGTTTGCGACTGCGAACTGTTGTCTGTCGTTGTTTTGCTGCTGTCGCCGCTGCTGCATGCCGACAAGAATACCAGCATCGCACTCAGCGTAGCAGCAATCACTATCCATTTTTTACCCCTAATCATACGTTGGTTAACCTCCTTGTAATGTGCGTGCAAAAAGCTTCTTTTTGTGATGCGGCCAAGAAAAATGCCGTCCTTCTGCAAAAACGCTTACAAAACACGCCTCACCTCCTTCACGTTTCACGGAGTTTTGAAAACGAAAAAGGGATCACCCCTTCACGGCTCCGATCATAATGCCTTTGACGAAAAAACGTTGGAAGAAAGGATATACGAGCAAAATCGGGATGACGACGATCATCGATACAGTCGTCCGGATCGAAGTAGCCGTCTGCATGTTAGCCAATTTAATATTGAGAGCCCCTTGGGTGGATTTCATCAAAGTTGCCAGCGATGTCGCTTCATTCATATACCGATAAAGGATGAATTGCAGCGTGAACAGCTTCTGATTCGTGACTAGGAACAAAGTGTCCTGAAACGAGTTCCATTGTCCGACGGCCGAGAAGATGGCGATGGTCGCCAGAATCGGCGTAATCAAAGGCATGATGATTTTATAGAAGATTGTGAAATATCCGGCTCCGTCGATCTGCGCCGATTCCTGCAAGGCGATAGGCGTCGACTCGACGAAGGTTTTTACAAGAATAATGAAGAACGGCGAGACGATCCCGGGCACGATATAGGCCAGGAAATTGTTGGTCAGGCCGAGATTGCGCATGATCAAGAACCATGGAATCAAGCCGGCGTTAAAATACATCGTGACGATCAGGAACCGATACCAGAATCTACGTCCCCACATTCCGTTCTTCGTGAACAAGTAGCCTAGAAAAGCCGATGCAGCCACGGTCAATACGGTACCGATCACGGTACGGCCTACTGATACGAGCGTGGCAGTAGCCAATCCGGGAATCTTGAATACTTCCGTGTAGTTGCTCAAATGAAACCCTCTCGGGTAGAACATGACAAGTCCTCTGCTGCTCAAGTCATTGTTGCTGATCGTATTGATGAACAAATAATAGAACGGAAAGAAACAAGCCAAAGTGAAAATGGCAAACCACGTATAGTTTAGGACGTCAAAAATCGTAATCTTCTTCATCTTTTCCATTGCGACTCTCCTCTCTTTTCCCGATGACTTAGATGACGCCTTCGCCGCGAACCAGCTTCGACAAAATGTTGGCAAAGAACAACAGGAACAAGCTTACAATCGATTTCAGAATGCTGACCGCCGTCGCGAAACCGAAGTTGGAGTTCGCCATCCCGATGTTGTAAACGTACAGATCGAGAACCTCGATATGGCTCATGTTCATCGCGTTCGAGAACACAAAGTACTGCTCAAGTCCATTGTTGATGAAGTTTGCGATACCCAAAATGAGCAACACGAAGTACGTCGGAAGAATTCCCGGCACCGTTACGTGCCACATCAGACGGAAACGGCCTGCTCCGTCCACTCTCGCCGCTTCATATAATTCCGGATCGATCCCGGTAATCGCGGCAATGTACATGATCGCGCCCCAACCAAGCCCTTTCCATATACCCCACAAGGTCATGACTAACCAAGTATGGCTGTCCGAGGCAAGCAGATTTAGCGGGTGGGCAATCAGATGCAAGCTCATCAGCAAATTATTCAGGAAGCCGTTATCGACGGATAACAACATGAATGCGAACGCGTATACCAGAACCCAGCTGATAAAGTTCGGCAGGGTCGTAAACGTCTGCACCATTTTCTTGAACGTCACGTTCTTGATTTCCGTCAGGAATATGGCGAAGATGACCGGCAGAACCGAAGTCAAAATACCCAGCGAACTGATCGCGAACGTGTTTTGCAGTACTCGGACGATTTCCTGCCGCTGAATCGGATTTGACACCATTGCGGTAAACCAATGGAAGCCCATGAACTCGGTCTTGGACAGCGGAATGCCGGGCCGGTAATCGTAAAAGGCATAGACCCAGCCGTACAGAGGCAAATACGAGAATAAAAATACGAGTACAAGAAAAGGAAAAGCCATGAGGAATAATTTGTACTTATCTTTAAAATGAAAGCGCTTTCCCATTACTGGGGTATAGGCGTGTTCGGACAGGTTCGCGTTCATCTTTCTCCCCCACTATAAAATAATATTTTCTTTCATTTGCTCACTTTTACTTAGATTTTCAACATCGATTGTCTTAAGAGGCCTAGATATTCACCTGATATGACATTTCCACGCCAACTCCCTCCCTTTGTGTTTCGATTATAACGAAAACGCTTTCATGTGGATACCCAATAAATTCCACTTAAAATCCTGTCAAAATTAGTGTTTTCCACGTTGACATTAAACCGTTTGGCCGTCTTCAAAGCTTTGGTACAAAACTACCTTTCCGCTGGTTCCTGGAGCTGGTGGGACGGGTGTCACCGGTGTGGAAGGAAGCGCGACCAATTTTACCTTGAAAGTATCCAGGTAGTAAGACACTGTGGCATCATTGGTGGATTGTACGTACACTTAATATCCGGACGCTCTCGGATCGACTGTCAATTGCCCTTGGATCAGGACCCAGTCCGCTGCTGTTACGAATTTAGAATCAATTTTGGCATATGTTGCTGCATCCGGTCCACGCAAAAACACTGCCTTTGCTTCCTCCCACGCCTTATTTCTATAAAAAGTACTGGTTCCTTCTTTAATTCGTGTAGTGTCAACCGCTTTCTTTTGCATTATTATCGAAATGAAAGTTCCGGAAAGGAGATACGTTTGATGAAATGTAAACGCTTAACTTTTATCACTACACTCAATTAGGGGGAATGCATGGAAAGAAGCGAATGCTTAAGCGAATCTTCGCGAGCGGTCAAGGCATTGCGAAGCAATCCGGCGGCGCGACGTTAAGAACATGTCCAAAAGGATTTTGGCGCTGCTTTGCAGCCTATTGCTGGTCGTTGCGTCGATGCCCTTTGCCGCGTTGACAGCGGCGGCGGCTGACCGTTCCGTCAGTACGGTTGTTTGGTAGTTGGACACGAGCAAGTTGGGCGTTCCGGGCACGACGAGCGACGGTCAGCACCTTATAATCAACTTCCTCAAGGGTCTTAGACAACTTACAGGATGTGTGCAAAATGTGCTCTTCCTCTTGAACGGGACGCTAGCGGATATCCATAAAGCAAAAATTCACAATCTTTAGCGTATGTTATCAAATCCCTTTGTCGTAACAAGTTTGGTGGTACAAGAAAATCCTTGTGCCGCAAGCCTCGGCGAATGCCGAGAGGCTATCTAATATTTTGGGAGGGGAAGTAACACGATGAACAAACGGTTTAAGCAGATTTTGATGTTATTGCTTGCGGTTGCATTGTTTTTGCCGCAATTTGGAATCGCGCAAAAGGCAAGTGCGGCCAGTGCGAATGGAAATTATGCTTTAAAAGTTCAAACCACTGGTGGGCACCAGTGGGATGGTGCGCAAATAGACACAGGGACAAGCGGCTTAAACCTCGTTGCCGGCACAACCTATACCTTCTCATATGACTTATACACCCCTGACCAAGATGTGACAGGCATTGTTCTACAAACTAACGGAAACTACAACTGGATTAAAAATACAGGAGCTTTAAGTGCGGAAAGCCCCGCTTGGACTTCATACACGGCGAATTATACTTATACAGCCGCAAGCGGTTCACAGCTTCAATTTGTTAAAGTCGGCGATAGCGGAGCTACAGACACTAAGAACATAACGTACTACATCGACAACTTTGTTGTTAAAGACTCGAATGGTATTGTTGTTTATAAAGCCGACTTTGAGGACCAAACGGTTGGTGCCTTTAAACAAAGTGGGACGGCTACATTGTCTACGGCAGCACCGCCGGGAGCAGCAAACGATTATTTCTTAAAGATTCAAACTACAGGTGGGCAACAATGGGATGGCGCGCACATAGACACAGGGGCAAGCGGCTTAAACCTCGTTGCCGGCACAACCTACACCTTCTCATATGACTTATACACCCCTGACCAAAATGTGGCGGGCATTGTTCTACAAACCAACGGAACCTACGACTGGATTAAAAATACGGGAGCTTTAAGTGCGGCAAACCCCAATTGGACTTCATACACGGCGAATTATACTTATACAGCCGTAAGCGGTTCACAGATTCAGTTTGTTAAAGTCGGCGATAGCGGAACTACGGATGCAAAGAATATAACTTACTACATCGACAACTTTGTTGTTAAAGACGCAACAAGCGGCAATGTTGTTTACACAGCCAACTTTAACGACCAAGCTACTGATGGTTTTGTATCAAATGGGAGTGCTACACTGTCTACTGTTAATAGTACTAGTGCTGCAACAACACCACCCCTTAACCCGAATGTACTGACCTTGCCAAGCATTAAGAATACGTACCCGAATTATTTGATGGGCAGCATCATCGGCCCATATTACATGCAAAACCCAATCATGTCCGTCCTGAAAGCCCAGTTCGGCGTTGTGACGCCTGAAAACGCGACGAAGCCAGCTTCGTTGATCGGCACCAGCGCCTCTACGCATAATGTCGCAGATCTGAGCTTTAACGAAGCGGACACGGAGCTTCAGAGCGCGGTCGACAATGGTCTGAAAATACATGGGCACACGCTTGTCTGGCAAGGTCAGTCGATTCCGTGGCTGAACAACGATGTGACGTCCAGCACCGACTCAACTCCGTCCAACCCGGGTCTGACCGCGGCTGGGGCGTATGCGAACATGAACGACTATATTAACGCAGTTCTCAAGCATTTTGACGGCAAGTTCAACGCGAGCACGCAGAACATCATCTCGTGGGATGTCGTCAACGAAGCGATGGCAGGTTCCGTCCGTGACAGCTCTCTTAGTCCGACAGACTGGCACAGCTACCTGAAGGCCACCCCGTGGCTGAAAGCGACGGACGCTAACTACGTCGAACAGGCGTTCATCGACGCCCGTGCGGCAGAGCCGAATTACAACGTCCTGTTGTACTACAACGACTATAGCATGGACGACCAGAATAAGGCAGCGGCAGTTCGCGACATGGTGAAAGACATCAATAGCCGTTGGGCTGTGAATCACCCTGGCAAGCAGCTCATTCAGGGCGTCGGCATGCAAGAGCATGACGGCCTCGGCACCAACCCTAACAACGAGAGAAAGTCGATCCAGATGTTCAAGGATATTGGCGTCAAAGTCTCAATCAGCGAGCTGGACATCTCCGCTGGCACGGGCGGAACGCTGACTGCCGATCAGAAAACAGCCCAAGCCGCACAGTACGCGCGGTTGATGCAAGTTTATACCGATCCCACCTTCAAGGACACGGTGCAGCGCATCACATTCTGGGGGCTGACAGACACCAACAGCTGGTTGGCTTCCGGTAGCCCGTTGCTGTTCGACGGCAAGCTGTACCCGAAAGACGCGTTTTACGCCGTGATTGACCCGGCCGGATACCTTGCCAATTACAAAGCACCGGCGAAGCCTGCGGGCAAAGTCGCAACAGCTGCAAAGGGAACGCCGACGATTGACGGCAAGATGGACGACATTTGGAATACGGCAACGCCTATCGATATCAGTGTAACGCAGGCAGGCAACACGAAGACGGGTGCACACATGCCTGCCGCTACCGCTCGCATGTTGTGGGACAACGCGAACCTGTACGTACTCGCGCAGGTGACCAAAGATCCGTCCGAACCGTTGGACAAGGGGAACGCAAACCCTTGGGAGCAGGATTCAGTCGAAGTATTTGTTGACCTGACGAACGGCTCCAGCGCCATGTACTCGAACGCTGCCGGGCATTACCGCGTTCGGTATGACGGCTTTGCGACGGTAGACGCAGGCATGACGGACAATCAGGGCGTTGCAACGACGATGACCTCTGCGACATCGGTCAACGAGGCTAAGTACTCCTACACCGTCGAGATGAAGATTCCGTTTGTCCAGATTACGCCTGCGGTTGGCACTAATATTGGCTTTGACGCTCAGGTGAACGAAGCGATGAACGGTGCGCGGATTGGCGCGTACGCTTGGAACGACGCTATCGGAACGGCTTATCAGGATCTATTCAAGATTGGCACGTTGCAACTTGTCGCAGCGGCCGACACAGTACCTCCTGTAACTACGGATAACGCCCCAACCGGGTGGCAGAACCATCCCGTGAACGTGGTCCTCCAAGCGACCGATGAAGGCAGCGGAGTTGCTTCCACGTCTTACAGCCTGGACGGAGGTTCCTATACCACCGGCAATTCTGTATCGATTACTTCGGAGGGGATTCACACTCTTCGTTATTACAGCGTGGACCGGGCAGGCAACAAAGAAGCGGTCAAGGAGAAAATCATTCAGATCGATCTGACAGCCCCCACGATCACGATGCCGGACATCACAAAGGTTCTGATTAGTGATGCCCTGAACTATCCGATAGTGGTATCCGATGCAACTAGCGGCGTGGATTCGGTGTCCGTCACTTTGGACGGAAAGCCTGTTTCCAACTTGATCCAAACAGCTCCATTGAGTCTATCGCTCGGAGTACATTCCATCGTCGTGACAGCTAGCGATAAAGCAGGGAATTCCGTTACAGTCACACGTCAAATTACCGTTTATATGGATATCGCGCATCTGGACTCGTTGTTCCAATCCGGCAGTGTTAACGGCTTCATTACGAAACCAGGGGTGTTAAACAGCCTGTTGGCGAAGGTGAAGCAGGTACAGGCGGCCGGCAGCGACGCCAAGCAGGTAGGCAATGCCCTGAACGCCCTCAGCAATGAAGTGAGCGCCCAGACAGGGAAAGCACTGGAGGCCGGATACGCGGTATTGGTGCAGAGCATCCTTCAATCCCTAGGTAACAAGTAAGCTAGAGTAGCACAGAAGTGCCCGCATGCGGTTATCGCGTGCGGGCAGTTTTTTGTGCGCCACGCATGGCGATTAACTAGGTGGTGAAAGTCCACTGTGGGGGTTTGTAGTTCGAAGAAAATAAGTCCGTTAGGATTGAATGACGGATCTTCATCCAAGTCCAAAACATTTTCATAAGTATCATCTATAAATTCATACGTTGAGATTTCAAGAAAATTGTTTAAGGAAATCATCCATCTTGATGGTATTCTTTCAAAGGAAATTCACGCCTTTCGTATCCACTTAATCATTAAGCATTATACCTTCTTGTGATGACTCCTTTCCATGCAAACCTGCACGTCCCTCGGAGTGAAGGACTACCACGCGGCAACCCTTTCACTAATCAAAGAACTACCTAGAAATAAAAAAGTGAATGTTCACAAAAGTAAACATTCACTAACGAACTCTATTTTCCACTAACGATCTTTATTTTCCTTGATCATCAAATATCATTCTATAACTTAGGTAATCGGGTTCACATTACTGCTCCGTCTTACTTATTTCCAGAAGCCGGCTAACGGTCACGAGCTCATAGCCTTGCTCCAACAGCTCAGGCACAAGCGTACGAACCGCTTCCATGGTTTGGGACCGATCCCCGATGCCGTCGTGAAAGATCAAGATGCATCCGGGCCTAATCTGCTCCCGGGTCTTGTTCAGAATATGCCCCACCCCGGGCAGGCCCCAGTCCTCGGCCTCTCCGTTCACTGCGCCGATGGCCGTATAGCCGAATTCCTTGACGGTCCGGAACACCTCTTCGTTCATGTCAAAAAATGGGGGACGGAATGTCGCGGGACTCCCGCCCGTAATCTCCGCGATGATCCGGTCAGCTGCCTCCAACTCGGACCGCCTCTGCTGCGGCTCCAGTTGGGTCAGAAAAGGGTGCGTGTATGTATGGTTCCCCAGCTCGTGCCCGTCTTCCGCCAAGGAAAGGGCAATGTCGCGGAATTGGGCCACATTCCGGCCGATGACGTAGAACGTCGCTTTGCCTCCGAATTCTTGAAAAATCTGCTGAATCTGCGGCGTATACTCCGGATTCGGACCATCGTCGAACGTAATGGCCAGTGCTTTATGCCAGGTCTCCACCGCATGGATGACCGAATAGTGCATTGTAACTCCCCCACTCCTTCATTCTCTGCTCGAAGCTTACCCAAACCGAGACTCCGGCATCAGTGGCTCCCTGTCTCCTCCAGCCACAGGATGCTGTAACGCCGTGGGGATAATACTTCGCGGTTAATGACCCCGCCCGATAACGCCCCAAAACGCTGGCTTCGGCATCAGCTTCTCATCAAACAGAAAAGGCCAGTTCTTCCGGCCTCGAACCGGAAAGTCGTCCAACCAGGTATAATTATCCGCCGTTCCCCAAAACGTTACCGCTGTAATTGCATCCTTATACTCCTTAAACAGTCCGAAGATCTCCTCATACCGCTGATGCTGCAGCTCCGCCATCTCTTCGGTAGGAGCCTTCAAGTCGATCCTCCTGTCATCGTGGCGGAACACGGACAGATCCAACTCGGTGACGTGCAGCTGCACGTCCAGAGAAGCGTAAAGCTCGATCGCCTTTCGGATTTCATCCAGAGAGGGACCATGGATGTTCCAATGCCCCTGCATGCCGATTCCGTGGATCGGCACCCCTTCCTCCTTCAAAGAACGGACGAGGTTGTAAATTTTGTCCCGTTTGACCGGTTCCGTTTCGTTGTAATCGTTATAGAACAGAAGCGCTTCCGGATCGACTTCATGCGCCGCCTCGAAGGCGTGGCGGATGTAATCCTCTCCCAGAATCTCCAGCCATTTCGTCCTTCGCATCACAAGGTCAGTCTTGTCTTCGATCGCCTCGTTGACCACGTCCCACGCATACACCTGCCCCTTGTAACGCCCGGCGACCGTGTAGATATGCTGCTTCATCCGCGAGAGAAGCAGCTCTCTTCCGGGAGGACCTCCGGAAGGGCTTTCAAAAACCCAGTCGGAGGTTTGATTATGCCAGACCAGCGTATGTCCCCGGACAGCTATCCCGTTCCGCACGGCAAAATCCATGATTTCGTCGGCAGCCTCAAACGCATATCGGTCTTCCTCGGGATGGATTTCCCCGAACTTCATCTGGTTCTCTGCCGTTATGCTGTTATAATGCCGGGCGATAAAGTCCCCTTCGGACCGTAAGGTTTTCGTACTAACGGCGGCGCCGATTCTGAATATTCCTTTGAAAGCCTCGTGCAAGGCCGGTATTCCCTTGTTCATAGTTTGGCAAGCCTCCTTTGGATGTCCCGTTCTTACAGGCCGTCTCCCTCTTTATGATAAGGTTTTGGAATGCGTTTACCAGTAATAAATTAAAGGTCTCCACCCCCCATTCTTTAGGATTTACCCGTTTGCCTGTACACGATCGGCTTCTCGGAAACCCGCTTCTCGAACTCTCTCAGAAAATGATGATAATGCACGTATCCGACCTCCTCCGCAATGGAACGGATCGTAGCGTCGGATTCCGTTAGCATCTTCTTGGCCTCTTCAATACGCAGGTCATGTATATATTCAGTGATGCCCACGCCGTTTCTCTTCATAAATGCTTGACCCAGGTACACAGGATTCATATAAAACCGTTCCCCAATCTCCTTGATCGTAAGCGGCTTCTTGTAATTCTCCTGAATGTAACGTTCAATCCCATGAAGGGGGTGTCCAGAGTTGAATTCCTTCTGCTTTCTCAACCGGTTCATATATTCGTCCAGATAACCCCGCATGGAGTGTTCCAAGCCCGTCAGCGATTTCGGCCCATTTTGGAGCAGATCGCGGAACCTCAGCCACATGTCAGCTGTCGACGCCCCCAGCTCCCGCAGCACCTCCGTGCTCTTCAAAACCACATCCATGCTGAGCATCCGCACCACTTCCGGCGCAGTCTTATGCCGTTGGAATGAGGCGAACAAACGCTTCATGATGACTGCCGCCTCCTGCTCTTGAAGCCGCTCAGCTGCGGCAAGCAACTCCTCCGCTTTCGTCATGGCCTGAAGATCGTAGCTGACGCTGAAACGAGCGGTCGATTCATAATCGACGGGACCTTCATCATCATTAAAAAAGTGGTAGACGGACACCTCCGCCGCCCCCGAATAGGATGCCGTCAAATCCAGAAGTGAAGGCACGGATGGACCGACCGAAACGCAGACCTCCATTCCTTTCTGCCGCAGCCCGTTATAGACCCTTCGGGCTAAAGCCAAGACATCCAGGGCGCAGTCTGCCACCAATCCTGCCTGGTGGGGCATAAGGTCGATAAACATCACTTGGGGCGGACTGGAGTAAGCCGCACAGCACTCCAGATTCTCTCCCTTACACCCCTCGATCATAATGTATCTCCATGCTTGGGCTTGTCGATCCAGCTCTCCGATTTGTCCGGATACGCTCTCATCCGGCTCCTGCATCTCTCCACGGAGAATGGGGGCAAGCACCGCAGCCAGGAGTCTGTAAGACTCCTGCTCCTGCCTGTTATGCTCCTGTGCGCGATCCGCAAGCTCCTGCATGATATCTTTCAAAATAATTTCCCATTCTTCATCCATGACCGGCTTTAACAAATAATGGCGCACTCCATACCGCAAGGCGGACCTGGCATATTCGAAGTCGCCGTACCCGCTCATGATAATGAAGATCGGGTTGTAGCTTTCCGACAGCCGCTGAATCCGGCCGATCAGCTCCAAACCGTCGATCACCGGCATCCGAATATCCGTAATGATCAGATCGGGCTTACAGTCCACGGCAACCGCCAAAGCTTCTTCCCCGTTGGCGCACATGCCGCATACCTCGAACCCAAGCTCATCCCATTCGGCCATAAGCCGGATGCCCTCCAATGCGATCGGCTCGTCATCGGCAAACAGCACTTTATACATTCGCTTCCAGCTCCTCCTTAGGCAGAATCAGATTCAGAGGAATACGGATCGTAACAGTTGTCCGTTCATTTTCCTTACTGTCTATTGTAAATAAGGATCTATCGTTGTAATAAAGATTCAGCCGTTTGTATACGTTCCGCAGACCTATACTTCTCCCTGCTGTCTCTTCTGCATACAAGTTATGCAAGATTCCATTCAACTTGGCAGTGTCCATACCGATTCCGTTATCCTTGACCGTCATGACCAGATGTCGGTCATCCAACATCGCCGAGATGCGGATTCTCCGGTCCCCTTTCACCGCTTGAAGCCCGTGCTTGCAGGAATTCTCCACCAAAGATTGGATGCTCATCTTGGGAATCCGGCAGGAGAGGACCTTTGGATCGATATCCATTTCATATTCAAAACGGTCTTGAAACCGAAATTTTTCAATCTGCAGGTACATCTCGATAAAGGTTATTTCCTCTTCGATCGTCACCAGATCATCCTTCCAGCTGAGCAGCCTTCTTAAAATTTGGGACAGGCTGCGGATAATCTCCGTCACATGCTCATACCGGTACTTCTTGCATACGACCAGAATGGCGTTGAGCGTATTGAACAGGAAGTGCGGATCCACTTGGCTTTGCAGCAAATTCAGCTCCGCCCGCACCCGTTCCAGCTCCAGATCCTTCTTCTGGATTTCCAGCTTATAGACGTCGTTGATCAGATTCCGAATTTTTTCCGTCATCAAGTTGAAGCTTCGCAGAAGACCTCCGATCTCGTCCCTGCCTTCGTACATGTCGATAGGCTCGAAGCGCTCGTTTTTGACCATCTGCATATGTTTGGAGAGCCGTCTAACCCGCAGGTTGTAGGAATGCAGAATAATAAAAACGAGCACCGTCGGAATCACCGTACTGATCAAGGCTAACGCGATGCCGAACTTCAATACGGCTTTCTGTTCCTGGAGTACCCGGGCTCTTTCCGGAATCCCGATTAATTTCCAGCCGTTCAAGTAGCTGGCTGCTCCTAATGAACTGATGAAGTTGCCCGCCGCTCTGCCGCCCAACAAGTCAAGATGGTCCGCCGTGATGGGAGTCAGAAGGTTGTCCTCGGCTATATAGGAACGGTTCGAATCGAGTACGATCCGGTTATCTGCATCCAACAGCTTGAACTGCAAGTAGCTCCGCTCCTTGTTGAATAGTTCCTGCAACTTGTCGAGCCGCAGATCCATCCTCAAATACTTGGTGTAATTCATTAGATCCGGAAAATTATCCAGCTTGCGGATGATGCTGACATACACCATCTTCTGCTGCGGATTCATCGGATTGATATCCAGATACGAGGTAACGATCACCTTATCCTTCGTAGCGGCCAGCTTCCGGTACCACTCACTTTGTTTATCGCTGTCCTTCAGGACAAAATAGCTCCCTCCGCTTTCAATCGTCGGGTTCGAGGTGTACACGCCCAGCCAGGAGATGTACGGGTACTGGTTCGTATATTGGAGGAGCTTACCGCGTAGGTAGCTATCATATACCTCGTAGTAGGCCGGTAAGTCGGCATAGGGGGTTTCCAACGGTTCGTTGAAGGCCCGGTCGGCAGCTACGGTGTTGCCTATCGAGACGCATTCGTTTACCATTTGCGTCAGCTCGTAGCCGGCACGGTCCAAAGATATTTGCAGGTTCTCTCGCTCACGGGCCTCCGTGTTCCGGCTGTTCTGCATGTAGAACAGCGCATTGATACAAATGATGGGAAGCAGGACGCACAAGAGATAGATGAACAGAAACTTGTATCTTAACGGAATGTCGTTGACGATATGGCTGAAAGGCTTCCATTTCCGGTTCATAGTCGGTCTCCTGTCGTGTATGTCTTAGCCTTTCTTGTATGAGGAAGGGATCATGCCGGTCAGGGCTTTGAATTTCGCAACAAACTGGTCAGAATCCGAATACCCCACCCTCGAGGCGATTTCGGCTATTTTGAATTCAGCCCGGCGAAGCAGTTTTTTGGCCTGTTCGATGCGAACCGTGTGTAGATACTCGTTAAAAGCCATTCCGAAATGCTTTTTGAACCGTTGGCCCAAGTAAGCCGGGTTCACATGAAGTCGCTCGGCCACATGTTGGAGCTGCAGCTTCTCATGATAATGCTGTTTGATAATTCCCGCAGCTGCGGATACAATCCCGTCGACGTTTGCGCCCTTCTTTCTTGCCGCCCATTCGGCCGCATCTAGAAAATCCTTCATCGCCCGGCTTTCCAGCCCTCCCGGATCTTGCTGCGGGGCCGCGAACCATCTCCGGGTCCAACTCTCCGAATCGGCTCCCTGTTGGATCATCGCTTGAAGAATATCCAGTTTCATCGTCAACAGGCTTGCCTCCACCCAAGCTCCCGATGCTTGGCGCGCCGTCAAAGTCGTAAAGAGCTCACGAGCGTGGGTCCGCACGGCATCCGGGTTGCCGCAAACGATGGCCTGAAGCAATGATTCCTTGATTTCCTCCGGGATCCGGATAGACTCCTCCTGCTTGCAATCCTGATAATAATAAACACCTGTCAGATCGGAGGAAAATTTGCACAGCTCCGCTACAAGCGTCTCCCTGTACGCCTTATTCAGGGATGCAGCCCCCCGGACCTCACTGCTGACGGAAAAGGAGTACGGCTCCCCGCATGCATTGCGGATGTGCCGGATGAACCTGTTCATCAGCGGGGGCAGTAGGGCCGGTCCCTTCCGGTCCGAAGCCAAAACAAAACCGAACCGGTCTTTGCCCAGACTAAATGGATGCACGGCAACCTCTTCCACGGCCGCCAATTCAGCCGCTTCGCACAGACGCAGGAACAGGTTGTGCCGCTTCTCTTCTCCGGCTTCCGCTTCTTTGCCGATCAGCCTGATGCACCGGATTCTCGATCCCTCATGAAGCTGAAGAAGGCTCTTCGCCTGTTCCATTCGCTCCTGCTTGCCGTCCCCTAAGAGAAGTTGCAAAATCGTTTCCGACCGAATGCGTTCCATGGCGGATCGGCGCAATTGATGCCGGGCATCCTCCGTCCGGATGCTCTCGGCCGCTGCAAGCAAAGCGTTTTCCAGCTCCACCTCGTTCAAGGGCTTCGTTAAATAATTGGAAACGCCGAATTTCATGGCCTTCTTGGCGTACTCGAAATCCGCATAGCCGCTTAATACGATGAATTTTGTACGAGGGAAGCTTATGTAAGCCCTTTCTATCAGTTCCAGACCGTCAATGACTGGCATTCGGATATCGGTAATCACCAGGTGGGGACGGCATTCTTCCATGAGCTGCAGGGCATCCTCCCCATCCATGGCTTCTCCGCACACTTCAAACCCCAGTTTGTCCCAGTCTATCAGAAAACGCAGCCCCTCCAACATGATCGGCTCATCATCGGCAATTAGCACCTTTAGCATCCGTTTTTCACCCGATTTCCTTCACTAGTATTAGTTATTATAAGATGAGGCCCGCACTCCCGGCAATGGAAAAACCGCCTCAGCCAGATGCTGAAACGGTCATTTCCAGGTAACGTGCGTTCCTTTATTCTTTTACACTGCCTAAGTTCAAACCTACCACAAAGTATCGCTGCAGGAACGGATATACGAACAGGATCGGTACAGCGGTTACAATCGTAATGGCTGCCCGGATCGAAGCTGGGGTAACCATGGCCCTGGCTTGATCCTTTGCGGCGCCGTTAATAAGGGCCGGGTCAGCGTTCGAATTCATGGTGGTACCCAGGAGCTTCATCATTTCGTATTGCAAAGTGCTCAGGTTGATGTCGGAGGAGGCGTACAAGAACGTATCGAACCAAGCGTTCCAGGAGCCCACAGCAATGAACAAGGCGATGGTTGCCAAAACAGGCGTGCAGAGCGGAAAAATGATCTGTATGAAAATCCTGAAATCGCCGGCCCCGTCGATCTTAGCAGATTCAATCAGGCTGCCGGGCAGGGACTTTATATACGTCCTGATGACGATCAGGTTGAAGGCATTGACCATCCCCGGAAGAATGTAAACCCAGAAATTGTTCAGCAGGCCCAGCTGTTTGATCAGGAAGTAGTTCGGGAGCAAGCCTGCATTGAAATACATG
Organism: Paenibacillus sp. GCM10027628; assembly: GCF_042676385.1. Lineage (NCBI taxonomy): Bacteria > Bacillati > Bacillota > Bacilli > Caryophanales > Paenibacillaceae > Paenibacillus > Paenibacillus sp. GCM10027628. Next base: position 1,229,832 of record NZ_JBHTHA010000002.1, read on the forward strand.
GTCAGTACGAAGATCAGACCGATAATTTTACGGAACAGGTACTGGGGTTGGGCCAAGGTGTAAGCCAGCATGGTGGTCAAAAAAACGCCAAGCACCGTGATGGTTACCGTTCTTGCCACCGATATCCATGCGGCATGATAGATCGTTCCCGAGATGAATACGGCCCGGTAATTTTGAAGGCTCCAGATCCTCGGCCATACATACAGGCCGCCTCGCAGCGTATCGTTGCCTTCGTTGAAGGATTCCGTCAGCGTGTGAAGGAAAGGATACAGCGTGACGATGACCAGAAAGAGCATGAAGAGCCCATTCAGCGTGTTGAACACGATCGGTTCCAGGCGGTCTCTCCGGATGCCATTGATTCCCATCTTCAGCCCCCCTTTTTATAGTAACCGCTCTTCGCCGAGGCGTTTTGCGGTATTGTTTGCAATCAGGACAAGGACAACACTGACGATTGTTTTGAAGATACCAGCCGCCGTCCCCAGTGAATAGTTTCCGAGCGAAATCCCGTATTTCAGTGCGAAAATGTCGATCGTTTGGGACCAGTCTACCACCAGACCGTTCCCCAGCAGGTATTGCACTTCGAAGCCTGCATCGAGAATATGGCCGACACTCATAATCAAGAGGATAATGAAGGTGGCTTTAATACCAGGCAGGGTTACGTAACGCATCTTCTGGTACCGGTTAGCTCCGTCCATGGAGGCAGCTTCATATAGCGACGGATCGATGGATGTAATAGCAGCCAAATAAATAATGGTGTTCCAGCCGACTTCTTTCCATACGTTGGCAGCGCCAACGATGCCCCAGAAGTATTTTCCAATACTGAGCCACATAATAGGTTCCTTTATAAGATGAAGCTTCAACAAAAGGATATTGACGATGCCATCGTCTACCGATAGCGAGGTGGCTACAATGCCTGCCGCAATGACCCAAGACAGGAAGTGGGGCAGATAGGAAATGGTCTGAACAGTACGTTTGAACAAACTCACTTTGATTTCATTAAGAAGGAGCGCCAGTACGATCGCCGTCACAAAACCAAGCACCAGGTTGATTAGGCTCATACCGATTGTGTTGCGAAGAACCTGAAGAAAGACGTCATCGCTAAACAGAAATTTGAACTGGGATAAGCCCACCCATTCCTGTTTGGAGAACGGCAAGCCAGGGCGGTAATTTTGAAACGCCATCAACCACCCCCAAATCGGGACATAATTGAATATAATCAGATAGATCAGGATCGGAACCGACATGAAGATCAGTTGCTTCTGGCTCTTTATGTTTTTCCAGCTGAGCTCCAAGCCGATTTCAGGATCCACCTTGCTCTTTTTTTTGGCGACCGTTTTTACTTTTTGAGACAGTATGGTTTCGGCCATTGTCTTTCCCTCCCAAACCGGAAAATTGTTGTCGATAATGAAAGTGTAAAGCGGAGAAGACCTGAGTCGCCTCCGCTTCACGATCAGTTAACTATGATTATTTGCTGCTCCAGTTCTTAATCCGCCATTGAATCTGTTCGTTAATGCGGTCTTCATAGGCTTTGATATTGGCTTTGGAAATTTGGTCGGTGTATTCTTTCCAGACATTCTCGAAATCCCCCGGTTTAGCCAGGATCGCTTTCGGCAGATACTTCACTTGCAGGTCGTTCAGCTTGGTTTGGGCCACTTTAGCCGGGGATCCGTCAATCAAGTCGATGGACCAAGCCGGATAGTAGATCGGGTTCTCTGGAGGCTGCTTTAAGAACTCCGCCCAAGTTTTGTGATTGTAAGCCTTCATCACTTCTTGATCCACCGGCTTCAGGCTGTCGAAGAATTCTTGAGGCTGAGAACCCGCATCAGTTGCGTTGCCGTCGCTGTATGTGCCCTGCATCTTCGGCAGTCCGCCTAAGAATGCTTCAGCTTTGTTGGCCAGCTTCCATGTATTGTCATTCTGCTGATCCCGCTGTTCAGGCGTACGGTAAAATTTACCGTCCTTCACTTGATAATCTTGTCCCTCGATACCCCACTGCAGCTTCTTCTGCCATTCTTCGGTCATCATCTTATCCATAAACTTGATAATGGCAACCGGATCCTTCGCTTTGACGGAAATGCCATAACCGCGGTTGATGTTTATAACAGGACGGTCGCGATAGAACTCAGTCGCACCCGGATAGACCAGCGCGAATGGAACGTAAGTGCTGCCGAACTTACTCTGGGAGATCAGGGAATTCTCGCCGTCTTGGAAGTTCCAGTGCTGGTCGAACATGCCGATGACACGGCCGCTGGCGATCTTGGCCAGGTATTGGTCATAGTTATGCACAAACGATTCCTTGTCCATAAGACCTTTGTCATTGATTTCATTTAGCTTCTTGTAGTAGGTCTTGGCAATATCCTTGTCGGCGAAGATGGAGGCCTTGCCATTCTCTACGATGACGCCGCCGTCGTTAGGATGTCCTGCCAAGTGCTCCGGCGGGTTCTGCAGCGGGAAGACTCTCCAGTCGAAGTTCAGCGTCTCGAAGCCGATCATGTCCGGATGCTGCTGTTTGGCTTTCTCCACAATGGCGAAATAATCATCCAGGGTCTTAGGAGTCGGGTAGCCCTGCTCCTTCAGAATATCCTTCTGCAGCCAGAAGGCCGGGCCTCCATAATAGGTGTCGTTGATGGTGCCAGTGTAAACGCCGTAGGCTGGCAATGCGAAGAGATGGCCGGTTTTCGGATCTTTGATTTGGTTCCAAACGTTAGCATAATGTTTCTTCAGATTCGGCGCGTACTTCTCGATCAGGTCCTCCAAAGGTATGAAGGCGCCTGCAGCAATCAACTTGTCATCGCCTGACATGACGTCCGGATAATCGCCGCCGGCGATCATGACGCCCAGCTTTTGGGTAAGGTCGCCGACCAGGAATTCCATCTTCAAACTTACGCCGGTCTCATCCTTGATCATCTTGTACATCTTGTTGTCTGCAGTAGGCTGCTGGCCGGGACCTCCGATGAACATGGAAATCGTCATGGGCTTGATTGCTTCCGCCCCTTGGGAAGCCGCAGGGCTTCCGGAAGCACCGCTTGGTGCCGCGCTGGAAGTGGCCGAACCGCCGCTCGAGCCGCTGCAGCCTGACAGTAAGACACCGAGTGTCAATACAGGGATGATCACTTGAAAAGCGGATCGTTTGGTTTGAAATGCCATTTTTCTATTCCTCCCTTTTATATCCTGTTGATAGCGCTTACTTGGTGACATCTCTAATTATACTCGTCAAGAATACGCTTCCAATTCACAAAGTAAAGGTCTTACCCCTATAAATTAATGGTGGATGAAGCTGCAAAGTCCGCGTTTCCTATGTTCAGTTAAAATGAATGGAGTGTCAACCTGACAACATATGGCTTTTCATGCTCTTCGCATGCCCGGAAAGACAACCGGATAAAATTAAATGCACCATTGTTCCATACATTAAAATCATGAACACCATTTTTTAGAAGGACCTGGTAATAATCACTGAGCGAATCTCCCGCAGTGTCCATGAGCCCCTCAACCGATTTGACATATTGGTCTACTGCTACTCCATCCATGTCGCCGCAGGTCATATAAAGTAAATGAATCCTGTGGTTGCATGAAGCTATATTGGCGCCCAGAACCTTGCCATCGCTCGATGTGGGAGCATTTGAAAAAGAACCGATATAAGCGAATAGATCCTCCATACCTGGAGCGAGCACAGTCGTATCAAGCCCGTTTTTCCAACTGCTCTTTGTTCCGGTATATTCTACCGCATCACATCTGTAACCTCCGAGGATCATATTCAGAGATTGCATACCACCCATTGAAAGGCCTGCAATTGCCCTGTGCATGCGATTAAATTCGATTCTCTCAGGAGACGCGTTTTTTATAACGGCGAATGTATGGTATTCAGATTCAATAAAGGGGATCAGATCATATCTCAGCTCATAATCGAAATAATAGAACCCAAGCATGTTGGTTCCTAAGGAATTGAACGTACAGTCCATACAGTCGTACGCGCTTCTGCCGTTGGGAAATACGATGATAAGCGGATTGATATCGCCGTTAGCGATAAGATTATCAAAGATATTGCATAGGATATAATTCCCGTCAGCTTTGCCGTTGCTACGTAACCATTCGTAATGATCTCCGCCTACTCCGTGGAGCAGATACAATACATTGTATTTGGTATCCGTATCCTGTTCGTCGTAACCTGCAGGCAAATAGATGTTGCATTTTTTAATGATCTCGCTTCCCTTAACGGTTTCTCTTCCCGCTGCTCTGGCGTCGATGTTCTGATCTGTAACAAGCTGCCGCGACTGGTTAATATAGTTCCTGACCGTGTATGAGACCTCATGAACGGTACCTTGAAGTTCCTTTTTAACTGCCCGTTTATATCCGGCGGGCACAGCCGTCACATCGATGTTTTTCATGGTTCATCCAAACCCTTTCGTTTCAATCAATAAGGATCGATCGTCCGAATCGTCCCATCTTCGTTATAGTGTAACTCCGTATATTTCACGCAACGCTTGTGGTTAACGCCTTCTGACAAAGAACTGTCATGGTAAAATAAGTACCATTTATCTTCGAACTGGACAATGGAGTGATGAGTTGTCCAGCCGATAACCGGAGTTAAGATCGTGCCCTTGAAGGTATACGGTCCCAACGGATTCCGGCTGACGGCGTATACTAATTTATGGGTCGTGCCCGTGGAGTAGGATAAGTAGTACCAGCCGTTATATTTGTGTACCCACGGTCCTTCAAAATAGCGCCTATCCTCGTCTCCAGCGAGAATCGGGCTGCCGTTTTCGTCAACGATCGAAATTTCTAGCGGAGCGGTTTGAAATGACAGCATGTCCTCGCTCAGCAGAGCGACCCGAGGACCTATAGCAGGCGCCTCCGCCGCCGGCCCCACCGCTTCCGGCTCGAAAGTACCGGTCTGCCATTTTTCCAATTGACCGCCCCATAGTCCGCCGAAATATATGTATGCCCGATTGTCGTCATCAACAAGCACGGCCGGGTCGATACTGAAGCTTTCCTCGATATAAGACGGTTGAGGAAGAAAAGGACCGGCCGGTGACGTGCTGGTCACCACACCGATACGAAAAATCCCATCATGATCCCGGGCAGGAAAGTACAAGTAATAGGTGCCGGCCTTAAAAGCAGCATCAGGAGCCCAGAGTTGTTTGGAAGCCCAGGGAATATCTCTCAGATGAAGGACTTGGCCATGATCGATAACGGGGGACTCGAAGCCATCCATGGATAGAACATGATAGTCTTCCATTGCGTATTGATCCCCATTGTCATTATCAGCGCCGTCATGATCGAGATCGTGTGACGGGTAGATAAAAATTTTCCCCTCAAATACGTGCGCCGAAGGATCGGCAGTGAAGATATGGGTGACAAGCGGGTGATGAGGTTTCGGTAGATTGTGCATACTTGCTCTCCTTTATTTTTTGTCTTGTTCCTTTATTATGAGACTTTGTATGCGATTACAAAATAAATAGATTAAAGATCTATCCCCCCTTTAATAAAGATATGGGATAACGGGAACCAAATTGATCGTAATGAGTGTAATGAGCGCGTTGCGCGATATGTTGATGATTTCTACCGCAAAGAGGGCAGACGAATGAATGCATTCGACCTGCCCTTTCCTTTTCATATGCAATTAACCGCTGATAACACCTTTTTTCAAAATTAAATTTGCATACAATGCTCTTTCGCCTGTTGCTACGATCGCGTAGACTTGCTTCGCACGCTCGTAAAAGGCAAAGCGTTCAACTTCTTCAATCGGTTCGCTGGTTTGCGTATGATTCTTCAGAATAGTCCTGTAGGTATCCCAGATCGGCGTTTCTACTGGATCTCCAGGCACGACCTGCATCAGGGCCACAGGCGTTTTCACATAAGGATCTAACGGGAATAATTGCAGCGTTGCTTCCAGTAATTCAGGTATACCGAGACCGTCGCATCTGACCAGTCTTTGAGCATGGCTTGCTGCTGGAAAGTTAGCGTCGGCTAATAAGATTTCATCACCATGGCCCATCTCCATCAAAATCTTTAAAATTTCAGGCGATAGGATGTGAGGTATGCCCTTTAACATTTTCAATACGCTCCTTTAACAGCCAAGATCTGATTATGTTCTAGACTTCTACGATCGCTTTTATTACCTTCGACTCCGGCATCAGCCAAGTTCCGAACGAATCAATCATCTCGTCAAATGCAGCACGATGCGTGATAAATTGGCTGATATCCAGGATGGAGTTCCTCAGAACGTTCATGACGTGATAGAAGTCCGAAACTGTTGCGTTTCGGCTGCCCATGAGCGTCAGCTCACGTTTATGAAACTCAGGATCCGAAAACGTAATGTCGCCTTTGACCAGACCTACAAAAATGAGCTTTCCGCCGTGAGCAACCAATTCGAATGATTTTGCCATCGAAGAGGCGTTGCCTGTGGCGTCAAACACGGCAACAGGAAAATCGCCGTTTGTCATTTCGGAAAGACGCTGCTTCACATCGGATTCAAGCGCGTTAATGGTCTGATCTACCTTTGCCCAAGATCTGCAAAAAGCAAGCCTTTCCTCGTTAATATCCATCGCAATGACTCTTGCTCCTGCGTATTTGGCAAAAGCCATGACGCCTAGGCCAATCGGTCCTGAACCGATAACAAGCACCGTATCCGATTCCGAAACTTCCGCGCGTCGTACCGCGTGCGCGCCGATGGCTAGAGGTTCTACAATTGCCGCCTCATCCAATGTCAGGTCGTTAGCCTTTAAAATATGCGAAATGGGTACGGAAATTCGCTCCCGCATTCCGCCATCCTTGTGCACCCCAAGCACTTGCATATTCGTGCAGCAGTTTGTTTTGCCTCTGCGACAGGCTAGACATTTGCCGCAGTGCATATAGGGAATAATGGCAACTCTATCTCCGATGGCCAGCCCTTCATCGTTTTGGCCGATATGTTCGATTACACCTGACAGTTCATGCCCCAAGATTCGCGGATAATGGAAGAACGGCTGGTTGCCCTTAAACGCATGATAATCCGTTCCGCATATGCCAATTCGCCGAATGCGTATGATCGCATGACCCTCAGTCAGCTCCGGTTCAGGTAAAGCCTCCGACATTCGAAACATTTCAATCTGTTCGCATACGATTCCCTTCATTTGCAAACCTCTTTTCTCTTACAGAAGAATATTTTCGTTATATTGCGGCAATCCGCTGACCCACGTTTTGTTATGAATCGGTTCAAGAACATGTAAAACTTCATGTAACAACTCCAAATCCATGGGCTCATCCGTCCATTTCGCGTTTTTTTGGATATTTACCGGATTTGCCGTGCTTACTAGCGTCGTTGGAATTCGTTCATTGTTCGTCGAGAACTGAACCGCTAACTTCGCAATGTCCTCTCCTCGCTCTGAGACTAACTGTGCAGCCCGAAGGCAGGTTGCTTTTAATTCCGGGCTAGCCAAATGCCAGTCGGGAGTTCCACGAGTGCTTAGCAGTCCCATCGATAGGGGCGACGCATTGACAAGTCCGACTCCGAATGTTTCCAATAGCGGAAGCAGCCGCAATAGGGAAGTATCATTCAGAGAGTAATGACAGTAAGAAATAATGGCATCGACCTGAACTTTCGACAGTAATTGTTCAAACAAAGCCAAAGGCAATCCGCAAATGCCAGTGAATCGGATTTTCCCCTGCTGCTTTAATCGCTCCAATGCAGGTATCGCTTCTTGCAAAATGATGTCCGGTTGAACGAATTCAATGTCATGCAAGAACAAAATATCGACATAATCCGTCTTCAGCCTGCGCAGACTTTCTTCCAAACTGGATTCAATTTTCGAGCTTGAAAAGTCGAATGTATCCACACCATATCTGCCGGCTTTTGTAGATAAATAGAAGTTCTCTCGTGACATTTGACTGATCGCTTTGCCTAATACCGTTTCGGCTTTCGTGGCGCCATAATATGGCGAAACATCTATATAATTAATACCGGCATCAATTGCCACATGTACGGTGCGTATGGCTTCCGCGTCATCTGTTTGGCGAAATACAGACCCAAGGGAGGAAGCACCGAAGCTGAGCTTAGAGACTTCCAATCCTGTATTTCCTAATGGGCGATACTTCATAAAATCACTCCGTCCTTGAAAATAGCAATTTCCTTAAACCCGATTTTCTCGTTATGCGTATGCATCTCGCCAGAAGCGATTGCGATCATCGATTCCCACAATTCATCTATGAGTTCCTCCATGCTTTGGCCTTCCAAGAGTCGGCCTGCATTAAAGTCAATCCAATTTCTTTTGCGCTGAGCGAGCTCCGAGTTTGACGAGATTTTAACGGTGGGTACAGGGCCTCCGAACGGCGTTCCTCTCCCCGTCGTGAAAAGTACGATATGCGCGCCTGCAGCTGTAAGAGCTGTGACAGAAACCAAATCGTTCCCTGGTGCTTCTAGCAGGTTCAGCCCTGTCCTATCGACCCTTTCACCATATGGAATCACATCCGTGACAAGAGAATGGCCTCCCTTTTGGGTGCAGCCCAGCGACTTTTCCTCCAGCGTGCTAATGCCGCCGGATTTATTGCCGGGCGATGGATTCTCATAGATGACTTGGTTGTGCCGTATATAATATTGTTTAAAATCGTTGATCAGGGCGACGATCCTGCCGAATACATCTTCATCCGAAGCCCGCTTCATCAGTATCGTCTCCGCTCCAAACATTTCGGGCACTTCCGTGAGAATGGCGGTTCCTCCTGCACCGATTAGCCGGTCGGAAACCCCTCCGACAAGCGGATTCGCTGTGATCCCGGAAAAACCATCAGACCCCCCGCATTTCAGGCCAATTTTGATTTTCGCTACCGGGAGCGGCTTTCTGGCGAAGGTACGGGCAAAATCAACCAGTTCACCGATTAACGTTATGCCTTCCTCCAGTTCGTCCTCCGAATCCTGCGACTTCAAAAATTTGACCCGATTCGGATCATAGTCTCCGATTGCATCCTTGAACAAATCGATCTGGTTGTTCTCGCACCCCAGCCCAACGACTAGCACGCCAGCGGCATTCGGGTGGTGTACAAGAGAGGCTAGCAGCTTTTGCGTAAATTTGAGGTCGTCACCGAGCTGCGAGCATCCGAACGGATGGGCGAAATGATGGATGCCGTCTACCTGGTCCCCGAACAGTACATTACCCTTCTTGGCCAGAAGCTCGCATGTCTTATTAATACAGCCAACTGTATTAATAATCCAAATTTCATTGCGAATGCCGACTTCTCCGTTTGGTCGCTCATACCCCATAAACGTACGATGCGAATCCGCTAGATTTACAGATGAATTCAATTCGTCTGTCGGCTCGTAGCTGTAGTTCACGATACCTTCCAAACCGGTTCTCAAGTTATGCGTGTGTACCCAAGTACCCGGCTCAATATCGACAGATGCTTTGCCGATAGAATAGCCGAATTTGAGTACGTCATGACCGGCAGTGACAAAGTCTGTTGCGATTTTGTGACCTCGCGAGACATCCTCCATCAAAATCAATGGGGAGCCGTCCTCCAACGTCAGCTTCTGTCCCTCCGAAAACGAAGTAAGTGCTATAACAACTTGATCGTTTGGCGATAATCGTACCCAAGGTTTCATCCTCTGTCCCCTCCTTCCGCTTTTACCCACCAATGACATATCGAATCTGCCAAGCCGATCCAATCTGTAAGGTCTTGGCCCCAAACCGTTGTTAGAGCCAATAGCTCTTTTATGGTACTTTTCAAATCCTCACGATTTTTTTTAGCTTTAGCCCAGATTTCTGCAATCCGCATCAATGACTCAGCGTCGTCTCGAACGATATACGTTCCTCCCTGAAAATCTCGGCCTTCAAAATGACCGTCTACCTGAGCTATACAATAATATCGCAGCAAGCCGGCCATCCCGGCTACGAGTCCTTCCGGAATCTGAAGTCCAAGTTCAGCATAATGGCTAAGCGATGGAAGCAACCTGACTTTAAATTTTGACAAACTGTTCATGCTGATGTCCGAAAGCCTGTGACGGATGAACGGATTATTAAATCTTTCGAACACGGTATCCGCATAAGCATTCATTTCAACTGCTGAATAGGGAAGGGTAGGTATGATTTCGAAACGAACCATCGACTTGACTGCCTGCCCTAAAACTTGATGCTCCATAAGCTCCCGAACATGCTCGACACCATGAAGAATGCCGAGTGGCGCCATCCACGTATGAGCGGCATTGAGGATGCGCACTTTACGTTGCTGATACGGGCGCAAATCTTTTGTCCAGTGCACGTTTAATCCGGCTTTTTGTAACGGCAGCTGCTCATCTAACGTCTCTTCCCCTTGGATGGCCCACAAATGGTACGGTTCTGCCGTCGTCAGCAGCCGATCCGTATACGACCATTCTGAAAACCAGGCTTGCGCCTCTTCTTCCCCTGGATATCCGGTGACAATCCGATCGACCAGCGTGTTCAAGAAACGGTTGCTCGACGCCAGCCATGCCCGAAATTCATCCGGGAACCCCCAATCCAAGCTGTATCGAATGACGATGTCGCGAAGCGAATCCCCATTCCTTTCTAACAGCTCACAAGGGAGGAAGATTAAGCCTTTATCTTCCGCACCGCCAAACGCAAGATACCGGCGATAAAGCAAATACGCCATTTTTCCCGGGAACGAAGCAATGGGGCTCTCTGTCAGTTGTTCCTGCTTGTATGCGATTCCTGCTTCCGTTGTATTGGAGATGACGAATCTTAAATCATCGCTTTCCGCCAAGGCGATAAACCGATTCCATTCCTCGTAAGGATTAATGATTTGGGAAAATATGGATATTGTGTTTTGACGTTCTACCGGCTGACCGTCTTCCAACCCCCGGATGACAAGCGTATAGATCCCATCTTGCGCAGCCAACTCTTCTATTTTAGCTTTGCCGGTAGATCTGGGCTGGGTAACAGCGACGCTTCCATGAAACAACCCTTGCTCCCTGCTTACATGAAGCATCCAGTCTACGAACCCTCTCAGGAAATTTCCTTCTCCAATTTGCAGAACGGTGACAGGAGCAGCAGAGACTGCTTCAAACTGACGTTTCTGCTCCCCCGTCAATAAGTTCGAGTTTAATCGCTCCTTCATCATAGCTTGTAAAACTCCCTTGCATTTTCTCCAAATAATCTTGCTCTCTCTTGTTTTCCCCACGACTTCGGTATGGCGCTTTCGAGAATATCCAGAACTTCGTCATAGGTAGCAGCAAGCAAACAAACCGGCCAATCCGTTCCGAATATGACCCGTTCCGGTCCGAAAACTTCCAAAACATGTTCGATATATCGTTTAAAATGCTGCGGTTTCCATGCTTGATGATCGGCTTCCGTCACCAAGCCGGAAATTTTGCAATATATATTTTGATGTCTAGATGCACGTTCGATTTGCGCGGCCCATGGCTCAAATACCTGCTCCGCGATACGCGGTTTCCCGATATGATCAATGACGCCTCTCAATCCTGGAACGGCGTCGAGCAATTCATTAAGCTCGTTTAACTGATTCGATGTCACGAGCAGATCCACGGGAAAGCCCATTTCCGCATAAACTTGAAGCGCTTCCACAAACTTGGGCTTGAGCAGCTTGCTTGCATCGGACATTTCTTGAATCATAATGCGAAAACCAACGAATTTCGGATGTTTCCGCCAACGTTCAAAATACTCCCGATGAGATGGATCAAATAAATCCAGCCATCCGACAACGCCTAGAATCGAGTCCGAACGATCGGCAAGTGTAAACATATACTCTGTTTCCTGATACGTAGGGGCTGCCTGAACAGTGATGGTGCCGTCTATGCTATGTTTCTTCAAATGAATTTCGAGATCTTCAGGCAGATAGTCTCTATACAACACCGGTAGCTCAGGTGTAATCCATCCATAATCTGTGCGAGACATCGACCAATAATGTTGGTGAGCATCAATACGCATGGGGAAGTCCTCTCCTCTCGTCATAATTATATTTTACGACAATAATAAGAAATTAAAATGTCATTTAATTGCATATTTATATCCGATTTTGATATATTTTAAGCAACCACATTATACAGGAGGTCATCTTCGTGCAACCGATTCGCAAGCCATTTTTACTGGACCCGATCTTTCCGTTCGACATGGTTTATAAAGGTCTTCGATATTCGGAAAGTGAGCTGCCGGACCATTTGCACGACTTGTACGAAGTGGTGTACGTTCACAAGGGGAACGGAATGTTTTTTATCGATGACGCCCTCTACGAAAAAGAACCGGGGGATCTATTCCTCATCCCCGGCAACACTGTTCACCGCGCATTTCCGTCCGCCAACGATCCTATTGTTTCTACGGCCGTATTTTTCGCACCCACGTTATTGCAGACAGACTCGCTTGGTGATGGATACGAATCGCTTAGGTGCTTTGAGATTGCCCGAAAAAAGAAACAGTATAAAATCAAGCTTTCCAAGCCTGTCCGCCTGGCGATTGAAACTGCCATTAATGCGATGAAACGTGAAATGATTGCAAAAAATCTCGGCTACCGTCATGCACTTCGTCTTCACTTGCATCAATTGTTGCTTGTGTTAAGCCGGCATCCGTTTACTAAAGAAACGTCATCTCCGCTGAATGGGATCGGCCCTCAGTGGCTCCGAAATGCTTTACGGGACATTGACAGTGACCCTGTCCGATGCGGAGGACTCTCGGAATTGTCCGAAAAGGCGTGTGTCAATGCCAGCCACTTCGCCCGTGTCTTTAAGCAACTGACAGGAATGAATGTGACCGACTATGTGAATGCTAAACGACTTGTCCGAGCCAAAGAATTGCTTCTATCGACGGATGACAACGTCGAAACTGTAGCACTAGCCTGCGGCTTCCAAGGAATGCGCCATTTTTATCAAACTTTTAAAAAGCTGACGGGATTGACGCCAAGAGCTTACCGTCTTCAAATGAAATAGAGAATGTTTCCTTAGCTTTAAAACCTTGCTCTGAAAGTGACCATAATAAAAAAAGGAGCCGTTTTCACTTACACAGCTCCTTTTCAAAACGAATACTTTATACGTTTATAATTCCGATCGAGAATCAAATCCTCCAAATCAACATCTTGGATGGCTTCTTCTTAACAACGTATTAAAAGAACACGTAGCATTGCCCGGCTTCCGTCGTGAATTCGACCGTTTCGCCGTTCGCGATTCCCTTGAGCCGGCATACCCCGCCCCCCTTTGCCGTTACCTTGGCTTCAACCACCTTGCCGTTCACCCAACGGATGTCCACCGTGTATCCCCCACGGGCCCTGAGGCCCCGGACATATCCGTCTTTCCATTCCCGTGGTAACGCCGGAAGCAGGTGGAGGACGCCCGAATGACTCTGAAGCAGCATCTCAGCGATGCCGGCGGCCCCCCCGAAATTCCCGTCAATCTGGAACGGCGGATGGTTATCGAAAAGATTGGGCAGCGTAGAGTGTCGGAGAAGAGCCCTTACGTTCTCGTACGCCTTGTCCGCATCCTGAAGACGCGCCCAGAAGTTGATAATCCATGCGCGGCTCCATCCGGTATGCCCTCCTCCATTCGCAAGTCTCCGCTCCAGGGTAACCCGTGCCGCGGCAGCGAGCCCCGGCGTTTTCTCGACCGTGAACTGCTCTCCCGGATACAAGCCGAACAGATGGGAGATATGCCGGTGCCCCGGCTCCACTTCTTCGTAATCCTCCATCCATTCCTGGATTTGACCGTGCTTTCCGACCGCCGGCTGCGGCAGCCGCGGCAAGGTCTTCTCGAGCTCTCCTCGGAATTGTTCATCGATCCCGAGGATCCGCATGCTCTCTATACAAGCATCGAATAGCGCACGGATGATCTGGAAGTCCAGCGAAGCCCCGGCACACAGGACACCGGATTCGCCGTTTGGGAGCCTATACGTATTCTCCGGGGAAACCGAAGGACACGTGATCAGTTGCCCGTCCACCCCCTCGATCAGATAGTCCAGCACGAATTCCGCCGCCTCCTTCATGGTCGGATAAACGCGAGCGAGAAATTCCGTATCTTGACCATACACGAAATGTTCCCACAGATGCAGGCACAACCAAGCAGCGCCCATCGGCCAGAAAGAAGCCGGCAAATACGTATCCTGGGGAGACGTATCCGCCCAAATATCGGTATTGTGATGAGCTGTAAAGCCGCGGCAGCCGTACATGGTCTTCGCAGTTATCCTTCCGGGCTCTCTCATTCGTTCAATCAAGTCGAACAAAGGAAGATGGCATTCGGATATATTCCCGACTTCGGCAATCCAATAATTCATCTGCGCATTGATATTGATCGTATATTTGCTGTCCCATGGAGGCAGGAATTGCTCGTTCCAGATCCCCTGCAGATTGGCGGGAAGCGAACCCGGACGGCTCGAGGAGATGAGCAGATAGCGGCCGAATTGGAAATAAAGCGCAACCAGATTCGGATCGTCATGTCCTTGCTTGATCCGTTCCAGCCTTTCCTTCGTCGGAAGGCCATCCGCTTCGCTTGTTCCATTCGAGAGAGTCAGTTCCACACGGTCGAAGAGAGAATGGTAATCGGATACGTGACGTTCAAGCAGAAGTTCCCAGGAATGTTTGATTGCCGATTCGACCTGTTCCTTACAAGCCGCCTCCGGGTCCGCAAATCGAAACGTCGTCCCTGCGGCTAAGAACAGGACGGTTTCGTCCGCATTTTCCACGATCAAATGTTCACCGATGGTCGTATGGGATCCACCCTTGACGGCGGCCTTCAATACCGCGCGGAACTGCCCCCCGCCTTCTCCGCCACAATGGCCGCGCATGATCAGGCCGTCTTGCCGCCATTTTTCCGTCTTTTCGAGATATCTCCACGAACTCCGATTGAAACGTGCCTTGAACGAGAGGCTTCCGGGACGATCGGCTGTCAATCGCACGGCGAGTACCTGATCGGTATAACTGGCAAAGACTTCACGGGTATACCGAACGCCTTGAAGCTCGTATTCCACTTTCGCGACTCCGCAGTTCAGATCCAGCTCCCGAATATAATTCGCAGGTTTCGCTTCATGGCCCGCAAAGGAAAGAATAAGATCGCCGAGCGGCAAATAATGGCGTTGCGCTTCAGGCAAGCCTGGCAATGCCATAGCCGCAAGCTCCTCCGCCTCCTTAAGCCTGCCTTCCAGAATCAACTCCCGGATCTTGGGAAGATTCGGGAACGCGTCGGGATTATTGCGGTCACGCGGCCCGCCATACCATACCGAGTCTTCGTTCAATTGCAGCCTTTCCTTGTCCAATCGGCCAAAAACCATGGCGCCGAGCCGGCCGTTGCCGATGGGAAGCGCTTCGTTCCAATCGGAAGCAGGCTCGCGAAACCACAATCGCTTTGTTTTGAGACTCAAATCTGTCATTTTATGAATTCCCCTTCCGCACAATTGCCTTCATTCGATATTTCCGAGCTATTTCCTGAAGCTCTCCCGATATTCGAGAGGCGTCACGCCGGTTGACTTCTTGAAGAAACGGGTAAAAGAATGGTGCGTTTCGTACCCCAGCCGTGCGCCTACCTCTGCAATCTTCAGCTCCTCCTGTTTGAGCATTTCTTTCGCTCTTTCTATTCGAACTTCATCGATATATTCGGATAAATTGACTCCGCATTCCTGCTTAAACAGACGCGATAAATAAGAAGGGTTGAAATGAATCATGCCGGCTAAGCGTACGAGCGACAGGTCCTCGCCGATATGTTCTTCAATATAGGTGCGGACCTTCTCAATCGTTGCGGCCGCCCTGGTTTTTTCTCCACTCAATCTGAAATCGAATAAAATTTCCGCGGTCTTTTTCAAATGCTCGAAGCTGTCTTGCCAGGAAGCATGCATGTCTCTCTGCATCAGACCGCCTGTTCCGACCTTGTCATGCAGTTCCCACCGGTTGATGTAGGAAAATAACAAAAGCGCGATCGAATAATAGAGTTCCAAGAGAATGGGACCTCCGTTTCGCTTATCGCCGAATGCCGACTCGGTCAGCTCCTCCAGCACCGCGAGAAATCCTTCTCTTCTTCCGCCTTCCAGATGGACGGCCAATGCCTCCGCCTTCTCCCTCAGCGATCGCGAAAGGGCTGCGGTCTCGATCATTTCCACATTGACCGTATGCACCATCTGGGCGCCATCCCCCGCCCGCTTATGCTGCTGGCTCCGGATCCTGTCGTATACGGCTGATAGCTGTTTCCAGTCGCAAGGGTCGGCGCAAAGCGTTACGGCAATAGTCACCCCTAATGAAGCTTTGGAAGCCTGCTGCATGAGCTCGAATTGGCCCTCTAGAAAAGTTACCGTATGGGGATAGGCGCCTCCGGCATCCATCCCATCGCCGGGCTTCGGCTGGATAAGCCAGACCAGGTCGCCGTAACGGTCAATGACTCCCAAGCTTGAGGTTCGTTCCGTCAGAAATGACTCCGCCAAAAATTTTAAAGCAAGCGCAGTTTCCTGGCTTTCGGCGAATGAAGGATGCAAGCCGTTCCCGTTCATGCGCTGCAGGAAGACAAGAGCGACAATCACAGGCATAGAAGGATCAAGCGTAATGCCCAATTGGCGGAAATCGACCTCCAATTGTTCCGCGACTCTCGTCCCCTGCAGCAAATACCGGAAATAATTGCCTTGAGCGAGCGTTTCGAGCGTGGTCAGCTTCTCTCTAGACTGCTGGATAAGATGATGAAATTTCAGACTGTTTTCCAATTCAGCGATGGCATCGGTTATCGCCTTGATAATTTTGTCGTAACCTTCGCTCTTTAAGAGATAACTGACTCCCGGGTGCTGAATCGCCTGATACACATAATCAAAGTCGTTATACCCTGTCAAAAAAACGATTTTACAATGCTGCCATCGTTTCCGGATATTGTTCATCAGCTCGAGGCCGTCCATCTCCGGCATGCGGATATCGGTCAACACGATATCCACTCTCGTTCGATTCATCCAATCAAGCGCTTCCTCTCCGGAATACGCTTTATATAGATCAAGGCCCAACTCCAATTGGTTGAACACTTCAAACAGTCCGTCCGTAATCACTTCCTCATCGTCCACGATCAGCATTCTATACAAGCTCTCCACCCCTCTTCCTCGGTAAACAGATGATTACCTGGAGTCCGCCAAGCTCGCCTCGGGATACGTACAACCCATACGGATCTCCGAAGGTGATTTTCAGGCGGCGGTGAATATTAACCATTCCGGTCGTTTCCATCTGTTCATCGCTCGTCACGAGCGATTCCCCAATATGCTGCAACGTCTCATCCGTCAGACGATTGCCGTTATCTTCGACAAAAATCCGGACTTCGGTTTCACTCCAGTCGAATCGGATGACGATCCGTCCATTTTTCGCCATGTGCTCCAGACTATGTTCGAAAGCGTTTTCGATGATCGGTTGTACGATCAGTCGCGGAACTTGCTGCTTTTCCAGCTCATTCGGGAGGTCTTCAAACTTTACGGCAACCCGACGGGAAAATCGAAGCTTTTGAATCTCCGTGTACACTCTGGCATGTTGAATTTCCTGTTTCAGAGAAACTTCGTCGGAGGCATTCCGAGTCACAAATTGGAAGTACTCCCCAAGCTGGGTTGTAAATAATTCGACCCGCTCAAGATCCCCCGTTTTCGCCATCGTATTAAGAATAAAGAAACTGTTAAACAGAAAATGCGGATTGATTTGCGACTGAAGCTGCTTTAGTTCGGCCCGTTGTGCCATAATTTTCTGTTTATAGACTTGGTCGATCAAAGATCGGAGATTCGCAACCATTTGGTTAAATCGGCCGAACAAATAGCCGAACTCATACTTGGACTCGTGGGCGATGACGAAATCCAGGTCTCCGCCTTCCATGCGCCGAAAACTCTTCACCAGCGTGATCAACGGTTTGTGAATAAATTGGTAGGTGGAAAACGCGTATACGCCGATGATGACAACGGCAGCGAAGAGAAATAACCAAGCCCATACATAAAACTTGTCCAACGGCTTTTTGATGATCTGCTCGGGAATAAACCGATACAGGGCCATATCCAGGTAGTCGGAACGAGAATAAGCCGTATAATAGCGGCTTCCCGAAATCGAATAAGTTCCCGTTTGAGAAACGAAAGTTCCACCCGCTTGCCGGACGAGAGCGATCATATTTTGCTGCAGCTGTGTTGTAGCGCCGCTTACGATCATGTCGCCGGTTTTCTCCGAGAACAACAGGGTACCGCTGCCGGCGTAAGTATTGAGGCGGCTTATCGCCTCACGAATCTTCTGGGTATCCAGCTCGATTTCGATCGCGAACAGGGGCCGATCCCCATAAGTCGCACTTGGTTTGGCTGCGCTTAAGAACAGCCCTCCATCCCACAACATGACCTGGCTATTTCGACCTCCAAGCTCGGCGCGAATCCGGTCATACCGTTTGATATCGAGCTCGCTCGTCCCATTGGCGGACGAAACGGATTTGGAGACCGGATAAATATGTGCAGTCACATTTTTGATATAGACGCTGCTGTTTTGGGTCGTATAGAGCCGCTTCCATAGCGAATTAATTTTTTCCGTGCGCGTATAGGCATCCATGGAATCCCAGGTCAACGTCAGCTCGTTGAGATTCTCATCTTCAATAAGCCCGTACTGCAGCAGCTTCATCCGTTCCACCTCATTCTCCAAGTCGGTCAAATAGAAGGTGATCTGGGAAACCGCCGTTTTGGAAATGTCATCGCTTGCCGTTTGTACGACCCATTGATAAAGGTATACGCCCATCATAATAATAGGCAGAATGATAAGTAGAAACGTTAGCAGCAGCCGAAGGAAAATCGTGTTCCTCAAAGAGAACGGTTGACGGTTGAACAAGTCGCATGCCTCCAGCTTTTTCTTTCATTATCACCCTTTCACGCTGCCGAGAACAATACCTTTGACAACATCCTATTGCATGAACGGGTATGCCGCTACTTCTTGATTGTTGCATACCAGTCATTGATTTCTTTTGTCATTTGTGCCCCGCCCAGCTTCGCCCAGTTTTGAACGAACTTATCAAAGTCATCAATAGGCGCACCCATAATGATTTTGGTAAACGTCTCATTCTGCAGCTTTTCCAAAGTCGATTTGCGCTCGACCATCGTTGGAGTAGGCGCGCCGTAAAACTTATCCTGCAGGAACTGATTGTTTTTATCGTACTGGTCCACGACCCCCTCGGAGCCTTCCGAACCGTAAATCCGCTCCCAGCCCCATAGCGCAAATCCATCCTTCGATCCTGAATGATATGCGTCTATCTTCCCTTGAATCGTTTTGGCTTCCCCCGCCAATGCCGAGAAATTGCCGGACTTACGGGCTGCATCTATCGCCCGGTACGCCTCCACGTTTTTCTTGATCGGACTTGGATTCACCGGGGATAGCTGCCATACGCTTTCCGCTTCCGGCGGCGCATAATATTTGTCAAACTCCGCTGTTTTTCCCCAGTTCTTTTCATAGAACAAATTGAACATCTTGATGACGGCTTCGGGATGCTTGGCACCTTTCTTCACAACAAAGAATTTGACCGTATTGAATTTTAACGGCACTTTCGGCGATTCTCCGGACTCCGAAACAATCGGGAACGCCTGCCATTGTGCGTTCGGGTCTTTATTGCGGTTCAGTTGAAGTGGCCAGATCGAGTTCCACTGTTCGCCGTATTCCATGCCGATCTTCCCGGCGGCGATTTGCTCGGAAACCTTGGTTCCGTCTTTCATCCCGAATTCCTGATCCAACTCACCATTCTGGAACATGGTCTGAAGGACTTGAAGCGCTTTCTTCACTTCCGGCTGGACGCTGCCGTAAACCAGCTTCCCGGAGCTGCCCTCCACCCATTTGTTCGGATAAGCCTTGTACCCGGCCATGAAGCCCTCCAACCCCATGGCTCCGCCCCACAGCGTTTTGGCTACGCCGAGACCGAACGTATCTTTTTTGCCATTGCCTTCCGGATCGCCCTCCGCAAACGCTTTCGAAATCTCTTGAACGTCAGCCATCGTCTTCGGAGGCTTTAAGCCGAGCTTCTGCAGCCAATCTGTACGAATCCAGATCAACATAGCGCTTTCAATGGAGGAATCGACAAGCGGAATCGCCATCAGCTTGCCGTTAAACGTGGCTGCATCGAATGGGGCCGTCCCTTCTTGCGACATCATCCATTTCAGATCGGGCGAAGCGTATTGCGGATATAAAGTAGTCATATCTTCGATTTGGCCGGCGTTGGCCAACTGCTTCAGTTGAGTCGAGTTTACGGACATGAAATCGGGAATATCCCCGGATGCGATCGTCACGTTGAGCTTCTGCAAGTATTGTTCGGAAGTATCGTCGCCTTTTACAACCCAATTATTTTTAATTTTGATGCCGAGTTGATCTTTGAACAAGCGGGTCCAGCGGTTGTCTTCGAACGTTTCGCCTTTTAGCACGCCAAGCACGTTGTTTTCTACGACGTCGCTAAGATTCCGCACGAACGACACTTCGATCGGCGGATCATATTTGCCGAACGGATCTGAAGGTGCTCCCTTCGGTTCGTTACTTGCAGTTTGGCCCGACTCCACATTGGATGATTGGCTCAGGCCGTTATCCGTTGAACCGTTTTGTCCGCTGCAAGCCGATAAGACTGTAGCTGCCGACATGATTGAAATCAGCCATGTTTTTTTTCTATGTTTTTTCACTTCCTTGTTCTTCCCCCGATCGGTTGACTTTTATGGGGCCTATACGACAATGCTTCATATGCATATATTATAGGGTCAGGGGCTACAGCCAAACAATAGCTCCCCCCATATTAACGCTTGTGCGTTTCGTTGCAACACCATGCCTTTGCCGATCAGGCGGAGCAAATGGATCTTCATTCGATTCGCTTTATATCGTTCCCTCAGTCCTTTTCTTCTTGAAATATTGCTGCACTAGAAACTTCATGATCTCACTCGGTTGTTCCTCGGAAAACTCGGCCCGGTCTGCAAACAGCATCCCATACGGCGATTCGGGCGTATAGGACTCCCATCGCGGCAGTTCTTCTCCTGTAGAATCTTGTCCGTTCGGGTCTCCGGAATGGATGAAGTTCGCCCAGTAATTGCACATCTGGCGGGCCAAATCGTAATGTTTGCCGATAAAAGGCCGCCAGCATTTGGCAAGCGTCTCGAAGAAAAACCAGAGATCCACCGAATGGAAGGTGCCCGGGTTATCCCAACCTGGTATTTCCGCGTCGAAGTTATAATAGTACAAGGAGGTATGGGCACCGGTATCGGCATTGGCTTGCGCAGCAATGCGAATCGCATATTCGATGCCGCTCACCGAAGCATTCTTCTTGGTTTCCTCGAACGATTCAGCCCCACAAATCGTAAGAAACGCATCGGCATCGTCGCCGAACATGTCTACGGCCATCCTCTTGAAGTCGTCAAGTGTGTCGACATTCGGAACGCTGAAAAACTCCGAGGATGTATGGCCGAACATCACCGGCACCATCCAACGCTTGTTTTGAAGGAACAATTCAAACGGGTTGCCTACGCTGAATACCTGATCTGCGACAGTGCCCCAGAAGCCCCGGTACTCCACCGCCTTGTCGCGGAGATAGACCGCGTCCAGCTGCCGGGCTTCCGCAAGCGTAGATACGCCGAGATACTCAAAAAACTTCACGCCATCCTGTTCGGCTTCCGCCAATTGACTCCGAAGTCTGGGCATGGGAGTTCCCGGGTAAAGCTTCGTAAAGATCCCACTTTGAATAATCGCCCTCTGAAAGAGCCCTTCGTTCTGAGGTGATGTAAGCTGGCTCATGACGCTTCCACCCCCGGCGGACTGGCCGCCGATAGTAATGTTGTCCGGGTCGCCGCCAAAAGCAGCAATATTGCGCTTGACCCATCTCGTAGCGGCCTGTTGGTCGAGATTGCCGAAATTGGCGGGCGCTTCCGGCGCTTCCGCCGTAATTTCGGGATGGCATAAAAATCCGAAGACATTCAGACGATAGTTGATCGTGACCACTACGATGCCCCGCCTGGCAATGCGTTCTCCGTCGAACTCCATTTCGGCCGTATGGCCGACCTGAAGCCCTCCGCCGAAATACCATACATATACCGGCAGTTTTTCATCGGCGCGCTTGGCCGGCGTCCATACATTCAGGTAGAGGCAGTCCTCATCCATCGCGATGTCCGGTTCCACGGCCCATTCCCGGGTATAGATGTTGTTATCGTCGATCTCTTGTCTCACCTGCATCGAGATCGGCGCGAATTCGTACGCTTTGAACACGCCTTCCCAGTCCTTCGCAGGCTGCGGGGCACGCCAGCGGTTTTCGCCTACGGGCGGAGCGGCGAACGGTATCCCTTTGAAGCTCGTGATCCGGGGGTCGGCTGCTGCCAGCCCCTGAACTGTTCCGTTTTTAATCTTTACTACTCTAAGCATGTTTACTATCTCCCTTCGTTAGGCAAAGACCCGAAAAATCGGAGCTCGATAACAATCTGAGGGATATATATTATTGAAATATATATCCCTCAAATATTAAGCGTTTTTACTTGCTGGCTGATGCATCGGCACGCATTTTAACGATCTTTTGGGCTTTTGCCGTATCCGTTGCAACTACATCATTCCAACCGAGGCCTACCATATCGGTCTTCATCTTTGCCCACAACTGGTCGAATTCCGCTTGATTCTTGGCGAATACCATCTTCCAGGATGTGTTCTTTACATAGTTCGAAATCTGGCTGCGTTTGTTTTTAATGTCTGACGAATCGCTCCCGAGGCTTGTATTGATATTCGGTACGATATCGATCATCTTATTTTTCAAGTAGTAGTCCGTAGCGTTCTTTGCGTTATATGTGTTCTGCCAATCCGTTGTTAGCGCTGTCTTGTTAGCTTCTATTGTTGCGCTCCAGTAATTGTTGTTATAGAATTCCCCCGTGTCCGGATCTTTGACAAAATCGCTCATGATCATACTGTTGATCTTGCTCTGTCCGTCCTGGTATCCGCCGCCGCCGTACTGAGCCGGAACCGGCGTGTTCTTCTGAAAGGCGGTTTGTCCTACTTCGGTCAACTTATACTTGCCATCCGTTGTCTTTTCGTAATTGAAGCCTTCAAATCCATTAGCATAGTAGCGCAATCCTTCAGGAGAAACCATCCAATCCAGGAATTCCATAATCCTATCGGGATCCTTCGCTTTTGAACCGAGGGCGAATACTCTTCCGCTTCCGTAATAAGCATCGCTATTCTGAATGATATGAGTGTCGGCTATCGGCACAGCAACATTCCCGTCGCCGTTCTTACCTCTTTCAATTGAATTGTAGAAACCTCTTTGCCAAGAGTACCACAAGAGAAGAACCTGCTTGTTAGTCAGCTTTTCAGCTACTTTGTTCCAGTCCTGGGATGCCGAGTCGGGATCAACCAAACCCATTTGATTTGCAGTAAAATAGAATTGCAAGATCTTCTTGTACATACTGTTGTCATCTATGAGCGGAACGATGTCGCCTTTTGCATTCAACTGAATGGTCGTAGTGCCATCCGGCTGCTCATAACCGTACCAGTTGCTGAGCCAGCGTACATTTTCCATGCCGCCACCGTCCCAATCCTTCCACAAGGTGATCGGCACAATCGGTTTACCGTCTGGTGTCTTTGGATATTTTCCCTGCATCATCTTCAGTGCATTCAGAAGATCGGTCAGATTGTTCAGCTTGGGCGCCCCTACTCCCTTGTAATAATCCCATGGCATGATCGGGCTTGAGTAAGGTATTTCTTCCGAGAATGTCGTTGGCGAAGTGTCAGCTTCAAAAGTCGGCATCGCATAAATCTTGCTCTTCGGATTTACTTTATCAAATGCCGCATTGAAAGGTTTGAAATGATTATCCACATATTTGGACAAGTACTTCGTATTCTTGACCTTATCCGTGATATCCATAATAAGACCGGCAGGAATTAATTCTTCCAACTGGCTGTTATCGACGATCAAGAGATCTCCCAGATCTCCGGCTGCCGATCTTGTCTTATACAGCTGATCGCCGGCAACCTGCGGAGCAAGAATGTTCAATGTAATATTGAACTTATCTTTCAGAAGCTTTCCATACCACCCTGTCTGTTCACCTTGGTAATTTGCTGCGTTGTCATATACGGTAATGGTCAGCGGCTTACTGTGATCTATCGCATTACCGGCCTTTGATGTAGCTGCAGCATTACTGGAGTCTGATGACCCAGTAGATGTTGCTGTTGACGAAGCCGTATTATTGGGTGCGCTTGTACAGCCTGCCAATACTACCGAAACCATGAAGATGTAAGCAAATAATAACGACATCGATTTTTTTACCACTTTACTCCTCTTACTCATTGGCAATCCCCCTAAACCTGATATTTTATTATAATGGTGCCAATTAGCCTTTGACTGCACCGATCATAATCCCCTTTACAAAAAACCTTTGGAAAATCGGATAAACCAGCAATATGGGTGCAACAACAATAATGGTAACCGTCATACGAATGGAAGTCGTGGTTTGCTTTGTTGCAAGACTTGCCATGGCTGTTGAACCGGCATTTTGCAGGTTTACCATTGTGGATAACGAACTTGCCTGATTGATATAGTTATATAGAATAAACTGCAAAGAATAGAGCTTGCTGTCGGTAACCAGCAGCAACGTATCCTGAAAGGAATTCCACTGATCGACTGCCGCAAATATGGCAACCGTAGCCAATATGGGCTTGCTTATGGGCAACACGATCTTGATAAAGATAGTCATGATCCCGGCCCCATCGATACTTGCCGCCTGCTGCAATTCCTTCGGCATTGATTCCACAAAGGTCTTTACAAGAATGATAAAGAACGGGGCTACGATTGTCGGCAGAACATATGCCAAAAAATTATTGGTTAGATGCAAGGACCTCATGGTCAGATACCATGGAATAATCCCGGCATTAAAATACATGGTTATAATCGTAAAGCGATACCAGAATCTTCTTCTCCACATATCCTCTTGGCTAAACATGAATCCCAAAAAGGCTGAAGCACCTACCGTCAAAGTTGTTCCACTCAATGTTCTTCCCAAAGATACCATGGCAGCATTCCACAGTCCCGGTATCTTAAAGACATCCAGGTAGTTATGGAAATGGAGTTGACGCGGGTAAAATATAACTTCACCCCTGGCACTGATATCGTTTGCACTTATCGTATTAATGATGATGGAGTAAAATGGATATACGCAAATAAAAGCAAACAGGGCATACAAGGCATAGATCACAGCAGAAATCATTTTATCGGTGGTGCTGACCTGATCTTTCATTTTTTTAATGGAATTGTTGTTATGCACGTTTTCAATCGGTACCAGACCAGCTGCTTTGTCACTCATACAATGCTCTCTCCTCTTAACATTTTTGATAGTCCGTTAACAGAAAAGAGAAGCACTACACTGATCAAGCTCTTCAGCATACTGATCGCGACAGAGACGGAATAACTGCCGCCCCCCATTGCAAGGTTGTAGACGTATAGGTCTAAAACCTGTATGGAATCTTTGTTAAACGAATTTTGAAATACGAAATATTGCTCCAAGCCATTATTCAGGAAGCTTGCAATTTGCAGCATCAACAAAACAAAATAGGTAGGCAGCAAGCTTGGCAATGTAACGTGTCTTATAACCTGCATTCTTGTCGCACCGTCTACATGGGCCGCTTCATAAAGTGATTCATCTATCCCCGTAATCGCCGCCATATATAAGATGGCTGACCAGCCCAATGCTTTCCAGGTAGCCCACATCCACATCGTAATCCAAACATGTTGGGAGTTTTGAAGGAATAATATCGGAGAATCGATAAGTCCCAGTTGTTTCAAAAGGCCGTTGGCTATACCTTCGCTGGAGAACATGGAAAATGCCAGCGAATATACCAATACCCAGCTGATAAAGTTCGGAAGGGTGGTAACCGTCTGTACAAACTTCCGGAAACGTACGGCTTTAATCTCATTCAGGAATATGGCAAAAATCATCGGAAGCCAGGAGAATAGCAGAAGCAAGCCACTCATCCCAAACGTATTCTTGATAATCTGAAGCAGTTGATCTACCTTTACTTGGTTTTCGATCAAGGAACGAAACCACTTTAAACCTACAAAAGGCGATTGGGACAGAGGAGTCGGCGGCATATAGTCAAAGAATGCATAAACCCATCCATATAGCGGGTAGTATGAAAAGATAGCAAGTAAAATCATGAAAGGCAGTATATAGAGAAATTTCCTAATAGACATGCTTCTCAAACTGTTTTCTTTTAACCTCACCAGGTTAACCTCCCATTTATTGATATTTTCATTTTCACTTGGCATCGATCTCGTTGAAGGTCGTCTCCGGAGGTTAGAAGCGATCTGAAGCACAATTCGAGTAAACGCTTCCATACTTGCACACAAGAATAGTTCGCTTTGTTCAAATTTACAAACAATGACCTCCTACGCTTCCCAAGTCGGAATTGATAATCATACCATTGAACTCTAAAACTACAGCTGTGTATGCATTTATTTTAAAATTGATGGAGGTAGTGAAACAATGTACATCTTTTTACTTTGCTTACCCGTCGTTGACACAATGAAATCGTTATCCCTTGCACAGATGTCGCTTGTCCATTGATGAAGAATAAGAAAAAGAGGGGTCTCCCCCTCTACACTGCTTCGCTTATAAAATTCATGGTAAAGCTTCATGAGCGCCCTCTTCTCGATCCGCGAAACACTATCGAGTTTCCCTCAGAATCGACTGCCTGGTATAAATACTTCCAGTTCCCTTTGACTTTGATGTAAGTTTCATCGACCCTGTAAGAATCGTTAGTCGGTTTCAAATAGGGACGAATTCGTTTGTCTATTTCAGGTCCGAACTCATGAACCCATCTCATGATCGTTGTATGAGAGATATTCAATCCTCGCTCTTTCATCATTTCTGCCACATCTCGAATTTTATCAATATAAGCATAATCCATACCTTTGTATTGAATCAACTTCGTGCCTACTCCGTTGAAAAAATGGACAAATTGTAAACGCAGGTCAATCCCGATGGCGGCCAAATGCCCATGCGTTCGTCCACGCCTAGCAGACGATTTTCAGCGCTCATTTAACTGATCGGCGATGCAGGGGCAAGGAAAAATAGAAAGTGACTGTCCTTTCTTGCACAGTAAGGCCGTAAGAAGCGCGGTGGTTTTCCAAAACGGTTCGAGCAATGGACAAGCCGAGACCTGTACCACTAAATTTTTTACTGCGAGAGCTCTCCATCACATAGAAAGGCTCCCAAACTTGCTCCCACCGAGCATCACCTTCAATGTCTGTATCATTGGTGATGCTGAAATGAACGGAATCCTCTTTCGTTTCCATCGTAATACTTACTTGCTTGCCGGTCGTATATTTCATTGCATTGGTCATCCAGTTATGCAATACAGACTCCAGCTTTTGCCGATCCGCCGTTACCCATGCTTCTGTGAGCCGATCATGCGTTTTCAATACTAGACCTTGCTGTTGGAACGCAATTCGATAAGCGTCAAGCGTCTCCGTGATCAACTGCCGAAAATCGATAGGTTCAAATTGATAGGTTACAACCTGTAGCCGAGACAGCTCCAATAACCGGTCGATCAAGTCGGCCATCACTTCACTCTGCTGCCGAATCACATCAACATAGGTGCCGTCATCCAAACCATCTTGTAGCCCGGACGCATATACTCGAATTAACGATAAAGGTGTCTTTAGCTCGTGCGAGATATCTGCGATAAACGTTCGCAGGTTCGCATTTTTCGCTTCTAGTGACAGATGCGATTCCTCCAATTTATCGCTCATCCGGTTGATGCTGTGCGCCAAATTTTCGATTTCGTCGCCCGTCCGTATATCCGCATGGGTGAATGACAAGTTAGAGATTGCCTTGGCCGTCTCATTCAGCTTAGCAAGCGGTTTGACAATCCGAGATGTATACAAAGCGGACAATAGAATGAGCAGGAGCAGCATGCCGATCCAGATGTACATATTGAAATGGTTGACGATTTGGATCGTTTCTGCTGAATGGGAGAGAGATTCACCTACTACGAACACAGATCCGTCAACTGCCAGGAAATCGGCTAGAAATCTGGACTTCAGCTTGGCCTGATCATATATTTTATTGACTTTTCCTCCGTTACGCAGTAATGCAATGCTTTCCTCGGTCAACCAAAACTTGCTGAGCGTAATCCCCTTGCGGTTTAGCTGTATTAGCAATTCTTTGTTCAAGTCATCGACAGTATCTGACAAGGAGGCGTGTGCAATCGTGACCTGGTATTGATCCTCTATAGGTTTAATTCGCTCCATTAAGGGATCATACTCCATGGGAGCCAGTTCAGAGACCAGCCCAGCCAGCTTATGCTTTTTCTGGTACAAAAAATAGGGGGGGAGAAAATAGGTGTTCACCGCAAACGAGAGAACAAATACAACACACAGCGCGGCCGTGATTTGAACAATCAGCTTTCGAGTTAGTTTACTCATCAGCAACCTCCAGACAATAACCCATTCCCCGATACGTCTTGATTCGATGTTCTCCGATTTTTTCCCGTAGCCTGCGAATATGGGTGTCAACCGTCCGTTCTTCGCCAAAATAGTCGAATCCCCATACCTGATCCAAAAGCATTTTACGCGTGACGATTTGTCCTTTGTTGATCACTAAATATTTCATCAATTGAAACTCTTTGTGTGTAGCCAGCACATCCTCACCGCCACGATAAACCTTCTGGCCTTCGAGATCAATTGTCACATCGCCGATCGAAATCTTCGAGGCAAGCTGCAGCAATTTTTTTGCACGCAGGATCAGAATACGTGGATCAAACGGCTTGCGAACGTAATCATCTGCTCCTGACTTCAATGCTAGGAACTCGTCTTCGGGATTTCCCTTAGCCGTCAGCAGCAGAACCTTCGTCCGGCTGGTTTTCTTGATTTCTTGGCAAATCTCGATACCGTTCCGCTTCGGCATCATCCAATCCAGAATCGCCAAATCTATATGATTGTTATAGAAGTGATCCAGCGCCTCCTCACCGTCCTGTGCCAGGAGTATTTGGAAACCTTCTTTTAAGAAATAAGCTTTTAAAATTTGCAACATCAGCTGTTCATCGTCTGCCAGCAGCAGGTTCATGTCCGTACCTCCTTTATGAGCGGCGTCGCAAAATGGTGCAAGCCCATCCCATTATAATATCCTTTTGTTACACCAATATGAAAGCAACCGTCTCCGGTCGAATCCTCTATTTTTTAAAAGCACTAGGATATCTCTTCGTTTTGGCACATTCCTGTAACAATACTTCCTTACAATGAGTTTGCGTTTCAATAAATAAATTGGAGGAATACAAATGTACAAACGAATTGCTTGTATTTGCACTGTCAGTCTTATAACCGTCGCCTTAACCGGCTGTCGAGACAGCGCAATGACTCAACCATTGACAACAATGACGCAGCAAACAGAGGCGGCTGTACAAACTGTAGGTGAACCTTTTGATTTCGAAGTAGATCCAGAGACCTTTACCCTCACGATTATCAAAGACGGCATTCGTGTACCGGCTTCAGTTTCGCTGCCTAAGGCGCCAGTAAGCAATTTGATCAAAAACAAGGATTCGGTCCAATGGACATATCCGGGTCAAGTTAGCGTCAAAATTGTTAAGAAGAACAATTATCTCGACATTCGCTTGAATTCTTTAGGTGCCGAGCAGTTCCAATGGCCATCCGTAAAAGCAGACAGCTACATGCTTCCCCTTGGCGAGGGAAAAGTAATTCCGGCTGGAGACACGAATTGGCGAACGTTCTTGAAGGATGAGAACTACACCTGGAGCGAATCGTTCTCCATGGATTTCTTCGCTTTGCATGCCAATCCATTCTCTATCGTCTACGTGGTGACGAACAAGTTCAACGATGAGGTTCATTTCGATACGTCAGAATCTGTGCAGTTTCAATTTACACATGCTTTCCCTTCCATTAATACAGACAAAAGCTACGGTTTCCGTCTGTATGTAACCGGTAATGATCCGGAGGACGTCGTTCAGCCCTACAAAAGTTATGTCAAGGAGAACGGGAACTACGTTACGCTGGAGGAAAAAGCTAAAGACAACCCGAATATCCGAAAGCTGTATGGGGCCCCTCAGATCTATCTGTGGAGTGAGTCTATTCTTACGGACACCGATGTAAATTGGCCCAAACTCCGAACGTTACTGCCGAGCTCGCTCGGCCCTTGGTTGGTTCAGCTTCTCTCTGGCACAGCCGACGGTAGCAGCGAGTTCGCGCAGGTTCTACAGCAAATCTCAAAGCAAAACTATATGGATAAGTATCAGAAAAAGGCCATTCTGAATGCATTGAATCAGGGAATGAAGATGAATGGCTTCTATTCCCCTTCCGTTTTCCCAAATCCGGGCAAAGAGGCGCAGAGGCTTATCGATCAAGGAATCGAAAAGCCAAGCGAGGAAAAACTTTACGACTTGAATAAGCTGTTGCTCAAAAGCGTGCTCCAAGACGCGGTAACTGCACTGCCTGAGTGGGGACAATCAGATTCGACGGACCTAATCAAGGACATGAGCGGCTCCGGTATCAAAAACGCTTGGATTGGCCTTCCCAATTGGGCAGATGGATTGATGAATCCCCAGATGGTAAGCAAAGCAAATCAAGTCGGCTATCTCATCGCCCCATACGATTCTTATCATTCCATACAACAAAAAGCGGACAGCTCTTGGAACACAGCTTTCTTCCCCGACTCTACTCTATATGAAAATGCGACGATCACTCGTAAGGACGGAACTAAAATCGCCGGATTTCTGCAGAGAGCACGTAAACTGAACCCTACCTTGGCGATGCCGAGCGTGGAAGAGCGTGTGGCGGGTATCCTTCAGGATGGAATTGGCTTCAACTCCTGGTTCGTGGATTGTGACGCGACGGGAGACATTTATGATGACTACTCTCCGGCTCATCCTACGACACAGCAACAGGATCTGAAGGCCCGAATGGAACGGCTCAGCTATTTCGCTAAGGAAAAGAAGATGGTGGTAGGTTCGGAAGGAGGCAATGACTACGCCAGCGGCGTGATCGCCTTTGCTCATGGAATTGAGAGCCCGGTCATCGCCTGGGGAGACCCTGATATGCGAAAAAATAAAGATAGCCAATATTACGTGGGCGGCTATTATTCTCCGAACGGTATTCCTGACCGATACAGCAAACCAATGCCCATCAGACCGCTGTATGAAAAGGTCTATAGCGACCCGACGTATTCGCTCCCTTTATACAAACTTGTTTACAACGACTCGATCATTACGACGAATCACTGGGAGTGGGGCACGTATAAAATTAAAGGAGAAGAGGCTGACAGAATGCTTCACGGGCTATTGTACAACGTTCCGCCTCTGTATCACTTGAATCGCGAGACTTGGGAAAGAGACAAAGCAAGTATCGTCGATTACCTGAAGGTGTGGTCACCCTTCCATCAGCAGGCCGTTTCTCGGCAGATGAGCCAATTCACCGTATTGACGGACGACAGGCTCGTCCAAAGAGCAAAGTATGGCGATGATCTAAAAGTCGTTGCCAACTTCTCCGATCATGCAGAGACGGTGGATGGCGAAGTCTTCCCAGCCAAATCAGCAGTCCTATACGAAGGCAAGCAACGCCTGATTTTCGACGCAGCGGCCAACGCCAAGCTCCTTCCTAAGGAATGACATCTCTTTGAGCTATAACAAAATCATCTATGCCTTTCTTTAGCATGGCATAGATGTGATGTGTAACTTGTGGGCGCAAACACTCAAAGCTATTTTATGGGCTTGCTCTCACTTTTTTTCTTGTCATAGTAGTCCCTCAACTTCAGGTTCCCCATCATCCTATAGTCTGACGATATGGACAAAGCAAAAAAATCGCGTCATCCTCGGATCGGTAACGCTAAGATCCTGCTTTTGTTCGAGCTGCTGCTTGAATAAAGGAACAAACGTTTTCGTTAGTTTAGAAGTGACATCGACTCTAATCCTCTGAACAAAATGCTTGGACGCCAATTTGGCTTGTCATCTGCGAGACGTAATTGTGGAAACCGTTCCAGAAGCGCAGACATTGCGATTTCTCCCTCCATGCGTGCAAGCGGCGCGCCAAGACAGAAATGGGAACCTGAAGCAAATGCCAAATGGCGATTCTGCATGCGCCTGATATCGAACCGGTTCGGCTGTTCGAACTGAGCGGGATCACGATTGGCTGCTCCAAGCATCACACTTACAGTCTGACCCTGACGGATCGTCTGACCTCTAATTTCGCAATCGGCAGATGCTATACGTGTTGTCGTCCGGACAGGGCTTTCAAATCGTAAAACTTCTTCGACGGCGGAAGTGATCAATTCTGGGCATTCGATCAGTCGTGCAAGCTGTTCCGGATGGTTTAGCAGCACGAAAACGCTATTACCGATTAAGTTTACGGTCGTTTCATGGCCGGCGACGAGCATCAGCACACATGTTGCTATGAGTTCCTGCTCAGTCAACGCGTCCGCTTGCTCTTGAGCAGTGACCAGTTCACTGACCAAGTCTTCGCGTGGAGTGGACTTTCTTTCCGCAATCAAGCAGCGGAAATAATCGGAAATGTCTTCTGCCGCTCTTTTAGCTTGTTGTGCAAATTCCGCTGGTTGGTCACCGCCTTCAAGCACCCTCGCGAAAGTATGCGACCAATTTTTGAATAGCTCACGATCTTCTGGTGGCACGCCAAGCAGCTCCGCAATGACGATTACTGGCAAAGGAAAAGCGAACGAAGCGATCAAATCGGGCTGAGGATCTTCGTCCATCCGTTCGACAAGATACCCCGCGATAGCTCGGATTTTCGGCTTGAGCCTTTCCAGCGTTTGAGGCAAAAAGGCATGGCTGACTATCCTTCTCAGTCTTGTATGAGTCGGCGCATCGCGAAACAGCATCCAATTGTCCAGCAGCTCATTGACCGGGTTCCATTCTTTAGATGGAGGTGGCAGTTCCAGCTGTTGGTGCTTCGGTACGGCATTCCTGTACTCACGGACGAACAACGGATCCTTCAAGATCCGGTTGACATCTTCGTATCGGGACGCCACCCAAAACCTGGGTTCTTCTAAATAACATAGTGGCTCATGTTCGAGTAAATAAGCATAAAACGGGATCGGATCACTGTGCAAACGATTGGAATAAGTTCTGAACCATGCTTCAATGTCAGATTTTTCGAAGGCTGGCGGTAACTTTTTCAACACGATCACACGCCTTTGCATAGAATTTTATTGTTTTGTTAAACCTTCATTAAATATTAAGACGTCATACATTTCTTCAATCATTTCTGTAACCTCATTAATATCCAATTCTAAGGAATTGGTGTTAATCATCGCGCCAATACCAATCCAATAGATGGTAAGTTTCAAAAACATTTTCTGGAGTCTACTCTCTGCAATCATGTTAAACCGATCATCGAGCCGCAAGAAGGCCGCATACATTTCTTCTTTAAGCTTGTCATTGTCATACTTTCTAAGATCAGAAAGATATATCGTTCTGAATAACTGCTTTTCGTTTTTGGCGAAAAGAAGGCAACCGA
The DNA here is from genome assembly GCF_042676385.1 of Paenibacillus sp. GCM10027628. Taxonomy (NCBI): domain Bacteria; kingdom Bacillati; phylum Bacillota; class Bacilli; order Caryophanales; family Paenibacillaceae; genus Paenibacillus; species Paenibacillus sp. GCM10027628. Next base: position 1,263,205 of record NZ_JBHTHA010000002.1, read on the forward strand.
TCGCCAGGTTCATTACAGGCTCGTTTTTCTCATTCTCATACTTTTTGATGCTGGTAAGAGCAAAATCAACTGCCAAATTATACACATCTTCTTTTACTGCTTCCATATTCCCATATACGCTATAAATGGGTTGAGTGGAGCATTTAAGTTTTTGCGCTATACTCCTGGCTGTTAGACCTTCAAGTCCTTCTTCCCGTACAATTTCAAACGCTGCTTCTAATACCTTTTCCTTAGTTATCTCTGCTTTTGGGGGCATATTTACATCTCCAAATAAAAAATACATTTGTTATATAACGTATGTTATATGCGTTTTATTGGAATGTCAACACATGTTTTTGGTCGAATACACACAAGACGTTACGTTCGTTAGATTCACCATCGCTCTACCATCCCAGTAACCTCAGTACTTAAGTACCCTTTCGTGAAAGTGACACACACAAATACCGCGCTATACAGCGCGGTCCATTTCAAGCATTTTTATCATTCATTTATATAAGTCGTCACTCGGTTTTGAATGAGCTTGGCAACGTCATCGGCGGATTTTTGTCCTGTGAAATAAGCTTTGGCTTCCTCGGCAATGATCGTTTGAACTTTGTTCATTGGCGTGATCAGGAGACTTGCATCGGATATATACAGTGCTGACTTAGTAGAGCTTTGGACATAAATTTGGAGAACTTGTTTTGCAACAAGCTTGAAACTAACAAAATAAGCAAGAACATACCCAATCGATAATATATTCACCGATCGAGTATACTCTTTTAATGATGTTTATCGCTTCGCCTTATAAAACTCATGATAAAGCTTCATGAGCGGCTGATCCCCAGCTCCTTCGCAATCTCCCGCTGCGTTCGCTCTTCTCCGCCAAGCTCCAATCCAAACCTGCCAACAACTACCTCTTTTTCCCGCTCACCCAATATATCTAAATTCTTATAGATCTTCGACTTCTCAATCTTCAGCTGCACTTTATCCACGACATCATCGGCTTCCGTGCCGAGTATGTCGATCAAGGTAATCTCGTTCCCCTCTTTATCCGTGCCGATGGGATCGTGCAAGGACACATCCTTGCGCGTTTTCTTCAGCGAACGCAGGTGCATGAGGATCTCGTTCTCGATACAACGAGCCGCAAATGTCGCCAATTTCGTCCCTTTGTTCGGCGAGAACGATTCGATCGCTTTAATCAGTCCAATGGTTCCAATACTAATCAAATCCTCCAGATCTTCACCTGTATTGTCGAATTTTTTGAGGTTGTGAACAAGAACCGATGTAACCAGTGGTTATCTTACTCTAAAATTAGAACATTCTTTGCTGCTCTTCGCGTCTCATTCGGGACATGCTCAGAATCGGAGAAAATCGAATGCACCACTAAAAACCGCAAGCTACCAAGGCAACCTGCGGTTTTTGTATATGTTATTTAACCGATGCAGGATTTTTCATCAACCACTCGTGATTAGGGTCGTTTTGGAATTTCCATGTTCTCACAGGCCCTGCCATGACATTCAAGTAATAAACGTCATAGCCGGGAGGAGCTGAAACAGGATGATACCCACGCGGAACAAGCACAACCTCCCCGTTCTTCACAACCAGCGTCTCGTTTATCGAAAGGTCGTCGGTATATACCCTTTGCACCGCGAAGCCGTGCTCTGGTTGTATCTTGTAATAATACGTCTCCTCAAGAAGAGATTCATCAGGAAGCGCGTCCCGGTCGTGTTTATGCGGCGGATAACTCGACCAATGGCCACCCGGAGTAAACACCTCGACGACGAGCAAGCTATCCGCCGGTTCCGTATCCGGTAAAATATTGTGGATTTTTCTTTCCATGTTGCCGTACCCTCGAGTTTCTACACCCACCTGCTCCGGAGCAATGAGCCGGGCAGCATGATTGCCTTGACCCGGTGCCGCACAAATCGCGACTTCAAGCTCAGTCAGTGCCCGAATTTCATAAAAATTATCATTGGGCACATAGACCGAATATGGCGGCGTCCGGTCGAATACATTCATTCTTTCCCCAATATTGATCCAGCTTCCAGAGGTAGTGTTCACAGACGCCTTACCGCTTATAAGTACCAGGCACACTTCATTGTCGTCCGTTTCCCTGTGAATAACTTGCCCTTCGTTCAAACGAACCGTTTCGAAGCCGATATACCTCCAACCCGCGGATTCAGGCGTGACTGCAAGCATCCTGCCTTCCTTGTCCGGCTGCACATCCGGACTTACTATCAGTTTCGACAAGCTCATCCCTCCTTTGTTTCCAGATTTTTGCCCGAGCAACCGAATAATCGCATTTTCGCTTTTACCGACTCTATAATTGCTTCTTTAGCCGGATTTAGGTAATTTCTGGGGTCATAATCTTCTGGATGATCGGTTAAATATGCCCGTATTGCTTTCGTGCAGGCCATTTGATTGTCCGTGTTGACATTGATTTTGGATGTCCCGAGCGATATGGCGCGTAATATTTCGTCGTCCGGCAAGCCGCTGCCACCGTGAAGCACGAGCGGCAGCCCCGTCAGCTTCTGAATTTCGCCCATTCGCTCGAAGCCCAGTTTCGGTTGGCCCCGGTATGGGCCGTGAACCGAACCGAGTGCAGGAGCCAGACAGTCAATCCCCGTCTCGCGCACGAGTCTGACGCATTCATCCGGAACAGCGTACATTCCTTCCGCTTCGTCGACAACCAAATCGTCTTCCCTGCCGGTAATCCGGCCGAGCTCCGCTTCGACCGAGGCACCAAGCACATGCGCAGCTTCCGTCACCCTTGCCGTCACCTCGATGTTATGTTCCAGATCGTGGTGCGAGGCGTCAATCATCACCGACGTAAATCCGGCATGTAGCGCCCGCATGCACACTTCGTACGAAGAGCCGTGGTCGAGATGAAGCGCGACTGGAACGGTAATCCCGTAATGCTCAATCAGCGACCTGACCATTCCGGCAATGAGGGGCAAGCCCCCCATGTATGGAATATAAGCTTCGCTGACTCCGAGGATGACAGGAGCCTGCTGCGCTTCCGCCGCCTGCAGAATCGCCTGCGTGAACTCCAAGTTATTCAAGTTAAACTGCCCGACGGCATATCGGCCTTCCAGCGCCTTCTGCAGCATCGAGGTCATGGATACAAGCGTCATACGAATGCCTCCGAGTGTAGTCGCAATCCCGCTTCACCAGCGGGTTGTGACCATTTTTTTACGAGTATAGAACTCCACACCGTCCGTACCGTTCGCATGAAGATCGCCATAGAACGATTTTTTCCAGCCGGAGAAAGGGAAGAACGCCATCGGCGCCGGAACGCCCAGGTTAACGCCCAACATGCCTGCATCGATCGTCTCGCGGAATTGGCGCATGCTTGCTCCGCTTCTCGTAAACAGACAAGCGCCGTTTGCGAATTCCGAACGGTTGGCAAGCTCGATCGCTTCCTCCAGTGTAGCTACACGCACGATCGATAATACCGGAGCGAAAATTTCATCTTCCCAAATTTTCATTTCGGACTGCACATGATCGAATAACGTTGGCCCGACAAAATAGCCTTGGCTGCTGGAATCCGCGTCCTTGCGTCCGTCACGGATAAGCAGCGCCCCTTCCTTCTCGCCGGTCTCGATGTAGGTCAGCGTCCGCTCCTTATGGGGTCCGCGGATGACAGGTCCAAGGAAAACACCCTGCTCCATACCATTGCCGATCGTAATTTTGTCGGCGGCCTCCATTAATTTGTTCACGAGTTTATCGCCGATATCCCCTACCGCTACAACGACGGAGCAGGCCATGCAGCGCTCGCCGGCAGAGCCGAACGCTGCGCTCGTAATTTCCTTCACGGTCAAATCAAGGTCGGCATCCGGCATGACGATCGAGTGGTTCTTCGCCCCTGCGAGCGCCTGCACGCGCTTGCCGTTAGCGGATGCGGTCTTGTACACATATTCGGCCACCGGCTGGGATCCGACAAAGGAAACAGCGATGATGGACGGATGCTCCAGAATGCCGTTGACCACGTCGTGCGCGCCATGAACGATGTTGAACACACCGTCAGGCAAACCGGCTTCTTTGAACAGCTCCGCCAGGCGGTTCGCCAGCAGGGGAGTGCGTTCCGAAGGCTTCAGGACGAACGTGTTGCCGCAAGCGATTGCAAGCGGGAACATCCAGCACGGCACCATCATCGGGAAGTTGAACGGCGTAATCCCGCCGACCACGCCTACCGGATAGCGGAACATGCCGGACTCCAGATTCGTCGCGATTTCCGGCAGCTGCTTGCCCATCATCAGAGTTGGTGCGCCCGCCGCAAACTCGACGCATTCGATTCCGCGCAGCACTTCGCCGTAAGCTTCGTTATAGCTTTTACCGTTTTCCAGCGTGACTAGCTTGGCGAGTTCCTCCCAATGCTCCACCAGCAGCTGCTGGTACTTAAACATAACGCGCGCCCGGCGCGGGACTGGTGTGTGGCTCCACATTTTGAACGCTTCTTGGGCGGATTGAACGGCTTGCCCGACATCTTCTTTCGTTGAAAGCGGAACGTAAGCGAGAACTTCTTCGGTAGCCGGATTATATACAGGATCATTCCGTTCGGTTTGCGCTTCCACCCATTGACCGCCGATCCAATTTTTCAATACTTGTGTCATGTGAACTGACCCCTCTCTTATACGGTAAACTCGCCGCGATTGCAGCGATCGATATAGTCGCTAACTTGATTTGCTGTAGGCATGGCATCAGAACAGCTATGGCTGGAGATGACAATGCAGGCAGCCGCGCTGCCGTGCTCCATACTGCGCTCCAGCGTCCACCCCTGCATAATGCCGTAAATAAATCCTGCGGCGTATGAATCGCCGGCCCCGAACGTCTTGATGACTTTAGCCGGGAACGACTTGGCGCGGTGGCTTGCGCCGTCGTTCGTATAGGCGATCGAGCCTTCCTTGCCGTGCTTGATGATGACGATCTTGGCGGAATGATCGAACCATTTGGTCGCCGTCACTTTGTCGTTGTGCTCCGGATTATGGTCGAACCGCTCCATCATATCGAACTCTTCTCGGGTGCCGATGATGACGTCGCATTTTTCCGCAGCCAGATTGTAATAAACGGCTGTTTCCTCCGGCGATATCCAGGTATAAGGGCGATAATCGATATCGAAAATGATCACGGCACCGTGCTTCTTGGCGTAATGCAAAGCCTGAAACACCGCTTCCCGAGACGGACTCTGCGCCAGTGCGGTACCTGAGATAAGCAGCGTCTTAGAACGGGAGATCAGCTCCTCGCTCACTTCGCCGGGCTCCAGCTTCAAGTCTGCGACGTTATCGCGGTACATCAAAATGCTGCAATCCGTCGGGCTCTTGATTTCGGTAAAAGCAAGCCCAGTCACGGCGCCGGTCCGATCGGTAATCAAGTTGCTCGTTTCGATGCCGTTGCGCTCCAAATAACTATGAATGAAACGTCCCATTTGATCGTCGGCGATTTTGCCGATAAAGGCGGTTTTCAGCCCGAAACGGGACATGCCGATCGTGATGTTGGCCGGCGAGCCTCCGACATATTTCGTAAACGTATTCGTTTCCTCCATCGGGCGGTTGATTTCATTGGCGTTCAAGTCGATACAAAGTCTGCCGATAGCAGTGAAGTCCACAGCTCTGTGTTCGGGAAAAGATATGTACGTCAATTTCGAGCACCTACCTTGTCCTTTACCGATCCATTATTAGAATAAAATGCCGGACGTTCCGGTAGGGAGATCTTAACGATTTGTCCCGATTCTCTTGCCTGCAGACAGCAGTCGGAAGTTACGGCCGCGACGTATCCATCCCATGCTGTCGGTCCGTTGACTTCATCTTGCAGCGTTGAAAGGATCCAATCCTGCAGCTCAATGTCATAGGCTTCGATGAAGCGCTGCTTCCAATCGGTTAAAATTTCGGTCGAAAGCTTCGCGTCGCTTCGCAGAACCACGCTGGAAGGATCTGGCAAGTTCGCGATTCCTCTTTCCCCTACGACCTGGCATTGAATGTCGTATCCGTATTGGCAATTGACGAATATTTCCCCGTCTATGCGAGTCCCATTCGCTGTTTCCAGCAGCACGATAAGCGGGTCCTGCAAATGGTTCGACGCATGTTTTGTTTTTCTAGGCGAAACGATTTGAACGGAAACATAGTCATCGTTAAGCAGCCAACGAAGTACATCGATCTCATGGATGAACGTATCGACGATAGCCATGTCGCTCGTATAGGAATCGGGAACTGCCGGATTGCGGTGCGCACAGTGAACCATTAGCGGCTCACCTATTGCTCCGCTGTCAATTACCTTCTTAAGAGCCCGATACCCTTGATCATAACGACGCATATAACCGACTTGCACTAACGGCTTACCGAATTTCATTTCAGCTTCGACAATACGCTTGCACCCTTCAGCCGTCGTAGCAAGCGGCTTTTCGCAAAACACCGGCTTCCCAGCTGCAATCGATGCCAGCACAAATTCCTCATGGGTTGGCCCCCATGAAGTTACCATGACGGCACCGACTTCCGGGCTTTGAATCAGATCATGCCCATTATCATAGATTTTGGCTTGAAGTTTTTGGTTAAGTACGACTTGCCTTGCCTGATCGGAATTCACATCCGTTACCGCAACAATTTCGGCACCGGTTAGCGTATTCGTAATTCTGCGAATATGATCTTGACCAATAGCTCCTGTGCCGATGACTCCAATTCTTACTACCATGTAGGTTTCCTCCTCAAATGTACATCCGGCATGGTTTCCATACCTCGATTCAAAGACCCGTCTTCTCTTTGATATACCGCCGGGCCTTAAGCGCATATTCAAACGGATTCGCTTTTGCGGGATCCTGTTCGGCTTCTACTACAAACCATCCCTCGTACTCATATTCCGCAAGCTTGGCAAAGATCGGAACGAAATCGATGATGCCGTCTCCCGGAACGGTGAACGCACCTTCCCTTACCGCTTGCAGAAAGCTAAGTTGATCGGCCTTTACTTTGTCTACTGCTTCTCCACGAATGTCTTTCAAATGTACGTGTTTAATTCGCGGCAAATAGGTTTCCAGAACTTCATAAGGATTTTCCCCGGAAAACACAAGGTGGCCCGTATCATACAGCAAAGAAACGCGATCCGGATCGGTCATTGCCATGAGCTTGTCGATTTCCACGGCCGTTTGGACTCCGGTTCCCATATGATGGTGGTACACGACAGTCATATTCTTGTCTTTGGCCAATTCCCCCAACCGGTTCAATCCGGAGGCGAGTGTCTGCCAATCGTTATCGCTAAATACGGGTTTATTCGCAAATAACGGTATGTCCAACCCTTGGATACTGTGGCCTTGTTCCGAGACGACAATGACCTTGGCGCCCATCTCGTAAAGAAAGTCCCGATGCTGGACAAAAGCGTCAACCGTCTCCTGAAGCGGCTTTGTCGTTAAATAGGAACTGAACCAGGCACTGGCGATCTCCAGATTGCGTACAGCAAGAACATGTTGTAACGTCACAGGATCACGTGGATATTTGTTTCCGACCTCGCTTCCCGCAAATCCGGCAAGAGCCATTTCGCTGATGCATTGCTCGAAGCTGTTTTCCCTCCCGAGCTCCGGCAAATCGTCGTTTGTCCAAGCGATCGGCGCAATCCCCAATTTAATCTTATCTTTCCGGAACATATACCCCGCCTCAATCCTTATTTATTGACTGCAAAAAAATTTCGAATTGCCGCTTCTGTTTTTTCTTTACCCACCTGAATCGTTCTCGCTGCATCCCATTCCCAATATTCCGGTCTAAACAATTCGATAGACACCATTTCGCGGTAACCGATCTCCGCCAAAGTACTCATAATCTCATCCAGGTTAACTCCGCCGTCCCCGGGCCAGACACGATGATGATCTCTTAAAGCCCCAATAGGCAGATCCTCACAGTCGTCGATATGGAATACAAAGATTTTCGACGCATCGGCACCTTTCAAATCCTCGATTCTCGAGCCCATAGCATGGAAATGGAAGCAATCAAGGACAATCCCGACATTATCTCTATTCGTTTCTTGGATGATCTCATAGGCCTGACCAAAGGTATTGACCGAGCAATTCGGGTAGCCGATAAATTCCAGTGCCAGCTTGACACCATAGGGCTGCGCAATGTCTGACAACTCCCGCAGCGCTCTGACTGTTTCTTCCTGAATTTGAGTTATCGTATAATCGCCGATATCCAAGTTCGGAACGGCAATCACCGTTTTGCAATTAATGATCTCCCCAATTTGGCAGGCGAAGAGCAGTTCATCCTTGATTTCCTGAAAGCCTTCTTGATCCCGATAATTAATGAATACCAACGCATTGAAAGCAAACGGCTTGATTCGATTGTGGTCGAAGAATTGTTTTAAATCTTCAACCGTATGCTGCTGCAAATATTCCCTAAGCTTATCAAAGCGAATTTCTATCAAATCGTAGCCATTCTTTTCGCACAGCTCCAAGTCATTCTCAAGTGTAGAATTTTGCAGAGTAGTGGCTTGATTAAACGCAATTTTCATCGGGATTCCTCCAAGTTAATCGATTACTCAATAATGTCTGGCCGTTTTCAGCTTGCTCTCCTTCAGTTGAAAGGCCTCTTGTATGCTCTCGTTATTCGATACGGCCGGGATGCCTACATGCCACCACGACTCATAACCGTTCGTCATCGTCTTCGGCAACACTTTAATGTCGATAAGGGTAGAGACGGTCTGTTTTTTCGAATCTTCAATCGCTTCCCGCAATTGTTCCGAGTTACGGACCTTATACGTTTTCACTCCGTATCCGGCTGCGCTTTGCGCAAAATCGATTGGAATCAGGTTGCCGTCGAGTTGATTCGTCTGAGGGTTGCGATAACGGAATTCCGTACCGTAGCTTCCCATGCCATTCTCCATTTGCAAATTGTTGATGCATCCGTTTGACGCATTATCGAACAGGACAACATTGATTTTCTTACCTTCTTGAATGCTGGTTACCAGCTCGGAATGCAGCATAAGGTAGCTTCCGTCGCCAACCATGGCGTAGACTTCCTTCTCCGGCTCGGCCAGTTTAATGCCAAGTGATCCGGAGACCTCGTACCCCATGCAAGAATATCCGTATTCCAAATGATAGGTATTGGGACTACGGGATTCCCACATTCTTTGCAGGTCCCCGGGAAGACTTCCCGCCGCCGCAATAATAATCGAATCATCAGCGATAAGCTGGTTCACCATAGCGACAACTTCGGTTTGCGTAAGCGTGGATTGAAAAGCGTCCGCAAATTCAGGCAGCACTTCATCCAGTTGACCTGGAATTTCCGGCTTAAATCCTGAGGCAAAGAAACGAATTCCGCTTAATCTATTCAATTCCGCTTTCCATGCCGCTTTTAGAGATTCGATCTCGCTGGAATAGCCCGAGGCGTAACCTGCGTCTGATAATTGTTTCTCCAAAGCTTCAAGAGCTAACTTCGCATCCGCTACGACCTTAACGGAATCCAATTTGAAGGCATGATATTCGGAAACGTTGATGGACAAAAACTCTACTTCGGGATTCTGAAACAGCTGCTTCGAGGAGGTGGTGAAATCGGAATAACGCGTACCGATCCCAATGACCAAATCCGCATCTTTAGCTAGAACGTTTGCAGCCATGTTGCCGGTAATTCCAATACCCCCAACATTGTACGGATGGGAGCTTTCGACCGCACTTTTGCCGGCTTGCGTTTCCCCATAAGGAATATGGAACTGCTCGGAAAATCTTTTCAGAGAATCTGCTGCCTCTGAATACCGAACGCCGCCGCCGCAGATCAGGATCGGCTTTTTCTTTCTTTGTATCAATTGCACCGCATCGCTTATCTCCGCGGGAGTCGGAATGCGCCGATCAATCCGGTGAACTCGCTTTTTAAAAAAATATTCGGGATAATCATAAGCTTCCCCTTGCACATCTTGAGGCAGGCAAATTGTGACTGCTCCGGTATCAGCCGGATCGGTAAGAACGCGCATCGCATGAATCATAGCCGTCATTAACTGTTCTGGGCGGTTGACCCGATCCCAGTATTTGCTGACTGCGCGAAATGCGTCGTTAGTAGTCAAAGTAAAATCATGAACATGCTCCACCTGCTGCAGTACAGGATCCGGCTGCCTGGAGGCAAACGTATCGCTTGGCAGAAGCAAGACCGGAATATGGTTAGCAGAAGCCGTTGCAGCGGCGGTTACCATATTGGCCGCTCCCGGTCCCACGGATGAAGTACAGGCCATAATTTGTCTCCGATGCTTTTGTTTGCCGAAAGCAACAGCGGCCTGCGCCATTCCTTGCTCATTTCGCCCCTGATATACTTCAAGATGTCCAGGATCTTCTTCCAACGCTTGCCCGATTCCAAGCACGTTGCCATGTCCGAAGATAGCGAATATCCCTTTTACGAATTTCTGTTCTTTTCCGTCGAACTCCACATATTGCTGATTTAAAAATCGGACCAGTGCTTGCGCAGTCGTTAAACGAACTGTTATCATCTCTCTCCACCCATCCTGCTTATCGAAGCAATTCATTATGAATTCGATTGAGGTTATAGCGGCAAGATTCATCCGCTCTTTCTTCCTCGCCGAATACGGCAAGGGTTACGATGCCATCAAACTTGATTTCACGCATTTTGTTGAAAAGCATATCCCAATTGATATCTCCTTTACCGATATCAATATGTTGGTGGACCGTACAATTGGACCACGGCGGATTCACTACATAACGCAGACAAGAAGATGCTTTATGATTAAACGTATCTGCGATGTTGATATGCTTGAGTAATGGACCTGCATAGTCGAACATCGCTGAAATATCTCCTTTCCCTTCATCATAGAAAAAGGTGTGCGGTACTGCATAGAATAAACCTATGAAGTCTTTATCCAATGCGCGCAGCAGATCTACAGCTTGATCGTTGCGCTCAATGAAATCAAAAGGATGTGCTTGAATGTGAAGTTTGATGCCTTCACGTTCGATGATCGGTAAAATTTCTTCCATAGAACGCATAAACATTTGCTCGCACTTATATGGCTTATCGTTGTGTCCCGTAAACTCAGAGTTCATAACTTCCACACCAAGCTCTACAGCAATTTCAATGCAGCGCTTCCAGTTACGTACGGCTGCTTCACGATCCTCATCCTCCGGGCCGGCCCAATGCTGCATCGGCAACACCGAGGACAATTGCACACCCGTATCGCGGAGCGCGTTCTTTAGCTCCCGAATACGATCCTTATCGACACGGGGATACTTGTAAAAAGGCATGAAATCTTCACGCGGGGAAAGTTCCATATATTCGAATCCCAATTCCGCCGTCTTTTCTACCATTTTTGGAATCGGAAGATGCCGATACATATAGGGATCCAATGCAATTTTCATTTCCAACAACCTCCAAAACATATTTTTGAATCAGCTGTAAGCAAGTTCCATTATCTTTTCCTGATTAGCTTCGGCCCGAGTCAGCTCGCCCTTCTTTTTGCCTTCATGCATAACCATAACCCTGTCGCTCATGCCCAGCACCTCCGGCAGCTCGGATGAAATCATGATAATTGCTTTTCCTGTTTGTGCCAGCCTAGACATCAATTTGTGAATTTCCGATTTGGCACCTACATCGACGCCCCTGGTTGGTTCATCTAAAATAAGAATATCCGGATTGCTCAGCAGCCATCTCGCTAACAATACTTTTTGTTGATTGCCGCCGCTTAAATTTTCAATTTTTTGATCTAAGCTCGGGGTTTTGATACTCAGACGTTCAACGAACAGGTTGCACATCTCTTTAATCAAATTTTCTTTCAATAGTCCCATTTTGTTGATGAACTCATCGATGCTGGATACGATCATATTTTCTCTAATGGTTAATGGCAGAAACGCCCCGGTTATTTTGCGGTCTTCGGTCAAAAGGCCAATCTTATGCTTGATAGCGTCCCTAGGAGATTTGATCGCGACTTTCCTCCCGTTCACATGGATTTCACCGGAGTCCGGAGGGAATATCCCGAAAATACTCTCAATGACTTCCGTCCTGCCCGCTCCCATGAGCCCGGCGATACCTAAAATCTCGCCCTTCCTGACCTCAAAGCTAATATTTTGAAACTTCCCTGAGCGGGATAAATTTGTTACGGATAGCGCAACTTCCCCGATTTCTGCCTCTTCTTTATGAAACACCTGCTTGATCTCTCGGCCGACCATCATACGGATCAACGTTTCCTGATTCGTCTCGCTAGCAAGATTCGTCCCAACGTACTGGCCATCTCGAAATACAGTGATTTCGTCGCAAATACGGAATATTTCATCCATTTTGTGAGATATATAAATGACAGATACACCATTTTGTTTCAAGGAGTTGATGATTTCAAACAGTTGGTCTACCTCTTTGTCTGTAATGGCCGAGGTCGGTTCATCCATAATAATCAAATCTGCGTTATGGGATATCGCAGCAGCAATCTCCACCATCTGAATGTTGGCGATACTAAGATTTATCATTTTGGTTTTGGGGTCGATATCGATATTTAATTGATTTAGCAGTTTCCGCGTTTCTTCAATCATTTTTTTCTTGTCAATCAATCCGGTGGGGCCTGTTAGTTCGCGTCCTAAAAACACATTCTCGGCTACGGACATTTGCGGAATCGGCGTTAATTCCTGATGGATCATGGAAATGCCCTTGGATAAAGCATCTTTTGATCCGGATAATTTGATTTCCTTTCCTTTGAATGTAATCGTCCCGCTGTCCGGTGTATAAATTCCGAAAATAATTTTCATTAGCGTCGATTTTCCAGCTCCGTTCTCGCCCATTAGTGCATGTACGGACCCTTTTCGGATCTTGAGCTGGATATTGTCAAGCGCTTTGACGCCCGGAAATTGTTTCGAAATATGATCCAGTTCCAAAATATACTCTTTGCTCATATTGGTCATCCTTTCACAACCTGAACTGCCGCACGGTTTCCTGCAGCTTAACGGCTGTATTGATCAAGATATTCGCATGCACCGAATTTTGCTGCAGAAAAGCAAGCTGCTCTTCCGTTGCGGATGTCACGTTTTGCGTACCTGCGGCAATCTTCCACGTCAAACCTGACATTTGTTCCATCGAATGTACGATTTCATTGGAGCGTAAGGAAAGAAAACTTAAACCTTCCGTTACCTAGTCAATCTGTTTACGCACTGACACTCGTCGCGTTTTGCTGTTACCGTCGGTTTATTTCCGCTTGTTTTTTCTGGAGTCAAAATAAACGGCAGTAACAATAATGAGGCCCTTTACAATTTGCTGCCAGTAGGAAGAGACGTTCAACAAATCCAAACTGTTATTCATAACCGCAATGATTAAGGCGCCGATCACCGTTCCTCTAATCGTTCCGATACCGCCTGACAAACTGGTTCCGCCGATAACTGCTGCCGCGATGGCATCAAGCTCATAATTGAGCCCTGCCGTAGGCTGCCCTGAAGCAATTCTGGAAGTAACGATGATTCCAGCGAGACCTGACAGCAATCCGGCATAGGTGTAAATCAAAATTTTGAATTTATCTACATTCACCCCGGCAATGACGGCCGCCTGCTCGTTTCCGCCGATCGCATATACGTAGTTACCGAACTTCGTCTTATTCAACAACACGGACGAGACTATACATACGACAACAAAAATAATGATGGGTACCGGGATCCCCAGCAAATCCCCTTGGCCGATAAATTGGAACGGTTCCGACAAATTGCCGATAGGTCTGCCGCCGCTATACAGCAGGGCCGCGCCCCTGGCCGCCGTCATCATGCCAAGCGTGACGATGAATGAAGCGATTCTTCCTTTGGCGATAATAAAACCATTAATCAAACCTGTCATTAAACCAATCCCAAGACCGATGAATATGGTCAAAGCTAGCGGAAACTGTCCCGGGTGAGCGGCGCTAGCCGTGACAACCGCAACAAGCGCAACGACCGAACCCGATGATAAATCGATACCTGTTGTAATAATGATCATGGTAACGCCGACTGCAATAATACCGTTCATCGTCATCTGCCTGACAATGTTCAGTAAATTCTCGGAAGACAGAAAGGTAGGCGATAAGAATGTCATGACCACCATCATAATCAACAATATCAACAGCATGCCGAACTGGCTTAGGAACGTGCGCGACCTTACTTTGAGATTTTGCTGTAAATCCGTTTTCCTTCCCACTTCAAACGTTTCATTCATTGCAGTTATCCTCCAGTACTTTGCAATAATCAGAGCGAAATTGGGATATGGGACATACGAAAGGACAATTCCAAAATGAAGTGTCCTTTCATATACAACTCAGAAGTTATTTGTCGCCGTCAGATACTCTTGCCGTATCCCATTTTTTCTGAATTTCGTCGACATTATCTTTTGTTACCAAAACATAAGGAACATAGTTCGTTTTGTTAACCTGTTCACCTTTAGCCAGTTTATAAGCCGTCTCCATTCCACCTTTCCCTTGTCCCATTGCATCCTGGAATACGGTCGCCTGCAATTCACCGCTCTTGATAAAGCCTAATCCGACCGGCGTTCCGTCAATGCCGAATACCTTGATTTGATCCAGCTTGTTCGCAGCTTTTAGCGCCATGATCGCACCAATCGCCATTTCGTCATTATTGGCAGCTACCGCATCGATATGCTTACCGGAATTAAGCCAGTTTTCCATCAGGCTCATGCCCTTAGCCCGATCGAAATCAGCGGATTGATCCAAAACAATTTTGATGTCGGGATATTTCTCCTTGATTACCTGCTTATACCCAGCCGTTCTTTGAATCGCAGCTTCGTGGCCGTTTGAACCTTCCATCACCGCGATGTCCCCTTTGCCACCCAGAACCTTCCCAACCTGAGTCATTTCTAGAATGCCCGATTCAATCGATTGACCACCGACGTAAGCACTCGCCTTGTCCACGCCATCAAAGGTTCGGTTGATAATCACAATCGGAATCTTAGCCTTGTTTGCCTTATCAACGATTTGTTGGATCGATACTGTATCTACAGGCACAATCGCGATAGCGCTTACTTTTTGGGAAATAAAAGTCTCAACTTGACTCAATTGCTTATTTGCATCGTTCTGGGCATCAACATAAGTTGCATTGAAGTCTTTATGAGCATCGCCAAAGTCTTTCATCGAACCGAGAAGATAACTAAGCCATTTGTCATTAAAGGTCGGCATGGAAACACCGATGGTAAACTTGCTCGCTTTATCTTGCGGTGCCGACGTACCGGATTGAGCGGCAGGTTGTGAAGTCTTGGAACCGCATGCGCTAAAAATCATTGCCGAAACTATCAATCCAATAAGTACAAACATTCTTTTCCTAAGTTTCATTGGATGATTCCCCCGTAGCTTAGAGTTTTGTTTGCTGTCTGACCCGATGCTAGATGTTTACTTATGTAAAGCCACTTACTATAAAGAGCCTCACCCCCTTTCATAATTCAGAAACAAAACAGACAGCGATACTACATGGCTCTAAATTTCAAGAAAGCTCACATTGTATACGCTTCCATTAAGTCCATACCTGTTTTAATGCCTATTCCCGAGAGGGGAAGCAGCCACTTTTACCAGGAATTAGAACTGCACTTTTTTTTGATTACGCTTACAAGCAATTTTAAAAGTAAACCCCTAACATGTTTTGCGTTACTCACAAATGAAGGAATTTGAAGGAAATCGATTACCCAAAATACATAAGAAAAGCTATCTTTTTTTGCTGGAGTACAATTTACCTATATGGGATGCACTCTAATAATCAAAGAGATCGACAATTATATGTTGGGGTAATCGGTTTCCCTCTTGTTGTTAATCTTATCCCATTTTTAAGATCTTTGCAATATTATTTTTCCATCTTCGATCTTACTCTTCACTTACCATATTGTGAAACAGAATTACGTACAACTAATTCGGGTAACATTTTAATTTTTTGCTTAGCATTGCCTGATCGATCGATTTTATCGACGATCATATCCATCGCCTTATGCCCTAATTCATTAATTGGCATGGCGATAGAAGTAAGTTCGGGAGTAACAATTTTACAAAGTTCGGTGTTATCGAACCCAATAATGGATAAATCCTTAGGAATTGAAAGTCCTAGTTTTTTTGCAGCTTGCATAACTCCGATCGCCATAATATCGTTGCAACCGAATATCGCACTGACCCCATTTTTGTTCATCTTAAGCATTTTTAACGCGGCTTTCTCCGCATCGTCGATTTTCGATCCTTCGATGGTTTCCACTAACGCTCTGTCCAACTTTATTCCGGCATTGCTAATCGCGCTTTCGTATCCCCTAATCCGTTCCCAGCAGCTTATTGAATCTGTAGCAATAACACCTATCCGGGTATGCCCATGAGAAATTAAATGCTCCGTAGCCAATACTCCCCCTAGATAGTCATCTACGGTAACGCTGTCAGTAATAACGTCTTGACGCTCGTGAGCGAAAAGAACAACTGGGACCTGATCAGCCAGCAATTCTTGAAGCAATTCTTTGTTTGTGAATTTTGAAGCAATGATAAAGCCATCTACCCTCTTTTGTCTTAGCAACGATATGTGCTGTTCTTCTTTGTCAGGATCGTTATCCGTGCTGCACATAACAACACTAAATCCGAGTTCTCGCCCGCGGTCTTCAATATATTTCAAATACTGTGCATAAATTGGATTATCCATATCCGGGATCAAAAGAGCAATTTGATAAGTGCATTTCCCTTTCATTGCGGACGCCAAAACATCAGGACGATAATTAATTTCATTCATTATTGTCCTTATTTTATCTCTTGTTTTTTCGCTAATTCTGCCCGTGTGATTGATCACTTTGGAAACAGTGGCAGAAGAAACTCCCGCAGCTTTTGCGACATCGTATATTGTAGGCTTCATATTGTTCAACATTCCTATTCAAGTTATAGTGTTTGGAATAGAATATAGCCGGTCACCTCATCATAATGGGGAAATCGGTTACCCTCTTCTTATTTCACATTATAACATTAAGGACATTTTTAGAACAGTGTAATAATATTATCGTCTAGCACGCCTTTATCCTGTGTGGGGAGACGTAATAGACTGTCTTAAGCGAGCGTAATCGGCACGTCACCATCACGATTAAAATCTTTGTTTTTTCTTCTTGTTGTTTTAGCTCTTGTATGAGCCAGATTGGATAAATGCTTCGATTCCTTGAACAGTCAAATCGTTCGCAACCTTTCAATAAAAACTATTTGATGTAATAACAGAAAGTATCTAATTGCAATACAACAAAAGCGTCATAAAGGCTTTGGTGCAACTATTGAAACTAATCAAAGTCGCCACCATATTGTTGTTTGACTATGCTGTCAAACCAAACAATGTATTGATTAATTCATCTGCGGTGAGGGCAGACGAATGATTGCATTCGACCTGCCCTTTCCTTATCATATGCATGACTTCAATTCCCGCGATTGTCTTCTCGGCAGTTTTGAAAGACTTGAATCCCAACATTGGTTTTACTATTTTCTTTACGAATCGATGATCTTGTTCAATAATTTCTGTTGACGTAGTAATGTTTTTTGATTCATAACTTTCTCGTCCTCTAATTGCTAAACTGGAGTAGGATAAGCTGGTTTTTTATCGACGGTGATCACGCGCGGTGATTGATTATGAGGTGAAGTCAACGCCTTTTTGAAGAAACGTTTGGCCTCAGGAACATCTCGATTTTCAGACAGCATGAAATCAATCGTGTTTCCGTTTGAATCTACTGCTCTATAAAGATATTTCCACTGTCCTTTGACTTTTATGTATGTTTCGTCAACGCGAAATGAATCGGTTTGTTGGCTTCAAATAGGGACGGATTCGCCTATCTAATTCCGAGCCAAACTCATGAACCCATCGCATGATCGTTGTATGAGCGATATGTAAACCCCGTTCTTCCATCATCTCTACTAAATCACGATAACTTAGACTATATTTCAAATACCATCTTACCGTTAGCAAGATAACCTCTGATTCATACTGCTTCCACTTAAACAAATCTAATTCCGTTTCCAAAATAAATGCCCCATTCCATGACTTCATTTCAATGATGTTATCATGAATTAGAGCTTTGCACCACAACCCCCGAATAACGTCCCGGTAAAGACACCGGAACGTTACTGCTACAATTATACTATCCTATGTGTTAAAGACCGTCCGCAAGCCCGTAAGCGTCTTGCTCTACCTCGGTCACACCCTCCCATGTTATAGGATCCGCAAAATGCAGGGCTATGATGGTATCGATCGAATCCCTGCCTTCCACGGGAACCGATATTTCGATCGCCGTCTCTGTCTCTTCCACAATGGCATTATTAGAAGTAATATTTTCCCATGCGGCGATAGACTGACTCAACTTAGGCAAAACCAATTTTTCGCTAGGCCAATCGATAATGTGAAGATACACAATATTTTGCGAATAGGTTGCTCCTCCCCATTCCCCCAGAATGAACGGCCCTCCACGGGTTTCATACAACGTATATCCATAACGCTTTAGCCAATCTCCCGCCTGCCTGAGCAAAGCAATTTGCCTATCCTCTATCGCACCATCCCCCGTTGGACCGACATTCAATAAATAGTTTCCGTCGCGGGTAACCGTATTAATAAGATGGTGAATGCACTCCTGCAATGTCAGCATGGGCGCATTGGGGATATAGCCCCATGACTGTGTCAAACAATCGTTGGAGTCCCATGGTTTATCCGTTCGCATGCCGCCAATTCTACGTTCCCGTACGTGAAAGTCTCCTTTCCAACCAGAGCGATTATTGATCATAATGCCGGGTTGAAGCTCACGTACCATCGCATTTAATTTCTCCGACTCCCAGAAGTAATTGACTTTGAAATAGATATCGTCCGTGGCAAAGTCATCATTCCTGTACCAACCCTTCTCGACTTCCCAGTTAATGCCCCCATGCGCGAGCCATTCCCCATCATACCACAGGAGGTCGATTTTTCCGTAACCCGTCATCAACTCTCGGATATGCTCCCAACACTGCTCTTTCATTTGCAGCGCACTTTCCATATACATCTCCGGAAAGAAATATCCGGGAAAGCGCCAATCCATTGGCGAATAATACAATCCGACCTTGAGACCCTCAGCTCTGCAAGCTTCCACGAATTCTGCAACCAAGTCTCTTCCGGCAGCCGAATTCACACTATTGAAACTGCTAGCTTTACTCTCAAATAGGCAGAATCCGTCGTGGTGCTTGGTTGTCAAAACCATATACTTCATGCCGGCTTCTTTCGCCGTACGTGCCCATGCTTTAGGATCAAAACCTTTAGCGTCAAACTGTTCTGCTAGACTGGCATATTCCGATACATCCATGCGTTCGTTAAACATCACCCATTCGCCTCTGCCGAGCAGAGAATAGAGGCCCCAATGAATAAACATCCCGAATTTCGAATCGCGAAACCATTGCATATCCGCTTCCGATAAAAGAGGAACTTCAACTGGAACATAATTTTTCTTCATTTCATGGAGCAATTTCACGCTTAATCTCTCCTATCTACCTATTTTTTTTCGCACTTAACCTTTAACACTGCCCATCACAATTCCCTTGGTGAAATACTTCTGAAGGAAAGGATAGATGACGAAAATTGGCAGCGCGCTTACAAATATTTCTGAAGCCTTGATCGACTTTGAATTCAAATTAGCGAAAATCTTGATTTGATCTGGCGTCATATTGGAAGTATCAGGAACGGTAAGCACAGTATATAAATACGTTTGCAGTGGATAGCCTTCCTTATTGCTCATGAATATAAAGCCGTCAAACCAGTTATTCCAGTGAAATACAAAGGCGAACAGAAGAAGCGTGGCCAAGGAAGGCTTGCATAAAGGCAGCAATACTCTTACGAGTGTTTGAAAGTGGCCAGCCCCGTCCAAATAGGCGGATTCCTCGATCTCTTTTGGAAGACTTCGGATAAAATTCATCATGATTAAGATGTGGAACACTTGTACTGCCGGAACAATAACAAGAGAACCCAAATTGTTGTATAATCCAACCCATTTCACTACCATAAACCATGGAATGAGGCCGCCGCTGAACAACATCGTAATAATGAAATACCAGATAAAGAAAGGCCGGCTGCGGAATTCGCTCTGCTCTCTAGATAACGGATAGGCGGCAAGAATGGTGCACACCATCATCGCTATAATACCGAGCACTGTTCTTTCTATAGAAATCCATAAAGACCTATAAAAATCCGCATTGCTCAAGATATAACTATAGGGCTGGAAAGTAAATCCTTTCGGCCATAAAAAAACTTCCCCTGCGGATACGTAGGTGTTGGAACTGAACGACATGCAAAGTATGTTCCATAAAGGTACGAGACTGATCAGCGTACCAATTGCAAGCAAAGAATAATTGGAATATACGAACAGTTTCCGGCCAAACGATTTGTTTTCATAACCCATTACTGCATCCGAATGGCTCATCTTCATTCCCTCTCCATCGGCCGGCAGTGTCTAGAAAACACGATATCCGGTCCATTTATTAGTCAGCCAGTATGATACGGAAATCATCAAAAAAGAAACGATGGATTTAAACAATCCCACAGCTGTCGCAATGCTGAATTGCCCCTGCTGTATGCCTTGCCTGAAAGCGTAGGTGTCAATAATGTCGCCGGATGAATAAACAACCGGACTGTATAAATTCAGAATTTGATCCTGACCGGCGTTCAAGATGTTGCCCAGACTGAGAATGCCGACCAGTATTACCATGGGCGTTATAGCGGGAAGCGTTAAATAGATTGTCTGCTTCCACCTCCCTGCGCCATCGATTACAGCAGCTTCGTACATGGATACATCTACCGACGTCAGCGCCGCCAAGAATATGATTGTGTTATAGCCGATTTCCTTCCATAAGTCGGAAACCACGACTGCATACGGAAATTGACTCGCCGTACCGAAGAAGAATGTCGGATGCGATATACCGATTTGATTCAGAAGATGATTGAACGCACCGTCTTGCGGCGAGAAAAAATCAAGCAATACGCCTCCCACAACGACCCAAGAAAGGAAAAAAGGCAGGTAAGTAATCGTCGTCGCCAGCTTCCGAAACCAATTCTTTGTAACTTCATTTAAAAGCAGGGCAAAAATAAGCGGGACGAGGAGCTTCACAACGATTTTCATAGCCGAAATGAAAAACGTATTACCAATCACGCTCTTTGTGTCCGGCGATATAAATAAAGTGCGAAATACGTCCAGTCCGACAAACCTGGAATGGATAAGCGAATAGAGGAACCCGTGGCTGGAAGGCACGAAATCCTGAAACGCCATGACGATCCCTGCCATCGGGATGTAACTGAATACAAAAACAAGAATTGCCGGAATCATAATCATTACATATAAAGGTAGTTCTCTTTTCATCTGCGATCTTTGCACGGTGTCTCCGCCTCCTGCATTTAGCGGTAAAAAAGAAGCGGAAAGCCGCAATTGCCTAAGCAACTCCCCGCTTCTAACAGCTTATTTCACTTCACTTTGAACATATTGCAATATTTCCGAGCCGCCTAATTTACCCCAGTTTTCCGCCATTTTATCCCACTCATCAACTGATGCCTGACCGTAAATGATTTTCGCAACCATTTCCTCGGCCATTTTCTTGTACGTCGGAACTTTTGAAACCATCAAGTCGCTAGGAACTTTGAAGAAGGCATTCTTCATTACGTCCTTCTCCTGAACGTCTTGGAAATAGTATTTCCCTGCAGTGCCGTCAGCACCGCTGTAATTTTGCCATGCTGTCCATCCGTTCACATAGGTCGGATCTTTTTCAAATTTCTGTTCGTCGTCGTAGAACTGCTTTTGCTCGACATTCAGTTTCGATGGATCCTTGGCTTTGATCGCTGCGGATACAGCCGCGTAATCCTTAGATAGCTTGTACGGATCATTTACAACAAACGGTGCGCTTTGTACGGAATTGCCGAGATTATTGGTTTGATCCGGATTGGCGAAATGGACGGGATCTGCTTGAGCACCGTAAACTTTCTCCACATACCAGTTGATCATCTTCACGATAGCTTCCGGATTTTTCGCATTCTTGGAAACGGCTACGTAGACGTTCCCCGGGCGATACCCATACGGCTGTACCGGCTGTCCGTCACCGGAAGGCATATTGACAACAATCCAATCCGCTTTCGGATCTTTAGTTCTCAGATCGGGCAGCGGCCATAGAGCTTGCCACCAGCGACCCGTGAACATGCCTACTTTGCCTCCGGTAATATCTTGAGCCAGCTTGCCGCCAGCATCGTCAGTACCAAAGCCCTTGTCTAAATACCCTTTTTTGTACATATCCTGAAGCAACGCCAGCGCTTGCTTCACGCCAGGCTTGCTGCCCGACCAGACCACTTTGCCCGAGCTATCTTTCTCATAGAATAAGGAACCGTCAAACCAGTCGCCAGGCTGAGCATGGAACATTTCGAACACGCTATCGGCGCCGCCCCAGTCTCTTATCAGATTGTCCTTGCCGGCGATGCCGAATCCGTAAGTATCCGCTTTGCCGTTTCCGTCGGGATCCCCGTTTGTGAACGCGTCAGCGATTTTGACGAAATCCTCCACGGTTTTTGGCGGTTGCAAATGAAGCTTGTCCAGCCAATCCTTGCGAATCCATAGCGATTTGATATCCGCTCTTATTTCACTAGCTGACAAAGGCAGCAAAAACTGTTTGCCGTCTTTAGTAATCGTACCGTTCATTACGGTGCCGCCGTCGCTGTAAAGAATTTTCTTCGCTTCCGGAGAAAGATATTTATCAAGATACGGCTTCAGGTCCAAAAGTTGATCGCCTTTAATCAAGGTGCTTGCTTGCGTTCCCGTTATTTGCGGCAACAGATCCGGAAGATCGGAGGAAGCGATGGACACGTTCATTTTGTTCTCGAATTGGCTGGCATCGGATGTCCAAGCATACTTGATGTTGACACCTTGGTCTTTGAGAAAATTGGTCCAGGAGTTGTTTTCGAGCGATTGTCCATCCTGGTACTTCATGTTTTGATTCGTGCGTTTTACCGTCGTGATGGTAATAGGTGTGGTGTACTTGCCCATAGGATCTGCCGTAGCGGAAGATGGTGCAGGTTGTGTCGTAGACTTGCCCGCCGCATCTGCGGTTTTGGAACCAGTGCCCTCGTTATTGCTGCAGGCATTCAATACCGAAAGCGTCAAACCGGCTGCAAGAAGAACTGAAAGCGTTCGCAGCTGTTTTCTCATGTAAATCCCCCCGACTGAAGTATGAAAGTAGCTTACATGTCTAAGTATAGAGTGAATGCGTTTCCATCTCTATTCGCATCTTTTTACCTTTTTAACGTCTTTTGACCTGTTTGCAGCCGTTTCGCTAATAGGAAACAAACGACTCTCTGAATTCCTGCGGAGTTTGCCCGACAGCGTTTTTAAAAAAGCGCGTGAACGATTGTTGAGAATCATACCCGACTTCCAGCGAGATTTCATGTATTTTTTTCGTGCTCTTTTTCAGTAAATCTTTGGCCTTTTCGATTCTTTTATCCGTTATATAGTCGGATACATTCTGATCCGTTGCTTGTTTAAAGAGCCTTGACAAATAGGATGAATTTAAATAAAGAAGACCTGCCAATTGGGTCAGAGAGAGGTCTTCGTGCAAATGTGCGTCGATGTATGTCTTTAATCGGGAGATCGAATCCTCCTCGCTCTTGTTCGCTTGTTCCGTCTGCAGCGCAAACAACGCATCTGCAACACGCAGCAGATACTCCGCTGCCGCATTCCAGCTCGGGTGATCGTCCGTCCGGAATAACGGGTGCAAATCGACGATTTGTTCCATAGCCTCTGCCAATTCAAAACGGTTCATAAAATGAGTCAGCAATACCGCAGTACGAAAATAGATTTCGATCGCCGGCATATCATCCCGGCTTTGCGCTTCGCGTACATGATCCAGAAGCAGATCCAGCGCTTCGACGAATTCCCGCTTCCGCCCCAGCTCCAGATGCTCCTCCAGCAACTTGAACTTTCCTATCTGTTTTAAAGCAGCCTTGCTTCCGGCGGACCGTTTCTGCTCCGTCAGCGGCAGCGATCGATCGCACAAAATCATTTCCGTCCCCATACCGATCCGGTTGTTCAGCATCTGCTTGAGCATTCTATACACTTCGGAGATTTCCGTAAATGAGAAGAAATTCCCACTTATTGCAAAAGAAACGGTTACTTCGAGCGAGCTCCTAATTACCGATTGCACGCATTCCAATGCCCCGGTCACCAAGGTGACAGCTCTTCTCCTATCGGAAGCCTCCATTTCTGGAGGTATTTGCAAGAGCCATACGGAAGTAGCATGTTCAGCGATAAATCCGAAGCATGAAAGAGCTTGAGGAAAGTAGCTAGCGGCAAGTGCCTGAAGAACATAACGGCGATCGTTTCTGTCAGCGGTGCCGGCTTTAGGCGGCTGTGAATCAAACCGGCCGATGATCATCAAGGTAGGGTTTGATGCTGATAACGGAATTTCCAGCTCCTTCAATTGCTGATCGGCTGTTTCCGGAACATCATAGTAGCCGTAAAGGCAATCTTGCATCATTTCATTCTGAAGGAGTGGCCGTGCGGCTTCTATTTGCTGTTTAGCTTGCTTCATGTAATCCGATAATCGATGGCTTTCCTCAATTTCCTGCAGAACCTCCCGAATGGTACCGACAATTTGATCGTCATTCGCCGTCTTCAGCATAAAGCGCACACCACCTTGCTGTATTGCGGCGTAAACATAATCGAATTCTCTATACCCTGTCAGAAATACGACACGGCAGGTGGGCCAGTTCGCCGTTATCCGATTCAGCAGCTCTAGCCCGCTGACGCCGGGCATCTTGATATCTGAAAGCACGACATCGATCTTGGCAAGATCCAGCCATTCCTGCGCTTCTTTGGCCGAATAAGCCTTGTATACTTCCAGCTCATCCGGCATCTCCTGACGGAATAGATCCGCCAGCATATCCGCAATTAAAACTTCGTCGTCCACAATCAAAAGTTTATACATGGGTTCATGCTCCTAACTCTGCATCTATGGGGATCGTTAAGGTTACTTTTAAGCCGCCAACCTCGCTTCGACCAAGGCTTAGGCCGTTTTGTCCGCCGAAACGGTACTGCAATCTCTTATGAATGTTGAGGAGTCCTGTGATTTCATGAATTGCCTCGGAGTGGGATAATTCTGTTTGCAGTCTTTCCAGCTTTTCATCCGTCATCCGCTCGCCGTTGTCTTCTACGATGATGAGGAGCGCACTCGTCACCTTATGAAAATGAATGGCGAGCAAGCCGTTCTCTTGCCTGTCTTCGAGGCCATGCTCGAAAGCGTTCTCGATAATGGGTTGAAGAATCAGCCTAGGTACCAGAATAAATTCGAGGCCGTTTGGAAGCTCATCGAACCGGACACGAATTCGGTTCGAGAACCGCATCGCCTGAATTTCAACATAGGTTCTGGCGTGCTCCACTTCCCTTTCCAAAGGAACCTCATCTGAAGAGCTCCGCGTCACGAATTGAAAATAGTTGCCCAAATGACGCGAGAATAGTTCCGCCTCCTCGTTATATCCGTATTTAATCCACCTGTGGAGGACAAAAAAGCTGTTATATAAAAAGTGCGGATTGATTTGTGTTTGCAGCTGCTTGAACTCCGCTTGCTTCAGCAGCAACCCCTGCTTGTACACTTGGTCGATCAAGGCGTTGAGATTGCCGATCATGGCGTTGAATCTGGTGAATATGTGACGAAACTCATCCTTGCGGCTGTGCTTGATTTCGACTTTCATATTGCCGATTTCAACTTGATAGAACGCTTTAACCAATGTCGTCAGCGGCGCATGAATAAATCTGTACAACAGCAAGGCGAAGAACACAATCACAAACAAAGCAGTCATGGAATACAGCCCGAACATCCATCGGTAATGGTTGATCTTCTCGTACAGTTGGTCGACCGTCACATATTTCACGATGGTCAAGCCCCACTGCTTGCTAATGCCATAAGTAAGTGCATAATGTTGCTCGTCAATAGAAGCTGGTACATAACTGGATCCGGCACCCGAGTTCCGGTTATCGCGATTCCGAACGTACGACGGCAATGGATCGGCTTCAGTTTGGGATTCATCAACAAATACGGCGATGCCCGGTTTCCCACCGATTAGAAACGCGTGGCTTCCCCGCTGGGTCTGCAGTTCATGCAGCATTTGCCGTATGTCACTCTCGGACAAAACGATTGCAACGACTGCAGAAGGTGTTTGAGAATCCTCCGTCAGGACAATAGAAGATGAAGCGAGTAACTGTAACTGCCCGTTTACATGATAAAGCTGCGCGTGAGGCTCGGCAATGATGGCATGAATGAGCTCTTCATCGGACTCGCTCATATTGTCAATGATTAAATTGCTGACTCTTTTATGAAGCGCAGGCAGAAACACTTTCACCTCGCTTACATACCTGCTGCTGGATTTAATCGCAACGATTCGTTCCTGTACGCGCTTCAAGTTCATATCCCTCTCATAATCGGACAGCTCCGTATAAGCAACCTCCAACGAATTCAGACTCGTATCGTTAAACAGATCGAATTGCAACAGCCGGATCCGCTGCAGCTCCCTGTCCAAATTATCCCTGTAAAAATCCACTTGCGCTTGGGACGATGTTGTGATGTCATCTTTAACTGCTTGCAAGCCCCAATTATAAACACTATAACCTAGACCGAGTAGCG
This sequence comes from Paenibacillus sp. GCM10027628, assembly GCF_042676385.1. Classification (NCBI taxonomy): domain Bacteria; kingdom Bacillati; phylum Bacillota; class Bacilli; order Caryophanales; family Paenibacillaceae; genus Paenibacillus; species Paenibacillus sp. GCM10027628. Next base: position 1,289,755 of record NZ_JBHTHA010000002.1, read on the forward strand.
GAAATAAAACAGCGAGAAAAACGAAAACAAGCCTCGCATAGATCGAATGCCCCGATGTTTTCATCCTGTAAAGCAGATTGTTCATTCGCATTTGGAAATAATCCGCCCCCCTTCGACATGGAGTTTTTGTTTTACATCATATCATTGAAAGATGGAATTGTCCGTAGCAAAATCCCCTTCGCAATCAATGCAGTTATCTGCATGATCCCGGAGGGGATTAACGTTTCTTTATTAAAATGTTACTCTGTCAAATACGGCTTCATTTTTCTTTATGACTGCACTATCAGACAGTGTGCGGATGTATTGGTCCAGTTTTGCTCTCTCTAAATTCTCTTTTACGCTTTCCTTTACATCGCTAAACGCACTATAACCCGAATCTTCCTTATCGACAACTTTGATGATCTCAAATGTACTGTCCGTTTGAAACGCTTTGCTGATCTCACCAGGTTTCAATGCCTGTGCTGCATCGAATATTTTCAGCAGCGTACGATCACGCTTCGGAAAGTGGTCCGGCTCGAATGTATACGTACTAAGTGAACCGTCCTTATTGAATGCTTTGGCAACGGTTTCAAAGCTCTCCCCATTCGTCAGGCTTTTTACCGCTTCTTGAATCCTTTTTCCAGCTTCATCTTCGCTCAGATCCGTATCTCCGTTTGCAAACCGAAGTTCAATCTTCAGGATTTTTATTTTATCAGGAAGCTTATAGTTCTTAGCTTTAATTTCTTCATAATATTGTTTCAGATTATCATCGCTGACGTCTATGATCTTTTCTTCTTCCAAATGTTTTGTCACAACGTCATCGTTCTTGCTATCTAAAACAGTATAATACTGCATCAAGTCAATTTTCTGAGGACCGTAAATGGTTTCTTTTTTTTCTACCTTCGATTTCCTATCTGAGTTTTCGCTATAAAGACCTTTTTGAATCGATGCATAATCGGTATCCGAAATTAATTCATATTTTTTATCAAGGGAAAGCTTTACTTTTCTTTGGACGATTTCCTTTAAAGCAGTTTCCCTTAAAACAGCAAGGGGATTTTGCCCGTCAATGCTGCTGTCCCAGAACGCATCATTGTCAATGTAATCGTGTTTCTTAGAGAACTCCATAAACACGCTTGCCTTCAGCCTGATCATCGTATCTCTCAGTTCCATAACCGAAATGGGTTCGTTATTAACAGAAGCTGCGGTCTCCGTAGCCTTAAGCTCTGGTTGCCGCATGAAGAAATAAACAGAAATTGCGCAGCTAATCAATACTGCAGCAAGAAGTGCCCCCTGGAACAGTTTGTGCTTATAAATCGATCTCTTTCCAGCCATTCCACCCACCACCTGTAACTATTAAATTTCAGTCAAACAGGCTGGAAGCCTGTTTGACTGAAACGGGGTCATTGCTTAATTCTTAGTGAACGATACATCATCCATATAAACAAATGGATAATTGCTGCCATTATCGACTTGCGTCCAGAAGCCAATCGTGCATTGCCCGTTCGTAACATTAATATTGGATACAGTCACCTGTTGGTACGTTGACGAGTCAGGAATCGCTGCAGACAATGTGCTTCCGCCAAAGTCCTTGGCCTCCAATTGACTGGCAGTGAACCCGTTTCCGCTTCGTCTTACCCAAGCGCTCAAGGTATAGGTGCCGTTGGTCAGTCCTGTAAACGTCTTGTAGGTGTAAACATTCCAGCTTCCCGTCTGACCGTTATAGTGCGTCAGATGATAGGTACCGCTATGGGACCCTCCGGTACTTTCGGTATAAGAAGCGCTGGTCGTGCCAGTGCCGCTCCATTCCGTCCATCCCGTTGGCGTCTGCGTAGCTGCTCCATCCGCTTCAAATCCCGGATTTACTGCCAGATTTGTGCTGCCAGCGGTGATATCAACCCGATCCACGGATACATAATAATTGCTGCTTGCGCTGGATTTCGTTCCCGTTACGCGCACTTTCAGCGTATGCTGTCCACTGGACAGGACGCCGCTATCGTACAGCGTAACACCGGTAGTACGGTTGCTCAGATAAGTGTCTACTATAGTCTCCGGTCCATTGTCGATCGAAACGGCAGCTTGGCCTCCGTTCGTATCGGCAGTGCCCACCCATTTGATCCCTGTACCGTTGAACGGAATTTGGAAATAATCGTTTGCACTCGAGGAGTAATGATCTCCCGCCGAGCCTGTTGTCCAGCTTCCCGAATATTGGAACTGTTTGCTGCCTGTGCCAGTTACCGTATCTTCAACACTGGAAAGTGTTGCGGTATCAATGCCTGGTCCTTCGTAAGCGCCCATGTTGTGCGTGCTTCCTAAGGCATTCCCATAATAGTCACGGGAACCGATGTTCAAGCCTTCCAAAGATGCAAGGTTAAGCCCTGCAGAGAGCGCTGGGGAACCGGTCTTCAGTTTATAGGCCGTAACGGCAGTGAGATAATTGTGATTGATGATTTTTTCACCGTTGCCTGGATTAACGAGCATCGGATCTGCGTTCTTGCCTACGAGGACGTTATTGATCTTTTCCTTTCCGGTGCCATTTACCCATGCCGAAAAGCTTGTATAACCATTTGCAGTGAAACCGCCGTTGCTCTGCCACCAGATATTTCCTGTGTATGTGCCGGCGCTGGTGGCGGGATCGTCTTGTAAGATCTTCGTGCCTGTCGTCTGGAAGATGTTGTTATGGAAGTGTACGCCAGACATGTCCGTTGGATTCGATGGTGCGTTCCAATCTTGTACGTTGAGGACAGAACTAGCTGAATAGATGGTGTTGTTATAAACCTCAAAATTAAATTTCGCATTATTAGGTTTGGAAGCTACCGCAATCCAAATGGGGCTAGGCCACGCATGGTTATCAAGCTCGCTTATATTATACCGGTATACGTTGTTGCCTGATCCTCCGTCCGTTGGCGAATATGAAGTGAAAGCCGGCCCGTAGTTGGCGTAGGAATAGGTATATTGCTGCGTGCAGTTGTTGCCGTCGATGTCATAGCCGCCGCCGTCTGCCCCGCTGGTGGACGTGTTTTTAAAGGCCAAGGAATTTTGGATTAAACAACTGTTTGAAGACCAGAAGAAGATACCTTCCGGTCCGTTCCCGTGCCCGGCCGGCTGGTCCCATCCGTTATAAGAAGCTGAACTGTATTCGATGGTGCTATTCGTGGTGTATAACAATTCGATTCCGTCGCCCGACTCATTTGAAGCTAGCGTAGGGTCTCCGGGATTATTATTGGTTACGCTGTTTCCTACGTAAATGTGATCGCTCATTGCGCTCCACGTGCTCTGATCAGCTAAGATACCCGCTCTTCCGTTATCATGCGCATTTACATAGGTGATATTGATGTGATCCGATGTTACAAGCCTAACGCCGGCATACTGAAAGCCGCTGGCTTCCATGTTAGTTACACTGCAATAGTGGCAGGATGTGAAGTCTACACCTTTGCCGCCCGAATTCCCTGAATTTCTTCCGTTACCGATCACATTGATATTTTTAATGTCGATCCCCGTAGAGCCATTCAATGTGATGGCCGAACCTGTTCCGCCGTTAATGGTGGCCCTTCCGCCGCCATAGGAGTCAACTGTCACTCTCGTAGTGCTATTGCCCCCGTCGCTGCTGTTGAACTGCAAGTTGCCATTGAAGGTCGCCCCACCCTGGAATAGGATGGTATCGCCAGGGGCAAAATTAATACCGTTCACCTTGCCGATCGTTTGCCACGGGGAACTTGAGCTTGTGCCGGCGTTGTTATCATTGCCGCTTGGACTTACATAATAAGTCGTTCCTGCTGCATTTACGGCGGCAGGTGCGCAGAAGACACACAGGTTGAATACAAGAAATGCTGCTAAAACAAATTGAGCTTTGAATACCTTAAACATTTTCCTCTCATCCCCACATCTCAGACTTTTACTGCACTTTGCGAAGCTTCATCTCAACTTGTATATATCACCTCCCTTTCGTGCCGTTCTTCGCCTCATAACTGTACTAGGCAATCATGATACAGGAGAATAACACATTGAAAAGAAAAATTATTTAAAATTTAGAGCAGCTTCTTAGCTTGACCTTTATTGAAGTGCCCATAGACCTAAGAATAACCCGAAAGCGTTTTCAATTCTGTTCGCATTTCTTTACTTTTTTAACGATTGTTTGCCTAATTAACACTCTAAAATCAAAGGTTTAGACTTTTCTTGTGCTATCATTTACCAGATCAGGTTTCATTTTTGTTACTTATTGCTTGATTCATACCTCGCAACACCCGGAATTGCTCCGGTGTAAGTCCCTCGGCCAGCCGAAACCTTCGAATAAAATAAGAGCTTTGCGAGAATCCCAGCCGCTCTGAAATATGCTTCACGGTCCAATCGGTAGAGGACAACAACTCCTTGGCTTTTACCAACCGGCTTTCCAATAAAAATTCGACTGGCGGTTTCCCCATGACCTGATGAAATTGCCGGCTAAAATAATAGGGGCTGTAGCCTGAAAATGCGGCCATTTGTTCCAGCGACAGAGGTTCATAGCACTGTGCGCTGATCCAATCGGCTACCTTCAACATCTTTTGCCTCAATCCTCTGGCCGGAGCTCCGAATAAATCCTCGCCATTTTGCAGCAATTCAACGATAATTTCATACAACAAGGCAGATATCTGCGTCTCCTGCTCTTGTATGAACGACTCTCCATGCGCTAACAAGCTATCGATCAAACCAAGTAATCGCGCGGTCCCTTCCCAATTAAACAGCCACACTTTTCCACCCATCTTCCCTTCAAATAATGTGTGCAAGCCCACACCAAAGAAATGAACCCACTGTATATCCCATGGGTCTTCCGCATCCGAATGGTACTCTTGAGGCATTTCCGCTCCGTAAAGAAAGCCTGTTCCTGCGGTAAGCCTCACTTTCTGGTTCCCTTGCACCACGTATCCCGTTCCGCTCACAACTACATGCAGATTGTAATAAGGCATCTGAGAGGCTGTTCTTTTCTCCTTGTGATTCGTTTCCCCATAATAATGTCCGAACGACTCCGGATAGCAAATATATCGGCTGAAACGGGGATGGGGCAAATAGTGGTTAATCCTCATAGATCCTCCTGGATATCGCAAAATAATACTATACTTCGCAAAATCATGTGATTTACCATTCATTTTTTAAAGAATAAAATGTTTTATAGGCACTATTATATCAACAAAATAATAATACTCATAGTCTGAAAGGATGTGCCAACGATGTGGTTTGGCGTGGATTATTATCCGGAACATTGGCCTGAGGAGCGCTGGCCTCTGGATGCGAAGATGATGCGTGAAGCGGGAATGAACACCGTGCGTCTTGCGGAATTTGCATGGGCATTGCTGGAGCCTGAGGACGGCTTGTACGATTTCGCATGGCTCGATCGGGCGATCGATGTGCTAACGCGGGAAGGCATTCAAATTATATTAGGAACTCCTACGGCCGCTGCGCCCAAATGGCTGATGGATAAATACCCGGATATGTATCCTGTAGACATCTACGGACTCACCAAGGGTTTCGGAACAAGAAGACATTATTGCCCCAATAACAAAATTTACAGACAATATTCCGTGATTATCGCAAGAAGGATGGCCGAGCATTACAAGGATCACAAGCATATCGTCGCCTGGCAGATCGACAATGAATTTGGAGGAGCTTGCTATTGCCAAAGTTGTCTGCAAGCCTTCCGACTGTGGCTGAGGAACAAATATGGCACGATTGATAAGCTTAATAAAGAGTGGGGCACAGTATTCTGGAGCCACACTTACCGGCACTGGGATGAAGTCATCCTTCCCGCTTATTCGTCTAGCGATGGCTTCAGCCAAAATGCCGGCGCCCGGCAGTTGCTGTCCACGCCGTATAATCACAATCCGGGATTGTTGCTAGATTACCAGCGCTTCTTCTCAGACGCAACGGCGGAATACCAGCGCCTGCAGATCGACGAAATTCGGGCTTGCAGCAACTTGCCGATTACCCATAATCTGATGGGACACTTCAGTGAGCTGGACTATTTTGACCTTGCCAGGGATCTGGATGTCGTCTGCTGGGATAACTATCCGAACAATATGTGGGGCAAATCCTCCTACACCCAAGTGTCGATGGCGCATGATTTAATGAGGGGACTGAAGAACAAGAACTTCTGGATGATGGAGCAGCAGAGCGGTCCCTGCGGTTGGCACATGCTGGGCGACACGCCAGAGCCCGGACAGCTCCGGTTATGGACCTACCAGGCGGTCGCGCACGGAGCGGAAGCCATGGTCTATTTTCGCTGGAGATCCTGTACGGTGGGCATTGAGCAGTATTGGCACGGCATTCTGGACCATGATGGTATCGGCCGCAGAAGGTACAGGGAAATCAAAGCTATCGGGGCGGAAATATCAGCTCTCAGCGATCTAATCGTTGGGTCTGAGAATGTAAGATCCGCAGCGCTGATCAAGTCTTACGACAACTTCTGGAGCCATCGCGGACAGCCGCATAATGTGAATTTCGATTATAACGGACTGCTTGACGCATATTATTCGGCAGTCGCCAAGCAGCATGTGAACCTCGACGTCACCAGTGTAGAGAGCGACTTCTCCAAATACAAGCTTGTGATGATGCCGGCGTTCAATCTCGTAACAGAAGCAATCGCAGCGAAATGCGAAGCTTTTGTCGAACATGGCGGCGCTCTCGTGCTTACCTTCCGCTCAGGCACCCGCACATGGAACAATCAGATGACCACGCTGACGATTCCCGGCTTGTTCAAGCAGCTAGCCGGGGTAGAACTGGAAGAATTCGATTCCGTCAACTTCGGCAGAACGGTCCGCGTTCAGAGCGCTTTCGGTGAAGGCACCGCCTCCGTATGGTGCGACGTGTTGAAAACCGATGGCGCAGAGGCCATAGCGACGTATGCCAGTCATTATTATGCAGGCGAAGCTGCGGTAACCGTCAACTCATTCGGGAAAGGCCGCGTATACTATGTGGGATGCGACCTAGACGAAGCAGCATTGGGAGCCTTGATGGAGCTGATTGTGAAAAAGGAAGGCATCCCCACCACCCTGTCTGTTCCGACTAATGGGCTTGAAGCTATCGAGAAAGTGAAGGACGGCCAGGCCTTTCTCATGCTGCTGAACCACAACAATGAGCATGTGGAGTGTCCGCTTAACGGCATCTACGAAGATGCAATGAACGGTACAAAAGTGAAGGACCGCATCACCGTGGCTCCTTACGGCGTGCATGTCTTACTGAAGCAATAATCGACTAGACCAAGACATGCAAATAGGGCCCAACCAAGCAGGTTCGACTGCGGGTTGAGGCCCTTTTGCCATTACCACTGTTCTTTTATGGAACCAAGAGTAATCCGTTTGCGTTGCAAATAATAAAACTGCCAAGTATAACCTTTCTTTATTAGATAAGCTTTGAAGCCAATCCAAGCAATTTATTGATCCAGTCAACAACGGAAATAGCAGGTTATATTTTAATCTGCTGTTTGCTTAGTATATGAAAGGCTTCAATTCCCGCTATTGTTTCTTCGGCAGTCTCTCCTTCCCGATGCAACGAGCTGCGAAAGTCGCCAGCTTCGTCCCCTTGCTCGGTGAGAACGACTCAATCGATTTGATCTTCCCAATCGTTCCGATAGAGAGTAAATCCTCCAGATCTTCAAATTTATAAATGGGGGTTGGGGCATTAAATCCGTTCAACTTCCTCTACCGACGGCTGCTATTTTAAGACTTTACGGACATGATGCGTCTGCGCTGCATGCGGTTAACGCACCACGGAGAATGGTTCAAAACATTGCTTAAGTTGCGATCACCTCGGGCTACATTGCGAATTTTCGTGATATTCTTACGCCCAGCACATGAATAATTCCGTTCAAGGGTAAACAGATGGCCAAGCTGTGGTTTAGAAAATTCCAGTTTTAACGCAAGAATGAACTTGACGATAGGCAAGTAGAGGGATACCTTAAGAGCGGGACATCTCCTTTTCTTGGGAATTGTGGGCTTGGTAACCGACAATTAAGCAACAAACTTTTCCATTCCTTCGTTTTCGTATTCATATTGACGAGCTGATCGCCCGCTGGATTTGACCCATTCGTTTCCAAGGCCGAAAGCGGCCATTATGAGGCCTACTAAGCCGTTTGAACTGAATTTATTGTTTACAATACCGAAGGAGAATCTGCTTTTGCCGTTGCCGTCCAGATCCTGCGTCGGAAACACCCTGGACGCCATCCGCAAACCCATCCACCGTCGTCGGCATTTTCAGAACTAGCTTCAAGCATCAACCTAATACTTACGGAATTGAAATTGTCCAACAACCTCCAGAACTTGTTCATACCATTCAATTCGTATTTAGAAAGAAGAAGAGGGCATCCCCTCTTCACCGCTTCGCTTTATAAAACTCATGATAAAGCTTCATGAGTGCCCGCTTCTCAATCCTTGAAACATAGCTCCGCGAAATCCCAAGCTCCTTCGCAATCTCCCGCTGCGTCCGTTCTTCCCCGCCAAGTTCCAAGCCAAACCGGCCAACAACGACTTCCTTTTCCCGGTCATCCAGTATATCTAAATTTTTATAGATCTTCGACTTCTCAATCTTCAGCTGCACCTTATCCACGACATCATCGGCTTCCGTCCCGAGAATGTCAATCAAGGTGATCTCGTTCCCCTCTTTGTCCGTGCCAATGGGATCGTGCAGCGACACATCCTTGCGCGTCTTCTTCAACGAGCGAAGATGCATGAGGATCTCGTTCTCGATACAACGAGCCGCAAATGTAGCCAATTTCGTCCCTTTGTTCGGCGAGAACGATTCGATCGCTTTAATCAATCCAATCGTTCCGATGGAGATCAGATCCTCCAAATCTTCCCCTGTATTGTCGAATTTTTTTACTATATGCGCGACCAGTCTTAAGTTATGCTCAATCAGCATGTTGCGAGAGTAATCATTTCCCTCCGCCATCAACCGTAGATGCTTCTCTTCTTCTTCCTCGGTAAGAGGTTGTGGAAACGCATTATTTTTGACATAGGATACAAGCAAGGTTAGCTGCTTGATTAACAAAGCAATTGCGCCAAACAATCCAGGCATTCCAGCCACCCCCTTGAGGTTTTGCGGATCATCGCTGCTTCGGAAGCCTCCGCGTAGAGATTAGTATTAGTCTATGTGGGTGAGGGCCTAGAAGTGCACGTACACAAAAGATTACCTGAATTACACAGTTAATTTAGGTAAAGCATTTAAGTTCGTCCTCTATTTGAACTAACCCGCAATCCAGGTCACGTTCTGATAATAAGCTCTGCCTCCAAATAGATTAAGACCGAAATTTCCACTGCTGAATTGCGAATCATTGACATCGATCACTGGCGTTGAACTGCCGTCAAAGTAAACTTTGATGTTCGTTCCGCTGGTCACAATTTTGACATGATAGGTTTTACCTTGCTGCAACAGCATCGGCACTCCGGCAATAATTTGCGAGCTGGTAAAGCTGCCGTTCAGTTTGTAGAGCAGTCGCAGTGTTTTTAAGCTTGGATCCACATTGAAGTAGTAGCCGTTCGAGCCGCTGGCATCGCCTCTGAAAATGATGGAGCCCGCCCCTCCGAGCGTATCCAGCTTCATATCAGCTTCATAGGTGAAGTTACCGCCTGTTACTGTGGACATATAGTTGCTGTCCAGATCAAAATAGCCGGCAATCCCGTCCGCAGTCGGAATCCATTTCGCTTGATTGGTCGAAGACCATCCTGTCAAATTCGTGCTGAATGCAGGACCGACCTGTACGACCGTAGTACCCACAATCGAGCCGGACTGCGTAGTTGCCGTAATAATGGCTCGCCCTGGACTGATGCCGCTGATATTGGCACTGCGGGAATCCACGGCTGATACGGTCGCAATAGAAGCATTGCTGCTGCTCCAAATCAAATTCTTGTTCGTTGCGGAACGCGGCAATACCGTCGTGTAAAGCTGCTGCGTCGAGCCAACGCCGATTTCCAGTTTTGGTTTATCCATCACAACTTTTTGCGGAATGGTTCCGCTGGCCGGTTCGTTGCGCCATGTATTTGCAAGCGGATACACATTCATGGAAACTACAGTCACATTGCCGCCTGTCGAATAGAAATTCAAGCCGTCACGGGCCGAATCCGGCAGGATAATGTCGGAGAAGACGACCTTGCCATCATTGCCGAAGACCTCTACGGAGGATTCGTCGACATAGATGTGCATTTTCACACGGTTGCTAACCGGATTCACAACGACGTCATTTCGTGAAGCGAAATTGGCCGTGAAATCAGTGCGACCTGAATTCACGCGGTCCAGGAACATCTTGGAAGCAGGTGGCTGATAACCTACAACGGTTTTCTGATTTCCAAGCTCTCTTAGACTAATTCCGAACTCAGATGCTGCACCGGTTGCAGGGAGCTCGAATTCAGCCTCAATCTCGTAGGCGTTACCGGACAAGCCGGATAATAGATTCGTGCTTGCAGGTGTTATGGTTACGTTGTTAAACGTTGTGGCTGTGCCACGCAGATTATTCATTTCAATAACCGGCTTCTGAGCAAGGCGCACACCTTCAGGATACGTTACCAGTGTTAGCTCGCGCGGTATCGACAATTGACCGTGGAACGGAACCGTTGGTTCACTGAATGGATTATCCCAGTTGCTCATCCAGCCGATCTCAATTCGGCGGGCATTCGATGGAATGTCCGAAAAAGTCACAGCGGCATACATATCTTTGCCATATTCGCTTCTAAGCGCAGTGCTGGCGGGATTGTCGCTGGTAAAAGTCGAACCGTCGAAGGAACCTACGAAATATTCAGACGAGGAACCATTCGTTTGCGTCGCAGGACCTGTGCTGATCGAAAGCACCCATTTCTTGTTCGTCGCCACCCCATCTACCCCAAGCTGGAAAAAATCAGGGCATTCCCATGTACCGCCATGCAGATAGGCACCGAAGCCAAATGAGCTGGTATATGTCCAGGTCAAAAGGTTGGTGGACGTGTAGAAGCGGATATTGTCCCCTCCCGATACCACCATCACCCATTCGTTATGATCGCTATCCCAAACAACCTTAGGGTCGCGGAAATCCCATCCGCCATTCACGCCGCCGGGATTTTGCACAATCGGATTCCCTGAATACTGCTGCCAGGTTCTCCCTTTGTCGGTGCTGTAGGCGAGGCTGATTTTCTGATTGCCGCCGACTTTGTCGGGATCATAATTCGTATAGAAAGCAACGAGTCCGGAGCCACCGCCAAACAGTCGTGTTACATTATTCGTATCCACGACCGCCGAACCTGACCAGGCATTGCCCAAGTCATTAAAAGGAAGAGCGATAGGAAGACGTTTCCAGTGCATAAGATCGGTGCTTACCGCATGCGCCCATCGACCTTCATCCTGATGAAAAAGATGATATTCACCTGCATAATATACGAGTCCGTTGGGATCGCTTGCCTTGCTTGACTCCTGCGTATAGTGATATTGAGGACGGTACAATTCATTCGAGTAAGCACTTAAATCCGTAACATTCACATTTTGAAAATAGGCCGTTCCGTTATACGTATTCAGTCCTATGCTTCCGCTTGAATACGTGCTGTCTGTCGCATCGATGGCCGGAGTCATATAACCGTCTACATATACTTTGATGGATGAACCGCTTGCGACGATCTCGACATGGTACGTTTTCCCAGTATCAATCGTACGGGCTGAAGCGGCGACCGTCGTCCCGCTGCCCGCTTTGAATAAGCGGATTTGATCCAGGTTAGGATCAATGTTCAGCACATATCCGCTTGTTGCATTAGCGTTTGCGCGGAAGAGCAGCCCGGCAGTTGCGAATGGTGAGCCGGCATCCACTTTCAAATCGCCTTCAAGCACGAAATCGAAAGCTGTATTTGCTGATATTCGAAAAGTGTCGGCGGCTCCGGCGCTCACTCCTTTCACTCCGTCCAGATCAGGAGTCCAGTTTCCGTTAATGGACGTCCAGCCAGTTAAATTCGTGTTAGCGTCGCTGATCAGAATTTTTTGGAATTTTGCGCTGCCGTTAAAGACATTCAGCCCGACAAGGCCTGACGAATAAGCAGAATTCGTAACCGTCAAAATTGGATCGTAGCCATCCGCCTGCAAATAATTGGTTTGCAAATAGACCTTGATGACATTTCCTTCGGCTTTAACCTTCACATGGTAAACTTTTCCGATACCTAGGGTGACAGCTTGTGTACCGAGCGTAGCATTGTCACTGATATTAAACAAACGGAGTCTGCCGAGATTCGGGTCGAGTTGCAGGCCGTAGCCTTGCGTCGCGCCGGCATCGGTACGGAAAAGCAGAGTGGAAACAGCATATGTATCTTCAATGAGAACATCCGCTTCATATGTAAAATTGTCCGAGCTTGTTGATGAGATCGCATATGCATTTTGTCCGCTAGCAGCCGTCCCTCTCCAGCCTTGCGTTGTAGGCGTCCATGTGCCTGAAGCCGTATTCCATCCGGTTACATTCGTTGTCGTTTCATATTGGTAGACATTCTGGAAATAAGCCGTTCCGTTATACACATGGTAGCCCAGGTTCCCTGTGGAATACTTCGTATCATTGACGGAAATTACCAATACGCTATCTAAGTATACGTTGATGAGCGAACCATCCGCAGCGATCTTAACATGGTAAGCTGTTCCTGTATGAATCGTCGCTGCGTATGGAGTCCCAACATCAGCGCCCGTAGCGAAGTCGAAGAGCCTCACACGATCCAGATTCGGGTCAACGCTGACCACGTACCCTTTGGATCCGTCTTCACTGGCTCTGAAGGCAAGAGAGCCTACGCCGAATGCAGAGGCGCTGTCTATCGTCACATCAGCTTCGTACACAAAGTTTGTTCCAGCGGTTGTCGTCGAAATCGCGAAAGCGTTCGCATTCGCTGCGCTTACTCCCTTTACTCCGCTCCCTGCCTGGATAGACCAAGTTCCGGATATTGGTGTATAGCCTGGCATATTAGAGTTGAGGCTTGAAGCGTACGCTGTCGTAACGCCTAACGATGCCGCACTAGTAACGGCAATAATTAGAAGAGCTCTCAACATCCATTTGAACCCTATTCTCATACATTCTCATCTCCTAAATTATTCGAGTAACAATAAATGTAAGCGCTTTTATTCCTTTGTGATAAGGAGTAAGAAAAGCGCTTCCTCGCGCTAATCTCGCAATCGATGACCTGACGGAATCGTATTCCTCGACCTCCTGCCGTTCCATTTCCGCTTCAAATTCATAGGAAACGCCTGTGAATATCACCACCAAACCTACCTTGCCACCAAAAAATCCACTCGTATCCTTCTCGTCTACAACTGCGCTGCCGGACCAAATCTCCCCCTGAGGGTAGCGGGCAAGCGCCACAGGAAGATGCTCCCAATGAATAAGATCTTTACTTACAGCATGCCCCCATTGACCCGTATTTTGATAAAATTGGTGATATTCGCCCTCAAAATTGACCATCCCGTTCGGATCGCTCATGTTGCCTGATAATGGGGATAAATGATACTGCGGACGAAATTTTTCTGTGTAATAATTCGGATTACTGTCGTAGATCATATTGTACCCGAAGCACCTAAGAGAAAGATTTCAAAATGCTCGCGTGCTGCCTTTCAATTTCTTTGCATCAGTATCCAATGTCGACGTCCTAAGACGGCGAATCACACAAAAAAGCCCTCTTAGCACAGAGGGCTTATCAAGACAACCTATTTACGATTGGATCTTCTTCACAAATTCTTCCCGGTACTCTTTTGGGCTTTTCTTTTCCAGAAAAATTTTACCCTGTTTTTGGTCGAATAACTTGATTTTCACTCCAATACAGATGAATGCAAGTATTAGAAACAATACACCGCTCCATACAACCTGGTGTGTTCCTTTCTGGGATAGAAACCAGCCCCCCGAGGCGGTGCCTAATGCAACACCCAAATTTCCAAAGGATACAAACAAGCTATTGGCAAACTCAGGCGCTTCATGGGCCTCAGAGGTTAACCAAGTTTGGCTTACAATGAGGCCGCTGGTAAAAACGGCTCCCCAAGCAATGATAATAAGGATGGCCGCAATCGTATGACCTCCAGCATAAAATAATAGCAAATAAATGATTCCGAGCAATACAGGATAGAAAATGGTTGTTTTAATGATACTCTTATTTAACAGTTTAGCTGTTTGTAGATTGCCCACAACGCCGCTCGCACCAAATAAAATTAACATGACACTGATCATTTTACCATTCATGCTTGTCACTATCTTGAGATATTCAGCAAAATAGGCGTATACCGAGTACAATGCTGCAAGAATGAAACTGGCGGTTGCAATATTAAGCCATAATTTCGGTTTAATTAAAATTTTCAATTGTTTCCCATAGGATAGTTTTTCTTTTACCGGCATGGATGGTATCCAGTATAATATGCCAATAAATGTGATTGCATTAATAAGAGCGGAAAAGAGAAATGCAGCTTCGAGTGAAAACTGATCCCCAATAAATGATGTGATTGGAACACCTAATACCATCCCCACAGTTACTCCTATAAAAACTCTGGCAACAGCCGAGGCGCTTTGTTCTTGTGGCACAGAGTTTGCAGCTGCCGCAAAGGCTACGGAGAAATATACCGGATGTAGAAAAGCGGGTAAAATTCGAAAAAGCAATAAGACAGTGTAGTTGGGGGCGAATGCTGAAACAAAATTGGAAACTGCAAAAATGGCAAGAACCCCGGCTAAAATTTTTTTGCGGTTCATTCCTGAAAATAATAAAGTCATGAATGGGCCAGAAATGGCAATGATCAGAGCAAATATGCTTACAAGCATACCCGCTTGAGAAACGCTAACATGGAATTGATTTGTAATCTTAGGTAAAATGCCCACAACGCCAAGCTCGGTATTAATAATTCCAAATATGCCGAGGGCGATGATAGATGTGAGAAATGACTTTTTCATATGGATATGAAATCCCCCTCCAAGTCTATTTATCTAATGCATATTGATTCTCCATCTCCTTATAAATAACAATTTTATCTGCAAGCAAATTTAAATTTTTCTGAAGTTCAAACATGTTTTTTTGGACTTCTTTATAGTGTTCTTCGAGAAGTATCCTCCTTGCTGTTAAAGTTGAATCACCCTGCCTCCGTAGCTCGGCGATTTCTAGCATTTTGGTGATTGGCATTCCAGTAGCTTTCAGTCGATTCAAAAATTCAATCCAGGTAATATCTGTTGAAGAATAATAACGATATCCATTTTCATTTCGGCGGATTGAACCAAGAAGACCAATACTTTCGTAATAGCGAAGCGTGTGAACACTGAGACATGTAACAGCAGCAACCTGTCGAATCGTTAATAACTTTTCCATGTACACAGTATATACTTTCGAGTTAACTCGAAAGCAAGCACTTATTAAATAATTCTCCAAGCAGCAATCCCAGGAGGAAATTAGATATAGCATCTGCCCCCTTCAAATCAGTAACGATGAAAAACATCATTGTGGGCTCGATCCCATTTTCTCTTACGTCTGTAACGATGGAAAACATCGCTATTCACTCGTTTCCATTTATTTTTACGACTGTACCGATGAAAAACATCGTTAACGCATCAATCAGCGTCACATAAGTCGAACTCGCTTGGAACGGTGAGCTACACGTCCTCCCCTGAAACTTATACGTTCCATAACATGTAAAAAACCTCCGATCCCTGACAGGACGGAGGTTTCTCGTATGATCCGCTTTATTTTATACCTGAAATATTATAATTCTCGATAATGTGCTTCTGGAAGAAGAAGAAGATAATCATAATCGGAATGACCATAAACGATGCGCCCGCCATCTGTAGCGCGAAGTTGGTGCCGTGCTGTCCTTTCAGCAGCTGAAGGCCGACCGAAAGCGTATACAGCTTCTCATCGTTAGCGATGATGAGCGGCCAAAGGAAGCTGTTCCACCCCCCGATGAACGTCAGGATCGCCTGCACGGCGAGAATGGGCTTCGACATCGGCAGCACGATTTGCGCGAACAGCCGGTACTCGCTTGCCCCATCCAGACGTGTCGCTTCCATGATCTCATCCGGAAGCGTCAGCATGAACTGGCGGAACAGGAAAATGCCGAAGGCGCTTGTGAAGCCAGGCAGCACGATACCGAGCATCGTGTTCGTCAAATTGACGCTGTTCAGGATGAGGTACACCGGAATCATCGTAACTTGCCCGGGAATCATCATTGTGGCGAGCACAAGCAGGAACATTTTTTCCCGGCCTTTGAATTTATATTTGGCAAAGCCGAAGCCGGCCATTGCATTCAGCAGCAGTCCGACGAAGGAAAGAAGCGTTATCAACAGTGTGTTGAACAAATACTGGCTGAAATCCATTTCCGTGAAAAGCTTGCCGAAGTTGTCGAACGTAAACACTTCCGGCCACAGCGTCGGCGGCATGCGTTTGATTTCCCCTTCCGTCTTAAAGGAGGAGAGAAGCATCCAGATGAACGGCAAAATCATCGCAACGCCGAACACGGTCAAGACAATGCCGGCGATCCACTGCTGAAGTTTTCCTTGCGGGCTTCCGGTCCGGGTAGACGTTTTATTCACAGGTGATGACATACTTGTTCGCCTCCTATTCCTCGGCTTGCTTCCGCTGGAGTCTCAGCTGGAGCATAGTGACGGCAATAATAATAAAGAAGAGTACGAACGATCCGGCTGCCGCATAACCGAAGTGGCTGAACTGGAAGCCGTTCTGGTAGATGAACAGGGATGCGGACACGGTGCCGTTAAGCGGTCCGCCCTGAGTCATGACAAAGGGCTCTTCAAAAAACTGCAGCCAGCCGATCATCGTCGTCACGCTGACAAAGAAGATCGCAAAGCGCATCATCGGGATCGTAATCCGCGTCAGCTGTTGCCAATTGCTTGCCCCGTCGAGCTGCGCCGCCTCATAGTACGACCGGTCGATCCCTTGAAGCGCGGCAATGAATATGATCATATTCAGTCCGATGCTCCGCCAGAGCGCCAGCAAAATAAGCGACAGCTTGGCAACGGTCGGTTCGGTCAACCATGGCACCGGGTCAGCGCCGAGTGACGTCAGGATGTAGTTGAACAGGCCAATGCGGGGGTTGTAAAGGTAGCTCCACACAACGGCCACGGCAACTACGTTGGTGACGGACGGCAGGTAGTACACGCCACGGAATATCTTGAACACGCGCGAGCGGCCGAAGTTGATCAGCAGCGCAACACCGAGCGAGCATACAATGACCAGAGGTACGCCGACGATGACATAGAAGAGTGTGTTCCGCAGAGCCAGCAGGAAAACAGGATCTCCTAATACATCGACATAGTTTTTAAGCCCGACAAAATGAATGGTCGAATAATTGGCAAGACCTGCGAGGCCCATGTCGGTCAGGCTGATATACACCGCAACGAGTATGGGCAGCAGGGAAAAAACAGCAAGCAGAATAAGGGTCGGACCGATAAATACATAAGGCGCAGCCTTTGAAGGTCCTTTCATGAACTCACTTCCTTTTTAAGTCATAACCTGGCCTGGCTGCAAAATCAGCCGACTGCCGAAAAGCTGCGGCAGCCGGCACCGGGCCGATTAACCAAATTTACTTATCCAGCAGTTGCTGGGATTGCGCGTTGAAGTCTTTCAACTGAGCATTGATGTCCGCCTTGGCACGGTAAATCTGCTCAAAGGTTTTCAGGAAGTTCTGAGAAATATTATCCCACGATTTGACGAGCGGCATGGGCTCGGCGTTTTTCAACTGCTCGCCGACAACGCTCATGTTGGCATCTCCTTTAAGCTGCGGATCTTCCCACGCCTTCATATTCGCTGGAAGTTCGCCGGTTTGCTTCATCCAGGCCAGCTGGTTTTCCGGCTTGCTCAAGAAAGAGATGAACTTCATCGATTCGGCTTTATGCTCGGTAAAATTGAAAACGGTCAGGTTGGAGCCGCCGAGGGAGCTCATATTGTTTTGCTTTGACGGAAGCACGGCTGTCGCCCATTTGCCGTCAACATTTTGGACTTGATCCTTGACCGCTTTGATCATCCAAGGACCACTGATGAACATCGGCACCATGCCGTCTCCACCGAACGTCTGGGAGATGTCCAAACCGAGGTCTACCGGAGCGTAGCCGTTTTGGAAAAAGCCGTTGAGATACGCCACTGCATCGCGGAACGCAGGCTGATCGAACTGGGCCTTGTTGTCCGTAATCAACTTGGCGTTATTTTGACGGGCGAACATAAAGCTCAGCGTAGGCTCCTTCGGATCCAGGCCGATGCCGTATTTATCCTTGCCTCGTTCAGTCAGTTTCTTGGAAGCGTCGAGCAGTTCATCCCAAGTTTTTGGCGCATGATCATACCCGACCGATTTTAGCACATCGGTGCGATAAAATAGAATTCTTGTCTCAGCGAGCCACGGCACGCCGAAAGTTTTGCCGTCGAATTGGTTGGAAGTTACGGTGCCCTTGAAGAAGTTCCCGGCCGCAAGTTCCGGATATTTGGACAGGTCGCCCGTCAAATCAGCCAGCGCGCCAGCCGCTGAGAATTCCGGCATCCAGGTTGTGCCCATTTGCAGCACATCCGGTCCTTTTTTGGAAGCAACTGCCGTCAGCAGTTTGTCATGGGCACTCCCCCATGGAATAGCCTGCACCTTTATCGTAATGTCCGGATTCTCTTTAGTGAAGGCCTCTGCCATCTGTTCCATCGGCTTGCTGCTGTCGCCCATAGCCCAGACGGAGAGCGTGACTTTGCCGCCTCCTCCGGATTTGTTATCGCCTGATGAACATCCCGCCAGCGTAGTTCCTATTAGCATGACTGCCGCTATGGCGGCGCTTGCAGTTTTCTTTTTCATCTGTTTTCCTCCCCTGATTTAAGTTGTTCCAAGCTTCATAGAAACGTTTCGATATGAATTATAGATCAATTTGAAATCGCATTCAAGGTTTTTTTATTGAAGAATTTTCCCTTCATCTATAGCCCGAAATCGAGCATATCCCATAATTTTTACGCTTATATACAAAATTATTTAATGTTTGACTTCATTTCACTACTTTGTTTATACTCTGTTTAACTCTTATAGAAACGTTTTTATTGTCCATTTACATATTAAATCATTTCCCCCCATCAAGAGGAGGTACTGCACAATGTCAATTCAACAAACCGCTTCGCTTCCGGCCGTCTGGCGGCTGGAATCCGGAGCTTTAACCTTCACCTTTCATACCTCAGGAGACCTGTATGAGGCGCTTGGAGGCGGAATCATGCTGAATCAGCTACTGAGCAATCCGCTGGACGGCTCGCTGAACAACCTTTATTTGAGGATCGTCCGGCCGGAGGGCTTCTCGGTCCATCCACTGCTCGGCGTTCGTTCGACTAGCCGCATCAGCCGCGGAGAACGCCGCATCACCTGGAGCGGCATCGCGGACGAAATCCGTTACGAGGTCTCTTTTCTTCTATCATCCCGCAATATATGGTTTTGGGAGGTCAACCTTCATTCGGAAGGCGCTTCCGTCCAGGCGGAGCTCATCTATGGGCAGGACGTCGGCCTTGGCGCTCCTGCCGCCGTGCGCAGCAACGAAGCCTACTGCTCGCAGTACATTGATCATGCAGCTTTCCGGACTGGTGATTTCGGCTGGGTCGTCTGTTCCCGCCAAAATCAGCCGCAGGCAGGACGTTTCCCTTATTTGCAGCAAGGCTGCCTGACGGGTGCGGCCGCCTTCTCTACCGACGGCTTCCAGTTTTTCGGTCTCAGCTTTAAGGATACTTATCAGCCCGAGGCGCTATCTCAAGACCAGCTGCCAAGCAAGGTGTATCAGTATGAATTTGCTTACACAGCTCTCCAATCCCAGCGGGTGAATCCGGTGCAAGGAGCCCGTGTCGTCTTTTACGGCATGTTCCGCGAGGATCATCCAGAGGCCGTGACGGATGCCGCTTTCGCCGATGAGCTTGCAGCAGCTTGGCAAGAGATGGACGCCTTGCCTGCCGCTGAAGCTCCCGCCAATCCGATGCCGCTCAAGTCGCCGGATCTCGGAGCTCCGCTCCAGTCCCGTCCGCTTACGGTGGCCGAGCTGCAGGAACGTTACCCTTCCCGACTGGAGGAAGAATGGGCCGACGGGGAACTGCTTTCCTTTTTCACTCCGACCTACGAACACGTCGTGCTGAAAAGCAAGGAGATGCTCGTCGAGCGGCCGCACGGCCATATTTTGATGAGCGGCGCACCTGACCGTGCAGGTGTTGAAATGCTGACCTCGACAGCTTATATGTACGGGATTTTTCATTCCCATCTCGTCGTCGGCAATACCACTTTCAATAAACTGCTCAGCAATACGCGGAATGCGCTGGGCGCCGCCCATGCCTCCGGACTTCGCCTGTATGCCCGGGTCGGCGGCAGCTACCGTCTTCTGGCCATGCCGAGCTTGTTCGAGATCGGCTTCAACTATGCCCGCTGGATCTACCGTCTGGATGAGGATACGCTCGAGATTACGAGCTATACGAGTTCAGATTCCCCCGATGCGGTGCTTGAAGTACGGTCCGAAAGCGGGCTGCCCCGGGAGTATTTGATTACTGCGCAGGTCACCATGAGCGACCGCGAGTATGAGGCTCCCTATGAGCTGGTAGAGCGCGAAGGCTCACTGCTCATTACTGCGGCCGAAGGTTCGCCGATTCGTGAAGCGTATCCGGGGCTCAGTTACCGGATCTTCGCCGAGGGCACCGGGCTCCGCAGAACCGATGAGCGCCGACTGATGCCGTCGCTCGTTCCCGGCCAAGCCCCGCTGCTTGTGCTGGAAACAGATGCTGCTGCTTCTTGGCGCCTTCTTATCGGCGGCCGCCTTTCCGGCTTCGGCGCAGGCGTGTCCAAAACGGATGCTCCCTCTTTTGAAAATGAGAAGCGGAAGTACCGCGAGGATATGGCCAAGCTAATGAAAGGCTTCGCCCTGGATCACCCGCAAGGCAATGATGCGGTCCAGCGTCTGAACATGTTGGCGTGGTGGTACACGCATAATATGCGGGTTCATTTTGCAGTTCCTCACGGGCTGGAGCAGTACGGCGGAGCTGCCTGGGGCACGCGCGACGTATGTCAGGGACCCGCGGAGTACTTCCTCGCGGTTCAGCATTACGAAGCGGTGCGCGATATTATTATGACGGTATACACGCATCAATACGATTCA
Source organism: Paenibacillus sp. GCM10027628 (assembly GCF_042676385.1). Classification (NCBI taxonomy): domain Bacteria; kingdom Bacillati; phylum Bacillota; class Bacilli; order Caryophanales; family Paenibacillaceae; genus Paenibacillus; species Paenibacillus sp. GCM10027628. Next base: position 1,310,798 of record NZ_JBHTHA010000002.1, read on the forward strand.
AGCGGAGGCTGGCCGCAGTGGTTCATGTTCGACCGCTATCACCGCGTCCAACAGGAGGAGAGCCACGGGGATATAATCGTTTGGCCGCTCAAGCTTCTCGGCGATTACATCGCCGCAACGGGCGATACCTCCATTCTGGAAACCGAGCTTTCCTATACGGATCATCATACATTCGAGCTGACAGAAGACAAACAGACGCTGTATCGTCATGTGCAGAAGCAGATGGACTATATCCGCACCCACTTCCTGCACGGCACACGCCTTTCCGCCTACGGTGACGGCGACTGGGACGATACGCTGCAGCCGGCCAGCGCGGAGCTGCGTACCTTTATGGTCAGCAGCTGGACCGTGGCGCTGACGTACCAGGCCGTGCGGCAGCTCGGCACCCTGCTGGCTTCGTTTCCTGCTGCCGACAACGCCTCCAAAGAGCGTGCGGCATTCGGAGTGGAACTGTTGAAGCTGGCAGAAGGCATCTCCGAGGATTTCCACCGCTATATGAATCCGGACGAAATCATTCCGGGCTTCTTGTATATGGAGGATCCTGCGCATCCGGACAAATGGCTCCACCCGACGGATACGCGCACCGGCATACAGTACCGTCTGCTGCCGATGACGCGCAGCATCATTGCCGGGCTGATCACGCCGGAGCAGGCCGAAGCTCATTACAGGCTGATCAAGCGCGAGCTGAGTTTCCCGGATGGCGTACGGCTGATGAACCGGCCGGCCTCCTATGACGGGGGCGTCAGCTCCCGTTTCAAGCGCGCGGAGCAGGCGGCCAACTTCGGCCGCGAAGTCGGGCTGCAGTACGTGCATGCCCATATCCGCTTTATTGAAGCGATGGCGGGGCTCGGCAAGTCCGAGGAAGCTTGGAGGGCGCTACAGGTCATCAATCCGGTCGGAATTCAAAAAGCCGTGCCGAACGCGGAACTGCGGCAGAGCAATGCGTATTTCAGCAGCTCCGACGGCAAGTTCGCAAGCCGTTATGAAGCTGCGGAGCGCTTTGACGAGCTTCGCAGCGGCTCGGCTCCCGTCAAGGGCGGCTGGCGCATCTATTCCAGCGGACCCGGCATCTACATGAACCAGCTGATCTCGAACGTGCTCGGCATTCGCCAAGCCGCAGGCCGCCTTCAGCTGGATCCGGTGCTTCCGGCCGAACTGAACGGACTTAGCCTTCGCTTCGCGGTAGCCGGCCGACCGGTACGCATCATGTACGCGCTCTCCGGCAGCGGTAGCCCGATCAGCCGGATTACCGTCAATGGACAAAAGGCCGCCTTCAGCAGGCTAATCGGTCCGTACCGCAGCACCGGAGCAGAACTATCGCTAGAGGAGCTGGAGACGCTCTGGCTGCCGGATGCAGAAAAATTGAATGAAATTGTGATTGAAGCCTGATTTCACGAAAAACAGTCAAGGTTTTGCCTGACTCTCCTTTTGTGTGTAAATCCATACATTTGCGACTTAGGAGGAAATTAGGTATGGCAACTGACCAGTTCAAATCAGTAACGATGGAAAACATCGTTATGGGCTCGATTCCATTTTCTCTTACGTCTGGAACACTGAATAACATCGTTAACGCATCGATCAGTGTCCCCAAGGGTCGAACTCCCTTAGAATGGTGAGCCCCACGTTCTCCCGTGAACAAGAAAAAATTGTCTGCAAGATAACGCTTATGATAGAGAAAGTTGTGGTATATTTGAAAAACAAGCCGTCTTTAGGAGGGATCCCGATGGTCAGCATCAAGGATATTGCCAAGCAGGCCGGAGTGTCGATCTCGACGGTCTCCTACGCCCTGAACGGCAGTCCTAAGGTTACACCCGAAACAAGCACCAAAATTCTTGCCATCGCCAAGGAATTGAATTATATTCCCAATGCTGCCGCCCGCCAGCTCAAAAAGCAGGAATCCCGAATTATCGGGGCGTTCCTGACCGACTTCACCGGCGCCTTCTACGGCGACCTGCTCCAAGGCATGAAGGAAGTACTGAACCGCAAGGGCTACGACTTGATCGTCTGCAGCGGCATGCAATCCCACCGGCTGCTCCCGGAGCGTATGATTGACGGGGCCATCATTCTGGACTCCACTTTCTCCGATGAGGAGCTGCTGGATTATGCGGACCGCGGCCACAAGCTCGTCGTCCTCGACCGGGAGCTCAATCATCCGGCCGTGAACCAGGTGCTGCTGGACAATAAGGCCGGCGCCAATCTGGCGATGGACTATCTCATCGATAGCGGCCACCGCAAACTGTATGTCGTAACGGGACCGCCGGATACGTTCGACTCGCGGCAGCGGATGATCGCCGTCCGCCAGACGCTGGACCGCCATCCCGATATCGAGGCGGTCATTATCGAAGGCGACTTCAACAAAAGCTCCGGCGAAGAGGCCGGCCGCATCATTCTGGATGCTTACGACGGCCCGGTCGGCGTGTTCTGCATGAATGACGAGATGGCGATCGGCCTGCATAACTATGCGGATCGACGAGGCTTCCGGGTTGGCGAGGATTTCTCGCTCATCGGTTTTGACAACATTGATCTGACCCAGTATCTTCAGCCTCGGCTCTCCACCATCGAGTATTCCAAATACCGCTGGGGGGGGATGGCCTCCGAGCAGTTACTCCGCCTCATCGGCGGTGAGGAAGTGGAACATGAGAGGATCTATGTCTCGCTGATTAAAGGTGCTTCCGTGAAAAGCAGGAATACCGATTAATCGGCACGAACGGGAATCTCCTCCTGGACAAATACAGCATCATGCGTACAAAAGGCTCGAACAGCCCTTCATCGGGGCGTTCGAGCCTTTTTTGACCAGTGTCGGTTGGGGATGAAGCGGCCAATTAATTGGAGCTTTTCCCATAGCCATACTGCTTTTCTCAACTCTCTTACAGCTCACAGCGCGCCAAAGGCTCAGCCAACCGAACCTTATGCTTCGTATGAAACGCATCCCTCACGCCCGGCTCCAAAAAGTCGTCCACGTAATGCATCAAAACCATCTTCTCCTGAATCGTCTCCGGAAGCGTCAGCAGCTCATCCAAAGAGGTGTGCGACGGGAGCGTGTCATCCTGCATATGGCATTCATGAAAGATCGTCTCCACATCATCCGCGATGCTCTGAATGTAGCCAACATCCAGACGCGTATCCCCGCTGAAATAAAAAAGCGGCTTGCACACAAGCCCATAGCTGAGCATCCCCGGCACGTGCAGCGTTTGAACGAGTTCGAACATAACGCCGGCAACCGAGAAGCGATCCTCCACACACTCGATATCAAAATAGTCCTCAAACGCGAGCTTCCCTCGCGTCGTCAACTCAAGCCCATGGCGAAGGCACTGCCATAAATCTTCCTTAAGCCCCGCAGGCACAAACAGTTTTGGCTTCGCCTTTCCCGGATAAACCCGGTGGAACAGCGCCAGCTTTTGCAGGCCATTGATATGATCCTCGTGCAAATGGGTTATAAAAAGGTTTTCGATCTGGTTCAGTTTCATCCCTAATTGATGCAAACTTAAATGGTTTGATTCCGGAAAATCGATGCATAAATTCGTCTCCGCGAACGTGAGTAATGCGCTATTGTGGCCTTGAAGCACGCTAAATCCGTCCCCGCAGCCTAAGAAGGTCACTTTCATCGCAACCCCTCCATTTCCATATGGGATTCTAGTTGAATATGTATTATGATGTTTGAGAGAATTTAACATTTTGGGAGGACAACATGAACAAAACGATCAAGCGAAAGCCGCAGATCCAGCTGCGCTCCTCGCTTTTCATCCTGATGATCTCGCTAATCATTGTACTACTTACGGACAGCGTATTCTACTATTATACGAAGCGCATGCTAACTTCAGAGTTGGAAACGAAGCTGCAACTGATCGCCGACAACGTCGCGATTTCGATACAACACTCCAAAACAGGTGAGAAATACGTCGAAAACCTGATCGGTCAGAACCTGCGAACCGCTTCCATCGCCGCACTCTACAAGCTAAGTCCGGACATTGAAAAAGTGACGAATGAAGAGCTCGCCAAGCTGAGCAGCGAATTGATGGTCGATCATATCACCCTCATGAAACGAAGCGGTGATGATATTATCGGATACAGATCGTCGGATCCTAACGAAATCAACATGAGCACCAAAGCGTGGAGCCGTGACTGGTTTAAAGCGTTCAATCAGCTCCTGGATACGAAGGAAACGAATGTCCAAAGCGGTCAAGCGCTTCCGCATTATTGGTCAGGACCGCTCAATACCTCTTCAACGAATCCACAGTCTATTGATAAATGGGGCTATTATTACGATGGCCGCACGAATTACATCATCGATCCGTTTGTTCATGATACTTTCTTTAAAGATTATCAGCGGGAGACAGGCGTCAACGCCGTGATTAATGAAATCATTCATGGTTATACGGATCATGGAGCCAAGGAAATAACCGTTTACAACACGCCTATTTTTTTGAAGAAACAAAAACCGAATAGCAGCCAGGGCTACGTGTGGTTCACGGACCGGGAAATCTTATTCGGCTCTTACGAAATGAGGGATGACCGGGATCAGGAATATGTACAAGCCGTCAACGATTCCAAGCAAAGAAAGCAATTTCTTACAACGATCGACGGGAAAACTTATCTGAAAATGTTTATCCCGCTGCAATTGGATTTCCCGGTAGTCATTGGGCTGACGGCAGATTATGGGAGGGTTCAGCAATCCATCCAGCAGCAGCAAACAAGCTTGCTCCTATTAATCGGATCAACGGCCGTGATCGCCTTTCTGCTCGTTATTGTCGCCGTCCGATTTGTCAATCGCAAGCGCGAAGCTACCGCTGAGAGCGTCCAAGAGGTGTACGTCGATAACATTGGCTCATTATTCCGCTCCATGAAAGAGCAGCGGCATGATTTCAATAACCATGTGGCCGCGATACATTCCCTTGTCCATCTCAAAGAATATGAGGAGCTGGACAGATACACAGGCGAGTTGATCGGTGAAACCAATGCACTTAACGATATCATTCAAATTGATGTGCCTTCTTTGAGCGCAATTGTTCAATCCAAAGTCATTCAGGCTATTGAACGTAAAATCAATTTTCATCATGAAGTTGTTAATTTGAGTCGTATCAGCCTTAGCGCCATAAAAGCGACCGATCTGGTGAAAATGCTCAGCAATCTAATTGACAACGCATTCGATGCCGTTATGCAATCCATGAATGATGCGGAGAAAGAAGTGAAATTACTCGGACGCGTCGAGGGTGCGCTGCTTATTTTCGAAATCATCAATCATGGGGATCCGATTCCAAGTGACATCATCGCCGATTTGTATGAGCCAGGCTTTTCAACAAAAATAGACTCGGGCGCCCATGCTGGTCTAGGCTTAAGCATCGTCAAAAAGCTCGTTGCCAAATACAACGGAACGATCGATGTAAGCAGTAACGAGAGTGAAACGCGCTTCACTATCTCTATCCCCGTATAAAAGAATCACGAACATTAATAGATTGACATTCAATAATGTTCGTATTATGATTATCAAGGCTATAACATACAGCCCACAATCATTAAAACGTTCGTATATCCTTGAGAATTGGCTTGAGGGTTTCTAGAGGAAGCCTTAACTTCCTAGCTACGACGGGTACTGCTTCCGCATACCTGTGTGGCTGGGATTTTTTGCGTCCAAAAGCCGGATTTCCACACCTGAACGGTGTTTGAAAAGGAGAGCGAAATCGAAATGAGAGCTTATGATTTCATCGTTGTTGGAGCAGGACCTGCAGGCATATTCGCCTGTTATGAAATGACGCTTAAGCACCCTGCCGCCAAAATTTTGCTAGTCGACAAAGGACACGATATTTATCACCGAAGCTGCCCGATTCTGGAAAATAAAATCAAGCTATGTCCGCCTCCTGCCGGGAAAAAAGATTTCTCCGGCTGCCTCCCTGCATGTTCCATTACAGCCGGCTTCGGCGGCGCAGGCGCATACAGCGACGGCAAATTCAATATCACCACCGAATTCGGCGGCTGGATGACGGATTATTTGGCACCATCCAAAGTGTTGGAATTGATTCAGTATGTAGATGATATCAATTTGCTTCACGGCGCAACTCCGAACGTTACGGACCCGACGACAGAAGCCGTCAAGCAGATCGAACAGCGCTCTTATGCCGCGGGATTGAAGCTGCTTCGCGCGCAAGTTCGGCACTTGGGAACCGAACAAAACTTGATGATTTTGAGATCCATTTATGAATATTTGAAAACACGCATCGACATGCAGTTCAAAGCAGAAGTTGATGATATTATGACCTTAAAAAGCGAAGATAAACATGTCATTACCGGCATCCGTTTGAAAGACGGCACGGAAATTCACAGCGACTTCGTCATGCTGGCTCCAGGACGCGACGGCTCCGCATGGCTGACGCAGGTTCTTAAGAAGCGCCGTCTCAAAATGTATAACAATCAGGTCGATGTTGGCGTACGCGTAGAAACCTCCGACGTCGTAATGCGCGAGATTAACGAGCATCTCTACGAGGGCAAATTCATTTACAACACGTCTGTCGGTACGCGGGTACGCACATTCTGCAGCAATCCTTCCGGCCACGTAGTCGTCGAAAACCATAGCGGCGTCATGGCCGCGAACGGCCATTCCTACAAGGACCCTGCGCTCGGGTCCAAGAATACGAACTTCGCGCTGCTCGTCTCGCACAAATTCACTGAGCCGTTCGATAAACCGAACGAATACGCCCGTGAAATTTGTAAACATGCGAACGATTTATCCAGCGGCGGCGTGATCGTTCAGAAATTCGGCGACATTATGCGCGGACGCCGCTCGACGACCGAGCGCATCCGCGAAGGCTTCTTGGAGCCGACTTTACAGGAAGCGGTACCGGGCGATCTCGGTCTCGTTCTCCCGTACAATACGATGAAGAGCTTGATCGAGATGATTCACGCTCTCGAGAAGGTCACGCCTGGCATCGCGGCTGAACATACGCTTTTCTATGGCGTAGAAGCAAAGTTCTACTCCGCGCGTCCGAAACTCAGCGAAAGCTTCGAGACCGAAATTAAAGGCTTGTTCTGCGGCGGCGACGGCGCGGGCATTACCAGAGGCCTGGCTCAAGCCGGAGCAGCAGGCGTCTGGATCGCACAAAATGTATTTGAACGAATGAACAAATAAATAGCGAAAAAAGGGCGAAAATGTCTGCATTTGTAGAACATTCGCCCTTCTTTTTTTCCTCGCAAAACCCTTTCCCTAAACTCATAAATATGGTAAAATGAAAGCGTTCTCAATTTGTAAGCGTTAACATTTTATATGAGGGGGAAGGACACATGAATGTAGCGCTCGATGTTACGAACACGTACGAAGATTTTACTCTCCAAAAGGATATTATGTATTTCCGGGTCGGGGAACATGGACTTGTCAGTTTCCATGGGAAAAACTATCACATCAAGAAACGGTTGTCGACCGAGCAAATGACGGAACTTATGTCGGACACCTCCTTTTTTAAGGTCAACACAGACTGCTACGTCAATACGACGAAAATAATCAATATCCAGGATGGCAAAGTGTTCTTTGAACTCAAAGGCGCCGAGCCCAAATTCACAACCATTACGAAGCTTCGGCAGCACCGCTTGAAAGAAATTTGGCAGCAGAATAGAACGCTGCAGAATGAAGAAGTTGTTTGAGACTTCCATCAATCCCTAATCGCAAACAAAAAGGAGCCACGACTTAGGTCGCTAGCTCCTTTTCTATTGTTCTTATGAAATTTTTGCCACTGCTTCTTGTTGATGTTCGCGGATTAGGAATCGTATGTAATCGACTGTTGTGTCTTTTACCTTTTTGGCTTCCTCCAAGGTAGCAAAGCTATACTCGGCATGATCCGTACCTTCGTATTTCTTCAGCTCTTCATAGTTCATTCCAAGCGTGGAGAAGTTATTTACGAGCTCGTACGGCGTCTTAGCATCCACATTTTTCACGAAAATGTCCTTGGTAAAGAAAGAGCCCTGCTTCTCGACTTTAAAAATAACACGAAACGGTCTGTCTTTATCCGAAACGAAACATTTGATGACAACATCGATTTCCATCGTTTTGTAGTCCGCTGACTTCGTAGATTCCTGCTGTGACGCTGGTTTATTCAGCCATTTCTTAAAAAGTCCTAGCATTGTCTGCTCCCCCCTTTCCGACATGAATCTACATCATATTGTAGAGGAAACGTCGAAACTTGACAACCCAATAAATGGATATTTACTTAAAAATGAGTCTAAACTCCTACGCCTATTTCTCTACAAATGGAAACAATAGCTTCTGGTTTTCGCTTGTGTACATATTTTCTTTGGTAATAACCTCCGAACCCGTATCCATCATCGCTTTAACCGCTTCGCCATTATAAACCTGGAGAGCCGTTTTCACCGCTAAATATCCCATGTTAAAAGGCTTTTGGACCATGGTCGCCTGCAGGATATCCTCTTCTAGGAATGCGATTTCATTCATTGAACTGTCAAACCCGACGAGCTTGGTGTTTCTTCCATGATCCATTTCCTTGAGCGCCCTCGCCGCCCCTACGGTTGAGACCTCATTCAATCCGAAAATACCGCGTATATCCGAATGTTCGGCAAGAAGCTGTTTCGTCTGTTCGTATGCGATTTCTTCATTGCCGTTACTATACAACGTGTCTAAGACGACTACAGAAGGATCGTTTTTTAATCCGTCACGCACCCCGTTTTCTCTGTCTAATTGTGTAGTAGATGTTTTGACAAAGCTGACAATCGCATATTTCGCCGGACCCTGCACGTATCGCTTCATAGTTTCCACCGCTTTACGGCCTGCCGCGTAGTTGTCTGTTGCAATGAAACTGGATGAAATGCCGCCCTCCAATCCAGAGTCAACTGTAATAAGTTTGATGCCTGAGTTGATGACTTTCCGGGCAGCGGGAACCAAGCGGTTATAATCCGTTGCCGCCAAAATGATCGCTTTCGGCTTCTGGGCGATCGCTTCTTCCACTAATTTCACCTGCTCATCAATATCCGATTCAGAAGGCGTACCCATCACTTTGATCTCCGTTTTGTACTCTTTGGCTGCCGCGAACACTCCTTGGTTCAAGACTTGCCAAAATTCAACGCGGGTGTCGATCGTTTTGGGAATTAAAATAAGAGGTCTGTTCTTGGACTCCATTTCTTTGGATACGATGAGATACGCCACCATGGACAGGATCATGAGAAGCACGATCACAATGACGACAGAGCCTATCCTTATTTTCATCCCTCTCACCTCAATTCGTCTGCTCTGCCCGGGGAAGTTCCGGAATACGCACCGTCACGGTCGTTCCCTCTTCCAACTCGCTCTCAAACTGCAAACCATACCCTTCTCCGAAATAGAGTTGAATGCGATGATTCACGTTATGCAAGCCGAAGCCCTTGCCTGAATCTGCTTGACCCGCTTTATGCATTAAATGTTTCAACTGCTCTTCGCTCATGCCGACACCGTTGTCCATCACTTTGAGTTCGATAAGCCCCTCCGTCTTGCGGCCTGTAATTCGAATGTGCCCCCGTTCGGGTAAATGTTTCATGCCATGATAAATGGCATTTTCGACTAATGGCTGCAAAATAATTTTCAAAATACTACAGGTAAGAATGGCAGGTTCAACCTCGATAGCGTATGTGAATTTATTCCGGTAGCGGATGTTCTGGATCGTCAAATAGTTTTGAATGTGCTCGAGCTCCACGGAGATCGGAATAAGTTCTTCGCCTTTGCTGATGCTGGAGCGGAGCAGTTTGGACAAAGCGGATGTCATCGTCACGACCTCTTTCACCTTGTCCATTTCTGCCATCCAAATGATAGAGTCAAGCGTATTATACAGAAAATGCGGCTGAATTTGCGCCTGCAGCGCCTTTAACTCACTGATCCGCTTCACTTCCTGATCCTGCACCGTTTGATTCATCAGCTCTTTGATTTTACCGATCATTAGATTAAACGTGCGGGATAGCTTGCTGATCTCATTCGTACCTTCCACATCGACTCGTATATCGAAGTTGCCTTTTTCCACTTGTTTCATATGCACTTCCAGCTGCTTAATCGGTTTGGTCAGCGTTACGGACAAAAGAATCGAAATCGCCAGCGCAATGATCAACGAGATCCCGCCCCACATCGCAGAGGTTAGCTGCATCTCCCTCTTATTCCCGCTAAGATCCTCCGAATCGGTTACTCCGACAATTTTCCAGCCAAAATTCGTTGTTCGGACCGTATAAATTTTACTTTGCTCCGCTTCTTTCGCTTGAAATGTGCTGTCGCTAACCTTAAGCAGCGTCGGGATATCCTCCGATTTGAGTCCAGTGTAAATGAGCTGCTGTTGCGGATGATAAATGAGGTCACCGGTCGGATCTAGGATGAAAATATAGCCTCTTTGTCCAAGCTGAATCTGATTGCACAGATCGTTAATGACGTTATAATTCAGATCGACCAGCAGTACACCGCTTGCTGACCACGGCGATGTTTTCGGCATTTGTTTACTGATCGAGACAACCCACTTGTACTCATTTTGATAAAGATGCTGTACATGCGAAGATGTGATAACTACGTCACCCTTGCTCTCGCTCGCTTTATCGTACCATTCTTGCGTAATCAACTCGGAGTAAGGCTTAAAGCGCCCGTTGCCGCGATCCGATACCAGTGCGCCATTAGAACCGGCGAACACAATGGATGCGATGTCTTTTCGGGAAGCGACGATGGCTTGAAAATAGCTGCTGATCTGGCTCGAGAGCTGCTCCCCTTCGGGACTATTCGCGTTCTTCAGTTCCAGATAACGTTTCAAATCGGCATTGCTCAGCGATAGGGCTGAAATGCTTTCCATATTGCCGATATACGTCTGTATGTTTTTGTTAACCTGTTCGATGAGCTGCTTCGTGTACTCCAGGGACGTATCCGTGACAGCCACGGTGGAAAGGCGGTATGCGCTGTAGCTTAAAATAACGGTCGTGCAAAGAATCAGACAAGAGAAAGCTAAGGCGATTTTCGTATGAATGCTTTTAAATTGAAAGGCGTGCCGCCGCATTCTCATAGACTGGGTTGACCTTTCTGCGAGGCTCGATATTCTTTGGGGGTCATGCCGGTATTTCTTTTGAAAATAACGCTGAAATACTGGGGATCGTTGTAGCCCACCATGGCCGCAATCTCGTAAGCTTTCAGCTGGGTGACCGCTAGAAGCTCTTTCGCTTTATCCAATCGGTACCGGGTTACATACTCAACGAAAGTCTCGCCAGTGAATGGTTTAAACAGGGCGCTGAAGTAGCTCATGCTCATATAAATATGATTGCATACCCGCTGAAGAGAGAGCTGTTCGTCCGCATAATGCTCATGAATGAATACCACAGCGGCTTCCATCTGAGCTTGGGAGACGGTCGTCCTCTTCTCGGCAAGCAAGTCTACCAGCTCCAAACAAACTCCCTCCAGCCAATCTCTAACATCATCCAATGTTTTTCTCGTATAGATTTGCATGAACGAATGGTCGCCGAGCACCGCCGAATCCTCAGATCCGGTTTCAACCAGCAAATTCATCAAGGCGACAAGCAGTTTATGCAGCTTGCCGTAGCATTTATCCATCGGACAGGCCGCCTTCTTCATCTCGTCGATCCAATCCCGGAGCGTCGCGGAGATGGCGCTTTTCTCTCCGGTCTTGATTGCAGAGATCAGCTTTTTCTCCGTCTGGACATCGCTCAGGGTATCAAGGCTGCGTCCAAACTCCATGTCGCCGATCGCAATGATCCGGTTTTTCCCGAGCAAAAAGCGGTAATCCAAAGCCGAAAGCGCTTCCTGAAATGCCTTGGGTACATCCTGCAATTCGTCGTAAATACGCCCGATGCCGACCGTTACGGTCATATTCAAATATTTCTCGATGCTGTACCTCGCATGTTCCGCCAGGGTTTGGCCTGTCATTTCAATGTGGCTCCGCTTGCCGGAAAGCAGCGCGACGAGCTTATCGTCACGGGTTCGAAATACGATTCCGCCATGCTCCTCTTGGGCAATCTCATGCAAAATGTTGTGAGCGGCAAATCGCAGCAGCTCCTCCTCCGCGACTTGATCACTGTAGAAATTCCGGTGAAATTCATCGATGTCGAGTGCAAGCACCGTAAAGCTGGGGCCGCCTATCGTGAGGCCAAACATCCGGCATTTGCGTTCGATCTCTTCGCGCTTCATGCAGGAGGTCACCAACCGCTCGAGAAACCGCTCCCGGAGCAGCGGCATACTTTCCTGGAATTGATGGCGGAGGAAGGTAACGTCTTCTTTTTGCTTGCGTTCCTCATCCAGTTCGAGTTTTAATTTTTGCAGAAATTCCGTAAATTCTGCAGCATTAATCGGCTTCAGCAGATAGTCCTTCACCTTGAGCTTGATGGCTTGCTTCGCATAATCGAAATCCTCGTAACCGGTTACAATTATGACTTTGACATCCCGGTATTTGGCGGCAATCAGCTGGGTAAGTTCAAGACCATCCATAAATGGCATGCAAATGTCTGTAATCACCGCATCTGGCTGCAATTCATCCATCGCTTCATAAGCATCCCGACCGTTGCCGAAATCACCGACCAATTGAAACCCGCAGGCCTCCCAACTCGTCTTTCGCTTGATGCCTTCTCTGACTTCATCTTCATCATCGATCATGATGATTCTATACATAATGGGGTTCACCTCAAGACGAAATCATAATCGGGTTCTATGTAAATATTGTACACAGGGCTGCCGGCTAACGGCAATAGAAGCTTATTCCCTTTCGATAAGCGCATATGTGCTAATTCTATCTGCAAATGGAGCAAAAAAAGTGGGGAAATCTCTGAAGAAAAGTTGAAAATCTTATGATTTCGCGGAAGGTTGACAAGATGAACCCGTGGGAGATGCTTAATCGAGCGAGGGGGAGCATAGTGCAGTTGAGTCACTGCAGGCTCAGTTGACGCGATGGGGAATTGCATCAGAGCAGATGCGATGGGAGCATAGTGCATTGGAGTCTGAAGGAGCCGTGCAACAAGTGCAGTGGACTCAAGGAGCTAAGTACAGTAGTGCAGTTACCCAGGGTCAGCGGATGTGATGGGCGCATAGTGAATTGGAGTCTGAAGGAGCCGTGCAACAAGTGCAGTGGACTCAAGGAGCTAAGTACAGTAGTGCAGTTACCCAGGGTCAGCGGATGTGATGGGCGCATAGTGAATTGGAGTCTGAAGGAGCCGTGCAACAAGTGCAGTGGACTCAAGGAGCTAAGTACAGTAGTGCAGTTACCCAGGGTCAGCGGATGTGAGGGGAGCATAGTGCAACAGAGAACAAGGGTCGTTAATAGCGTACTTGTTTGACGCACTTTTTTTGATAAACGCTCAAAATAGAGCTCGAAAGAACAAAAGTCTTTATTTTAAGAACAAAGTTCGCTAATTATGGTACTTTGTTCTCTAGCCTATTCATGGTGGATAAACCTCCATTTTTTAGAGACTCTAGAGAACTTTATTTGCGAACAACGGGCTGTAATGTGGGAGTTTGGTATAGCAGGTTCATCATTCTATTGCGCATTATCAAAGAAATATTGTAAAATATATCTAAATTAATATCGTACGGAGTGAAGAACACCCCGATAAGCTGTAGAGCCGCAGCTTTGGGGTGTTTTTTGCGTCTGTTTGAAGGGAGTTTGAGAGTTGAACACATTTGTTAAGCAATTTGTCGAGCAATTTCAGCGAGAAGCTCTACAAAGCGGATCGTTTCGGGCAAAATTGGGGAAGGCGGAAACAGCGTTCCTGGAGCACGTATGGGGTCCTGCTTTTCAATATGATTTTACCGGATTGAAAGCAGAGTACCGTTTAAAGATTTCAAGGGAGGCCAACGTTTCGCCGATTTTGTCTATATCCGAAATGGAATGAAGCTGGTCATAGAAATTGACGGGTTTACAACACATGCACGGGACCTATCTCCTAGCGATTTTGACGATCACTTGATGCGGCAGAATGATCTGGTCTTGTCAGGTTGGCTTCTTTTGCGATTCTCCGCTAATCAAGTGATTCAACGTCCAATTATTTGTCAGCGTCAAATTAAACAGGCGATCGGGCATTGGTGGTCTGTCTTGCGTGCGGAAGCCGCAGGTTCGACTGGCCGTACCGATGTGTGGCAATTGCGCAAGCAGCAAATTATCAGTCTCGCTTTGCACCAAGGTGGAATCATTCGTCCTGCTGACCTTACTTCTGCTCTAGGAACTCATCCCCGGACAGCGGCAAAATGGTTGAAAAGGCTCTCGCTAACGGGCGATATTCAAGCAGACAAACATCAAGAAAGAATTACACGTTATTGGATACCTCGTCTCGAGGAGATAGAATGAGCCTAAGTCCCCAAAAAAATCGTATGTCGATGATTGCCGTGCTCTGGACCTTCAGTCCGACCAATCCTTGAAGATTTTACTCCTCAAGGAACGGCCTCCTGACTATACTTTTATAGCATGATATTCGATTTCACCTGGACTTCATCGTACTTGGCGCTATTGACTTTCTCACGTGAGAGCAGTGTGCCGATGATCGCTCCAATAAAACCTAGCGGGATCGAGATGATGCCCGGATTCGTTAGCGTAAACCACGGTTCGCCGACAAAAATGGCCTTTCCGGCAACCGGATTCCAGACACTAGGGCTCATTGCCACGAGAATCAGTGCACTGATCAGCCCCATCAACATACCGGTTACCGCACCGGTTGTATTGAATCTTCTCCAGAATATCGTAAACAGAATGACAGGCAAGTTCGCACTAGCCGCAATCGCGAAAGCTACGGAAACAAGGAACGCAACGTTAAGCTTGGAAGCCAGCAATGATAAGAGAATGGAGAGCACCGCTACGCCAACGGAAGCCCAGCGCGCCACTTTCATTTGTTCCTTTTCGGTTGCCTGACCGCGTCGCAGAATGTGACTGTAGAAGTCATGCGCAAAGGCGGACGCTGCTGACAGCACTAAGCCCGTCACAACGGCGAGAATCGTCGCAAAGGCGACCGCCGAGATGAAGGCGAAGAAAAATTCGCCGCCCAGCGCGCGCGCCAGCAAAGGCGCCGCCATATTACCGCCCTTATCGGCGGCGAGAATGTTGTCGTAGCCGACGAATGCCGCAGCGCCGAAGCCGAGAAAGATCGTCATCACGTAAAAAATGCCGATCAGCCATGTCGCATAGACAACTGAACTTCTGGCGGTAATCGCATCCCTTACCGTGAAGAAGCGGATAAGAATATGCGGCAAGCCTGCGGTACCGAGCACCAGCGCCAGGTTGAGGGAGAGCGTATCCAGAGGGATTTTGTACTTGTTGCCCGGATTCAGGAAACTTTCCTTCAAAGGCGTGGCAGTTTTCATGCTCTCAAACATTTCCGAAATACTAAAATGAAACTTGGCAAAAACGATGAGCGATAGGATGAGCGTTCCGCCCATCAACAAGATCGCTTTAATGATCTGCACCCACGAAGTCGCCCGCATGCCGCCGAATACAACGTAAACCGTCATCAAAGCGCCAACGATCAAAACGGATTGCGTGTACGAGAGCCCGAGCAACAATTTGATCAGCGCACCCGCTCCTACGAGCTGAGCGATCATATAAAAGATCGAGATCGTTACCGTATTCAGCGCAGCAATTCCGCGCACTTTTTTATCGTCGAACCTTGCGGCGATCATATCCGCCATCGTATATTTACCCAGGTTGCGAAGCGGTTCGGCCACCAGATAAAGAACGACAAGATAAGCTACAAGGAAACCGATGCTGTAGAAAAATCCATCAAAACCCGAAAGCGCAATCGTTCCGGCGATACCGAGAAAAGACGCCGCGGACATGTAGTCGCCTGCGATAGCAAGTCCATTTTGCCAGCCGGTCAATCCACCGCCAGCGGTGTAGAATTCATTCGTCGAATTCGTTTTCTTGGCCGCATAATACGTAATGATTAACGTAATCGCGACAATCCCCACGAATAGCCAAAAAGCGGTAGCATGCATAAATACTTCCCCCTCACAGTTTCATATTTTTGCGGATCGATGCTACGAGCTCATCGAACTTTTTCGCTTTCTTTTGATACAACGTACAGAGCACCCATGTCATAATGAACTGGGCAAAAGCAAAAACCCACGCCCACGAAACAGGTCCAATGGCAGCATGATTGAGAAATTTTGTGTACGAAGTCAAGATCGGCAACAAAAAGTAGAAGGCTAGAAAAAATACGGTCCACGGCACGATAAACTGCCGCTTTTTCTTCAAGAGCGTCTGAAACTGAGCAGACTTCACGATGTCTGAATAACTCTGGGATTTAGCTTTTTTGGCAAATCGAGGGTCCATGTGTTTCGCCTCCTGCGTGTTTGGTAGAAGCCTGCTTCGAAAACAAAACCTTTAAGGAAAACGCTTGCAATAATGAATTGTCATGCAAAGCATTACTAATACATATACAAAAAAAACCAAGCTTTATGCTTGATTTTTCTTCATTTCTATGAGGAGACGATCTCAATTTCATCCGTCGCTTGTTCCTTACCGCCAGAAGCCTTCCTATATTTCCAAATAATGAGCAAGCACAAAATAACCGTCAATACACCGCAGCTGACAAAAGCACCGTTCGCCCCAAACCTGTCAGCGACATAGCCTGCAAACAGGTTACCAATCGGCGTCGATCCGGCGAATACGAGCGAATACACGCTCATGACACGTGCCCTGTACTCCTCTTTGGCATTCATTTGAAGATTCGAATTACTGTTGGTTGCAAACATGATGTTAAAAAATCCGGTAAACGCCAGAATCAAGCCACATAGCCAAACGGAGCTGCTTAATCCATTAAAAATAAGACATATCGCAACAAGCAGGCTGGCTATGATACTAATCTGAATCCGTGGCCCTTGCTTGCTGCGGAAAGACATCGTTAAAGCGCCTGCAAAAGAACCGACGCCCAAGCATGACATGAGTGTGCCGTAGGTGGTCTCTCCCATATGCAGCACATTTTTAGTGAAGACAGGGATTAAAACATTAAAATTGAAAGCCAACGTGCCGATGACAGTCACAAGCAGTACAGTTTGCGCGAGCAGAGGATCACGGGCAATATAGATGATGCCATCCTTTATTTCTTTCATTACGCCTTCGCTGGAGCGCTGCTTCCGCACATAAGGCGCTGCTTGAATATGCAGCAACCCATAGAGAACGGCGATAAAGCTGATTCCATTCAAAAGAAAGCACCAACCGGCGCCCAGCATCGCCATCATGACAGCACCGATCGAAGGGCCAACGATTCTCGCCATGTTAAATGTGGTCGAATTCAAGGCGATCGCATTCATCAAGTCTTCTTTGCCTACGATCTCAATATTAAAAGCCTGCCGTGTCGGCATATCCAGCGTATTATTAAGCCCGAGCAGCAGCGCAAGGACCAGGATGTAGCTGTATTTCACCGTACCTGTGAGGACTAGCGCAGCCAAAGTAAAGGCGAGAATCATCGCTACCGTTTGGGTGACCAGCAGGATGTTTTTCTTGGGAAACTTATCGACAATGATGCCCGCGAATAAAGAAAAACAGAGAATCGGCAAAAACTGAAATGCACCGACCAATCCAAGCTTGAACGGTGATCCCGTAATTTGCAGCACGAGCCAGGATTGCCCGATATTTTGCATCCAGGTGCCGATCAGCGAAACGCACTGCCCTAACCATAAATAACGGTAATTGCGATGGGTTAATGCATGAAAATGCCGATCAATAAATGTCGATCCCGTATGTCGTATGTTCATGAGTCCCTCTGCTCCTCTGCGAATCGAGCCGCATTATTGCCCATTTTTTCCAAAATGGAATGCGCCAATCGTTTCTCTTCTTCCGTGAGTCCGAATGTCAATCGTTCCCGCCAATCCGTCAAGACCTTGCGCACATCTTCCTTGATGGTCAGCGCTTTTGCGGTTAGATGAACTTCGTTGCATCTTTTATCTTTCATACTTACTCGTCGCGTTATGTAGCCTTGCGCCTCCAGCTTTTTCAGTGCTTTGGCCGTGGTGCCTTTATCGATTTTCAAATAGTCGCTCAATTCTTCTTGCGTGAGGCCGTCTTCCTTATAGAGCGCGTTCAGGAAAATATGTTGGCCTCTGCCGATATCGAGCGATTGCAAGCGCTCGCCGATATACATCTGGCCATAACGATAGAGCAGAGACACCCAGCGTGGAATTGAATTCTTGGCATCTATCATGTACTTCCCCCCGTTTTGACATGTACAATCCGTTAGTTGCATCGTACCACTATCCCATCATACGCCCATTCAGTTGCAAGTGCAACTGTTTTCAAGGCGGGGTTCGAGGTCTATCTTACAGGCATGTCATCCTCTCTTGCCAGTCTTGGAGACTTGCAATCTGGAGTCTTGGCGAAGATCTACTTCTCCTGAAAGAGCCTTTTTGGGCGTTACAAGTGCTGGCAGGCGCAAATTCTCGTCTGTAACGCCCGAAAAGGGCCTTAGAGCGGCCGCGACTCGCTCCACGGCGGAAAAAGCGAGCTGTTGCGCCCGTTTTGGGCGTTACAGACGCTGCCAAGCGCAAGTTCCCACCGGTAACGGCCAAAAAGGGCGTTACCGGTGCTCTTACTGGCTTCAGCGACGGTCTACTTCACCTGTAACGCTGCGTCTGACCGATGAAAAGAAAAAAACTGTCCCCAGCACACACCAATAGCTGCGCTAGGGACAGTTTCATTCAACTACTTTTTGTAAATGCGGTACATCATGACCGCTGTTTCCGCTCTAGTTGCCGTACTCAGCGGGTGGATCTGACTGCCATCACCCGTAATGATGCCATTTTTGGTGAGTGTGGCCGCACTGTCGACCGCGTAACCCGCGATCTCCGCCCGGTCTGCATATTTATCCAGATCCGATGCAGAGCCTTTTTGCAGTGTTTTCCCTGCAATTTGCATGGCTCTTGCGGTTAATGTCATCATATCTTGGCGGGTGACCGGAGCATTCGGCTCAAATCGGTTACCATCCGCTCCTTCAGTTACGCCCAATTTCTTAGCGATACCTACAGCACCGTAATAATAATCCGTAGAAGATACGTCTGCGAAAGATTCATTTGATTTTACCTCTGCTTTTAAGCCTAAAGCTTTGACCAGCAGGAGAACATAGTCCGCTCTCTTCACAGGCGCTCCGGGGGTGTACGTGCTTTCGCCCGTGCCTTCGATAATGCCTTCCGCAGCCAGTGCATCGATCGCCTCTTTGGCCCAATCATAGCTGCCAATATCCTTGAAAGTCTTGCCGGCATAAGCAACGGCATACCGGCTAAAGTGGTTCGTTGTGAAGGTCACATACCCCGTTGCAGCATCATACTTGCTGCCTGAAACAGGTGTGATATGCCCTTGATCGTCAATGTACCACACGGTGATTCTTTCCGGATGAGCCAATTCCTCGGCGGTTGGCGTGTACGGTATGGATACCTGAACTGGCGCGTCCGCGTGATTCCAAGGAACGGCTGCCCCGTTAACTCGCAGTTGTAAATCTATGACCGGCTTATTGCCGATTTGCGTTTGCAGCGCCGCACTGATACCTGTTTTATCCGCAGAGCTGATTCTAAGCTCGACTTGATCTGAGGTTGTATCCGTTCCTTGCAGCATATTGCTTGGAATCAATATTTTTCCCAGCTCCGTAACAATCTCCATCTTCTTAGTGCCGTCTTGCTGCATCAGTTGGCTGGATGGGAGGGTAATGCCATATCCTTGTTGACCGTCCAGCTTCGGAACTTCGATGCGGATTGTTTTCACGCCGGCGGAATTCGCTGATGCTTTGGAAAATGCTTCGGTTAGTGATGCCGCTTCAATCGTTGTGATTGCTGCTCCGCTTGCGTCAACGCTAGGTTGCGGTGCTTTAATCGTAGGTATGGAGTCCTCTTGTACAGGAGGCGTTACAGGAGAAGTACTATCTCCGCTTCCGCCATTACCGCCAGAGTCACCGCCACCTTGACTGCTTTCTTGAATCAAGTAAGTATAAGGCGCTACAAAACTTTCTTTCAGGCCATCTCCAACGGCTATCGCTCGAATAACAGCTTGATCTGTAACTTTAATTGCATCCGTGTACAGTGTGCTTGCCGAAGTCGGCATTGATCCGTCGATAGTGTAGTAAATCTTAGCTCCTGGTGTTGCCGTTGTTAGTGTAACCACTTGAGCTGAAGAATAAGTTCCCGCCTTCAATGAGGCTCTCGGAAGCAGGGTTCGCTCCTGCGGCACCGCCACAACGTCAGTCGGCTCCAGCGCGAACCAATCCAGATTGAAACCATCGCCTAAATCTAACAACTTCAAAGTTTGCTCGCCCTGAGGCATGACAACTACATCGCTAACCGTGGAGTAGCTTCCCCAGCCGCCTGTTCCCGGCATTTTCGTCGTCGCCAGTTTAACGGCGCCTGAGCTTACCTCTACGGATACGCCGCTTTGCGGTGTAGCGTAGCGATAAGTG
This sequence comes from Paenibacillus sp. GCM10027628, assembly GCF_042676385.1. Taxonomy (NCBI): domain Bacteria; kingdom Bacillati; phylum Bacillota; class Bacilli; order Caryophanales; family Paenibacillaceae; genus Paenibacillus; species Paenibacillus sp. GCM10027628. Next base: position 1,331,159 of record NZ_JBHTHA010000002.1, read on the forward strand.
ATTTTATAGGTGCCAGCTTGCTTAATATTTACCGAATAATTCAAGAATTTATTGGCGGCCAGGTAACCGACATTTTGGAAAGCCGGTGTGCCGCTATTATCCTGAATGATTCCCTGATCGTCCGCCACATAGCTCTCTGCTTCCACTTTCAGCTCGCCGCTATCGGACGTCGGCTGTGCGGTCAGCTTATCCAGTTGGATCCAGTTGAGCTCGAAGCCGCCTGCCCCCGCAAATACCCGCAGCTTTTGCGAACCTGCGTGAAGCTGTACCGTTCCACGAATCGTGAACCAGTTGGTGTTACCGACACTTGGAATGTTAAAATCAGTCAGCTTAGTTCCATCTTCCGCTTTCAGCACAATGCCTTTGGCGGCTCCGCTGCTGAAGTTAATTCGAAGGGTGGCGACATAAGCCCCATCTTCCGGTACTTGTATCGGGTAGTCGATCCAATCGCCAGCATCAAAACCGGTCACCTTCTTGCTGTTGTTCGGACCGCCAGCGAGACTAACACCCTGCATTTTATAGAACTTTTCTGCGGAAATAGTGCCCGGCACATTCACAGGCGCCACCGGATTCGCAGTACCCAAACAAATGATATCTGCCGTTAAAGCTAATCCGCCCGTAGAATCCGTATAAGCGGTAACCGGCACATTGAACGTGAGCTTCAAATCCCCGTAATAAGGCGTATTGTTCCAACCTAATTGGACATTTACTTGTGTAGGACTCACATAAGTAACGCTCGTCACACTAATGTGACCATCAACAGCTCCAGTTCCGGATACGGTAATGTTCTGCACTTGATCCTGGACGAATTGTCCGCCATTCAAAGTAAGCGGAATCACAACATTATTGACCCCATAAGGAAGCGGTGTCTGCGGCGCAGATAAGCTTTCGCTATCATTTATCTCAGTAAACCTGATGCTTCCACTTACTGGAAGTGTAGGTCCATAAACGCTTCCGATTACGGTTTCCGTAGAAGCCGCCTCGAGAACTGCCGTCTGATCTGTGTCATAATCCACGCTGCTATTACCGCTGAGCTCGAGCAAGGCATGCTGATCGTCGATTTTATTCATACTGCCGACTTTTACGCCAGGCAAACCATTCAACTTCCAGTTGGCTGAATGGAGCGGTCCGCTCCAAGTATCGTTCAGCAGTTGAACGGCAATCTGAGCGCCGGATTCCGAGCCCTCTGCTATGGAATGGTTTTGCTTAGCCAGCAATGTCGGGCCGAATGCCACCCAATCCAGGTTGAAGCCTGCGTTATGGACATTCAACTTAAGCGTATGGCTTCCTGCCGTTAAATCCAATGCCCCGGTTACCGTCACCCAATCGATCCAGCCGGTAGAACCGGATAAATAGGTGGAGCCGATTACGGTGTTATTTTCGCTCCAGTCCGCATGAGGAATCGTGCCGGCCGGTGCTGCATAACGGTAAGTTAAATTGTAAGTACCTGCTACCGGAACTTCGACGTTATAGGTCATCCAGTCGTTGACGTCGGCATATCCGACAGCCGCTCCGTCTGCCGTATCCTGTACGAGCACACCGGATGCCGCTGCGAAGTTTTCCGCTTCAAGCAAGCCTGGCAGCTTGATGGCTGCTGCTGCTTTCGTAAAGCTGAGCTTAGACAGATTAAAGTCTTTACCCTGCGTGGTAAGTGTCAATTTGTGAACGCCTGCACTTAGCGTCACCCGGGTGCGAATGGAGCTGAAATTGTCCCATCCATACGTCTTTTGCGGCAGGGCGATGTTCGCCAGCGTTATTCCATCTTGCTTTAACGTAACCGAAGCATTCTCTTGATTTCCCGCATAGCTAAGATCGAAATCATAAGCGCCGCTCTCTTTGACATTGACCATATAATCAAATGAAGCCTGTTCTGTTGCACTGGCCGCACCTTGATTCAGGTGTCCGATATACGTGCCGGATTCAATTTGGAAGCTGCCTCGCGAGCTGTCCATATCCTTGGCGTTGAGCGACCCGGGTACCGATCTGGTTGCCTGCAAACGATCCCAACGGTAAGTTGCCACCGATTTAGCAGGAACGGTCGCCAGGATTTGCGTGCCGTCCACTAACAGTTTGACAGCCTGATCTTTGGACGTCTGATTGATCACGACCGTGACTATTTTTTTCCCGTCCGGACTTTTAAATGAGACGTTCGTAACGGTATCGGCCGAACCGTAATTGCTATCGATTCTCACATAACCGGGCTCTACGAACTTGGAGAATTGCCCCATCAAATAGAATTCTGGTGCTGCCCAGTAATTGTCGACATTGCCGGAATCGAGAATCAAAGGCGTCGGATCAGGCGTCCCCACCCATTGATGGGTATGGATATCGCTATCGAGCATAGCCACCCATGAATTATAGCTGCGCGCCCAGTTGCGGAAATATTTCGCCATCGTATCGGCGCCTTTCGTGCCCCATACAGCGCGTTCCGTCAAATAAACGTTTTTCTCTGGATACATATCATGGAGCTTGGACATGAGACCCAGATCGCCGCCATAGTCATGGAAGGCGGTTCCGTCAACAGCATCATAGGCCCCCTCCACATTATCCTTCAGGATTTGTGCCGGATACGCCATCGTATCCCCGGGATTATGGTCGAAGGTCCAAATTTTCACGTCTTGCAAACCATTCGCATCGAGCTCTGCCCGAAGCAGCTTGGCGAGTCGCGCTTCCTGCTCCCAAGGCATGCTGGTGCTTGGATAATCGATCTCTAAGAGCGGTTCGTTTTGCATCGTCATTGCTGAAATCGGAATGCCTTCAGCCTTATAGGCTTGAATGTACTTCACATAGTATTTGGCGAGCACAGGCAAGTACTCATCCTTCACTTGACCGCGAATCATGCTATCCGTCGTTTTCATCCAGCCCGGAGGACTCCACGGTGAAGCGAAAAATTTCATATCCGGATTGAGCTGCTTGATTTGCTTTAATGTGTCAATGATGTGGTAATCCCTATCTTTCTGGATGGAGAAATGGTCCAGCCCCACATCTGTCTGTCCAGCCGGCATATCGTCGTAGGTGTAAAAGGTTTGCGCCGTGAAGTCCGGCGTACCGATGGTCACCCGCGTCATGCTCATGCCGATGCCGTCTGTACGGCTGACCATGCTTTTCAGCACTTCGGTCCTTTTTGCCGGGGACATTTTCCACAGATTGTACACCGTCGACTCTTCCATCGACGTACCCATACCGATCATCGACTGGTACGTTTTATCCGGATCGATGTGAATTTCCGTTCCCGCATTGGCATCCGGCATCGCGATATCCAGCTTCGGCTGGGCCTCCAGCTTTTTATCTCCCGCTTGATATCGTGGCGCATAATACCAGAGCGTATTAGAAGGGTCTCTCTCGTTTGTGATCCAAGATTCAACCGCACTTGGCTGAATAACCGTTTGCGGCGTCTGCGGAATCGTTCCACCGCCGCCATTGTCACCATTGTTACCATTTCCTTCGTCTATAGGCGGTACGTCACCGACGCGTTTAAACTCGATCCAGTTCAAGTTGATAGAGCCGCCTGTATAAACAAGGCGAATCTTCTGGGTGCCCGCTTGGCGCAGAACCACGTTATTGACCGTCTTCGTTTGCCAATTTTGCCAACCGCCCGTGCTTCCCACGGAAAGGGTGCCCAGCGTATTGCCGGCGGCACTCGTAATTTTCATACCTGTGGCACCGTCCAAATTTGCTGCGTAACGGAAGTCGACCGCATAGGTACCGGGACTGCTTACGTTGATTTTGTACTCCAGCCAATCGTTCGGGTCAGACCAGCCGACGTCTTTGGTGCCTTCACTGGAATCCTCCAGCTGTAGTCCGCTCTGTGCGGTGAAGCTCTCTGCTTCGATCTTCCCGGGAACCGCTTGCGCTGGGATACTAGGATCATCATCCGGCTTCGCAGGTTTTGGTGGAAGCGCTGGTGTCACGGTATTCTTGGTTAAGCCATAACCATAATCGAACAAGACATAAGGATTCGGCGAAGTACGATCCCACATCGGGTACGATTCCACATAAAAAGGCCAACGGATCGGCAGTTTGCCGGTAAAATCGTAGTTACCGAATAATACATCGGCAACGCCTTGACCTTCTGTACCAGGCAGCCAAGCTGCAATAAGCCCTGCCCAGTCGCTCATTTGATCGCTAATCGTGAGCGGTCTTCCGGAAACAAGAACAACCACAATTGGAATGTTCGGATTCGTAGAACGAATATTTTGCAACGTCGCCAAATCTTCCTGATCCAAGTTCAGATTATTCGTATCGCCGCTAGTTTCCGCGTAAGGCTTCTCGCCCACAACAGCTATCGCCACATCGTAGCCCTCTGAACCACGCCCATGCAGGTTGTATTTGACTGTTTTCGTCGTTCCGACCGCATCTTGAATTCCTTTCAGAATCGAGGTTCCTTTGGTAATGGCTCCGGATTTCCCCTGCCAAGTAATCGACCAGCCACCGGCTTGGTTGCCGATATCGTCCGCATTCTTTCCGGCAACGAAAATTTTGCTCATCGATTTCAGCTTCGAGAGAATCGGTTGTCCGCCGACTTGATCGTTCTTGAGCAGCACCAGCGATTCTCGCACCGCTTGGCGTGCAATTTCCCGATGTGCCGCAGAACCGAACAAGCCCGCCAGATCCGGATCCGTCTTCGGATGTTCGAATAAACCGGCCTCGAATTTCACTTTGAGGATGCGGGAGGCTGCATCATCAATTCGAGCCGAAGTGATAGAACCTTCATCGACCAACGCTTTAATATCCGTAATGCAAGCTTTCCAATTCGCCGGCTCCATGAACATATCTACGCCTGCATCTATGGCTACGCGCAGCTGATCCTTCAAACCGCTTACCGCTTTGCCGTCCCAGTCTTTTGAGATTTGCTCGATGCCGTTCCAGTCGGAAACGACAAAGCCGTCAAAACCAAGCTGCCCCTTCAATACATCTGTCAGCAGCCGCTTGTTCGCATGCATCTTGATGCCTTGAATGCTGCTGTAGGACGCCATCACAACCTTCGCCCCGGCTTTTATCGCTTCCTGGTAAGCGAGCAAATCTTTATCAATCATTTGCTGCTCCGTAAAGTCAGCGACATCCCCTTGATTAGTGCCATTCTTCGTGTAGCCTTCGCCAAAAAAGTGCTTGGCCGTGGCGACCACTTTCGTCGGTAGCTTAAGCTGACTGGCCGTATCCCCTTGCAGCCCCTGAATGTAAGCGGCTCCCATTTGCGCGACAAGGCGAACATCATCGCCAAAGCCCTCGTAAGTCCGTCCCCACCGCGGATTTTGCGGGTCCGCGATCGTTGGAGCGAACGTCCAGTTCGTTCCGGCCGATTTGATCTCCTCCGCAGCAGCAGTGCCAATTTGCTTGACCAAAGCAGGGTTGCGTGTCGCTCCCAAACCGATGTTATGAGGAAACAGCGTCGCATCGATTACGTTATTATGACCATGCAGCGCATCGACCCCGTATAACAACGGAATGCCTAATCTAGTGGATAACGCCCCATCCTGAAATTGATCCACCATTTCGGACCATTTTTCACGCGTGCTTGCGCTTTGTTTGCCATCCGGGAAAGAACCGCCTCCACTCAGGACAGAACCAAGAAAATTGTCCTTCACCTCTTCAGGCGTAACGGAAGCGCGCTCGGCTTGTATCATTTGGCCAATCTTCTCATCGAGCGTCATTCTTCCCAGCAAATCGCTGACTCTGGCCGCCGCGGGCTGAGTAGGATCCAGGTATGGCGGCAAACTTCCGGTTGAACCGGCAGCCTGCGCCGGGACTACTCCTGCCAAATACGAACAGAGGAGAACTCCCACCGAAAATAAAGAAATTTTCTTTTTCAAAGCTGATTACCTCCTATGAATAAAGTTCACCTCAGGCTATCCTTTAACTGCTCCAGCTGTAATGCCTCTTGTAATTTGATCCGTAAAAATCAAGTAAATCAGGATAGAAGGAATCGCGATGATCGCAAGCACTGCAAATTGCGCGCCGTAATTGGATGAATACTGACCCATAAAATAGACGACGGCAAAAGGTAGCGTTCGCAGCGTGTCCTTATCAATGTAAGTCACCGCCATAATGAATTCATTCCAACAGCTCAAAAAGGCAAGCACCGCAACGGTTGCAATCGCCGGCTTCAGGATCGGCAAAATAATCCGGTAAATCAACCCCGGGACGTTCAATCCATCCAAGATGGCCGCTTCCTCCAGCGCCCGGGGAATTGTCTCCAGAAATCCGGTAATGATGAACATACTGACCGGAATCGAGAAAGTGACATACGGTAAAATCAAAGCCAAATACGAGTTCAAAATCCCCGCCTGCTGAAACAAAATAAAATTGGGGAGGAGCGTCGAGTAAATTGGAATGATCATACCGATCATGATGAGTCCGAAGACGGCATTTTTCAGCTTCCATTGCATCCTTGTGAGCGCATAGCCCATCGTGATGGAGAAAAACACAATGACCCCAATGGAAATCGTTGAAACAAGCAGACTATTCAGAAACAGGGTCGTGATATGCGCACCATTGAACGCATCTTTATAGTTTTTCCACATCGGCGGGTCCGGCCATTTCAATAAACTGGAGCCAAAGAAATCACCGCTTTTCAAAAGCGAATAATCAAACAGCCACACTAGCGGGAACAACTCGGCCAGAACAAGCAGCGCCATGAATACGACTAATAACTGCTTAGGAAGACCCGTAAGTTTCATCTTAATATTCACCTACGTCTTTCTTCATCGCCCGGTTGAGAATAACGGTAACAACGAGACATATCACAACAAATAGGATCGAGATCGCATTGCCGTAGCCATACAAACCTTCACGAAACGCTTTGGAATACAAGTAGGTCGACAAGAACTGTGTGCTGTTCGCCGGACCGCCCCCCGTCATCAGATATACCGTCTCCATCTGTTTAAATGCAGCAACCACGGCCAAAATGATGTTGACCCGGAGTACTGGGGCAAGCAGCGGAAAAATGATACGCCTATTCAGCTGATACTGGGACGCCCCATCCAGCATTGCTGCTTCATACAGGTCTTTCGGAACGCCTTTAATTCCGGCGTAATACAGAAGAAATGCGTAGCCGAAGCCTTGCCACATGCACACAAAAATAATACAGCCGATTGCTAGCGCCCCATCCCCCAACCAATCCTGCTTCCAAGCTTCGAGCCCTAATCCTTCCAGCATTCGGTTCAACAAGCCGAATTGCGTGTTGAAAACGCTTACCCATAGCTGTGTCGTAACGAAGGTGGAGATGATCGACGGGATGAATATACATACACGCAGCAGCTTTTCGAAGCGGCCGCAATACTGTACAAGCATGGCAATCAGGATCGCAAGCGGATGCTGCAGCAGCACTAGCCCTAAACCAAGCAGCACGCTGTTGAGCAGCGATTTCCAAAACACCTCATCCCTCATTACGATCTCGATGAAGTTCTTCGGCCCGATGAACCGGTAAGCGGCAACCCCGTCCCAATCCGTCAAACTGTAGTAAACACTTACCAGGATGGGAATAAAAATCATGGCCATAAACAAAAGCATGCCCGGCGCTACAAGCCAAAAAACCGTTTTTTTGTTGCTTATGATTGTATGCACGCTCATCACCTATCCGTTAGCACCGGGGCAAAGTCTACGAAAGATGCCCGCAAGTTCGCCCCATGCTTGATTGGACATTATCTATTTAGAAGCCTTTGCCGATTTATCGGCCGCTTCGTCAATCACCTTGGAGAATTCCTCCGGGGTCATTTTGTTGCTTTCCAGCTTTTGAAGCGAATCGTAGTACGTTTTTTGCGTATCCGGTGTGAACTTATCTTGCGAGGCGGTACCGCTGAACGTCTTCGAGCCGTTGAAAATCCTGGTCAAATCCTTCTGCACCTCAGTCTCTTTGCCCGTCATGAATTGGTCGTACTTCTGCGCAGGGAATGTAATTCCGTTCTGCCATACGCCTTTGGCCCAACCATCCGGACGGAACATCCATTTCAGGAACTCGATCGCTTCCTTTTTGTGTTTCGAATTGTTCGATACGGCGTATCCGCCGCCGAACCACGCGGTCAGATCCTCTATGCTGCCTTTGCCTTCTTCCATGCCGGGAATAGGGAACGCACCGATATTGTTGCGCACTTCCTCAGAGAAATTCGTGTCTGCAGCCATCCCCATTTCCCACTCGCCCATCATGAACATAGCCGCTTTGCCTTGTCCGAACATATTGCGCGCTGCGCCGTAATCCTGGTTCAGGAAACCGTCGCCGAATGCGCCGGCTTTGATCCATTTCTGCATGGCGCCAGCCGCCTGGGCCACGGCAGGATCTGCAAATGTGCCGCTGCGGTCCATCCCTTTTTTCGAAGTATCCCATGTACCGGAAGCTCTTTGCAGCAGCGTGTCGAACCAAAGCCCGGACGTCCAGGCTTCTCTGCCGTCCATCGCAATCGGCACAATTTTCTTCGCCTTGAGTTTCGTGACCACGTCAAGCAATTCGGCTTCTGTTTTCGGAACTTGCAGACCGTTGTCCGCAAACATTTTCTTGTTGTAGTAGAGGACCCAGAAGTCGGAATTTCTTGGGAGACCATATAATTTGCCATCAAAGCTGAACCCGTCCAGCGACGCCGGAATAAAGCCCATATCTTTCAGTTCGTCTTTGTTGATCTCAGCTAACGCGTTATTGTTCACAAGAGGCTTCAAATAGTTCGTATTTCCCCAAGCGCTTATAATATCCGGAAGCTGATTCGATGCATTATAGACTTTGATTTTATCCTGGAACTGAGGATCCGGAGACAGCGTCTCGACTTTGATCTGGATGTTCGGATTTTTTTGCATATACTCGTCGATCAACTGCTGCTCTAATTTGCCTTGTCCAACAGTCCGATCGGAGTTATTCGTAAAAAAGGTTAGCGAGATTTTCTCGGCTTTCGGCGCTTCGGTTGCTTTCGCAACTGCACTGGATGATGCCGCCGACGGGGCTGGCGTACTGCTGGTGCTGCCCGTGTCGCTCGTACCGCTTCCGCAACCGGCTAATCCGATCATGGAAGCTAGAACCGCCATACAGATACTTGTAGGTTTGAGGCGCAACGTTTTCATGGAACCCACCTTCTTGGGATTATTGGATGACTCCTGAGATTGACTTCATTGTAAAACAGTCGTTCAAGCATTGTTAGGCCGCATTTTTCAGGAATGGTTGTAAATTTTTTAAGTTCTTGCTTCATTTCTCACTGTTTAACCGGTAACGGTTCGCTCTAAGATCTATAAAATTTGTTCATTTTTACGTTTCTCTTGTACGTTTTTTAGGTTCTGGGCACCAAAGCCATTTTTTTGTTGCCAAGCTGCCCGACTCTTTTTATTATTAAATTGATCTCCGGCACAAAAAGGGGGACCGCGATGTTACGAAATCCGTTAGCCAAATGGTACCTGGATCTGCCGATTCAAAGAAAACTGCTGCTTTGGTTCGTTCCCTTAATTCTGGTCACAATCGCTATCACCGGCGTATATTCTTATAAAGTCGCCGAAAATGAAATCGTTTCCAAAATGAGTTCCGAGCAAGCAGGGACAGCAAGGCAAGCTATCGATCATCTGGATTATATCGCTCAGGATGCGCTCGATATTTCCGATTATTTATACCTATCTCCGGAAATTCAGTCCTTGCTGGCTACCGATTCTAATAAAAATGACGAAATCACAAACCAATTCATTTTCGATTCCATCAACCGGTTGATGGTGACCCGGCTCTATTTTCAATTTTTGACGATCTATTCACCCCATTTCCCGGCCATCCAATTCAATAACAAAGGCCTGTCCTCAGCCATTCCTTTCGAGGAATTTAAGGAAAAATTCGATTACGAAGGGCTGATCCGGCGTAAACTCATTGAATCCTGGAGCGTAGAGGTGCCCAACCGCAACAAGAGCATCTTCTACGGCGATAACAAAAACAAACTGCTGCTTACCAAGGTGTTAAAAAACGAGCTGACGCTGAAGCCCGAAGGGATCGTGATCCTGGGCATCGACGAAAACGATATTCGGCGTTCCTACTCCACCCCTGAAAATCGCACCAAAGTCATCGTCATTGGCGCAGACGGTAATGTGCTTTCGGATACCGATGGGAATTGGGTTGGCCGTCCGATCGGAGAGCTTCCCTTCTTCACAAGCCGCATCGAGCGGCCGGAGGAGATCGATGCGGCGATCGGTCGGAACGACTGGGTTTATTCCCACGCACAATCCGGCTTAACCGGTTGGCACGTGCTCGTCTTGCAGCCGCGAGCCGATTTATTGGCCCAACTAAACCGGATCAAAGGCATTACGCTGCTCATTTTATGCGTCACATTTATTATCAGCCTGATAGTCTCTTGGGCTGTGGCTAATGTCATCACCAAACCTATGAAACAGATTCTTGCCTCCATGAAAAAGTTTCAAAAAGGCGATTTTGCCCAACAAGTGCACATAACCAGCAAGGATGAAATCGGACAGCTTGGCAGTGGTTACAATGTCATGGTCCACCGAATTAAAAAATTGATTGATGATGTGTATGCGTTTGACAGCAAACAACGGCAGGCCGAGCTAAAGGTGCTGCAATCGCAGATTAATCCGCACTTTCTGTACAACACGCTGAATACCATTGCTTGGACCGCGCAAAAAAACGGCGAGCATCACGTGGCGGAGATGATCTACTCGCTCTCCGGCATTTTCCAAATCAGCCTGAGCGAGGGACGCGATACGATCCTACTAAAAGAAGAAATGAAGTTGGCCGAGCACTATTTATTCCTGCAAAAAATGCGCAATCCGGGCAAGCTCTCGTATGAATTGAGCGTAGAAGACGGGCTGGATGCTTTCAAAATTCCGAAACTGCTCATCCAACCGCTCGTCGAAAATGCGATCGTTCACGGCATTGAGCCGCTTTCCGAGGAGTCTGGCTGTATTCAAGTCAGCGCAGGCGCCAGCGAGGAGCGGATTGGTTTTATCGACATTGAGGTTACGGATAACGGAGTCGGAATACCTGCAGCCAGATTATCGGAAATCTGCCGGCTGATCCAAGCCGATGCGTCCGATCAAATACCGGTTGTGGCTGGAGAAAGCTTTGCTCTGCTGAATATTATGAATCGCATTCGCTTATTTTATGGGAACGACGCTTGTATGCATATTAGCAGCGTTGAAGGCTCCGGCACACGGATTCTCCTGCAGCTGCCTAATCCGAAGAGGTGATCACGATGCTGAATCTGCTCATTGTTGAAGATGAATGGACAACACGGGAAGGGCTTTTGACCATGGTAGATTGGAGTTCTCTCGGCATTCGCGTATGCGGACAAGCGAGCAATGGACTCGAAGCTTTGCCGATTCTGGAATCAGGGAACGTGGATCTCTTATTGTCGGACATCCGGATGCCGATGATGGATGGTTTGCAATTGATAACCGAAATGAAAAATAAACAGTACGATATCCCTTGTGTGCTGTTGACCGGTTACAGCGATTTTGATTATGCGCAAAAAGCGCTCCGCCTGGGGGCTGTAGATTATATGATTAAGCCCTGCCCGCCTAGGGAGATCGCTGCCGTGTTCCAGCAAGTCGTAAGCCGAATCATCGAGCAGCGTAAGCGTGACCGCGATTTAAGCGGTTTGCAGGATCAGCTTCGGGAAAATTTGCCGATCGTCAAATCCCAAATACTGCTGGAATGGCTTCGCACTCCTAAGCGGGCCAATGAAAACCGGATCGAACAACTGAGCAGGCTGAGCACTCAAATTTCTCCTCGGCACGTCATTGTCATCACGCTTCAGCCCGACGGCAAACCTTTGGAAGAGTTAAATTACAACCGTATGGATCTGCAACTCATCCAGTTTGCAACAACGAACATCGTGCAGGAAACACTTGAGCACAGCATTCGCCAGCCTGTTGAGGTCGTCAAAGATCAGGAACGAATCGTAGCTGTCAGCAACGGCACTTATGAACTGCTGATGGAAAAGCTGGGCTCCGGGCTGCGGCAGCTGCAGATGAACCTTGAGAAATATTTAAAAATAACCGTCACTATCGGCATCAGCCAAAGCAAAGCGAGCATTGACGATTTGGCTGATGCTTATCACGAAGCTGCGGAAGCTTTGCAAATGAGGTTTTACCGGGGACTTGGCGGTATTTATTTCTATCGTGATACAGCCGCTTCTTCCGGTTTTTTGGCTGACACAGCTCATGCTCATCCGGAGCCTGAACAAGCTCGGTTAGAATTACTCATTGTTGATCATCTACGTACAGGACTTTATGCCGAAACTCTGAATCTGACGGAGAAATGGCTGGACTATTTTCACGCTGAATACATGCATTCCCGCACGGAAATCAATCTCCAGACGCTCTCCCTGCTGGCCCGGTTGATGCAGCTCGGTAAGGAACAAGAAGTGCCGGACTCCGCTTGGTCGGATCATCTGGTCTCTATGGTTGATCAGGTCCATCGGGTTGAAACGCTCGAAGAGCTTTCAGGGCTCGTATACAAATCGATTCAGCAGCTGGTGGAACTGCTCAATCCGCACAAAACCCCTCGCCGCAAAGTGCAGCAGGCCGTCGATCTCATTGCCCGTGATTACAATGCTCCAGGTCTTTCACTGGCCGGCGTAGCCAAAGAATTGTTCGTCTCGAGCACCTATTTATCGACGTTGTTCAAGCAGGAGCTCGGCATCAACTTCCTTGATTATGTACATCAATACCGCATTGAACGGGCCAAAGCCATGCTGCAAAGCGGCATCCATAAGATCCAGACCATCGCCAAACATGTCGGCTACTTTGACGAAGCCCATTTCACCAAAACATTCAAAAAATGGACCGGCCTCTCTCCTTCTCAATACAAGAAGGAACTGCTGGAAAGCAAAAGTTAAGGCTACCCATGAGGGCAGCCTTTGCTGAAGCCGCCGTGCAGCAACGCGCATCGGGGTGTGGGGGTGGCGGAGGGACTGTGGCGGCGGCTGGTTGGGGGCAGCGTGGTGGAGGGACTGTGGGGATGATTGTTGGGGGCGGCTGTAACGGAGGGACTGTGGGGATGGGTGTTGGGGGCGGCTGTGGCGAAGGGACTTGGGGATGGGTGGTTGATGGCGGCTGTTGGGCTGGCGTGATTGGATTTTCTCCAATGTAGGAGCCTGATCTGGACTTTTAAGAGCATTTCATTGGAAATTCTCCAATGGACCTTCATCAAATGGAGGGTTAGTCCTCATCTTTAGTTGAAAAGGTTGGAGATTATCCAATGGCAGCACATCTATTCAGCGAAATTTCTACATTCTGCTGGATGGAATCCAATAAACGGCACTCTCAGGTTCGAACGGTTCTCCAGAAATCCGTAGAATGCTCAATATTGACGCATGAGGAAGAGAAGATTATGATCAGTATTAGCTATGGACGCGCGTTCACAACAACCTAAAGGAGGAGAAATAATGAAATACAGGCCGCTCGGCAGCACCGGACTTCACGTAAGTGAAATTAGCTTTGGTACATGGGCCATTGGGGGATCATGGGGCAATGTCAACGACTCAGATTCTCTGCAAGGGCTTCATCGCGCTATGGAGGAAGGCGTTAATTTCTTTGATACGGCCGATGTGTACGGCAACGGGCACAGCGAGGAATTGCTGGCGAAAGCAACCGCCGGGCGGGAGGACGAGATTCATATCGCCACCAAATTCTGTCGCAGCGCCGATATCCATGATCCTGCAACGTATTCGGAACAGGCCGTTCGCAAATTCTGCGAAGGGAGCTTGAAACGGCTGCAGCGCGAAGCGATCGATTTGTACCAGATCCACTGTCCGCCGCTGGAGATTTTGAAGCAGGGGGTTGTATTTGAAGTGCTCGACAAGCTGCAAGCCGAGGGCAAAATCCGCCACTACGGCGTCAGCGTGGAAACCGTGGAGGAAGGATTATTCTGCTTGGAGCAGCCGAATGTACGGGCGCTGCAAGTGATCTTGAATCTGTTCCGGCAAAAGCCGCTCGAAGCGCTCCTGCCTGCCGCCCACGCCCAAGGCGTCGGCATTCTGGCGCGGCTGCCGCTGGCGAGCGGGCTGCTCACCGGCAAGTTCAAGGAGCAGACGCAGTTCGAAGCCGACGACCATCGCCGCTTCAACGAGAACGGCGAGCACTTCAACGTCGGCGAAACGTTCGCCGGTCTCGGCTTCGCCAAAGGCCTCGAACTCAGCCGCCAGCTGGCGTGGATCGCCGAAGGCCGCGAAAGCATGACGCGCGCCTCGCTCCGCTGGCTGCTCGATCAAGAAGCCGTAAGCTGCGTCATCCCTGGCTTCAAGAACACCGCGCAGGTGCTGGACAACCTACAGGCGGCAAGCGTAGCATCATTTAGCGAAGATGAGCTTCGCAAGCTGCGCGGATGGTACCAAAGCGATGTACATGCACACATCCGCGGCGCATACTGAGCAAATGGGATAGTGGTCTGATAAAGTGGAGTCGTGTTGGGAGCAGTCATATGAGGATGTGCCAGTGCCACGTCAGTGAATTGGGATCATCTGCTTGAATAGCGTGCTGAGGTAACATCGAACCAAAATAGCATGCATGAAAGGTAATGGACTTGGACGCTAATCCACGTGTTCGAGAGTTATTGCTCGAAAGACGCGATTAAGCATGTTTTTCATCTTTAATCCCGATCTTCTTGAACAAGAGGCAACTTTAACGCTGAAAAACAGCGCTAACCACCCGATTTCCAGAGCTATAGCTCGAAAAATGCAACATTAAGCATGTTTTTCATCTTTAATCCCGATCTTCTTGAGCAGGAGGCAACTTTAACGCTGAAAAACAGCGCTAAGCCGCTTATACGCGAGCTACATCTCGTGAACGCAAGAATAAGCAAATTTATCAGCGTTAGTTAATAGAAACAACCGACGCATAGGCGCATCTTTAGCCAAAAATACTGCACGCCAGAGAGCCTAAGCTCCTCTGGCGTGCAGTATTTTTTCTGGCTGCGCCTACAGAAACTGGATGCAAACCGGCATCGACACCGCCGCCGTTTGCTCAGTCACTTCCAGCCTCCCGGTTTCGCGATCAACGCGAAACACCGTGATGCTGTTCGACGCCTGATTCGCAGCCAGCAGGTAATCTCCCTGCGGCGTCAAGGCAAAATTGCGCGGCGTCCGCCCGAGCGTCGCCTGCAGCTGAACCAGGGACAGCGTGCCGCGCTGTCCGTCCACGGCATAAACCGCGATGCTGTCGTGCCCGCGGTTCGATACATACACATAGCGGCCATCCCGAGAGAGATGGATGTCCGCGCATGTGTTCTCGCCGCTGAACCCTTCGGGCAGCGTCGAAATGCGCTGGAACGCGGTCAACGTTCCCGCGTCCGCATCATACTGCATCGCTGTCACGGTGCAGTCCAGCTCACCGACCGCGTACACGTACAGGCTGTCCGCGCTGTAAACAAAATGCCGCGGGCCTGCTCCCGGCTCCACTGCCGCTTCTCCGTGCGGCACAAGGTCGCCGTTCGCCGCGACCGTGTAAATGATCAGCCGATCGAGCCCCAGATCGGCGGAAACCGCAAACCGATTGTCCGGTGACGGGACAATCGAATGGGCATGCGGAGCCTCTTGGCGATCCGCATTCGGTCCTAACGAGCCCTCGTGTTTCAGCAACTGAGAGTGCTCACCAAGCTTTCCGTCAGCTTCAACCGGGAACACCGTAACGCTGCCGCTGGAATAATTCGCCACATACGCGCGGCGGCTTGTCTGCTCCAAGCTGACATAGCATGGCGCCGAGCCGTGCGTAGGCTGTTGGTTTAACTTCGTCAGCCTTCCTGTAACCGCCTCAATCGCGTATGCTGCCGCCGAGCCCCCCGCCAAACCATTGTACGTCTCAGTTTCACTAACCGCATAGAGATTCGTCCGCTCCGGATTAACAGCCAGGAAGGAAGCATTAGGAAGATCCGTGTACGCCTCCACCAGCTTAATCTCCCCATTGCTCCGGTTAAACGTATACAGCCCGATCCCCTGCTGATGGTCCACACTTGTATACGACCCGACATACATACGCAGAACATTTTGTTCTTCTGGCATCGATCTCACCAACCTCCATTTAGCACTTTCAGATTTTCATCCTCACTCTGCCCTTTATTTTACCACATGTTGGATGCACACAATATGAAATCAGTCACTCTTGGTACGTCTCCGAATGCGCTCCGGTTCCGGACTTTAACTTTTTAACCAATGCGGTAACAAGCATCGCAAGGATAGCCCCATACAGCGCAACCTCCATATCGTGCTGGGAATCCCAAGGATCACCTTGCGTCCCCAGGAACAACGTTCCGATTTCGGGAGCGACAATCATCGCCACCCACATTTCAATCAACTCATAGAACGCGCCCAGCGCTAGAACAACCGTACATGTAATGACATACAACCATCTGCTGCCCAGCCGCGTCCACGCGCCCAATGCTTCCCGAATCGGATAAGCGAGCAGCAAACCAAAGCTAAAATGAACCAACCGGTCATAATTATCACGCTCAGAGTGAAGAATCTGCTTCAGCCAGATGTCCACCACATTTTCATTATAAGAATAATGCGCCCCCACCGTATGCAGCACAAGAAACAAGGCGATAAGCGCATAAGACAAATTAGAAAAAGCAAATCGAAAATACATGCAGACTAACCCAATCAAAGCGGCCCAAATCAACAGATTTTCCAAGACCCAATCGAATCTGCTGTATGGAGATATGGCCATCCATATCCAAATACCTGTGTACGCAACAATCATGAATTGCAGCGGCCGATTCTTTTTCAAAGGCACTCTATGATTCATCTCTGGTCCCCCTTTTTTTCTCACAAGTTTAGATTAACTTGCTGTAGAGTTTTCCAGAAGTACTAACTTTTCATAGTACTAACTCACTTCATCGGCCCCATACTTCTAATCGTTACCTGAACGGACAGTTGAATATCGGCTTTTGACAGTGCTTCGCCCCATTGATCCTCCACTTTTTTGTATGCCTGGTATTCGTGCGCCCGTGCGTAGAGTCCTAGTCCGATCGGATCGATTTGATGTTCCTGAATAGTCTTGATAAGACTCGCGAATTTCTTTTGCAATTGTTCGGAAATCTTTTTCTCAAGCTCTTTTCCGTGCTTTCGCACATCGAAAGGGAATAAGCGCTCAGTTAGGCTTGCCGGTATATGGATATGAATATCGAATTTGAATTTGTTCTGGCTGTACGACGTCTTGACTTTCGTCTTCATTCCTTGAACCGTTATGCTTAAATGGTCAGTATGAAAGAGAGAGTTCTTCTTTTCACCGGGAATCGGAATGGTTAGGTTAACAGGTTTTTTGGCGTTTCCATTCAATATTTGAAGTAAAATGGTATCCTCCGCCTGAAGCGAAACGGTATATTTCCCTGTATGATCCAGCAGTGCTACACCCTTCAGCTTAACCTTTTTCGCCTTGTCCAACTTAATTTCAGGGATAAAGGGTGTCACCCCCTTCTCATAGATTTGCCAATGAAGCTTCTGCAGTGTGGTCTTCGTCGTTTCCGATCTTTCACTTTTCGTATCGACCATCCCACGTAGCATTAGAGGGAGCATCGGCTGGTCTTTCGGGTTTAGGTATATGATATCGGAGATAGGTCCATCAACAGCGATGACTCTAGGGGTTAATGGATTTTTCATATCTCGAAAGAAGACATCCATAACCTGAAACCAACCTTCATGTTCAAGGATACGTTTGCCGATAAGCACAATTTGAACTTTTCGCCCGGTAATTACGCCTGGTGTATATTCGTCCAATTTTGCTCTCGCGTCACGAACCGTTTTTGCCTTGACTTCAATCTCAGACGTGTGTTTTTTTATATTCATGCCGTACACCGGATTTTTCATGTAGAAGATCATGTTATTTTCTGGATCTAGATCCAGACCGATGGCGAGGTTATTCGTGGAATCTTCAAGATCCAACCTGTCCGTGCATCCCGGAAGGATACCTATGCACATGATGATGTACATTACATAGGGTAGCCTCTTGTTCATATTCGCTTCCTCCATCCGAAACGATCATGCATCCACAAATAGAGGAGCAAGCAAACAGGCATTGCATATTCAATGAAAAAGCCGATCTGCCCCAGTAAAGTATTCATTTTCTCGCTTTGAAAAAAGGTTGGCATGAAAAAAAACGTGGCGACAGCAAGGAACAACCAAAGCAGCCGCAAATGACCGCGGTGATCCTGTTTTCCGAATAGCCAGGTTGTGCAAAATAGGCTCATGTATATGGTGGGTATCCAAGACATTGAAAAGATTAGTAAATAAAAGGCGATAAATATGACTTCGACCCGTGCTATAAATTTAAACTCGATCGCTTGCAATACGTTGATCGTCGGTTCATTGAATTCCGTAATCTCATCCGGACTGAAATAAACGAAACAGATGAAGGTAATGAACAAGTACATCAGCATCGTCATCGTATATGAAATCATAATTCCATAAGGTGCCAATTTTTTATTTTTGATAAATGGGTACAAAATAAACGTCGTTGAAAAACCGACATGATAAAATATAGTGCTTGGTATCGCTGTGAATACAGGTTGCCACCCGTCCTTAAGCACAGGAAACAAACGCAGCAGATGAGCATCTTTAAGCGGAAGCAAATAAACAAATGGAATCCATATGGAAAGGAAAACAACGATTTCCCCATATCTGCCCAAGACGCGGAGTCCGTTCCTCACAATCACATAGGTGGGAATAAGCAGCAAAATCATAATGACAGCAGGCGAAGTTTGCTGCAAGAGATATTGTTTTATAATCAAAACCGTATAAACGAGTCCAATATATCCGTAATAAAAGAAATAAAGAGCAAAAAGAACCGCCCCGACCTTGCCCGCCCATTTCCCCAAATATACCGTCAACAGATCAAGCACGGTGCCGTCAGGAAACTTTTTCATTACCTGTATGATGACCAAACTGGCCGCAACGGTAATCATCCAAACGATGATGAGAGGGATCCAGCCGGCCGTGCCCGCTTGTTCGGCAAGGACTCGCGGCAGCGATAAGAAACCGAAGCTCAATACCATACCAAAGTTAAGACAGATATACTGCATGATGGTGATCTCATTCAATGCATATTTTTTCATAGGCTCCCCCTCAGCTTCGTTCTACTTCACTGTTCCCATGGCTCCAATGATCGTCTTCAAGGAAACATGAATATCTGCTTTAGCCAGTGCATCACCCCAATGATCTTCCACTTTCTTGAAATGGCTATATTCATGCGCACGCGCGTAGAGTCCAAGCCCCATCGGATCAATTCTTTCTGCTTGTAGTTTCTTTATGAGGTTTTCCAGCTGTTTTTGCACTTGGTCGGCGATCAAATGCTCCAGTTCTTTACTATGACTTCGCACGTCGTAAGGGAACATAAGCTCCGATAATCCGACATGCATGCTGAAATTCATATCGAACTGAAACTTATCTTGAAGGTAGGAAGTTCTTACTTTCATCTTAATTTTATCGACATTCAAAGATAACTTATCCGTATGGAAGGGACCGTTCTTCATTTCTCCGGGAATGGGAAGTGTTAAGCTGATCGCTTTTCTCGTGTCGTTTTGCAAGATATGCAATAATACGCTTTCCCCGATGCTCAGCGAATCGGCAAACTTCCCATTATGATCGAGTAATGTTGTGCCAGTAATCGAAATTTGCTCATCTCTCACCCGCACTTCGGAGATATAAGGAGTCACGGCCTTCTCACGCATTTGATTATGAAGATCCTGCAGCGTCGTTTTTACCGTTTCCGATCTCATGGATTTGGTATCCACCATCTCGCGGAGTAATAAGGGCAGCATCGGCTGGTCTTTGGGATTCAAATATATGATTTCGGACAAAGGTCCGTCGTAAGCAATGATCCTTGGTGTTAACGGATTTTTCGGATCGCGAAACCAGACATCCGTAAGCTGGAACCAATCCTTTTGCTGCAGTACGCGTTTGGAAACAAGAATGATCTGAATACTCCTGCCTTGAAAAACTCCCGATGTATAGCTGCCTTGATTTTCTGCTGATTGACGAGTCGTTTTGGGGTTCACCCTGATTTCATTCGTTTTCTTTTTGGCGCTTTTATTTAATACAGGTGATGAACTGTAGATCGTTAATTTGTTTTTTTTATCAAGATCAAGGCCCACAAGAAGGGGGAAAGCGGCATTTTCCATATCCAATCGATCACTGCACCCCGCAAAGATAACGACAATCAGAGCAATGAACAACACATGCGGCAGCCGCTTATTCATAAGTGCTTCCTCCACTGAAAATGATCATGCATCCATAAATAGATGAGCAAGCAGCAAGGAAATACGTATTCCAATCCAAAACCAATCCGGCTAAGTAATTCGTTCATGAAGTCGCTTTGATTAAAAGTCGGCATAAATACAAATGCCCCTGCTGCAATGAATAGCCATAATAACCGAAAATGACCGAGGTGGTCCTGCTTTCCGAGCAGCCAGCTTGTACAAAAAACACTAAAATAAATAGCAGGTATCCAAGCTAATGAAAAAGTCAGCAAGAAAGACGCGATAAACAACACTTCCATCCGTTCTATAAACCTGAACTCGATGGACTCCAATATATTGACCACGGGTTCGTTGTACTTTTGAATTTCATCCGGGCTGTAATAGACAAAACAAATGAGCGTTATGAACAAATACCCGAGCATCGTCAAGGAGTTAGAGATGATGATCGCGCTGGAAGCCTGCCCTTTGTTCTGCAAGAATGGATACAAAATAAACGTGGTCGCAAATCCTATATAAGAAAAGAATGTGGTTGGCACCGCTGAAAATATGGGTTTCCATCCTTCCTTTAAAATCGGAAACATATTTAGCCAATGAGCGTCCTTAAGCAGAAACAAATAGATGACTGGTATCCAACAAGAGAGATAAAAAACAAGCTCCGCATATCTCCCCAATATACGAATTCCGTTTCGAGTTATGACGTAGGTCGGAATCAGCAGCAACAGCGTAACGATCGATGGCCGAGTTTGAGGCAATAACCATGCTTTCGTAATCAGAACGGCCTCAACCAGCCCCGTGTATGCATAAAAAAAGAAATAAAGGGAAAAAAAGACGGCTGCTACCCTGCCTGTCCATTTGCCTAAATAGTGAGTTAATAGATCCAACAGGGTTCCTTCGGGGTATTTTTTCATTACTTGAATCACACTTAAACTTGCTATGACGGTGATCGCCCAGCCGATGATAAGTGCGATCCAGCCGTCCGTACTTGCATTTTCGGCTAATTTACGCGGTATCGCCAAAAAAAACACACTCACTTGAATACCGGAATTCAGAAAAATGTACTGCATGGAGGTGATCTCGTTGTAGGCATATTTCTTCATTTTCCATCACCTTTTGGACGATTTGATCCTTGTCTCTTCAATTGAACCGCTCTTGCGCTTAAAGGCCTTTTGACCATTTTCCATAGTGGTAAACGGAGAAAAGAGTCTTTCCAGTCGGCAAACCGGACCGGTGCGAATGGGGTTCCGTAAGGCGTGCCAAGCGATTCGAGAGCGATCAGATGACCAATCATGGTCATAAAACCAATGACGATGCCTACGATCCCGAACATGGATGCCGCAATCATCATAGCGAATCGGATGAGCCTGACGGCGGCAACCATATCATAATTGGGCAGGATGAAAGAAGAAATGGCTGTAAAGGCGACAACAATCACCATAACATTGCTGATAAGTCCCGCTTGTACGATAGCTTGTCCGATAACAATGCCCCCGACAATGCCAACGGTCTGTCCGACCGGGGCAGGAAGACGTACCCCTGCTTCCCGCATCATTTCTAGTGTTACTTCCATGAAGATGGCTTCGACGAAAGGTGGAAAGGGTACTCGTCCTCTGACTTCACCTATCGTTAGCAGCAATTTAACGGGAATGATTTCAAAATTGAAGGAAATGACGGCAATGTAGAAAGCCGGCAGAAAAACTGCGATAAAAAATGCAAAAATCCGCAGCAATCTGATAAAGGAAGCAATCGACCAACGCGTGCTGTAGTCGTCAACGTTCTGGAAAAAAGACATGAATCCCACTGGAGCAATCAGTACGCTCGGAGAACGGTCTACGACGACAACAAACCTGCCTTGTAATATTTGGGAGGCCGCTGCATCCGGTCTTTCCGTTGTAATAAATTGCGGAAAGGGAGAAAACGGATTATCTTCGATTAACTCCGCTAGTTCACCCGTGTTGATAATGACATCAACATCTAGTTTTTGAATGCGATCTTCCAGTTCAGTTAGTACCTCGGGGTGCGCGACATCCTCTAGATAGAGAATAGATAGTACGGTGTTTCCTCTACGTCCGACGATCATTTCTTTAATTTTCAGTTCGCGGTTCTGAATGTAACGACGAATCAAGGCGACATTTTGACCGCCCGATTCAGCAAAGCCTTGATGCGCTCCTTTTAAGGAAGCTTCCAGCTGCGGATCTTCCAGCGCCCGCTGCGGCCACCCTTGCGTACCTAAGGCAATGACTTCCGTCTGTCCTTGCACGAACAGTACGCTGTGGCCCTGCAAAATCGCGATTTCGATATGCGGCCATGTGTACAGTGTTTGAATTTGACCTACGTTTACGGTAATGTCGCCAATCGCATTACCGCTCCCCGCCTCAAACTGCAGCGGGCGAAGCACATTATTATTAATTGCGCTTTTATCAACCAACCCGTTCAAGTAGACTAATGCCGCTTGATTTCCGGATTGTTTAATAATAAAATGCCGCACAACAAGATCTGGGGTCTTACTGAACTGGCCGTTTAAATACGTTATATTTTGCGCCAATACGGCACTTATGGTGTCGCTAGACTGCTGATTACCTTTCTCTGGAACCGAATGGTACTTCTTCCTTCCGAACCAGCTTGAAAATAGCACCGATCGTCACCACACTCATCCATATACTTGCCTTTATTATCCATGGTTTTATGGAAATTTATGCATGACAAAGACCTTACCCGCCGGTTTGGTCTTAGGGTAAGGTCTCTAATTAATTCGTACGAAACAGGTCATATTTTACTTCCGAGAAATTATGGATCATCCGTTCCTCCGCAGCCGTTTGGCCGGTTCGCTTATCGATCACCCTCCGCCAGATTTCATTTTCCCGGTAAGAACGGCCATCCTTTTCGAGAAAGCGGTGATTCCTTTCTTCAATATGGTAGGCATGCGGCAGCAGCTCATCACAGTGAACGGAACCTTTCAGATGCTCATCCGTCAGCCACAAACGGAATTGAAACAGGTGCGTTGTCGGATTGTAAATTCGCAAGTCAATGTAATTATAGAAGACGCTTGCGCCGCTCCCAAAAGGAAGTACCCGATGATCGTCCGGGAACGGATCGAAGCTGTGATGGTGCCGTTCAACCACTTGAAGGGGCGTGTGCAAGGCCATCCAAAAGAGCAGATTGCCCAGCTGACAGATCCCTCCTCCAACTCCGCTTTTCACGCCTCCTTGTGAAAGCAGCATGCCCTCGATATACCCTTTCGCCGAAGTCGTCTTCCCGACTAACTTCCAAAAAGAGAACGTCTCGCCGGGTCTAATGATAATGCCATCCATTTGCCCCACACTGATGCGCAAGTTCGTTATTTTATTTTCTTGTAGTATGGGATCCGTTGAGCCCAGCTTTCTTCTTAGGAGTGACTGATGCTTTTTACAAGTGTACGGAAGTGAAGTGTCAGCCCTGTGGCGTGCGTAGCGGATGCTTGGATTGAGGTTAGCCACATGCCGCTGCAATCTTAATTGCGCAATGCGCAGTCGGTAAAGCGAGGGAAATAAGCTTAATAATTGTTGCTTCAATACACACATCCCCCTATTTTTCCAAATCATGGTTTATTCATTCAATGAAGATGACGTTTCATCCATCGATTCAGTTGCATTCACCGGAATGTATGAAGGGAGTATCTACCTGCGTTTTGTGCATGTTATTTCGCCCGGAATATTTGTATCCATCATTCCGATGGATATCCAAACCTAAATAGGCAAACTTCTTGCCGCTATCTCAACAGAGGGAGAGAGGAGAGAACATGAGGCGCTATTAGTGCACTAGTTTGACGCAAAATGAATGAAAAATGGTCAAAAACAGGCTCTATAGAACAAAAGTCTATAATTAAAGAACCATGTTCGTTAAACATGGAATTTTGTTCACTATGCGATATTTGCTGGTTGAATCACATATTTAGAGTCACTTGAGTGTCTTAATAAAGAACAAAGGGCTTTAGAATAGAGAGGAGAGTTAGTGGGCTTGAGACAGAAAACCGTCCCGACAAGAGGACTATATCTCTCAGTAAGGACGGTTATTTCTTATGTTCTGAAAAACTCAAGCGTAGCCCCGAAAGCAGCTTCCAAATAAGGCGTCGTACCTGCAAAAGGGTGCACCGCGCCGAATGTATGATTCCCGCCTTCGATCGTTATGAACCTATGCCGCGGGGCGGCTTCACGCAGCTTGGCGAAGCCTTCTTTCAGCCTCGGTGAATCCTGATCTCCTTGCACCAAAAGCGCTGGAACCGTAAGTGAAGCAAGGTGTTGAGCAATGTCAAATCGCTCTCCGTTCTGTTCCAAATCCTGGTAGAACGTCGCGTGAAGCGGCATCAATTGTCCGGTTCGCGCATTCGGAATGTAGGCAACGCCTTGCTCTGCGATCTGCGCTTTGAATGCTGCATCGAACAAATCCGGATTCGCGATTCCATTCCAGGTCGCGATTGAACGAATTTGCGGGTGCTCGCTTGCAAAAATAACACTGCTCCCTCCTCCACGGCTGTGCCCCAGCAAATGAATGCGATCCGTATCTGCGGACTCGGCAAGAGGGAGCTTTCCGGTGATCAGGCCTTGATAAATAAGCTCCAGATCAGCTTGCTCCCGGGAATAGGTATTGACCGCAAATTTATGCAGCTCATCAAAGTCTGTTTCATTCACACCGTTGCACGAGAAGTTAAACGTGATAACGTAGAAACCTTCTTCTGCAAACCTTGAGGCGACATAGGGAAAGAGACCCCAATCTTTGAATCCTTTAAAACCATGACTGATGATGATAACGGGTGCCGGAATCTCCGGTTCCTTCGCCTGAAAGCGAACTTCTCCGCGGATATAGAGCGGTTCGCCGGTTTCTAAATACCCTGCCTCCAAAATAAAATGCTCTTGGGTGACGGTAGTTGATTGTTCAGCCATTCTGAATCCCTCCTCCGATCATAAATAGAGTTTACAACTCGTACAAAGACGGCGTTATCTCGGTGTCCCGGTATGCAGATTCAATCTTGTTTCTGTACGATTCCATGTCAGAAAGCGTAGCAAGAAGATAAGCATGACTTCCAGCTTGCTTCACCGCCTGTTCCAGGGATGAATGCTCAAACTTGCCCCATGGTGACGCATCGGCAACCCCCTGCGGGTCGATCCAATATGCCGTTTCAAGCCCGTGAAACCAGACCGTTTTCATGACATGCTCAGCAAAGGATCCTGTTCCATAGATATTCACCGACCGTATGCTATCCTGCTTCAGGTGTTGAATCATTTCAAATAGCATAGACCCGCTGCCAAAGCCATCCCGCTGGCGCAAATAATATGTATATAAATAATACGGCATTTGGCGTGTCACCATGCCTTGCGGCCAATTTGCGTTCAGGATCGACGGTCCGTAGTTGCATATGTCGATGAAAGCATCTCCTCCTTGTGCGAACCAAGCGTCATCCACCTTCTCGCAGATTGGCGATATATATACCGTGCAAAAATTATCCTGATGCGTCAAATCGCCCAGCATACGGGCTTCCTCCGGCATCGGCATCTCGATGACCCGGTGAATCGGCTTGCTCCAAGCCTCAGGCTCCTCGGATGCACGCTTCAATCCACCCTTTTTTGCCGAAAGCAAGTAAGCATAATAGGTCTGGAAGGCCAGCGCGCCTTCCTGGCATGCCCTTTTGAACGCAAATTCCTCCACGGCATGCAGGAGTCCGGCCATAATCGGCCGCACCCGCCCTGTCACATCCCGTTCAAATCGAAGCGTAGAGCCGAATTCTCCCATCATCAGCTCTTCCACGAATGCGGGACTTCTCGCGATTCGTCGTCCAAGTTCGCTGCCCTCGCCCCCTGAACGCAGCAGACAGCGGATATCCATTCCGTTTAAGCTCAGTTCATTCAATTTATCGCTGCCTACTGCGAGCAAATGGGTCATTTGCGGCATATACCCCGCTAAGCGGACGATCGTTTCAAGCGCATGTTGGATCGTACCGTTAAACCCGATATCAACGGTAATCAGCTTTTCCGGAGAGCCGAATTCCTGCTTCAAATAGGCGATGAATAGCTGCCTGTTCCGTTCAATTGCTTCCAACACCTTAACACGAATGCGTTCGTCCAATAGAAAAACTCGCAGCCTTTCTGCAAGTTCTCCATCGATTCTTTTCTCTAGCTCGGCTGCAAAAGAACCCGCTTCGTCAGAGATGTCGAGAAGCTCAAAAATCTCACCAACCTTGACGCCTCGTATCCCCAAAAGTTTATCCAATTCCGTCGCGCCAAAGGTTTGAAGACTAGCCAGATACGTACCCTGTCTGGATACATAGACCGGCTTCACTTGCAGCTCTACGCCTCGCATCCGGGCTGTCGCTTCGAGCATGGGTGCAAGCAAATAGGCTTCCCTCATCAATGGATGAACTTCGTGCGCCCCCAGTTCCACACACGTATCGACAACCCAATCACAGAGCGATTGCAGGTAAGGTCCGAGCACACTGGCTCCAAATCGGTAGAACGGCTTTTCCCTT
Source organism: Paenibacillus sp. GCM10027628 (assembly GCF_042676385.1). Lineage (NCBI taxonomy): Bacteria > Bacillati > Bacillota > Bacilli > Caryophanales > Paenibacillaceae > Paenibacillus > Paenibacillus sp. GCM10027628. The sequence continues at coordinate 1,357,810 of NZ_JBHTHA010000002.1, forward strand.
TCACCCAAACCCGCAATCGAATCTGTTGCTTCAACTAGCTTCCGTAACGATTTCCATGCAGGCAGAACATCGCCGTGCCGCACGTACTCCCAATGGTAGCGGCTCTCGAAATTTTCCGGAATCACGTTGTAGTGGATTGAAGGGATCCCTTCTCTAGCTGCTCCTTCTACATCTGCAGACACATTGTCGCCAATGTGAAGAATTGCACCGCTTGCTATGCCGGGATACGACTCTTTCAATCGCGCAAACAGACGACCCGAAGACTTGCCATCATGCTCCTCGGAAGAGACGAGCAATACATCAATGTTTGCCAGATCAAGTCCCGCTGACTGCAGCAAGTACCTGATTTGATCAGAGGATAAATACATATCCGAAAGCAGCGCCACTGGAACTTGCCTTTCTTTGCATGCATGCAGGAGAGAAGCAACATGGGGATTGAGGTAACACGTTTCCGCTTCGGCTTCCACTTCGATCTGTGCCAGCTTGATCGGATCACCGAGCAACGGCGGTAATTCAGCGTATATTTGCTGCAACATCACTTCGCCGAAACCATGCAGCGCGCGCTGCCGTTCGCGCGACTTGCGTTCAGCGAGAATCCGAATCTCTTTGAACGAGCTGGGTGTGATTGAAGATTGTAAGCACTTTGCGCGCAGCGCCTTTTCGGCAGCTTTCATAAAAACGTCTGACGGGCTAGCGCATGCCCGGAATAATAAGGTATCGAAAATATCCAGACTAAGCAGCTCAATCGAGTCCCATATTGCAGTTATTGGCGCTAAATAGCGATCCTTTTTCCATAAATGAGGGTCACTGGCGCTTACGCCTGATGTCGTCGCTTGCAGCATGTTGAACCTCCTTCGTCTTGAGGTATTTTTTGAAAATCCGTATGCTTGAACTATAATAGATTTCATGAGGAGGCGCTACCATTTATGTCCAATCCGCCATTGGTTTCTGTCATTATCCCTACGTATAATCGTCCGCTGGAACTGGCCGAGCTTGTAGAATCCTTATCCCGTCAAACGCACAAAAACTTGCAGATCATTATCGTCAATGACTTCGGGCCGTCTGTCGATTTCATTCAATCTTTATACCCGGAGCTGAACATTCGGATCGTGAACATGCCGCAAAATTTAAAGCACGTCCACGCCCGAAATCGCGGTCTGCAGGAGGTCGAAGGCGATTTTATCATGCTCTGCGACGACGACGATATGCTCCTGCCGATTCATGTCGAACGCATGCTTCAAGAGATTGAAGGCTATGATCTCGTCTATGCGGACGTTGAGATTTTCGATTACGTCATTGAACACGGCATGCGCAAACCTACCGACAGATTCGTCTTTGCTTATGAATTCGACGTTCCGGCGATGCGCAAGTTTTCCACTTTCCACGCATCCGGGTGCTTATTCCGTCCGGAGCTGCTTGACCGCTTAGGTCCATTTGATACTGAAGTGTTCCATTACTGGGACTGGGATTTTTTCCTGAGAGCGGCCGAGCAGTTTAAGGTCAAAAGAGCCGCCGTCGCGAGTGTACTCTACGCATTTTCACAAGGAGGCGGCAATATGTCCGGGCAATTGAACGATATGCGCCCCTATTTGGACAAGCTTTCGGCCAAACACCAGCTTGGCGAGCTGCCGACTAAGAACTTCTTCCTTTTGCTAGAGGAACCGGAGGTCAAAGGCCGCAGAGCGGCTACGGAATTAGTGTGGGACGGAGAGCCGATCCGTTCACGCTACTCCCAATAACCCTTCGACGCGTACAAGCTGCGAAACTCGCTAGGTGTCATCCCTTCATGCTCCTGAAAGCGCTGGTTGAAATAGCTGGCGCTTTCATACCCTGCTTCCTTGGCAATATCTTTCACATGCCAGTTCTCTTTTTCGATTAACCGCTGTTTGGCGAACTGCATACGGCAAAGCGTAACAAAGGAGAGCGGCGTCATCGACATCGCTTTGCGGAACAATTTGCAAAAGTAGTGCGGACTCACGCCCGCCAGCTCGGCCCACGCCTCCAGCACGAACGGCTCGCAAGCCTTTTGCTGCATGGAGGGGAGCAGGGCGAGAATCCGATCGACCGATTCCATCCCCCGGTTTCCCGTAAGCGGAGCCGCATAACTCATAAATTCACTCAAAATCATGTACGTCAGCGTCGTTAACTTCGTCGTACGGATAATATTATTCTCTTCGGCTTCCAGTAACAGTTCGTGATAAGCCGTCTCCAGCTCATTCCAACGCTTCAGCGTCCACAGATTGCGCAGGAACCCTTTTTCCAACAAAAACTCCTTTAATTGATCCCCATAAAAATGCACCCAACGTATATTCCAAGGATCTTCCTTACTGCTGTAATATTTCTGTTTCTGATATGGAAAATACAAGAAAGCATCGCCCTTTTGCAGTAAGTGCTGCGTGTCGTCGAGCTCGACGTATCCTTTGCCCGAGATGATAAAATGCAAACTAAAGGTCGTCCATAGCCCTTCCGCCCGATCTACGAAATGATTCGAGGCGTTGTTGTACCAGCCCACAGACTCAGGAAAAATAAAGTATGAATTTTGCTGCAGCGTAGGCAGCATCACATGTCTTTGCATGAAGCCCTCCCTCAACCTCTAATGACAATATTCCGATATCGGGTGCAATATATTATCATATTCATTTTAATAAATGAGTTTTATAATGACAATAAAGCGTTATAATTTCATTCGAAACAGGAGTGTTGATCGCTATGACAAAGCTTCGCTGGGGAATTCTAGGTTGTGCGGGAATTGCGATTCGGGCTTGTATCCCGGGTATTCAAAACTCTGAAACAGGCGTTGTGGCGGCCATCGCCAGCCGGGATTTGCAGAAATCGCAGGAAACCGCCGCAAAGCTGAATATTCCAACCGCTTACGGCAGCTACGAAGAGCTGATTGCCGATCCGAATATTGATGCCATTTATATCCCTCTGCCCAATCATCTACATAAAGAATGGACAATACGCGCCGCTCAGGCCGGCAAGCATGTGCTTTGCGAAAAACCCGCTGCACTTAACACCGCTGAAGTCGAAGAAATGGTTGCTGCTTGCGAGGCGGCCGGTGTGCTGTTCGCCGAAGCATTCATGTATCGCCACCACCCGCGTTATGAACGCATAAAAGAAATTATGGCGTCAGGGGAAATCGGCGACATTCGCGGTATTCACGGCACCTTTACATTTAATAATCCGGGTGATTCCAAAAATGTCCGCTTCGTCAAAGCATGGGGCGGCGGCTCCTTGTACGATGTCGGCTGTTATCCGCTCAGTGCAGCCCGCCTGCTGCTAGGCCGTGAACCTGAGGCCGTAACGACCCACGCCTTCTTCTCTCCGGAGCACGATGACGTCGACATGATGATGTCCGGTCTGGTTGAATTCAGCGGCAGCGTCTCGCTGACGTTCGACTGCGGCATGTGGGCAGATTTCCGCAATACGATTGAAGTTCTGGGGACACTTGGGCGGATTGAAGTTCCATCCGCATTTATTACGCCAACGGAAGAAAGCGGACATTTCATTGTCTCCACATCCGCGGGACGTCGCGAAGAAAAGGTTCCTTATTTGAATCAGTACTCCCTTCAAGCAGATGACATGGCTTACGCCGCATGGGGAGAGAAGCCGCTGCGCTTTGCCCCGAGCGATGCCGTCAACAATATGAAAGTCATTGATGCTTGCCTGCAATCGGCAAGAGAACACGCCAGAATCGTCATTAAATACTAATTAACGAAGGGCTGGGATGAATATGAAGCACATTCAAATCAAAGGATTAGATAAGCCTGTTTCCCAATTGATAATGGGTTCCGATTTCTTCAGATTGGATAACCCTGTGGAAGTCAGCGATATTCTAGGCCATTATTTATCGATTGGCGGGAATACGATCGATACGGCATTCATTTATTGCGGCGGCGAAAGCGAGCAAGCCATCGGCATCTGGCTGGATCAGCAGGGCAACCGGGAAACAATGAACATCTTTACCAAAGGCGCGCATCATGATCAGAACGGTCCGCGCGTCAACCGGGACGCGATTCACAGCGACCTGCTCACAAGTCTGGAGCGGCTGCGGACCGATTATGTCGATCTCTATGCTCTGCACCGCGATGATCCGTCCGTTCCAGTCGGTGCCATTGTGGAAGCGCTCAACGAGCAGGTGGAAGCCGGAAGAATCCGCACATTCGGCGCTTCCAACTGGACGCACCAGCGCCTTCAGGAAGCCGCCGACTATGCGAAGCAGCACGGGTTGATCGGTTTCAGCTTCAGCAGCCCCAACCTCAGCCTGGCCAAAGCGAACGAACCTTTCTGGCCTGGATGTGTTTCCGCTGACAGCGAAGCGCTTGAATGGTACGCAGCTTCCCAGCTTCCGCTGCTTTCCTGGTCCGCTCAAGCGAGAGGATTTTTCAGCGGCCGGTTCACGCCGGAGAATCGGGATAACGTGGATCTCGTCCGCGTCTTCTACAGCGACGCCAACTGGACGCGACTTCGCCGCGCCGAACAGCTGGCGCAAGAGAAAGGCGTCAGCACCATCCAGATTGCGCTGGCGTATGTTCTGAATCAGCCGTTTCCGACCGGCGCGCTAATCGGCCCCCGCAGCGAGGCTGAGATGAAGTCGTGCTATGAAGGCGCTCAGCTGAAGCTGACCCCGCAAGAGCTGGCATGGCTCGATTTGGCCGAAGCAGCAGTATAAATTTTAACGTCCCGGCGTTGCCGGGGCGTTTTTTCATGTTCGTTTGGTTCCTTCGCTTTAAATTTTCCCGCTAGTTCGGTTCCTCTACTTTACATGGAAATCCTCCCGCTAATTTGGCTTCAACACCGCTTGGATTACAAATAGCTGGAATAGCTCCAGCTAAATTATCCATTAATGGAACAAATGACCGGTCAATATCGAATTATCGGGAGGTTTTCCCGTTATTCGGACAGAAAACAAGCAATCTGTTAAATTAACATGACTTTTTCCAGTTAATTGCAATCCTGCGATTTCGTGATCCGATTTTTGGTCACGCCTCGCAGATAGACGATATCTCCATGGACATGATAAGATATAAGTAAGCGGTTATCCAAGCATTGGTAATCTTAGGAGGATCCATGGGAAAGACAGATGTGCGCAGAGATGCGATTATGCAGGTCATTAAAGATAAGGGCTCTATTGCCTTAACCGATATCGTACAGCAATTCGCTGTATCGGAAGCAACGGCTAGACGGGACTTGGAGATTCTCGAGCAGGAAAAGCGCTGTATCCGCACATTCGGCGGTGCCGTGCTGGAAAGCTTGAAGGTCGAGGTCCCCTTTTTCAACAAAATGGATCTCTACACGGACGAAAAGAAAGAAATTGCCGATAAGGCGCTGCACTACATTGAGGATGGCGACATTATCGGCTTAACCGGTGGCACGACGACAACATTCATCGCCAAGAAGCTGAACCAATTCAAAAACTTGACGGTCATTACGAATGCAGTCAACATTGCCTACGAATTGATCGGCACACCCGGACTACAGCTCATCGTGACTGGCGGGGTTATCCGTACCCAAACCTTCGAACTTTCGGGGCCGCTCGCCAACGCGACGCTTGAAAATCTGAGTATCCGCAAAACATTCATGGGTGTCGATGGCGTCTCCCTGTCACGCGGTATGATGATTTACAACGAGCTTGAAGCGGAAACGAACCGCTGCATGATGAAACGATCCATGGAAACGTACCTCGTGGCGGATCATTCGAAATTTAGCCGCAGCTCCCTGTTCGTCATTGGCGATGTGCAGGAAACGGCCGGAATCATCAGCGATTCATCGATTACGCCGGAAATGACGCTTGCTTTTAAAGAAGCTGGCGTGCCTTTCTTATAAGCTGAACCATAGACTCGATCTGAACAGGCGATTGCCGGTAGGATCGGGTTTTTATTTTTCAAATCATCCAATTCCTTAGAAACTTACTAAATGCACCTACGTCTAATGGATAATAATGGAATAACGGGAGTGGTGCTTTAATGAAAAGATTTATCCTTGGTCTCATTTGTGGAATCGTTCTGACTGCAACATCGGCTGTTTACGCATCGGATACGATTCAGGCCTATCTATTTCAGGCTACATACACGTTTAATGGTAAAAGCAAAGCACTGGACGATGAATATAAAACATTGAATGTGGACGGCCACGCCTATGTTCCCATCAGATGGTTAGCTGAAAGTTTGGGGAAAATTGTAAAATACGATGATGAGACACAAACGGTGGCCATTAACGATACAAACTTGAGTAACAAATTGATCATTGATAAAGATTTTCTTTCATTCGTATCCAAAGGAAAAATAAAAGATATTGATTTTGGGATCGGCGCCAGCAAAAAAGAGGTTCTTCAGAAGTGGGGAGAGCCTCAAAAAACAGGCACTTGGCAAACGGCTTATATGGCATGGTTCGATTATTATTATTTCTTCTCGAATCCGGATGAGAGTGTGGGTGCAATTCGTGTTGGCGGGAACACGCTCGCATATACGGTGGATGAAATCAAGAAAGCAATCGGTCAGCCGAAGGATGAGGGGATTAACGATGTTGAAAATGGCTGGTATCTCTATTATGAAGCCGGGGGTTATCAATTATTTTTTAATGCAGACAGTGAAACGGGCAAAGTCCGTTCGTTAACATTAAAGAAACGGGACTACGTCGATATCAGAAAATTGTATGCGGTCCCTGATCAGATAAAAGATCGCGTTGAAGCCCAGTTGAACGTCCAGGGAAGTGTGGAAACGTATTTTCATGACAATGGCAAAACGTACGTTTTACTGAAAAGCCCATTAGGAAAAAACGACATTACCGTGGTTGCGGTCAATCATGAAGGCCGGCAAATTACTCTCCAATACTACATCGGAAGCTCCAAAAAACTAGAGAACGAGCGCGTTCAATATTCGCTTTACGAGTTGAATCAAGAAGTCAACGTCGCTTTCAAATCCAAAGATTTTACACAACAAGCCGCTTCCCAGACCTATCTAAGTCAAAATCAAGCGTTTGAAATTGCCAAGCAATTTGAAAACAATCCGGCAGCCGAATGGAACGCGCGATTCGCTCCGAATATGGAATTTAATATAAATAACTTAAAAGAAATTTACAGTGTTTGGATCGTTGAAGCCGTCTATCCCGCTGGGAATAAAATGGCTGTATATCTAGATGCGGTGACCGGGTGGCAGATCATGATGTCGGAGCAGGAGGGGCCGGGTGGCTATTGAAGGGCAAAAGACCCACTCGTTTTCTCAAATGAGAACGAGTACCTTCGGGTCACCCGCTTGATAAAGAACAAAGGTCGTTAATAGCGAACAAGCTTGACGCTAAATTTCGGAGAAATAGCCATTTCGGGGGCTCGAAAGAACAAAAGTCCATAAACAACGAACAGTCTTCGCTAATTATGGAATTTTATTCGTTCGAAGCCCGATTGGCGGTCATTCACCCACCAAATGCGTCAAAATGTTCTCTATTTAGCGCCCTTGGTTCTTTCCGTTACGGGTAAGAGGAAATGTTGACATATAGACTGTTTAGGCATTTCACTCTTCTCTACTCGAGCTTTTGTGGTCATTCCGGATAAATAGCTTGATGATATTTATCCACAAATTGGAATCTTGCACAGTTTCCTTTGTTACCTATCCAATTACAACCCCCTCTATAGGGGAGGTAAGTCATTTTCTCCTATTATTTCATTTCATCTCCCTCACTGTCTACATAATCCGGTTCCATCATGAGCGCTCTGGTGACATGAATCAGGATAGATATGCGCCTTCACCCTGCCAGCGCTTAAGCTTCAGCACTTCAGTACCGGCTAGCATCATGATGCCGATACCATGATTATCGTTGAGGACCGTGAGCAGGTCCTCTTTGTAGTATTCGGCGGTGAACGAATAGCGCGAGCCGCTGCATACGCCGTGCACGTTGCCATGACGGTCGATCGCGTTCCGGGTGAGACCCTCCCAAGCCTTCAAAGCGGCATCCGCATAAAGCGATGGTTCGTTTAGCCAGCCGAAGCGGACGCCTCTGGCGAAGGCGAACGCAAACATGGCCGTGCACGAAGCCTCCTGATAAGCATCGGGATCGTTCAGCACTTGGTGCCACAAGCCGTTATCGCCCTGCAGCTTGATATAGCCTTCGCACAATGCATTGAAAAATGCAAGCAGTTCAGGGCGGTCAGGATGCTCCTCAGGGAGTACCTCCAGCACTTCCGATAAGGAAAAAATCGTCCATCCGTTCCCGCGTCCCCAAGGAATTCCCGTCGCTCTCTCATATTTAAAGTCAAAAACATGGGACATGATTTTCTGCTCAGGCATGAACAGGTATTTCTTAAAGAGCAGGAATTGCTTGGCCGCTTCGTCCAGAGCTCTTCTGCTTCCTGTACTATCGGCAAATCTGCGCAGAAACGGCGTACTCATGTAGAGATCATCCGCCCACATCGTATTCTCCGAATAGTCGCCTCGGCATTCTCTGAAGAATACGCCGTCCTTCTTTCTCTCCAGGCGGTTGATGATGAAATCCGCGATCTTACCAGCGATCGCCAGGAAGTTCGGATCCTCGCACTCCGCATAAGCTTCCAGCATGGCTGAGCCGAACGAGCCGCAATTATCCAGCATTTTCATCAGCACCAACTGCTGGTTCACTGCCGGGAACCCGTACTCTTTGCGGTCCCAAAGCGAATATTCATACATATCCGTACAAGCGCGAATATGAGCAATCGCGTACTTGATCAGATCCGGGCGTTCCAGCAATCTGCCGCTTTGCAGAAGTCCGTACATGGTGACGCCTAACGGATAATCCCAGCGGCCGAAATTCGTGACGCCGCTCGTGGTCCATTTGTTGCTGAGCATCGCATTCTCGTAGTACGGACGGACTCGTGCCGCTGGCGCATCGAGCTGCCAGTACACTTTGCCGGACATGCCCGGCCCGCCCATGGCGTCATCAAACAAATGCGACATGGACATGATCGCGGATGGATTCGTTTCATCCTTCGCATCAACGGGTCCGGCATAAAGCCACGGCTCCGCATAACCTTGGATCGGGTAGGGCTGCGCCAACGCGCACGGCACGTCACCTGCTAGGATACCGATCCGGAAGCCCCAGCGGTTTGCGCCGCAAATGCTTTTAACCAAAACATCGTGTTTGCCGGCAGGCAGCTCCACAGTCGTCGCAAATTCCCCGGCTTGCTTGCAATCCACTACCGGCTCGCCTTTGATCCATACGGTCAGCGGTCCTTCCGCACTTCCTTCCAGCTTGCAAACCTGTTTGCGTGTTCCTGATACGATTACCTTGGACCAAGCGTAAGCGGCGAGGCCCGGATGCATGCCGAATATCCGTTCGCACGGCAGCATGCCGCTTTCTTCAGGACTCCATTCTGTTACGGGAAGCCAGCTCAAACCGCTGTCTTTTTCCGATGCCAACAAGTCAGGGAATGCCCCGCCGGCATAGATATCTTCATTTGTTGGTTCTGAGAATACCCAACCGGCTTGGCCTTTGCGCTCCTGGAATGGCGAAAGCACATTCAGGATACGAACCTTAGCCTCTTCCGCACCAAAAAGACAGCCAAATCCTGCCGGCGTTTTGCGCATTTGAATGGCCAAGTAATTCCAGCCTTTACGGAAATCCACATTCAGCTTCACTTTGGCATCCGGCTTGATTTCGTCGATCACATTGGACCGGTAGGCCAATTGTCCGTTGAAATAAAAACGCAGCGGACCGAGGCAGCTGAGGCCGAGCTCCAGATTCCGCTCGCTTTCGCTCCAAACTAATGCGCACGCATACGCATACTGGCCGACCCGCGCGTGAGGAAGCTTTTCGGCTAAATTAATGTTAAACAATCCCTCCGCCGTCTGCATAATACCGGACTTATGAAAAGCCCGATAAGTGAATGGCGCAGCCGGGTTCGCCCCCATGTAACGATCGGCCAGCAGGGTCAGAATGCCATGATCGTCATCTCCGAAACGGTAGTAGGAGCTATCTAATTCTTCAATATACGTCGTCAATTTGAACATCCTCTCCGCTTAAAGCAATCGAATCCTGAAGGTCTGATCGAAAGGCGTCAACAAATTCACATGCACATACTTGCATCCGCCGGGGTGCTGATCTTCTCGGATCATCGGCAGCCGGTGATCATAAGCGCCGCCTTCGATCTGAATGACATCGGTCCCCATTTTATAGGTAAACGATCCGCCTTTATGGAAATAGCGGTCACCTCCCGCCTCAAGCAAGCTGTCTCCCTCAACAGTTCCTTCTTCTCCAAGAACGAAGGTAAGCTGCGCAAACACATCCTCCCGCTCATCCGATTTGACATGGATCATCCACTCGTTTGCATGCTGGGACAGCTCAACTTGAAGTCTATGCTCCTGCACGTGCGTAGCGGGACGGTGCTGATGCGGGAGCAAATACCAAGGACTCACCGATTCACGGGTCAGGCTTCCGGGCAGCAATTGGCGAGGAATAGGTCCGTTATACCCTTTTTCCTGGGTTCTGGCCAGCTTGTACACACCGCCCACCATGTGAAATTCATTGAAATCGACGACGCCCGGTAAAAACGAAGTTGCCAGCTTTACACCCAGCAATCTGGCTTTACCGTGTCTTAGCGAAAAGAAAGAAGGCGTTCTGGTCATCAGCGTCACACTGTCCTCTTTGTCGCGAATACGCACAATCGGACTGCCGAAAGCGAAATGCATGCCGCTGTGCTGAATTTTGGAATGATGGCCTACTGCATGTACCCGATTTAAGTGTTCGGCGATAGGATGCTCGCCATTAATAATTTTGTTGTATTGCTCCGGCAGCGGCGCTCTTTCCAAATCCGTCAGACGGATCTCCGGAAACAGCAGATAGCCTAACATAGCGTTATGATGGACCGTATTTTCGCTAATGCAACCTCCAGCATAGTCGGACATCGCCGCAAATAACGGATCGCCGTCGCGCGCCGCCATCAAGCTGTAGCTGAGAAAGTAGTACGCCATGTCCGATTTTTGTCCGAAATCTTGACGACCGGAATACTCGGTGACGACTTCCCCGGAAGGATGAATCAAATACACCATCATGCGTAAATTTTGCCGAACAAATTCGAAAAGCTCCGGACGGTTCAAAAGCCTTGCCGTATGAATCAGGGCAATATCGCTTACCGCATTATAAATGCCGTTGCTTCGCTCCGTCCATTCGCCGTCCGCCGTCATGTCCATGCCTTCCGAAAGCCATTCGTCAGCTCTGTCTGCAAGCTCGGGCAGCGCAAATATTTCATACAGAAAGGCAAGCGCCGCCGTGATCACCCAACGGTGATTGGGCGTATGACAGCCGCCGGTCAACATCGCCGGAATGGATCTTTCAAGAAACAGCTTCAGCTTCTCGGCGACCGGCTGCGCCGGTTCCCAGTCAGCCTTCTTCAGAAGCTGGTATACCGGAGCCATAATGCCGATAACGAATGCCGTATCCGGCGGCGAATTGTAGTTGGTATAACCGGGGGATATCGTTCCATCCGGGTGCTGGCGGTTCAGCATGAAGGCTGCGACTCGATCCGTTGCCGTGAGTAGCTCGCTGTTCCTGTAATAAGCGGAGTCCGGATTGAGCAGCGCAGGAACCCACTGAGGCAGCACCGCTGCAGAGCATACATGACTTGCCATGGCAACCCCGCTAATCGGATCCGCAATGCCTCCATAAGACCTGCTGTTCGTGTCAGCAACCTGCTGGCGCAGCGTATCTTCCGTCCATTTATCATTGATTTTCACTAATCGCTCGTACATAAACTTTCACCTCTCCACCATCATGTCTGTTGCTCATACCATTTCCTAAGCTCCGCAAGTTTCGCCTGAATCCGCTGGGGAATTTCGTTCAGGAGCTGGGGCCACGGCACGAAATGAGACTCGTCGAAACGGTATTCCTTATAGTCCAAAGCCGGCGTAAACGCACAAGTGCGCAAATAAGCTTCAACCAGCTTATTCGTATCCTCATTCGTCGCAAGTGTTTCCTCCAAAAAATACGGAACCGTTAGACCATCCGCTCCCGCATCTTCCTTCACTGCGGTCCAAAAATGCGGCACCAGCTCCAAAAATTCAGCAACCGGACAAAACGCATGCTTCCCAGGCTGAGAATAGAGCCGTACATGCGTCCCGTCCGCCAAATTGCTGCGGTCTTTGAGCAGTCCCTTCAAATACTTGCCGTGAAAGCTCGCCTCGCAATCGATAACTTCTCCCTCATGTCCGATGTATACCCACACATGCTCCAATTCATATAAATGCTGAATATCATAATCCCAGTAAATCGCATATTCAATAATCTTCTTCAGCCGGGGGTCGCGAAAAGAAAACGATCTTCGAAACGAAGGAGATGCCCCCTCCTGCTCGAAAATCGTTACCCCGACCCGAACCGGGAAGAAGGGTTCATGCTTGTCAAAATATAGATATGGCGCATAAGCCTCAATGAGCTGTCTATCCATGCTTTTTCAGCGAAGCGATTTTGCTTGCGATGAGTCCGTGGCTTTCATGGATTTCTTCCGGCTGGCAAACCGCTTTCAATTCATAAACCTTAAGCGGAGCCCTGTCGATAACTTCCAGGAAATGATCGAAGTATTCTTCCTTGCTATGCACATACGGGCACCAATGATCCGACAGCTCCAGCGTTTCGTGGATATGCACGCCATACACATAGGACTTCACTTGCTGCAATTCTTCGAGATTGTTGTAAAGACCCATGCGGTCCATCATCATGACATGGCCGATATCGTACCATAGATATACCGGGCTGCCCTTCAAATTGTCGCAAATCGTCTTTGCTTCCAAAAGTGAAGGCATTTGATAGCAGCGGGAGCGCGTTTCAATGCCAATCACGACGTTGTAGCCTTTTTTCGCGGAATACTCGCACACTTCCTCAAGGCTGTCTTGAATTCGTTTCGTATAAATTGGACTGCCTTGTTCACGCTTCTGAAGCATTTCCCGCCACAGCTTCTGATAAGCATCGGACTCCCTGCCGTGTTCGCGGTATAACTGTTTCAATTCATGATCGATATTGTAGTCGAAAGGAACCTCGCCCGGATGCACAACCACCGCTTTAGCGCCGTAACGGTCCGCATATTCGATCGACCGGATCAGCAGTTCCACGGAACGTTTCCGTTTGGCTTCATCATCAAAGCCGAGCATCACCGAATCCGTGTCATAGTCTTTATCCGCGATGTATGGGAACACATTATGAACGCTGGAAATCCCAATCTCACCCTTTTCGATCATCGGTTCAATCGTTTCCAGATGCTCTGCCTTTATATTGTAATTCAGTTCCACATAGCGGAAACCGAGTTCTTTGATTTCCTCGATCAGCTCGCGACCGTTTGCCGGATGCTTTTTGATGTTCCAGCAGGTTGAAAATGAATATTCGCCTTTATCCCACATGGAAGCGACCCTAGCCTTTCACCGAACCGAGCATGATGCCCGATACGAAATATTTTTGCAGCCATGGGTAGACGATCAGAATCGGCACGGTTGCAAACATAATGCTAGCCGCTTTAATACTCTCCGGTAACACTTGCACAATTTGCGTGCCTTCGATTTGCAATTGATCGGTAATCTGACTATTTACAATAAGCTGGTACAGTTTGAGCTGCAGTGGATATAACTTAGGATCTGTGATGTAAAATAGTGTATCTATAAAACCGTTCCAACGATTTACCGCATAAAACAGGCTTAACGTTGCGATGATCGGCATCGACAAAGGAAGAATGATCCGGATTAATGTGCCGAAATGGCTGCTGCCGTCAAGCTCTGCGGACTCCTCCAAGCTTTTGGGAATGGAATTGAAAAACGAGATCAAAATAATTAAGTAAAAAGGATTGACCATCAAAGGTAGAATCATCGACCAGGTCGAATTGACCAGATGCAGCTGTTTGACAAGAATATACTCCGGAATGATCCCTCCGCTAAAAAACATCGTAAACACAATCAGGTACATAAAAAACTTTCTGCCTTTAAGTTCCGTTTTCGTAAGCGGATAAGCTGCGGCTATCGTCATTGCCATACAAACGATTGTAAAGATAACTGTCAGATAGACCGTATACACCAACGATTTCAACATCATCGGGTCCATTAGCACGCGGGAATAAGCTTCAAAGTTAAGTTCCATCGGAAAAATCGTAACTTTCCCGGTCATAATCGGCGCATTCGAACTGAGCGAAATTGCAATAATGTGAAAAAAGGGTGCAAGGCTCAGAAATAAAAACAAAATTAGAAAAGCAATGTTAATGGTGTCAAACGTCCGGCTTGCTGCTTTTGCGTTCATGACCCCGCTCCTTTCTGATTAAGGCTTCTAAATGATGCCCTGATCTGTCGTTTTCTTGGAAATGTAATTGGAAGTAAGAATGAAGACGAGTCCTACCACCGCTTGGAAGAAGCCTACCGCTGTTGCTATGGAGTACTGCGCGGACTGCAGACCGATTTTATAAACAAAAGTACTTAACACTTCCGAAAATTCAAGAACCTGTACATTGCCGATCACAAAAGGCCGGTCAAAGCCGATTTGCACCATCTCGCCCAATTTCAGAACCAGCAGAACGATAATCGTGGATTTAATGCCCGGGAGCGTAATATGCCAAATCCGCTTCAAACGCCCTGCCCCGTCAACCTCGGCGGCTTCATACTGTTCTTTACTGATGCCTGTCATCGCCGCCAAATAAATGATCGTGCCCCAACCTGCGCTTTGCCATACGCCTGTTCCTAAATAAGTAAGCAGCCAATAATATTTATCAGATAAAAACGGAATTGGACCGATGCTTAAATAACTCAGCATATGATTGAAAATTCCCGTGTTCGTGCTGAATACTTGTTTGACAATTCCGCCGATAATGATCCAAGATATGAAATGAGGCAAATACAATATCGTTTGAGAAATTTTCTTAAACTTTATAATTCTTAACTCATTGAGCATGATTGCCAGGATAATTGGCGCTGGAAAGGAAACGATCAAATCCAGAAAATTGAGCATAAACGTGTTTCTTAACGCTGCATAAAAATCCTTCATTTTAAATATTTCCCGAAACGAATCCAGTCCGATCCACGGACTTTTTGCAATGCCTTGAAACAGGTTATAATCTTTAAAAGCTATCAACACCCCGTACATCGGGCCGTATTTGAAAATGATGAAATAAACGATAGGAAGCGCAAGCAAGGCATACAGCTGCCAATATCTGATTAAGTAAACATTGAAACGTTTCAACCGATCCACCTTCCTTCACTTTCACGAAAAGTCTTTAATGAAAGATTCATGCATGAAAGCCGGTCTGCCTTCATGCATGAAACCTTGCTGCCGGGGATTATTTCTTCATGCTTTTGTAGGCTTCTGTACGTTCTTTTAGAATTGCATCTCCGCCGTTAGTCATGTAATCTTTCAGCATGTCGTCATACGTTTTGTCAAAATCGGCAGGTTTAGCCAGCATCGATTTTACAATCAGCTGTTCGTATTTATCTTGAAGCGCTTTGCCGTATTTCGCCTCAGCTTCAATCGGACGCTGGAATCTAACTGGAGACAGTCCGTCCTGCAAACCATTTTTCAAAGCTTGCGTCGCTGCGCTGCGGTTAGCTTCAACGTAATCCAGTGATAAAGCTTGGGCGTTTTTGTCCGGGCTGCCAAAATCGGTTCCGTTCGAAACAAGCGCCGTATAGTCGCCATAGTTGTAGAAGTTTTGTTTCGTTTCATCATTATCAAGTCTTACAGGCAAGCCATCTACGGTCGAGTGATTTTTGCCTTCCACACCGTAGGTCATAGCAATAAGCACATCTTTCTGCGCGATCCAATCCAGATACTGAATAGCTTCGGCCGCTACTTTGCTTGTTTTTGGAATAATTACGTTCATTCCAGCCGGTATATATGCAGGTTTCGCGTGCTTACCTTCCTCATTCGTGTATGGATCAATAGGAGTCAGCTTGGCTCCGGATACCGTTTTTTGCAGAACCGTATACGTATCAGGCGGTAGAATTTGGTAAGTCCCGCCCGCATCTTCTGCATACATACCGACTTTACCTGTCGC
Organism: Paenibacillus sp. GCM10027628; assembly: GCF_042676385.1. NCBI lineage: Bacteria > Bacillati > Bacillota > Bacilli > Caryophanales > Paenibacillaceae > Paenibacillus > Paenibacillus sp. GCM10027628. The sequence continues at coordinate 1,373,789 of NZ_JBHTHA010000002.1, forward strand.
AATATCCTGGTACAATTTCTTTTTATCTTTGTCCAAAGCAAAGTCAGGGCTGATCATGCCTTCGTTATAAAGCTTGTTCAGGAAGCGGACCCCATCCTTATGTCCATCCTGTAAAAGCATATATTCGCTGGAGCCGAGCTGCTGCGTTTTGGTATAACGGTCTTCGTCGCTCATTTTTTTGATGAAAGACCAAATAATCGGTTCATATGAAGCGTTCACCAGCGAGAAGCCAAGCGGAATCGTTTGGTCGCCGCCAAGTTTCTTTTCCTTAAACGCTTTCAACGTTTGGTAGACCTCATCCGTCGTTTTAGGAGCCGGGAGACCAAGCTTATCTAGCCAATCCTGACGAATTTCGGAAGAATATTTCCCTAAATATACACGCTTTGCTGGGATCGCATATTGTTTGCCGTCATAAGTTCCGAATGCAAGCGTATCTTTGCCAAGATACGATTTCAGGTTGGAACCGTATTGATCCAGCAGCGCCCCAACATCGGTCAATCCGCCCTGCTGCACATATTTGTACACAACATTCGAATCATAAGTGAACACGATATCCGGAGCGTCGCCGCTCGCCATCAATACGTTCAGCTTCTCCACTTCTTGAGCCCTCGGCACCGGGACATATTCGACTTTAATGTTCGTCTTCTTCGTGAAATTATCTTCTACGTACTTCGTGATGTAGTTGTTTGTTACGGACTTTCCTGCCGGAGAGTTGCCGCGGTCGAACACTTCAACTTTGATCGTTACCGGACTTTTCGATGCTGCCGTTGTTGCTTTGGCGCTATCTGTCTCTTTGGCCGTTTGACCCTCTTTGTTGCTTGTACATCCGCTCAGAACGCTAACTACCAGTGTAGCAGCCAAGACTGTAAATACCGTCCCTTTAAAAGCTTTCTTTTGTACCATTGCAACTCCTCCTCATAATAGGGATCTTTGAGCGTAGCTCATATTAAGATCGTGTGCACCCGTGGCACCAGGTTGATGATTGCTTGATACGACCGCCGCGGATGTATCTTAGTTATAAAGGCCGGAGCGTTAAAGGGTCAATCAACATGATTCAGACCTGCTAACAAAATTCAGTATGCTCAGTTTTGCCGGCAATCTACATTTTTCAGTCAATAAACCTTTTCGCTATATTTGCCTCTCAGGCCTTGCTGCTAAAGGCTTTCGACCGCTACATATACTTCCGGTAATCACCGGGCGTTACGCCAACCACCTTCTTAAAAGTTCTTCCGAAAGAAATCGCATGAATATAGCCAACTTTAACTGCAATGTCATTGATGGAATCGTCGGTTTGCAAAAGCAGGGTTTTTGCATGATCCATCCGTAGGTTCACTAAAAAATCGACGAATTTCATGCCGAATTCTTCCTTGAACAGTTGGCTGGCATACTTCCCGTTTACACCGAACATCTCGCTGATATGATTCAAAGACAGGTCCGGGTTGGCATAATTATCTTCAATATATTTGCGGATCTTGCTGATCAAGCTGTGATGCGTATTCGCTTCGCGTATAGCTGCGTAATGTTCATATAATAATTGGAGCAAATAGACCGTTTGCGGGCATATTTGTTCGAGCGTCTCCGATTCCTCAAGCAGTTGCATCAAGGAAGGGTATACCTTGTCGGACCATATCAGCGACGCTTCCATCGGCAAATCTTCCATCTCTTGATTAAATAGGCGAATCAAATAATGAAGGACGTAACGCACCTCGGCATCTCCGAGAATCGCTTCTTCCATTTCATCGAACAACCGCTCAAGCGTTGCTTCCCAAGTTCGATTCATGAGGCGAAAATCAGGAACAATGCCATTGACGATCTGCACATATTTATGCGTATCGTTCGAAGCCGTCTCTTGCAATTCGGAAAAGCTTAACACCCGGTTCAGACCTGCCGACATTTTATATTGCAGCGCTGCGATCGACGATTTAAATATTTGATGAATGTGGCTTACGTCATTCGTGGCTCCGCCGAGACCGACCGTCACCGATTGTTTCAAATTGACCATGATCCACGTCCTAAATTTATCCAGCAGCGTATAGCAGCTCTCCAGATGTGCGTCTGTCCCATTGAATATGAAAAGAACGGCTAATCGCTGCCCCGAAATCCACTCGCACCAAATACCGGCACCTTCCATGGCGGCAAATTCCTGAAGCACATTCGTCATGCCGAATTTTAACAAGTTTTGATCGCTGTGACTGTATTTCTTTTTGAATTCCGAGTATTGATCAATTTCAACAACCGCGAAGGCCAAATGCTGAAACTCATCCGGCAAATTAAGCTGGCTCATATGCGCCTTCCAATCCCTGGAAGAGATTGTTGAGTTCCCTTCGATCAGCTCCAAAAAGAACTGCTTACGCCGTACCAGAAGATCCTCTTGATACTGCTTCTCGTACACCTCGGTTTGATCGATCAGACTGTCGAGCACTTTTCCGATGAAAGCAAACTCGTCGCTCCCGCTTCCTTTGGCATCGCCCCGATTCTGGTAAGCATGAATTTGCTGCATGATCGTTTTAATCGGTTTATAGTTCCGTCGTGTTACGTAAATCATGTACAGCACACTAAGAAGAATCGTCGCAATGCCGATACCCAGCCACATCCGGGAAATAAAGGACACCAAACCGTAGATTTTGCTCACTTTCAAGCCGCTCACGAAATTCCAACCGATATAATCCGAGTAAATTTGCGTCGTTATTTTTCCTTGAGCCTGTAATTGACCGTTCTGGCTCTTCTCTACAGGTGCAATGAAGGGATAGATGTGATCATGCGAACCGCTCCAAATATCCATGAATGTAATTTTGCTGTTTATCATCTGATCCACAATTCTAAGCAGCGCATCAACCCTCACATTCACGACGACAATACCTTGATCTCCGAATGGGAGAAGAGCCCTTTTGCTTAACGTGATGACCTTTTGATTAGGATCTGTTGCCAGCTCCTTGTAATCTCTGACCGAGGACCAATGTAGGGACGTTGGCTCTTTATAAACGCTTTGAACAAACGCTTTATCGCCAAAATTATCCAAACGTTCAATCAAATTTCTGGAGAGAACGGTTTGATCCGCATTTCGATACAAGTAAATGGAATAGATCAAGGAATTATCGCTTACCATTTTGCCCAGCTCACGGGAAACCTCATAATTTTCAAGCCTTTGATCCGTGCTGCCGTTGGATTCAAAAAAATTTTTCAGCTTATCGTTATTGCCAATCTCCTCTAAAACCATCCGCTCAATCCCGCGCAAAGAAGTTTCCATCGAATCCATCACATATTTGGTAAAAATTTGGTTCGCTTTCTCCGTTTCCTGGACAGAAATTTCATTAATCAGCGAAACGGCAATAAACGTAAGAATAGTAATGGTAATGAACAAAATGGGAACATAAGATAGCAACAACCGGTTATACCATGATTTTCTCATAAACATCACACTGTCCTTATTCGAATTTTGCAGCCAGATGTCCACCCACGAAAGTAAGCGCTTAACCTTTAATGAAAAATAAATGGATCCTATCCAGATTGATAAATCCACTATGCAGAAACGTAAAAAAATAGATTAATTTATATTAATTTATCGAGTATACTCCCAACCTTAAACGCTTTCAATAATTTTTTTGCAGTTGGAACTATTTGCCGAACGAAACCCGAAAATGAAAAACACCCTGCACTTCGAAATTTCGAAGTTGCAGGGCATCGAGAAGAATGTCAAATATTTAGCATCAATGGGTCGATTAACCTTCTTTTTGCAGCTGAGGTTTATATTTCAATGAAGGCAGCATGATGAACACGCCAATCACGAACAAGGCAGCTGACGTCAAATAAATCGCTTCAAGCGGGAATGCATCTTTCAGTTTGCCGGCCAAACTCATCGTAATGACCATGGCTCCCATAAATAAAGGGTTCAGAATTCCGTTCACCCTGCCTACGAAGGCTTCTTCGGTATTGCCGAGGATCATGGTATTGATCCCGATTTGAATAGCCGGCATCACGAGACCTGATATGAATTGGGCGACGAGCGCTAACCACAACAGGTGTGTAATACCCATTACGGCAATCGTTACGATGCTGACCGCCATCCCCATCGTGAGCATCGCTTGCGGCGACATTTTTTTGGAGAATCCCATCGCTAAACCGCCGCCAACGATCATTGCAACACCGTTCGCTGCCATAAACCATTGCAGATTTTCCTTCGGCAAGCCTAAGTTTTCCGTTACGATAAAGAGTCCAAGCGGACTAATCAAGCCTAGCGCAAGACCGGCCACTGCAAAACAAGCGCCTAACGTGACCAGCATTTTATTGTTCAGCACGTACCGAAAACCTTGACCCATTTCGGCAAAAATGTGCGTGGTACGTTCTTTCGCTTCTTCTCTTTTATCTCCAGGAAGAAACATTAAGACAACAGCGGATAATAAAAAGCATACACCCATAATAGCAACGGCAACTTTAATCCCATAGTGAAAATAAACAAACGTACCCATGAGCGGGCCGATAATCATAAAGATCGCCATCATGGACTGATACATGGACATGCCTAGCTGCATTTGCGATTCAGGTACGTGAACCTTGAACAGCTTCATCCCGGATGGCTGCGAGAATTGCGAAAGAATAGCCGATACCAAGGTGGCGAAAAAGATCGCTTTCCAGGAACCATAATACAGTGTGAGCATAACCGCAAAGACGGAAACGGCGCTAAGGATATCGCACCATACCATCGTTAGTTTCGGTCTCCAGCGGTCAGCAAACGCTCCGCCTATGAAAGAAAACAAAAAGATCGGGCCAAATTCGGCTACGGAAATTAATGAAACCGAGATCGGATCGTTATTCGTCATATCCGTTACGTAGAGCAGTACCGCGAAGTTACGTATCCAGATTCCGACTTGAAGGAATAAACCGGATAACAGAATGGCTTGCACGAACCGATTCGCAAAAAATGAGCGCATGTTCGGCTTGGCCGTTGTTGCAGATTGTGACATCGTAAGAAACACCCCTTTACATTACATTTCGATCAACAGGCTCAACCTAGTTCCTGACGAATCAAGGACGAAAAAGTTGCAGCCTATTATATAGGGAGCCTTTGAGCGAGCCAAAGTCTCTCCTTTGATACTGTAACGAAAGGGTGCTCTATCGTCTAGTGAAATTGGTCATATGACCGGTCATATGAATTTCAATCACTAGTATTCGTGCCTCCAACCGATCGGATATTGCTCGGACAATGTCACCGGCAAGCGGCCGACCGCTTTCTCTTTTCCCAGAAGCACATGAGCCAGAGAATACATCGCAAGCGGGCGGTTTTCATAGCAAGCATAGTAAGTCTTCACTTCCGGAAACTCCAGTAAGTCGTAAGGATTCCGACCGGCAGCTACAATGAAGTGTAGGTCGGCCTGTCCTGCGAGACGATGAACGAGCTCAGTTTGTCCCTTAGAGAATGTCGCATTGTAAGTGACCATAACGACTTGCTTTTTGCCTTCGCTTTCTTGAAGTACTTTCGCAATATCCGCTTCGGAAGGATACAAGCCGACGTACACTTCATCAACTTCCTTACCTGTGACTTCCTTAAGCACGGAACCCAGCGTTCCTTCCCGTTCCACTACTTCGTCAATCTCCGTGCCCGCTTGCACCTCAGCCCAAATGACAAGAGTCGGCTCGTTTACATCCAGTGCCTTACCCACGTCATCCTTCACTAAGGTAATGCTCTTGCGGCTAAGCTCTTTAGCCAATTGCTGATGTTCCGACGACGAAATCGCCTCGGACGATATCGGAGTCAGCTTTTCAAATTGGATGTCTCTCTTGAATTTATACTTCATAATGTGTATCACCGATTCATCGATTCGCGACTCGGGAAGGCGCCCGCTCTCTACGGCCTCGATAACGGCTTCCAATGCCGTGATTTGCCGCCCCAGCAAATGACTCACCAAAATCAAATCCGAGCCCGCTTCGATCGCTCGAATTGCGCCTTCGGCCACACCGATGCCTTCGGAGATGGCCTTCATTTCCAAACAATCCGTTACAATTAAGCCTTCAAAACCAAGCTTCTGTCGAAGCAGCCCCGTCAAAATCCGATGAGATAACGTCGAAGGAAGACCGTCTTCTGCAAGAGCCGCGAACACAACATGAGCCGTCATAATGGCATCAACTCCGGCCTCGATGGCCTTTACGAAAGGAGCAAGCTCCAGTTCCATCAGGCGTTCCATGCTATGGGGGACAACAGGAAGATCATGATGAGAATCCTCCGACGTATCCCCATGTCCCGGAAAATGCTTGACCGTCGCGATGACGCCCATTTCCTGAAGTCCTTTTACCGCATGCGTCCCCATGTCGCTGACAAGCTCGGCCGTTTCCCCGTAAGAACGAACGCCGATAACCGGATTCAGGCGATTGTTATTAATGTCAAGGCAAGGCGCAAAGTTCATATTGATGCCCATTTGGCGCAGCTCTTTGCCCATCACTTTTGCGCTCGCATATACGCCTGCCGGCGCGAATGTTGCCCCCAAAGCCATATTGCCCGGCAGCAGCGTCGCTCCATTCTCGATACGGGATACCATCCCGCCCTCTTGATCAACCGCGATGAATAGCGGCAAACCATTATTCTGGCGGCTCATTTTTTGCAAATCCGCAGACAACCGTGCCAACTGATTAACATCCTTAACATTTCTGCGGAAGTAAATGACGCCGCCTAATCCATACTCCATAATTAATTTTGTTATTTCCGCATTCGGCTGCAGTGATTCAAAACCGCAAACAAACATCTGTCCGACCTTTTGTCTCAGCGTTAATGGTTGATTGCTCGATAACATGATGGACACGCTCCTCGAAATTGGGTTATCCTTTGACGCTTCCCGTTGTTAATCCTTCTATCATTCGGTTTTGCAAAATCATATAAATCAGCACCACCGGAATCACGCTAAACATAATAGCCGCACACAATGAGCCGTAGTTCATATTGAGCTGATCATAAAAAGCGACCATCGCAACAGGCAGCGTCCGCAGCTTCTCTTTGGCCAAAAACAGATTCGCCATCATATACTCATTCCAATTGCTCAAGAAATTGAGCATAAATACCGTGGCAAGGGTTGGCATCGTGATCGGCACGATGATACGCCCCAAGAGACCGTAGGCGGAAAGCCCGTCCACGATCCCCGCTTCCTCCAGCTCCGTCGGTACGGACTTCAGAAAAGCCGATACGATAAAGACTGTCAGCGGCAATCCAAATGTGACATAGGGCAGCACAAGCGCCCATGGCGTATTGTAAATATATAAATCTCTCAGCAATATGTATAAGGGAACGAGCAGCGATCCTGCAGGAATCAGCAACGCGAGCATTAAACCGCCTGCCACAAGCTTACTGAGCTTTGGGAACTTCATTCGCGTAATCGCGTAAGCCGTTGCCGTACCAAGGAGCAGGGTAGCCACTGCCGAGAACGCTGATATATAGAGAGAGTTCACAAAATAATGACTGACGTTGGCCCCAGTCCATGCATTAAGGTAATTCGCTAACGTTACATTATGAGGAAAAGACCACGGCGATGCAATAATCTCCCGGTTCTGCTTGAACGACGAGTTAAATACCCAAACGAGCGGGTAGAGGATTACGAACAAGTACGTCATGAGCACAATATGCGGGAAGACGTTGAAGTATGGTTTTCCCTTCAATAAAGTCTCTCCTTTTCTCTTGCAAACATGCGAAACATAGAAGTCAGAACGACGGTAAAAGCAAAAATAAGCAGGGCTATCGCATTGGCATACCCGTAGTCGCCCAGGCGGTAAGCTTTTTTGTACATATAAGTAGCCATCACTTCGGTGATGCCGTACGGATTGCCGCCAGTCATGACGAAAACGATATCCAATGCCTTCATCGCACCCGTGATGGAGAGCAGCACGATCAGTATAATAACAGGTCGTAGAAGCGGAATCGTTATTACCCACGCCCGTCGCCAATTGACAGCACCGTCGATCTCTGCCGCCTCCATGATTTCCTTGGGTATAGCATATATGGCCGATAATACGAGTACGACATAGAAGCCTATCCATTGCCATGCATTCGTCACAAGCACGGACAGCATAGCAGTCGATTCATCTGCGAGCCAAACATGTTTCCATCCATTCAGGCCCAGCGCTTGCAGCAGCTGGTTGAGCAGTCCGGCTTGCGGATGATAAACAAATGCCCACAGCACACCGACCACCGAAGTCGATAGAATCGTGGGAAGAAAGATTGTCGTTCTATAAAAAGCGGTCAACCGACTCACGCGGCTTATAAGCAGTGCCAGAACGAGGATCAAAGGGATCTGTAAAAAGACGGAAAAACCAATAAAATACAGGTTATTACGGACTGCAATCCAGAAATATTTATCCTCAAACGCCATTATGAAATTATTCAATCCAATGAATTGGGGAGGAGTGATCCCATTCCAATGGGTGAATCCATACCTTAACGAAGTCAAGAGCGGATACAGAAAAAAAACGATAAAGAGCAGCGAAGTCGGCAGGATAAAAAGCGCGTAGGCGAAAGGATTTCTTAGTGTCTTATTCATCCTTTATTTCGTATGAGCCTCTTCCTTATTCGAAGCATCCTGCTGTTTCTGAATGTCCGCCATAAGCGTTGCCGGATCGGTTCGCCCGCCAATTAGCTCCTGCATGCCGCGCTCCAGCTTCTCTCTGACCTTCGTCTGAATGCGGGAATCGAATGCAGGGAATGTGCCTTTCGCATTGGCAAATACGTTCAAAATTTCAGAAATCAGCGGATTCACATTACTTACATCCTGAAGTTTCATAGCCGGCGGCATCCCTTCTTCCATCAGCTGTCTTTTTTGCATCGGTTCATTGTACATTTGCCGAATGAATTCTTTTATAGCGACGAGCTGAGCGGCGCTCACTTTTTTAGAGAATCCGTAAGCGTTCGACCAGCCGCCATTGATATAACCGTCGCCGGGTCCGCCCATCGACGGAAAATTCATGAATCCGACATCGTTCACGATCGTGGATTTTTCCGGATCGAGCAGCGGCGTATTCGCCCAACTGCCATCAAACATGAAGGCCGCTTCACCGCTGCTAAATTTGTTCTGCTGCTCCGCATAAGCAAGCGCCAAGCTGCCTTCCTGGAAATAGCCCTTTTTCACCAAGATATGATATTTGGAGAAAGCGTCCACGACGTCCGGATCGGTCCAGTGCTTGCTGCCACTCAGGAATCCCTCGATCGAATCGGCACCCGCGGTCCGCACCCACATCGTATTGATCATCATGTTGATCACCCAAGAATCTTTGGCCGCAAGCGCGAAGGGAGTAATATGCTTCGCTTTGAGCGCATCCGCTGCGGCAAGCAGCTCCTCCCATGTTTGTGGAGGCTTCAGCCCATTCGAAGCCAAAATCTTTTTATTGTAATACAAGCCCTCCACATAGCCCGCCATCGGGATTCCATAAATGTTACCGTTCACGGTGAACTCATCGAAGCTATAAAACTTGTCGATCAGCCCGAGCTCCTTCAACACCGGAGTCAAATCGAGCAGACGATCTGCTTTTACGTAGTCTCTGGTGTCCGTTCCTCCGAACAAATCAAAAATTTCCGGCGGGTTGCCCGCAGCCATTTCCGCTCGCAGCTTCTCGAACCGGTTCACTTTGTCTTCTACACCGTCCAAGGTTATTGTTAAGCCAGGTACTTTGTCCTCCGTTGCTTTGACGACATCCTGCAGCATGATCAGACGCTTCTTTTGCGTATCTTTCACTTGCGTATGGCGAATCGTTAACGAGATCGGCTCCGCCTTCGCTCCTGAATTGCCCGCGGCGTTAGGCGGACTCGTGTGATTCCCCTCTCCTGCTGTACCCGAAGGTCCGCAAGCAGATAACAGGAACATGGAGGCAAGCAGGCCTGCCGCGGAAATCAACGCTCTTTTTCCCATAAATGATGAGCTCCTTAGCCGTGCAAAGTAATTATAAAATGGAGGAACTCCCTCCTAAAGGCCTACAAATTCCTAATTTAGGGGGAAATTCCTCTACCTCTACTACCCTTCTCGTCTTTTATCGCGGTATTCCGAAGGAATCTCGCCGGTAAACTTCTGGAAAACTTTTGTAAAATACCGCCGCTCCATGTAGCCAACCGATTTTCCAATATCGGTGATACTTTTATCGCTCAGCAGCAGCATGGATTTGGCCAGTTCCATCCGGTGCTTCGTCACATACTCAACAAATGTTTCTCCGAAGTGCTGCTTAAAGAGCAGGCTGAAATAGGAACTGCTGATACCGAGAGCAGCGGCGATATCTTCGATGCCAAAATCCGTTGAATAATGGGTACGAATGTATTCCTTTGCCGATGCCATGAGGAGTTCGCTGTTTTTCTTCTTATTCGTTCCCTCCAGGCCCAGCTTTGCGAGATGAACCATAATTTGCAGCAGGTGCTGGATAGAATCGCTATTTTCGAGCTTTCGCCATACATCTTCTTCCTCATTTAATTCAATGCTGTTCATTTCACGCAATTCGCGAACCACGTGAAGAATGAGAAAGTGCAGCATTTGGAAAGCCCGGGCAAAAGAATTGTTCGACAATCCTTCCAGAAGCGACTTTAATCGTCCCAGCGCATCCTCCGTTTTGGTGCGGTTGAGCTGCTTCAAACTGGTGACAATCTCTTCCACCAAGTACCACAATGAAATATTCGCGTCCGCCGAATCTTTGGACTCTTTATAAATGATCACGGATTGCTGTTTCTCTAGACTAAGCTGCATCAATCGCTGCAACTTCTTATAAACACCCGATAGTTGACGAATCCCAACCATTTCCGGGTACAAGCCCACACTTAAGCCGAATTTCACTGTTTGCAAAACATCGCGCTGCAATAGCTCGGATATCCGCTGCAAGGAAGTTAGCGTAATTAGTTCACCCGGAGACTCGCACTGGATCAACAGGCACCATTCCCCTTCTCGCATTTGGAGTACGCTGCTTTTCAACTTCTCATTCGCCATTGAATCCTGCAGCACGTTTCTCACAGCGAAATTCCACAGCTTGCGATCGGCTTCCGTCCATTGCAGCGATTTTTGGGAATAATCATCCACGTCGATCAAGGCAACCGCATATGTAAAGCGGTCAAAATCCATATCATCCATAGGCAGCATGATGCTGAGTGTAATTTCCGTACAGTTCATGAGGACGTCGTACAATATTTTTTCATATGCCAGCGTTTTTACTTTGCCCCATTTTTGATCTTCTTCTAGCTTCATCTGCTTCTTGGCTCGAATCTGCTCGGCAAGATTTCGAATCCTGTTTTCTAATTCCTCGTAATTGATAGGCTTCAACATATAGTCACTAACGCCAAATTTCATAAGCGACCGCGCGTATTCAAAGTCCTGATACCCCGTAACCATAAGCACAACACAGCTTTCATTGATTTCACGAAGCTTTTCAACGAACGTGATTCCGTCCATTTGCGGCATGCGAATGTCGCTCATGACGAGATCCGGGGTTTGCTGGCCGGCAAGCCCGAGTGCTTCGATGCCGTTCTTTGCGGTGCCTACAATGTCGATTTGCAGTTCGTCCCAGGGGATGACCAGCTGTAAATTGCGTAAAATATTCGGCTCATCATCCGCCAATATCGCCTTCAACCTCATTGACCTGCCCCCTCGTTTTTGGAATCACGATTTTCATTGTCGTGCCTTGACCTTCCTGGCTGCATATAAACATGCCATATGGAGTCCCGTATTGAATCCGGATGCGATCTGCCACATTACTGACGCCAAGTCCGCGTCGTTCCTCATTTACGTCCATAATTTCATGAATAGACGTTTTCAATTCGGTCTTGTAACGGAATTTGGCCAGCTTCTCCTCACTGATGCCGGTTCCGTTATCGGTCACATAGATGCCGATCCGGTTCTCCTCATCTACAACACGAATCGATATAAACCCCTTATAATCAATCGGCTCAAAACCATGTTGAAGGCTGTTTTCAACTAGGGGCTGAAGCGTCAGCTTGAGGATATGGAAGTCAAGCAGCTCGGACGGCGCCTCTATCTCGTAGTGAAACTGGTCTTCAAATCGAAATTCCTGAATTTCCAAATAGCTTTTCAAATGTTCAAGCTCTTGCTTGAGCGTAATCTCTTCCTTGTTTTCCATGCCGATCCGCAGCAAATTGCCCAGACGGTATACCATTTGGCTCACTTTCCTGCCCTGATTCTGAATCGCGAGCACATTGATCGATTCCAGCGTATTGAATAAAAAATGCGGCTTGATTTGGGCTTGCAGCAGCATGAGCTCGGCCTTATTTTTTCGGTCCTGCTGACGTTTTACCTCTTCCAGCAAATCTTCCACACGTACAACCAGACTGTTGAATCCACGGGCAAGAGCCTGCGTCTCATCTTTGCCGCTGACTTCGATTCTCGTGGATAAATCGCCCCTCTCCACCCTTTTCATCGACGAGACGATACGTAAAATAAATAGAATGATTCTTCGGACGAACACCAAATTATAAACGAGGGCAAAGAACAAACAAATAAACGTGATACCGGCGACCCATTTCATAATCGTCTCAATTTCCCCGGCCACATACATCCACGAGGTGATGGATACGACGCTCCAATCTTGAACGCCCATTTCGTTCAGATCAAGGTGATACAAGGAAACCAGGCTTTTCTCACCTTGAAAAGAGGCTTGAAAGCTCCGATTAGGGTTCGTTAAATCAAGCTTGCCCGGCAATAGCTGGAGAATGTTAGCCCCTTCCAGGTTTTGTTTGTTATCAAAGAAAATAAAACCGCTTTTATTGACGATCAAGTAACGCTTTGAGCTTTCCTCCGTGGTATTGAAGGAGCGAAAAATTTGATCCAGTTCATTAAACCGAAACCGGAGCAGCATATAGCCGCGATTATCCATCGTCCAAAAGTCTTTGACCATACGCGCTTGATAGAACTCCCGGTGTCCCGTAGGAAATTCCTTATATTCCCCCGGCCCGATCCACAATGGGCTTCCGTTTAAGCTCTGGATCTGTTTGAAGGCTGAGCTGTCAAGCAGTGAAGTCCATGGCGTGGAGATACCGCTCGTCCGGCCGGCGCTGAAAGATTTGCCATGATTGTTATAAATGACAACGGATTGAACGGGTGAATACGTGAGAATCGAGCTGCGCAGCAGTGTGTCAAAGGTATTGAGATCATAGGAAGAAAGCGTATCCTCGTTCGGCTTGACCTCATCCATGGACCTATAAATCCCTTGAATCCCTTCCTTGACCATCCAGAAATCAGAGAAATAATTGGCTTCCTTAAACATGTAATAAATATTGCGTGAAATCGCCTGCAGCGTTACCTCTGTCAGATCACCATATTTTTTTTCAATTAATTGTTGTGAGACGGTGTACACTACGGATCCCAGTACGAATAAGGGAATTATGATGAAAGTCAGAAACCCGATATACACTTTCTTGTTTAAATTCATTGACGGTTTCAGGCTCCCTTCTAACAGAACGATCTCGCTTTTCTATTTCTTCTTATTATAATTGACGTTCATTTCAGGCACCTAGGGATACGTTTCTATAGTGAGGGATAATATCCTCTTTATTCTAATTCAATAGACTTGGCAATACCACAGGATGTGGATGAGGCCCGTTTACTCTTCTCCTGTCCCCTTCCGGGCACGGTTTCATGTTATGACTTGAGGCGAGTTTCGTAACAAAGAACATGAGGCGCTAATAGTGTACTAGTTTGACGCAAATTGAATGAAAGATGGTCAAAACCGAGCTCGATAGAACAGAAGTCTATAATTAAAGAACCAAATTCGTTATATATGGAATCTTGTTCTCTATGCTAACTTTGGCGGTAGAATCACAAACATTTAGAGTCACTTGAGTATCTTATTAGAGAACGACGAGTCCTTAAAAGGCGGAGTTAGGGAGCGTGGTAAACAAAAGGCCGCCTTTATCCAATCGGATAAAAACAGCCTTCTTATCATTGATCTCTATGAATTGCGTTTATACTGTGCTGCTATCAAAACAACGAAAGCCCTGCCTCTCTTCCATCCTTGCGGCTCCATGACCGCGCCAGTGAGAATTGCTAAACAAACACTTGCTGCCGAAACACTAAACGCTGCCTCGGGTTTACCATGAATGAGCTTACTGCACATTGGGAAAAACAAACAAGGAAAGGGGGTTACTTTCGTCTCGCTAATCGTTCGTGTGGGGTAAATGAGGTTTGGTTTGAAGTGTTTATATGTTTCATTTCAATCAACTCAACCATCATACAATAAACTTCTCCATTTTGTCAAATAAGCATCTTCCCAACCAGAGATCAATATGATATAATTTCGACCTTTTCATGAATAATGAAAATGAACCAAAGACTCCGCATATCCTCAGATCCTTTGGTTCATAACAATATAGAAGCAGCTTACCTAACTATTTACTTGTTGTTCATTAAGCCTGTAATTTCTTTAATCGCAGCGTCCACATTGCCTTTACCTTGAAGCGGTAACTGCAATTTTTGTGGGATATATTCCCACAACAGCCGGTCCTTGCCTTCATACCAAGGCGCAGGAATCGCTTTGGATTGTGCCTCCAGGAAAATTTTCTTATCGAAGCCTTGATCGAATTTCAAATAAGTGTCTCCAGCTTTCTTATTTGCCGGGATGGCATTGCCCAATTTGGCCATTTCGATCTGCCCTTCAGGACCTGTCAGCCAGCTTAAAAGCGTCCAAGCCGCTTTCTCTTTCTTCGAGTTCGGGCTTAAAGCGTATCCGGCCGGCTGTACGACTGTTTTGACTTCCTTGAACTTCGGCGGCAAGAACGAATCGAATTTGACATTTGCCGCTTTTATATCAACTGCGCTCCAGCTTCCGGCAAAAGCCATTGCAATCTTACCAGTTCCGAAGGCCAGGATCTGATTGCCGCCCATTCCCGCTACGACACTAGCCGGCGGATTCACGTGCTGTTTCGTCGTTAAGTCCTGGAAAAATTGCAGCACTTGCTTCGCTTCAGGCGTTTCCAAAGCCAGCTTGTTGGAATCATCAACCATCCGCGCTCCGTTGGACCAGAGCTGCGGCTCTAACACGGCGTCGGCCATGCCGGCTGGGTCCGCCAAGATCCCCCATTGCTTCACGTGTCCGGAATCAAAGGCAGCGTCGGCTGCCGTATTGCCCTTCTCATCGACCGTTAGCTTTTTAGCCAATTCCACGACTTGATCCCAAGTCATTTCTTTATCCGGATATTTCAGCTTCGCTTTGTCGAAAATGTCTTTGTTATAATACATCACAACGGTGTTCGCATCCCGCGGTAGCGAGACTTGCTTGCCGCCGCTTTTGTGCATATCGAGCAGCGGCTGTTCAAAATCGCCGAGGTTGAAATTCGTAGATTTGATGAGATCATCCAAAGGCTTCATCGCCCCCAGCTTGGCGTACTTATCCACATATGCGAAACTCATTTTGTATACGTCCGGTAAGTCCTTGGAAGCCGCCTGCGTCGTAATCCATGTCCAGTAACTGCCCCAATCTTTGTAAACCAAATTGACCTTGATATTCGGATTTTTTTGCATGAATACATTCAGGATCGTTTGTGTATCTTTGACCTGATCAGCGGTTCCCCACTCAGCCATTGTTAATTCCACTTTTTCTTCTTTAGCTGGCGCAGTCGATGCTGCTGCTGTCGCGCTGGTGCTACTCTCTTTTGGACTTTCGGTTGTCGCTGTCTTAGCCGAACATCCGGCCAGCAGCATGAGGCTCATCGAGGTCAAAGCGATTAGGTTACCTACTTGTTTTCCTTTTTTCATGCGATACCCTCCCATTTTCTTTTCCCCTTAAGTTGCCAAGCTTTCGAACAAAAACGCCTTATGAACTAATTGCGAATTAACCTTTGCCGCCGGTCAGGACCACCCCCTCTTTAAAATACCTTTGGGCGAAGAAATATAAAGCAGCAATCGGCAGTAAGCTGAGAAACGAACCCGCTGCCAAAGCCGGTATATCTTGCGATTGTGTACCGATTAGCAACTGCAAGCCAACGCTGACCGTATATTTTTCGGGCGTCTGCAGAAAAATGAAGGGCGAGAAGAAATCGACCCAAGAAAAGACGAACGAGAATATGGCGCCTGTCATTAATACGGGTACCGATAACGGCATAATGATCCGGGTGTAAACGACCCACGCATTGCCTCCGTCCATATGTGTCGCCTCGTCCAGTTCCCATGGGATCGTGAGAAAAAACTGGCGGAACAAAAAGATAAAGAAAGCGTTTCCCAAAAAAGAAGGGACGATTAATGGCAGCCACGTATCGTACCATCCGATATTTTTATAGATCAAATACAAAGGAAGCAGCGTAATTTGATAAGGAATCATTAGCGTAATCATGACCACGATGAATAAGAAATTTTTAGACCGTGCTCTCGTCCGTACGAATCCAAATGCCACAAGCGAGCTCGACAGTACCGTACCGACAGCCACGCTGATCGAGATAACAAAGGAATTGACGAACCAGTGGGAGATTAGCGGGAGATTCGTAAACAGCCGGGTAAAGGCTTCAAATGTAACCGGACTTGGCACCCATTCTGGCGGATAGGCCATCGATTGCCCCCTAGTCTTCAGCATCGTGGAGACCAGCCACAGGAGAGGCCCGATGAATACGGCCAATCCGATAAGAAGCAGCACGTATTCAATGAATAGCTTGCCATAATTTCGCTTCAACGCTGTGTTCATCTCCGCTCCTCCCCTTCATAGTAGACCCAACGTCTTGAAGTTCCCATAATGACCAGCGTGATGATCAGAATGAACAAGAACAAAATCCAAGATTTTGCCATGGCGAGGCCGAAATGAAAATCCCGAAATGCGGTATTGTACGTATTGAGCATAAAGGTAGTGGAAGCGTAATCCGGTCCTCCCTGATTTAACAAGAAGGCTTCGGTAAACATTTGAAAGCTTGAAATCATCTGCATCACCAGCGAAAAAAGAATAGCGGGCGAAATCATCGGCAGTGTGATCACGAAAAAAGTGCGGATCATCCCGGCTCCGTCGACCTTAATCGCATCGTATAGATGCTGCGGCACGCCTTTGAGAGCGGCCAAGAACACAATAACGCCGCTGCCGGAGGCCCACATGCCCATCGTTACGATCATCGGCTTGATCAGCGACGGCTCTTCCAGCCAAGCGATCTTTTCCACGCCGAACCAACTCAGTACGGCATTGACGATTCCGGTGTCGGTGGCGAAAATTAACCGCCAGATGACGACGGTGGCAATAACGGGAACGAGGTAAGGCAAGTAATAGAACGTGCGGAAAAAGGCGATTCCCTTGACATTTAGATTCAATAGATTTGCGACGGCTATTTGGAAAATCACATTGACCGGAACTCCCACGAATACGAAAAACAAAGTGTTCGTCAAGCTCTTCGTAAAGATAGGATCGTGAAACATCGTATTGAAATTTTGCAAACCAACCCAATTCGGCGCTTGTATAGCGTTATAATCCGTAAAACTATAGATGAGAGCGGCCGTTGCGGGAATGATGAAGAAGGAAAGAAATCCAATGATCCAAGGCAATATGAATAAGTAAAATTTGACTTCCTCTCTAAACCTGGATGAAATCACTGCTTACAACTCCTTTGTAATACGCTTCAGCTTTTCACCACGCAATCTCTTGAAAGGTGGCGGTTTCAGCGGATTCCGTGGCTTTCAGACACATCAATGCGCTGAGCAATCCCGATGCTAACGTAGAATGCGATTTCGCTTTTCCCAGCACAATGTCGACAAAATTGCGGGCAAGCACTTCATCGCCTCCGCCATGGGAATCGTCTTCCGTTTTTATTTCATAGGTCTCCACCCGGGGCGTATGGTGCATATGTACCTTCAAACTGCCGGTATACCAATCAAATTCCAGCGTGCCTTTGTAGCCGAGCAATCTGGCTCCTCGCAATCCCGCCCCTCTGCGGGCATAGAAATTCTGCGAGTAAGCAGCGTGCATCCCCGTATCGTAGCGGATCAGTGCACTGCCTGAATCTTCGTTTCCGGTATCCACGGCGAAGCAGCAGTAGGGACCTGTTACCGATTCGGACAAGTCCGTTCCGAGCCTGACGGTACTGTCCGGACAAGTTTGATTTTCACTGCAATCCGCACATTTTAGCCCAGCTGGTTTATTTCCTTTGAACACTTGCTTCGATTTCATCGCGCTGACCGCGACCGGTTGATATCCGAGCAAATAGTTCAAGTAATCAAAATCGTGCGTCGCCTTTTGAAGAAACAACCCGCCCGTCTCCTTCTCATCCCGATACCAGTTGTGGTAGTAAACCCCGCCATAAGGCACGTTGTTGTAAGCCTGAACATGTTCAACGGTGCCCAGTTTACCGGAATCGATAATTTCTTTGGCTAGCTGGATCAAAGGCGAGTAGCGCAGCGGAAAGGAAACGACGACTTCCGATTGGGCACGTTCATAAGCTTCCTTCAACCGGTAGAGATCCCGCATGTTGGTGGCAACCGGCTTCTCCAGAAATAGCGGGAGACCGGCTGCCATCACTTTTATCGCCATCTCCGTATGCAGCGAGCATCTGGTGCCTACCATCACGCCGTCCAGCTGTTCCTGATTCAGCATAGCCTCCGGCGTGTCGTAAAAATGAATGGCGCTCGACGTTTCATCGCCAAGCTCATTTTTAATTTCATTCACCCGCAAATCCGTTATCGCCGCTATCCGGCAGTCCGGATAAACCCGCTTCACTTGTTCAACCATATGCCTGATCCGAACGCCGAAGCCGATGATTCCTATTTTCATCGTTTAACCCCCTAACGTTTTCAGGTTAACAGCAGCCATATTAGTTGCACTCCGCTTCAAGTGGCCCTGCCAGTTCTTGCAAATAGAACAGCTTTCCGGCCATCGTGGGCATGAATGTGGACGGCAGCCACATATCCGGTCCATGGCGAAGCGTGGTCCATAATGGCATGCCCTGCCACTGCATCCCTCTGTCAAAGGCCCCGTCGCATCCGCCGATGATACGGTCCGATTGGAGGAATAGCGCGGGACCGATCGTATTGGCTCTGCACGGCACGAGCATCGTTCTGCTCTTGAAACTAGTGATCGCGTTCTGTTCGATGGTAAGCGGATGTAGTTTGGCGCCGATCCGGTAGGCCTGCTGTTTCCAATCCTCAATCCCCTCAAACTCCTCGGCGAAATGCGGCTCCCAGAAGGCAATATGAAGCATTCTGCCGATACCGAATACGGTAATCAGCTCGGCGCCATCCGCCTTCAGGGCATTGATTTTTTCGACATACGTGGGTAGATTATGCTTGGTAGCAAAATTTCTCTGCTCCACAGGCACCGTTAACGCGCCTAAAGGACCGTAGAAACTTTGTTCCATCGCATATTGGAAGGATCCCTTGTTTGTAGGCTCCAGCGTATTCCCTTCCGCATCGCTCCATTCATCCATGTTGAATCCGCTTACATGGGCGCAATCGATACCCCACGCTTGCAGGAAATAGACCGTCCATTTATACATGCCCATCGGTCCAACCGGCAAAATGACGGCCAACTTTTTACCTTCTTCTTTCGTTCTTCGTATTTCCAAAGCGATTTCATGTCCAAGCATCATATCGAAGTCATGCACATTCGCACAAGCAACCGGCTGGAAGTCATCGTGCCAGAACGGTTGTCTTTCCCCGATCGCCTCCGGAGGCAAAGCGCAGCATTGATCGATCTTGGCTAAATCCCAACCTTTCGGATAAAAACCTTCCAACAAAGATCCTCGTACCGTATCCAAGAAATCCATTCTCTTCTCATTCCTTTCTAAATATCGCCTTCACTTATGGAAGCAACCGGCTCGTCGTTACTCTCGGCCAAATCAGGCACTGCGTAAAGCCTTCCGCGTACGCTTTACCGCACTGCAATCCACGAAATTTGGACACGGTGCGTACAAAATCGATAAAATCAATGCCGTCATGCTCAAACAACCAATTGATCTGACTCTGATGACACTCATTCATTTTCAGCTTCGTTTCAATGAACTCGGAAACATCTACATACTCGGTCGGTACAAAGCCAACCCCAGCAAGTGTATCCATATAATAAAGAGGCGCTACTAAGGAATGAGCCTCATGATTGCCTGACGTTCGGTAGTAGGGAACGGTAGCAGCGAAGCTGGCGTCAAAGACCGCTTTGGACACCTCCATATGATCCTTCATGTAGTCTTCCGGCGCATGGGTGATGATATAATCCGGCTTCGTTTCCCGAATCACGTCGACCAGTTTGCCTATCAATTCATCGTTATCCGCTTTTACCGATAAATCAGGGACATCCAAACTGACTACCTGCGCTCCGATTAATGCGCCTGCGGATTGCGCTTCTTGCGCACGGATTAATCTCAATTCATCTGACGAAATAACGACATGCCCTTTATCTCCGTTAGCCACATGAACCATGGTTACATGGTGTCCTTGTGAGGCTAACTTGGCAAGCGTTCCCCCGCAGCCAATTTCCAGATCATCCGGATGGCAGCCTATAGCGAGTACGTTCATTTTGCGCTCTGCAACCATGTCCATTCGTTATTCCTCCGCAGCTGCAATTGCCCGCAGTGTCAGCATCAGCGATTGGCAGCCATCTTCAAGCGTTGCCTGCTCAATTTCGCGATCTCCGCTTAAGCAGCTTAAGAAATAGCTCAACTCATTGTAATACCCGCCAAGACTGGAAATATTACCGCTGCTTTCCGATCCGATTTCCCCCAAATCCGAATCTAATACGACTTCGATGATCTTGCCGCTGTCCTCAAAAATCCGTAAGGAAGGAACCGCATTGGAGTTGAACTCGGCGACCGCTTGCTCGAATTTCACCCGGTACGTCATTTCAAAGGGGAACTGGGTCGGATAATCCCATCCGCCTTCCAACGAAATAACGGCATCGCCATAATTATACAGGCTGAAAATGTGCATGTTGGCGCTATGTTTATTGACGACTTCGCTTTTGATATGATCCGGCTCCCCGAACAAATGTCTAACAAAGTCTACGTCATGGATATGCAGATCCAGTGCTGCAGAGCCGCTTCTCCCCTCATCGTCCAACCACTGATCCCAGGCCCAGGTCGGTTTCGGGCTGATTCTCCGGAACACGCCGGATATCACCCGGCCATATGTCTGTTCCTTCACCAGCTTCTCGAGCTCTTGATATTCCGGCCAAAAGCGAATGCAGTGACCGACCATCACCTTCGTTTTCGTCGTTCTCTGCTTTTCAAGCAGCTGCTCCGCTTCCGCCTTCGTCAAGCTAACCGGCTTTTCGATGAAAACGTGATGTCCTTTTTCCATCGCTTGCAGCGCAATTTCCGTATGCAAAAAAGTGGGCAAACAGATATCCACCACATTCACATCGCCCTGTTCGATCAACTCCGAAGCTGACGAGTATACTTTGGCCCCGAACTTCTTGGCGATTTCTCCGGCTTTTTCCTCATTCATATCCGCGACCGCCGTCACTTGGAAATCAACTTTCCCTGCTAATGCCTCATAACAGAGACTGTGCATGTTTCCCATAAATCCGGTTCCAATTAAACCTATTTTCAACATGAGTTCACTTCCCTCCGGTCGTTCTGCCCAAGATCGCATCCATCGATCTCGATGCATTGAATAGGATTTGTTCCGTATAATGCGTATAAGGCGGGATCATTTCAGCGATCACATAACCGTTGTACCCGATCTCGGTTAGAGCTCCAGTCACAGCAGGATAATCTACATCACCAGCCAGCAGGTCGACGAATCCCGCCAATCCGGCTGCTTCTCTGCGGTAATCCTTCAAATGGACTTTCTTGATTCGTTTGTTCAAGATTTTGATCCATTGCTCCGGATAACCGGTCAGCAGGACATTTCCAACATCAAAGTAAGCCCCGACATAGCTGGAATTGATTTTGTCCAGAAAATCTTTCATCTCCAGCGGCGACAATAAAAACTTGTTCCAAACGTTCTCGACGCCAATGGCGACCTTATAGCTTGCGGCAGTTTTGGACAACTTCGCCAAAGCTTCCATGGCGTTATCGTAAGCTTGATCGTAAGTCACCTCAGCATTTACAACGCCAGGCACAACCAATATTGTATCCGCTTCCAATTGCGCAGCGACATCCAGTTGTCTTGTAATGATCTCGATCGCCTGATTTCGATTTTGAACGTTGCTGCTTGTTAATTGATACTCCCAACCGAGTCCTGAGGCCAGACTTGCAATCTCCATACCTGTATGGGTTAAAACTTGTTTAATTTGTTTGATTTCCTGTTCGGTGCTCCCCAAACTTAAATCGCCTGTCTTCGATAGCGCCAACTCAATGCCTTCATATCCCGCTTCTTTGGCTAGCGCGATGCATTCCGCTACGGTTCTCCCCTGAGGGAATGACCAATGATTAATCCCTTTTTTCAAATTCATCTTCCTCTCATTAAGCTTACGTAAGTTAATTAATGTATTTTACTAACTAACCTCATACTAACCGAATTGTCAGAATAAATCAATGATTATTTAGAAACAAAAATAGATGACCCACTTGTGCGGCCATCCAATTTGAACTACATATTTGAGCTTCTACGAAACAATTCGTCTGGAGATTCGAAAAGTTCTTTCACACACAATGCGCCAGCGCCTATAACATGCGCATGATCCCCCAATTTGGAGAAATCAATCCTTACCCGCTTCGCAGGCGCGGGTAAGGCCTTTTGACGAACCCTGATCTTAACTTCCTCAAGAAGAGGCTGGCCCAACATTTTCATCTCGCCATGAATATTGATACTGTTCGGGTTGAATATATTCACCAAATTGACGATGCCAATTGCCAAAAATTCCCCCAGCTCTTTGATCGCAATTTGCGAAGCCCAGTCATCACCTGCTTGGATCGCTTCGGCAATCAGTTCCATTTGAACCTCTTTATGGGCCCCTGCTTTACATAGATAATCGGACTGCTCTCTCGTACTTTCCAAGCGCTTGATGACCGCTTCCGTAGAAGCAAATAGCTCCCAGCACCCATGGTTGCCGCAATCACACTCAGGACCATGCATATCGATGACGGTATGACCTACTTCGCCAAAGCTGTTATCGGCACCGCGAATTAATTGGTGATCAATGATGATCCCCGCACCAATCCCCGCTTCCGTCAACAAATTGATTGCCGTTTCATGATCACCGCCGTCGCCAAACCATTTTTCAGCCAAGGCTAAATTGTTACATTCGTTGTCGATCCAGATGGGACAATCAAATTTTTGCCGAATCAAAGTCCCAAGCTGAACATTTTCCAGAACATGGATCTTATAGGATTTTAAGATCGTACCCGTGGCAAATTCAACCAGACCGGGACAACCGATCCCGATGCCTAACGTTCGCAGGCCAATCTGCTCGGATTTCTCCATGAGCATCTCAATGTGTTTCTCAATCGCTTCTACGATCTTATCCGATGTATCCTTGCTTTTAATCTTCTCGGAACGATGGAAGAGCACTTCACCCTCCAGGTTCAGCAAACCGGCTTCAATCGTTTGAACGCCAACATGCAGCGCGACTATACTGCCGCCCATCGGGTTAAAAGCAAACAATTTCGGACGTTTCCCCCCTTGATCGGTAGATGTCCCCGTGCCGGTTATCTTCACGTAGTTGATTTCGACCAGCTCGTCGACCAGCTTGGAAACCGTAGGCGCGCTGTAACCTAGCTGCTTGGCGATCTCCGGCTTTGTCGATTCTTTATGCTGACGGATATATTGAAGGACATTCATTTTGTTGGATTGTTTAATATCAAGTGTTCTAAGGGACGAATGCAGCTGCATTCCCGGACAACTCCTATCGGTTTATATGTCTCTTTTGCAGAGTCGGTATCTTTTTTAGACTAACACACCTTTTCAAATATATAAAGGAGCCCCCGCAGCAAAAGAGCCGACATCGCTTGGGCTAAAAAAGCGCGACGATGCCGGCAGTTGAGCTTATCAAATTATAATACTTTCAAATTGCTTAGCCATAGAGCTCCATCTACGTAAGGCGTAGTGTTCGTATTGGTGAGTACGACAATTTGGATTGATTTGATCTGGCTAATCTGGAAGGTGCCGGATAGATTATAAACCGTTCCGCCCACTAAAGGGTTGATATTGATCGTATTCAAGCTTGCGCCTAATTGTGATGTGATATCCCAAGCTGTATAATTGCCGTTCGTATCTATTATTTGCAATTGAACGGATTTGTTGGTTCCTGCAATAGCCGGAGATACCGCAGCATCCAGATAAAGATGACTCGCGGAGAAATCGATTGGGCTCGACCAATCTGCAGATTTCAGTATAGCAGCATCCGCCCAAGCCGTCGTTCCTGCAATATGCATCGTGAGTTTTCCTGTTGTTTTTCCGGCAAAAGTCGTGCTGTCTGCTGCCAAGACCGCGGTATTGCTGGGGGATCCCAATATTGAGGGAGTCCAGAAGATCGCACCATGCGAGAAATCGTCGATGATACCTGTCGTCGCATCGGGGTAAGGCATAGAGACAGGCGCCATCACATTGGTAAACCACAGTGTACCTGTATAGCTAGTCGAATTGCTTACATTGTTCTTGAACATAATCCGCATGGATTTGACGGCGTTTATTTGGAAGTTTCCTGTCGTTGTGGCCGCCGGATCATACATGTTAAGGGTTACCGTACTCAAACTGGTTGTAGACAATTTGGTCGTAATGTCCCATGACTTTGTATTCCCGCCCGAATCAACCAATTGCACCAGGACGGATTTGTTCGTACCCGTCAATGGAATTGAAATTTTGGCATCCAGCTTCAGTACGCGTTTGGTGAAATCTACGGCCGTATACCAATTTACCGACTTGAGCGTAACGGCATCCGTCGTAGCGGTATTCCCGACCACAGTCACTGCGACACGTCCCGCTTTAAGTCCGGCGAACGATGTACTGTCTATGCTGAACCGGCAGCCATTGGAAGTCGAGCCTGTCTTGGAGCACTTCCAATTCTTGCTGCTTTTCGTGAAGTCATCAATCAAACCTGTTGCACTGTCAGGCTGCGGCAGTACCTGCGGCGCCTTCAGATTAGTTAACCAGATGGATCCGGTGTAAGTGCCGCCGCCGCCCACCGTGTTCACACCAATCCATTTGAGTGACTTGATCTTACCCAGCTGAAAAGTGCTTCCATTCTGGTTATAAATGCTTCCTCCGACAAGCGGGTCAATATTCAGCGTTGTCAAACTTGCTGAGTTTAACAGTGCGGTTATATCCCATGCTTTCGTGTTATTATTCACGTCCGTCAATTGGAATTGAACGGATTTATTGGTTCCTGTTAAAGCCGGGGAAACGGCTGCATCAAAATAAATACTGCGGTTCGTAAAATCTACAGGATCAAACCAGTCCGTGGATTTCAAAGTAACGCCATCTGTCCACGCTGTCGTTCCAACGATGGACACGGCAAGCTTTCCAGTCGTTTTTCCAGGAAAAGTGGTTGTATCGGCAGTCAGCACAGCTGTGTTGCTGGCGGAACCTGTCTTCGCGGTTGTCCATTTTGCCACGCTGAAATTATCGATGAAACCACCCGCCGTATCATCCGGGTAAGGCATAGAATCTTCATTCGATTGCAGGTTGGAAATATACAGGCTTCCCGTGTATGCGCTGGCGCCATCCAAATTGTTTACCACCTGGAAGAGAATGTTTTTAACAGATTCGGGATGAAAGCCGTCATCTAATCCATCCCAGCCCGGATAATATGCGCCGTCATTGTTTAAATCCAAGCGTATCGTTGTCCATCCCGTTGTAATCAGATTAGTGATATCGAAAACTTTATAATCTTTATAAGAATCTTGAATTTGGATTTGAACTCTTTTGTTGTTATCAATTGCTGTAGAAAGCTTGGCTTGAAAAGTGAGATAGCCCTCGGATAAATCAGCCGGCGTAAACCAATCCACCGATTGGAGTGACGCATAGTTTTGCCATGCTTTGGTCCCTTGAACCGTCATCGAAAGCTTGGCGCTGTTCACACCGCCGGTCGTATCTTGGCTGACAGTTGCTGTATCACCGGGCACACCAGGCTGACTTGAACCGGCAATAGCTTGCCATTTGGATACGCCCGTTGCGAAATTATCAATGATGCCCTGCGCATTCGGATTTACAACCGGCATACTCGGTATGTCCAGGTTTGAAGCCCAGTTTGTACCGGATGGCAAAGCAACTTGAGTCGGCCAATCATAATAAGGTGGGTTGTTAAGGTCTGGCCGACCGGCAGAAGGGATGACGCCAAGCGGCCATTCATAATTCACATTCGCTTGCATAAGCGTCGTCGGAGGACTTAGGGACAAGTCTGCCGGGTTGTACACATAATCCAATGCAAACACATGGAAAAACGTATTTGACTTCAACGGGGCGTTACTGCCATCCTTTTTTACCGTTCCATCTGCGTTATACTGATAGCGGATTTGATTAAATTTGTTAATCGCATTTCGCGAATAAATCTTTTGCTGGCTTCCGGCAGGGTATTCATGATAATTCGTGTTGTAGGTACCGTCAGGATTCGGGTAATCGCTTGCCCAAGTGCTGTTTACGCTCTCCATCATATCGCCGTCAACAAAAGGACTTACATCATATCTCACGCCGAAAGCAATGCCGCCAAAAAGGTTATAGCCCCGGTTAACAATGACTTTCTTACCGGTATTGTACGATTTGATTTTCTGAATCAAGGCATACATACCTGGCTCGGAGCCTCTAAAATCAATGCCTCTAGCCGCATCTACATAATAAGCGTCATCCACCGTATCTAAAAATACGCCGTCAAAGCCTTTGCTATAAATTTGCGGAAGCATCGTATTCACGACGTAATCCTGCCACGAAGCCGAGCCCGGATCCGTATAGTAACCGCCCCACACCGCATTTTGAATCGGATTTCCGTTTGCATCCAGATGGTAATAAGATTTAATGACTTGACCGTTTGCATCCTTCAAGAGCGTTTTCGTCTCACCAATCGATAAATAAGCGATTTCGAAAAGACTCGGTTTGCTCGTCTTCAAACTCGTCAACGTCGCAGCGGACGTTTCTTGAGCTAAAATATCCATATCCGTGCTTGTAAACTTCGAAATATTGCTCAAAATCTGACTATCTATAGCATAATTGCATAGATAAGTTCTTATGTTGGCCCAATTTCCCGTAGAAGCCGGTGCGGGTGTATCCGCCGCCACAGCCATTGCAGGAATCAACGTCATCAGCAAAACAGATATCAACCACGAGCCCATCCATTTCTTATTTGACCGCTTAAAATTCATACATCTACCTCCTTGATATTTGTAGAAACCGTCTTAGACTGACCACTCCGGCGAAAGCGATTACAAACATAAAAGATTTAAACGCTAATAAATCATTACGCCTCCATTTCTTTGTTTGTTAATTAACTTTATTTACTATCTTATAGTACCCATATCCTTCCATCTCGTCAATACATTAAATAAACGAGCCGCAGGCTTCAATTCGCCGGCGGCTCGTTTTATTCGTTTAAACTTTAAACTTCTGCAGCGAGAGCTGCAATTCTTCCGCTAATCCGGCCAATGCCTGTGCGGAGTTCTCTATCTCTTCGGTCGTCGCCAATTGTTCTTGGCTGGCAGCCGACGCTTCTTGACTGACGCTAATGCCCGTCTCAGATACTGCGCTTACTACGCTCATCACTTCTTCGATACGAACATTCGCCTGAGCGAGATGGTGGATCGCTTGATTCACATCATCCACTTTCGCATTCACTTTATCTACAGATGCTTCAATATGTACGAACGATTCCTGGGCTTGCTCGGAGATCGTCAATCCCTCTTCTACTTTGCTTGCTCCTATTTGCATCGATACGACAGCATGATTAATTTGTCTCTGAATCGTGGCGACCAGATTCGTAATGTCCCGCCCGGACGAGGAAGATTGCTCGGCTAACTTACGAACCTCGCCGGCAACAACCGCGAAGCCGCGCCCGGCTTCTCCCGCTCGCGCAGCTTCAATCGCCGCATTCAGAGAGAGCAGATTGGTTTGAGTGGCAATTTCGTTGATGACGCCCACGATTTTGCCAATTTCATGCGCATTCTTGCCAAGAGCTTCGACAACCCCACTGACCTCTTGCGATGCTTCAGAAATTTCCCGCATTTGCTCTGCTATCGAAACAACGGATTGCTTCCCGTTCTGTGCAGCCGCAGACGCTTGCTCGGCTAGCACGGCTACCTCTTGCGAAGACGCATCGATCCGCTTCGTGCTGTCCAGCATTTGATGTACAGCCTCATTAGCTTGGTTGACACCCGCAAATTGCTTTTCAAAATCTTGCGCCAACTGTTGACTGGATACAGCAACCTGCTTGGCCGCAGTCGAGCTTTGCTCGGAGCTCGCGAGAAGTTCTTCCGAACTCGCCGAAAGTGTCAGCGCGTTATCGGCGATCTGCGCGACCAGATTCCGGAGACTTTCCGTCATCATATTGAAAGAGGTCGTTAACTTACCCACCTCATCGTCGTAGGGGTAATTGCCTTTTACCGATAAATCGCCGCCAGCCGCCTTCTCCATGTATTCCTGCAATTTGCGGATTGGCGTTGTGATAATCATATTCAAAGCCAGCGCGTTCGTTGTAAGAACAATGATCGCCAGAACGATCGTCAGAATGATGACCCAATGAGATACGGCCGAATCTCTTGAACTTGTCTTCTGGAATTGTTCAGCAGCCGATTCTTTTAAATTAACTAATTGGGTCAAAGCTTCTATCGTTTGTTTTCCCTGAGGAGACACTTGCATATTATATACTTGATAGGCGACTTGATTGTTTTGTGTCGCGTGTTCAACCGCAGCGGTGCTCACCTCGCGATACTTGGCATTCAAAGCCTCGAACTGTTGGTACGCCGCCTTTTCTTCCGCATTCATCGGAATTTGTCCCAATTTCGTAACCAAATCATTGTTTGTCTTTATGCCTTCATCCAGCTGCGTCTTCAGCTTACTCTTGTATTTCACGTCAGTGGTTAGCATCATTTCCAGTAAATTGGACTGAGATTCATTGAAGTTGGATTTTAATTGATTTATCCATTTGACAGATAGCAGGCTTTCCTCGTACATTCTAGTAGAATTGCCCGCCATTTTATCCATGTAATGATAGCCGACGACCCCGACGATCAACAGAAAAGCAATAGCAATTGCATTCATGAGAAGCAGTTTATAACGAAGTTTAAGATTGCGAAGCATGGTCATGTTTACTTTCACGTTCTTCAAATACTTGGCGTACTTCGAGTTCCAATTCAATTTCACCTTGAATTTCAAAGCGATAGTTCCCCCTTCAAGAAGTATAATCATGTGTCTGTCTAGCCCTGTACGAAAGTAAACCAGCTCTCCCAGTAAATTTGGTGACATAATATCTAACATCACATTCCAATAATTTACCTATGGTTTATTTTACAAAAACGTGACTTTCCTGTAAAGACAAATATCGACAAATGCCAATCCCTTAAAGGAAATGCCAACCGTTAAATTATTCCAATTAATAGAAAATACGAACAGCTGAGGAGATAAAAATGATCGGTATCATCGTGAACCCGCGTTCGGGTGATGGAAGAGGATCTGACATATGGAGAGAAGTACGCGATAGCCTGCAGAGACGCTCCATTCCGCATATCGCTGTGATGACTTCAAAAGCCGGAGAGGCGGACGAATTGACAGCTCGACAGGTCAGTGAGAACAGCCTTAGGAAGCTTATCGTCATCGGCGGAGACGGTACGATACATGAAGCCGCGAATGGATTATGGCGAGCAACTCGCAGAAGCGGTACTATATGCAAGCTTGCCGTCATTCCGGCTGGAACCGGAAACGACTTTGCCAAAGCTTACGGAATTCCTACTGATCCCATGCAAGCGCTGGAAACTGCGCTTTCCGACGATAATTGCGTGCTAATCGATCTGCTGCATACTGCGGACGGGATGATTGCTGTGAACAGCATCGGCGCGGGGTTTGATGGAATGGTAGCGAAACTTACTAACGAAGCCTTATATAAGAAGCTTTTGAACCGGATTGGACTCGGGAAACTCGCTTATTTCATCACAATTCTTCGGGTATTTCTTCAGTATAAGCCTGGCATGGCATGGTTAGAGGTAGATGGCGCCGTTCATGAGCTGCCTGATATGTGGCTTGCTGCGGTAATGAATATTCCTTTTTATGGCGGGTCCATTCAAATCTGTCCCACCGCATCTCCGCACGATGGGCAGGCTGACGTCGTCGTCATTCAAAGCCGCAGCCGTTTCCGGTTGCTGCCGATTCTTTTCACAGTATATCAAGGGAAGCATGCGCGTCATCCTGCGGTTTCTTTTTACAAAGGGACCTCGATTCGACTTCGAACCGGGCATCCTTTGCTGATTCAAGCAGATGGAGAATTTGCGGGCTCGACGCCGCTGCACATTGAAGTTGTGCCCGCCGCGCTAACTGTAGTGAGAGGTCCGCAGAAACTTGGAGATGATAAGTTGCCGAAATAACTGGAAAACCTCCGGTTATTTGAACCTGATATGGTGGATATCTAAGAATAACTGGAAAATATCCCGCTAATCGGCCATTGTGCCAGAATAAACTCCCCTATGT
The DNA here is from genome assembly GCF_042676385.1 of Paenibacillus sp. GCM10027628. Classification (NCBI taxonomy): domain Bacteria; kingdom Bacillati; phylum Bacillota; class Bacilli; order Caryophanales; family Paenibacillaceae; genus Paenibacillus; species Paenibacillus sp. GCM10027628. The sequence goes on from NZ_JBHTHA010000002.1 coordinate 1,404,241, forward strand.
TGGAAATTAGCGGGAGGATTTCCCGTTATACGTCGGAAAAAAATGGATCCGGAGAAATTAACGTGACATTTTCCATCTATTTGAATGTTTCAAAAAAATCGTCAGGAGCAGACCGTTTAAAGCCATCTTACAGGCTAAAAACGGTCCTTTTGCGTGTAAATCCATCCATTAAAAACAGCCTTCAATTCCACTTTTCAGTGGCGTTGAAGGCTGTTTTTAAAATAAATCTCACGATCGGCTCTTATTTCAACAATTCCCTTAACCGTCCCGGAAAATCCGTAATAATCCCCGTCACTCCAAACGCGATCATCTGGCGGTAATCTTCCTCCTGATTCACTGTGTAAGGGTACACGGCAAGCCCGCCTGCAGCAGCTCCATCCACATCGCCTTTGTCGATGGAATGAAAGTGCGGGTGCAGCGAGAACACATCGACGCCGGTCTGCTGCGCATAAGCAGCATGATCGACCAGGTTTGCCGCATACAGCAGGCCCACTTTGGCTGCCGGTTCCGCCTGTTTCATGCGGCGAATGCACTTGTGGTCGAACGAAGAGATGACCACGTCATCCAATCTGCCGCTTTCGCGCAGAAAAGCCAGCAGTGCTTGCTCCATGCGGCCTTCATAAGCATGCTTAACCTCAACGTTGATCAAGATCCCCGCAGGCACCAAATCAAACACTTCGCGCAGCAGCGGTACCCGCTCCCCGCGGAATGCTTCAGCGAACCAAGCTCCTGCATCCAAGCGCCTGATCTCTTCCCATGTTTGTTCGCATATAAGACCAGAGCCGCTTGTTGTCCGATCGAGTGTATAGTCATGGCAAACGACAATTTCGCCGTCTTTCGTAATATGTACATCCAGCTCTATACCTTGAGCGCCTTGCTCCAGAGCAAGAGCAAAAGAAGCCAAAGTGTTCTCAGGCGCTTCGCCCGCTGCACCCCGGTGTCCGATAATGATTGGCTTATTTCCGTTCATCGACAACTCTCCTAACTTGTTTTCCTATGGATATATCAAATTATAAAGGAAGCCTTTCTTTTTTGCCCAGTTCATTTTGATAAAAAATATGTAAAGAACAATGAAAAATCAACAATTAATCCACATTAATTTAACACTGGTCAAATGAAACATCGCTATGCTAGAGCGGTAAGACTAGTCAAATACCGTTTGTGGAGGATTTTCCAATGAATACGCTGGACAAAGATTTACCGTTATCTGTTTCTGTCAAACCAACCCTTAAGCTTAAACGTAAGTCCAGATCGCTGTCCGCTCAAACATGGACAGAAACGCTAATGGGCTACTTTTTTCTTGCTCCATCTCTTGTGCTCTTCATCATCTTTCTGTTTTACCCTCTGTTTCAATCCGTTTATCTTAGCGTCCACGAGACCGATCCGCGCGGTCGGGTCGCCGGATACGTAGGCATCGACAATTTCGCTGCCATCTTCACTTCAGAACGATTCTACAAAAGCCTTGAGGTTACCGGCGTGTTCACGCTGCTAACCGTCCCTACCGGCATCGCACTTGCCCTGCTGCTCGCAGCGCTAACGCATAATCGGTTAAAGGGCATGCGCATCTTTCAATTCGTTTTCTCATTGCCGGTCGTCTTGTCCGTAGGCACTTCAGCGGTTATCTGGATGATGTTGTTCCATCCCAGCGTCGGCATGCTGAACTATTTACTCAGCCTGCTCGGCTTAGAACCGGTTGCTTGGCTGACCGACCCAAGATGGGCCCTGCTCTCCGTTTCGATGATGACGGTTTGGATGAATCTCGGCTTCAATTATATCGTCCTGCTCAGCGGCCTGCAGAGCATCCCGGATGAAATCTACGACAGCGCCAAGATCGATGGCTCCGGGCCTTTTCGCACGTTCGTACAAATTGTCATGCCGCTGTTATCGCCGACCGTTTTCTTCGTGACCATCGTTTCCATCATTGGCGCCTTTCAGTCCTTCGGCCAAATTCATATTTTGACCAAAGGCGGACCGGTGGACTCAACGGATGTGCTCGTTTATTCCTTGTATCAGGACGCTTTTATCAACTTCCGATTCGGGACGGGTAGCGCGCAGGCGCTTGTGCTTTTCGCGATCATCCTCCTGCTTACCATCGTACAATTCAAAGCTTTCGAAAGGAATGTGCATTATCAATGACCAATCGGCTGCAAAACACGCTTGTATATGTCCTTTTGACAATTTTGGCCGCACTTATTCTATATCCCATCTTCTACACGTTCACAGCTACTTTCATGACACCCGACGAAGCATCGGCCTATCCGCCACGTTTCTGGCCAGGGAGTTTCTATCTAGGCAGTATTCTTGCTGTCTTTAAGCTGGTGCCCATCACCACATTTATGACGAATAGCCTGATCGTTTCCATCATCATCATGGTTGGACAACTGATCACCTCCAGTATGGCTGCCTATGCATTTGCCAATATCCGTTTCAAAGGCAAGGCCATTGTCTTCGCCCTGTTCATGGCGACCATGATGATTCCATGGGAAGTCACGATTATTCCTAACTATTTGACCGTGAAAAAATGGGGCTGGCTCGACAGCATGCAGGGCTTGACGGTTCCTTTTCTGGCGACTGCTTTCGGCACGTTTTTGCTTCGCCAATTTTTCCTCCAGCTGCCTCGCGAGCTGTTCGAAGCGGCCAGAATCGACGGCTGCGGGCACATTCGCTGCTTCCTGCGTATCGTGCTGCCGCTCTCACGCCCTGCGCTTGCAACATTAGCCGTGTATGCGTTCCTTAGCTCATGGAACATGTATCTGTGGCCGCTGCTTATCACAAACAGCGAAAAGATGAGAACGGTGCAGATCGGCATCGCCATGCTCCAGTTCGAAGAATTAACGGTGTGGAACCTGGTGTTGGCAGGTGTGACCATTGTGCTGCTGCCATCGCTGCTGCTACTCGTTCTTGGATTAAAGCAGCTTGTACGCGGCCTAACGGCCGGCGCTGTGAAAGGTTAAATTTCAACTGCACGATGGCATTACCGCTCCGGGACTCCACTGGAGCCGGTTACCATAGATTAAACAAATGAAAAGGGAGAGAAACCAAAAAATGAAATCGTTAAAAATGAAAAGCTCCGCGATCGCGATGACAGCGCTCGTTATGCTGCTGACCAGCGCATGCGGTACTGCTGACAAAACGACATCAAGTTCCGCATTCACCTCTGCCAACCCTACTGCTGAAGCAAAGGCAGATACAAAGAAATCTGCTGAACCTGTCAAAGTCATCTGGTGGCACTCGATGAGCGGCGAGCTCGGCAAAGCCGTGGATAAGCTTGTTACGGATTTCAACGCTTCTCATAAAGACGTTCAAGTCGAAGCCGTATTCCAAGGTACATACGACGAAAGCTTAAACAAAATGAAAGCTTCCATGGATACGAAAAGCGGCCCATCTCTCATTCAAGTATACGAAATCGGCAGCCGTTTCATGATCGACTCCAAGGCGATTACACCGATGCAAACATTCATTGATGCTGACAAATTCGACCTGTCTCAGCTTGAAGACAACATTTTGAACTATTATAAAGTTGATAACAAACTCTATTCCATGCCTTTCAACACCTCGAACCCGATTCTTTACTATAACAAGGATATGTTTAAAGCCGCAGGTCTTGATCCTGAAAAACCGCCGACCACGTATGAAGACGTAGCCAAAGCCGCTCAGGCGCTTAGCAAAGACGGTAAATCCGGTTCTTCCTTTGCCATTTACGGCTGGTTTATGGAGCAATTCTTCGCCAATCAAGGCGCTGAATACCTCAACAACGGAAACGGTCGTACAGCCGCTGCCACAGAATCACAAGTAAACAGCGATGCCGGCGTAAAAACGTTGACATGGTGGAAAGAAATGGTCGACAACAAAACTTCTGTAAACCTTGGACGCAAGACAGACGATACGAAGAAAGCTTTCTTAGCCGGTCAAGTTGCGATGACACTGGATTCCACAGCTTCCCTGCGCGGTATCGTGTCTGGTGCGGATGGCAAATTCCAAGTAGGGACCGCGTTTCTGCCGAAACCGGCTGATGCCAAGGACGGCGGCGTTGTCGTAGGCGGAGCGAGCTTGTATATCTTAAACAATAAGTCCGAAGCCGAGCAAAAAGGCGCTTGGGAGTTCATCAAATTTTTGACGACTCCGCAAACGCAAGCTTACTGGCATGTAAACACAGGATACTTCCCAATCACGAAAAAAGCGTATGACGAGCAGCTTGTCAAAGATAACCTGGCCAAGTATCCGCAATTCCAAACTGCGGTTGACCAGCTTCATGCTACGAAACCGAACAAAGCGACGCAAGGCGCTGTGATGGGCGTGTTCCCGGAAGCCCGCCAAATCGTGGAAGGCGCCATTGAAGAAGCGCTGACTGGTAAAAAAGCGCCAAAAGATGCGCTGGACGGAGCTGCAAAGAGCATCACGGAAAAAATCGCCGCTTATAACAAAACGGTGAAGTAACACGAAAAAGTGGTTGAGGCGGGAGAATTCTCCCTGCTCAACCACTTTTTTTGTTCGCGCTCCCGCCCATGCGGGCTCGGCGCCAGCTGTAGCGCCCTTTTTGGGTCTTACAGCGCCGGAAACTCCGCGCTCACGAAGTCTCACCGATAATCCTTCGGGCTTACGCCGATGTATTTCTTAAACACTTTGGAGAAATATGTCCGCTCCATATAACCCAGCTTCAGCGCAATGATTTCGGTACTATGCTGCTTTTCTTTTAGCAGCTTGCAGGCGATTTTCATTTTGTAACGGTGCATGTAATCCGTGAAATTGAGGCCTGACTCCTGTTTGAAGTAACGGGAGAAGTAACTCGGATTCAGAAATAAGTAGTTCGCGATATCGACTAAAGAAATGTTCTCTGACAAGTGGTCCGAGATGTATTGATCGATGAGCTGAAGCTTCGGCTTCTTCTCGATCCACGCAACCGTACCGCTGCCTAGCAGCGTATGAACTTTATGTTCGAGAAGTTCCTTCGCCTCCGTCCACCGGCTGCAATTCAATAGGCAGCGATGGAAGGCATCGTCGCTTGTCTGGTTAAATTGAAGCTCGATATGGCGTATCCATTGCGAACTTTTGCTCAGTAGCTCGTCTGGGTCTAATCTGTAAGTTTCCGCTTTAGCCTCAAGCGACTCCAGACTTTCCATAACGAGGCTGTCGTCCCCATTCTTCGTCGCTTCCTCGAGCCGCTGCCACTCCCCACCGAGAATGCCCATCACATCCGGGTTCCAAACACTGTTCTCATCCGGTAATCTCGGGACATCAGAAACTTCTTCATAGAACATCAAACGTTCCCTCTGCATCAGTAAGCGGTACTGGCTTTGAATGTTCTCAATGCCTTTGAAAGTGGCACCGAAATTGAAAACCACATCAATATTCAAATATTCGGCAATTTTGTTTTTCAGCTTAGACAGGTGCTTGTCCAAATCTTCAACCGCATTTCGGCTGAGATCGTTCTGGAAATTGGCTATGGCAATCAGACGAGTTTCCTTATCGATGAGCGTCGTTATCGTGAACCCTTCCAGTGGCAATTCTTCGGAAATGTTGGAAATGGCATATAACAGTAGCGATATATCCGAATAACAATACTTCTTTGGAAAAGATCTGTACTGCAGATTGCCCACAGCCACAACGAAATGGGGCAGTTTCCACTCTATCCCTAGCCGGGCACCCTGGTTATGGATGATCTCATTAGAGGCACCTGCCAGCAATTGCGTCCAAAATTGTGCTTTCCAGGTCTCCCTATGTTTTAAAATATCCTGCTTATACGTAAGCTCCTCTAAACGTTCTTTATCAGCCAAAAGTGTCTGTAACGTTTTTTTCAAGGCTGTTTCTAATTGCTGCGCCGTCAATTCATCTTTTATCAAATAATCTTCGGCTGACAGCTGCAGTGCCTTGCGCGCATAATGAAACTCTTCATGACAAGTCAGAAACATGATCTTGACGTCAGGTTTCAGCTTTTGCAGCTCAACCGCCAATTCCATCCCATCCATTTGTGGCATACCGATGTCGGTGATGACCAGGTCAGGCTGATGTTCGCGAAACAAAGCCAGAGCTTTGACGCCGGATTGGGCAGAACCGACCAGCGATAATCGAAGCGCATCCCAATCGATCAATTTGGTCACATATTTCATCATGGGCACATCATCGTCGACGAGCATAACCTTGAACATATCCTTCCTCCAATCCGCATGAACAAACTTTATAACGGAATTCGCAGACATACAGCCGTTCCTTCTCCCGTTCTATTTTCCAATCGCATCGTCGTGGAGGGACCGTAAGTAAGACGCAGCCTTTGCAGCACATTGATCAGCCCGATTCTTTTGTAAGAAGCTTGATGCGCTCCCTCTCCTTGTTCCAGGAGTTCATTTAGTTGTTGAAGCTTATTCTGCGGGATGCCCTTGCCGTTATCCGCTATACGAATCTCCAGCATCCCGTTCGTCTCAAAAGCCGTAAGCATAATTCGCAGGTCCGAGTCCATATCGGCAAAGCCGTGTACGATGGCATTCTCCACGATCGGCTGCAGCAGAAGCTTCGGCACTTCCTTGTCAGTCACTTCATCAGCGAGCGTGATCTGCAGCTCCACATCCAAATCACTGCGCATTTTCATAATATCCACATAGTGAACAAGCAGCTTGGACTCACTCTCTAATGTGGCCGGTTCATTAATTCGCATGTAGGCTCGGAGCATGCTCATGAGCGCATCGATCTGCCCGCTATGCAAGGCATCCCCTTCCAGTGAAAGATTGCATTTGATCGAATTCAGCGTATTCAGCAGAAAATGCGGCCGGATCTGGGCGAACAATGCCTGCAGCTCCATAACCCGCTTCTGCTCTTGCTCCTGCTCGATGTTGATGATGAGGGCATTGATCTGATCGAGCATTTCATTCAGCGTCCGGCCAAGTTCCGCCATCTCGTCTTTACCCTCCGCTTGAAAGCGGACCGAACGGTTGCCTTCGCCAAACTGCCGGGCACCACGCTGTAAAAGTCGGACTGGCCGATACAGCCGCCGGGCAATGAAAAACGAGATTAGCCAGAATAAAATGAAAAAGGGCAAAATGATAAGCAGCGATATATAAAACGTCCGCGAAATTTGGCCAGTTACCTGCGAGCTAGGAGTCTCATATACGAGCTTCCAGCCCGCTTTGTCAATCATAATCTCGTTTCGAATATTGCTCTGATCCGCCGCCTTGCGCTCAAAAGGGATATTCGCGTTTCCTGCGATAAGATTCCCATTTGCATCAAAAAGACTCAGCTCACCGGAAGGTGCTTGTCCAAAAAACTTAGTGAAATAAGATTCCGGTATACCTATAAGCAGTGTGGCTAGAAGCTCATTATCATCAGGATCGCGCAGAACGCGGGACATATAGTAAATTCGCCCTTGCTGATCCTTGCTATCCACCAGACCCAGCCATTGAATGAATTTGGGTTCATCAAAATCAACACGCGGTTTAACTTGATTCCAGTCATAAATAATCCCATCCGGTTCGTAACTATCTACAGACTGCGTAATGAAATCCGACCGATTCGCCAAAAACATGATGATTTCCCGGTTCATCGTTTTAGCGGTAACGAAGCTGAAAAAATCTTTGATTTGCTGATAACTTTTCAGATTCGCGTAACTGTCAATCGCCTTCACATCAGCAAAACTGCGCAATTGCAGTCTCACATTCGAGTCCTGTACAAAAAAGTTCGAAGCATACGTCAAATCATCGATCATTTTATTGAGATCCTTGCCCATCACGGCAAGCACCGATTCATTGCTGAGCGTAATCTTTTCTTTCACATCGCGGTTCGTCGTCGTGTAATTGAAGAAAGCAACAAGAGCTGTCGGCAGCAATATCAGCAGGAGAAAGGATATCTGGATGCGCCGGTAAAAGGAAGACCGAAACTTTGGAATCATGCATATCCCCTCCTATCCCCCAAACGAAATGTGTCTTTCTATTATAAAAGGAGCGGCTGCACATTGACAAAGGGATAAGGCCATTTAGCCCTACCCCTTCTTATTCATCGTTTATTTCGCTGCTGTTTTAATCACTTTATCCGCTTCATCTTGCATCCATTTCTGCGTATCTGCAATGGATACGTTATCCAAAATAAATTTGGAGAACCCGTTCTCCATCACTTTCTTCAATTGAGCCCCGTATGTAATGGCAATGTCAGAGGAGAAAGATGTTTTCACTTGCTTGTCATTTAATGTTGAAGTCAATGACGGAATGTCAACCAGATCTTTTTTCGCGCCATATAGACGTTCAATAACAGCTGTGGAGTCCGCTTTTCTCCAACCGGATAATTCGATTCGCGCCTCTTGTTCTGTCGACATATAACGGATGAACTGGTACGCTTGCTCTTTGTTTTTGGAATTTGCCGCAACCGCCATATAGTTGCCGCCGATATTCGTCAGACCGTTCGGCGCATCTTTGGAAGAACGCGGCAGCGGAGCGAACACCGTTTTGAACGTATGCGGATATTTCTCCGTATTCAAGACGTTGGGGATATTGAATGTAGCCGTCATCATCATAGCTGCTTTACCGGTACCAAACTCATTTGCGTAATTCAACTTCGCTCCGATCACATCAGCCAGCGATTTAACGGATTTGTCATCCTTTTCCATCGTGCGGCGGAGATTGAAGTAATAGTTGAAGCTAGGATCATCAAATTGCGGCTTCAAGTCATCTTTCAGATATGGATTTTTCTTATCCGTGTATACGATCGGGTTCACGTATTCGCCCCAACTATGGAAGTAAGCTCCGTAGCGCTTATCATTGCCTTCGCCTTTGGTCAGCTTTTTCGCATATTCGCGGAAATCGTCCCAGGTCCAACCGAACGTAGGTACAGGCAAATTGGCCTCTTTCAGGGCGTCGGCATTCAGCATGACGAACCAGTCGCTGGCATTGATCATCGTCGCATAGTACTTGCCTTTGAACTTAGGATTAATGAAATACTCCTCTTCCGGCTTCACGTTATCTTTCGCGTATAAATCATCCAGCGGAGCGAGCACGTTTTGCCCGGCTCTTGCCAGTACTTCCTCTATGCTAGGCATGGCCACAACGTCGACTTGTTCGCCGGAGGATAACGCAACATCCAGCTTTTTCAAGCTTTCGACGGAGTTCCCTGGTACCAACGCAATCGACTCGACTTTAATGTTCGGATTTTTCGCCTGAAAATTTTCGATAATTTTTTTCGTTGCCGCTGCTTGTGAGTCGCTATCCCAATTATAATATTTAATCGTTACATTTTGCGCAGGCTTGTCCGATGCTGCCGCAGTCGCTCCTGCCGATGCTGCAGGACTGCTAGTATTTGTGCCGGATGACGATCCGCATGCGCTCAAGATCGACATACTCATGATTACGCTTCCAAGAAGTACGTTCTGTATCTTATTCATTTGACTACCCCCATAAGGTGAATTGGTTACATTTGCATCATACAATGGATGTGAATACGGAACCGTGCACAATTTTGAGTAGTTTGTGCAATTTTTTGACCTTATCCTTTGACACCGCCGATGGCAATTCCCTTAATAACTTGCTTCTGCATCACGATGAAAACAATGACCAGCGGTATGATTGCAGCGAGGGCTGCCATCATCAGCACCGCATAATTGTCGGCAAAATCGTTTTTAAACAGCTGCATGCCGAGCGGAATCGGAAACAGCTTTTGTTTGATCAGGAAAATAAGCGGCCCCTGGTAGTCGTTCCATGTCCAAATAAACTTGATGATCGCCACCGTCGCCAGAATCGGTTTAGTCAGAGGCAGCATGATCCGGGCATAAATGCGCAAGTACCCCGCACCGTCGATTTTCGCCGCTTCGATGTATTCATTATGAATGCCCAGCATGAATTGCCGGAGAAGGAAAGTGAAGTAAATCGAGAACATGCCCATAAAAAGAAGACCTGCATGCGTATTATACAAGTGCAGCCATTTCAATAAAAGATAACGCGGGACAAGCGTCGCCTCATTCGGAATAATCATGCAGGACAGTAGCAGAAGAAAGGCTGCGTTACGACCTCGGAATTGCATCTTGGTAAACGCATACGCCGCCATGGATGAAAAAACAAGCGTACACAGTGTCATTATCGCCGAAAGCTTGAACGAATTCCAATAAAAGAGCGAAAACGGCACACGGCCAAACCAGACTTCTTTAAAATTGGCTATGACGTTAATGCGTGCTGGAATCCACTCTATCGGGTACGTCATTACATCCGCTTCATATTTGAAAGCTGCCGAAACCATCCAAAGGAGCGGAATTAAAAATACGACGGAAAATAAAGCCATTATAACTGTGGTAACAAGTTTCGAAACATCAATTGATTTCATAAGCGCAACACCTTCTTTCCCTGTTAAACAGAGCTGCTTTTGTTTTGAAATTTCCATGTAAAGGCTGTAATGATCCCGACAATCAGAAACAGCACCCAGGAAATCGCCGATGCATAGCCCATGCGGAAATTTAAAAATCCTTCCTCATAGATGCGGTATACGAGCACGGTTGAAGAATCGTTAGGTCCTCCGCCCGTCAGGAAGGAGATCAGGTCAAATACCTTGAACGACGACATCAGCGTCGTAATCAACAAGAATGATGTTGTCGGGCCCAGCAGCGGCAGCGTAATGCGGAAAAATTGCTGAGCCGATGTCGCGCCATCCATGCTTGCCGCCTCGTACAGATCGTCCGGAATGTTAGATAGCCCGGCGATAAAAATAATGATTTGATAACCGATCGCAGCCCAGATCGCAATAATGATGATGGCATAAAGCGAGTAATGCGTGTCCGCGAGCCATTTGGGAGGTTCCGTGATGCCGATGTTCACCAGAAAGCGATTGATCGGTCCTTGGGAAGGATGGTACAACGCGCTCCAAACCGCGCCCAGCGCAATGATCGACGAAATGTAAGGAATGAAGAACGCGATTTTGAAATAACTTTGCCCGTATACCCTCGAATGAATCAACACCGACAAAATTAAAGCAAGAAACAGCCCAACAGGTACAACGATGAGGGTATAAGTAAAATTGTTTTTGAGCGCTATTAAGAACTTGTCGTCCTCAAAGAGCATTTTGAAATTATCGAGCCCCGTGAATTTTATCGTTGACAGGCCGCCCACCAAATTCCAATCGCTAAAGCTTAAATACAGCGAGAACAAAATTGGAAAAATGCCGAAAAGCAGCGTGCCGATGAACTCAGGCGCGAGAAACATCCAGCCGAAGAAAGCTTCCTTTCTCCGATGGTTCCAAAATCGCCCCCTAGTCCGAACGGTCGGCTGCGCCTTTTCCAATACGCTTGACATGATGGCTCCCCCCATTTATTTGATATAACATTACTATAGCGCCCAAGAACTGCGTTTCACGCTGACGATTTTTACGGAAGTGTGCACTATTTTTACTTCTGGCCAATAGAAAAAGATCAGGCTGTCCAGGACTTGACCTTTTTCCAAAATGCGCATATACTTCTACTCAACATCCATACTCGATTATGCCTATGATGAGCATCCAACTCGGAGGCGTTTTCGCCAAGGAAGGCCTGAAATCGGTCATTTCTAAGTTAACCGGCACCGCCCGTTACCGCGGAACCAAGTGGAGGAACATTCATCCGAATGTTGCTCAAATTGGATGGCACCGCGAGCAAACGCTCCTCGTCCCAATCGGATGAGGGCGTTTTTTGTTGTTTTCACAACATAACTTTGGGAGGTAACTTGAAATGACGAAACGACTGTACAATTTTAACCCCGGACCTGCTGCTTTGCCGATGGAAGTACTGGAGCAGGCGCAAGAACAATTCGTAGACTATCAAGGGAAGGGCATTTCGCTTATGGAAATGTCTCACCGGAGCCAGGTCGTTGAAGAACTGAATCAAGAGACTCAGCAGTTGTTGCTGGGACTGTTAGGTATTTCTGACGGGTACGAAGTGTTATTCATGGGGGGTGGAGCCAGCACGCAATTCGCCCTTCTGCCGTTGAACTTTTTACCCGCGAATCAGGCCGCGAACTATGTCTTGACGGGAAGCTTCGCCGAAAAAGCCTATAAGGAAGCCACCTTTGTGGGGAACACCTTGGTGGCCGCAAGCTCTAAGGAGCAGCACTGGAGAAACATTCCCGAGTTTACGGAAGCTGATCTCGCACCCGATTCCGCCTACGTGCATATGACGCTGAACAACACAATTGAAGGCTCACGATACAAGGACATCCCCCATGTGGGAAGGACGCCGCTTGTGGCGGATATGACTAGCGATATGCTGAGCAGGAAGCTTGATATAGGTCGATTTGCTATGATTTACGCCGGAGCTCAAAAAAATCTTGGACCCGCCGGCGTCACTGTTGTTATCATCCGTAAAGATTGGCTGGAGCAAGGCTCCAAGCAAATTCCTGAAATTTTACGATACAAGACGTTCGCTCAAAATAAATCACTATATAATACGCCGCCGGTTCATTCGATTTATATGATGAATCTCGTGCTGAAATGGACCGAGAAACATGGCGGTGTAGATCATCTAGAGCAGCAAAACGCCGCTAAAGCCAAGCTGATTTATGATGTGATCGATGCAAGCGAGGGATATTATAGGGGACTTATCGACGTGAAGGATCGTTCGGATATGAATATCACCTGGAGGATGGCGGACGAGGAGACGGAACGAAGATTTGTAAAGGAGTCGGAGCTGGGGGGCTTTGAAGGACTGGCCGGACATCGAAGTGTTGGCGGGCTTCGCGCCTCTGCCTATAATGCGGTACCTGTAGAAGCTTGTCAGGCACTTGCCGAATTTATGAAGGATTTTGCAAGAAAGAACGGTTAAATCAAGGATTTCAATACACATGAATGGCTGCATCCTGGGCAACTTGCTCATGGGCAGCTTTTTTATTTGACATTCTCCTGAGTTCAATTAAAATAGAATTAAAATCAGTTCGATTGGAGACGAACAACTATGAGTTATGAAATTGAGATTGATTACAGTCCTGCCTATGAATTAGTCATCAGTTTGTTTGCCTATGCGAAGAAAAATGCCGTAAAAGGCATCGCCTTAGGTTCAGATTGGAAAAAATCTGTAAAAAGCAGCTTATCCGCCTCTCTGTCTCATGAACTGAACAATGCCCCCATCGAACAATTCACAGGCCTAGATTTATTAATCGGTTCTTGTCCGGACAAAACGACAACGCGTTCATTTCTGGATTGGCTGGAAGCCCTACAACCTCCTGAAATGATGAATTTGCTTGCCAGGCATGTAGAATCTCTGCCTGCAACTATTTTGGATCAAAAAAAACAGGCCGTCCATTTGCTCCGTCAGTGGGATACTGAATATTTCTCCAAACTTGACCCCATCATCTTGGAAAATTTAAAGCAGGATGCCGAAACCAAGCAATCATGGGTATCTGCGATGAGTCCGGAGGCGTTGTTCGAAGAAGCAACGAACGGTATTCACCAACTCCCTGCGCCCGATTTGCAGGTCATTCGTCTGATTCCTCAGTACCATCTGCATCCAACCAACTCATCCAACCATTACAAGCACATGATCGTCTGTTTCTATGCTTGCGACGCTGCGCCAGCCCGTTCGGTACTGCCTCACCCTGCACTTCAGCGATTACTGAACAGCTTGGCTGATCCCAACCGGTTATCGATGCTCAGATTTATGAGCATGCAGGCAAGAAGCTTTACAGAGCTTGTTCAATTCAGCGGCTTGGCCAAAAGCACTGTCCACCATCATCTTGTCGCACTACGAGCATCCGGTCTCATCCGGGTAACAGCAGAAGGAACGAGTCATGTCACCTACTCCCTTAGGGAGGAAACGGTGAACCAAGTGACAGCGAAATTAAATGACTATTTGCAATGGGAGGGGGGACGATGAAAAACAAGGCCTTTTGGAAGTTGTTTGCCGCTCAAACCGTAAGTGCATTCGGCGATTGCTTCGGCCTGTTCGCGCTGCAGTGGTACGTCTTTACAACTACAGGTTCCCTGGTCATTATGGGAACACTGGCGATGACGGCAGGAATTACCGAATTGCTTGTACGCTTTGCCGGAGCACCATTGATAGATCGGTTAAATCGGTTACGATTCATGGCGCAACTAGATTTCGTACGATTTTCAGCGACTGGCGCTACGGTCGTTCTATGTGCCTTGGGCACGGCTCCTCTGTGGATGTTATTCACGATGGCGATTATTAATGCAATTGCCTCCGCCCTTTTTCAACCGGCCAGTATGGCTGTTCTTCCTTCTTATATCCCCAAACAATCGCTTGTCCGCGGCTATTCCCTTATGGACTCCACGCAATATGCGGCCGTCATTCTTGGTCCAGCTTTAGCCGGCGTTGTGATTTCAACTTTAGGCGCTGCTACGGCAATGGCAATCGATGCTTTTAGCTTTGCTTTCTCAGCCATATGCATACTTCTGGTGCCTGCACAAACTTCCACACGCCTAGTTTCCGTTCCGTCGTCGGGAATGTATTACCGGGAGCTTTGGGATGGTCTTGCCTTTTTCAAAAAAGCGCCTGCCCTTCTAGGCATCATGTGCTGTGTCGCGCTTAAAAACATGTGCTCGGTTGCCGTAGGCGGCATGATGATCCCTTTTGCCCTACAGAATCTTCATGCAAACGCTTCACAAATTGGACTTCTGAGTTCAGCCATGGCAGCCGGGCTTTGTCTCGGCTCTATACTCGTTTCTTTCGTCAATCATCTAAAAAGACGCCGTATCCCCATGCTTGGCAGCATCTTTGCTCAAGGGCTTCTTTATATGATGCTTAGCGGCACGCATTCCTTCTCGTTAGCCATTGGATTTATCGTCATGCTTGGGGCCTGCGGACCCTTTTTCGGCACCTTCAGTTCATCGCTTTATGCGCAACTGGTTCCCGATGAATTCCGGGGGCGTGTGATGTCTGCCCGACTCATGGTTGGCGGCGCTTTGCAACCGGCCGGGAGTTATATGGGAGGAGCCTTGGCAAGCGCATATGGATTACCGCTCCTTTTCTCTATAGCAGGCGCAATCCCTCTATTCACCGCAGTGGTGGCTTATTTGGCTCCATTCATGAAAGGAATTGACGGGGAACTGGAACCAATAAATGTCGAACAAAAGGGAATCGGCGCTTAAACTTTCACATTACCTTCTTTTTTGACAAATGGGATTTGCTGCTTTTACAATGAATCATATACAAATGAAGCGAAACGAGGGAATTCAGTGAGTAACGAACTAGTCAAAAAGCTGCGCTTAGCCGGCTGCAAGAAGGCGCTGATTATGAATGCTCCGGAAGGATATTTGGAGAAATTGGATCCGCTGCCTGAGGGCGTTGTGCTTTCTGAACAAAAGGCGGGCACCCATACCTACGACTTCGTACAAGTATTTGTCCACAACATTGCCGAAGTCCAGAGTCTGGCTCCGCTGGCGATTCAAGCTGTCACCCCCGAAGGGCTGCTTTGGATCAATTACCCCAAAGGAACGAGCAAAATCAAAACGGACATTAACCGGGATTCCGGTTGGCAGACAGTAACCGACCTGCAATTTGAGGGCGTATCTCTCGTCTCCATTGATGAAACCTGGTCGGCGATGCGGTTTCGCCCAATCGGGTTAGTGAAATCGCCGCGCAGCGAACGTTTGGCGAAACGAGCGGAAACTGCGGAGAAATCACAAGCGGCTGCTGCTGATAAAACCGTCATCGTACCGGACGATTTAGCCGCGGCATTCAGCGAGAATGCTGAAGCGCATGCTTTTTATGAAACGCTGTCCTATACGAACCGCAAAGAATACGTCCGCTGGATTACAGACGCTAAACGCGAAGAAACCCGCACCGGGCGCGTAGAGAAGACGATAGACAAGCTGTCCAGGGGGATTAAGAACCCGATGATCAAAGAGTAAATAAAAATGGACCTGAGACTATTGACTACGTCTCAGGTCCGTTCACCATTTCAGCCGTTTCTGCGCTCTCAACTCGTCGGCGCTACAACGCGCGCCCAGGATTCGCGCGCTGTAAGAATGAAAAACATCGCAATTGTTGCGACTTCGCATATCCCCCGCGTCTGCAAGGATGGAAAACATCATTGCAGACGCGCTCAGCGCACCATCAACACGCTTTTCTTCTCAAGGGCTCAGGTAACATGATACTTTCTATTAAATTAATAAAGTCCCGATGAGAGGCATGACTGCCAAACTCTCGGGACTTTTTTTCCTAAATAGAACTGCTTCAAATGAGATTATTTGCCGAGCTGATGAATCGGGTGACCCAGCGCGCCTTCGGCAGCATCCATAACCATTTCGGTTAATGTAGGATGTGCGTGAATCGTAAGCGCGATGTCTTCCAAATTAGCCGCCATCTCGATCGCAAGCGCAAGCTCTCCGATCAAGTTGGATGCTTCCGGACCTACGACTTGACCGCCAAGCAGTTGGCCTGTTTCTTTGTCGCCGACCAGCTTCACGAAGCCTTGACCAGCATTCAAAGAGTTCGCGCGCCCGTTAGCCGCGTAAGGGAATTTACCGATCGTTACATTATAACCTTGCGCCTTGGCTTCGGTTTCATTCAAGCCGACGCTGGCGATTTCCGGATCAGAGAACACAACCGCCGGCATTGCTTTATAATCAACTACACTTGGTAGTCCGGCAATCGCTTCTGCAGCCACTTTTGCCTCATAAGAAGCTTTGTGCGCAAGAGCAAGACCAGGAACGATATCACCGATCGCGAAAATATGCGGGATGCTCGTTCTGCCCTGGTTGTCGACCTCGATCAATCCGCGGTCAGTCAGCTTCATGTTGATCAGGTCAAGACCAAGCTCGCCGTCTGTGTTTGGACGACGGCCTACTGTCACCAAAACATACTCGGCTGTTACTTGTTTCTCTTCACCTTTCACCGTGAAGGTTACAGTCACGTCATTCTCGTTCTTCGTGCTGGATTGCGCCAACGCTTCAGTGTGAACCTCTACGCCGATTTTTTCCAGATTGCGTGCCACCAGTTTCGTCATTTCTTTCTCGAATCCTGGCAGTACATGGTCAGATCCCTCAAGCACAGTTACTTTCGTACCGAACTTCGCGAACGTTTGACCTAATTCAATGCCGATATAACCGCCGCCAATTACGACCATGCTTTTCGGAATTTCAGGCAAGTTCAGCGCTTCGGTGGAAGAAATAATTCTTCCGCCATAAGGGAATGCCTTCAGTTCGATCGGACGGGAACCCGTCGCAATGATACAATGCTGGAAGCGGTAGCGAGGCGCTTCTTGATCGTTGAACACACGGGCTTCGTGCTCATTGATGAACATCACTTCGCCTTGGAACGTTTGGATCTTGTTACCTTTAAGAAGCGCGCTAACACCGCCTGTTTGTTTTTTCACGATGCTATTTTTCCACTCTTGCACTTTCGCGAAGTCGACCTTCACGTTCTCTACGGAAATCCCCATGCTGTCCGCATGCTGTGCGTGTTCGTAGGTATGTGCTGCGGAAATCAATGCTTTGGACGGGATACAGCCGCGGTTCAAGCACACGCCGCCCCATTCGGATTTATCGACGATCAAGACGCTTTTACCCAGTTGAGAGGCGCGGATGGCGGCCACATAGCCGCCAGGACCTGCACCGATCACCAGCACGTCAATATCTAAAGAAGCATCTCCTACTACCATGCTGTTACACCTCCAAGACAAGAAGCTCTGGATCAGCCAGAAGCTGCTTAATGTAGTTCAAGAAGCTTTGCGCTGTCGCTCCGTCCACAATGCGGTGGTCAAAGCTCAAGGAAAGTGCCATAACGGAAGCCGCAACGATTTGACCGTTTTTCACGACAGGCTTCTCGGTGATGCGTCCTGCCCCCAGAATCGCAACTTCAGGGAAGTTGATGACCGGAGTAAAGAACATACCGCCTACGGAACCAATGTTAGTAATAGAGATCGTGCCGCCCTTCATTTCGTTAGGGGACAATTTACCTTCGCGACCGCGAACGGCAAGGTCCTTGATGGAGGAAGCGATCGACCATACGTTTTTGCGGTCGGCGTCATGGATAACAGGAACGAGCAAGCCGTTGTCCGTATCTGTCGCGATACCAATGTTATAGTACTTTTTGTAGACGATCTCTTGTTTCTCTTCGTCGATCATCGCGTTCATGACCGGGAATTGACGGCAAGCTGCTACCAATGCTTTTACGATGAACGGCAGGTACGTGAGTTTCACGCCTTTTTTCTCGGCGAGAGGCTTTGTGCGCTCACGTAGAGCGACAAGAGCCGTTACGTCGATTTCGTCCATCAATGTCACGTGCGGAGCTGTGTACACGGATTTGACCATCGCGTTCGCGATCACTTTGCGGATTCCTTTGAACGGAATCCGTTCTTCGACGCGATCGCCCACGACAACCTGCTGCGAAGCCACTGATGACGGTGCCGCCACTCCAGCCGCCTCGGTTGCTGCGGCTGGCGCTGCTGCCGGAGCTGCGCTCGCGCCAGCTCCGTTAAAGCCGAGCACGTCCTCGCGTGTCACGCGGCCGTGCTTGCCTGTCGGCGTCACCTCTGCGAGGTTGACGCCTTGCTCTCTTGCGAGCTTGCGCACGCTAGGCGTCGCAAGCACTTCACGCACTGCGCCGTTGCTAGGCGCAGCCACTGCTACAGCAGCTGCCACAGGCGCTGCTGCCGGAGCCGGTGCTGCCGCTACTGCTGCTGGCGCAGGAGCCGCAGCATGGCTGCCGCTGTCATGGTGAATCGATTCTGCAGGCAGTTCGCCTGTTACTTCTATCGTCATGACCAGCTCGCCAACATTGCAAATCTGGCCTTCCTTGACTTTCACTTCAACGATTTTACCTTCAACCGGACAAGGAACTTCAACGACCGCTTTATCGTTCTGAACTTCCATCAAAATGGATTCATCTGTAACGGTATCGCCCGCTTTGACAAGCAGTTTTACGATCTCGCCTTCATGTATGCCTTCACCAAGCTCTGGGAACTTGTACTGGAACAATGCCACGTTCATAACCTCCTTTTACCGACAATTAAAATTCGAGTACTTGTTTAATGCCTGCAATAACGCTTGCCGGACTTGGCAACCAAGCGTCTTCGATTTGCGCGAACGGATAAACGGTATCCGGCGGAGCAACGCGAAGTACCGGAGCTTCCAGATGCAAAATTGCTTTTTCATTGATTTGCGCAATTACCTCTGCGGCAACGCCGGACGTTTTTTGCGCTTCTTGCACGATGATCGCACGGTTTGTTTTCTTAATGGATGCTACGATCGTGTCGATATCGAGCGGCAGCAGGGTGCGAAGATCGATAACTTCAGCTTTTACGCCTTGTGTTTTCTCGATTTCCTCAGCCGCTTTAACGGAAGTATGCACCATAGCGCCGTAAGTAATAATGGTTACGTCCGAACCTTCGCGAACCACATTCGCTTTACCAAGTTCAATTGTATATTCGCCTTCCGGCACTTCAGCGCGGAAAGCGCGGTATAAATTCAAATGCTCCATGAAAAAGACAGGGTCATTATCGCGAATCGCGGAAATGAGCAAACCTTTTGCATCGTATGGGTTGGAAGGAACAACAACCTTGATGCCCGGGGTTTGCACGAGCAAACCTTCAAGCGCGTCCGTATGCAGCTCAGCCGCTTTCACACCGCCGCCAAATGGCGTACGGAATACGATTGGCGAGTTGTAACGACCGCCGGAACGATAACGCATGCGAGCAGCTTGTACGCAAATTTGATCGAGAGCTTCGTAAATAAAGCCTACGAATTGAATTTCAGCAATCGGACGGAAGCCTTGTACACCAAGACCTACGGCCAATCCGCCAATAGCGGACTCAGCGAGAGGCGTATCGAATACGCGCTCTTCGCCGAATTCTTTTTGCAAACCTTCCGTCGCACGGAAAACGCCGCCCACATGGCCTACGTCCTCCCCGAACAAAATTACGTTAGGATCTCTTTCCAGTTCGACGCGCATCGCGTCTTTTATCGCTTGAATCATCGTCATTTGTGCCATGACAGTCTGTGCCTCCCATAAGTTTTCGCAAGAAAAACTGGATTCGTGAAATAGCTTATTTAAAAGCCTGCTTTTGTTCTTCAAGATGAGCTGGCGTCTTTTCAAACATAGAGTCAATCAAGCCGGCAACTGTCATTTTCTCAGTTTCTTCAGCTTTTTTAATGTGTTCAGCTACAGTCGCTTTCGCTTCTTCCTTCACGCGAGCTTCTTCCTCTTCGCTCCACAGACCTTTTTTGGTCAGGAAAATACGCATGCGCGTAAGCGGATCTTTAGGCTCCCACTCGGCCTCTTCGTCTTTGGTACGATATTTTGTCGTGTCATCCGCCATGGAATGCGGACGGTAACGATAAGTTAAAGCTTCGATCAACGTCGCGCCTTCGCCTCTGCGGCCTCTCTCAGCTGCTTCGGTAACGGCTTGAACAACGGCCAGTACGTCCATACCGTCTACCTGCACACCCTTGATACCGGCAGCAACGGCTTTATGAGCAACGGAAAGCGCTCCTGTTTGTTTGGCGTAAGGCGTTGTAATGGCGTAACCGTTGTTTTGAACAAAGTAAATGACAGGAAGTTTGAAAGATCCTGCAAAGTTCATACCTTCATAGAAATCGCCTTCGGAGCTTCCTCCGTCGCCTGTGTACGTAATCGCCACACGCGGTTGGTTGCGTTTTTTGAACGCCATCGCTACGCCAGTCGCATGAAGAACTTGCGCGCCGATGATGATTTGCGGCATAAGCACGTGAACGTCTTGCGGAATTTGACCGCCATGCTGGTGTCCGCGGGAATACAAAAATGCCTGGTACATCGGAAGTCCATGCCATACGAGCTGCGGCATATCACGATAACCCGGGCAAATAAAATCATCTTTATTTAATGCAAATTCACTACCGATCATAGATGCTTCTTGTCCGGATACTGGAGCGTAGAAGCCAAGACGACCTTGACGGCCCAAATTAACCGCTCTTTCGTCCCAAACGCGTGTGAATACCATTCTTCTCATTAATTCTTTTAATTGATCGTCGCTCAGTTTAGGCATTTTGTCGGGATTGACAATTGTTCCGTCTGGAGCAAGAACCTGTAAAGGCTCAACCTTCTCTGTGGTTACTTCATAATTCGCTTGGCTGACGAGTGGCTTACTCATACCTTTTCACCTCATATATGATTTTAATGCCTGCTAGCTACATTTCTGTTATAGTATTATTATAAACCTGTTTTTGTGAATTGTACACCAGTTTCCTTTAAGACTCTAAGTTTTTTTAACACAAATGAATAGTACAGTTTTCAAAAATATATAATACAGTTAATCAAAAATTAACAAACTGCTATAATACACCTCACCTTTTTAAGGAGGATCCTGTCCTTGGACGACTCTCGTTATTACAAAAGAACCATCGTGAAAGATGAACTTGCTTCGGCTGTTCTCGGTGAAATCCGACCCCTGCGTATCTTTCTTCCGCCAGGATACAATGAACTGCTGTCCTACCCTGTAATTTACTGCCAGGATGGGGAGCAATTTTTTAACTTCGGACGTATCGCAACAACAATGACTCGCTGCATTCTAGACGATGGTTTGGAGCCGGCAATCATTGTGGGCGTTGACGTGGACACAGCCACTCGCACTTCCGAGTATGCACCCGAGGGCGAACGACACGATGCCTATTGCCGTTTTTTTGCAGAGGAGCTCCTTCCTTATGTAGAAAGCCGCTATCCGATCCGGGACGATCGTACCGAACGAATCGTTGCCGGAGATTCCTTGGGAGGAACGGTTTCCCTGCACCTCGCCTTAGATTATCCTAGCCTTTTTTGCCGCGTTATATCCTTGTCCGGCGCATTTTTCGACATCACGCGCGAACGATTGAAAGCGGAGGACGATTTATCGTGGCTGGAGCTGTACATGCTCATCGGTCTTGATGAGACGGATGTAAAGACGGAACGAGGAACGTTTGACTTCGTCAGAGAAAACCGTCTGACCAAGCAATTTCTTGAGGATAAAAATGCCACTCTCCACTATATCGAGAAGCCTGGTAAGCATTTATGGGGATTTTGGCAGGGTGAGCTGGATGCCGCACTGCATTATTTTTTAGGGTAAGAATACTTTTCGGCAATAAGAGGCTGTCCAAGCCTCCTTTAGTTAAACCGATGAGGATCATAAGCAGATCCACCTTAACGGGTAACCCTAGGCCAATTCAATAGGCAGCATGAGTCGACCCACCTTCATGGCACAATTGCTACTCAACAGCATCATCAATAGGTTACTAACATGCGAATATGCAATCAGAAGACGGTTTTTGAAAGAATGTGGAGTAATTAATTGAGGATCATAAACCTTTAGAGAACAAAAGTCGTAAATAAGGTATACTAGAGACTCTAATATTAGCAATACGCTTCATTCCAGATGAAGTAAAATAGTTTGTGTACCAATATTTGGAGTATTCCCTTCAAATAAAAAGGCA